>JACJWC010000013.1 GCA_020637335.1 Acidobacteriota bacterium | reverse complement strand
GTCAGGCGAATATTGCCACCCATGGTCCGGGCCACAAATTTTCCGAGCAAGTTACTCAAATCGAGATTACCGCCCTTGGTCTTGAGGTCGAGATCAGTCTGATTAGGCACTTTTATTTCAAGGTGAAGACGCAAATTGCGTTGGCTGCCGCGATCTCCGACCAAACTTATGCCTTGTGAGGACTTAGACATTTTCAGCTCAAAATCGCGATTGGTGTTGTTGTATTCGTATTGTACGAACACGTCCTGGCGGGCCTCGCCGACGATGGTGATGTTGCCACCGGGAAGATCAATCGCCAGGGTTTGGCCCGGGGTGAACGGGTAGGTTTGTTGAAAAGAATCTGCAGCCAAAAGACTGGATCCAATCAGGCAAAAAACCAAAAACTTTTTCATTTCATACTCCTTAAATCAATAGGTTTCTAGTGGTAATTGTTGGGCTTGCACTCGAATGGCAGGCTCGGGATCACTTTGCAGGTCCCGCAAAACTTGGTCGAAGAGGGGTTCTTCCCCAGCTTGATTCTGCAAATATTCCATGGCCTTAAGCCGGAGGTGGACCTGGGTGTCATCGCGCAAAATTTCGATGAACGCCTGCGTTAATTCACGGTCACGGGGTAATTTCATCAGACGATCCATGGCTTTGGAGCGCACGACCATTTCGGGATCATATCGGGCGACATGAAGCAAAGCCGACTTAATTTCGGGATCCATGTATTCCTGGGTTTCTTCCAATAAGGCCAATCGACGGGCCATGCTCTTGGTATTGAGCAGCGATTGGGCCAGGATCAATTGGATGTGCGGATCGTTGAGCGGTCGAGTTGTTTCGCGGTACTCATTGGCCAGAAACCCAATGCGAACCAAGCCTTCCTTCTGTTCTAAGATGCGTAAATCAGAATAACTTTCGGGCATGCGCTTATCCGGTTTTTGCCAAAAAGACCCCACTACAAACCCGGTTAAACAAGCGGCCAGACCCACCGCAACCATCCAATAATTCATGGGGCGCGCTTTGGGTTTGATTTGCCGCACAACAAATTGACGCATGCGAGTGAAATCCGCTTCGCTGGGCATCGGATCGCCTTGCCAAAAAAACAGGCGCTGATGGAATTCCCAGTGGGCGCGGCATTCTTCGCACGCCGCAAGATGGAGTGACCAATCTTTTTGGTCCAAACCCACACCATCCAACCATTCTTGCCATCGGTTACACGTGCTCATAAGGCCTCCTCGCTTTCCCGCACGCTTGCCGCCATTTTGCGGATGCTGCGGTACAACATGTTCTTGACTTGATCTTCGCTGATATCCATGGTCTGACTTAACTCTTTTAAGCTGTATCCTTCCAAATACTTAAGAACAACAGCTAATTTTTGTTTGGGATTGAGCACGGCTAAGCAACGCGAGATCAGCGTTTTGTTTTGGTGCTCCATTTGCGGATTGTCTTGGCTAACAAACTCATCGTCATTTAGGGGGGACCAAAGTTCCTGAGCGCTGCGTTTGAGACTGATACAACGGTTGTAGGTCATGCGTACAAGCCAAGCTTTGACTTTGCTGGGTTGCTCCAACATGGCCATTTTCTGATGGGCCTGAAGGAAAACATCCTGGCAAACATCCATTGCGTCCTCCGTGTTGCCGTAAAAGGAATACGCCACTTGATAGATGAGCTTTTGGTAGCGAACCATCAAAACATCAAAGGCCTGGTGGGATCCCGAAACGGTTTGTCGAACTAGGTCTGCATCCAGTGTTTCCACTTGCCCCTCCTGGTAATACAAGACGAATGGCTTTCAAAAAGGTGAGCATGGAAAAAAATTTTTATTGGGGAACCAGGCACAGCCTAGCACCGCTAAACGCAAGGGTGAAGCGCCATTCGCTCATCAAGAAACGGTGAAAAGTGGAAGCGAGTAATTTTGTGTTGGGCCTATGGAATTCAAAAGAAGCCAAATATAAGGAAAAAAAATTTCATGAGTTCAAAAAATTGAATTGTAAAAAACCTCACGTTTAACGGAAATATTGAGGATTAGAGCTAACTTTTTTGAGGAACTTTCGTCATACCTATCTGAAGACGGCAGTGTTGGGCAGAGCACAGCCGCGAAGGCTCTTTTTCGCATTGGAGCTTTCCTCCTCAACAAAAGGGGCGACCGACTTACGGTCGCCCCTTTTTCCATGTTAATAGGTCTATGTCAGGAAACCGGGAGATGCCTGACAACGGATTGCCCAAACAGGTCATACTCAACCTTTCATACAAGAAGGCTGGCAAAAAAATTTCTGCCCGACCAAACTTTTTTTTTCATCGGTCCGACATATAAAAGCGAGTGAGGAAATATATGTTCGGACTTGTCAATGATCAGGCATTGGCCAAAAAGGCCTTGGAAGGCTCCGGCGATGCTTGGGAACGTTTGGTGAAGAAACATGAAAAAAACATTTATAACTATGGTTTGCGCATGCTCGGTTCACCGGACCAGGCTTTGGACCTCTTGCAAGAAACCTTTTTTGCCGTTTTTCGCAATTTGCACCAGTACGATGGCGTGGGGTCGTTTTCGGGCTGGATCCTTAAAATCGCCAGCAACCGCTGTATCGATTTATTGCGCAAACGCAACCCGGCAGCGCCCAAGGACGATCCCGATCCTGCCTTTGAGGGATTGACCGAAACCCGTCTGAATCCGGAAGAAACGCTGCACTTATCGGCGGAAAAAAATCGGCTGGTTCAGGCCATGCAAAAGTTACCGCCTGAGCAGGCAGTCATCCTGGAATTGAAGTTCTTTCACGGATTGACCTTGGACGAAGTCGCCGACCATTGCGGAACGTCAACCAACACCGTGAAATCGCGTTTTTACAGCGCACTCAAAAAAATGAAAATCCATTTGGAGGCCCAAAATGTCGCATAACCATGAACCCTTTGACCAACAAGTTGGCGATTTTCTCGACAGCAAATTGAGTAAAAGCGAGCGGGACGCCTTCGTTCAACACCTCAATAGCTGTTCGGAATGCCAAGGTTTAGTTCAGACCGCTCGCGATTTGCAAGCTCGGGCCGAACGTTGGCAGGCGGAACCCGTCCCGCAGTGGGAGCGCTTGCGTTACCTGTTCCCCCAACAAAAGTCTTCCGGCTTGATTTGGCGATGGGCATTGATTGCTGCATGCCTCTTCCTGGGTTTTGCCAGCCTCTTACAGGTGCGTGTCTCCTGGGAATCCAACCACTTCCAGATCGCCTTTGGACCCGAACCCACAGTGAACCCCGAACAAGTGGCAACCCTGATCGATCAAGCGTTGACCGATTACAAACAACAACAAGCCAGCGCGTTAGACGATCAACTGGAACGAACAAGCCTGGAAATGAAGCTGCAAAACGAAAAATTGCTGACCCGAGTCATGGAACAAAGTCGCAAGGACCAACGCGAAGACATGGCCTTGCTGGTCAGCCAACTGCAAAAACAGCGTGAAAACGACGTGGAAATCATGCGGGTCAATTTCAAGACCCTCATGCAGGAAAATTCCCGCAACCGCGAAGGTTTAATCGCGCTCGCCAATATAGTCGAACCCAAATCCAAATATTAAGTCAATCTGGAGGCTCTTATGCTCACACTCTTTTTCCTGACAGCCGCAAGCGCGGTTGTGGATTCCCCCCAAAACATGGATGCCATCAAACGCGATATCGCCATAATCGAACGTGTATTTGAAACGGCTTTTGAAGTTAATCACGACCGCAATTGTGATGAATGCGACGAACTCAATGTCAGCGTCAGCGGCCATTATCTGGCCCATCAAGGTCTGCTGTTGGTCGTCGATCAGGACAATATTTTCCCCCGCATCCGCATGCCCCGGATTGCACCTATCCGCATGCCGCGAAACGTGAACATCAATTTCAATCAGGATATCGATCAAGATGAAATAGACGAAATTGTTCAGGAAGCCATGGAGTCTGCTCAGGAAAGCATGGAAATGGCCCGCGAAGTTTTTCACGAATCCTTTTTCTTTGACAATGAAGATTCACGCCGTGAGTGGCAAACCATGCGCAACGATTTTGAAAAGCAGATGGAACAGGTCCGCGCCAAAATGAAAACCTTGCGTGAGACCCGCAACAAGGAAGGCAATCTCTCAGAAGCAGAGCGCAAAAAATGGCAGGAAGAAATGGATCAGGCGCGCGCCCAGATGGATGCCGCATCCAAAAAATACGCTGAAAAAATGGAAGTCCTCAAGAAAAAAGAATCCGAGATGTGGAACAAACGGCAATCCAAATTCGAAACCCAAATCGCCGATATCCTGTGTGATTACGGCAGCTCCATTCGCTCCATTCCCGAAGACCAGTTCATCACCGTCATCCTGCGTGAAGTGGTTTACGACGATGAAGGCGACCGCAATGATAAAGTCCTAGTCTTCAAAAAATCGGATTTAACCGCATGTCGCGATGGCAAGTTCAGTAAAAATGAGTTGCTGCAACGCGCAACCCAATACACCGACTAAACTCGCGACCCTACTCGAGCAAAAGCCACGGAACCCGAGGTCCCGTGGCTTTTTCCGTTTACCATTCAATTTTTCCGCTCAGGACATCTTTGAGCATGACCCAATCCCCAATAAAGGAATAAAGCGGGTATGTAAACGTCGCAGGTTTGTTTTTTTCAAAGAAGAAATGACCGACCCAAGCAAAGCCGTACCCGCAAACCGGCAGCAAACAGAACAACCAGACATTCTGCAGCGCAATGCCGGCCACCACCAAAGCCAGAACCGCCAATGACCCCAGCACGTGAAGGCGGCGGCATGTCCGGTTTTGATGTTGGCTCAAATAAAACGGATAAAAGCGTTCAAAGCTTGAATATCGGTCCATGACGTTTTCCTTACTGACCGTGTTGACACGCTCCGTGACAGCCACCTTCCAGGTGCGTTTCGCCGACATGTGCGGGCCAGGCATTTTGCGGTTGTTGAAAGAATAGTGGAGAGCGTTTGCTTCCCTGCGGTTGGATGGGGTTTAAACCGCCATCCAAAAGACGCCCATTCAACATCACAAAAGCAATATCACGACTATTTTTGAGATCGTCCAGTGGATTGCTGTTCAGGACAACCAAATCGGCTAACTTCCCATTCTCCAAAGAACCCAAATCTTTATCCAGACCCAAATATAGGGCCCCGTTTAAGGTTCCACATCTCAGGGATTCGAGCGGGGTCATGCCGCCTTGATGCATCATCCACATTTCCCAGTGGGCAGCGAGACCTTCCCGCTGACCATGTGCACCCAGTTGGACCTTAACCCCAGCGTCCAACATTTTTTTGGCCGAGCGTGCCACAGCGATATGGTTGTACTCCTCCAGCGGAGCCTTAAAAGGCCGACGTGCACTCGCATCCAAGACATAGCTGGGCACGAATTGAGTTAACAGGGGATCTGCATACACCGGATCCTGGGCATACCAGTAGTTTTCTCCCCAAATCCCACCATAAGCAACAACCAGCGTCGGAGTGTATTGAGTGTGGCTCTGGCCCCAAAACTGAGCGACATCGCCATACAGATTGGCAAGGGGAATCGCATGTTCAATTCCGGTATGGCCATCGGCCACCATGCTCATGTTGTGCATGAACAGGCTTCCGCCCTCGGGAACCACCATCATTTCCAGTTTGCGCGCAGCAGCTAGCACCTGCTGACGTTGGTTGCGGCGCGGTTGATTGTAACTTTTCACCGAAAAAGCGCCCCACGCTTTTTGGCGCGCCAGGTGTTTTTCTGCATCTTCCTCAGAATTGATCATGGCAGTGTAGCCCGGCATGGTGGCGCCGTAAAGGATGGTGCCCGTCGAAAAGATGCGTGAACTCTGGATTCGACCTGCTTTCGCTAATTCGCTAGCAGCAAACACAGTAGCCGTATCGTTGGAAGGATCGTGAACGGTGGTCACACCAAAGGCCAACGTGGCCAGGGCATGCCAATTTTGTTGCGGAATTAAGCCAGAGCTGCCATATGGGCCGTGGGCGTGAACATCGATGAGACCGGGAATAATCGTTTTGCCCTTTACATCTACCACCACAGTTTCTTTGGGCACATCTAAACTGCCCGAAGGCCCAATCGCCTGAATGCGGTTATTCTGAACCCAGATATCGCCGGATTCCATGACCTCGTCTGCGACCATGGTTATAATGCGCGCACCTTGGAGCAGCAGAGAGGATTTAGGCGCGTCCATTTCCGCGTCAAATCTAAAGTTTTGAACCGTTGGCTCGGCGTCCTTTTGGCTGGGATCTGTCGCGATTCGGGCCAGTTGACTGGCCAGTGACCAATACAGAAAATCGCCATTATTAGACCAATGCAGGCCCATGCCAGATTCTTTGGATAGGTGGCGGACCGGCAAATCTTTTTCCTTGGAGGATAAGGTGAGTTCTGTGCCTTTCACAAACGGTACGCAGTAAGTTTGAAAGTTCTCAACAAAGGCCAGCCACCGGTTTTGTGGGGATACACTCACTTCCATCACCATCTCGCCCGTTGCATGGGTCTGACGATCGCGACCCGCCACATGAATCGATTCAAGTTTTTGGCTCATCTTTTCGCCAAAAGTGGTGAAGAAAAAACGGTCCGATTCGGCGCCAAATTGGGGTGCGATCCCGTCTTCAAGCACAAGGCGGGTTGAGTTTTGATTCAGATCCAGCACATAAATGCCGTCCTTTTGGACACCAACTGCAGGAAAAAGGCCACCTAATTGGCTCACCCGGTAGACCAGGTAGCGGTTATCGGGCGATAGGACCGGTTCCAAAAACACACCCGCCTGACGGTTGCGCTGGGTGGTTTTAAACGTTTTGGTATCCATCGTCCACAGGGATCCACCGACCGAATCCTGCCACAGCACAAAGACCAGCGATTTCCCATCGCGCGCATAACTGGGATAAGCGGCAAAACCCTGCTTTAACTGAGTGACTGCCTGCGGTTTTTGGTTGCCATTCTGAATCCACAACTGACCCAGCGCCACAAAAGCAACTTGATCGTTTTGGGGAGAATGTACCAACCAGGGCATCGCTTTGACTTTAAATTGTTGCGGTGCTACTTCAACCGGGAACCGAACCGCGTCCGCTATTTCATGCGTGGTTTTCACGTGAAATGGAACCGTTTCAATTTTAGTGTCCGCCAAGCCAATCCGTTGGATATGCCCTCCGGCCCAATAAAAAATGGATTGTCCATTCGGATGCCAGGCAAAATTGGCGTAAACACCATGAATGGCCCAGGTCTCTTGGAGATCGCGATCCAAGCTATCGGTTAACATGCGGTTTTCACCGCTTTTGATGTCGTAAACAAATAGGGCCGTTTTGTAGTGGGCGCGACGTACATAAGCCAATTTGGACCCATCGGGCGAAGGTGTTGGCCGAATCGCGCCACCGGGACCCGACAAAAATGCTTCGGTTTCGCCCTTGATCAAATCACGGCGAAAAATAGTGTAAATACCGGGTGACGGGTCTTTGTTGTATTCAAATGTTCCACCTGGGGTGGTGTCCTGACTGTAATACAGATAGCGGCCATCGGGCGAGAAGGCGGGCTCGCCTAAATCCTTCTGGTCATTCGGTTTTTTTACGATTTGGACCCCATCCCCACCATCCAAATGGTAAAACCAGATCTCGCCAGCCCCCAACGAACGCGCGGCTGTGAAGTGTTTGCGGGCAGCAATCATGGACCCATCCGGCGAGAACACGGCGTTATTCAACAGGCGAAAAGTCTCGGCGGTGACCGCTTTGGGTTCACTCCCATCGACATTCATGATCCAAATGTTATCCCCACCATCGCGATCTGAGGTGAAGGCAATTTTCTTTCCGTCCGGACTGAAACGCGGTTGCATATCCCAAGCCAGTCCTTGCGTCAGCACTTTGGCTTCGCCACCTTCAATGGGTAATAAAAAAAGATCACCCAGCAGGTCAAAGACAATGGATTTCCCATCGGGCGAAACGTCCAAATTCAGCCAAGTCCCCTCTTGGGTATCGATTTCTATGGCGTGCAGCGGAAGATCGGGTTTGTTCACATCCCACTTGGGCGTTTCATCTGCATAAAAAAAGGCCAAAGCCAAAATCAGGCACATCGTTAAGCTCCTCTAATTTTTTTTTGCAAGCCTAACCGGGCAGAACCCAAAACACAAGGGAGGAGAGATCTAAACTAAAAAGCGGAAGAGGTCCGGATCCTCATTGAGCAACGTGAACGGGATACTGGCCTTTCGCATGCGATCGACCAGCTTATCGAAATCGCCCGGCGCCTGAACCTCAATGCCGACCAGGGCCGGTCCTGTTTCGCGATTATTTTTCTTGAAATATTCGAAGCGCGTGATGTCGTCCGTTGGCCCGAGCACAAGGTTGACAAATTCCTTCAGGGCACCGGCACGCTGGGCGAAATTGACAATGACATAGTGTTTCAGGCCCTGATAGAGCAGGGCGCGCTCCTTAATTTCCTGCATGCGGTCAATATCATTATTGCCGCCACTGACCACACACACGACACGTTTCCCGCGAATTTGGTCGGCAAGCAGATCCAGACTGGCAACACTGAGTGCGCCTGCCGGTTCAACCACTATTGCGTCCTCGTTATAAAGCTGCAGGATGGTGACACAGACGTGGCCTTCATCCACGGTAAGGATTTGTGAAAGATGCTCGCGCACAAGCGGAAAGGTCTTTTCGCCCACCCGACGCACGGCAGCACCATCGACAAATTTATCCAATTCCGGAAGCGTGACAAGGCGGCCCGCCTCAATTGAGGCTTTCATCGATGCGGCACCTTTTGGCTCAACGCCAATTAAGGTACTCTCAGGAGCCATCTGGCCCATGACAAAGCCAACACCCGCGGCAAGTCCACCACCGCCTATCGGTAAAATCAAGACATCGGGCGGAGGCGTCATTTGCTCCAAAATTTCAATGCCAACGGTGGCCTGCCCTTCAATCACGCGCCAATCATCAAAGGGATGGACAAAAGTACCGCCGTTTTTTTCAGCATAGTTGCGGGCGAAATGGTAACAATCATCAAAGGTATCGCCATGCAGGATCACTTCAATCTGATCCTGGCCAAACCGGCGAACTTGGGTCACTTTTTGGCCCGGTGTTGTCGTCGGCATGCAAATGACCCCGCGCACTTGGAGCGCATGACAACTGAAGGCAACCCCTTGGGCATGGTTCCCGGCGCTGGCACATACCACACCGCCCGCCAATTCTTCGGCTGTTAGACCTTGGATTAAATTATAAGCGCCGCGAATTTTATAACTGCGCACACGGTGTAAATCTTCCCGTTTGAGATAAAGTTCGCACCCGTACCTTTGGCTCAGGTTCAAACTCTTCTGCAGTGGGGTGGGCGCAAACAGTGCCTTCAGTCTTTGGCTTGCGCGAATAATCTCATCGGTTAATAGGGTCGTCGTTGTTGGCTGGGTCAAGGCTTACTCCCGTCCCGGATGGGTGGATTCTGGTGAAGAATCTGGGTTTTCGACCAAATTCGGAATGATGGCGTGATAGGACTGCCCCTCTGAATCGCGAGCGTGAATACTGGCATATTTCCAGGTGGGTTGGGCGCTGCCAGACATAGAGCCATTCGCTGGGTCATCGGGCAGAAAGGCATTTCCTGACCGGTGATAATTCTGCTGATCCAAGAGGGCACCGCCCTCATCCAGAAAGCTCACCGCACAGGATTGAATTGCTAAATTTGGCTCTAGAAGGACAAAACCAGAAGCGCCTTCTTGAGCACGTACGACCGGAAACGACAGAGCCGGCGGAGGCAAGGGCAGAGCCGGATTGCCCAAAAGATTGTAGGTTTCCAACCAGGTGCGGTTGTTAATTTGTTTTTTGGCGGACAGAAAGGCTTCACCAATGGTTCTGGCATCAGATGTAAAAGCCTCAACCATGGCAGTTTGCAAGGCGACGCCGGGCTGGTTCCGCCAGGACGCCCCGACAAAAGCAATGGCCCCTCCATCCGCGCGGCGGACAAATTTTTCACCGATGGAATCGGAACCGGGGTGATCAAACGGGGCCGAAAAACAAGTAAAACTCAGAATGACCGGCGGCACAGTTTGCGGCTGCAGCGTATCCACATCGCGGATGCGAAACAAATCGTGATTTTTGACGGGGTCGGGTGGGCCGGTTCGCCAGATGAACCGCCCGCCATGTCCATAAAAGGAGACCAAAAACGGGTTTTGGTTCATAGCTGACACGATACGTTCCAAATTTTGGCTATTGTCTTTTTCTGCGGCGTAGGGGTAGACCTTGAGGGAGGAATAGCCCTTGGTCGCCAAATTATGGGCAAAATTGTCCGAAACCCTCTGAAACCCGGGGCTTTCATTGGTGATCCACAATATTTCCTTTTGGGGTGGAATTTGGCCGAGGTTTTCCAGGTAGCGTTTTTCCTTTTGGACCCAAGCCTGGACCTCGTGGGGCTCGACAAAAGGTAATCGCCCAATCGCTAGGTCAGGCACAAAGTCATCGCCATCCACACACACGAAATAGTTGTCGGAGGCCGAATGCCCCGATGAATCGAAGTAGATGGAAGTTGAGACCAGGTTTCGATTGTTAAGCGGAGGTCCTTGGTAAAGCGTAGAGGGTATATTGCCCAAAGATGTATTTTGAGGATGCTGAAAATGGGCATCCGCATAGTTTTCTTTGCGAAATTCCTGATTCTTGCTATCCCAACTGGCATCACCAACAATCAACACATAACGAGGGCCGGGTTTTGGCCAGTGGAGGTACACGTCCGCAATAAAGTCGCGCAGCGCCTTCGGGTCAAGGATGCCGAAATTGTAACGTCTGTAAATGTCGTGAATTTCAAATAATCCGACGTTTAAACCGCGCGCGCGGTGTAGGGCAACTAAATGTTGGCTTTCTGACCACAGGCGCTCATGGGTGATAACCAGCAGATCCAAGGGTCGAGGTTCCTGAGGCTCCAGATTCAGGGCGCGGATTTCAAGCGGTTTGCGCAGATCGCCTTCAGGCCATATCCACACTCGGGAATCTGCGGGGAAGTCGATTTCCACCCGTTCCGAATTTTGCAGACGGGCAAAATGGCCGGCCTCGTCCCAAAGCAGTACGGGGTTTGGATTTGGCGGGAAAGTCCAATTTGAGCCGGGTAAAAGCGTAAAGGCCTGAGGCGCACCTATTTGATCTGTCGTTTGGGTCAGTCGAATCCAATTTAAGATAGCAACATCGACAATCAACCCATCAGTAGCGTCGGTTCGCCTTGGCACCTTCAAGCTCAACTGATTGGGTTTATCTGAAAAAATCAACTCGGCGGGAATGGTCCACTGCACGATTTCTTTGCTTGAACTGGACCAAGATCGGACCTCAAGGGGCTGGCCATTCAAGTGCAGTTGTAGTACATGTGCCGGAAATGTGGTTTTGAGCGAAGCAGGCAAGGTCGACCAACCGCGCATTTCAACTTCTAAGCGGAAAGGCGCGGTACTCTGCGGCGGGTTAATCGTAAACGTATGTTCAAAGGGATCCGCATCATTACAAGTCAATTGGTGCCAATACCACACTTCATGTGGGTCGCGATCGCCACCAAAACGCATCAAAAGTTGATCCTTCTCCCAAAAATAAGTGGCTTGATAAGAGCTGGTCAAATGGGTTGGTTTTGCCGAAAGTTGTACAGCCGGCGGAGAAGGGTCTTCTGCGCGCAGCACAAAAACATCTTCCGAAGCATATTCGTGATACGTGCCGTACTGACCGGACAGAAGCGCTGCTCTGAAAATCAATTGATTGCCGGCTTCAGTTGAACGCACCCAGAAAGGCACTGGCTGGCCGAGGTGGTACAAGCCAAGCTTTTCGGGCCCCAGTTGGTATGCATCAAGGTCGACCGCATAAAGGCCCGGATCGGAAACCACCACCTCAACATCACCAAAGGCCAAAATAGTCCAAAAAATGAGCACACATCCTCCCAACAGATAGCCAAGCATAGCGCAAAGAATGCGACATTCGGGTGCGTAAAAAGGGCCTAATAAGCCTCGGGAACAAGAATTTCGTGCTCTATATCAAGTTAAAGATGCAAAAAAGGCTTAATAATTTGACCCGACCCGCCGATGAACTTAGAATTACTACACCAAAGGCACGTTCCGTTTCGCAAAAAAGAAAATGTCTTACAAGGAAGAGGGAGCACATGAAGAACCTGTTGAAGTGCGCTAGCGGTCTATTGCTGCTTGCGATCAGCCTGTCTGTTTGGGCTGCGGATCACGACAAACTGGTAGAACCAGTTTATTTTTCACAAACACTTAGCTTGCAACCCATGAAATCAGTTAGCCACTATTTGGTTAAGGTAGCCGGTCCAGACGAGCTTTATTTTGAATTGGATTTTAGCGGATCGGCGATCCCGGCCATTGAAATTGTGGATGGCGCTGGATCCAGCCTACCTGATGGTCAATATTTTTATGAAGTCGTCGGCACTCCGCATACCCGGATGAAACGCAGAGCCAACGATGACAATCCGCCAGCAGAGAATCCCGGCATGGTTCAAAGCGGTAATTTCCGCGTTTTGAACGGCGAGTTGGTCATTCCCAGCTTGGAATCGCAAGGGATTGACAACCACGCGAACACCCAAGTCCGAATCAACAAAGGTGATGAAGCAGACAACAACAGTTATCCAGTCGATGATGCTGACGGTGATCGCGCCCAGGTTTTCGCTACCGACGTCATCGTCCAAGGCAGCGAGTGCGTTGGCTTTGATTGTGTCAACGGAGAATCCTTCGGTGCTGACACCATTCGCCTCAAAGAAAACAACCTTCGCATTCACTTCAATGACACCAGTAATTCGGGATCCTTCCCGACCAATGACTGGCGCATCGTAGCCAATGACTCAACAAACGGCGGAGCCAGCTATCTGGCCTTCGAAGACACCGATGCAGGCACCTATCCATTCCGAGTGCTTGCAGGTGCCGGCAATAACGCGATTTATGTTAAGTCGGGTGGCAATGTAGGTTTCGGTACCTCGACGCCTGTTTTGGATTTGCACGTTGCAAGTGGCAACACACCTGCCTTGCGTTTGGAACAAAATACGTCTTCCGGTTTTGCTGCGCAAACGTGGGACGTGGCCGGTAACGAAACCAACTTTTTTATTCGTGACGCGACCAATGGCTCCACATTACCTTTCAGAATCCGACCCGGCGCTCCCAGTAGCTCGATTTACATCGACACAGACGGTGATGTCGGCTTAGGGACTGCTTCTCCTGGGGCTTCGCTGCATGTCCTGACCTCAGATTCCACAGGCTCCATCAAAGTTGAGGACACCGGAAGCACGTTTAACATTCAACTCGAAATGGTTAAGAATGGTACGCCGCGAATTCGTTTTGACGATTCTAGCGTCACCAATTCAAATCCCAATACGAATGCAGAATGGGATATCGGTTTGGACGCATCTCAAAACTTCATCATGCGGAATCACGCTCAATCGGCTAACGTTTTCACACTTTCAGCGACTGGAAACTTGTCCATCGGAGGCACGATTACGACAGTCGGTGGCTCGTGCGGTAGTGGATGTGACCTCGTTTTTGAACCAGGCTACGACTTACCCAGCATTGACGAACACGCAGCCATGATGTGGCAAAATAAATTTTTGCCCAACGTGGGTCCCACGCTTGAAAATGCACCTATTAACCTCTCAGACAAGGTAGGTCGCATCCTCAACGAACTGGAAACTGCCCATATCTATATTGAACAACTTCACAGCCGCATTGAGTCCTTAGAGAAAAAACTAGAAAACAAGTAAATTCAACAAGGGTGGGCTTGCCCACCCTTTTACTCCTTTATGGATATACCCAGTTTATTTATTGTGGGCTGTGGCCGCAGCGGAACGAGTCTGACAGCAGGGCTTTTCCGCCATACGGGCCGATTTTTTGGTAGTTACCTGCATGGGCCAACACCTGAAAATGAAAAGGGCTATTTTGAAGACGCCCAAATTAATCAGCTCAACAATCAAATCTTGAGACGGCTAACCCCACGTCCTCAGATCCACGACGGCATTACTTACGCGTGTGACGCGCCCGATACATCAGGTATCTGGCTTTCCCGAATCCCTCTCGAAACCAGGATTGACCTTCAATCGCATGAACGGGAAGCCATTCATTCCTTTTTAGCCAAAAAGCCTTTTTGTATCAAAGACACGCGATTTTGTTACCTGTGGCCGCATTGGCATCAGCAATGCCAGGAGGCGAAAACAATCTTCGTTTTCAGGCATCCCGCATTGGTGGCCGCGAGCATTCTGAAAAATTGTAGAGTTCACCCGCATCTTCACAATTTTGCCATCAGCGTCAACCAGGCTTTTGAGGTTTGGTTTTTAATGAATTCGCATGTAATTCACCACCATTACCAACACGCCAATTGGCTCTGCGTTGAATATGAAGACATCCTATCCGGACAAGCCATGGAACCCCTTGAAAATTTCTCGGAAACGCCCATTGATCGCGAATTTTCTGAGCGGCGCCTGAATCGAGCAACCGATGACCTCACAGCGCCCAACCACTGCCTTGAACTTTATAGGGCTCTAAAAAAATTAATCCGCTATTGATTTTTGTGGATTTGGTGCATGTAGGCCTGAAATCGGCTATCGGCCAAGACATTGGCATTAACTTCTGTTTCAATTCCACTGGGCGAATAAAGCATCTTCTGATAATAAGTGTCCAGATTCCCTTGTTTCAATTCTTCATAAAGGTGACGCCAAGTAATGCCTACCTCTGGACGCAGTTTCTTATTTCTGGCGTAAGCTTTCCCGCCCTGCTCGATTCGATGGGCAAAAAAACTTTTGGCGCGGATCGGAAAATGGAAGATACATAATTCTTGAGTGAAACACACATGCTTTTCCCGACCAGGAACAGAGAAATCATGGTTGCCCTGGTTCAACTTGATTCCAGAAATGCCTTTATGACACACTTTTGGCGGTAAGGGCCGTCCTAATAAATTTGTTGAGGCAACTTGTCTATGCGTCATACGATCATAAAAGGGTAGATCTTGAGCTAGATCAGGGTTAAGCAAAAAGTTGTGGCGTTGAACGATGAGGCCATCAATATTAGAATCTATGTGATCAAATATTGCCTTAAGGCTTTGCTGCGAGTTGGGCCACCAAAATTCATCTGCATCGGTGTGAATCACCCAGTCAGCACCGTAATCTTGAATGGCTAAGTGGGTCATTTCCGTGACCCAGACGGCTTGATCATAGTCATCAGAGGCCTGAAAAATCGATTTTAACACACCCTTTTTCTCATAAAACTTGAGGATGTCAGCGGTGCCATCTTGGCTCAAATTGTCCATTGCAACAATAAAATCCACACCACGACTCAAATGATAATCAAGATTATGTTGAAGAATTTCCTCCTCATCACGCACAAGGAGGGTCATACATATTCGCATTTTTCCACCTAAAAAATTCAAACAAACGGCGTTTTTGGCAGAGCCATTTGCTTATGATTAACAGGACTACAGAGAATCAGCATACTTGCCAACATTTTAGATACATTTGGAAGTTGTTTGGCTAATAAAAGCCAAATTCTTTTAGGGTCTCGAGATTTGCATCACAAAAACTGCCGCGATCAATTATATTTCCTCGGCCTGTCGAAGCTGGTCTAATCAATTTTTTCAGATAGCCAAGATTTTGGTCGGATTTGCCAACAAACCGAGCAATTTTCTGAATTTCGATCTCAAACTGGTCCACCAAAAGATCATAGGTCACAAAAAGAACCCTTTCAGGAAATTCATCCCTGATCGCCAAAATTCGCCTTTGCACTCGGCACCAAAAGTCAATCCGGTCTTGAACCGTTTCCTCAAACTTACGCCCAAAAAGAGCCTCGCCCCAAAAGCGAATTTGGTTTTGGTTTTGGCTAAGGGCCATATCAAATGCATTCCGGACCACATGAATATATTTCAGATGTGGATCCAGTGAAAGCAGCCTTTCGATGATGACGTGCGTGTTGGGTTCCTTCCAAAACCAGGGCCTTTGGTTTTCTGCAATGGAAGCCAACCTCAATCGTTCTGCGATCCATTGCTCACTTGCCCAGTCATTTTGACCCAACCAATCAAGAACCTGAGATTCGTCCCACTCAAGGCCGGCCGTTTTCTCGCGACAATGGCAAAACAAGCGATATTTCTCAGCCAAATGAAATTCAGGATTAAACACCTCTAAACTTTTAAAAAGGGTTGTGAACAGCAAATCATCAAGGCTTTCATTCTGGTCATTGCTGGCATTGAAATCCAGTTCCTGGACCATTCGACTTACCAATCGGGTGCCACTCCCTCCGATTCCACCTATCCCAAAACGCAATTGAACGCCCATCCCCTCTGACATTCCGCCTGAAGATCAGACCAATAAAAAGTGAGCCTTATTATACACAAACTGCCCTATTCCCTGTCGCGGCCCCTCGGACATGAACAAAGGTCATTCCCTACCGACCTATTCCAGAACCTGTGATACATTTTCCAAACAAATGTTCGTGCAGAATGCGAGGATAGCAATTTGAAGCCAGTGTTCCTAATTCTATACGTGTCAGCGTATTGCCTATTTGCAGGCCAGCCCGTCACCTACGTCCTAAAGTTTGACAATCGCGTACACCATGAAGCCGAGATCGACGCCCATTTTCGCGACGTCCTCGCCGGCCCATTTCGCATCCAGATGAGCCGCAGTTCACCGGGCCGCTACGCGCTGCACGAATTTGCTAAGAACATCTACAACGTCAGCATCACTGACGAAGACGACAAACCCCTACCCTTCTCGCGACCCGATGCGCATTCCTGGCTGGTTTCCGCCCATTCGGGAACCGTGCACTTCCATTACACGTTGTTTGGCAACCAGCCCGATGGCACCTATTCCGGAATCAACGCCAATTTCATTCTGCTCAACCCACCCAGCGCCTTGGTTTGGGGCATTGGCCTGGAAAACCGTAGCCATGAACTCGAACTCGACCTGCCAGACGATTGGACGTGTGCCACTCAATTAAATGGAAAGGACAGCAATTGGACTGCACCCAATCAGTATTATCTGATGGACAGCCCCATCCTGCTCGGCCCCATCCAATGGTTCAGCTGGTCGCAGGGCACACCTGAACAAACCATCCGGCTAGCATTACTCGAACCCGGAAGCCCAGAGGAAGCCAAAGCCTATCAGCAGGTTTGTCAGGCCATCACAGCAGAAGCACAAGGTATTTTTGGCGAACTGCCCAACTATGATTTTGGATCCTACACCTTCCTGGCCGCCTACATGCCCAATGCGGAAGGCGATGGTATGGAACACCGCAACTCCACCGTTTGCAGCAGCACCCGACAACTGCACAAAGACGCCGTTCGCTTGGCTGGAACGATCGCACACGAGTTTTTCCACTGCTGGAATGTGGAACGCCTGAGGCCTGCCGCCCTCGAACCCTTTGATTTCACGCGGGTCAACGTTTCCGAAGAACTTTGGTTTGCCGAGGGGGTCACCTCCTATTTTGACGGCCTGATCCTGTGTCGATCAGGGGTCATTTCCATGGATGCCTTCCTCGACGGCTTTAATGGCGACCTCAATTGGGTGGTTCTCGGTCCCGGTCGCAACTTCGGTTCTCCGGCTCAAATGAGTGCGCAGGCCGGCTTTGTGGATGCCGCCCGTTCAGTCGACCCGACCAATCGGACCAATACCTTCATTTCCTATTACTCCTATGGCGCGGTCCTGGGCCTCATTCTCGACCTGCAATTGCGCCAACAATTTAATAAGAGTCTCGATCAGTTCATGCAATTGGCCTGGCAGCGGTTCGGGAAGCAGGAAAAGCCCTATTCCAATCAGGACCTGCAAATGTTGTTAGCTGAGTTCACCAACCCCGAATTCGGCAACCACTTCTTCGAACAGTCCATCTACCGCTCTGAATTACCCGAATTGCAGCCCCTTTTCGAAAAAGCCGGTTTGGTCTGGCGGGCCAAATCACCACAAAAAGCATGGTGGGGCAATGTTAAATGGGTTCTGGAAACCGATCCCTTTGAAACCAAAGTTAAGGATAAGGAAAACCAATTCGTCACCCTGGCCAGCCCGACTCAAGTAGGCACACCACTCTATCGCGCTGGCCTCGAAAAAGGCGATATTCTACTCGCCCTGGACGACCACAAAATCAAAACGCTAGATGATGTCAAAGAAAGCCTCGCTAAATTCAAACCCGGTGATTCAGTTGAAATTGAGTACCGCAAAAATGGCGAAAACAAAAAAAACGACCTGGAACTCAAAGCGGACCCCGCTTTTGAACTTGTCCCCTTCGAGTACCGCGATCTTTCCGTCAGTACCGAGCAGGCCCAATTCCGCCAAGCCTGGCTGGCCAGCCAAGGCAAACCCCTGAGTCTAAACCGCTTCTGCCCCGAATGCCGCAGAGGCTACCCGTTTGCAAATAATTTCTGTCCACTGGATGGCAAGGAACTTCTGCTCAGTCGTCCGCTACTGGATAACGAGGAAGATTCGGATGAAGATTAAGCAGGTCAGCCCAGGTTGCCCAGCGTGAAAGGCACACTGATTTATCACGCTGGCTGCCTTGACGGCCTGGGTTCGGCCTGGGCCGCACGCAAGGCTTTGCCCAAGCACCAGCTTCAACCCATGTTCCACGGCGATCCACTTCCTGCTCGTTTGGGTAAGGATGTATGGATTCTGGATTTCTCATTTGGACCAGAAACAATGACCGAATTGGCAGAAAAGGTCCGCCAATTAACCCTCATCGATCACCATGAAACCGCAATTCGACGCTTGGCGAATTGGTCGCACCCTCACGCCACCCTCCACCTGGATTTGAACCAATCGGGTGCCTCTTTGACTTGGCGAACGCTTTTCCCTCAAGAGTCGTTACCCAAAGTTTTGGCTTATATCGAAGACCGCGATCTTTGGCGTTTCCACCTGCCCAACAGTGCCGCCATTTCCTACTGGCTTTATACGCATTTGCGTTATGTCAAGGATCTGGACCCGATATCAGCCCGCTTCGAAGACGACCAGGAATTCCAACAAATTGTGCGGGAAGCCCTGGTTTTAGAGCGGTTTGTCCAAATTCAAGTCGCCAGCTTAGTCGCCTCAGCCGAATCGATTCAATTAAACGATCACCCGGCTTTGGTCGTCTACAGTCCCTTACTGCAATCTGAGGTGGGCCATGTCCTGGCGCAAAGGTGTGGTTTAGGCGTGTTGGTCTCGCGTCGCGGCGAAAGCTATTCGGTTTCCCTGCGATCCGATGGTCGAATCAACGTTGCGGAACTGGCCGAAACCTTTGGTGGAGGCGGCCACGCGCGAGCTGCCGGATTCACCTGCACTACCCTGCCCTGGCCACGGCTTTAGCCCCCAATCTCTTGCCCTGTCCGGGGCTTAATTGGCGATTCCGGCCAAATCAAATTGGAGCTTGGCCAGACGTGCGTACAATGCGTTGGTTTCGACAAGTTCGCGATGGGTTCCCAATCCTTCCAGGCGGCCTTGATTGAGCACCGCAATACGATCCGCGTTTTTGACCGTGGCCAGGCGGTGGGCAATGACCAATGTCGTTCGCCCGGCCATCAGGTTTTCCAAGGCCTGTTGGACCAGAAACTCCGATTGCGCGTCCAGGGCACTGGTCGCTTCATCCAACAATAAGATCGGTGCATTGGCGAGTAAAGCCCGGGCGATGGCCAGGCGTTGTTTCTGTCCACCACTTAAGCCTAGACCCAGGTCGCCTAACCGGGTTTGGTAGCCGTTGGGTAATTCGTTAATAAACTCGTGGGCATGGGCGGCACGCGCTGCTTGCTCCATCTCCGCTTGGCTGGCATCGGGTTTCCCGTATTTCAGATTCTGTTCGATCGACCCAAAAAACAGGCTGGGGTTTTGCGATACCAAGGAAAAACATTTGCGCAATTCCAACGGATCCAACTGGCGAATATCGTGCCCTTCAAGCCGGATTTGGCCTTGATCCACATCCGCAAAACGCAGGAGCAGATCGAAAAGCGTGCTTTTGCCTGCACCCGAAGGTCCAACCAAGGCCAAAGTTTCGCCCGGGACGACTTCCAGGCTCAAATGCTGAATGGCCGGTTGATCGGGCCGAGAGGGATAGGCGTAGACGACATTTTCTAGCACCAAGTGACCGCTGATTGGTGTCGGCAGATGCTCGACCTCGCGGATTGGCGCCTGAATCTCATTTTTGGCGGCCAAAAGTTCAACCATACGTTCTGCAGCTCCAGCCGCGCGTTGCAACTCGCCAATCACTTCAGAAATTGAGCCAAAAGCCGAGCCGACGATCATGCTGTAAAAAACGAATGCGGCCAATTCACCGCCACTGATTTCACCGCGGATAACGTCTCCTCCGCCGACCCACAACATCAGACCCATCGCGCCAAGAACAAAGACGATTACAACAGTAATTAGGGCACCGCGTTGAACAATTCGTTTTTTGGCAACCGAAAAAGCCATTTCAACAAATTCGCCAAAGATGCGTTTGTCATGGACTTGGTGGTTGTAGGCTTGAACGGTTTTAATTTGGCCGAGCACCTCGCCAACGTATGCGCCTACATCGGCGACCTTATCTTGCGAGTCTCGCGAAAGTTTGCGTACCCGCCGACCAAATATAAGAATGGGCGCAACCACTACTGGAACCGAGAGAACGACAATCAAAGTCAGTTTGGCATTGGTAATGAAGAGCCAAATCACCCCACCGATCGACATGACAATCTGACGTAAGGCAACGGAGAGCGAAGAGCCAATAACGGATTGGAGCAGGGTTGTGTCCGTCGTAATACGCGACTGAATTTCCAAGCCGCGATTACTTTCAAAAAATCCGGGGTGCAGGTCAATTAAATGATTAAAAACCGATTGGCGAATATCAGCGACAACCCGCTCGCCCAACCAACTGACCCAATAAAATCGGGTAAAGGTTCCAATGGCCAGGGCCACCACTAAGCCCAGAAAAAGCAAAACGTAGCGATTTAACTGGTCCATGCTCTCAGTGGCAAATCCGCGATCGATCAGGAGGCGCACACCCTGACCCAGAGACAAAGTCACCATGGCCGTGAAAACCAAAGCAGCCAAGGCGATGCCAATCGCCTTTTTGTATGGCTTGAGATACTGCCAGGCAAAGAAAAACGCACGCCAACGCGAGGGTGTTTCCGCTTCCAAAGTTACAGCCTCCTGTACTGAAAACTCACCCTAACCCATACGCTGGTGATTGCCAAGAGTTCAACGGCGGTCCCGCCGAGTCAACGGGACCGCCGATTCTTAATACTTTAAACGCAGTCCCGCAGAAATGCGTCGTGGATCCTGCGGCGTTGAAGTAAACGACTCCTCCGTGCCCCAGGACAGATTGTAATAGCGCTTATCAAACACGTTTTCACATTTGAGGAATGCGGATAAGGCCAATTTTTCGGTCTGGACCAACCCGTCGTATTTGAGGTGTAGATCAACAACAGTGAAGGCATCATTCTCAAAGTTTTGGCCTTGTCCATCAAATAGAAAATGTTTGCTGGCGCTGCGATTGAGCAATGCAGGGGTCAGGGTCCAGTTGTTGTAGTACAAATCAGCGCCAAATTTAACCGTATTTTTGGCTGCATAGGTCAATGCTCCGCCATCCAAATCGCCATCGGTCAGGCTATAGGCCAGGAATGTGTTGACATAAACCAGGCCGATAAAAGAGACGTAACTCAGGCGCAGTGTCCCGCCGTAAGAAGTGAGTTCACCAATATTTGCAGGGCTTTCGGCAAATCCCACAGGAATCCCCAAATAGGCTTGGTTGGGTGCGCCGACATTCTCAACTCGATCCTTGACCTTATTGTGATAGGCACCCAGGTAGATGTTAAAGGATTCATTGGGCAACCAGGACAGTGAACTTTCAAAGGCGGTCAGGCGTTCGGGTTCCAAATCGGGGTTGGGAAGGTGCCAAAACGGTCCAAATAGACCCTCAATTTGGCTGGGATCGGAAGTCGCATTGCCGTCGCTATCGACCGTCAGGAAAGAACCGTAATGCTGATAAGCCACATAAGGCGAGGGCGCCAAATAGGATTGGCCGTACAAAAACTTGATTTTGAGATCTTGGTTGGGCACGAGCACAACGCCTAATCGCGGATTAAAGGTGGAACCGTAACGCGAATTATGGTCAAAACGACTGCCCAGGGTGAGGTTGACCTTCGCAGAAGCTTGCCAACGTACTTGTAGATACGAGCCCAAATTGTTGTAGCGCACGTCAAAGAATTTCTGGTCCTGGGTCAAATCGTTACCAAATCGGTCGGTCGTATTGGTACCCAGGTAATAAAACCCTTGGCTGGCTGAGGATTGGTCTGGATCAAAGGCAAAAGGTAAATCGCCGGTTTTGGGCAAAGCCTGAACTTCCTCATAGGACAGACCAAAGATCATGGCGATTTTTTCGGTGGCAGCAAACAATAGTTGTTCTTCCATTTTGACCGTTTGGGCAGATGCGTATTTGTAACCACTGGCATAACCCGTAAACGTGTTGATAAATTGCGAACGCGGCCGGACCTCATAAGTGCCCCGCCAAATGGAGCTTTGCAGCGAGAACCGCCCGTTGGTGCCTTCCATTTGATGCTTGAGGAAAGCTGAGGAGACTTCCACCTCAAAACGTGCATCCTCTACGTAGAGGTTGTATTCGGGGCGCATGCCACCCGAACTGGAGTGGCCTTCGCGATTGGTGGCGTAGCCAAAATGGAAATGGTCGCCACGCAGGTTGATATTAAAGAAATGGGAGTCAATTGGGTTGGCATAAGGTTGATTGGCCAAATCAGCAGAAACGGGCACTTCGATCGGCACAAACGGCGAAAGCAGGACTGTTCCAGAATTGCTGAATTGGTTGTTGTACCAGGCAAAGTCTTCGGGGTATTCCTTGCTGAAATTCGGTTCATCCGAATGGTAGGAGGAGGCAGCAGCAGAAAAAAACAGATTTTGGATCCTCATGCTGTAGTTAAAGTCCAGGGTTTGGGTTGAGAAGTCGCCAAAACTGGCATTGACCTGACCCCCTGCGCCGTCGGACTCATCGAAGGTAATGATGTTGACAACGCCACCAAATGCATCCGCGCCGTACAAAGCTGAGGCGGGACCCAGAATCACTTCAACCCGCTTGGCATTGGCCAGCGGATAATTGGTGGCAATAACGTGAGGGGATCCGGTTGGTGAATTGAATCGAAACCCATCCAGTAAAACAATGAACTTGTCATTGCCGGAAATGCCACGGATGCTGTAGTAATTGTTATATTCGGCTACCGCCTTGTTCTGCAGTTCAATTTCAGGCACTGCCTCTAGCAGTTGGTCGAGCGAATAGTAGCCAGCATTCACGATCATTTCATGGGTGAACACATAAACCGTGGCCGGCGCTTCGGAAATTTTCTCAGCCGTTTTGGAAGCGGTTACCACTTCCAAGTTGAGTATTTCAGCCAGTGAGAGCGTGGTCACCTTCTTTTCATCTTGGGCAAATAAGGCAATTCCAAGCAGACAGAAAGACACCATTACGCGCAGCATAACCCTCTCCTAATCATTATTTCCTGACCCAGTAGCTTTGCTGGGCTTATCGGCATCTGCCCGGTGAGCGATAAGCCTAATTTGGAGCAAAAAAAATCAGGTGGGGGATGAGCGCTTATTTCAGAAGCCGTGTTGGTTTCTCAAGGTTTGAAGGTTGATCCATTGATTGGCTGGAATTTGGATTGGTTTCATGGACTGGCTAGGAATAGCAAACGATCTCCAGCCCTTTTTTAGCGGGCCCCGGAACCGGACTGGAATGCCCTTAACAAACATGGAAACTGGTCCCTCGGCCACAAAAAAGCGAAAAAAATCCAGAAATGCCAACCCAAAGTGGGTTCCGCGGCGCCAAGAAGAAGGCAAAGACCGGCGCTTTCGTGGGAGTTTGTGCGAACCATGCAGCAAGCACAGCTCTGGCGAATTTTGTTTCATCCGAATGGGTAAGGTCAAAAAAAGGACGCGACCCCGGCAATTGGTAAAAGATATCTTGTCCAATGGGCCTGCGATGACTAAATCCAAATCACAATCATCAAAGATCAAAAAAGGATATGAGTAACTTGGCCGTATCGCCAAATGAACGGAACACTGTTTAAATTTCAATCGGTTGAACCGGTCGCCCAAAAGGGCCGACCAGTGGAATTGGCAATCTTCAAAAGTCACGCCCCTGAAAGCGCACGCGTGCCAACACACGTGATCAAACCGAATTTGATTGTAGGATTTGGCCATTTCTGAATCAAAGTAATAACAATTCTCGAAGGCACAATCGGTTAGCTCTAACCCAGCCATGGATTCGTAGAAAAAGACACTGTCACTGACCTTTTGACCGGTCACTTTCTGAACAGAATGAAGATCTCCATTAGGGCGCCAATTCCGGTTAGAAGGACCTTCGTTTCTCATAAATGTCTGAGCCTAAAACAGACTGTTTAAAATCAAAAAAGAAAATCATAAGAAAAATAATGGTGCCCCCAGTCCGATTTGAACGAACGACCTACGGTTTACAAGACCGTTGCTCTACCAGCTGAGCTATAGGGGCACAGGAGCGCCATTATAAAGACAGGCCCAAGCGCTGGCAAGTATTTTTGCGCCCCTTTGTCATTCATGGCCAGAGCGACCATCAAATCGGTTCAGGCAGCCCAAACCAGACCTGCCCAGCCCGGCTTGGCCAGTATTATTCCGCCGGAATCGCCGGTGTATCGCTCAAGAGTTGTTCCAACGCCAGCAAAAGCTGCCTGGAATTAAAGGGTTTATACAGAATTTTAAAACCGGGCCGGCCGATAAAACGGGTCAGACCCGAACCCTCGTTATAGCCGGTCATAAACAAAACACGCAACTGCGGGCAGAGCGGCTCAATGGCTTCGGCCAGAGCGATGCCATTCATACCCGGCATGACCACATCCGTAATCACCATTTTTAAATCGTCGCGCAACTTGATGATCGCAAGCGCCTCCCGACCATCAACTGCCTCTAAAACCTCGTAGCCGTGTCCGCGCAGGACCATGCGAATCAGGCCACGCACCGAGGCCTCATCTTCTACCACCAGGACCCAACCTTTGCCTTCGTGGACAATCGGTCCATCTGCAATAGAAACTTTTTCCGAATCAGCAGCATGACACTGCGGGAAAAAGATTTGAAAGGTCGTCCCCTCACCCAGCGTGGATTCAACATGAATATCACCACCGTTTTGTTTGACAATACCCAACACGGTCGACAAACCCAATCCAGTGCCTTTGCCCATTTCCTTGGTCGTAAAAAAAGGTTCAAAAATTTTGCTGATGGTGTCTGCATCCATCCCAACCCCAGAATCCCGAACGGAAAGGGAAACGCAGCCAATATCATTCATTTCTTCGACCCGAATCGGCGCCTGACCTGGCACGTGATTCTGTGTTTTAAAGCGCAACTGGCCCTGACCGCCCATGGCGTCGCGCGCATTAACAGCCAAGTTCAAGATCACTTGTTCCATCTGGTTAGGGTCGACCATGATTGTTCCCAGCGGCGAAGCATGCTCGGCCGCCAACTCTATGCCCGCGCCGACCAAACGACTGATGAGATCCTGCATGCGGTCAACCAAATGGTCCAAGCGAACAGGCTGTGGTACAAAACTTTGTTTGCGGCTAAACGCCAGGAGTTGGCTCGTTAAAGCCACTGCCCTTTCACCACAGGCTTGGATTTGCAACATGTTTTCGCGGATCAAAGGCTCAGAGATCATATCCAGGGTCAATTCGCAATAGCCCAAAATGGCCATCATCAAATTGTTGAAGTCATGAGCAATTCCGCCCGCCAATATACCGAGGTTTTCCAGTTTCTGGGATTGGAAAACCATTTGCTCACCGTATCGCCGCCCCGATAAATCTGTGATGTAACTAAAGGCAGCATCGCCCTTCGACAAGGGGATGCGCACCGTTTCTACCTGAAAAGGGAAAAAGCTGCCATCCATTTTCTGGCCCACTAATTCGTATTTAAACAGCGCCTTCTCACCCAATGCTCGCCTGGCCAGGCGCTGCGCCATGACTTCGCGCGAGGCAGGCGCAATCAGGTCCCACAGGGTTTTTTGAATAATTTCTTGCGGTGAATAACCATACAGTTCGGCAAATGCAGGGTTAACAAACAAAAACACATCAAGCCGAGTAATACACACGGGAACAGGGGCTGGCTCAAAGGCCAGTTCGATCCATTTTTTTTCAGCCGGGTTGAGACCTTGGGCGGAGAACATTGCCACTCCTGAGCCCCTTTTCGGTCATTTCAAGCGTTTTCATAAGTTGACCTAACGGGTCGCATTATTAATTAGGTTTGGCGCGCCACCTGATCCAAGGCCTCAAACAGGTCGCGCATGGAAGGAAACCGTTCAGCCGGATTCTTGGCCAGGGCGCACAAAATAATTTGGTCCAGGCTGGGCGGCAGGCGCCGATTCACACTGGATGGTGGTGGAGGCGTAACTTCCAGGTGTTTGCGAAAAATGCCGGCCATGTTCTCGGCCTGGAAGGGGATGGTACCGGTGAAGACCTGGAACATAATCACGCCCACGCTGTAGAGATCCGTTCGGAAATCCAATGGTTTGCCATAGATTTGTTCGGGCGCCATATACAGCGGCGTGCCCGTAACCAAATCCGTTTTTTGCGAACCGGCCTTGGAGATGCGGGCAACACCAAAATCCATTACTTTGATCAGGCCACGCGAACTCACCATGATATTTTCAGGCTTCACATCGCCATGGATGACCCCACCCTCATGTGCGGCATGAAGACCCTGACAAATTTGTTTTACCGTGCGTAAACCGATTTCCAAAGGCAATAATTTGTGGCGTTGCAAAACATGTTTTAGCGTAACGCCATCCACATACTCCATGGTTACGAATTGCACATTGTGGAAGGTGCCATAATCAAACGTCCGTACCACATGGCGATTGGTCACCCGTCGCGCTAGCTTGGTCTCGTTTTTGAGCATTTCGCGAATACCAGGATCTTGCAAGTAGATCATCTTAAGCGCCACAACCTCGTCCAACTCTAAGTCCTGAACGCGATAGACCAGACCCATGGCACCTTTGCCAAGCGTTTGCAGGATGCGGTAGCGGGAGGCTAGCACTTGGCCCGGTTGCAGGGCGCCATCTTCTGTTGCACTCATTTGAAGATCTGAGGCCGGCAAGGTCGGATTGCCGATCTCAACCGGCGAGAGCGATTGCAACTTAGAGCGCTCCAAAAAGTGGATCATTTCGTTCTGTTCACGCAGTTCCCGAACCATTTCTTTGAACGCAACCGCCATTCTGCCGACTTCGTCCTTGCTCTTGACCTGAATGGCCGACTCCTGGAACTGGCCTTGGCGAACGCCATCAATGACCGAAACCAGGCTGCGCAAGGGTCCCGTAATGCTGCGCGAAACGACCATGCTCAAGGGCACCATCAGGATCAGAGCGGCTAAGAGAATCAGCCCACCATATTTCATAAGTTGAGTGAATGGGGCACGTTCGCGGTCGATGGATTTGACCGCAGCATAATAACCCACAGGTTTGCCATTCCAATTCTCAAAGGTGCCCATCATGGCTTCAAAGGCCCCACCGGAGATCGAAAGCGACACGGTTTTGCCATTTTCTGCGTTTGGGACCAGACCAATCAATCCTGAAAACAATTGGCTTTCAGATTGCGGATTGCTGGCTATCCATTCCATGCCTTCTGCCAGGTAAGATCCCGCCAATGCGGTGGAATCGCCTTTGGGCCGCAGAAAATAGATGCCACAGTCGGTTAAACGGCCAATGCGTTGGGCCAAAGCATCGCCCAAACGGTAACCAACCAGGACATAACCAAATACGGCACCCCCACTTTCCAATGGGCTGGCCACCACATAGTTAAGACCATTAGAATCCGACCAAACCCCTACTGATTCTTCCAGGCTACGCGGTAAATCAACAACTTGGACCGCTCCGGCGTTCTGGCGCGTATCGACCACAACTTGACCCTGTTCATCCGTTACCAACATGAAATCACAGCCGGAGAAACGGCGAATCTCATCGTACTGATCGATGATCGAATCGGTTGAACCGGAAGACATCGCCTCCAGCATGTAAGCCTTAAACACGGCATTGCCACTGATGTAGGCGTTGATTGTGATTAATTTATCGCGTACATCAGCCTTGTAATCGGCAATTGCTTGGTTACTTTGCGCCAGACGCGACTGGATAACCCGCTCGGCCAAATTGCTGGTCGTACGAAAAAACAGCGCTGCGACCGCACCCATGGCGACGAGCACGGTCAGCAGGATACTCAATAAGATTTTAGTTCGAAGAGAAAGCGACATGAATCAGTAGGATGTGGCCTTATTGCGAGGATAGGGTTTTCCGGTCTTATCCAAGTGCGGACGAATCCGCGGTTCCGATAGATTGACCCGAATATCAACTGGTTCATTATCACCTTGTTGGATTGTGATTGGAAAGGAAATGATCCCCGATTGGGGATGCCACGCCTTGATTTGGTAACTGCCGGGCGCCAAGTTGGCAAAGCGAAAGCGACCGTCGCCATCCGCCATGGTGAAATACGGATGCTCAAAAACATAGATGTAAGCGTTCATCTCGTGGTGGACATTGCAGAAGACCCGCACCAGACCCGGATAGGCAAAGGTATGACTCACACCTGCGCCTTTTGGGTAGCGACCGCAATCAAACGCATTGGGTTTGGAAACCGAAAAAACGTTGTGAATGATGGGATCGGAGTTGGGGAACCAAACCGTTGCCCCTTGCGGTACGGCCAAAACCCGTGGTGCAAACGTTTTGTTTTTGGTTTGGACACTGTATTTTTGTGAGAGATCCACGGGGCCCTGTGCACCTTCAATAAAGACCACCACTTCAGAATTAAAACTGCGGTCCAGTCGATCGGACTCAAACACGCGAATTTGCCCGCTGATCTGGCCCTGCGGCGCCGCACCTGTTTTATTTTCTGGCTTTTTTTCCGGCTCACGCACCTGTGTCATGGGTTGCTCAGGTGGTGGTTGGGTTTGCGCGACTTCGGTCGGCGCGGGCTCTGGTTCTGTCGGTGGAGGCGCTTCCATGTTAGGCGCGACAGGATTGTCCAACCAAGTGGGTGATTGAGCCATGGCCGCTTCACCAACCGCCTGGAACCGGAACGTAAATTCCAAATGCTGGTCAGCCTGGAGTTCAAACGATTTGGGTTGAACCCCTGTACCCAGGAGCCAGCCTAATATTTTGTAAGGGCCCGGTGGAAGGTCGCGAAAATGGAAACGACCATCCGCATCGCAATCGGCCGTTTGCACCTTTTCATACACCACGATGTGGCCTTGGAACTGCGGGTTAATGCGCGATCCGATGGGAATCACGCCAACCTGATCAAAGCGGTGGCGTTCCATTTGACCCGGATCAATTCGACCGGACTGAAAATCAAACTGAGGATCGGTTGAAATGAGGTTGTGCACCAGCCGACCATCGTTGCGAAAGACTAGGGTCGCACCCTTGGGCACAAATACCACCTCGGGCTGTAACCCGCCTTCCCGCAAAGACACCATCAGTTCGGGAACCTGTGTTGCCCGGTACTCCAAAATGACCCGTGCCTGCCCTGCGGGTGGTGTTACATCGCCCGGCAACAAGATTCGGCCCGAAACTTCACCCAGCCAAAAATAGGTAGAGAAAATGATTAACATGGCCGACCTCCTACCGATTGTCCCGCGAGAACCAGCGATACCGTGCGGTGGCCAGGAACTCGTTGTTGGTTTCCCATTTGCCTGAACGGAAAAACCGATTGTCGGTCATTTCGATAAATAAGGCCCAGCGGTGATGCAATTGAACAACCAGCCCATAATCCAGCTTTTTCCAGTCCCACCACACACTGGGTGCCGGGTAAATGGCACCATTGCCCACAAAATCGCAATCCAGATGCGAGTAACGCACAACCGGTGTGATCTGCGAGAACAGTTGGCGGTTCTGAAAAGCCCAAACCAAAGGTAATTTGAAGACCCATGCCGCTTCAATTTCATAGCCACTGCGTTTCAAACCCGCAATATCGCTATCGACGTACTGGGCAAACAAGCTGCCTTCATCAAAGGTAAACCACACATTGGCACCGGTTTCCGATTTGTCTTCATTTTTGAGCGGCAAGCCGTTGACCAAGCCGAGTTCCTCAACCCCACGCAGAAGGTCCAAGTCACCGCTGTAGAAGGATCCGCCCATATTCACTGCCTCGCGCAATTTGCGCTGGTAGTGGTACAGCAGGATGTTGGCAGTTCTGTAGCCGAGTGCGTTGCCCAGACGGGTCCCAATCGCAACGCCCCACTCCGACCGGCTGTCAAACTTGATTTCCTCCAATTCCGCATCGTAAAGCAGCACCACACCACTTTTAATCGGTGGATCAGGATAAGGATGTAGAAAGGGATCGCGGTCCGGTGAGCCATTATCCGCCGCCAGTGCATTGGGATCGCGGAAAAAAACCGGATTGCCCACCGTGTAACTGGCTTTGGCGTAAAAATATTGGCCCCAATCCATGCCCAGTTCCAGGCCGCCATCTTCAAAGCGGTTGAAGGCCGTTGCCATCAACCCATAACTGACCAAATGACGGTCGTCCTGGCGTTCAAACTTGCCGAATTTGCCCAATTTTGCATAGAAGGTCCGACCGGTCGGGACTTGTTCCGGATCCCACTCCTGACCCCAGCGCAACCAAATCTCGTCGACATCAACCTGATGATCGGAACTGGTCGGGTTGCGGTCATAAAGATCAATAACATCGAATTTGGCGTGCACACGCCAGTTGGACTGGATGTCGTAATCCGCAAAAAGCGTGATGCGCGAAACTTCCACGTGGTTCCCCGCATCAGCCGTTTCCAAAAAGCCGGTAGTCTCGCCGGGCGGCAGAAAACCGTCAGGAAATCGAAAGGGAATGGCATACGCATTTTCCTCACTGTGACGGTAATGGCTGTCCCATTCCAATGAGAATCGCCATTTTGGATCTGGCTCCTCTTGAGCCCAAAGCGCAGGTATTAACGCAAACACCCAGAAAACACGAGACATAGCACTACCTCCCCCTTAACCTACGCACATAGTTTAAGCTTGGATCTTTTTTCGACTGCATTGATTTGCTCATCGTCTCATTGCATTAAATCATGAGGGATCGACCCGTAAACTGCTTTCGCAGTATGATGGGGCCTTACGAGGAGATTATGACCCGCCAACTCATCTTGATGCGCCACGCCAAATCCAGCTGGGAAGATCAGTCACTCAGCGATTTTGAACGACCCTTAACACCGCGCGGTCGACGCGCGGCCAAAAAAATGGCCCGTTACCTCGTCCAGGTCCCGATCAAGGTCGATCTCTTGGTCTCATCCCCTGCCCGAAGAACCGATGAAACAGCCCAGAACATCATTAAGGCCCTGAAACTGGAACGCGACCAAATCATGTGGCGCGAGGAAGTTTATGAAGCTGACCTCACCGATCTGCTGCATTTATTAGAAGAATTTAAAACCGCACCGCAAGCCTTAATGTTAATCGGCCACAACCCCGCGCTTGAGGAACTTTTGCGTTACCTCAGCGGTGGCACAGGCGAGGTCGAAGGCCAGAAATATTTTCCAACAGCAACCGTGGCCCGACTTTCAATGCCGGCCCAATGGGAGAAATTGCGTATGGGCTCAGCCAGCTTAATCGAGTGTGTGCGTCCCCGTTTCGTGGTGGAAGGTTAAGGCCATGGCCACCCATTCGCAATGGGGCCAGGTTGGAAACACCCCGTTGCTACTTCTGCGCCAGTTATCGCACCTGACCGGCTGCCATATTTGGGGTAAAGCGGAATATTTGAACCCGGGTGGCTCCGTCAAGGATCGCGCTGCACGCGGCATGATCACGGCGGCCGAACAGTCCGGCTCGCTTCAACCGGGCGGCCGTATTGTTGAAGGCACGGCTGGCAATACTGGCATCGGCCTTGCCCACCTCGGAGTGGAACGCGGTTATCAGGTCAGCATCTTTATGCCCAATAACCAGGCAAATGAAAAAGTGGAGTTGCTGCGCGCACTTGGGGTGGATCTGCACCTGGTTGCGCCGTGTCCCTTTCGCGATTCCGCCCATTTCTATCATCAGGCCCGCCAATTTGCTGAAACCCATCCCGGCAGTGTCTGGATGGACCAATTTGAGAACCCGGCCAACGCCCAAATCCACTATGAAACCACTGGCCCGGAGATTTTTCAGGCTTGTCCACAAATCGATTTTTTAACGCTCGCCAGCGGAACAGGCGGCACGATAGGCGGGACCAGCCACTTTCTCAAACAGCAGAACCCCAACATCCGCGTCGTGCTTGCCGACCCCCAAGGCTCTGCCCTTTTTCGCTTTGTGCGCGAAGGGGAATTGAAAGCAGAAGGCTCCTCTATTACAGAAGGTATAGGCATCAGCCGCTTAACCGCAAATTTCAAGCGGGCTGTGATAGACGATGCGCTCCAAATCCAAGATCGCGATTTGATCGATATGCTATTTTTTGTCGCTCAAAACGAAGGCTTGTTCCTGGGTACCTCCTCCGCGCTGAACTTGTGTGCCGCGTGGCAGCTCGGTCTTGCGCATCGCGGATCTGGAAAAAACATTGTCACGGTTTTATGCGATTCCGGCACGCGTTACGCCTCAAAACTCTTGAATAAAGACTGGTTAAACCAAAACGGATTTAATCCCAATCCCGGGCGGATCGCTGAAACATGAAACGCAGACGACTCTTTCTCGCTCTATTCCTGATAGTACTTGTTTGCACGGGATGGGCCGTGCGCAATCACTACAAGCGAGCCCTGGCCCAGCACATCAACGAATGCGAAGCGCTCAAACAGGCTGCGCAACACTCCACCGCCGAGGCCATTACCTTTTTTAACCAAGGCCAATACCAATTGGGGGCCGTCCTGTCTCGGAGCATGGTCCAGGCCATGTTGCAAAATTTGCGTGGCTATGAGCAACTCACCCGTCGCGGGAACCGCTTCCTAATTCACGATCTGCAAACCGAGTTTAAGAACGGCTACATCGAAATACATGCTCGGGCCAATTTTGATTGGCGCTGGGGTCTTTACAATGGTCCCATCGATGTCGATTACCTCGTATTTGCTCAGACCAACCCACAAGGCGGGTGCAGCCTGCATTTCCGTGTCGCCAAGGTCACGCCTTTGCAAGATACCTTTTTGCTCAACGATTTGCTCAGGCCCATTCTGATTGTGAATATGCAGAGCCACATGCGCATCACCGATTGGGATTTGCCGCTGAGCGGATTTGGCACCACGCACCTACCCGAAATTGATCGCAAAACCCGCAAAGGCGCACATATTTTGGTGCCCGAACGCGAGCTCCAATTGCCGCAGGCCCAAACCATCGTTTTTTCAACGCCCGACTACCTGGGCATCCTCAACAGTGCGCCCCAGGACCAGCCCGGTGAGAGCCCAAACCAAATCCCCGCAGGGGGCTACGACATTCTGGTTTTCACCAAAACCCAATTTATCAATCAACTGCTGGACGCGCTTTTTTTGCCCGAACGCGATCTGGAACTGGAAATCCCACTCGTCGAAAAGGTTTGGACCAAAACGCATAAATTGCTAGGTCGCGAGGTGGTATCCTCAGCAGATATTGAGAACCTCACTGGTGTTATGGATGTGAAACAAGCCAAGCTCACCATTGATGGCGATCAACTCGGTCTGGCCCTGCAACTCAGCGGCCAATTCCAAGGAATTGTCGCTGCGACCCTGGCTGGTGTGCAAGTGAATGTCCCTGTTCAAATGGCACCCTCGACAACCGAATCGATTCCACTGAGCCTGAATGCAGAGAACCTGACCGTTTCCTTCCAAAAGGGCGATATTCCGCTGGATCTGGAGATAGAAGCCGATATTCGCGGCTTCTCCATTGCGTTCAATTACCCGATCCGCCTGGACCCCAGCGAATTTGTCAGCCAAATGGCCTTGCCCGGTGTTTTGGAGCCTGAAATCAAGATCCCGATCAAGGTCGAGCGCGGCCAAATCCTGGAACGCAAATCGGTTGATTTGAGTGTGCATTGGGATATCGAAATGCCGCAGGAGGCCCGCGAAGGCTTGCTCCTGCTGGGCAAGGTCAACGTCCAGAACGGTCCAAGCCTGCGCGCGGCCCAATAAGCCGGACATCTGGCGGTTGGAATCTACAAGGCGCGCAAAGTCACTTCAACTTGGAGCGGTCGTTCCTCGCGCAGAATCGAGAGCGTGACCCTATCGCCAATCTTGTATTTGCTGAGCACCTTGCGCAAATCGCCATACTTCTTGATTGGCGCATCTTCGATGGCCGTAATAATGTCGCCCAACTCATATTCGCCATAACGGTTGCGGCGCACACCGCGCAATCCGGCCTCCTCCGCTGGGCTACCCGGTGAAACGCGATAGACCAACACACCTTGCGTGTTGAGGCGGCGCATGATCAAGTCATTGTTCTCATGGGTTTCAATGCCTAAACCGGGTCGCAACATCTTGCCGTATTGGATCAGTTGCGGCACGACCTCATTGACGATGTCGACCGGCACAGCAAAACCGATCCCGGCGGACGACCCACTCGGCGAATAAATTGCTGTATTAACGCCAATTAAGCGACCGGCACTGTCAAGCAGCGGACCGCCCGAATTACCCGGATTAATGGCCGCATCCGTTTGGATAACCCCTTCGATATCTTGTTGGGTTACCGATTTAATCGTCCGACCCAAGGCTGAAACAATGCCCGTCGTCAATGTTTGGTCCAGCCCAAACGGGTTCCCGATCGCAAAAACCGATTGGCCAACAGCCAAATCACTAGAAGTCCCAACGGGAATTGGTTTCAGGACCAAGGAGGACACATCCACTTGCAGAACCGCCAAATCTTTGTCCGGCGCAGCGCCAATCAGTTGCGCTTTGTAGGTTTCATGATTGGCCAACGTCACTTCAATGCGATCGGCATTCTGGATCACATGGAAATTGGTCACAATGTGGCCTTGATCGTCCCAAACAAAGCCAGAACCCGTCCCTTGCGGAATTTCAAATGCGTTCATGCGAAAAAAATCACGGCGAACCTCTTTGGTCGTGATGAACACAACACTGGGCGATGCATTTTGGAAAAGCTGAACGGTGGTCAGTTCACTGCCATTCAATTCTGCGCGCGGTGTGACTTCGCGCGGATTGGCCACGTTTCGCGAGAAGACCATGCCCGAATTTTGGTACAGCAACAAACCACCCATACCGAGGGTCAACACCATCCAGAACCAGGGGGCTCGCGGTTTGGTTAGCGATTCATAAGGTTCCATTTTCGGTCTCTCCTTATTTGTTTGTGGGTCACCAGTGTGGAAAACCATTGGTATGTACCCCTGTCGGTTCGGTATGATCCGCCTATTAAATCATTTTCAAAGGTGACCGACATGTTTTGGTTTTCCACCTGCTTCCTCTTTTTTCAATCGCCCCTTGCTTTGCAAGAATTTGGCCCATTTGATACCTCCATCCAGTCGCCCGACCAATTTTTGGGTTATGAACTCGGAGAATGGCATGCCGGCCCGCGTGAACTCATAGCCTATGCCCAATATATTGCCCAATCCAAGCGGGCCCACGGCCAAAAGATCGGTCAAACCTTTCAGGGGCTGCCGCTGTATCAGGTCGCATTCTGTCAGGAGGAGAACTGGGAAACGGCAATCGGCCAACAGAATCAGAGCGCAGGCCGTCAGTTGGTGGTGGTGCAGTTGGCTTACAGCATTCACGGCGACGAAGCATCCGGCGCCCAGGTTGCACTCAAAATGCTGTATTTATTGGCCGCCTCCCAAAGCGAGTGGGTCCAAAACCTGCTCGCTCAAACCGTGGTTATCATTGACCCGACCATGAATCCGGATGGCCTGGACCGCTTTTCAACCTGGGTGAACAGTCACCGTGGACCCCAGCCCAACCCGGACCCCATGGATCGCGAGCACCAACAGGCATGGCCCGGCGGTCGAACCAACCATTTTTGGTTCGACCTCAACCGCGATTGGTTGCCGCTTACCCAACCGGAGAGCCAAGCCCGAGTCGCCCAGTTCCAAGTGTGGCGACCCCACATCTTTGCCGATTTCCACGAGATGGGCTCCCAACAGAGTTTCTTTTTTCAACCCGGTGATCCACAGCGGACCAACCCGTTAACCCCACCCGAAAATCAGCGTTTAACTGCCCAAATTGCCGAATTTCATGCCCAAGCATTTGATCAACTGGCTCACCCTTATTTCACCCGAGAACAGTACGACGACTTTTTTTATGGAAAAGGGTCGACCTACCCGGATATTCAAGGCGCTATCGGCATCTTGTTCGAACAGGGCAGCGCCCGCGGCCACTTGATGCGAAGCCCGTATGGTCCGCGCAGCTTGGCCCAGGCCATGGAAAACCACCTCGCAGCCAGCCTTTCCACCCTCAAAGCAGCCGTTGACCTTCACGACCAAATCCTGGCCTACAGCCAATCCTTTGAGGCCTTGCGCCAGAAAAATATTCAAGCCGAGAAACGAGCGGGCTTTGTCTTTACAAGCCGTGATCCGTATCGCAGCAAAGCTTTTGTGGATTTGCTCGGCCAGCACCGCATTAAAGCCTTCCGATTAGCCAAATCGACAAGCTTAAATTCGATTCTTTTTGAGCCGGAGTCCAGCTGGTACGTCCCCCTGGACCAGGACCAATATTCCCTCATCCGCACCTGTTTCGAACGCCAAACCGAATTCGCCAGTCAAGTCTTTTACGATATTTCGGGTTGGACGTTGGCCGCGGCTTACGGACTGCGATTTGCCGAAATCAGCAAAAAGGATGCGGAGAACTTGGCCATTTTGACGTACCCCGAACCGCCACCCAACCCTACACCTCTGGATCCAAAGGCTGTCGCATATGTCATCTCCTGGGAACACGGTTTGGCTGCACCCGCCATCGCAGATCTCGTCCAAGCGGACCAAAAAGTATTTACCAGTAGTGAACCCTTCCAACTGGGTACCCAGCAATTTCCGGCCGGCAGTGCCTGGGTCTTACAAAGCGAAGTTGCCCGGACTCGCCTAACCGCATGGCAATCAAAGGGTTTGCCCGTTTTCAATGCCGCATCGGGACTTACCCAAAACGGACCGGCTTGGGGCAGCCCCAGCCTGCACAAGGTTGAAAAGCCCAAAATTTTGCTTTTGGTCGGAGAAGGCATGAGCGCCTATGACTGTGGGGAATTGTGGTTCCACCTCATCCAGAAACTCGGTCTGACCCCTACCCTCTTGGATGTTTCCGATTGGTCAAAAATCGATTTGGCCGAGTACTCCCACCTGTTCCTGACCCAATGGCCCGAAGTGCTTAAAGTCCAAAAAGAATCAGACCGCATCAAGGACTGGATCCAAGCGGGCGGCCAACTCTACGCCCAAAAAAGCGCCCTACCCGAATTGGCCAAACTGGAATGGAGCAAAATCCTGTTGAGCAAAGCCGAAAGCGAAGGAAGCTGGAAGGACTACCGCGAAAAACAGCGACCCTGGTCGGAAAAGGAATCATTTGCCAGCGAATACGCAGTGAACGGATTGCTCGCCAATGTACAAATCGACCTGACCAATCCCATCTGCTTTGGACTTGAGGATCAGTCAATGGCGTTTTTCACCCAAAACAACCGGTTTTTTGAGGTGCCGAAGGATTCTTTTTCGGCACCCATACGCTTCAGCACAGATCCGGTTTACAGCGGATACCTGGGCAAGGAGAACCGAGAACGCATAGCCAATTCCCCCTATCTGATCAGCATTCGCTTAGGTTCGGGCCAAATCCTGGCCGTACAGGGAACCCCCACCTTCCGCGGCTTCTGCCTGGGCAGCGAAAAAATCATCGCCAACCTGCTCTTCCAAACCAGCCCATGATCCAGCGACTTTAATCAGAGTCAATCGGGTAGGGATGGAGCCTTGCGGCTCCATCTCCCCCTAAGAACCGTACGTGAAAGTTTCCCTTCATACGGCTCAAGCAACAGTAAGGTCATCGAGGGTGATGACCCGGCAGGCGGTTTCCTGAACTGGCCCCTTTGACTGGGTACCAAGCTGAAGTGGTTGTGAGCTTCGATTTCAGCCGGGCTCGTAAGGCTTGAAGAATGATCTTCCGCTTTTTGAGATAGAATCTGAAATCTGAGTCAAAGGGGTGAGCAACTCCTTTGATTTTGATGTGGCGCAGGATAGGTACGCGGTTCAGTGGGAGAAGAAAGTGTCTTCTTACCTGCTGGCCTTTGCGTTCCAGACCTGTCAGGATCCAGTCCCGGGAGCCGACTCTGGTAAAATACTGAGCCTTATTCCAAGTTGCGGATTTCTGAGGGTGCCTGTGCTTGAGCTCACGCCAAATCATTTGGAAAAGGGTGTGGTCGATTGAGCCAAAGATTTTCTTGGCGCAGGAGTGGCGGTAGAAGTTGCCCCAGCCCCGCAGCTTCCGATTAAGGGCTGCGATCACGAGATGGGTGGGCTTGTACCGCAGTTGCCTGCAGCATTCCTTGAGTTTTCGCCGAAACGCTTGAATCTTGACCTTTGCAGGTTTAGAGAGAAGTTTTCCGTTGTATTTCCTCAAGTTGAAACCAAGAAAGTCAAAGCCATCCTCGATGTGGGTGATGTGGGTCTTTTCCTCGGAGAGGGTGAGTCCACGTTCAGCCAAGAACGAGGCAATGGCAGGTTGAATGGTGTCCTTCAGGAGGGTGGGATCTTTAGCTGTACAGATGAAGTCGTCCGCGTAACGGACGAAGTTCACCTTAGACCCTCTTGGTGCAACACGGGCGACGGTCTCCTGGAGTCCGTCGAGAACCATGTTGGCCAGAAGGGGAGAGATCACCCCGCCTTGAGGCGTACCCTCATCCGTAGGGAAGAGAGCGCCTTTTTCCATAAAACCGGCTTTGAGCCATTGGTGGAGAATGCGTTTATCCATGGGGATATGCGCTTTGAGCCACGGATGGTCAATCGTGTCGAAGCAGGCTTTGATATCTCCTTCGAGGATCCAGGGTGCGCAGTTTCTCCGAGAGAGGACGATATGACATTGCTTGATGGCATCGGCCACACTGCGGTGGGGTCTGAAACCATAGGAATGGATATCGGCTTGGACCTCGGCGATGGGGATAAGCGCCATGGCGTGGAGGGCTTGCATGGCCCGATCGCGCATGGTCGGAATCCCCAAAGGGCGCATCTTTCCGTTGGATTTTCGAATGAGGACGCGCCGCAGAGGACTACTCTTGTAGCCCCGGCTGCGCAATGTTTGTGTGGCTTGGAGTTTGGCTTGCGCCGTTCGCCAAACCACACCATCAATACCTGGCGTACGTTTCCCTTTACTGGTTGTCACGGACCGAACGGCCAGGAGCCGTGCGGAATGTGACGTGATCAGGAGATGCTGGAGCGCCTGTACGCGGCCCCAACGTTTACTTTGCACTGCCTTTGCGATACGCATTTGAAGCCGAAGAACCGTTGCTTCACAGTGTCGCCAGTTAATGGCTGTCCACCGTAATTTAGCGGTTGAGGCCGCACCAGGGATCTCCCTATGAGTCCGAGTCATTTGCTTGTCCTCCTGAGTTCGGTAATTCAAGTTCTCTCGCAATCTGTCACCAGTTGGACGTCAGCTTGCTTGCGCAATGGGTATAGCCCTATCCGCCCCATTACAGGACGGCATTCGCTTCTTCCAACCTCTCTGACCCGCATCGCCGTCGGTTGACCTTACGATCGCCCTACCAGACCCGCTGGAACGATACGGGGTTACTTCGGTTCCGTGGAAACGCCTAAGTTGATCCCTTAGGTTCCTCTCTAACGCCGGGATGGTGCTTGCGCGTGTCCGTGGAATTGGGAACAGTCTGCCCAATTCACCGCCATCCAAGGGAGCCTATGTAATGCCTTCGACTCCTTCAGGCTAACGACGCAGAACGAGATTCACATGTGTTAACCATAGGATCTGATCCTAGCTCCCAGCCGCCTTGGCATTAGCAGCGTTGGCCCAAGGCCTTCCGGTCAATCGACCGAGGGCTACATTGTCCCAACAGCTTCAGACAAAGGAATTACTCCCGATGCCTGTGTTGGTAGGATTAGGTGACGGAACACCAATCTTCTGATAAGCTAACGCGTAGATCATCCACACAATAACTTAATCATCTGAAGCCGTTTCCACAGCTCCGAGTCACACGGCTGAAGGCCTGAAGCAGTCCAGCCTAGGGTGGAGGGCGGATCGATGAGGAACGATTCGATCCCCCGCAACCCTAGGTATCGGCCGACACATTTCGGGAAGCGCTGAAAGCGCGATCCAGAAAGAGGTGCGTTCAGCGGTTGAACCGCTGGTTGGCACGCAATTATGTTCAAGGAATAAGTTATTCGGAGGGTATCGGTGCGAAGTGCCCAGACCTGGACGCCCAAATACGTCCCTCCAGCTTTTTCGCTCAAAGCCTACCCCTTTTAACCCTGATAAGACCAGGTCGAGCCAACCACCGTGTAATCCCTCCGCTGCGGATTAGCCAAGTGGTTCCAGCTGACCCTTGAGCGCACTGGCAAGTTTGAGGGAGGGGACTTAGATTGTGGGTGCGGGGGTGACTTATGGTTGTGTGTTGGTCAGGTCTAGCACCCCATCCGCCAATTATCGTGGATGGCGTGGGCGGTTTGCGGGCCCGTGAGGCCAATCAGACCATTGCCGCCATGGCCGATCTGGCTCAGGATATGATTCAAACCCAACCCGAACTCCTCATTCTCGTTTCCCCGCACACCCCGCGCCCACACAGCGGTCTGGCCTTTTACGACACGACCCTGCTGGAAGGCGATTTCAGCGCGTTTGGCGCACCGGACAGCGAAGTCTCGCTGATCAATGACGTGACCATGGGCCGCCACCTCCAAGCCCGAATTCCCGAACTTCAAGCCCTGCATGCGCCGCTCGATCACGGCGCAACCGTTCCACTCTGGTTCTTCCAGGAGGCCGGTTGGCAAGGACCCACTTTTGTGCTCGGATTACCCTGGCGTGAGGATCACTATCTCGAATGGGTTGGCGATCAAATCGCTCATGTCTTGACCTATGATGATCGCAAGGTGGCCCTCCTAGCCAGTGGCGACATGAGCCACTGTCTCAAACCCGGCGCGCCTTCAGGATTCGACCCAGTTGGCCGAGAATTTGACCAACAATTCAGCCAGCTAATTCAGTTAGGTCAATTTGAACAGGCCGCACATTTACCCAAGCCCTTGCAGGAATCTGCATGTCAGGATGTGGTCGCCAGTTGCCGCGTTATCTGGCAAGCCAGTCATTACGCCAAACACAATCACCGTTTGTTGAGTTATGAAGGTCCATTCGGGGTCGGTTATTCGGTCGCCTGCTTTTACAAGGAGGACCCATGTTAAATCCGGCTGCCCTGGCAGAAATGACCATTCGCAAGTGGGTTCAAGCGCACGAGAAATTTAAGTTGATTGATCGCGCTCATTACCGAGCTGGCTGTTTTGTTTCGCTTCACGAACGGGACTCGGGAGATTTACGCGGCTGTATAGGCACAATTGAACCTCAACAGAGCGATTTTCTTTTGGAAGTGCGCGAAAACGCGATTGCCGCCGCAACCCGGGACCCGCGCTTTGAGCCCGTTTCAGTCCAAGAATTGGATGACTTGACCATTGAAGTCAGCGAATTAAAGCCACCCGAGACAATCCCAGATCCCGAATACCTCAGTCCCTGGCGATACGGTGTGGTCGTTGAGGCACGTGGGCGTCGCGGCGTTTTATTGCCGGCTTTAGATGGCATTGATACGGCCGAGCAACAGATTGCCATCGCCCGCCGCAAGGCCGGATTGGATCCCTATGAACCCGTTCAACTGTGGAGATTCGAGGTGGTCAAGCATGCGGAATGAGCGGATTTACCATCATCCGGGCCGTTATTGGCAGGCCGAGGCAGATCAACACGTGCTGTGTCAACTGTGTCCCCGCCACTGTCGCATGGGGCCCGGTCAGCGCGGGTTCTGCTACATCCGCCAGAACGTTGCTGGTCAAATGATGTTAACCAGTTACGGGCGCAGCAGCGGCTTTTGCGTCGATCCCATTGAGAAAAAACCGCTTAACCATTTTTACCCCGGACATGCCGTGTTCAGCTTTGGCACGGCAGGCTGCAATTTGGGCTGTAAATTCTGCCAGAACTGGGACATCTCTAAAGCGCGGGACATGGACCGATTAGCCGACTTTGCCAGCCCTGAGCGGATTGCGGAAAGTGCTGCCCAATTGGGGTGCAAGGCTGTTGCCTTCACCTATAACGATCCGGTCATCTTTTTGGAATACGCGGTTGATACCGCTGCAGCCTGTCGCGAACACAGGCTTTCGACCATTGCGGTGAGTGCCGGTTACATCACGGATCAGGCCCGGCCCGAGTTTTACAAAGCTATGGATGCGGCCAACATTGACCTAAAAGCATTTAGCGAGCGCTTCTATCGCAAGTTGACGTCCAGCCACCTGCAGCCGGTACTCGATACCCTGGAATACATCGCTAAGGAGACAGAAGTGTGGCTTGAAATCACCACATTGCTGATTCCAGGCGAAAACGATTCAGATTCGGAGCTGCACGCGATGGCAGAGTGGATTGCCGAACATTTAGGCCCTCATGTGCCCCTGCACTTTTCGGCCTTCCATCCGGACTATAAACTGATGGATCGTCCCGCGACCCCACATGCCACCTTGCTGCGCGCACGTCAGATCGCTTTGAGCAAAGGCCTGCATTTTGTTTATGTCGGCAATGTCCACGACCGGTCGGCATCGAGTACCTACTGCCCCAATTGCCAATCGCTGTTAATTGAACGGGACTGGTACCAGCTTGGGCTGTACCACCTGGATGAAACCGGGCACTGTCAATCCTGTTCAACCCCAATTCCAGGCCACTGGGCCTCAAAAAAAGCAGATTGGGGCCGCAAACGCCTGCCAGTTTTTCTCAATCCAACCCTCTAATCCAGAGCTGGAAAAACCAAGAAAATGAGCGATTGAAGCCAACCCGACAGGAAGGATTTCGGCAAAACGTAAATCCCAGGCGCGAATAGTTTTTGGCCATATCACTCAAACAACTCATTTTACCAAGTTTAATCTAAAGGCCGTCTCCCCGGGAAAAACAACCCGGGCCACATTTTTTGGGGCTGGGCGTGAGGAAGGCTTATGGGGCTTTGGGGCCCATTGAGACGCGCAGGCAGTGGTTGTCCTCCTCGCTGATGGCCATGGCTTGGAGCAAAGCATACTCGGCTGGGTAACGCTTCCAATAATCAATTGGCACATCCGAAGTTTGCAATACGTGGACGACCTTCTGATCGTCACAAAATACGGCTTTTCCCATCGGCAAGGTCAATCGGTCTAATGCCTGAAACGTCGTGGTGTCATAGACATAAGCGCCATGGGTAAACTCAACTACCGCCAGCTTGCCCAGTCCCCACACGCCCCAAATTACGTTTTTTTCAAAGGGAAATTGGGCATCGTTGATATGACTGGCCAGGTCCTCAATCTGGAAAAAGTCGTCTTTGGGCAAGCTGATTTGATGGTGCTGTTGATAGTCCCGATCCAATACCAACACAGAGGAATGAAAGAGATCTGAAACCCATAAGCGATCATCCAACTGAAAAATGCCCTTATAAACCGGAACGCCACCATGCCAATGGGTCATTTCAGGCGGATAATCGATCAGTCCTTGAGCGGGCTGGTTTTGAATCAGTGGATTAAATCGGGCGACCATGTATTTCTGATCATCGGGGAAATAATCAGCCATCACCAGTTCATTTTGCCTGGGCCAAAACAAAGCCGTCGTCGGCACTGGAAACCCAACAGGCGTTTCGAAAACGGGTTTGCCCTTGGCGTCAAATACGACGATTTTCAGAGCTATTCGGTCAACCACCGCCAAGTGCGATCCGCCCCAACACGGTTCGATTTCCGCGCAATTGATCACCTCAAAAGGTCCGCGCCCCTTGGCGCCAAGCACACGCAAAAATCGGCCAGTCGGATCAAATAGGACCGGTAAATGGTCAAAATCATCCAAGACAGCGATGCCACCTTCGTAGAAAGCAACATCCCGAATGGAACCAAGATAAGAATCGTCTGTGACCTCCAGGCGGATCAAGTGATCCACTGGAAAATACGAAAAAAAATCACCCAACATCAGCCCAAAGAAAATCATGTACAACCCGACCCTAAATAATGATGTTGGTTAAGCAAACAAGGCTGGCCGCAAGCCAATACCTGCACTTTCCTAAAAACCACAAGGCGAGAGAACAGACTGACCTCTTTTATTCGTTGTGTTAATTGGTTGAAGAATCCTTTCTGGGGTTGCGCATAATGTAGGGCAATAATTTCTCATCTATATCAGTTCGGTTTTCACCGACAGAAATCATTCCGGAAGGCGGATCGGCGAAACCACCCGTCCAAGAGAACGGGCTCATGGGACTATCGGGGACGATGACCGGTTGAATGGTCAAAATTTTGCCCTGTAACGCTTTATGGGCCCGGTTTCCGAATTGGATATGAAAGGCACCGTTTTCTAACTCAATCTGGGTCACATAAATGCCTATCAATTTATTGGGTTCGGGAACCCCAGCTTCTGCGTTCGTTTTTGGAAATTGTCCTGTGTGGCGATGAAAATCTTTGACATAACTCTTTAAATCATTAACCAGACTCAAACTTTCCGTCACCTGAGCGCGTGTCACAAAATCGCCATAAAGCGGCAGCGAGATGGAAGCCAAGGTCGCTATAATCGCAATAACGACCATCAATTCCACCAGAGAAAATCCTTGAAATTTGCGCATGTGACACCTCATCCAACCGTTGTAGCAATTTTGAAGATTGCCAAATAAAAAATGATGATAAAGAAGCCGATGAACAATCCATAAAACACAATAAACATGGCTTTTAAAGATTCAAATGAGCTTGCCGTTTGAGCCGCAGTGACCGTCTCAACACGCTCATATTGGGCCAAGATTTCTTGTTCGAGGCAACCCAGTTGCTCCGCTCTGACCAAATTATTCAATTGATCGATTTTGAATGGTTTTTTGGACCACATTTGATCCAAGTCAAACCATGCTTTTAACTTATTGAAATTCGGTTTTGTCGGGTTATTTGTGTCTCCAATTAACAACCGGCCGATACTCACAAATGCCAACCAATGGTAGGTTTGAATGAGCGCACCCAACCAAGGTAATCCCATTAATGAAGGCCACCAGGCCTGGAGTCGAGAGGTTCGATTAAAAAGTTGTCGTTTGAGCATAGGGGAAAAAATCAGGGCAAAAAGGAGCAGAAGTTGAAGAACCCACATTTGGCTTCCAAGCCATAGCGCCGATTGGGTTAAGGCCGGTAGTTCTGTTCTCGAATTGGTATAAAAATCGACGATGGCTGGAATCGACTTATTCACCAATAAGGAAAGAATGCCAAGTGATATCGCCATCAGAATCCACAAATAATTGAATAAACCCTTAAACGATTTCCAATTCCGGAAGATTTTTAATTGCAGGTGGGCGACCTGATCCAGGATCTGACTAAATTCACTAAAGTGGCTCTTTGCAGGACGAACCCCCAGAATAGCCAAAGTCCCCAATAGCGGGAAAACGCCTTGGCTTGGCAAATGCTCTTTGCCTTCAACCAGCCAGTCCCGATAATCTTGTAATTTCCACCTTTGATGTGGGGGCAACGTCGCAGCCACGCTTTGAATTGCTGAATCCAGGTCCTCACCCTGGTCGACCCGAAAGTGAACGAGTCGAAAGAGACCTAATTGTGCCTCCGATTCTGCGATTTTATTGGCCAAAGTTGCCACCATCCAAAATTTACTAATTTGACTAATCCTATAGAGTAACCAAATTCAAATGCAACTGATTTTTGAAAATCCCAACAAACCTTGACTGGTTTTATTCGGTTCAGCAACGGGCGCAGGCCTTTTTGATCGACCAGAGCAAAGCGTCCATGCTCTTACTGGAGATGGAAACCCAGGAAGAGTTGGCGGCCTGCTTGTTGGTAGTCGAAGGGGTAGGGTCCCGTTTTGATTAAGGCGTAGTCGCGGTCGAGTAGGTTGTGAACACGCAATTTCAGTTCGACGTGCCGACCCAAGACGTAACTGATCTGACCATCGATGCGCAGCCAGCCGCCCATTTCACGCCGGCGATAGCTATCCAAATCGACCACAATGCCATCGCTGAAAATCAGCGCTTGGGTTCCTACATCTTGATCTCTTCTGCGTATCCCAGCCTGGTAATGCGCTTGACCGCCCAAGCGCCAGGATCCGCTGGTGCGGCTGTAACCGGCATTGAGTTTCCAGGGACTGTCCCAGGTGAGTTGGGCCTGCTCTTTTATTGAACCGTCCAGGGCCGTTTCGTCTAAACGATCCACCCAACTCGCATTGAAATAGCCCTCCTGTAACCCTTTTTGGAAGCGCAGCTCCCCTTCCAAGCCCCAATGTTTTTGGCTGAGGATATTGGTACTCAGATTATTGGCGGCTGTGGAATAGGCGATCTGATTGGCAAACCGATTTAAAAACACATTGTTGCGCAGGACCCACGCTTGGCCCAGCCGGTGCTCATAGGCCAACTCCAATGATTCCACCCACTCAGCCTGCAATTGCTCGATATTGGAAGCCAACGAAAAGGTGTGAGCGCCTGCCAATTCGGTTGGCAGAGGCGTGCGAAAAGCGCGCCCGGCCAGGAGTTTAAAGACGCCTTTTGAACCCAGTTGACCGACCAGTGCAAAGCGCGGAGAGAGCTTGGCAAAACTGCGGTGTTTGTCCGGTTGGCCCGGTTGATCGATCGCCTGGTAATCCACTATGAGTTCGTCCCAACGCAAGCCCAACGTCGCCTTCAGACGGCCCCACAGGCTCCCGGAAACATACTGCACAAACAACGCTTGGTTTTGTAATGGCCGATCCAAGATGTAATCCAACCAAGGCCCTAAGGACTGGGTCTGATTTTGGGGGAATGGCGGGTAAAGCGGGTCATCGAGATCGACGTTGCTGGTGTGGCTGTGATCGCCATTGTACAAGAACCGCACACTCTCCCAGCCCAAGAGCCATTGTTGATCTGCTGCAAATGATTGGGATGCTTGAACTCGGGCGAACCAATCCTGTGCGTTGGTATCCAGGTACTCCCACAAACCGGCCGGGTAATAATCATCAAAGGCGCCATTGGGGAAATAGCGCTGATTCCATTGGATTTCATGGTTTTGGAAGCGCAACACCCATTCGGTTTTGATTTGACTGCCGCGTCGATAGCGCAAAGAAGCGAGTTGTCGCTGCTCTTGCATGTTCTCGCGAAAATCGGGGATCCACCACAGCCAGCCATGACCAGTCTGAAAATCCCACTCCTGGTGATGAAACTGAAATTCCAGACCTTTAAGTTTGTGTTGGAAGGCGAGTTTGAACCAAAAATACTGATGTGCTTGATCATCGCGCAACGGATACGCCTGTAATTGCCCATCCGCATCCAGTCGACCGGAACCATCCAAAGATGGATAGGAAACGCCATCCGTTTCGCGAGCGGCAAAACCAAAAACAGCGTCCAGCCAGTTAAAGTCTTGGCCAGCCAAAACCTGGAGCTGAAAGGTTTGGTTTTGACCCGATTCAACGCCGAAATGGATCTGACCAGCCAGCGCGTCAGCAGTCGGCGAATTCATTTGGATCACGCCATTCATCGCGTTGGAGCCATACAAGGCCGAACCCGGTCCGCGAATGATTTCCAAGGTTTTGGCCAGGAAAAGTGGGGTGATTTCCCAGGTGTAGGCAGTGCCATATAAGTTGTCATTAATTGGAATCCCATCGATCAGCATGAGTAAATGGCTGCCGGCCCAGCTATCAAAAACACCGCGGGTGGGAACAGTCGCTCGATCGAAGTCTTGGCCCGGCCCAAAACCGGGCAGGCTGTAAAGAATGTCATTGATGCTCTGATACCCAAACGCGCTGTGTTGCGGGTCGCGCATGACGTGAATGACACTGGGCGCTAGACGTGCTGTTTCACTGGACTTACTTGCACTTGTAACGGCAATATTCAGGAGGCTTTCCAAATCCAAGCTCAAGAGATCGTCCTTCTCTTGGGCCAACAGACATAACCCAGCAAGGTAGAATGTGCCCAGGAGTAGGAGTTTTGATTTCATTGCCTTGACCAGCAGTTGAGATAAGAATCTTTTCGACCGAAAAGGGAAATTATTGAGTCCAAGCCTCACGAGCATTCTTCCTGGGCAGCGGAAGAAATTGGGCGTCATTATTAGAACAAGACATTTATTGAGAGGGTTTTATGCACGCCATGCCATTTCTGGCCGATTTGGTCGTTTTGCTGACGGGTTCACTGGTTGTGATCACCCTCTCGCAACGCCTGCGCATCCCCAGCGTTATTGGCTTTTTGCTGGCCGGTATGTTGGTCGGTCCTTCCGGATTGGGCTTGGTTTCTGAACCGGAAAACGTGCAACACATCGCTGAACTCGGTGTGGTAACCCTGCTTTTTATCATTGGATTGGAATTGTCGCTTGAGCATATCAAGCATCTCAAACGTGCTTTCTTGGTAGGTGGCCCGCTGCAAATTTTGGCCACTGGCGGTTTGACCTGGCTGGTTAGTTATTTTTCCGGTTTTGATTGGCAAACAGCATTACTCTTTGCGCTTATCGTTTCGCTCAGTTCAACCGCACTGGTATTGAAGATCTATGCAGACCGCAAAGAAAGCGAAACGCCACAAGCACGTCTGGCCTTGGCCCTGCTCATTTTTCAGGATTTCCTGGTCGTTCCCTTTTTGATAGTGGTTCAGTTATTAGCGGACCCCAACCCGCAGGGAAACGCAGCGCTTTTGCCTAAATTGGGGTTGGGCATGCTGGCTTTGGTCGGATCGGTTTGGGCCATGCATTGGCTCCTGCCGCGGATCTTACGCCTGCTCGTCAATTCCGGCATGCGCGAAGTGTTGTTGCTGAGCAGTATCGCCCTGTGTTTGGGCGCAGCCGGATTCACCGAAAAACTCGGCTTTTCTATGGGCATGGGCGCTTTCTTAATGGGCATGTTGTTGGGCAATTCCGAGTATCGGGCCCAAATTGAGGCGGAGGCATTACCCTTTCGAACCCTGTTCACCAGCTTATTTTTTATGGCCATCGGCATGCTGGTCCAACTGGAATTCAGCCTGAACCACTTCCCTATGATCGTCGGCTTGACCCTGCTGGTTTTGCTGATTAAGTTCGCTACCATCACGCTTGCCTGCCTTCCGCTGGGGTTACCGTTGCGGATTAGCATGGCCGGTAGCCTGGCTTTGGCTCAAATTGGCGAGTTCTCGTTTGTTTTGATCCAAACCAGTCACCGCTTAAGTTTCCTGAGCGAAACGCATTACCAATACGCGATCAGTGTAACGTTATTGAGCTTAATTTTGACCCCACTCCTAATTCAGGCCTCCCACCCGGTGGGCGAACGGCTGGACAAACTCTTGAGCCGCAAAACCTATTCGGCTGATCCAGATGCCCCAGTTAGCCGCAAAGTACCTCAGGTCTTGGTCGTCGGTTTTGGATTAAACGGCAAACACTTGGCGCGTGTGCTCAAAAGCGCCGGCATCCATTACCGAATTTTGGATTTGGATCCCAATCGGGTTCGGACCTATCGCGAAAAAGGCGAACCAATCCAATTTGGCGATGCAACCCGTTTGGAGATTCTGGAGGCCCATGGCATCGACCAAATCCCCATTCTGGTCACGGTCATTTCCGATACGCGTGCGACCTTGAAAATCATTGCTCAAGCCAAGAAACACAATCCGCATATCGTTGTCATTTGTCGTACCCGTTTTTTTCACGAAATAGAGACCTTGCGCAGACGCGGCGCAGATGCTGTTATTGCCGAGGAATTTGAATCCTCGATCGAATTGGTTTCCTCGGTCATGACCCATTTACATATCCCGCGCAGCCTGATCCGCTCGCAATCCAAATTGCTGCGCGAAGACGGCTATCAGATGCTGCGCGCGGTCAATGTGCCGACGACCATCTCTAAACGCATTTTGGAAGTGTTGGCAACCGGAACAACGGATATTTTTATGGTGCGCAGCAATCACTTGGTGGTCGGCAAAACGCTCCTGGAAACCGGCCTCAGGGCCAAAACGGGGGCATCAGTGATTGCAATTGTTAAAGGCGAAGTACCCTACCCCAACCCACCTTCCGAAATGACCATTGAGCCTGGCGATACCCTGGTTCTGGTCGGTAGCCACGAACAAATCGAATCGGCATTCTTTTATCTAGACGCAAGCCATGCCGATCCCGAACCCAATCAGCCAGCAAAAACGGATGACCGTCCAGATTCCGCCTGAAACGCGTTGATTTTCGCTCAGTCGCGGTACTGACTGGGGACCTTTCCCGTTCGGCTCCCTTCTGGGCTGGCTGGAGTTTGGACAAATATTGAGATCTGCCCGGCTGGGCAAAAGGGAGCCAGCCGAAACTTTTATCTATGAGAAAATCACCGACCAAACCCTGTCGCCCTTGCGGGCTCTGACCTCTTGAGGCCGCCTTTCCCAGGGTTCCGCGCTGCGCTTGTCACCCTGGGTTCTGACCTGTCGCCCTGCGGGCGCAGCCAGGCCCACTTTCTGGGGAAGAGCCGGAGACTCCGAGTTCGATCAGGCTATTGATCTCTAAAATAAGTCCAAACTGCATGCGAAACCAAAAGATCTGCTCGGCTCCATTCGGGGCTGGCTGGAGCAACCGGATTCTGGCTGATTTCTAGCCGATTCAGCCTGCTGCTATCGCCATGAAGCTTAAGGCCGGTTGCAACCCATAGAAATCCGGCCTGCTACCTGAAGCTTGCAGCGTCAATCCTAAAAAAAGCCGTTTAGAGGATTGGGTTTCGTGCTTGAATGCGGAAAACAGGAGGATGGCGTGGCTGGTTGTCGCACTGGGTTAATCATTTTGAGTTTGGCCTGCAGTTTAGGGATCTGGGCCCAGGAATCGCCGCGCATCGCTTTGGTGCTGAGTGGTGGCGGCGCCCGCGGCAGTGCTCATATCGGGGTGTTAAAGGCCCTGGAAGAAATGCGCATTCCTGTCCATATGGTGACCGGTACCAGCATGGGTGCGATTGTCGGCGCCGCCTATGCGACCGGGCTCTCGCCACAAGAAATTGAACAGGCCCTGGCCCAAACCGATTGGCGCGATATTTTTGATGACCGACCGCCGCGCAAAGATCTGGCTTATCGACGTAAGGTGGACGACCAAACCTACTTGACCCGCTTTGAGTTGGGTTTTAACCACGGTAAGTTCCAATCGCCGTCCGGCCTGGTCCAGGGCCAAAAACTGAGCTTTGTCCTGCAATCTCTGCTGATTCGCGCCGTTGGGACCGAAGATTTTCATCAACTGGCCATTCCTTTTTGTGCCGTGGCGACTGATATTGAGCGCGGCGAAAAGGTGGTGTTGGATCACGGCGATCTGGCGCGGGCGGTAAGGGCCAGTATGTCGATTCCAGGCGTTTTCGCCCCCATCCAGATCAATGGGTTTCTGCTGGTCGATGGTGGATTGGTTGAGAACCTGCCCGTTCAGGAGGCGTTGGACATGGGCGCCGATATAGTCATTGCCGTGGATGTGGGCGAACCGCTTTTTGAGCAAAATCAGCTCAACTCCATTTCTCGCATCACCAATCAAATGATCGGCATGCAAATCCGCACCAATGTCCAGAAATCGTTGTCCATGGCCAACGTCATCATTCGTCCCGAACTGCAAGGATTCGGTTCATCTGAATTTGAGCGCGGACCCGAAATGGTGCCGCTCGGCATTGAGGCCGCTTTAAAAATGAGAGCAGACCTGAGCCGGCTCAGCGTGCCCGCCGGGGAATACCAAGCACACCTGGAAAAAATCCGCCGACCACATCCCCAATTGAACACCTTTCGCTCCGTCCAAATTGTTCAGTCCGCCGAAGACCAAGCGGACCATTTGTTTCAGCACGTCAACATTCGACCCGGTGATGCGTTTGATTTGGAACGTATTCGCACTAACCTGCAACACCTCTACGAACTCGGCGACTATCAAAGGGTCGATTTCAGCCTGAATCGCGAAGGCGATGATTGCGATTTACTTCTTGAGGCCCAGGAAAAAGATTGGGGTCCCAATTACCTGCGATTTGGTACAAATTTATTCGCCGACTTTGCCGGCGACAGCAGCTTCGATTTCCTGGCCAGTTACAACATGACGCAACTGAACCGGCTTCGTGCGGAGTTGAAATTAACCGCCCAACTCGGTGAATCACCCAGCCTTCAGGCCGAATTTTACCAACCGCTCAGCCGCGCGGAGACCTGGTTCGCGGCTGTATCCGTTCTTTCCCAGACGGCCGATGGATACTTTGAACAGAGTGCAGGGTTGTTTGCACCCTACCGTATTGATACCGGTTCCGCAGTGCTCTCCTTGGGTTATCAATTTGATCGATTTGGCGCCATTCGGATCGGGCCCGCTTTTACCCGATCCACCCTTGAACCACAAACCGGTCCCAATCAAGGCGAGTCCTTTGACGTGGATGTCGCTGGCTTGAGTGCCGTATTGGTTTGGGACCAATTCGACAATATGAACTTTCCCCGTCATGGTAGTTTTGTTGCCCTCAATTACTTCGATGCCAATGAAGCCTGGGGTTCTGAAAGCGAGTACAAACGTCTAGTCGGCTTTTTAGGCTTGGCAACGACGCATGGCCGCCATACCCTTCTGAGCCTTTCCAATTATTTCTCGGCTTTGGATACGGAAGGTCCTGAAGCCCAAAACCTCGGCGGTCTCTTTCGCCTGTCGGGTTACCAGCGCGACAGTATCAACGGCCGTTACGGTGCATCTTCGGCAGTGGTGTATCTCTACCGCATCGCTCAATTACCCACCGCCTTCGGCGATGGCATTTATGTGGGCGGTTCACTTGAAGCAGGAAATTTGTGGTCCAACAGCCAAGTTGCGGACTGGGGCGACCTCAAGACGTCGTTGAGTTTGGTCATCGGTATCGATACGGTCATGGGCCCGGTTTATTTCGCCACGGGCTTTTCAGAAGAATACGACAATGAGGTTTACCTCTACGTCGGCCGAACTTTTTAAAAACAATTCCAATATTTTATTTTCTTCAAATCAAATTTTCCGTGTATATTGACTGCGTGAAAATATTGCGAATTCGCAGCACGAGGTAAACCATGAACATGCCTTCAGATGTAATAATGCCAGATCCTATCGATTCAGGAGAATTCGCAATTCGGGCAGAACACGAAACCCAAATCAATCAATCCGGCCGTTGGTTTTTTTGGCTTGCAGGCCTGTCATTAATTAACTCCATCATTTTTTTAGCCGATGGGGACATTCAGTTTATTTTTGGATTGGCCATCACCCAATACGTAGACGCCATCATGAAGCTGATCAGCGAGGGATCCGCAAACGCAAGCCTTTTAAGCGGATTGGGGTTTGTAATCAATTTGATCATTGCGGGCATGGTTGCAGGCATGGGTGTTTTTGCAATTCGCGGTATCGGTTGGATCTTTTTGGTTGGCATGGTGCTTTATGCCATTGATGGCATTTTGTTTCTGATTGCAGAGAGTTGGTTGGGCGTTTTGTTTCACCTTTGGGTCTTTTTCGCATTTTTCAGGGGGTTTAGAGCTTGTAACCAACTGAAAAGTTTGGATTCGAGTTTTCCATAAACCCTAAGGCCTGACGCTTGGTGGCTTTTTACTCAAAAAATTGGTTCACTTTTTCTTAATTCCAGACTCATTCAATCTTTTCAACAGCCCCTAATTTACGTATGATGCTTTTCGAACGCCGCTTTGGGGAGTTGGGTTATGTTGTTTTTATTGATGTTCGGACTTGTTTTGGGCTCGGATACCGATATTCCTTTTGGATTGGATATTCCACAAGCCGAATGGCAGGTGGGTCCTAATCCGGATTTGATGTGTTACGACGCCGCCATCCTTAACGAGCAGATCCATTTCCACTCGATTAATATCGACCATTACCTCAAAATCCGAATTTTCAGTGAACGCGGCAAAAGTGCGGCCGATTCTTTTGTGCTCTCCGGTCGGGCTTCAAAATTGGAAGGCCGGGTCATAGACCGGTCAGGCGCCGAAACCCGCTTTGGCAAAGAGGATTTAATTGAACAGTTGGCAGTCAAGAACAGCGATCGCAAGACCAAGGTCAAAGTTCTGGTTCCACCCGGTCTGACCGCTGATTGCATCGTCGAGTTGATGTGGTCAGAAGGCGCCCAAAACGGCTTACCGTCCCGCGAACATTTTCGCCAATATTGGGTTTCCTCCGATTTTTATTGCTACAAAAAAAGCTTCTTCATTCATCCGACCGCGACCCGATCGGACAATCCGTTTCTCTCGCCCCGCTTTGTCTGGAGCGGGGCAATTCCACCTATGCGCCAAGTCAAAGACAAGATTAAAGGCGTGGATATGATTCAATTTGAGAACATCCTACCCGATTTGGATCATCCTTTTGCCGTGTCGTATTACGATAGCAATGCTGCATATTTATTGGCCTATCACACCTTTCCCAACTACGGAAATAAGGAAGAGGAGTTCTGGAAGAACTTCTGTTCGAGCTACATCAAGGACCTGTTCGGCACCGGTATCTCCAAATCGGGTGAGTATCGGGACTGGGTCAAGTCGGTCAAGGAACAATTACCAGCTGAACCGGTTATGCGCCTGGTCTTTGCCGCTGAACAGTTTCGCCTGCGGATCCAGCAGGAAGACCGCATGCCGTATGAAAAAAAGGTGGCCTTGCGCAGCCATAACGACAAGTACCTGGACCAAAAAGAGCAAACCAGCCGTGTATTTGAACGCGGAACCGGCGACATGTACGAAATCGGTTTGTTGTTTTATCAATTCGCCAAGGACCTGGACCTGGATTTTGAAGTACTTTTCACAGGCACAACGGATGATCCCTTTTTTCCCGGCCAACTCAATCCGTACGGGTTAAATATATCCTACCCGCTCTTTTGTTACCGAAAAGACCAATATGTGGCCGTCATGCCGGAATTTGCCGAGTACAACGTCGGCTTCTTTCCGGCAGTTTTCCAGGGCGGAACCGCCATTGCGATCGATCCCAACAATAAATTCAAATACGAAATAGTTTCCATTCCACGCCAAGGCGCCAACAGCCATTTCAGGGTCCGGGAATACGCTTTTGACATAAAGCAAGATGGCCAAACGGCCTTTCAAGTCCAGGAATACGGGGGCGGCAATATCGAGGCCCGTTTTCGCTACGCTTTGATTGGCCTGCCACCCGAGGAACAGCGCGAATGGATTGAGGACTCATGGGAAGCCCGATTGGCTTCCTATTGGGACATTTTGGAAACCCAGGCCTTACAGGCCAACGCCCTCAATGAGAGTCCCAAAATTGTGGTAAAAGCACAGACCCATTTTGATATCGAGTCAGCACGACTCAATTTGGCCCCGTTCCCGGGCCAAACCTTTCCCATTTCCTTCCCCAACCATTTCCCTGAACCCCGCAGCCAACCGATTCTATTGCCTTCGTGTTTGAACCAGGTGGATGTGGCCCAAATTCGGGCGCCTAAAGGCGTTCAGCTGTTGAGTCCCCAAAATTGGAGCGAAGAGAATGAGGTTGGCAAAGTCACCTTTCAAGCTGCAGAACAGCAGGGCGTGATCGCGGTACGTCGCGATATTGTCCTAAAACGAGACATCCTCAAGGCAGAAGAGTTGCCCTTGCTGAAAACCTTTCTTGCCTGGATGGATGAAGCCGCCCAACTGGATATCAGTTTGGGTTTCCCGAAGCCTTAAGGAGCCGATGATGATCACTTTATTTTTAATGACCTTGAGTCTTCAAAGCGAGTTCAGTATTCCCAAGGGATTACCCGATTGGGCCTTGAGGGCCTTTGCAGGTGTCGATTTGAATGAAACACCGGATGCCGATATTTGGCGCCTTCTGGATGAAACGGTTATCACTTGTCAGAGAAAAGGCCAGTGGGAGACGCGCCGACGCACCGTACAAATCGTGCTCAAACAGAAAGGCGCGGAAGATGCGGCGACCTACACCATTTCAGGTGATGAAAAAGCATCCAAGATCAAGAAGCTAAAAGGCTGGCATGCACACCCGCAAAAAGGCCTAGATAAACTCGATAAAGATAACGTCATCACCATCGGCAAAAGCACCAACCGCACAATTTCCTTTGACAACGAGACCTTGGTGTATTTCGAGCACGTCAGTAAGGGCTCAGTCATAGCGTTTGAGAGTATTGAGCGCATTACACCCTTCTTTAACTTAAGTATGGTTTCGCTGCTAGATGAATCGCCGATCCGCCACCTGAAAATTCAAATGGAACTGGGCACTAATCCTGGCCAAATCACGCTCGCGCCTATGGGTCTGGATACCTGGGCAATTAAGCATGAGTTAAGCGATAAACAATTCGATGCCTGGGACTTACCCGGATTAGAGTTCGAACGCCTGACCCCCGATGCTTACGATTTCTACCCTTACCTGGTGCTCGGATTCCTCGATTCGGAGGAAAAGGGCGACCCACTACAAAGCTGGGACAGCTTGGCCAAGTGGTATGCCTCGGTTTTTCAAAACAAGGCTTTCGAACAACCCTATGCCGGAACTCCAGCAGCTGACTTGAAAAGCCTTTTCCAGGATTTCAGACAACGGATCCGTTACAAACAGGTCTATCTCGACAATGAACGCGGTTGGGTTCCACTCAGTGGTGCTCAAATCGAACAACAGGCCTATGGCGACTGTAAAGACATGGTTTCCTGTTTTGCCTTTCGCGCCAAGCCGCTGGGTCTCACGGTATGGCCAGCTTTGGCCAATGTAGGCGATGAGAGTCCGCACACCCATGCCGAGCAGCGCGCCAGCCCGGCCTTTAACCATTTAATAGCGGCGGTCGAAGTCGCTGATGACCAATTGCCTGCAACCCTTCAAATCCAAGGTAAAAACTTTCTGCTCGTTGATGCCACCTCTGCTTATACGCCCTTTGGCTATTTACCCGTATATTTCCGAGGCCGAGAGGTCATGATTTGCCTGCCCGAGGGCGCCGCCTGGGTGTCGATTCCCGAAAAAGCATTGGAACCCAATTCGGTCCATTGGCAGTTAAACGGCAGTTTGAATGCCGACCGTACCTTCGAAGGCACCCTTGAGGCCGAATGCATAGGTACTGTCCACCAATTCCGCTATGCCTTTCATCAAGGCGGCCAGCAAGCGCTTTTGGAGACCATCCGAGCCGTACTGGACACGCCTGGCTACTGCGATATCGCCATGCAGGAAGCAAAAGTCGATGGCGATGGCAAACTGCATTTCCGCTTAACGGTTCGCTGGCCGGTGTTTCTGCGCCGCGATGCGGAAGGTTTCCGCTTACCCAGCTGTGTGGTTTCGCCGGGCATTGTGACGATGAACCAGGACCGGGTTGCACCGATTGCAGTGCCGCGCCAAGAGAAAGAGATCTGGGACTTACAACTCAAGTCGGCAGTGGCCCTTCGATTTGGCGCAGATGAAGCCCAATACAGCGATGGCATTTGCAGTTATCATTGGAAAGCCCAATCGGGCACCGATTTGCAGATCCATTTTGAGTCTCAGCGCGAGGGCAAAATTTTTGAAAAACAAGAAATCCCAGACGGTCTTGCCTACTGGCAGAAGTACCGCAGTAACTTTAATGCATTCAGTGTTGACGCCACATTCGCCATGCTTCAATAGAAGATCGTGAATGCCCTATCACTTTCCCTAACCATTTCCGTTATCGTAAGTTAGGAAATCATTATTGCCTCCGCCCAAATGGGCTGAGGCCTTGCCGACAGCGGTTTTGGGTGCTATGGTGAGGGGACCTTATCAAGCATCAATGGGGGCCCTGTGCACAAGGATTCCGTAACTTTTCTTGCCAAGGACAACAAGGATTTTGCAGATCGTCAGTTGAGCCTTGCAGCGGTTCAGGAGCAGGTTCAAAAAATTCGCAAGGGGCAATCCTATCGTCAACTTTCTGGCCCTTGTACGCTCCAGGATGGCATCCTACAAATTCCAGAATCCGAAATAGTTCGCTACATGACTGTGCACAATGAGGCCCAGGCCCAAGGTCGGTTCATGAAGTTTGTACCGGCATCGGGTGCAGCGACACGTATGTTTAAGGTGTTTTTTGAGGCCCAAAACCATTTGCGCAGCAAGGTCAAAGGTGCAGCGCCCACCCTGCATGACTTGGTTCTCAGCGAAGATCCCGAATGGAAAGGCTTGCGCACGTGCCTGCTTTCGCTTCCAAACTTCGCCTTTTACGAGCCCCTGCTCAAGGTTTTGGCCGAATGGGGCTATCGGGCCCGGAACCCGCAGGATTTAATCGAGATCCCGGACCTATTGGACGCAATCCTCTCCCCTGCTGGACTGGACTTCGCCAATGCGCCAAAAGGTTTGATCCCCTTTCATCGCGAACAGGCTGAAATTCGCACTGCATTCCAAGAACACATGCTGGAGGCCATTGACTACTTGAAACCCCAAACGGGTCCAATTTGCATGCATTTCACCCTCGCAGAAGAACATCGCGAAAAAGTGCTGGCCCATTTACAGGCGTTTGCCCAAACATGCCAGGCCGAGTTCCAAATAGAATCGTCGTTACAATCACCCCAAAGCGACACAATTGCGTTGGACTTACAGGGCTTTCCCATGCGCGACGGCCAGGGCCAAATCCTGTTTCGACCGGGCGGTCACGGCTCGCTTCTGGAGAATCTGCAGGCGTGTGGGGGCGACCTGGTCTTTATCAAAAATATTGATAATACGGTTCCAGCTCGCAACCGAGCGCACCAGATCCGTTACAAAAAACTTCTTGGCGGCTTGTTACTTGAAACTGAAGAAAAGCTAAGCAAAATTGGCCAATCGCTGCGTAGCGGAGCCGCAGCTGATCAACTGATTCGCCAAATCCAGGCAACAATTGGCGTGAAACCGCCTGAATCGCTGCTGCAAAGTTCAGCGCAGCAACAGGCGGAGTGGGTGGCAGACCGCTTGAATCGACCGTTGCGCGTATGTGGCATGGTACGCAATCAGGGCGAGCCCGGTGGCGGTCCGTTTTGGGTTCAACAGGCAGATGGAACACAAACCCTGCAAATCGTCGAGAAGGCCGAAATCAAACTGAGTGACCCCATCCAATTAGAACACTTAAGCCGGTCGACCCACTTCAATCCCGTCGATATCCTCTGCAGTTTGCGTGATGCCGAAGGAAAACAACGGCCGCTCCAGCGATTTGCAGATCCTGATACGTATTTCATCAGCCAAAAAAGCCATCAAGGTCATCCGCTCCACGCGCTGGAATGGCCCGGTTTGTGGAATGGCAGTATGGCCCACTGGAACACGGTTTTTGTCGAGGTTCCGCTAGCCACCTTTAACCCGGTTAAAGAGGTCCAAGATCTTTTGCGGCCTGAGCATCAGGGAGCACTATGAAATCCAAATTACGGGAGCGCTTGGAAAGCCCGATTTCGATTGGAATTTTCATATTCCTGATCGTGGCAACCTTAACCCAATGGTTGAATCGACTGGTCGAAATTGAGCTGCGCGATTTGGTTATTGCCCTGAATGGCATCCTGGGCGACGTCATCATCTTTGCGGTCCTGATTGTGTGGATCAACCGGAGGCGCGAATTATCCGATCGGATGCGCTCCTATACGGAAATGCTCGAAGATTTCCGCTTTTGGAAAAGCGAAGAAGGCGTCAACCGCAAGGTCGGCATCCTACGCCGCTTACGGGCCATGGACCAACCGCTACCCAGTCTCAACCGCATGGAACTGGAAGGGGCATACCTCAAAGGTTTCCATATGAATAAGGTAGATCTTAGCCATGCCAATTTGACCGCGGCCTTCTTGCTGGACACCCAAATCAAACAGGCCAACCTGCGCATGGCCAGTCTCGAACGCGCCTATTTGCAGAATGCTTGCCTTGAGGACAGCCAGCTCCAGGAAGCCTTTGTTGCTTTCGTCGATTTTCGAAGTAGCAATCTGAATCGAATTGACGCAACCCTGGCCAATTTTGAAGGTGCAGTCTGCTGGAACGCCCAATTAAAACGGGTTTGTTTTGAGGGCGCCAATTTAGACAAGGCCGATTTTGATCACGCGGATCTGACAGGTGCCTATTGTGCCAAAGCGGTTTGGGGCCAAGCCAATCTCAAGGGCGCTATTCTGGATCAAGTCGACTTGCGGGGCTGCGATCTTTCTCAAGTCGATGGCCTACTTCCTGAACAGTTGGAAACTATTTATTTGGATGAAGAAACCATCCTTCCGCCCGGTTTCAGCACAATTCGCGAGAAATTGCTCGCCAAGGCAGGCCCAATTCAAAGGCCTTTGCCCCAATTCAATGCGAGCCCGCCGCCTTTCCGGCGCAGTGCCCAAGGCCGCGACCAAATGACCATGAGCCTTTGAAATAGCAGGCTCGATGTATTTCTCCGGCTCCATACTGGCTGGCAGAAAACCCGCTTTGCCTTCTAAAAAACACCATTAAAACCCTCATGAGACGACGAGATGAGTAAAAATCGGATCAATCTCCGCTCGGGCGCACCGCTTCGCCATTTTCACGGTCCATGCCAGCTCTGGCGGCAAGTGCAAGGTCTACCTACCCCAAGCATGGAATAGAATCAAAAAAACGATATAAATTTATTATTTTAAGACATTTAAAGTTTTTGATTACGTGTTTCTATTCAAATCAAAATGCGCTGCCAACGGGTTCGGGACGCTTTCCTCACGCAACTGTGAAGTGACCCTAACATTCTCCGTTTTTAATCCAGGGCACGGGTATTTTTGCCCAATCTAGGAGGACGAACGTGAAGCATATGAAGGTCATTCTGACCGCTCTTGCATTTGCTGGACTTGGCGCTTGGGGCCAGGAAAAGCTCAGTGAAACCAAGCAGTTTCCTGCACCGGTAAACGAGGCCCAGGACCGTTTTGAAAACGATGTCGAAACGTTGGATAAAGCCGAAAATCAAAAAGCATTCGGCACACGGCCCAAAAACGTAATCTTGTTTGTTGGCGATGGAATGGGCATCTCAACCGTCACGGCAGCGCGCATCTTTGAAGGTCAGCTGCGCGGTGAAAGCGGCGAAGAAAACCAACTTTCGTTTGAAAAAGACGCTTATGTAGCCCTCTCCAAAGTCTACAATACGAACCAACAAACCCCCGATTCGGCGGGTACGATGACGGCCATGATGACCGGCGCAAAAACCAAAGCCGGTGTCATCTCTATGAACCAGAATGTGTTGCTGGGCGATGTGAGCACAATCCAGGGCAATAACCTGATCACCTTCCTGGAAATGGCCGAAATTGCTGGGAAATCGACTGGCGTCATTTCCACAGCTCGAATCACCCATGCGACACCGGCATGTTGCTATGCGCATACACCCCATCGCGATTGGGAAGCAGACAGTACCAAACCGGCCGAAGCATCAGCCGTTGCCGATATTGCCAGCCAGCTCATCGATTTCCCTTACGGTAATGGCATCGAAGTCGCCATGGGTGGCGGTCGTCGTTATTTCCTGCCCAAAGAGAAAAAGGATCCTGAAAACGTCAATCAGACCGGGAGCCGCAACGACAAACGCGATCTGACTCAGGACTGGGTCAACAAATACCCCAACGCAGCTTTTGTCTACGACGAAGCCGGTTTTGCGGCCATTGATCCCAGTAAAACCGATCACCTGCTGGGCTTATTTGAACGTTCACATATGCAATACGAGGCTGACCGCGCAAACGATACTGCTGGCGAACCCAGCCTTTCCGAAATGACCCAAAAAGCCTTGGACATCTTGGAACGCAATGAAAAGGGGTATTTCCTGATGGTTGAAGCGGGTCGCATCGACCATGCCCACCACGAAGGGAACGCTTACCGAGCCCTGATGGATACCGTTGCCCTGGACCGGGCCGTTGAAGCCGTTAAAGAACGGGTTGATCTCAATGAAACCCTGATCATCATCACCGCCGATCACAGCCATGTGTTCACCATGGGCGGCTACGCGACACGCGGCAACAATATCCTCGGTGTTGTGGTCGAAAACGACGATCGCGGCTTACCCGGCAACCCCAGTAAAGACGCCAATGGTCATCACTACACCACTCTGGGTTACCACAATGGACCCGGATACCGCGCTGAAGCCTCAGACATCGAGCCCGAGGAAGCGCTGGATCCCGATTTCCACCAAGTCGCTGCAGTACCACTCGGCTCCGAAACCCATAGCGGTGAAGATGTGGCCATCTTCGCGTTTGGGCCCGGTGCACAACTCTTCCGTGGCGTTGTTGAACAGAGCTACATCTTTCACGTCATGAGTCGTGCGCTGCAAAGCGGCATCTCTTTCTAATATTTCACGTTAAAATCTCAAAACGAGCCGGACTAAAATCCAGTCCGGCTCGTTTTTTTTATCCGCCAAAGACTTAAAAACAAAAAACTTGGGAAAACCGTTTTCGTATAAAGGCATGACCGTAAAAAAAGGAGATTCCAACTATGGCTATACAAAATCGATTTTTGAAAGCTGGTATCCTGTGGGCCATTGCCGCGGTCGCGTTTGCGGTTTCAGCCCTGCTCCAAGATGAAAACACTGGCATCAAATTAATCCCGGCCGGCTTCGCCGCTGCGCTTTCCGTGCTCAATCTCTTGCGCCACCGCGCTGCTAAGGCCCATTAAACATCTCAAAATGAAACAAAAAGCCATCCCCATCAAAAAGTAAAAGATTAATAGGCTTTTTTTCCAAACTGCTCAGAACTAAGATTACGCAGCCTGTCTGATTCAGGTCAAAATCGGCTAATGCATTTCACTGCATGTGCCGATGGGTTCACTTTAATTTGGCGCTTTGAGGGGATGGGGCAATGGTATTTCTTTACAAAAGGGTTCTGCCTGCTTGGGTGTTTTTGTTTGTCAGTTTAACGGCATGGGCCCAAATTGAGATTGAACCGATCACCTGGGATGTGGTGGGCTTGGACAGTAACCGGCCGGTGACCAGCGGCCCGGAATTATTTCCCACCGGGGTTCGGATTCGATCCGCAGTCAATACCACCAACGTGGTTGTCAGTTTTGTTTGGCCCGACGGAAACGGCTCCGGCTGGGACTTCGGGCCCGGCGACCCCTACATTAATCTGCGCCCCAACTCGCTCACCTCTCTGACCTTCCCAAGCCTTAACGCTGGCGAATGGGTGGATGCCTATTTTGAATTGAAGGTAACGCGCGACCCCGCAGCCTTTGGCTACTCTCGCCCGTACGTCGTAACGGTCACCGATGCCCTGATGAATACAGCAAGTTCGCCAACGAATCGGGCGATTCATGTGGAATACCTTGTCTCACAAAACCGCAATACAACAAGCCAAATCCGTTGGGGTCAGCAGTCCGACCAATCCGACTGGGTTACTTTAGGCGCCAGCGGCTCCATTAGCTTAGCAGTTGGTCAGTTTTATTACCTGGAACTGACCACCATGACCGCTACCGCTTACGAGGAGTTGCAATCCTTCTTGACTCTGTCCAATACCATCTTCCGCATCGTCGGCGTGGAGACCACCTACACCAACCTCACTGCACCCCCCGACCGTGTGCCTGTGCCCAACCCCAGGCTCTGGGCCAACGGCTGCGATTGGGACAGCAACGTGGACAGCCCTAACTACAACTCCTGTTTAGGTACCGGCAAGGCCGGTGGAACGGTTGTCACTACCTACTTTATCGAAATCATCAGTGGCGGCGGCGAAGCTGTCGGCCTGGAAGCCCTGATCTATGACCGCTCCGGCGGCAGCTTCCACTACAACACCGATTACATTGAATCTCCTGGTGATCTCGCGACTTATGACCCAACCGATTCTGGCTTTGGCAAAAAGTTCACGCCCGCAATAATCGGCAGTGGCGGGACCTCGCGCCTTCGTTTTACGATCACCAACCCCAATCCCGAGCCGATCACGGGTTACAACTTCGTAGACACATTACCGGCCGGACTGATGGTCGCCAATCCACCCAATGCCAGTACCAGTTGCGGTGGAACTTGGGCCCCAATGCCGGGCGAAACAACCCTCACGTTCAGCGGCGGCTCCGTTGGGGCGAATGGGAGCTGTACCATTCTGGTCGATGTCACGGGCAGCTTAGTGGGTACCTACAATAACGTTTCGCAAAACCTCTTTATCGGACCGGCTGATACGGGAAACAACGCCACAGCCACCCTGGAAATCAGTGCAACACCGCCTCCCGTCACGCAGTGCAACACCAACGCAACCCTGGCCAATTGGCAGTTCCCGCTGGCCGCCAGCGCCACTGCCCCTGCTGCTTCCAGTAGCTTGGTCACGGTCTCGGCCGCAGCCGGGGCTGGTCTCAACCCCGTCATCTCAACTGAAAATACCGACACGGGTGGTTCCTGGGGTTCGGATTTTATTGCAACCGGTCCGCTCAGCACGGCCAACAACGATTACTTCGAATTCACCCTCGATACGACCGGATTAGACGAAGTCACCCTAAGCTTCTCCGCGCGGCGAACCTCGCAGGGCGCACAAAATATCCAGCTTTATTACGGCTCAGCAGCCCAATTTCCGTCGACGGTTTATTCCATCGGCAGCCAAAACACCTGGATCGCCATGGGGCCAACCACCCTTTCGACCAACATCAATTCGTCAGGCAACACCATTTTCCGCTTGTATGCCTACAACGCTTCCCAAAACAACAATGGCCATTCCGTTTATATTGACGGGGTTACCTTCCAGGGCCTGGCCTGCCAGCCCCAACCCCCGCCGCCTCCAACACCCGGTGTTTTGCCTCCAACGGTTAGCAAAAGCTTTTCACCGGCGGTCATTGGCATTGGCCACACTTCGACTTTGACCTTTACAATCAACAACCCCAATGCCACCACTTTGACCGGCATCGTTTTAACGGATGAATTACCACCGGGCATGAGCATTGTTCCTGGAACGTTCTCAGCGACTTGTTCCGGATTCTGGGACTTGGACCCCAACGACCCGAATACTTTGTTGTTGTCCGGCGCGTCGCTGACGGCAATGAGCTCCTGCACCTTCCAAGTGGACGTCACCTCAACCACAGTCGGTTCGACCCTCAACGTCAGCGATCCCATTTATGCTATCGAATCCGGTTACAACAGCAACATTGCAACTGGCATCGCACAGGCCGAATTAAAGGTTTTAGCGCCGCCCCAAATCGAAAAGAATTTTGACACCGCATTGATCCTGCTCGGAAGCACACCGGGCGATGTCTCAACCTTAACCTTCACCATTACCAATCCCAACCCGGATGATGCCATCAGTGGCGTCAGTTTTACCGATGTGTTCCCAGCCGGCGTCGTGGTTGCACCAACGCCCAATGCCTCAACAGGCGGCTGTGGTTCTCCGACTTGGGCGCCTGTCGCCGGTGCGGGCAGCGTTGCCTTTTCCGGCGGGAGCTTAATGGCCGGCGGATCTTGCACCGTTTCAGTGGACGTAACCGGTCCCGTGGGTGTCTATCCCAACACAAGTTCACCCGTGACCCATATCGTGAGCGGCGTGCCCGACACGAATGGTAACCCGGCTACCTCGACTTTGGTTATCGATCAACCCATTCCCCGAATTGTCCTTTCCAAAGAAGTGGGCCCTTCTGCTGACCCCAATGGACTTTGGTCCGATTACTTGGCCGTTCCGCTAAATGGCACTTACTATTACAAATTCACAATTGAAAACATCGGCGAAACCGATTTAACCAATCTGATGCTCAGCGATGCGAATGTAAGCACCGCTGGCTGTACCTGGCCGATGAGCCTGCCCGTTGCTGATGCCATGATGCCAACGGCGCATATTGCCACCTGTATCCTTGGCCCCTTCACCGCCTCAATGCCGGGGGTTTTCCCAAATACCGCGACTGCAACCGCAGATTCCGGTATGATCATGGTTATGGACAGCGATTCCGCGACCTATGCCACTGCGGTAATTGGGTTTACGAAAACGGCTAGCCCAACCACTTTTACCGCGGCCGGACAATCGATCACCTACACCTTTACCGTCACCAACACTGGCAACGCCATCCTTCAAGCGCCCATCACAGTTGTGGATCCGCTAATCGGCTCCATTACCTGCCCTGACTTAACGACCTTGGGCAACAACGACAACTTCTTTGATCCGGGCGAAATGGCCACCTGTTCCGCCACCTATATGACTCAGGCCAGCGATGTCATGAATGGTGTCATCAACAACACTGCACATGCGGAAGTCAATGGTATTGATTCGCCAGATGACACAGCGACCGTCACTCTACTCGTTCCCGAATTAACCACTGTCAAATCCCTTTTCAGCAACGCGGATGAAGATATGAGCGGTACCGTGACGGAAGGCGATACCTTGACCTTCCTCGTTACCGTCACCAATACCGGGGATATTACGCTCAATAATGTAGTGGTGACGGACTCCTTGATTACGCCAACTGGCGGATCGACCCCGTGTGCCACCCTCGCGGTCGGCAATTCCTGTACTTTGATGGGGACCTATGTCGTTACCAATGCCGATGTTTTGACCGGCTCAATCACCAATATTGGAACCGGTGATTCTGATGAGACACCGCCGGATGACGACATCCTGATGACCCCGGTTTTCCCCTCACCTGCCCTGCAAACGGTCAAAATGAGGACGGGTAATGCGGACGAGGACATGAGTGGCACCATCACTGAAGGCGACACACTCACCTACACCATCACCGTGACCAACACCGGCAATATTCCACTTACCAACGTGACTATTACGGACCCGCTGATCAGCCAGACCGGGGGCAGCGCACCGTGTGCCACCCTCGCCGTCGGCGACTCCTGCACCATGATTGGCACTTATGTGGTGACCAATGCTGATGTTTTGACCGGCTCAATCACCAACACAGCTACCGGCGATTCCAATGAAACCCCACCCGATGACGACGTGGTCATCACCCCAGTCGAACCTTCACCTGCATTACAAACGGTCAAAATGAGGACCGGCAATGCCGATGAAGACATGAGCGGAACGATTACCCTGGGCGATACGCTGACGTATGAAATTACGGTTACCAATACCGGAAATATTCCTTTGACCAATGTGGTCGTCACCGACTCCCTGATCACACCAACTGGCGGGACCACGCCGTGTGCTAGCTTGCCAGTTGGAGATTCCTGCACCTTGATCGGAACGTATGTGGTGCAGGCAATGGATGTCGCCAACGGCTTCATTTCTAATACGGGGACAGGCGATTCAAACGAAACCCCACCCGACGACGACACGATAATTACCCCCGTTGAAGGCGCCGCAAACCCTAACATCCAAGTCTCCAAATCGGCCAATCCGGCTAGCGGCACGCTGGTAGCACCAGGTGCCACCATCACCTACACCTTGAACCTGTTAGTGGCCAATGGTCCTACGACGGACCCTGTGGTGCTCACCGACTCTTTGGACAGCAACCTGACCTTTGGCATGATCACTGCCAATCCCGATAGTTTTGTTTTGGGCGGCAGTGGCAATACACGAACCTTTACCCTGGCCAGCGGTGCGGCCAACGGCTCCTACAGCCTGTCCTACACCGCCACCGTGAATCTAAATGCCAGTGGCTCAGTCGGCAATAATGTCGTTCCCAGTGGTGGCGGAGACCCGGATCCTTCGTGTACCACCTGCAGCACTTCCCACCCCGTCATTCCCCAAATTTCAGTCAGCAAAAGTGCCAACCCCATGGATGGCAGTATCGTCGCCCCCGGGGACACCATCACCTACACCCTCACGTTAACGGTGACCAATGGGCCGACCAGCGCGCCGGTTGTCCTGACGGATACGCTGGACACAGATTTAACCTTCGGCATGGTCACAGCCAACCCCGATGGCTTTACGCCTGGAGGCAGTGGCAATACCCGCACCTTTACCTTGGCAAGCGGCGCAGCGGATGGCGTTTACTCCGTCTCCTACACGGCGGTCGTCAATACCAACACCGATGGCACGGTCGGCAACAGCGTCGTTCCAACAGGTGGTGGCGATCCCGATCCCAGTTGCACAGACTGCACGACCAGCCATTCTGTCCCGCCGCAAATCCAGGTCAGCAAATCCGCAAGTCCGCCCTCGGGTAGTGCAGTGCTGCCCGGTGCCACCATTATCTACACCCTGACCCTCGACGTCAGTAATGGGCCGACCAGCGCACCGGTCGTCCTAACCGATACGCTAGACACAGATTTAACCTTCGGCATGGTCACAGCCAACCCCGATGGCTTTGTCCAAGGCGGAGCCGGTAACATGATCACCTTTACCCTGGCTTCCGGCGCACCAAACGGTACCTACAGCGTTTCCTACAGCGCCACAGTCAGCCTCATGGCAACGGGTACGGTCGGCAATAGTGTGGTTCCCACCGGCGGGGGTGATCCCGATCCAAGCTGCACCAGTTGCACCACGACCCACTCCCTGACCCCTCAGATTTCAGTCACCAAGAGTGCGAATCCGGTTAGTGGAACACCAGTTGCACCCGGCGACACGATTACGTACACCTTGCAGTTAACCGTGAGCAATGGGCCCACAACCGCCGATTCTGTCCTGACCGACACCCTCGATTCGAATCTGACCTTTGGTTTGATTACCATGAATCCGGATGGCTTTATCCTGGGCGGTTCCGGCAATACCCGTACCTTCACCCTGCCAACGGGAGCCAGTGATGGTGTTTATTCCGTTTCTTACACGGCAACCGTCAACATGAACGCTAGCGGATCCGTTGGCAACAATGTGGTGCCAACGGGCGGTGGCGATCCCGATCCGACCTGTGATGGTTGCTCGACCAGCCACCCGCTTGTTCCGCAAATATCCGTAACCAAATCGGCCGATCCTATTTCGGGTAGTTCTGTTGTACCCGGAGATACCATCACCTACACACTGGACTTAACGGTTGTTAATGGACCGACCACCGCCGATTCCGTCCTTACCGACACGCTCGATCCTAACCTCACATTTGGCATGATTACCGCCAACACTGGTGGATTTACACCCGGTGGCGCCGGCAATACCCGTACCTTCACCCTGCCAACGGGAGCCAGTGATGGTGTTTATTCCGTTTCTTACACGGCAACCGTCAACATGAACGCTAGCGGATCCGTTGGCAACAATGTGGTGCCAACGGGCGGTGGCGATCCCGATCCGACCTGTGATGGTTGCTCGACCAGCCACCCGCTTGTTCCGCAAATATCCGTAACCAAATCGGCCGATCCTATTTCGGGTAGTTCTGTTGTACCCGGAGATACCATCACCTACACACTGGACTTAACGGTTGTTAATGGACCGACCACCGCCGATTCCGTCCTTACCGACACGCTCGATCCTAACCTCACATTTGGCATGATTACCGCCAACACTGGTGGATTTACACCCGGTGGCGCCGGCAATACCCGCACTTTCACCCTGCCGACAGGCGCCAGTGATGGCGTTTACTCCGTTTCTTACACAGCAACCGTCAACATGGGCGCTAACGGATCCGTAGGCAACAATGTGGTGCCAACGGGCGGTGGCGATCCCGATCCGACCTGTGATGGTTGCTCGACCAGCCACCCGCTTGTTCCGCAAATATCGGTAACCAAATCGGCCGATCCTATTTCGGGTAGTTCTGTTGTACCCGGAGATACCATCACCTACACACTGGACTTAACGGTTGTTAATGGACCGACCACCGCCGATTCCGTCCTTACCGACACGCTTGATCCCAACCTCACATTTGGCATGATTACCGCCAACACTGGAGGATTTACACCCGGTGGCGCCGGCAATACCCGTACCTTCACCCTGCCGACAGGCGCCAGTGATGGCGTTTACTCCGTTTCTTACACGGCAACCGTCAACATGGGCGCTAACGGATCCGTAGGCAACAATGTGGTACCAACAGGTGGCGGCGATCCCGATCCTGAATGCACCACCTGCTCTACCTCACATCCGCTCACGCCGCAGATTTCAGTCGCGAAAAGTGCGGATCCGGCCAGCGGTTCGCCTGTGGTACCGGGCGACACCCTCACCTACACCTTGACCCTGCAGGTCGCCAATGGTCCAACCACAGCGGATGTCGTCCTGACCGATACCCTGGATTCAGACCTCACCTTCGGAACAGTGACCAACAATCCGAATGGCTTTGTGCCAGGTGGTTCCGGCAATACCCGCACCTTCACCTTGGCCTCGGGCGCAGCAACCGGAACCTATGTCGTATCCTACACGGCTACGGTTAACCTGGGCGCGACTGGGACCGTTGGCAATAACGTGGTACCCACCGGTGGCGGTGACCCCGATCCCGAATGCACCACGTGTATGACGGAACATCCGTTGCCGTCCATTGGCTTGGCCAAACAGGTGACCAGTACTGATTACGATGCACTCACGCAAACCTTCTACGTGGATTACACATTCCTGGTGACCAATCCGGGTCCAGTAGATCTCACTGATTTACAAATTCTCGACGATTTGCGGGCAACCTACCCTGCCCCGATCGCCTTCAACGTTGACCAAATCAGCAGCATGGATTTTGCCGTCAACCCCGCTTACGATGGCGAGAGTGACATCAACATGCTCATGGGTACCGACAGCTTGGTCAGCGGCGGCAGTGGAACCCTGACCATCAGTATCTCCATTGCCCTGACCGCTGCCACACCGGCCGGTCCGTACAACAACACCGCGATTGCGCAAGCCAACGGCGGCGGAACCTCAGTCAGTGACGTTTCCCAAGATGGCGCCAATCCCGATCCCGATGGCAGTGGCCCGGGCAACCATTCGGATCCGACACCCGTCACCTTCCCCCCTATTACCGTGGTTCCGACTCTGAGCGCTTGGGGAATGATCCTCTTCAGCCTCGGACTGCTGGCGCTGGCCATCCACACCCGCAGACGCAATCAACCCAAACAAACCTAATGGCAAAAAGGGAGGCAAACGCCTCCCTTTTTTTGGTCCGCCGCTATTCGGCGAAAGTTTGTTCAACTCACTCATGGACGAGACGGTTTAATTCTTCAAATTAGTCAGTACCCAGCGTTCGACAATTTGGAGCCCGACCTCCGTATTGGAATTGTCTTTGGGCTCTCTTACACGCGAAGGCAGAATTGCGCCACGGTCCGCAACCTAAAAGTCTGCTCTTCCACCGGCTCAAACCCAAGTCCGCCATTTCGCCTAGCGGGGTTGGAATTGGCGGCTTCTCCTGCTCATCCACATGCCGTTTTGGGTTCGAATGGCTAGATCCCTTGTCAGGCGTGAGCAGTCCCCATGCAGAACGAACCGGCAACAGACCATTTTCAACCTTAATGGACCCGAATTTCTGCCAGAAAAGTTGATTTAGTTCAGGATGCGGAAGTTGGTTAGGGTGATGTCTGTTTCGTCGTCGGCGTAGAATTCGTGGACATCGGATTGGATATGACTGGGGAAGCCGTAATCCGGATCAAACGTGACCTGTAAACGTTGATAGTGATTGGCCATAGCCTGATCTACCGCGAAAAAAGCGCCCTGGATGGTCACAAAATTAGACCATTCCTCGGCTGGAATCGGCACCTGCGTCTCGGCATCCAGCATACTGAGGATTTGACCGTTTTCTTCGGTAATCAGGACCCGTTTCACCTGTTGACAGAAACACACCCGCAACGATTCGTATTGCACACGCTGATTGCGGTAAGGATACCAACGCACCCGACTCTGTTGGAACGCATCGGCCAGACCGGCACTCCACTGATTGGCAACTGCCAAATTGGTCCACAGGTAGGCGCCACCACTGCCGGGGTAGCTGCCGCCCAAAACCGTCAATAAAAAGGGATCGTAACCGATCACTTCCAAATAATCGCCAGCCTGGGATTTAAACAACTCATTGGCGACCACCAACAGCTTGGCACCCGGTGCCACCTCGTTATAGGTCTTTTTTTCGCGTAGCGAACCATCAGCAGCACGAAGGCGAACCTCAATACCTGTGACATACGACTGTGGGTTGATTAGGGCAAAGCCATCAAACAAACCATTTTTCAGACTGGGCAGAAACGTCCATAGGCTGGCCTGTTCACTGGTTTCGGGAAGAAGAACCACGCTTCCGTCATAAGAGTTGCGTTCAATTGAGACAGCGCAATGCACCTGTGTAGAACCCTCAATAACGAAATAGGCCACTTGGGTTTCGGCAAATTCCAAGCTGACCGAAAACACTTGGCGCTGACCCGGTCCCAATTCAAACTGCTTGCTGCCCTGAGGCAGACCTTTTTCGTTAAAGGCCTTTAAAACGACTACTTGTGTTTCAAAACTGGCGTTTTCACAGATGAGCTGAGAGGCAAATGCCGAACTCGCAGGAGTTACATGAGATAAGTATCGATCCTGACCGAGTAAGGGGAATGACAGGATGGTCAGCAATAAAGTGAAATTCAATAAATGCAGGGAGGACCTCCTAATCTATTCGAAGCAAAATGGCCGCCACCCGGAGTCAAGGCCAGGGAGCCGGATCGGTGAAAACCGATTCGGGTAAGGTTTCGTAGACGTGAAGATCGGTGTGTTTGGCTTTGCCTCTATCGTCGCTCAGCAAGATGTTCCCGTACTTTTTCCAATTGGACCACGGTGTGGTGAAGGCGGGCTTCTCATCCGAAAACTTTTCAAAAAACGACCACTCCTCGACCAAATGCGTGTCCTTGGCAATCGCGACGTGGTACTTGTTTTCCGGTGTAACCCCCACATTGGCAAAGGTCAATTCGAGAATATCGGCAGCCCGACCATCGGCCATTTGGCCTTCGCCCACATAACGCAAAGTAACGCCGCTATCCTTTAATTTGTAGGGCATAAAAACCCAATAGCTGTCATTGATCCAAGCTTCATAACCATCTTGGAGCGCCTTATCCCGTTCTGCGGGATCTGTCACCTCCTGGCCAGCTTTAAAGACCCGACCTTGTTTGGAATTGACATTCATCAGGACCAGCGTGTCTTTGTTTTCGAAACGCAGGGCGCCCGTCCATTTATCCCACACATGTAGCCGCTTTCCAAAGAAACGCCAGCTGACAAAACGGGTTTGGTTGTAGGCTTCATATCCGCCCATGGCGACCATGCACTGATCGGCAAGTGCTATGGCTTTGCTGTCGGATCCCTCATGGTTAAATCCGGGCGATTCCGGATAGGATGCTTGGGCCCATAAAAGGCAGATGAAAAGAATAGACATGGCTCTCCTCAAATAGGGAATTTCATGCATAGACTATCGAAAGCGGATCGACTTCACAAGCCGGGATACCTTTTCATGGCCAAACCTAACAAAAACACCAAAATTCGCGTCATGGACCGAGAAGGTCAGGAATTCCCGTTCTTGCGCGGCATATTGACCCGCTCCTTACAAGAAGTCGGCCTGGACTTTAATCAGGCTTATAGCATTGCCACACGGGTTCGCGAGGATTTGGGCGGGGCAAATGAGGTTTCGACAGAGCACCTGCGCCGGGTGATTGCCCAAAGGCTAAAGTTGGAAGAATTGGAAGTCGCCCATACGCGTTACCAAGCGCGCGCCATGGGCACGCCCCCCATTCTCGTCTCGGATTTTTCCGGTCATGCCAGCCCGTTTTCCAAGGGCGAGCTGGCCCGATCCATGGAACTTTGCGCCTTTGGTAGCGACAAGAGTTATGCGATCTGCGCGCATATTGAAAAAACAATCCTTGCCCGCAAAGAGCGCCAAATTACGTCCAACCAATTGGCCAAGTTGGTTTATGAACATTTACTGCAAAACGAGCCGCCTGAGGTAGCGCAGCGCTACATTACTTGGATTGCCTTGGCCCGCAGCGGTCGGCCGCTGGTGCTTTTGATTGGCGGCACCACGGGTTCAGGCAAGAGTACGATCAGTGCGGAATTGGCCCATCGATTGAGTATCGTGCGTACCCAAAGCACGGACATGCTGCGTGAAATTATGCGGCTCCTGATCCCAGAACGGCTGTTGCCGACCTTGCACACCAGTTCCTTTTCGGCCTGGGAGGCGCTTTCCGAACTGAACCCCAGTGCGGGTGATGGGCTCTCTAACTTGATCGAAGGTTATCTGACCCAATCCAGTCACGTGGGCATTGGAATCGAAGGTGTGTTGCAACGGGCCGAACGGGAGCGAATCAGCTTGATTGTCGAAGGGGTTCATATCCATCCACAAATGATGGCCAAAACCGAAATCGCCGGTGATACGATCGTCATTCCGCTCCTGCTCGCGGTGCTCAAACGCAAAAACCTCAAAAAACAGCTGGTCGGTCGTGGTCAAACGGCCAATTCCCGGCGCGCCGAGCGTTATCTCACCCATTTTGAATCGATCTGTAAAGTCCAAAATTTTTTGTTGGCGGAGGCGGATCGCTACGGGGTACCCATCATTGGCAATGACGATCAGGAAAAAACTTTGAAACTAATCATGGACACAATAGCCGAAACTCTAGGAAGATTTATTAAACCCAATCCGGAACTCCTCTTCCACCAGGAGAAGAAAGGCATATCATGACTGCTTTGCCAGGCCTCGTTTTGATTCTGGACGGGCTGGGCGATCGGCCGAGTCCGCGACTGCATGGAAAAACACCATTGGAGGCCGCAGAAACGCCCAACCTGGACTTTTTTGCAGCCCAGGGTTTAACCGGAATGGTGAACCATCTTGCACCCTGGGTTCCCGTGGGTACCCATATCGGTGCAGGTCTATTAATGGGATTGCGGCTCGAGGATGCTCAGAAATTGCAACGCGGCCCCGTAGAAGCGGCCGGCATTGGTTTGGATATGGCTCCGGGCGATGTGGCCTTGCGTTGTAATCTGGCGCATGTGCGTTTGGCTTCTGATCGTTTCGAAATTCTGGATCGTCGTGCGGGTCGCATCGAGGCGCATGTCCCTGAATTGTGTACCGTTTTAAACCAAATCGATTTGGGTACGGACTATCAGGTGGAATTTCGACCAGCAACCCAGCACCGGGTAGTGTGTCGCCTCAGAGGTCCCCAATTGTCCGCATTAATCACCAATACGGACCCAGGTGCAGGCCAGGAAGAATTAGGGGCCTTAACCTGCCAAGCACGTCGCATAAAGGTCAAAGGGGCCGTCCAAACCGCCAAACTGGTGAATCAATTGGTGAGCCATGCCCATCGCTTGTTGGCCGATCATCCCGTGAATACTGTTCGTCGACGCCAGGGTTTACCCGAAGCCAATGGCTTGTTGATTCGCGGTGCCGGCAAAGTTCAGCGTTTGGTTAATCTGCTGAATTTGATGAAGTTAAAAGTAGCCCTGGTTTCGGGCGAAGGGACCTTGCTCGGGTTGGCGCGATTATTTGGCTTTGAAACGGTGGTCCATCCCCGGTTCACGGCCTCTCACACGACGGATTTAGCCAAGAAAATCGAAATGGCACTCCAGGCTACAGAACGCAAAGATTTGGTATTCTTGCACATAAAGGCGACGGACACCTTGGCGCACGATTTAAACCCGGAAGGCAAGCGCGATTTTTTGGAGCGCATCGATCAAGCGCTGGACCCTCTGCGCAATTTTACCGGGGTGATTGCGATTTCCGGTGACCATACCACCGATTCCAATACGGGACGGCATACAGGGGATCCTGTACCAAGCCTGCTCTGGGCCGAAAACTGTCGACGCGATGACAGCCGCGAATTTGGTGAACGCCAGGCGTTCCGCGGCGGGTTAGGCCAAATTTCGGCACAATCATTTTTAGCCGCTGTGCTGGACCACATGGGGGCTTTACACAACTACCAATTTCACGATCGGCTGTTTTTTTAGCTGGCAGCTTCTTCTTCGGCCGAAAAGCCGAGGATTTCGTCGAGTTTGGCTAGAATTTCGTCCGGATCAGTCAGACGGTGATGGACATCTTTTTGAATTATGTCCAAACAAAACTCGGAGATGGCGCCCGGAATATGCGGAACCGAAACGGCGGGTGGGGTCGCCGGCTTATTGAAAATGGCGAAAATAATTTCCATGATGGCATTGCCTTCATAAGGCGCACGTGCGGTCAGCATTTCGTAAAGGATGATGCCCAACGCGTAGAAGTCGAAACTTTCGTGATGGGATTCCTCTCCAGCCAAATATTCGGGCGGCAAATAGGAGACCGTGCCCAACATATCGCCTGTTTTGGTGATGTGTTCTTCTCCGAACAACTTGGCCAAACCAAAATCCAAAATTTTTGTGTTCTGGCGGATCAGGGTCAGACTATCGGGGGTTGGTAATAATTTGCGCAGGTCCAAACCATTGAGAATCATGATGTTGTCTGGCTTCAAGTCGCGGTGTAAAACACCACATGTGTGAACGGCCCGAATGGTTTCCAATAACACGCGGTACAACATCAACGCAGCGCCAGTGGAAATATTGCGCTCTTGAATACATTGGCGCAAGGATTTACCTTCACACAACTCCATGCAATAAAAAGGACGGCCCTCGTGTTGACCCCGGTCATAAATCTTAATTACATTGGGATGATCAATGCGTTCACAGGCAAGACTTTCTTGGGAAAACCGTCGGATGCGACTTTCGTTGCCTTTTAGATCAAAAATCTTAATCGCAACCTGACGTTTGTTCTGACTGTGGATAGCTTTGTACACCGTTCCCATTCCGCCTTTGCCAATGGTTTCGAGCACGCGATAGGGGCCGATATAGATGGCCCGGCGCCAGCGCAAAAAGGATTTGAGGAACCGCCGGCCAAAACGAATGGAGTAGTGACCGCCAATCGCTGTAAATAATAAAATCAGTCCGCGGAACCACCAGCTTTGATAAAAGTAAGGCAGGACCTGGATGTTCAGTGAATACGGTTTGGTTGCCCAGAACCCATGGTCATTGGCCGCATAGACCTCCAATTGGTAGGTGCCCGAACCCAGCTTGCGGTAATCGAGATCGCAGCGTCCGCGGAACTCAAACCAATCTTCGTCCCAGCCGTGTAATTTGGCGCGAAACACATTTTTTTCGGGGGCAACCAGATCAAGCGCAGCCACACGAAAATGCAGGAAATTTTGGTCCGGTTGAAGCAGGAGCAGGTTTTCGTTTTTCAGGTAGTGGTGGAGCGGCACCGTTTTCTGATTAATCTGAAACTCGGATAAAGCGATCGAAGGCGGTTCGGTACGCATGTGCAAACGATCGGGAAAAAAAGCCGTAACCCCATTACTGCCACCAAAATAGAGCCGACCGTCGGCCCCTTTATGCGCAGCATGGGAGCTGAACAAATCGCCTTGAATCCCATCCGAATAGGTGTAATGTTTAATGCGCGTGTCGTGAGGTGAACAGAAAACGAGCCCTTGGTTTGTACCCAGCCACATGCCATTTTGGGCGGGAATCAGACCGTAAACGGTCAAGTCCTTAATGCCGGGCAGTGGAACAGGGTTGACCGGCCACTTTTTGCCATTGGGGATCGGACGGATCTGACACAAGCCACCCGATGTTCCCAGCCACAGCGTCTGATCCAGTTCAGCAATGGCAAATACGCCGTTGGAGGGTAATTGTGTGGCAAGGTCCAATACATACGTGCTGAATTTCATAATGGGCTGAAATTCGCTATCCAAGACATGCAGTCCTTTTTCGGAGGAGACCCAATATCGATGCTGTGAATCGGCAAACAAAACGTTAATGGATTTGCCGAGCGGGTCACCGTTAAACATTTCAATCTGATCGACCTGCCCAGTGGCCGGATCTAAAACGGTCAAGCCATTTTTGAGAGAACCCAACCAAAGTCGGCCGTGATGATCCCAAATCATGGTCGCCACATTTTCAATTTGCTTGGGATCCAGATTAGGGAAAAGGCTATCTAGGCGGCGTGCGGGTGCTTGCTTATCCACCAACCAAACTTGGCCCTGATCAAGCGCTACAAGCATGCCCCCATCGGGGTGAGCTAGTAAGCTGAGCCCGGCTTCCTCATCCATACCCCATTGGGCGAGGTCCACTTCAATCAGGTTCTGGTGATTGGCGTCCATCATGGAAACACCACCCAAAGTCGCCATCCAAAGTCGGCCCTGGCCGTCTTCTTCTATATCGCGAACCTTATTTACGGACGGACGTTGGCTAATTCCTTTGGCATGCAGGTAATGATCGAACCCTTCTTGGGAGCGTCCCAACTTGTAAAGACCACCTTGGTAGGTACCTATCCACAACAGGCCCGAATTGTCCGCATAAATGTCGGTCACAAACTCTTCAGGAAAACCAAATTCAGCAACCGAGCGCCAATCACAACCCAATTCCGTTTCTTCCGGACATAAAAAAAGGCCACCGCCGCGGGTTCCAACCCATAATCGATGCTGCGTATCGCGGGCCAGGCTCTCAATGGGGAAACCTAGCGTTTCTGAACCTTGAACCCGCTGAAAATCATTTTCGTTCGCCGCCTTGCGCAGGAGACCGACTTTCGTCCCAACCCAAACCGTACCATCGGAATCAACCCAAACCGACCAGATATGGCGGGCAGGCAGCGCGCCATTTTGCGGATCAAACACTTGGGACAAGCCGCCTTTTTTGTAGTCCAGGCGCATGAGGCCATTGAGCCGGGTTCCCACATAGACATAAGGGCCTACCAGCGGGCTAATACATTCCACCTTGTCGCGGGTATAGGCCTCAAATCCTTCTGGTCGAATGAGCTTCTGCTCCTTCTGGTCAAAAATAAACAACCCATAATGTTCCGTCCCGACCCACAGTTGGTCGCCGACCCAGCGCAAAGCAGTCACATTTGAAATAGATTGTTGCGTTTCCGGGTTCTGCAAAACCTTGGTCTCAAAGCGGTCCTCATCCGGATCGTACAAACAAAGGCCACCGTATTGAGTTCCGACCCACAATCGGCCGCTGGCATCCATTTCCAGGCACTGAATATAACTATCCGGCAAGGAGTAGGGGTCATTGGCCGCATGGCGATAGAGCGTCCACTTCTGACCATCAAAACGATTCAACCCGTCAGCCGTCGCCACCCAAAGGAAACCGAGCCGATCCCGTTTAATGGCGTAAATGTCATTGTGAGATAGACCATCCAGAACGGAGAACGATTCGAATCGGAAACTGGCCGACCAATCATAAGGACTGATAAGGAGAGCGAACAAAACAAAAGTCAATTGACACGCATCCTAACCGCCGCCTCTGAAACCAGAGGGTAAAGCACCGAGTTGCCAGCTTTGTGAAATGGCCAAGCAGGTTCCATCATGATGAGGTAGTAATCAGGGGAAAAGGCCCGGGAGGCAACTGCCTCGACCGAAAGGTCCCATCCACCTCCATGATCCCGCAAAATGGGCCAATTCCCAACAGATTTTTTGAAATTTTTCAGCCCAGCCAGGTGTTCGAATCGCAAACCCTTCCCGATACAGAAGAAAGCGAGCAGCAAAGTTTTCGTAAAGTAATAGTTCCAATACTTTATCAATTTGCAGATTGAGTTAGATCTCCACGCTTTGGGCTCGTTTTCTGGCGCTTTTTCGGGTGGGTTTTGTTAACCCATACCCAGATCCGCCCAGATTAAAAGACCCAAACTGACCATGGCCGAGAAGAGGCCCGCAACAAATCCAATCATCAAAGGCCGAACCCCAAGCTGCTTCAAGTTTTGGAAGCGGGTTTGTAATCCCACCGCAAGTAATGCCATCGGAATCAATATTTTTATGGCCTGACCTAACAGCGACTCCAGGCCGCTTACCTTTTGGATCCATCCCAAATAACCCAGCACCGCCATGCCAACAAAACCCCATACAAACCACGGAACGCCAACAAAAATGCGTTTGAGCGGGTGAGTGGATTGGGTTTTTCCAAAACGCAGACTCAATATAACCAAGACAACGCCCATCAGACTATTGCGCGCCAATTTAACCGTCGTCGCCATTTCACCCGCAATGGCACTGTAAGCAAACCCAGCAGCAACCACCTGGGACGTATCGTTGATCGCACTGCCGGCCCAGATCCCAAATTGAGGGTCCGTCAAGCCCAGGAGATGCGCAACAAAAGGATAGATAAAGAGGGCCAACGTGCCAAACAACGTATTGGTGGCGATGGCAAAAGAGACTTCCTCATCGGTGGCGCCAATCACCGGTGCCGCTGCCGAAATAGCGGTGTTCCCGCACACGGCCGTGCCAACGCCTAAAAGGACACTCAACCGATCACTGACTTTGACCCGCCGGCCCATAAAATGGACCAACAGGAGAATGCTCGTCATCAGAAACAGGACCAATCCCAGTACTGACCAGCCCAGCGCTTGAAATTTCACAAAAGATACTTTGCAGCCCAGCAGCACAATCGCCACCTTGAGCAAGGTTTGAAAGGAGAAGCGAATTCCGGGTCGCAGGCTAACAGGGATTTCGGTCAAGTTGCCTATCAACAAACCCAGGCTGATGGCCATCAAGGTCAAGCCGAAGATTTCACGAGCCGATTCCGGTAAAAACGGATGAACCCACACACATAGGGCGGTTAAAGCCGCAACCAAGCCCAGCCCGGGCAGAACGGCACCCACTTGTGCCCATCGATTCATTTTTTGCATTTTGCCCCTCACGTCGGCCGCTATTGTAATAAAGCCTATCCATTCGCCCAACCTTTTGTGCTGAAAAAACTTAAGTTTTCGCCAGAACGCGGCGAACTTTTAGGAGATCGTTGCGTATGGACCGTAAGCGCGAAACGTGTAACCTTTTCGATCGGATAGGAAAAAAATGATGCGGATAACACACCTGGCTACCTGCGGATTCTTAATTTTGGGCACCGTGGCTTGTAACAAAGCCGATGCCAACCAAAAAGCACAAGGCGGCCCGCCCAAAATGGAGAAAGTACCGGTAGCCGTCAGCCCTGTCAAAATTGGACCGGCCACCAGCTACTTTGCCACGACCTCTACCCTGCAACCTGAAGCACGAGCAGAAATTCGCTCTCGCACAACGGGTATTGTTCGCCAGATCTTCAAGGAAGAAGGCGATGCGGTTGAGAAGGAAGACATCCTGCTCAAGCTGGAAGATGACGATTTGAAAATCCGTCTGGAACAAGCGCAAATTGCCCTCAACCAAGCGCAAACCGAATACGATCGCAAACAGCGCATGAAAGAAATGGGCGTTTTGGCCGACCAGGAATTTGATTTGGTCAAGCACAATTTGGAAAAGGCACAAGCTGATCTGAATCAAGCTGAACTCAGCTTGAGTTATACCGTCATTACAGCCCCATTCTCCGGAAAAATTGTCCGTCGCCAGGTGGATGTCGGTGCCAATATTACGCCCGGAATCGAACTGTTCCAAATCATGGATACGGACCCGCTTTTACTCAAAATCTACCTACCTTCCAACCGCATGGCCCAAATCAAAGTCGGGCAAAAAGTTGAAATTGAAGTGACGCCTTACCCCGCATTTACGGGCGAAATCAGTCTGGTCAGCCCTATCGTTGAAGAAGAAACCGGTACGGTCAAAGTCACAGCCGAAGTTCATCAGTACCCGAACGGTATCCGCCCGGGCGATTTCGCTAAGGTTCGCATTCTGACCCTTAAACGCGATAACGCCATGTTGGTCAACTCCAGCGCAGTTATTGAAGAGCCAAGCGGTCATTTTGTGTATGTTCTGGATGGTAATAAAGCCCGCAAGCAGGCGGTCGAATTAGGCATTGTTGAAAGCGGTTGGACCGAAATCATCTCGGGTCTCGATCCGGCCTCCCAAATTGTGGTTAAAGGCCAACGCAACTTGCGCGAAGGCAGTGAAGTGGTAGTCATTGAAACCAAAAAGACGGAAACCGAAGCTGAAGGGAGCAAAACCACGTGATTCGCGACCTGGTCACCCTTTCAGTAAAACGACCCGTAACCGTTTTCATGGTCGCATTGGCCATTGTTGCTTTCGGTGGAGTGGGTTTTTCCCGTTTGCCGATCAACCTCCTCCCTACACTGACTTACCCCAGCCTGACCGTTCAAACCGAACTGCCGGATGCCGCGCCTGCCGAAGTTGAAAACCTGGTCACCAAACCGGTTGAAGAAACCGTCGGTGTTTTGAAGGGCCTACGCACGATGCACTCGGTATCGCGGGCTGGCATCTCCGAAGTCACCTTGGAATTCGGCTGGGAAGCCGATATGGACGAATTGATCATCGACGTGCGCGAAAAACTGGATCGGGTAGTTTTGCCCGATGAAGCTGAAACTCCGATCGTCCTGCGCTACGATCCGGCGCTCGACCCCATCATGCGGGTGGCAATGGTCGGTTCGGACAATTTACGGCTCATGCGCGTCATTGCGGACAAACAGCTCAAAGACGAAATGAGCAAAATCGATGGAGTCGCCAGTGCCCAGGTCCGCGGCGGCGAGGAAGAGGAAATCCAGGTCAACGTGAACCAAGGCGAAATCGCGGCCATGGGCATCACTATGGACCAGATCGGCACACTCATTGCCGGCTCCAACATTAACCGACCCGGCGGATCCTTGGAAGGACGCGACAACCAATTCCTGGTCCGGACGGTGAATGAATACACCCAAGTCAGCGATATCGGTGAACTGGTCATAACACCGGCCAACCTCCCGCCTGTTCGTTTGCGCGAAGTGGCGCAAGTCACGCGCGGCATCAAGGACCGCGAAGAGATTTCGTACGTCAACGGCAAAGAATGTGTGATGTTGGACATCTACAAAGAAGGCGATGCCAACACCGTCCAAGTCGCAAAAGAAGTCCGCCAAAAAATTTCCGAATTGCCAGCCATCCTCGGCCAGGGCATGCGCCTGGAACTGCTTTACGATCAAAGCCGGTTTATCGAGCAATCGATTCGCGAAGTGCAGCAGGCGCTGATGATCGGCGGCCTGTTGGCAATCCTGGTGCTGGCGGCATTTTTGCGCCAGTTTAAACCCACGTTGATCATTGCAATTTCCATCCCCATCTCGGTCATGGCGACGTTTATGCTGATGTACCGATTGGACGTTTCGCTTAACATCATGTCCTTAGGCGGTTTGACCCTGGGCATCGGCATGTTGGTCGACAGCGCCATCGTCGTGCTCGAATCGATCCAGCGCCACAAACAGCGCGGGTTCACCTGGCGAGTGGCTGCCATCGAGGGCACTTCCGAAGTGGGTGCCGCCGTTATCGCATCCGTCTTGACGACGGTCGCGGTTTTTCTGCCCATCGTCTATGTGGAAGGCGTGGCCGGCCAACTGTTTAAGGATCAGGCCATTACGGTCACGATCAGCCTGTGTGCCTCCCTCGTTGCAGCCATTTCGCTGATCCCCATGTTGGCCTCGCTCGAACGGCGCAAAAACAAAGGCCAGGGTCTGGATGGTTACGAATCCATGCGCAACTTGGCCAATCTGGAAAAAGTGAATCTTCCCAAAGATCCTGAGCCCGAACTACTTGGCTGGTTTTCCAGTCTTTACAATCAAATTATTGCCTCTGCTTTGCGCTTCCGTTGGGCCGTTATCTTGGTTTTTATGGCGCTTTTCTTTGTCAGTGTACAAAGCGTTTTGGATCGCGGGCGCGAACTGATGCCACCTTTAACCCAAGGCGAGTTTTTCTTTGAAGTGAGTATGCCTGAAGGCACCGCATTACCCACAACGGCCGAAATGATTCGCGATATGGCCACCCAATCGGCCCAAGCCGACGGGGTTAAAACCGTTTACGCAACGGCGGGTAGCCGAACGGTTGCAGGCGGTCTTTCACTGAAAACCAAGGATGAGAACCTGGGTCAGGTCAATGTGGTCCTGAGCGATCGCGGCAACGACCGCGGCGAGGCTGCCATTGCCAACGGGTTACGCGACACCTTTTCACGCTGGCCCAACTTGAGCTTTTCCGTCGGTCGCCCCTCGTTCTTTAACCTCAAAACCCCAATCGAAATCCGCTTCTTCTCGGAAGATCTGGACCTGCTCAAAAGTTACACAGATGAGCTGAAACAGCGGCTTGAAGGCCTGGACGGCGTTGCAGATTTGCGCTCCTCGCTGGAGAGCGGAAATCCCGAATTGACCATTCATTTCGACCGCGACCTTTTGGCCAAATTGGGACTTTCCGTGCGTTCCGTTTCGAACACTCTGAATCAGCGTATCAACGGTGAAGTCGTTTCCCAATTTAAAGAAGACGATCGCCAGGTTGATATTCGATTGCGCAACCGCGAAGTGGACCGAGCTACGGTTTCGGACATTGAGAATCTGGTTGTTGCTATGGTCGATAACCGACCCGTCACCCTGCGTGCAGTGGCACAGGTTGCTCCTTCCCGAGGACCTGCGGAAATTCATCGCATCAAACAAAGTCGGGTTGCGCTCATTTCAGCGGAAGTCAAAAACCGCAGCATTGGCGAAGTTCAGAGCGAGATCGAGGCCGTATTGGCTCAATTTCCACCCCCAAGCGGAATTGAAAAAGAGTGGGGCGGCCAGAACGAAGAAATGAAAACCAGTTACCAGAGCCTTTTGTTCGCGATGGGCCTGGCTATTTTTCTGGTCTATCTGGTCATGGCAGCCACTTTTGAGAATCTGATCCACCCGCTCATCATCCTGTTTACCATTCCCTTTGCCGGGATCGGTGTGGCCTTGGGCCTGTTGATCGGCGATCTCAATATTTCCGTGATTGTTTTTATCGGCGCAATCTTTTTGGCTGGGGTTGTGGTCAATAACGCCATTGTTTTGGTTGATGCGATTAACCAGAACCGCAAACACGGCATGGACCTGGATCGGGCCATTATCCTGGCCGGTCAGGTGCGTTTGCGCCCCATATTGATGACCACCTTGACGACAGTCTTGGGTTTATTGCCGATGGCCTTTGGCATTGGGGAAGGCGCAGAACTGCGCCAGCCGCTGGCGATCGTAGTCAGCGCGGGCCTGGTGATTGGGACCTTGTTGACCTTGGTTTTGATCCCCTGCATCTACCGCATCGTGCCGTCTCGCCTGCGCACGGATGAAGAAGAGGCCGCCCTGGAAGCGGATCTCCAGGAAGCGCAACGCCTTGTATTAGCCGAACAGCAACCGATTGAGGGGGGAACATGACCTTACCTGAACTGGCCATCAAACGACCGATCACCGCCCTGGTGATGTTGCTTTCCCTTTTTGTCATGGGCCTGATTGCGCTCAAAAAACTGCCGCTTGCCTTCATGCCGGACATGGAAAAGCGCCAGATCTTTGTCATTGCCAACTATCCCAATTCCACGCCCCAGGCCATGGAACGCCTGGTCGTTCGCCCGCTTGAGGACGAATTAAGTTCGGTGCCCGGTCTCAAATGGATGTGGTCCAATTGCGATGCCAATGGCGGACGCATTAACCTCAACTTCGATTTCAGCAAGGATATGGGTATCGCACGAACCGAGATCCGCGAACGGATCGAACGGGCACGTGCCAACTTGCCGGCCGATATTGAGCGCATCCAGATTTCAGACAGCTGGAACCCACGCGAAACCGGCGAAACCATCATGGAATCGCGTATTTCCAGTGGTCGCGATTTGTCCAAAGATTACCCCCTGCTCGAGCGCAAAATCATCAAACCATTGGAACGCATTCCGGGTGTGGCCGCGGTCATTTTGGACGGCGTCAATCCGCGCGAAGTCAAAATTAACCTGAACATGGACGCCATGCGGCGCCACCGCCTCCGCGCCAGTGAAATCTACACGGCGTTGGCCGAAAATAATGTCGACCAATCTGTTGGCATTGTGCGCACCCAGGAAACCAAAGAGACTGTGAGAACCTTGGGCGCGTTTGAGGATGTCTCCGAGATTGCAGCCCTGCCGATTCCGGGCCATAACCTCAAAATTGGCGACGTTGCCGAAGTGACCTACAAGGAACCGCCCTTGGAGTACGGCCGTCATCTCAATGGACAATTCGCCGTTGCCTTGAGTATTGCCAAGGAGAGCACCGCCAACACCATCGAAGTCAGTGAACAGGTACGTAACCGTATCCATGAAATGGGCTCTGATCCAGAACTTCAAGGCATAGACTTTTTAATTTGGCAGGATCAAGGTCAGGAAATCCTTAAAACCATTGGTGATTTGAAAGAGACCGGCTGGATTGGCGCGGTCCTGGCCGCCATCATTTTGTTCATTTTCCTCAAACGGACCAGCACCACTCTGATCGCCTTGACCTGTATCCCCTTCTCGTTGGTCGTCGCCTGCGGGATTCTGTGGGCACAAGGCAAAACGCTCAACACCATAACCCTGTTGGGTTTAATCGTTGGCATTGGCATGCTGGTCGATAACGCAGTGGTGGTGATCGAGAACATTGATCGGTACCAAAAGAAGGGCCTGCGCCAAATCATAGCCGCCCATTTGGGTGCACGCGAAGTCAGCGTCGCGGTCATCGCAGCAACGTTTACTTCCGTCATCGTCTTTCTACCGCTCATCTTCTCGAAGCCGACCGAAATCAACATCATCCTGAAAGAATTGGCGATCACGGTCAGTATCACCTTGCTCGCATCCCTTCTGATCAGCCAAACCCTGATTCCCTTGGCTGCTGTCTGGTTTATTAAAGCCGATCGGGTGCGCAAACCGGGCCGCATCATGAGTTGGTTGGAGAACCGCTACCAAACTCTTTTGCGTTACTCGTTGGGACATCGCTGGCTGGCGCCCACAGTCGGTCTGCTCGTCATTGGTTCAGCCTATTTTCCGTTTAGCAAAATCGAAAAGAATTTTGAAACCAATCCCAGCGAGATGTTTGTCGGCTTACGCTATATCTTCAGCGAGAACCTCTCCCTCAGCCAAAAGGAGATTTACGTCAATCAAGTCGAAGCCGCTCTTATCCCCTACCTTGCCGACTATCAGGTCGATTCCTATTACAGCTTTTGGAGCGATCGCTTTACGACGACCCGGCTTTACATGAAGCCCGGATTCACCCACGAAGAACACATGAACACCGTTCGGGCCGATTTGCGTCAGCGCTTGCCGGTCATCGCGGGCATGAGCCTGGAAGTTCAGGATAACATCCCGTTCTGGGACCGCACACGCGGTAAACGGGTTGGCGCTCAACTGATTGGACCCGATACCGAAGTCCTGGCCAATATCGCCCGCAGTGCCAAACTCAAACTGGAAGAAGTGCCCGGCTTATTCGACATCAATACCGATGCCGAAGGATCTACTGTGGAACTGCACACCGAAATCGATCGCGATCGGGCCCGAGCTTACGGGGTCCCATTAAATCGCGCTTCCGATGTGGTTGAACTGACCTATCGCGGCCGACGCTTACCGCGTTTCAAAGGACCCGATGGCGAAGTGGAAATGCGCCTCACCCTCGATGAGCAAGAAGAAGAGAGTTTGGACCAGCTGCGCAACCTGCCAGTCGGATCAGGGAGCAACTTCGCCCTGCCGTTGGAGCAGGTTGCTGAGTTCCACACCCAAAAAGCGCCCGACCAGATTCGGCGCAACAATAAAGCAACCGGGGTTTGGGTCGGTGCCAAGTTCAATGATGGGAAAAAAGAAGAAATACAGGCCCTCGTCCAAACCAAATTAAGCGATATCGATTTGCCCTATGGCTACCGCTGGGATTTCTCTTCCGGTCGGCGTCAGCAGCAGGAATCCGAGAGTGAAACCCTGATCAATGCCCTGCTGGCCTTGGGCTTAATCTTTGCCGTCATGGCCGGCTTGTTTGAGTCGATTCGCCAAGCCGCCGCACTCATGGTCTCCCTGCCTTTTGCGATATCAGGCGCATTGTGGGCCCTTTACCTGACCGGCACCGATTTGGACCAGCCCGCCATCGTGGGTATGTTTCTCCTGCTCGGAATTGTCGTGAATAATGGAATCGTCATGATCGAACACATCAATTTCTACCGACGCAAAGATGTCAAACGTGCAGATGCCATGGTTCGCGGGGGTAAGGAACGCTTGCGTCCCGTTTTGATGACCGCCTTAACCACGCTTTTCGGCCTGGTGCCCATGGTTGTCCAAAAACCCGCGCTGGCTGGGGTGTATTATTATTCCATGGCCTACGTTTTGATGGGCGGCCTGCTCGTTTCTACCGTTTTGACCGTCTTGCTCCTGCCGGTCACCATTTGTTTTGTGGAAGATTTTTTTCAGCTGCGTAAACCCTTGAAATTTAAACCAAAACCCTTTCAAGCAAGCGTGTCTGAGGGTCAAGTCACCTAACCAACTCAACCCATTCAAGGCCAATGAGCCGATTAGGATCGATAATCGGCTCAAATTTCTTAAAAATATGAGCCAATTAGGCGTTATAATCGGCTCATGTACTTTTGGGAATCGCCGGCATGGCCACATTTCACGTATCACTTAGAACCTTGTCTGAAGCCGTTACTGGATTGGACGCAGCGCATGGGTCAGGCCAATGGCTTGCTGTTGGGCTTGCCGGAATCTGAACAAAAACAATCCTTACTGGAAATTATGGTTGCCGAGGCAATTAAGACATCGGAGATCGAAGGTGAATACCTCAGTCGTCAGGATGTTTTCTCGTCGATCCAAATTAATTTGGGAATGGCCAACAACCCGCCAATCCTGGATATGCGCGCACGGGGCGCAGCCGACCTGATGCTCGCCGTTAGACAGACTTTTGACCAGCCTCTGGATGAAGCGGCCCTGCAGCATTGGCATCGTCTGCTGTTACCGCGTGCGCCCCACCCGGTTGGCATTTGGCGCAGTCAGGAAGAACCGATGCGGGTAATTTCGGGCCCGATGGGTCGCGAAACGATCCATTTTCAGGCACCGCCTGCCGCTCGAGTGCCTTTGGAGATGCAAAAGTTTTTGGAATGGTTCAACCTGACCGCACCGGGCGAAAACCAAGAATTGATTTACCCACCCATTCGGGCGGGAATCGCCCATCTCTACTTTGAAACCATCCACCCCTTCGAGGACGGGAATGGGCGAATTGGCCGGGCTATTTCAGAAAAAGCCTTGTCCCAAGGGATCCACCGGCCAGTGTTGTTGAGCTTATCCTCCGCCATTCAAAACGACCGATCCCGCTATTATGATGAAATCAAACGTGCCCAACGCAGCCAGGACATTACGGCCTGGCTCGAATATTTTGTCGGCGTCTGCTTAAAAGCGCAGGCTGATGCAGAGCAGTTAATCGGGTTTACCTTACACAAATGTCGTTTCCGAGATCGCTTTGCTGGGCGGTGGAACCCACGTCAAACCAAGGTAATGGAAAAAATGTTAACAGCCGGTCCCCACGGTTTTGAAGGTGGCATGTCGGCGCGAAAATACATGAATCTGACCCAGACCTCAAAAGCGACGGCCACCCGTGACTTAAGCGAATTGGAGATGATGGACGCCCTCAAACAAATTGGCCAAGGCCGCAGTACCCGATACCAAATCCCCTGGCTTGAGGAACTCACCTCTGGTGATTAGATTTTGGTTAGGATTTGCGGGCATGAGCTCAAAAAAATAAACCGATGCGCGATCCAATTCGTTGGATGGTGGGGATAAATGTGTCCTGAGCGTATGGCAAAACAGGTTAGAATCAGAGACTTCCCCAATGGAGGCCAAAAGAAACATGATCTTGAAAGTCCAGAATCTGTATAAATCGTTTGGGCCCGTAAAGGCGGTTCAAGGCATTTCTTTTGACGTGCAACGCGGGGGTATCGTCGGCTTGCTGGGACCCAATGGTGCAGGCAAAACAACCCTGATTCGGCTCATCATGGATATCTACATGCCCGACGGCGGGGAAATCGTTTTAAGCGAGGAATTGGCGGGGAAAAACCGCAAAAACCATATCGGTTACCTGCCAGAAGAACGCGGTCTTTACACCAAAGAAAAAGTCTATGACACGCTGATGTATTTCGGCGTTTTAAAAGGCCTGTCCCGCGATCAAGCCAAGGAGAATGTGAACCATTTCTTAACCCGCCTGGACATGGACCAATACCGCAAAACCAAATTACTGAAACTGTCCAAAGGCAACCAACAGAAAATTCAGCTGATTAGTGCGCTCGTCTCCAAACCGCCCCTTTTAATCCTCGACGAACCTTTTAGCGGGTTGGATCCCATCAATACACGCATGGTGATTGCCGTCTTACACGAACTGAAGCAGCAGGGCATTTCGATTATGTTGAGCACGCACCAAATGGACCGGGTTGAGGATTTGTGCGACAACATTTTGCTGGTGAACAAGGGCCATCTCCTGCTCAACGGGCCCACCCAGGACGTAATCCAGCGATTTTCAGGTCAATACTGGCAAATCAGTGGTCCCCAATTACCCGAACACCCAGGTTATACGATTGCCGAATATCAAAACGGCCTTTCCAAAATTCATCTCAACGCGGGCTTTAGCCAAGCCGATTTGTTGCGCTTCCTGGCCGAGTTGCCAGAACCCATCGCGAGTTTGAGCCCTTTTAAGCGGCCGCTTTCCGATATTTTCATCCAAGTCGTCGAGGAGGCTGGCCATGAACAAAATTAAGACCGTCATGATCCGCGAGTTCCTGGTTCAGATTAAAAAGTGGGGTTTCTGGCTGGGCACCTTGGGCTTACCACTGTTCATTGTCATCAGCATGGTGTTTACTGCCTGGCTGGGCATGCTGGCCGAAGGCAGCAAAACCAAACGCGAAAATGAAGCGGAATTGCCACGGATTATCGGCATGATCGATCCAAGCGGGTTAACGGATTTGGATCAACTCAACCACCCAGAAGAAGAACCGGAAATCGATCTGGCCGGCATTCCTTTGCCTGATGTTTGGAACGAAATCAATTTGCCCGAATCCAGCAAACATCTCATCCAATCCTGGCTGCGCAAAACGGATCGCGCCAATAAAACCCTGCCCTACACCTACCGCGCGTTCAGTGATAAATCCCAAGCCATGACCGCTTTGGAGGCGAAAGAGATCAAGGCCTTTTTTGTAATAGACCCCGAGTTTAAGCAGAACTTTGAATGTGAGTTGGTGCTGTACAACGAAGAGGATCAGAATCGGGTCAGCACCTACGACCTGCGAAAACACTTACAAAACCGCATCCTCGGCGCCTATTTTGATCCGCAACAACACGAAAACATCCTCAACCCCACCAAGAACTTGCACAAAACCATTGCCTTCCCCAAAAAGGAAAAAGAGCCCAAAGACGTCAAGAAAATCATTAATTCCTATGTGCTCCCCATCGCCTACTTGATGACCATGATGATGGCGATTATATCTTCGACCGACCGGCTCCTGCGCGGCATGGTTGAAGAGAAACAGAACCGAGTGATTGAAATCCTGCTTTCATCGGTTAGTTCCAACCAATTGATGGCGGGCAAAGTGCTGGGCTTAGGCTTAATCGGCCTGACCCAATTGGCGATCTGGCTGATGTTCCTGCTGATTCCCATTTTGTTGGTGGTCACCTTCTTGGATTGGAGCGTGTGGACCTTAATTGTATTTTTGTCGTTTTTCTTGGGCGGGTACCTGCTCTTGGCGACCTGTATGCTGGCTTTTGGTTCGTTGGGTCGCGATATACAGGAAGCTGCGCAATGGTCCATGGTCTGGATTTTCTTGACCTTGGCGCCCATGTTCTTTCTGACGTTTATTATCGAAAACCCGCATTCGACACTCTCTCAGGTCTTGACCTATATTCCGTTTACCAGCTCTTTAACGGTGATTATGCGGCTGGGCATGGGCGAAATTGCGCTGTGGGAGGTCGGTCTCTCTTGGGTGATTCTCCTGACCACCGTCTGGTTATTTATCAAATTCGGCGCCAAGCTGTTCCGTATGGGCATCCTGATGACCGGAAAGGCGCCCAATCCGCTGGAACTCATCCGCATGTTCCGTCACGCCGACTAACGACCTCACTGTCTAATTCCTCACACGAAACCACAAAGACACAAAGACGTCTTTTTCCAAACAAACCAAATCCTTACAACTTCGTGCTGTCGTGCCTTCGTGTGAGACTTCAAGTGTACCTGCCCCTTCTTTTTCCTCACACGAAGCCACTAAGCCACGAAGACGTTTTTCTTTTGGCCTAGCCTCTTCCCTTCACCCCAAACCCGAATCTCTCTGCTCTCCGCCAGCCTCACGAACCAATATTTCAAACTTCGTGTCTTCGTGCCTTCGTGTGAGACTTCAAGCGTATCTGCCCATCTTTTCCCCACACGAAGCCGCTAAGCCACGAAGACGCCTTTCCCTTTTACCGGCTAGGCGGGTTATTCCGGTTTGATGGCCACGGTGCGAATGATTTCACCGTGACCCAATTTTTGAACCCAAAAGGAGGCCCAACGATACATCCATGAATATCGATACGTGTGTCCTGTTTCCACCCAAATCCGTTCGACTTTAAATCCAGCTTTTTGGAGCATTCCAGCCAAACTTTTCTTGGAAAACTCATAGAAGTGAAATGGTGGATGGAGGGGTGAACAATGAATGACAAAAGGCCTCAGCAACGCTTTGAACCCGAAGTTAATCAGTCGGGTCTTCCAATAAAATGCATTGGGCACATTGACAATGCACATTTTTCCACCTGGTCTCAACAAACAAAAGGATTTACTCAAAACCTTTTCAAGGTCCGGGAAATGCTCAAAAACCGCAACAAAAAGAACAAGGTCAAACTGCCCTTCTACTTTTGTTTCCTCATAGGTTTCCTGGCGGAATTCAGGCCCGGCAAGTTCGGCAGCTTTTCGGAAAAAAGCCGGACTCGGCTCCAGTCCCGTCACCTGGTGCCCAAGTTGAAATAACGCCTGGGCCAAATTTCCACGCCCTGAACCCACCTCCAGAATTCGAAGGTTTTCCTTGCGATCCAAACCTGTCATTTTCAGGAGATGGGTTGCAACCCGGTCCGAATCACCTGCCGGATGGTGAAAGTAGTCATCGGGTGAAACATCGTAAACCCGCATGGTTTGTAGCGGCACGGGCATGGGATTAGGGAAAACCAAAAAACAGTGCTGGCACCGCACAATTGCACAATACAAGCCTTTTCCAGAAAACAATCCTTGACGATGGTTTGCTCTTAAACCCAATACCTTCAGGGGACCCGAACAGGCTGGACAATCGGTTCGGTCCATAAAATAATAAGCAGGATCCAACAACCACCCCAAAAAGAAATCTGGGGGCTATTCTAACCCTTAAAGCACGAGACAGTTGTATTTGAAACCCAACACCAGAAAACCCCAAATTAGTATGGCCTTGGAGTAAAAATCGATTCAATTCAAACGAAGGCCATTTACAGCAAACGAAACCACCGCCATGCAGGGGATTTTCTCGGCGGATACCATTTCCCACTTACCTACAAAATCCAAAACTTCGTGCTTTCGTGCCTTCGTGCGAGACTTCAAGTGTACCTGTCCCTTCTTTTTCCGCACACGAAGCCGCTAAGCCACGAAAACTTCTTTTTCTTTTCAGGCCCGCTCTTCTCCTCCCCTGAACCCAAATCTTTGTGCTGTCCCATTCCCCTAACCAACCAAAACTTCTTACCTTCGTGTCTTCGTGCCTTCGTGTGAGACTTCAAGCGTACCTGTTCCTTCACTAAAATTTCAGATTTTTTTCTTCAAAAGATTTTTCAATGTTTTAGAATATAAACAAACAGAATTAAAAAATATGATTTGAGGTTTGTTTGGGATGGTCCATTTTGAGGATGGTGGCACTTTATTTAAGGACAAAGAGGAATTGTCACGAATCGTTGTTGATTGTGCATTTCGAATGCACGTCGAGATTGGGCCTGGCCTTTTGGAGTCCGTATATGAGGCCGTGTTGGAGCAATTGCTCCTGCGCGAAGGATTGCAGGTTTCCCGGCAACAAATCGTTCCCATTAACCTTATGGGTCTCCACTTGCATGAAGGGTTTCGCGCGGATCTTATTGTAGAGAACACAATTCTCGTGGAACTTAAATCGGTTGAAAAGCTGGCCCCAGTCCACCCTAAACAAGTATTAACCTATCTTCGCCTCTTAAGCCTACCATTAGGATTGTTAATTAATTTTGGATCCGCAACTTTCAAAGAAGGTTGTAAGCGTATCGTGAATGGTCCACAAGATTTCTCAAATTCGAGTTTAATCATAAACCGCTAAAAAGGAATGTATTAGCCCAAAGAAAATAATCCCCGTGAGGACTCCCCCAAACAAAGTCTCCGTATATTTCTTGCAGTTAGGCCATTCCTTCCCAACCAAAACTTCGTGTCTTCGTGCCTTCGTGCGAGACTTCAAGCGTACCTGCCCCTTCCTTTTCCTCACACGAAGCCGCTAAGCCACGAAAACTTCTTTTTCCTTTGGCCTGGCCTCTTCCCCTCACTTCAAACCCGAATCTTTCTGCTCTCCGCCAGCCTCACAAACCAATATTTCAAACTTCGTGCTTTCGTGCCTTCGTGCGAGACTTCAAGCGTACCTGTCCCTTCCTTTTCCTCACACGAAGCCGCTAAGCCACGAAAACTTCTTTTCCTTTGGCCTGGCCTCTTCCCCTCATTTCAAACCCGAAACTCTCTGCTCTCCGCCAGCCTCACAACCCTATATTTCAAACTTCGTGTCTTTGTGTCTTCGTGTGAGACTTCAAGTGTACCTGTCCCTTCTTTTTCCGCACACGAAACCGCTAAGCCACGAAGACTTCTTTTTCTTTTCTGGCCCGCTCTTCTCCTCCCCTGAACCCAAATCTTTGTGCTGTCCCATTCCCCTAACCAACCAAAACTTCTTACCTTCGTGTCTTCGTGCCTTCGTGTGAGACTGACTTCGTGTGAGCACCATGGCCCAAAGCTTGAACCTGAACTCTTGTTTTCAGGGAGGGCTTGAAATGAGCGATTTTTTTTCTTATCGTGAAGATAAGGAGGACTCGTGGGGTTTTGGACTGATTATTCGCGCAGTTTTCCCCAGCGCTTTGCCTATCGCCAATTGGCGGGTGCCATCCTGTTTCTCGGGTTGATCGGTTGGTTTTTCCTGCAGGGAACTAATCCCGTAGTGGAACAAAAACGGGTTCTAGCCAAAGTAGTTCAGGTCGAACACAACAATACCGATACCAAATCCTCGCGTTCGATTCCGGTTTCAACCACGATTTTGCATATTGAAACGGAAACCGGACACAAAATCACCCGGGAAATTCCCCAGAATTGGGAGGCAGAACATCCGGACAAGAGTTTGCCACGCAAGGGTGATCCGCTGTGGGTGCGGGTTCAAACCCACAAAAACGGTGATACGAGTTATGTCATATTGTTGAGTGAACGGCCTTGATTATCCCTTAAACAGTACTTCTTTTTGGATGCCGAGCTTTTTCATTTTGCTCTGTAAGGTCGTGGGTTTAAGGCCAAGCAGACGCGCAGCGCCATCCGATCCGTAAATCTTGCCTTCACAATGCTGCAAAACCGCCAAAATATGGGCCTTAATCGATTGGTCCAACGTGGTTATCGACGCCGTTTTCTTGGCCGGTTCCCGATTCCCAATAGCGGTGTCAAGCAAGGCCAAATCAGTGGCCTGGATGCGCGTCCCGCGACATAGGATGGCCGCGCGTTCCAGGACGTTGGCCAGCTCACGCACATTGCCCGGCCAGGCATAGGTGGTGAGCCGAGCCAGCGCTTCAGGTTGGACCACCAGGTGGCGTTTACCGATGCGTTCGCCAATTTCCTGCAGCAAACTACCCGTCAAAAGGGGAAGGTCTTCAAGACGGTCCCGTAGTGCGGGTAGCTGTAAGGGAAACACATTGATCCGATAGTACAAGTCCTCACGGAATTTCCCGGATTCCACCGATTTATGCAGGTTGCGGTGCGTGGCCGCCATGATGCGGACATCGACCTTTATCGTTTTATCCGAGCCAACCGGTTCGAACGTGCCTTCTTGTAGGACCCGCAACAATTTGGCCTGTAAAGCCAAAGGCATTTCGCCCATCTCATCTAAGAGCAAGGTCCCGCCATTGGCTGCCTGGAAGCGACCTAATCGCTCGGCACTTGCACCGGTGAAGGCACCTTTCTTGTGGCCAAACAACTCGCTCTCAAGCAAGTTTTCCGGGATGGCCGCACAGTTCAAGCGCAGGAATGGCATCTGGGCACGCCGGCTCAATCGATGGATCGCATTGGCTAACCGCTCCTTACCCGTACCCGTTTCGCCCAGGATCAAAACTGGGGTATCGGTTGGCGCGACCTGCAAAACCTGTCGATACAGCAGTTGCATCAAGGGGCTGGCCGATTTTTCAAACGCTGTGTTTTCCGAACCTTCTAAATCGCGTTCGTAGAGTTCGGACCGGAACTTTTCCTGGGAATGCAAACGCTGAAAAGCAACCCGTTCATTGAAATGGTCCAACGCCAGGCCAAGCAAAAAACCAAAGACTTCCGCAAGGGAAACACGCTCTTCTTCATAGGGTTCACAGGCCTGACGGTCCAGGGTCATGATGCCAAAACAGCGATCACCGCCGCACAGCGGCACCACCATACAGGAATGGCCATGAGGTAAATCCAACACGCCGTCAAAAGGATCGCCATCGCCTTCCGCATGGTCGTGTTCCAGGAACGCATGGGCCCGGCGCATCTCAATCGCATGCTGGATGGAAGGAAATGCTTTTAAATCCAAGCTGTGTGCTGCCAACTTCTTGCCAGCCAATGGCCCACGCGACTCCTTTAAGACCAATTTGCCTTTCTCAAGGGCAAAGATGGCCGCTAAATCGTAGGGCACCACCTTGGCCATCCAATCCAAGCCGACCCGGAACAAGCGTTCCAGGCCTTGTTCTGGGTCCGAGCTCGCCATGGCCCACTTCATATCCTGCGTCAAATCCACCAACATAATTCCACCGATATTTCGTTATTCTTTCAACGAAATATCGTTATACCACAAAATTAAAGTAAAGACAAACGGCCGGAATTCATGTAATTTTGTTTGTTTTCAGTGGTTTAGGAGAATGGCATGGCGATTGCCCTTAAGCAGACAGAATCGGGCTTCTGCCCCTATTATTTTGGAGGATCTTTTTTATGCTTACGATTGGTCAACACGCACCCCAGTTCTCGCTCGAGTCCGTTGTGTCCCTGGAGAAAGGCAAAGAATTTAAACGCATCAGCAACGCTGACCTCAAGGACCAATGGGCCGTGTTCTTCTTCTGGCCTATGGACTTCACCTTCATTTGTCCAACCGAAATCGCTGAATTTGGCAAACGTTATGCCGACTTCCGCGACCGCGATGCCGAAGTTCTGGGCATTTCCACCGACACCCACTTCGTCCATCTGGCCTGGCGCAACAACCATCCCGATTTGAAAAACCTGCCCTTCCCCATGGTGGCCGATACCAAAAAAGAGTTGAGCCAGGCGTTTGGCATTTTGCACGAGGATGGCGTCCCGCTGCGCGCGACGTTTATCGTCGATCCGCAGGGCATCATTCGATTTGTGTCTGTCAACGATTTAAGTGTTGGCCGCAACGTTGACGAAGTTTTACGCGTTCTGGACGCTTTGCAGACCGACGAACTCTGCCCCTGCAACTGGAAGAAGGGGGAGCCGACCCTTGAGGTGGCCTAATGGAAGCCGTTCTCAGCTTAGAGGAACTGTCCGCGCGCATCCCTGAACCGGGCAAAGACATCCGCCTCAACCTGAAATTCGTCTTGGACAACACGTCCCTAACTCGAGAACAGGCTCTGGGCGTCGCCCTGGCCTGTGCCTTCAACCAAAAAAACCATGAATTGGTGCAGGTCTACCGCGATATGTTGCAAGACCCTGCCATAGTTCAAGACGCTCAATCAGCTGCAGCCTTGATGGCCATGAATAATGTGTTTTACCGCTTCCGTCACATGGTCGGCGATAGCGAATACGAAGCCTTGCCGGCGCGTTTACGCATGCAGAAACTGGCTAATCCAACCAACAAAATCAATCTGGAGCTGTTTTCGTTAGCTGTCTCTGCAATCAATGGCTGTGAAAACTGCATCAAGAGCCACGAACAAGTCCTGCTCGGGCATGGCATCAGCAAACAAAACATCCTGGATGCGGTACGAATCGCCGCCACGGTGCGCGCCGCCGATGTTGCCCTGAGCCTGTGATAAGGTAATAAAAACAAACAAGGACAGGGCCCAAGTGGCCCTATCCTTCAGAAAGGAGATTTTATGGATATCGGAATTTCATTAGAAGATCGAACGGAAATATCCCGCGGATTGGGCCGCTTATTGGCCAATTCCTACCAACTCTATTTAACCACCCACCAATTCCACTGGAACGTAACGGGTCCTATGTTCCAAACCCTACATTTAATGTTTGAGACCCAATACACCGAAATGGCAACTGCCATCGACCAGATTGCGGAACGGATCCGCGCTCTTGGGTTCTTTGCGCCCGGCTCGTTCAGCCAATACAGCGAATTGTCCTCGATTGAGGAAGTAACCGGGGTGCCAGCAGCCACTGATATGGTTGCCATTCTTACGCGCGCCCATGAAACCAGTGCCCGCGTAATCCGCGAAATTTTCCCCAGCGCCGAAAAGGCAGGCGACCAGGCAACCATGGACCTGTTAACCCAACGCCTGAACCTGCACGAAAAAACAGCCTGGATGCTGCGCTCGCTGATTGAAAGCTCACCCAGCCAAAACGCATTTGCTTCCTAACCCCAGGAAAGGGCTGGCTGACCCACGTAGGTTGGGCCGCCAGCCCGACATCCGCTTACAAAACGAACCAGCTCACTGGGCACGAAAGTTTTGAAATGTGCGATCCCATTCTAGGCTGATCAGCATTCTCAAGGTTTGAGAGCTGTCAGCCAAGCTGGCTGACCCACGTAGGTTGCTTGCCACGGCTTGTGGGCTGGGCTATGCTGGGCCGCATCTGGGAGGTCAACATGTTGGCACTGTTTTTTTTCCTGTTTGCACAAGATGCAAAGCTGGAGGCAGACGTCCCCTCGCGCACGATCCGTTGGACGACCGCATCGGAACAAGACAACTTTGGCTTCGATATTTACCGGGGTGAATCCGAGGAAGGTCCGTTCGAACGGATCACCAAAACACCCATATCGGGTGCCATCAATTCAGACGAACCGCACCAATACAGTTATGTGGATGCAACAATAGATCCCAACAAGGCCTATTTTTATTACGTGGAAAGCATTGCCATGAACGGGTCGCGGGAGCGGTTCACGCCGGTCATCCCGGTCAAACCGTGGGTGGAGAGCCAAAAGGACAAAAAGTAGATGCTCCGGCCCCAGCTGCGAAACTGGCAGATCTGGGATTTTGGCCTGCTTTTTCTAGGTCTGGCCACGCAAATCTACTTTTTCCTTTGGAATCCGTACCGTTCGCTTGTCGGCGACGAAAACTATTATTGGTCCAATGCACTGGCCTGGGCCCATGGCCAGCCCTTACAGGAACATCCCTTTTGGCCACCAGGTCAAATCCGCTGGTTGGGCCTGTGGATTGGGATCTTGGGACCCACACGCTGGTTACTCGCCATTCCTCAAATCGTTTTCCACGCACTTACCGCCTATTTCATTAAATGCCTGGCGCTAAAAAGTAGAGCGTCCGAAATTAGCGCGCGCCGCATTGGGCTAGCCGTGTTCGCTTATCCGGAACTCTGCGCCTTCTGCCATTTTCTGTGGCCCGAAACGTTGCATTGGGCCCTTTTTGCGGGTGCACTCCTCTGTTTGACCCAGCAGCGACTTAGTTTTTCGGTATTTGCCGGCCTGACTTTGGGTTTGTGTCTGTGGTTCAAATCCTTCCTTTTACCCTTGGTGCCCATCCTGGTAATTCTCCAGGGAATCTGCGCCAGCCAGCGCAGAGTGTTGCACAGTTTTGCCTGCGGCCTGCCCATTTTGCTTAATATCCTTGTCTTAAATATGTGGATGGATACTCATTTGGGTCCGGGTGCCCGACAGGGCAGCGGATCGTTCAACCTTTGGCTCGGTCTCAAGGAATCGCCCAAACGAGAGTGGGTAGAGCCCATTGCTGGAAAGCTAATTACGACCTACGATGGCTGGTCGGGTTCCTGGTCGGACCGCGCCCGGCAAGCGCGCCAAGAAGCCCTCCAAATTGTTGTTGATAAGGGTGTTATGACAACCTTTTGGGGTCAACTCTTAAAACAACCTTTTCGCCTGCTGAGTATCGAAACAACTGCCGTCAACCTTATCCCGGGCGGTATTCACGGCCACCAAAAGCCGCTCTTACGTGACAAAATCCTGGCGAATTGGATACGTCTCTGTCACTTAGGGCTTTTGTTAAGTTTTTTTTGGGCATGGCCAAACCTGCTGGCCAAAAATCCCCTGCTTGGGAAAACCTTTGCCTGCATGGTGGCTCTCTATTTTGGCCTCTTCCTCGTTTTACATGTCAAAACCCGATTCTTTTTACCTTTTGTGCCCTTGCTGTTGCTGAAAATGGGCTTGGACTGGCGTTTACCAAAAAAGAATCAGCAGATGCCCCTGTTTGTCGGCGGATTGATCCTTGTTTGGATCTCAATCCATGGCCCATTTTCCTAGTGCTCGGGTTAGAATCCCAGCAAACGAGGTAGTTAAACGATGTTGATATTACCCAAGCCTTTAGATCTGCGCCCCTGTTGCGAGGCGGACACCGCCTTTTTGCGCAGGTTATACGGAACCACCCGGCAAGCTGAACTCGATCTTTTGGATTGGCCAGAGGATCAAAAACTGGGGTTTGTGCACATGCAATTCGCCGCCCAGCACCAGTACTATCACGATCAGTACCCGAACTGCCATTTCTGGATTTTGGAACAAGATGGCAATTCCATTGGCCGTTTGTATTTAGATGAACGTGAAGACGAGTTTCGCATCGTTGACATCGCCCTATTACCCGATTTTTGCGGTCAGGGTTTTGGCAGTAAGATCCTTGGCCAAATCCAAGGTTTGGCCCAAAGCAAAGGCAAAAAAGTGACCATCCATGTGGAACACAACAACCCAGCGCAACGGCTTTACCAACGCTTAGGCTTCAAAAAAGCCGGAGAAGTGGGTATTTACCACTTCATGGCCTGGCAACCGCAGTGATAATAAAGTCTTTAAGGTCATTAACGACTTTAGTGACTTTAAGGACATTAATGACCCTAATGACCTTATCTTCAGCTTTGCCCTAACCCACCAAGCAGGATCCCCCACGGCGTGGGTCGCCAATGCCGCTGAGCTTTCGGCCGCACCGTTCTACCGCGTGCACGCCGCCAAAAAACAGGTTGTGGTCATCCCAGACATGGTGGTTCGGCCATTTGGCAAGTAAGGCCTGCAAGTCGCGTGGCTTAAAATCCGGTTCCGCATCCAGTTTGCCCGCCTCGACATGGATACGCGGTGCCTGGACAGCCGTCTTTAGGTCAGTCGCATCAAACAGCAGATGGGCCAGGACCTGGACCAATGCGGTGCGAATGCGATTAGAACCACCCGAACCCAAGACAATTTGACGATCCTTCTCGATCAACATGGAAGGTGCCATCATCGAAGTCATGCGCTGGTCCACGGGCCAACGGTGCCAACCACCAGGATTCAGATCCTCTTCTCCGAGCATGTTATTGAGCATAAACCCGCACTTGGGCACTAAAAAGCCACAGCCCTCGCCATTGCTGACCGTTAAAGAGGCGAGGTTTCCTTCTTGATCTGCAGCGCTGATTTGCGTGGTGCCGCGGTAAGCACGCGCTCGCAGACAAACCGCGTCGTAATACCGTTGCACTTCCAACGCGTCCAAGCCTTCTGGTCTTTGGGCAATCAGGTTCCGCCTACTTTCTGTGGCGGCAAATACCTCTGCCAAAAAACCCAGGTTAAGGGTCGCCTTTTCATAGGCCTGTTGCAATAGCTGCAGTCCAAAACGGATCAGGGACCCGCCCGAACTGGGAACGGGGTTACTCAACAACGTTTTGTGGTGATAGGACCATTCCAGCGGATTTCGTTCCACACAGCGATAACCCAGTAAATCAGACTTTTGCACAAACCCCGATTCACAGGCAGCAGCCACCAAATCCGCGACCTCACCCTCATAAAAAAGCCGTTCGCCTTCACGAGCCAAAACTTCCAAAAAATCAGCCAGTTCTGGGTTATGAAATCGGTCGCCCCGTTGCAAAACGTCATTTTCAGACTGCGGACTTCGAAACAAAGCCCGCACAGAGGAGGTCGCCTGAAAAATCGGTTGAATGATCTGGAAAACATAGGCTTGGTGCGCATTGACGACAACACCATTGCGGGCCAAATCCAAAGCCGGTTGCACCAAGACCTTCATGGGTAAATTAGCCATGTCCCGCTGAACAGCAAAAATACCGCGCACGGCGCCCGGCGTCGCCACAGCGCCCGCGCCGATATGAAAGGTTTGGGTCACTTTGCCGAAATTGCCCTGGATCGGGAAAAAACTTTGCTCTGGAATCTGGCGTTTTCGCTGCGGTGTGTGAACAAAAAAATCGTAGAGCCTTGCGTCCCAATCCGGCGATGCGGCAAGGAGGAAGCCGCCGCCACCAGGCGAGGCCAAGGCCGGTTCAGCCACACATGCGGCCCAAAACGCGGCGATGGCCGCATCAAACGCATTGCCGCCCTGGGAAAAGGCCCACTGGCCCGCTTCAGCAGTTTGCGGGTGGCCACACGCGATACAGCCCTTCATCAGATTAGCCGCCTTTAATGAATTGAGATAACTTCATTAAACCCGATTCAGGCCTCAATGTGGGAAATAAAGTCCTTCAATTTGCCTTGATAGGTTTGTAGCGTTTCCACCTGCTCAAACACCAAGTCCATATCTACACCAAAATACTTGCCCGATTCCAAGCGAATTTGGCGCTCCAGGTCGGGACTCAGCGCATTGGTCAATCGATAAACCAACTGGCCTTTTTGGTATTGGTGCGCTTGATAATTCAGTTTCAATCCTTTTTCGAAAAACAAATTTTTAAAAATGTAATACAAGGTCAGTGAGGGATAATGACCCGTTTTACCGATCAAATTCTTACCGATCCGACCCGTCACTTCTTCCAAAATCGGATGGGCCAAGCCACACGGGCAAGTGTACTTGGGGTCCCCTAAACGGATGGTATCGCCTAGCCGGTAGCGGATGATGGGGAACGAATGGCTGAGCAGGTTGGTAACCAAAATCTCATGATCGACTTCCTCAACCAAACAGCCTTCCATGTTGAGGTGCATGTTGCCAGACGCACACTCAAACGCAATAATGCCCGATTCGGCAGCGCCATATTCACTGATCATGTTGCGGCCAAATGCCTGGCGAATAGTCTCTTGGTAATGGGGAAAAATCTTCTCGGAGGTCCCCTTGATCATTTTGAGTTTCGGTAATTCCAGTGGGCCGACTTGGTCCAGAACCAACCGGGCCAATTCGTAAATCATGCTGGAGTAGCCGTGAATGTAAACCACTTGCTTGAGCCGCGGCAAAACCGCACGAAGCGTTTCGGGCCGATAATCAAACAAGCGAAATCGGTTTTGGGCAGCATCTAAAATTCGTGTTTTCAGGCGTTTCCGCGAACCAAAATTATAACCCCAGAAATACAGGTTGCGATCCCAGGGTTGCACGCCATGCCACTGGTAACCGCGCCAAATAGAAGCGCGATTAAACGAGTCCCAACGTTCATTGCGCCGAAAGGTCAGAACCTGGCCTGTCGAACCTGACGTTTCGCAAAAAAACAATTTGGGCCACGGGTATTGGGTGTGGATGGCTTCGTTCTGGTCGAGCAACGTGGCTTTATCAAGGATGGGTAATTTTTGGAAATCCCCTGGATCCCACTTGCGCTCAGGGTCCAATTGCAGATCTGTGAATAATTTTTGATAATACGGCGCGCGTTGGGCCCAGATCAGTAATTCGCGTAAACGCTCCTGTTGAAAGTCTTCCAACTGCGTTCTGGACCAGTTTTGACTGGTAATCAGCGCCTTCAATTGTGGAAGGAGACTGGGGTTGCGTAAACGCGCGCCCCAGTGAAACAGGCTTTTGTAAATCATTAGCCAGGCAGGATCTGAAAGAAAAATTCGTGGCCGGAGAAGGAGATCAAATGAAGGGGTCCCAAACTTTCGACTTGGCGGATGAAGGAGCCATCCAAACGGGTTCCATTCAAGCTGTCCAGATCCTCGATCTTAAAACAGCCGGCCTTTTCATCCCAAAAAATACGCGCGTGGTGGCTGCTGACCATGTGGTGTTCCAAGACGCAGTCATTGTCGCTTTTACGACCAATCGTGTTGGTTTCCTTCAATTCAAACGATTTGCCTTTTAGCGGGCCATATTTGCAAAAGAGCCGAGCGGGTGCGTTCATTCGGGCGCCTCCACGTGGATTTGGCGCGGATGGAAGAGATGGCAGGTTACACAGGTATCCTCAACCTTTTGTCCGTGACATTCGCTGCACGATTCGAGGCTCGGCAGATTTAGGATCGTTGCCCGATCCTGTTCCGTTTCCCCCTGATGGTCAGGCGAGTAGAAATCCACCCGCTGGTGACAGGCGCTACAGGCCTTTTGAATTTCGTGTTCCGCATGGTTAAAGGCGCCGACCCGCCAGGTTTTTTGATCGGACTGAACAGGCATAAAGGCAGCATTTTCAAATAAATGACACACACGACACGCTTCGGTCAAAGGTCGAACTACGGCCTCAACCCGTTGCAAAAGTTCGCCCTGTGGTTGCTGATTTTCATTCTCAAGTTTCGGTCCTTGTTGCGACCGGATTTTGGCCAGGAGGCTTTCCAACTGGTCGAGCTCTGCTTGAACTTGGCGATTGGGTTCGCTGCGCAGCCGTTGGATTTGAGCCTCCAATTCCGCTATGACCGTTTTCTGATCCTGGATCGGATGGTTCACATCGGAAAGGCCCACCAGATTCGGCTCGGGAAATAGAAGGGTTCGCAAATAGCGCAGGTTGCTCATAATAAAGGGGTCCCGGTGTTCAACGCCCAATTTGGTCAGGTTACCGTCCGGATCCACGCGAAAGTCGAGTGGATTGGCGCTCAAGCTCCATTCACTTCCAGCCAAATAGCTGGTGCGCAATTGAGCCAGATCAAGCACGCCAAAAGTATTTTCGGAGGAAGCGATGGGTAGCGGTTGGCTTTGATCCGTGCCGGTCAAATGGCATAGGGCACAGTCACGCTCAAACGAAATTGGGGCAAAACCCATTCCATCTCCATCGGCCTGGTGACAATGGCCACAGGACGCATCCAGATCGGGGTTGCCATCGCGCTTCATCCACTCTTGGACATGACGTGCGTGGGTGAAAAACAGGCCGGGCTTTTCTTGAAAATCTGCCTCGAATGTCGGTCTCGGATGACCCTGGAGAGCCTCAAAACCGTGACAGGCAGCGCAAGCCCGTGACTCCACCATAAGCGGATTTGCCGCGTGTCCGCGGTGCTCCACATGGCAGGCGATACAACGCTCTGCGTCGCGCTGGGCCGGATGTTGCGCAGGGATTGTGGCTTGGAAATGGGCCGTCAAGTTCAGATCCATCGAACTTTTCTGGTGGCAATCCAAACATTTTGCCTCGGGAACCCCGCGACCCGCATCGTGACATTGCTGGCACTCGCTAGCAAAGCTGTGATGGACCTGAGAAATCGGCCGATTCGAAAACATAAAAGGCGTCCACCACAACCCAAAAGACACGGCCAACACGCTGGCACCCAAAAGCACCGACACCTTTAATAGCTTTCTGCTTTTGGCGACGTCTGGATAGCGTTTGCTCAAGGTCAAATCGACCTTGCTGTAAACGCCTTTTGTGTCTTTTTTACTGGCCATGGGATCCTTTCCGCGTTCAGTAGTAAATCAAGGTAAAGAGATGAACGAGCACCAAAGCCCAGAGCAGAAATGCTGCGGGCACGTGCCAATACAACCAGTTGCGCAATAAGGACTGCAAGGTGAAATGCGCATCCAGTTCCGCTTTTGTCTTTAAGAGGGATTCCAGTTTCTGACCGCGCTCTAAATCTGAGCCTGACAAGAACCCCATCAAATAATGCAGGCCCTTCATGTGCTTGGCCAGTCCACCAGAAATATCAAATACGAAAACCCAGGAGTGATTAATGTTCTGAAAGCGCCGTAATAGTCGCCGATGAAATAGATTCTCCAGCGAGGGATGACTGCCCGCCACGGTTTTCTGGGCTTTTATCGAAAGTTCGGTGACCAACTCGGGTATGCGTTCAAACAAGACCTCGGTTGAAAGCGAGGCCAGCACCCGCGGCACCCAGCGTTGGATGGCCCACCCCAAAAGCCCGCTGATCAAGGTCCAAAGCAAAACCAACCATAGACAGAACCCCAAGGCACTCCCGGGAAACCGGCCTTGGGTATGAAACAAAAAGCCAAAAAAGAGCAGGCCGGAAGCCACCCAATGCCACTGCAACCAAGCAGCAGCTTGACTGGCCCGCGCAGCCGCCACAACACGCAAGCGACGCCGTACACCATAGACCGAGCTTAAAAACAAAAAAACCAAGGTGACGGCGCCCAAAACCGTTTGCGACACGTCCCGAGCCAGCAGAGCGGAAATCAAAGCCAAACCCAAGATGGCGAAAAACAGGGTCAATGGTCCGGGTGTCAAACCGATTTTCTGGAGGTCCAGCGCGCGTATATTCAAGTTAATCCTCTTTAAACAGAAGCGTTTGGAAGGCTTCCACACTTTCCACCCGAGTCGCGCAGCCCTGTGGGCATTGACTGACACAAGCAGGCTCGTGGCCCGCCTGGCTGCACAAATCGCATTTGCTGGCAATCAAGCGATCCTTCCCGCGTAACCCAGTTGGGATCATGTCATCTGGCCACTTCTCGCCATCGCCGTGCATGACGATCGCATCGTAAGGGCAGTTGCGCGCACAGGCGCCGCAGCCAATACACAAATCGTCTTGGATCTCGATGACTTCGGCTGCGCCACCGCGATGGATCGATCCGGTTGGACACCCGACCAGGCAGACGGGATCCAGGCAGTGATAACAGGATTTGGGGATCAACCAGTTTTGAACCTTATTTCCTTCGCGAATGAAACGGGGCCGTCCACCATGGGTAGACGCACAGGCTGTAACGCAATCATCACAGCGGGTGCAGCGGTTCAGATCAATGGCCAAAATACTCGTGCCCTGTACCAAACCAGAATCCAAGGCCAATTGCCGGAATTCGGGCATCAAGACGTTGCGTTGACTGTATCCGGCCTCGCGGACCCTGATCGCACTCGTGCGCCAGAGCTTGTCCTCCAATACGGGTTGGTAACTGAGTAAATGGTCCAAAACGTTGAGCGGAATCTTGACCAGTTCTGCATATTCGACCGAGTAGGCCGACGCCGTCCAGGGCCCTTTCTCGTGGACCAACAACTCCACTTCCCCAAAACTCATGCCCTTGGACAGGTAGGAAACCAATAACTCGCCTGAACCAAAGGGTTGCGTCAATTTGACAAAACCGGATCGCACCAAGTACAAAGCCTCAAGTGGATCACCAAAACCCACAATCTTTTGGCCCGGTTCGCATGAAACCAGCTCAACGGAATCGATCAGGCGTTTGACATCACGATCGCTCAAACTGCTGAACAGCGGCGTATTTTGCAGGTGGTGGGTCAAGGTCCGTTGTTTATAGCGTTCATCCAACTTTGCCTTGACCGATGGCGCCTTGCTCTTGAGGATGCGCAAGGCAGGCAAACGGATTTGGATCAGAATGCACTCACTTTGGGTCACGGCAGTTACGGATTGCGGCCAGCCACTTAAGGCGCCAATTTCGCCAAAAAATTCGCCCGGTCCCAGACGAACCGCGCTGCCTTTGGGTAGGTCCATGTCCATGCTGGCCAAAAAAGTGATGCTGCGTTCACCGCTAAATTCTAGCCCGAGCTGTTTGCGTTTCAAAACCACGGTTCCCTGGCCGGCTTCAGGCGCACGCACGTCCATCGAGCGCAAGGTGGAATCAAAGAGTGGCGCATTGGCGTGAACCGGATTGCGTTGGGTGGAAACTTCGACTTCACCCTTCACCACGTAAAACGCCAAATCGATGTAGGAGCCTTCTTCAAAAAGCACCGAATTAGGCCGCCACAGGGCCAAACTGATGTCCGGCAACATTTTCTCTAGGAAATTAGGCCCAATGCCATCAAATAACTCCAGTTTTTGCAGTTGCTCAATGGTCAAACCTTCTGACAGCTCTTGGATCCCCGTTTGGTTGCCATAGGACGACCAGCGGTCACGGTACTGTTCCATGCGTTTGAGCATGGTCTTTCCTGGCTGTTCGGTTTCCACATGTTCGTTTTCACTCATTGGGACCTCTTTTGAACGGCGCTGCGGATGCGTTCCAGCCGCTGTTGAATCTGTTTCAGGAGGGTGGCGGAATCGGTATTGGGATCTAAGGGCGGAAGGTCATTGAGTTCAACAGGCGTGTCGGTGGTGGTTTGGACTTCGGGTACCACAGCTGCAGCCGCCCGTGAAGCCTGTGCTTGCTCAGGTGAAATCCCGGAAACTCGGGCATAGGTTGCCGAAAGGACAGCCGAATCTTCGAGGGGATTATCCCAATGGCGAATTTGTTTAACGCCAGCCGCAAAATCAAAACGCAAACCATCCGGATGACCCGCTTCAACCAAACGGGCATCGGGAATTTTGTGGCAACTCATACACGCTTCCGCCCGAGCATCAATTTCCTGAAGCGGGTTCAGGCCCAAGGGCAGGGATTGAGTAAAGCCCGGGCGCGGCACCCCATCAGCCTTTTTGCCCTCCTGATGCGGTTCGAGATAATCGCCACCGGGCCCGTGACACGCTTCGCAGCCCACGCCCTGACTGGCATTGCGCGACTCGCGTCCGCTTATCACGGTGCCGTGGCAATCCATACACACATGCGTACCGCGCAGCCAATCGCGTTGCTCAATCCCGTATTTCGCAGCAATTTTCTGGTTCTTTTCATTTTGATCAAAAAATGGGTCAAGACTGCGGTAATGCACATCGCGGCCCCACCACTGCGCTTGCGGTTCATGGCACGAAACGCAGCGGTCCGGTCCAATCACAGGGTGTTTGGGATTCGGTCGAACATGGCTCAGGACCTCGCCCGGCAGCTTTCCTACGGCAGTTTCAGGGCTGGGTCCAGCCTCGTTTCGTGCGGGTTCTGGCATTGTGCTAAGGGAGGCGGATACGGGTGCCGGAAGGTCGGCCACTTCCACTTGCGGGACTGGGCCTTTGGCTTGGCTTATCGCCGTATACGCAGCCGCATCGGCAGTAAAATCAAGCGGTTCCGGCCAGTGTTTGATCTTGTCTAAAGCGGTTTGAATCGCGAATTTTTCGCCAGAACGATGACCGGAAGCCAAAAGTTTCTCATCCTGGATGTAATGGCAACTCGCACAGGTTGCTGCGCGGGTCTCCGCCTGACGCAAGGGATGCAACCCCAAGGTCAAGGCCGCGATGTAGCCGCTACGGCGATCGCCTGTACCCTTCTCGCCTTCCTGGTGCGGATCCAAATAACCACTGCCTGGCCCATGACAGCTCTCACAACCGACCCCATCCTGAACTTCGCGCTTCTCGCGGCCCGTGATCACGCTGCCATGACAGGCCATACACGGTGAGTCGCCGCGCAACCAATCCTGACTGGCCAAACCATAACGGGCCGTAATCTCCTGGACCCGCTCGCTGGCCTCAAAAAACGGGTCGACAGATTGACCGTGTGGATCACTTATCCACCAGCGATTTTGGTCGCCGTGACAACTCACACACTGGCCGGGCCCCAAGGTCGCAAAGGTTGAGTGGGCCGGGTCCGGGCCAATCGGTGTTTCGGGCGCCGATTCTGCCTCTGAATCTGTTCCTTGAATCAAGCCGTCAAGCGCCGACCAATCCGCAGACAGGGATTCCTTTTCCAGAGCCATGGCCCAATCGCCAATGTTTTTGGCTTTTTCGAGCAACGTGACCTTATCTGTTCTTACCGTTACATCGGCCGTACTGGTTAACATTTTTTGAAAATGACCCAATTGGAGCCGGTCCTGAACCGATTGCAACTTTCGACGCGACTCACGCAAAAAGCGAAGTTGGGCCTGGCCATAGACCTCCTGGTTGGATTGGGCCAGATTGCGCAAGGCAATTTCCAGGGCCGCAACCCTTCCGAGCACAAACATGCGACGCTGTTCGTCTGGTTCGGCTTCCGCATTGGTCCGTCCGTCACCCTCCAGGAAACTCTGCAGAAAATTGTGGCGAATCGCGCCTTGGGACATCTCGAGAAAATCAAAATTGCGGGTTCCGGTACTATGACCGCCGCGATTGACCAATTCGGCATCCGGCACACTATGGCACTCCAAACAACGAAGGGCCAGAGCATAAAAATCATCGCCGCGTCGCATGCCCGCATCAAGGCTGGTCTGAATTCGCTGTTCGCGATGTTCTGGCATTTCCAATTTTGGGTCGGCACCGGGCGTCCCATAATCGGCGTGAACCTGAACCCAATCCAGGGCCGCGCCATGACAGGACTCGCAGGACACACCACTGATTGCGCGCACTGGCGGCTCCAAATCATTGATCGTGTAATGGCATTTGAGACAAGGACTATCCCGCTTAATCAAGGAAACGCCCATTTTCTGAGCGATTTCCATGGCCGGTGCTTTGCGGTGCAATTCCCAAAAACTGCGCGCATGACCTGTTTTTTCCCAGACTTCAAATTCGGATACATGGCATTCGCGGCACGGTGTTTTACTGAACTCTTCGGCCACAATTTTGGCCGGATCCTCCAAGCTGAAACGCGCATTATCCTGAGCCCATACAAGCGGGTTCAGCAGAAGCAAAAAGATCAGGGCCTTCAAAAGCGCACCTGCCCTTCTACGCGCCCATTGACCTCCATTTGCTCAGCACCTTCGGTGTAAATGACGGATGCTTCCCCAGCTAGAATGTAACGCCGACCCAGCGCCATTTGGTAGCGACCTGTGGCGGCATAAGCATCTTTATTGAGTTCCGAATCGGCAAAGCGGGCTGCGGCTTCACCAATGAACTGGCGCCGCGTTCCGGCCAGGAACCATTGGCGACCTGCGGCAAAGCCAAAGGTATCTTGCGCGGATGACGATAGGGCGGATCCGTAATGGCCCAGACCGGCGCCGGCAAAAGAAATACCGACCCGTTTCAGCGGCCCGCCACGACCGGCACCCAAACTGCTCGTTCGAAAAGTGTTCCAAGCCCAATACACGTTGAAGTAGAGCAGATCCTCACTGTGATGCAGGGTACGTGACGCTTCGTGCAGAGCCAATCCCCCAGCCGAATCGTCCTCCTGTTTGGAGAGCAGGAGCCGTGCAGAAGAGTTCCAACCAATAAAGCGGCGAGTCGCACTCAGGCCAAATCCCCACTGGTCCGTCTGGCCGTTTTTGCCCTGGGTGAAGGTCAGATCACAGTCGTAGGTCACCCGTTTGGTGTCCATGCTGCTAAAGACGGCCAATAAATTTTCTGCTGAACCCGAGGCCGGCCGATCGATATTGCCCCAACCATAAAAGAAGGTCAGGCGCAGATTACTGGTCCCTTTGGGCTGTAATGAGTTGCGGGTGATACCAATCCCATCGACCACATCATCTACCAGTAAACCTTCCTGAAAAAACAGGTTTTGGCGCCCTAACGCAAAGCCCCAGTCGGTGGGGCGAAAATCGCGCGGACTCAAGTTGGGAAAGAGTTCACCAAAATCGCCTTCAAAAAATAAAGTTTGCAGATCGGCATTTAAGCCATCCTGGTTACCTTCATCCAGGCTGGGCACTTCGCTATTAAAGACGTAGCCACTAAACGTGCCAGCCTGATCCAAATTGCGAAGGCCCACTACAATCCGTTCCGAACCGGTCAATTGGAGGTTACCAAACACATCCAGTCGATTGGCCCATTCATCGACCCGACCTTGTGCGGTTTCGCTGCTCAACAGGCCAAACCGCGCTGCACCAAACAGGATAAATTGCGGTTGCCAAACCGCGCCCGAAGGCAGGCGGTAGCCAGGCCGGATGGGCCCCGTGCCCTTAAATGGTTCACCCCATTCCAGGGGCGGAATAGGACGTGCGGGCATGCTTTGAGTCAAAGGGATTGGCGCGTCGCTCAGGCGAAACGGATCCTCACCTTCGCCATGCTGTTGGGCTCGCAACGGCGCCAAAAGAGCCAGCAACAATAACCCGCTACGGCACATCAAAAGTCACTTCCCGACTGGCAATCGTCAGGTGGCCAGCAACCACCCGATCGGCAATTTGGCGAGGGCTTAAACCATAATCAAAGCCAACACCCTGAATCGCGGAAATCAGATTAACTGGGATCATTCCAGCTATCAGCTCAACTTGGATGCGGTAAGTGCCGGACCCGCGCATGTCGCGTTTCTTCACTTCATATTCGGGGAAACGCGCGTCGCCCGGAGCAATGCCTTGTTTGTGTTTGCGCACAGCGCCCGGCCGTCCTGTCAGGATGGTCGAGTTGGTGGAAGGCCGTAAAAAGGGCAAGGGATCCGGCGAAACGTTCAGGGCCAGAATCTGTTCGCGTTCCCCGCCGCGCTCCATTCGGGTGATGAACTTGGATTGAAGCGTAAACAGGTAGGGATCCTGAGGCAAAGCCCCGCCATGAACGTACAGGCTGTGTTCGTCCCGCACATCGCCATTGGGATCCAAATCGCCCGAAATAAAAATGAGTTGGTCGTCCGGCGAATAGACTTTTACCCGCAGAAAAACCAAGCGTTCCGCATCAAATCCGGTGGGCACACCATGACCAGTGGTGCCATTGGCTACTTCCACCGAAAAAGAGAGGCCGGCCTGACTCGCCTTTTTGACCTGAACTTCGCCCAATTTGTAACCCGCCTGCAAAACCTTGAGCCGTGCCTGGTTGGCCTCGGCCAAAAGCGCTTTGTTTTGGTTGATGACATCGCGTGCTTCAAAACGGTCATCAGCGGTTTTCCAGCGTTCGGGAAATTCGGTACCGGGTGCGACCTTGGCCTCAAAGGATTCGCTACCCCACCCGGCAGCATCGTCAAATGTCAACCATTCGCGCAGGGTGGCCATTTCGGTCGCGCGCGTATTGTGGGGAAACAGAGCCGGATGAATAACCGAATAGTCTGGCCCAATGAACATGTGATTGGTTCGTTTACGCGTCTGGGTTGGAACACCGCCAACCAATGCAGCCGGCCCCTGTGCGTATCCTTTGGCCTCACCGGGCGCAACGCCCATGTGACAGTCCTGGCAACTGGTCTCATTTTTGGCAGCAGGCGATGTTTTGAATTCGCTGAAGGCTTCCTCAAGGCGAAACCCATTGATCAAGTTCACATCGTGGCAGGTGGCACAGAACCCCGAAGTAGTCAGTTGGAAAAACGGCTTTGCATCCTTATGGATAGCCCGACCGGCCCGATTGGGATCCGTATTGACGTAATACTCACCACTTTCAATGACCCGCTCCAGTTCCTGATTGCCGCTCGGTCCCACGACGGGTTCAAACAGGTCGCCCTGACTGATGGCCAAACGCCCGCTCAACTTGCCATAGGCGTCCGAAACCCGGTGGCAGGTAATACACGTAACCCCTTCGCGCGAAGTGGGATGGCGGTCCAAATTGGACATAAAAACCGGTTCGCCCATATTCATGCCGACTGGAGTGTGGCATCGAATACAAAAATCGCCATTGGTCCCATTGGTCAACTTGACAATGGTGCCTTGCATCGCGTTAAACACGGGACTGAGCTGTGCATAGGCGTGCGGTGAAACGGACCATTCGCGGAAATGGTCGGGGTGGCAGGTCGCACAGGTATTGGCCGAAGGATAACGCTGCTCTGTAAAAAGTGCCGCATGCTCCGCTTCGGCTGATTTCGTTTCGCTTTCGTTTTGCCCAACAAGTGTTAAGCACATCGCACAAAAAAAGATCAGCCTCAGCCAACTGATTGCAGACAAATGGGATTTTAAACTAGCCTCCACCGGTTCTATTTCCTTTCCAATCCACATCGTGTTTATTCCCAAGACTATCCAGAAACCAAAAAATTGAACCATTGGCACAGACGCCGTAGGAACGAATGGGGTTATTAATCCATTTTTTCGGCGCCCGGTTTGCCAAAATTAAGGAGGTCTCTTTATCTTAACGATGTTTGAGCCAATGGCCAAGTAGGTAGGCCGCCCACAAAAAGGCACGCTCATCCGATTGACCTTTTTGATGGCGATTTTGCAGGTCAGAAGCTAGCTGGGTATCGATCACGCCTTGCAAGGAATCCAAGGGCAGTTGCAGCGTTTTTTCGCGAAACCAGCGCCCGATCGGCACGCCAAAACCTTTTTTGGGACGCTTGAGCACCGCCTCAGGCAAGAGCTCGGCCATGGCTTGACGCAGAATCCTCTTGGAGGTACTGCCCCGAAACCAGGCTTGACGTGGGAGTTGACCCACGAAATCGGCCCAGTCCCGATCCAAAAAGGGCGCGCGAACCTCCAAAGAGTGGCGCATGGACGCGCGATCCACTTTGGTCAAAATATCGTCCTGCAGGTAGTACTGAAGATAGAAACTCCGCGTTTTTTCAAACAAATCGCCCGGCGTTTGGTGCCAATGCTGGACTGCGGAAGCAAAGGGATCATATTGAGCACCGGTCAACATTGCGATTTGTTTGGGTTCAAGCGGCGCCATCCAGACGGGAAGCCAGCGCTCAGCCGGATGGGCCAACCCGCGTAACGTGCGTTTAAGCCGAAAATCCAGGCTCATATTGGCATGGCTGACCGGCAACAAATCGACGCTCTTCTGGATCAGGCGATGAGCCCAATGGGGGACCAGACGCGCATAACCTTGGGCCAAACGCAAAGCGCGAAAGGGATCGTAACCGCCCAACCACTCGTCTGCCCCATCGCCGCCCAATGCGACCGTGACATGTTGGACAGCCAATTGACACAACCAGTACATGGGCAAGATCGAAGCATCGGCCATCGGCTCGTCTAATGTCCGCACCACATCTGCGGTGACCTGCAAAGCATCTTGCGAGCTGAATTGGGCAGAATGGTGTTCGGTCCCGAAATGGGTGGCCACCGCCTGGGCATAAGCCGATTCATCAAAGCTGGGCTCGTCAAAACCAATCGAAAAGGTTTTGAGACGTCCGCGATTCTGGCGGCTGGCCAGGGCAACCAGGCTCGAGCTATCCAATCCTCCACTGAGAAAAACACCAACGGGCCGATCGGAGAGGAAGCGGCGTTGCACTGCCCTGTCAAGGAGTTGACAGGCCTGATCGGGCCAAGCCTCGGGTGCGCTCAGTTGAATGCGATCCGATTCATCCAAAAATGCATAACTTTTGACCTGAAGCGTTCCCAAATCGGGCCAAAATTGCAGCAAGTGGCCAGCAGGCAGTTTCTGCACACCCGCAATCAGGCTTTTGGGTGCAGGAATGTACCCAAACCCAAAATATTGGACCAAAGCCTCGCGGTCCAAATCGGTCCCGACCGCTGGATGGGTCCGCACAACCTGCAACTCGGACCCGAATACCAGTTCCTGATCCCGATGCCAGTAATACAGCGGTTTTTTACCGAAGCGATCGCGACACATAGTCAAACATCGCTTGGTTGCATCCCACCAGGCAAAGGCCCACATGCCATTCAACTTGGGCAAAACATCTAGCCCCCAATGCACGAGACCGTTCAATAAGGTTTCGGTATCACTGTGATCGGATTGGAAGATAAAACCGTTCTTGGTCAATTGGCGCCGAATCGATTCGTGGTTGTAGATCTCACCGTTAAAGACCAGGACATGCTTGTGGTCAGGCGAAAACATGGGTTGATGCCCGCCCGGTGTATCCAAAATACTCAAACGTCGCATGCCCAGAAACAGGCCCGGCTCAACCTGCTGCCATCCGCCTTCGTCGGGTCCGCGATGGATCATTTTGGCCAGCATCTTTTCGATCTGCGACCCGTCGCCTTCCCCGCGAAAGCCCGCGATACCGCACATCAGTCCAACTCCTGATTCAATAGAGTTTGGCATTCCTGGAGAAATTTCTGATTGCGTGCGGTCACGTCCAGCCGTTGGCCATCAACTTGCCGATCCAACACGTGTTGCACAGCAGCCAAAAGGGCCATGCCATCGTTTGGTGTTACAGCGATGGAATGCGGATCCTCGCAAAGCAGTGGGCCTAGCCCTCCGACGGCGTAGCCCACAACCGGGGTTTCAACGCTCATGGCCTCCAAAGCAGTAAGGCCAAAGGGTTCGTATCGGGAAGGCATGACCAGGACTGCCAGCTCTGCATAATGGTTTGGTCCCAGCAATGGGGAGCCCGCCCAATGCCAAACCGCATCCAACTCAAGCCTGGAAACCTCGCGCCGCATTGCTTTTTCGTCAGGACCCGATCCGTAAACTACAAACGTCAAGTCAGGTCTGGTTTGGTGAAGTTTCAGCGCCAATTTGACAAAGTCCTGCCATCCTTTTTGAGCGGCGATCCGGCCAACAAAGCCAACCTTTGGCTGAGCATTGCGAAGTGGAATTTCCGAATCCCAAACCAGCGGCATCGTCAGCGCAAAGGACTGAGCGGGTTTAAAACCAAACTGATCTTGAGCGAATTGGCAGGCAAAAAGCGAAGGCGCGGCCAAACGGTTTACCCTTTTGGCCCAAGTCCGCATGCGTCGGAACAGGAGACGGCCTAAAAGCGGTGCCGTTGCCACAGGTTCCTCACAGCTGTGCTCAAACCAGATCCGCTTTTGATTTTTTGTTAAAGCCTGGTGTGCAATCCAACGCGACCCATTCAGGTGAATGACCACCCAATCCGCTGGCTTGCGGCGCAACCAAACCCGCAAGCGACTGGCCAGGCGAGGTAAAGCGGTGTAACTGGTACCCAAAAACTCAGGCCTCGGATGAGTGGCAAGCGGCCATTCCATTGCGCCATGTGCAAATAAACTCACAATGTGGTGTTGATTCTGTTGATCCAGTTGCAGCCAATTGGAGAGAAATCGCTGTGCACCGCCCAATCCCCAATGGTCGATTAGGTGCACGACACGTTTCACGCTTCCACCGCTGCCACCGCCACCTGCGCATCGAAGTAACATGCGCCGCCCCCCACGGAACACACATGGTCCGGGCACAAAGCATTTACCGTCCAACCGTTTAGGGCCTGTTTACGCCATAAACCTTTAGGACTCATCACAACACCGGGCCGAATCTTGCTGGTCACGTGCAGTTGGAAATGGACTTCGGCCAAATCATTCCAGGCTTTCACGCGATCGCCCGGGCGCAGACCCAAACGGGCTGCATCTTCCGGGTTCATATGTAAAGGTAAAGGTCCTTTCTCGAACTCGCCAAACGTGCTGCTAATCGTATGACCTGTTGCCGGCGAAATCAGTTGGAACGGATAAAGTGCTTTTGCCGGTTCCGGTGCGTATCCAGAAGGATTTAAGCTCGGTGGCGCCAGATTAATTTTCTGATTGGGCGTTAGCGGGAAGGCATCAATAAAGAATTGCGGATCTTCCGGTCGCAATTCAATTCCTCCACCCTGCACTAACGTGTCCAAACTGCGATCTGCCAAGAGTGGCGAGGTAGCCGCGATCTGTCGAATTAACTCGGGTTCCGGGGTTAAAAAAACGGGATCGTCAAAGCCGAAACGTTTAGCTAACTCTTGGAAAACGGACACGTTGGAGCGCGATTCTCCCACCGGTGGCATCACCGGTTGAACACCTGCCATACGCAAGGTGCCGTACCCTGCCCGCAAATCAAAATGCTCCAAAAAGGTAGTGGCCGGAAGGACCCAATCGGCAAGCAGCGCAGAATCGGTAAAAACCTGATCAAATACGACGCTAAACAAATCTTCGCGCTGCAGGTGTTCCACCAGCTTCTTTTGATTGGGCAAGGTCGCCACAGGATTGGCGTTGTAGATAAACAAGCCTTTTAACGGCGGATCATCCAAGGTTTCCAAGGCATGGGCCAACTGGGACATGTTGATCAAACGCCGATCGGTCGCCGGCAGAGAAAAAACCTGACTAGGCTTGAGTCGGGCGGCACCCGAATTCGACAACAAATAACCGCCACCCTTTTGGAATAAATTCAGAACGGCGGGAATAGCCAGGACGGCGGCAATTGAACGACCGCCATTGCGGTTGCGTTCCAGACCCCAGCCACAGCGGATCCAGGCGGGCTGTGCTTCCACCAACCAAAACGCCAAGGTGAGAATGTCCTGCTCAGCAAGGCCACAGAATTCGGCGGCTCTGGGAATGGACCATTCGGCTGCGGATCGAAACAGCACATCGGCATGATCGGTATGGTGCGCCAAAAAGGTGTGATCGATTTGGTTGTTTTCGCGGAAATGCTGGATCAAGGCCAGCGCAAGCGCAGCATCGCTGCCGGGCCGCAGGGCCAGGTGCAGGTCGCATTCATGGGCGCTAAAACGGGCAATTGGGTCAATAACCACCAGTTTCCCGCCCGCTTTTCGCGCCTCCTTGAGGAATGGGACCAGATGGATATTCGAGGCCTTGGGATTGGCGCCCCAAACGACATTTAGTGCCGCATGCGCTAATGCAGAAAAATGCGGGCCGGGCATTTTGCCGTACATTTCGGCCGAAATGGTCGTAGTCATTGCAGCACAAATGGTGCGATCCAAATCGCTGGCCCCGAGTCGTGCAAAAAGGGTCTGATCGACAATACCGTCACTCAAAACACCATTGGAACCACCGTAATTGACCGGTAGGAGGCAGGCAGGCCCAAAGGTCTGGCTCAGCTGCTGGAACCGGTCGACGATGGCCGTCAAGACGTCATCCCAGCTGGCGGGTTCAAATTGACCGGAGCCTTTGGGTCCTGATCGACGCAGCGGCGTCAAAATGCGATTATGCGGATCGAGTCGGCGATGGAAATGGGCAACTTTGCCACAAATAAATCCATGGGTCGGAGAATTACTGCCGCCCGAAAGGCGCACCTGCGGACCAGATGTATCCACTTCGATTGAACAGGTATCGGGACAATCCATGGGGCAATGCGTATGTTGAAGCGTCATAACGGAACCTCGAAAGGCATCTTACCTGACATGGGCGCGAACCCACAACGGATCTACCCTATCGGATAACCCGCAGGTTCAGGCCTTTTTACAATCGAAATAAACAAAGGCCCATAGAAATTCACCCACCTCCAGACCGATTTCTGTCGCGGATAAAAATCTATATCTTTGGTTGCCCTTGGGTAGCCGTAGTAGCCGACAGCCCAACCGCCAATCAAGAGATAACGCACATCATTTGAGTTGAGTGAGACGATAAATTCGCGGAAGTCGACCGGTAGTTGCCTCATCGCCAAAAAAACATTCCCTAAGATAGGTGATCAGCCTGAATTTTTCACCGGGTTCCATTTCTGCAGAATCCAGGCGATCCTGCTGGTCCGCAGCTTCAAAGCTACCCCCAAAAATCTGACTGCGATCCATTCTCGATTCCATTTTTGTAGCTGATCCCCGCAAATAATTGCATTTTAGCATTGCGCTAAAACCAAGGACTTTGAGACTGAAAGAAATGTGAACCCAGGATGAGGCCCAAAAGTTGCGATCAGAGCATGTTAGCTGAGGCGTTGAGGTCATTTTGGTCATTAACGACTTTTAGGACATTAATGACCCTTATTACCTTACCCGCCATCACCCCTTTGTTTTAATCCTCGCCTTCTGCGTACATCGCTTCGATTTGGGCCGCGTATTTCTGACTGATAATGCGCCGTTTCAATTTCAGGCTCGGCGTGAGTTCGCCGCCTTCCTCGGTCAGGAAATGTGGTAACACCGTGAATTTTTTAGGTTGTTCGTAGCGGGCAAAATCTTGGAGGCGCTGTTTAATGTCCGCTTCCAGAACGGCGTGGAACTTAGCGTCTTTACAAACCTTTTCCGGATCGGTGGAACAGCCCAGAGCCGGACCCCACACCTGGACCGTTTCCCAAGGCGGGACAATCAGGGCTGTTATGTAGTTGTGCCGATCGCCAATCAAAACGACCTGTTCGATGTAATCGGAAACCTTCAAGCTGTTCTCGATCGGTTGCGGGGCAATGTTCTTGCCACCGGAAGTCACCAGAATCTCTTTTTTGCGATCGGTAATGCGCAAATAACCATCGGAATCCAGTTCGCCAATGTCGCCAGTTTTGAACCAGCCATTCTCAAAGACCTCGGCTGTGGCCTCTGGATTATTGTGGTAACCCTTCATGACATTGGGACCCTTGGCCAGGATCTCGCCATCTTCGGCAATGCGGATTTCGACATTTTCAATGGCAGGCCCGACCGTGCCCACTTTGATCAGGTCCGGTCGATTCACGCACAAAACCGGCGCCGTTTCCGTTAAGCCATAGCCTTCCAAAATGCGAATGCCAATCCCGAGAAAAAACGTGCCTATTTCCTTGGGCAAAGGCGCGCCCCCGGAGATCAGGTAGCGCAGACGACCGCCTGTCTTCTCGCGGATCTTGGCAAATACCGCCTTATCGGCCAAATTATATTTCGTTGCAAATAAACCGGTTAACGGTTTTCGGCGACCTAAAGTTGGCGCAGCCGTGCAGGCGAGGTCCACAGCCCAGTTGATGAATTTGCGTTTCAAAAATCCCGATGAGCGGAAATTGTCCATGACCTTGGCGTAGATTTTTTCGAATAAACGCGGCACGGAAATCATGACCGTTGGGCGCACCAACATCAGATCTTCAGCCACCGTTTTCATACTCTCAGCATAAGCAATCGAGACGCCACAATAAATCATCAGGTAATAGCCGGCCATGCGTTCCAGTACATGGGAAAGCGGCAAATGACTAAGACAGGTATCTTCTGGCCGAAACGGCACGGCTGATTCAACCCCTGCGATATTGGCCAGCATATTGGCATGGGTCAGCATCACCCCTTTAGGCATGCCGGTCGTGCCTGAAGTGTAGACGTAAGTAAAAACGTCCTCGCTGCGAATGGCCTTCATTCGCGCTTCAAAGCCTTTTTGATTGTCCTGCTCCGAACCCATGATCTCGACCTGATGGAACCCGTGGATTTCTGACGGGAGTTCGCCACTTTCCATACAGATGATCCATTTCAGCTTGGGGACTGCCGGTTTCGCGGTGCGAATTTTCTCCAATAAATCTTTGGAGGAAACAACTACGCCTTTCACTTCCGCATCGTTGAGGATGAACTCCAACTGATCTTCTGGAACGCTCGGATAAACGGGCACGCTGATGCAACCCGCAGATAGAATGGCCATATCGGCAATCACCCACTCAAAACGGGTTTCACTAAAGATGGCAAAGGCAGAACCCGCTTCTAAACCCAAGGCCATCAACCCACGGGCAAAATGGTCGACCCTTTGGCGGAAAAATTTGTGCGAGTAGGGATGAAACTGGCCATTTTGTTTGACCAGAACGGCATTCTCTTTATCGAACTTTTCGCACGCGGCAAAAAAGAGCTCAGGCAAGGTTTGATGGATCATGCATCGCCTCCAACCGACTGGTTCACAAAGGTTTTAACTAGCCACTAGCCTAGCGATCTAAGCGCTTAAAATCAAGGAAAAGCCATGCTTAACCTTCTGAGGCCCGGCGAAGATTGACAATTATTGAAGGAACGTTCATGCTAGGAATCTCCCCATTATGGATGGATGGTTATCGGTTTTTGACAGCACCAAAAACGAGGTTCCATGCAGGAAATCAACCAGATCCCCTTTTTGTTGAAATTAGCGGAAGCGGAATCGGGCAAGGTGCGCGCACATGTTCTGGAAGAGTTGGCAGCCTTTTGTCCACACCTGGATGAAGCCATTGCCGTGCTGGGTGTGGACCTGACGCCTGAACAGGCCTTCATCGTGCACACACTCAACCAGAACCACCAAAAACAGACTTATCAGGAACGCTGGAAGAACCTGCTCAACTGTCCCGACGAGAGCATGATGCTGGAAAGCGCCTTGGACTGTATCAGCCAAATTCAATCGGCCCTTTATCCCTACAAATCGGTCGGCTGGATGCTGGACCGTCTGGCCTTGGATTACCGCAAGTACCACAAACGGCCCGACCCCAGTGAGCTCGCTCGCTTCCTGTTCCGAACCAAGGGAATTCGCGGCATAGATGAAGACTATTACAATCCTCTGCACAGCAACATCAACTACGCGCTACAAGAGAAAAAAGGTTTACCGATCACGCTTGCGGCCATCTACATGCTGGTCGGCTTCCGGCTCGGCCTGAAAATCGAAGGGTTTAACTTGCCGGGCCATTTCCTGGCCCAGAGCTGTGTGCGTGGCGGCGTTTTGATTTTTGATTGTTTCCGCGAAGGCATGGTCATGGATCTACCGCAATTGGCCAGCCAGAGCCATGTCCCGTTGATGCAGCTTTACCATCTCTCGCGCAACCCGCCTTCCGCGCGGACCATGATTTACCGCATCCTGCGCAACCTGGTCACCGCCTGTTTCAAACACGGCCAGATGGAGCCGGTCCAGCTGTATTCGAGCCTGATGAAAATCACCAATCGCCATGGGGAAAAAGACCTCATCGACTCGAAATCCTTTCATTATCCTGCCGGCAGTTTGGTGAAACACAGCCTGTTCGGCTACCGCGGCTTGGTCGTGGATGTCGACGAACAGTTCGAAGGCGATGCTTCTCACCTGGCCAAGTTGGATCCGGCGCCAGCCAAAGACCAACCCTGGTACCACATCCTGGTCGATGGCTCCAATTTCACCACTTATGCCGCGGAATCCCAACTCTGCCACGATGATTCCAACCGCGAAATCTCACACCCTTTAGTCACCCTTTTCTTTAAAATGGGTAAAAACGGCCATTACATCCGCAACGATGAACCCTGGTTCTGGAACCAGTAAATCGGGCCTTTATTCCTCTTCCCTGCTTATTTCTGGAAGATAGGCATCCTCATCATCGCCATCTGAAATCAGTTCAATGGCCGGTTTGGCCAAAAGCATGCCCTGAAAACCATCAAAGCGTAAACCCGGCTCAATCAAGAAGCCTTTTTCCGTTTCGACCCAAGGCAATTCCGCAGGGAACCCTACCCTAATTGCGCTAAGGTCACGCTCAGCGCCTTCGGGTGGTTCGGGTACTTCCGCCGGATCCAAGGTACAAACGGCATAAAGGAGGTGTCCACCGGGTTTGACGTGCAGCCAGGCCGTTTCGAGGATTGCTTTTTGTTGGTCGAGCAATTGGCCCTCGGCGGGTCCAGAACGCAATTGTTTGAGTTCGGGATGACGCCCGACAATGCCCATGGCACTGCAGGGTGCATCGACCAGGACCAAATCAAATTGTTCATCCTTGGCAACGCTGGAAACCTCGCCCTCGCGGAGCTCCATGGCCAAATCCAAACGATGCAGGTTGTCGCGCATGCGCACGAGCCGATGGTGGTCCGGATCACTGGCTAAATGGCGTTCCAAATGACCGAAATGGTTAATGTAGAAACTCTTCCCGCCCGGAGCGGCACAGCAGTCCCAAAAGCGCTTGGGTTTTAAGGAAAGCGCCAACTCGCAAATGGCCTGGCTACTTTCATTCTGAATGTAAATGCTGGGTTTACTCGTCTCATCGACAAAGATGGCGTGGGGCAGGATTTCAGAAGTTTTGACACTTTTCATCGGCTTGGTCGACCAAGCTGCATGGGTTGGTCGTTCCAGCCAAGAGGTACACCAGCCTTGGTACCGACTGGGGAAATGGCGAACGAGCCAGTTCTTCCACCACTCTGGCAATAACCAGTTGGCCGGATCGGCCTGGATGCCTTGAGCCAGCGTCTCTTTTTGGGTGGCAACCTTGCGCAGAACGGCATTGACAAGGCCTTTTAGGCCACGCACCTTTTGGCTGACACACAATTGCACAGATTCGTGGATGACCGCGTAATCAGGAATGCGCGTGTGCACCAATTGATACGCACCGACCAAGAGGATGCGGTGGATGACCGCAGGCAAAGTCTCGTACTTGGGCAGAAATTGACGCAATACGGCTTCGAGCCCGGGCCAAAAACGATAGGTTCCATAAACCAATTCGTGGCAGAGCTGGAGATCGGCAGCCGAAAGGGCTGGCGTGTAACGCATCATGGCATCGGGAATGAGCAGATGCTTGTCTTCCACTTCGCGCATGCATAAAATAGCAAGTTCACGTGGGTTATCGATTCGCCGCATGAACGCTCCACCTCCTGAATAAGCCCCTCATCATACATGAAAATAAGGGGTTTTCCAGAACAACCAGGAATTAATCGCATCCTCAGAAGGAATGAATTCATGATCCGATTCGAAGGGGTACACAAGGCTTTTGGCAGCAAAAAAGTCTTGAACGGTCTGGACTTTGAGTTGAAACCGGGCTCTGTTACCGGCTATTTGGGTCCTAACGGTGCGGGCAAAACGACCAGCATGCGCATTCTGACCAATGCGCTCCAAGCAGACCAGGGTCAGGTCCTGTTGGATGGAACACCCACCACGGAATTGACCCACGAGGCGTTTAAAAAAATAGGCTATTTGCCCGAACACACGCCGCTGTACCCCGACCTCACCGTTTGGGAGTTCCTGGAATTCAGCGCTCGGGTTCGCGGCATGTCCGCACCAGCCACCAAGCATCGGGTCGGTGAATTGGTCGAACCGTGTGGACTCAAAGCGGTACTGGGTCAAGCAATCGCCACTCTGTCCAAGGGTTATCGTCAACGGGTTGGATTGGCTCAGGCCTTATTACTCGATCCACCAATCCTGGTCCTGGACGAACCGACCACCGGCTTGGACCCCAACCAGATCCGTGAAATCCTGAAATTGATTGGCGAGCTGGGTCGCGAAAAAACCGTGCTGCTCTCTACTCACATCCTCAGCCATGTACCCACCCTGTGCGATCAAGTTCTAGTCCTGAACCAAGGCCATATCGTATTTAACGGAACCCCGCAAGCCATGGCGGAACGCGATCCGGACCGTAGCCGCTTGAGCCTCGTTACCGCGCATGCGCCCGAGCAATTCCAAAAATTAATGGAGTCCTGCGCCCAGGTGCAGCAGGTTCAAGTGGAAACCCAGCATCGATACACGTTAATCGGATCCTGGCAGAACGCCTCAAACGTTCGGCTACTGGCTGAATTTCTTCAGAAACACCAGATCCCCATTCTGGAACTGAGTCCTGAACCGCTTTCCCTGGATCGCGCATTCCATCACTTAACGGAAGAGGTTTCGCCATGAGCATTTGGACGATTGCGCGCAAAGAATGGCAGCACCAGCTCAATGGCCTTTTGGGGTACCTGTTCTGCGCTCTGTTTGTCGGCGCCACTGCTTATCCCGTTTTTTTCAGCCAATCCTACGGCAACGTTTTTTTGAGTGGGGTTGCCGATTTACGCGCCTTTTTTGGTGCTTTTCCCTTCACCTTCTCCGTGTTTATCCCCGCATTGGCCATGCGCTCGTGGGCTGAAGAACGGCGTTTGGGCACAGTTGAGCTGCTGTTGAGTTACGGTTTACCGGAAGGTCAACTCGTGCTCGGCAAGTTTCTGGGCCAATACGGTCTGATCGTTTTGAGTCTGGCGTTAACCTTACCGGTCCCAATCCTGGTGGGCCAACTCGCACCCCTTGACTGGGGTCAGGTTTTATGCGGTTACTTGGGCGCCCTGTTTTTTGCGGCGGCCAGCCTTGCTCTGTGCCAATTTCTGGGCACGTTTAGCCAGCACCAAATCCTGGCCTTTCTGCTGTGTTCGCTGGCTATGACGGTTCTGTTAATGGTGGAAAGCACCTTGTTGAATTTTGCCTGGCATTTCCAGAATGTCGCCCGCGGCGTGCTCGACAGTCGAGACCTCGTTTTTTATGCATTGTTCTGTTTGGTCTTTCTGTTTGCCAGTCGTCAGACCTTAATTACTCGATTCTGGAGTCGTCCATGGTGATCCGCCGCGCGCTATTTCTCTTTTTAATTGTCGCTGTCTGCGCCGGTTTGGTCGGATATTTGGCTCAAGCACTACCCATCCGGGTGGATATGACCCATGAAAAACGCTTTTCGCTCAGCCAGCCTTCCCGTGAGGTTTTGGCCAAGATCCAAGAACCGCTGAGCCTAAAGCTCTACTTCAGCAGCAAGGTTCCGGTCCGATTCGAAATCGTACAGCAACGCGCATTGGATCTTGCGCGTGCTTATGAGGCAGCGGGCGGCACAAAAATAAAGTTGGTCATCATTGACCCGGATGAAAACGAGACCAGCATGAACGAAGCGCTGGCCATTGGTCTCAAAAAAACGCAGGCCAACATCACCGAAAAAGCACGTTTGGAAGTGGTCGAGATCTGGTTGGGTATGGCCATTTTCTACGAAGACCAAAAAGAGGTGTTTGCCACCTTACCCGTTCCAGATAACCTGGAGTTTGAAATCACATCTGCCATCCACCGATTAATTCAGAAGGAACGACCCGTTTTGCAGATGGTGGGCCCGGCTGTTGCCGAAGCCATCAAACCTAACCGAAGCCATGATCTGGACAGCGACATGCTGCCACTCAAAACCGAGTTAGAAAAAACACTGCGTGTGAAGCAAACCTTGGTTTTCCCGGGGGAACCGCTTGATTTAAGCCAAGCCGGTGGCGTGCTGGTTTGGGGCCTGCATGTGTTGGACCGAAGCCAATTACGGAGTCTGGAAGAGGCCATTTTGCGCGGCGTACCCGTTATCCTCCTGCATTCTGGGGTTGAGGTCGACACGACCCAATTGCGTGCATTTGAAATCGGAACCAGCGAGGCCGACCAGATGTTGGCCCAATACGGCGTCAATGTGAATCGCGATTTGGTGGCGGACAGTCAATGTCAGACCATCAAATACCAGGGACCAGAAGGCCCACTCTTACGCGAATACAATCTTTTCCCACTTCTCTCCCAGGCCATGGGCAGTTTTGTTGATACATTCCCGCCCAATGCCGATTTACAGAGCCTGCTTTTGCCCTGGGTCAGCAGTGTGATGGCCACTAACCCCGATTGGGAACCAATCCTTTTCAGTTCCGACCAAGCCTGGGTGCAAAAACGTCTGTTCATTCTGGACCCCGACAAAGTACCGGGACCCACCAGCTTCGATCGTTTTTGTCTCGCACGCGAATACAATGGGCCGCTTCAGCCCTATTTTCCCGAAAACACCGGATTGGCCAGTCAAAACGCCCATCTGGTTGTGATCGGAACGGACCATCTCTTGAGCCAATTTCAAAATCCCGGTAACCTCTTATTCATGAATCGGTTAGTTGACTATTTGTTGCGCGGCAGCCAATTGGGCAATATCCCAAGAGCCGAAAACAGTATCCGACCCATCCGCGAAACCACTGCAGCAGAGCGACGCAACTTCCAACTGATCAGCGTGGCATTGGCGCCCGGCCTGATCCTGATTTGGGCGCTGACGCGCAGCTTTTTGCGCAACCGACGCAATCGGAAGATCGCATTTTGAAACGGGAAATCCGCCTTGCGCTGGTGGTCTTGATCGTTCTGGCAGCCGCGACTTGGATTGTCAAAACGCAGATGGACGACCGACAAAATTCGACACAAAAACAAGAACAAGAGCTGCTGTTTCCGCAACTTTCGGCAGCCGCCATTCAAAAAATTGAACTGGAACTGGGCGCAACCAAAGTCAATCTGGAGAAGCGCAAAGATAAATGGTGGGTTCGCCCACCGGAGTTTCCCGCCAATCCACTGTTTGTGGACATGCTGATTGAAGGGATTCTCAAAACCCCGCGCGGAACAGAACTCAGCAACGATGTCGCCAAACACGATCAATTCGAGCTGGGCGGACGCGCCTGGGTCATTCGGCTATTTGACGCATCCGGCAAAGAATTGACACGCATCTACGTCGGGAAAAGCGATGCAACCTATCGCGGCACCTATATTCGCCTACAAGAAGATGCAACTGTTCATTATGTTCCAGTAGCTTACGGCGTATTCCTGCGCAGACCCAGCTGGTTCGACCGCACAATCTGGCAAGTCCCACTCAAGGCCGTTCAGGCGTTTCAGTTGGAAGGACCTGATGGCTTTCTTCTCACTCGGAGCGAAAATGGTTTTCTCAACCCAGACACCCACCGAGAATGGCCCTTTGACGCTCCCGAAATAAAGGCGCTTTTGCATTTTCAGGCCACCGACATTCGCTTTGAGAATTGTCCGACCCAAGCGGATGTGCGATTCGGTGTTCAGATCGAGGGTCAATGGATGTGGTGTAACCTGAGCCAACACGGTGAAACTTGGCTCGGCTCGCGTGATTCCACCAGCCCGTGTTATGTTTTGGCAAATGAATTGCTTAAGCGCTTAGAGGCCTTCCACGCCTCGGAGGAATAATATGCATTTATTTATTATGCGCCATGCAGAAGCAGAGGCCGGTATTGTTGATGCCAGCCGTTATTTGACCCAACTGGGACGCCAAATGGCAACCAGCAGGGGGCAGGACCTCAAAAACTGGGCGGTTCAACCCACGCAAATTCTTCATTCGCCCTATCGAAGAGCGGTTGAAACCGCAACCCTTCTGAACCAAGCATTCCATCTACCCATGCAGGAATGGGATGCGTTAACCCCAGATGGCAACGTCGATCAGATCCTGAACGGGCTGGTCGAGTATAGCGAATCCATCCCGCTTCTCGTTTCGCATTTGCCATTGGTGGAAAACCTCTGCTACGGCTTATGTAGCCGAAGCCCGCTTTTCCAGGTCGGGACTTTGGTCGAGGTCCAAGGCAACAGCTTGTTCAGCGCTACCAACAACTTCCAGGTGGTGAGAACGGCCATTTCTCATGCGAGTTGAGCCATCTTCTCCAAGGTAACTTCATCGAAATTGCGCCAAAACCACTGGCCCCAGGTATAGACAAATTCTTCGGCATCTTTTTCGTCAAATTCCCACTCGATCGTTCGCTCTAAGGAACGCATCTTGTGGTTGAGCGTGAATATCGGTAAATCCTGGACCTTTAAGCGGATTGGCTTTTTTTGGTTACGCAGCAGGAAAAAGCTGATTTTGTGCCCATACCGGTTATTGAGATGAACCACTTCATGCACAAGGCCATGGCGTTTTTTTTCACGGAACCGTTTGGACAAAGCCAATAAACGCAAAACTGCGTTGCGCGCCAGATCCAATTGGCGCACCTCATCAACCGTCCAAACACTTCGACTGGGAATGGTGTAATCGCGTTGGGGATTGCCTTTCAAAACACGGACATGGGCATTGTTTTGAAAATCAAACAGCTCAGCACCGAGCGGATTGGCGCGCTTAACGTGTCGGCGCGGATCGGGCCGAAACACTTGGTGATGATCCGACCCAACAGCCGTTACGGGCGCAGGAACTTTTACGGGTGGCATTGGCGTTTTGGGCTCTACGCGCACCGGTGTCGGGGCAGGTTCAGCCGTTTTTGCTGCTACCTGGGGTACCGGCTTGGGTGCAGAATCAAACCCTCCGGAATTGAGCAGGAAATCAATTTCCTCTTGAGATAAGGTGTTACCCACAAAACGCTCCTATCCGTACCTATCGACCCAAACCGAACCGAACTCAACCTCACACGCCAAAAAGCCAACAAAATTAATTCAAGTCTTATTTTTTCAACATATTACAAATGAATTACACACCGTATCAATTCCATTTTTTTAGTAATTGACCTGTGAACCTCAATTGAGTGATGATGGGAAGATTTCCCACACCCAACAACAGTTTACAATCGATTCATTTTGTCTGTGGGATCTTTAAAGGTGAGGTAAAGCATGAAATTCAACGCAAATTGTCTACCCCTGGTTCAGCGTCTCTTGGGTGCACTGCTTTTGGCATGGCCCTTTTCGCCTGGTGTTCTGGCTCAAGACCCACAGCCTAGCGAGCAGGATAAACCCAGCATTGTCGAGGTCATTACGGTTGGGTCTCGGCGACCAGAACGGTCGAAAACCGATACACCTGCGCCCGTTGATGTGGTGCCGGTCAGTGAAATTGCCTCCGAAACGGGACAATTGGATTTAGGCCAATTGTTGCAATTCACCGCTCCGAGTTTTAATTCCAATCGCCAATCGGGCAGCGACGGGTCCGACCATGTCGATGCAGCGACCTTGCGCGGCCTGGGACCTGATCAAGTTCTGGTGCTGATCAACGGTAAACGCCGCCATACCTCGTCCCTGGTATACCTGTTTGGTTCACGGGCACGTGGGAATGTGGGCACTGACTTAAATACCATTCCGGTAGCTGCCATTAAACGGATTGAAATTCTTCGCGATGGTGCCGCTGCCCAATACGGTTCTGATGCCATTGCAGGCGTTATCAATATCGTTTTACGCGACGATACCGGCTTGGATTTAACAGCTTCCGGTGCCATTTATTCAGAAGGTGACGGTGAAAATGAGCAAGTGGCGCTGAATTACGGTCACGCCATCGGTGAACGCGGCGTCATCAATCTGACTGGCGAGTTTCTGAACCGTGAAAAAACCAATCGCAGTCCCGCCGGTGAACCGCGCGTGATTGGCGATGCGGCAACCGAAAACATCAATCTCTTCATGAACCTGGAAGTCGGTGTCAGCGAGTATGGCACTTTTTATGGCCATGGCGGATACAACACCCGCGACGGTTTGGCCGGTGCCTGGTACCGCGACGGCGTTGGCTCGGACGATATCCCCTCCCGAAATTCGGCTGAGATGTATCCAGATGGATTTGTGCCCAACATTGGCACGGATATCAAGGATTTTTCAGCAGCTTTTGGCTATCGAACCATCTTCAACGATTGGCGATTTGATGCCTCCAACACCTACGGCTCCAACAAGATGACCTACCTGATCAGCCACACCTTAAACGCCTCTATTGCCAATATCAACAATGGCATTTCTCCCGATCGGTTTGATGCGGGTGGATTTGAATTCACGCAAAACACCACCAATGTGGATGTGTCCCGCTACTTCACCGACATCCTGCAAGGCATGAACTTCGCCGCAGGCTTTGAGTACCGCATCGAAACCTACCAAATCTTTGCCGGCGAACAAGGTTCCTGGGATGATTACGATGGGGCAGGCGGCGGTAATGCGGGATCTCAAGGGTTCCCGGGCTTCCAACCGGTGGATGAGATTGATGAAGATCGCAACAGCAGTGCTGCCTATATCGACTTGGAGTTCCAATTCAGTCCAGAACTCATGTTAGGCGCAGCCGTTCGCGCTGAACATTACAGCGACTTCGGCAACACAACCAATGGAAAACTGGCGATCAGTTACAAACCCACGTCTCAACTGCACGTTCGCGCATCGGGCAGCACCGGGTTCCGGGCACCTTCCTTGCACCAACGCTATTTCTCTTCCACCTTCACCGATTTCATCGCCGGTGAAGCAGCCGACATCAAGTTGGCGCCCAATGACAGCGAATTGGCCCGCCTGGCCGGTATTCCATCGTTGAAGGAAGAAACCTCGGTTAACTGGACGGCAGGTTTTACCTATACGGCAAGTGATGCCTGGAACCTGACCTTGGACGGTTACCTGATCGATATCGATGACCGCATCGTTCTGACCGGTGGATTCACCCAAGACGACCTGCCTGTTCTCGCTGAAGAGAACTTGGTGGAAGCGCGATTCTTTACCAACGCCATCGATACCCAAACCAAAGGCTTGGACTTCACCGTCAACAACCGCCGCAAAGCATTAGGCGGAGACTTGAACTCGTTCCTGGCCCTGAACTACAACAAAACCGAAGTCAAAAACATCAATACCGCTCCCGGCCTGGAAGGAAAAGAGGACATTTATTTCAACCAACGCGAGCGCATGTTTGTGGAAGGTTCTGCCCCAGAAATCAAAGCCACGATTGCTTCGGATTACCGTCACGACAAATGGGGTGGCCTCTTGAAATTTGTCTATTTCGGCAAAGTATTGGCGGGAACCTGGACCCAAATCGATGATCCCACTGCCCCGCCGCAGGAATACGACCCCAAGGTCACGACGGACTTAACCATCAACTACCACTTCACCAAAGATGTTTCGCTGAGCGCCGGCGGAACCAATATTTTTGGTGTTAAACCCACCAGCCAGGACCCCAACGAAACCGAAAACGGTGCGCCTTGGGAAAACGTGCAGATGGGATTCAACGGAGCGTTTTTCTTCACCCGCTTAAACGTTAAGTTTTAAGCCCTAACCAACTGGGGGTGCAGCACTTGCTGCACCCTCTCCACGCACTACAACCCGAACCAACCACACCTCAAAACCCAAGCGCAACAGTTCGTGGTGCCAGTTTTTTTGATAGTCTGAGACCTGCTCTTTGATGGCCTTCACCTCGGCAAATACGACTCGACCCTCGCGAAATAACACCAGATCAGGAAACCCGCGCCACAACGAACGTTTCAGTTGAAAGAAGCGCAAGGCCAATTCAATCCAGGCCTTCAAAGGGTAAGCCGCCAACACGGTGCGCGTGACTTCCCAAGAAAAAGGGCTGCAATGGTAGAACCGGGCGCGTTTATGGCCGTGTTTGAGCCAAACCGATCCGAGGTGGTCTAACCAGTCCTCACGGTTGGACTGGCGCCATTGTTCTGCCCATGCGCGGAAAATTGCCTGGCGCTGCTTAAAAAAGAATTCACTGCCCAAGTCGAGCGGAGCGTCCTGGAACGGATGGTCAAAGGCACCCGGCACGGATGCAAAAACACATTCGCGCGCCCAGAGACCCAACACACTTTGGATCCACCCATTTTCGGCAAAGAAGCCATCCCAACCCTGTTTGCGATATTGGCTGAGCACAAAGGTTTCGATGGTGGACCATTCCGCGTCCTCGCCACAGTATCGACGTTTCCCACCTCGCTCAGAAGCTTGCGACTCTGCGGCGACAACGGGCTTCGGTTGCGGCTGCAAAAGAGTTTGAGGCGCAGGGCCGGATTTCAATTGGTGGCGCAATTTGGCGTAGGCCTGCTGAGCTAAGGGCGTAAGTTCGGATTCTTCCTGATCCAAGAGCGCTTGGGCCAAATCACCTTCCCCCCTCTTCTTCAGCCAGCGAACCAAACGGGCACGGACCTCCCAATCTTCGCGCTCGTCCAGATAACGAAACAGGCACCGTTTTGCCCACTCGGGATCTTGATTCATTTGGGCAAGTCCCAAACGGCACAGAAAACGTAACGGGTACTTGCGCCATGGATCGGGTAATTCTTTTAGCCCTTCTTCACACCGCCCAACCCAATCTTTAATCGGTCCCAGTTCCTGGTCCGTCGCATAACTATCCGCCCACCAGCACGCCCAGCGCATCATATTTTCCAGATCGGTCCGGTTTCGAAAACGCCTGAAGTGCGGGTCTACCTCATAGTCCTCAAAGGTTTGCAGGCCCATTCCGGTCAAAACAAATTCGGTCATATCCTGATGAATATTGCCAAAAAACAAGACACGAAAGCGATCGAACAGGTTCTGGCAGCGTAAGACCAACCAATCGCGCCCTAGCCACTGATCGAGATCGGTTCGGCCAATAGCCATTTCTACACATTGCGATTTACTTGCGCGGGTCCCCTGCCACGCTTGAAGTTCGGCCAGTGGCACCTTGGCCAGACATTGCGCGTTTTCTGACTGCGTTCGCTGGAAATCCACAAACTGAGCGTGCTCTAGGGCCTCAAGCCATTCGTCCAGGGAACCAAGTTCTGGGTATTTCAAACGCGAAACACGAAAGACGCAACCCTTGCGATTTAAGAGTCGAATCACTAAAGCTTGAGCCTTGGATGGAAGGCCTAGGAAACAGGTGATCTGGTCCTGTTCTGGCTCGGACCAGAAATCCGGGTAACGGGCCAGGACCCAGCGAATCAGGGTCAGATAGTCCTGATGATAATAAAGGGGCTCAAGCGCTGAAGGTTCCAAAGCAAAAAAGGGCGGGCCCCGTTAGGAGCCCGGGTTATTAGAAATGGATGGTACGGCCATCAACGCCCAAGGCGGCTTCTTTAATCGCCTCACCAAAGCCCGGATGACCATGAACGGTCCGGGCCAGATCTTCTGCCGAAGCAGAGAATTCCATGGCCAAAACCGCTTCTTGGATCAGTTCGGAAACCATAGGACCCAGCATGTGAACGCCCAGGATGCGATCCGTTTCGGCATGGGCCAGGATCTTGACGAAGCCTTCGACATCTTCCACACAACGCGCCCGTGAATTGGCCCGGAAAGGGAAGCTACCGGCTTTGTAGGGAATGCCGTTTTCTTTGAGTTCCTCCTCGGTTTTGCCAACTGAGGCTGCTTCCGGGTGGGTATAGATGATGCCGGGAATCGCATCGTAGTTGACGTGGCCCGGTTTGCCGGCAATTCGTTCGGCAACGGCGATACCTTCATCTTCCGCTTTGTGGGCAAGCATGGGACCATGTACCACATCGCCGATCGCGTAAAGGCCCGGGATTCCGGATTGTAGGTGGCCATCGACAACGATGCGGCCAGCCTTGTCGCGCTCCAAGCCGATCTCTTCACAGCCGAGCCCATCGGTATATGCACGCCGTCCGACACAGACCAACACCTTGTCGGCCTCAATTTGTTGTCGTTCGCCTTGGGCATTTTCGGCAGTCAGAATGGCTTTGCCTTCCTGAACCAAACAGCCGGTCACCTTGGTATTCAGCTGGAACTTGATGCCTTGTCGACCCAGTTGTTTTTGCAGATCCTTGGAGACCTGACGGTCCATGGTAATCGCGACCCGGTCCATAAACTCGACCACGGTCACCTGGGCACCGAGCCGATTCCAGACAGAACCGAGTTCCAGACCAATCACACCACCGCCAACAACGACCAAGTGTTTGGGCAGCGTATCAAAAGCCAGGGCACCGGTCGAATCGACAATCGTCTGACCATCAAAGGGCATAAAAGGCAATTGGATCGGTGCACTGCCAGTGGCGATGATGATGTTTTTGGCTGAGAGTGTTTGTTGGCTGCCATCGGCTTCAGTCACCTGAATTTGTTTGTCGGCCAGCAACTTGGCTGTGCCTTGGATAGAAGTAACACCATTCTTTTTGAACAGGCCGGCGATACCCGTGGTCAAGCCTTTTACAACCTTGTCTTTTTTGGCCAACAATTTGGCGAGGTCCAATTGAACACCTTGGACCTGAATGCCCCAATCGCCCAGGTGCGAGGCCTGATGAAATTGTTCGCTGGCGTGCAACATGGCCTTGGAGGGGATACAGCCAACATTTAAGCAGGTGCCGCCCAGGCTCTTTTCCTTCTCAATACAGGCTGTTTTCAGACCTAATTGAGCGGCGCGAATGGCCGCGACGTATCCGCCCGGGCCCGCACCTATCACCACAACATCAAAGTTCATTTAAATCTCCAACAATAAACGGGCAGGGTCTTCCAGGCTTTCTTTGACTTTGACCAGGAAGGTGACGGCCTCTTTGCCGTCCACAATGCGGTGATCATAGGAAAGCGCAACGTACATCATGGGCCGAATAACGATCTGATCATCGACCACGACGGCGCGTTTCTCAATTTTGTGCATACCCAAAATGCCGCTTTGCGGTGGGTTCAGGATGGGCGTGGATAACAATGAGCCGTAAACGCCCCCGTTGGAGATGGTGAAGGTCCCGCCACTCAGGTCGTCCAGGCTGATTTTGCCCTGACGCGCTTTGTTGGCGTAATCGGCGATGGCCTGTTCGATTTGGGCAAACCCCATGAGGTGCGCATCGCGAATGACCGGTACGACCAGCCCGCGATCGGTACCCACGGCCACACCTACATCGCAATAATCGTGGTAGATGATCTGGTTGTCGCGAATTTGAGCATTGATTTCGGGAATTGCTTTTAAGGCTTCCACACAGGCTTTGACAAAAAACGACATGAAGCCCAATTTCAGCCCGTATTTCTTTTGGAACGTTTCGTTGTAACGGCTGCGCATTTCCATCATGGCCGTCATATCGATCTCGTTAAAGGTGGTCAGGATGGCTGCCGAATGTTGGGCTTCGACCAGGCGCTGGGCAATGCGTCGCCGCAACATGGACATGGGCACTGTTCGTTCCGATCGGCTGCCAGCGGCCGGTTTGGCCACAGGTGCAGATGCGGGCGTTTTTGCAGCCGTTTGAGCGGCCACAGGTGCCGATGCCGGCGATTCAGCTTTTTTGGCCGGTGCAGGCGCAGATTGCGCGGCTTTCATGGCGTCTTCTTTTAAGATCCGGCCATCTTTCCCCGAACCCGGGATCTGGGCGGGATCGAGCTTGTGCTCTTCAACGACCCTGCGTACGGCTGGGGATAGCGGGGTATCCGCTTTGGGCTCAGCTTTAGCTTCCGTTTTGGTTTCCGCTTTGGGTTGCGCCGGTTCAGATTTTTCTTTTTTCTCGCCTTCTGCTTTGGCCTCGGTATCCAATTTTCCAACGACCTGGCCGACCTTGACCACTTCGCCTTCTTGGGCAAGGATGGTCAGGACACCCGCCTGTTCCGCCACCAATTCGAGATTGGATTTATCCGTTTCAAATTCGAGCAGAGGCTCATCTTTTTCCACATAGGAACCATTGGCTTTAAACCACTGGCCAATCATTGCCTCGGTAACCGATTCCCCCGCCTGGGGAACTTTGATCTCAATCGCCATTGCAGCTCCAAACAAAAAAAATACGGGTTCCGGCACTGGCCCGAAACAAAAAACGTCGCCATTCTAACCCGATTGCGGGGCGCTGTAAACGCGCTGACCCGAGTCGTGCCGCAAGAACAAATCCTGTTGATAGGCCAATTTAGCCTTTTTTAGGAAGTGGGCTTGACTGGTATACTGATGCCACTTTTTCCGAGGAGGAGCAGTATGGGTCTTTGGGACAAATTTAAAGGCGAACTCATTGACATCATCGAGTGGTTGGATTCCAGCCGCAACACCCTGGTGTACCGCTTTGAACGCTACAACAACGAAATCAAATACGGCGCGAAATTAGTTGTACGTGAAGGTCAGGCCGCAGTATTTGTGAACGAAGGCCGGGTTGCAGACGTATTTGAACCGGGCACCTACACCCTGGAAACCCAGAACTTGCCCATCCTTGGCACCTTAAAGGGCTGGAAATACGGTTTTAATTCGCCATTCAAAGCTGAAGTCTATTTTGTATCCACCCAACAATTCACCGACTTGAAATGGGGCACCAAGAACCCGGTCATGTTGCGAGACGCGGAGTTTGGTCCCATTCGGGTGCGTGCTTATGGCACCTACGCCATGCGCATTGATAGTCCCGAGGATTTTTTGAAGGAATTAGTCAGCACCAACGCACGCTTCCAAGTCGAAGATATTACCGATCAGACCCGCAATATAATTGTTTCGCGTTTTACCGACCTCCTGGGTGAATCCAAAATTCCCATCCTGGACTTGGCCTCAAATTACGACGAGTTGGGCGATTTCCTGACCGACCGCATTGCGCCCGATTTCATCGCCTTTGGGCTGGGCCTGACCAAGTTACTGGTCGAAAACATTTCGTTACCGCCCGAGGTTGAAAAAACGCTGGACGAACGGTCCAGCATGGGCATTTTGGGCAATTTGAATCAATATACCCAGTTTCAGGCCGCTAAGGCTATGGAAGCCGCGGCCAAAAATCCGGGCGGAGGCGCTTCCGATGGAATGGGCATGGGCATGGGTTTCGCCATGGCTCAGCAAATGGCCAACGCCATGAACCCGCAGAATCAAGCCCCGCAAGCCCCGCAAGCAGCGCCGGCTCCGTCTGCCCATGATGAGCCTCCCCCGCTGCCCGGCGCTGTCAGTTACTACGCCGGTATCAATGGCCAAAAGGCCGGTCCGTTTAATGCCCAGCAGATGCAGGCGCAAATCCATTCGGGTGCCATAACGCCTGAAACCTTGGTTTGGAAAAAGGGCATGAGCGATTGGCAACCCGCCAATCAAGTGGCCGACCTCAAGAACCTGTTTGAGGATGTGCCGCCGCCCTTACCTCCCAAATTCTAAGGGTCGTCCATGAGCGAAGCGCCACAACCACAACAGTTTCCGTGCCGTCAGTGCGGCGCGGATTTGCAGTGGAATCCGGGATCCCAATTATTGACCTGCCCTTACTGCGGGTTTGCCAATCAAATTGAGATCCCACCCGCCACCATTGAGGAACTGGATTTCAAGACCTGGTTACAGAAAATGGAACGCGAGTCGCCCCAAATCCAGGTCAAACAGGTTCGTTGTGAACCCTGCGGCGCTCAAGTGGAATTTCAAAACCAGGCGACTGCATCCACTTGCCCCTTCTGCGGGTCGCCTTTGGTGGGCCAAACCCTCAGCAGCAGCCATCTCAAACCACAAGCCGTTTTGCCGTTTCGCATTACACAAGACCAAGCCATGTCCGGTTTTGAAAAATGGTTAAAAGGGTTGTGGTTTGCGCCGTCCATGCTCAAACACCAAAAGGATCGCGACCGACTAAAAGGCATCTACACGCCGTATTGGACCTTTGACAGCCAAACCTTTACCCAATACGAAGGCCAACGCGGTGATGACTATTGGGAGACAGAAACCTATACCACCCATGTCAACGGCAAAGCGGAAGTGCGCAGCCGCCAAGTGCGCAAGACCCGTTGGCGTCACGTATCTGGCCATGTGCAGGTTCCCTTTGACGATGTCCTGGTCATGGCCAGCGAATCCTTGCCACGCAAATACACCCAGGCCCTGGAACCATGGGACCTGGGCGATTTGGCCCCCTACGACGACCGCTTCCTGAGCGGCTTCCTGGCCGAAGGTTACCAAGTCCCGTTGGGCCAAGGTTTTCAGTTGGCCCAAGACCGCATGGCGCCGATTATCGATCAACATATCTGTCGTCAGATTGGCGGGGACCACCAACGCATCTTGTGGAAATCAACCCAGCACAGCAAGGTGACGTTTAAACATATCCTGTTACCCGTTTGGCTCAGTGCTTACCGTTTCAAGGATCGGGTCTTCCGCTTCATGGTCAATGCACGGACCGGGGCCGTTTCCGGTGAACGCCCGTACAGCGCAATTAAAATCGCCTGCGCTGTCCTGCTGGGCATTGGTGCCATTGCTCTGTTTTTCTACATCCGCAGCCGCATGTAGGATTGGGGCATTTCAAGGATTAGGGTCACTAGGGACCTTGGTCCTTGGACCTTGGTCCTTTAATCCTCAGGCGTTTAATTAACCCAGACTTGAAACATGATGGCAGTCAATTTGCTAAACTAGGTAAAACAAACCCAGCAGGAGGTGCAGACATGCTGAACCAGCTCTGTTTTGTATTGGTACTTGGGTTCCAGGTGGATGCCGAAGGCGTCATTCCTCACTTGACCCGAGTCGCTGGCGGATTTTCTACCTTTCTGCACATCCAGAATGCATCGGATCTTGAGAAAGTGCTTTATTTACGACCGTTTAGCGAGGCCGGGGAACCGCTTGGTACAGTAGCTGTCGCCTTGAAACCCGGTGAGACCTTGGTGGAAAAGGCCGAAGATCTAGTACCCAAACAAGCATCACATCTTTTTATCAGTGGATCCCAAAGGGTCCGCATCGCCTCGAGCATTGAGGCGTCTGTATCGGCTGAGACGGTTTCTTCGCAAGAAGCGATTTGGAGCCTAAACAACCACTACACCTTACTGCCAATCGTCAAAGCGGAATCGGATTTATTGTGGCAAGGCTTGGCATTAGTCAATGTCAATGATTGGTCCATCGATATCAGCGTGGCGCGTGAAACGGATCAGGGCACGGACACCATCACGTTGAGTTTGGGCCCACGTGCCAAACAAACGGCTCTGTTTCGCGATTTGTTTGGCGACGGCCAGACCGCCACCCGTTTTCATTGCGATTCCGCAGATCGATTCGCCGTTGTTGCGCTCGGCGGAACCATGGACAAACGCTATCTGTGGCTAACCGCTGGCATTCCGGAACCTATCTTTGCCTCGGCAGAATCGACAAACCAAACGTTTCCTGAGGTGCAAAAAGACCCGTATGAAATCCGTGCAGCCACCGTTCAGGAAGAATTATTACGCTTGGACGTGACCTATCCCGTCACCTGCCGCTACCAATCGCGACTGTATTATCGGCCCGAATTCCTCGAGTCCAATCCGGTTCAAATCAATGTGACGATGGTCCAGGAAATCCTGCCGAATGGCGCTTGCCTACGGGCGTTTCAGGATGCGCAAGAAACGTTTGACCTATCGCCAATTGCGGAGCTGTACCAATCCCAATACGGCAACACAGGCGACATTTTGATCAACATTTACGACAATCAAAACCAAAAAGTGGATCAGCTTTTGTTCAGTCCATTCGCTTTCGGACCCTGAAGGACCGTTCAGTTTAACTTGACACCGCGGATCCAATTTTAGATAGTGGCCAAAACCCTGCTTTAAAGGAGCGTGCCCATGGTCCATTCCACCATGATGGATGACTATCCTCTCACTCTCGGCCACATTTTCGACCGGGCCGACCGATTCTTTCCCACCCGCGAAATTGTCAGCCATATGCCCGATAAATCTTTGCATCGCTACACATACCGCGATTTCTCCAAGCGCAGTCTGCAATTAGCCGCCGCCTTAAACGCGATGGGCTTAAAAAAGGGCGAAACGGTGGGCACCTTGATGTGGAACCATTACGCGCATTTAGAGGCCTATTACGGAATTCCATTAGCGGGTGGGGTCGTGCACACCCTGAATTTACGCCTGCATCCGGATGAAATTGCCTACCTGAGCAATCATGCGCAGAACCGATTCCTGATCGTTGATGACACTTTACTGCCGCTGTTGGCCAAATTTGTCAGCCAGCTCAAGGTGGAAAAAATCATTTGCGTGCGTTTAACCCAGCATCCCTTGCAGCCCACCATGCTGGATTACGAACACGTGCTGAGCACTGCCCCTGCCGATTGGCAAAGACCCCAACTCGAAGAACGCGACGCCTGTGGCATGTGCTACACCTCTGGGACGACCGGCAAACCCAAAGGCGTGGTTTATTCGCATCGTGCCATCTGCCTACACGCGATGATGTTGGGCATTGGCACGTTGGACAGTCGGGTCGTAATTAAACACGCGGATACGGTTTTGCCGGTCGTGCCGATGTTCCATGCCAATGCTTGGGGCATTCCGCATGTGGGCATCATGGCAGGCGCCAAATTGGTTATGCCAGGCCCATACATGGATCCCGCCAATTTATTAATGCTGTTTGAGAAAGAGAATGTGAGCGTATCCGTGGGGGTGCCGACCATTTGGCTCGGCATGCTCAAGGAACTCAAAGAGAAGCCAGACCACTACAAAATCCCCCAAAACATGCGTACTTTGGTCGGTGGTTCTGCTGTGCCAGAAGCCCTGATCCGCGGCTTTGAAGCCTATGGCGTTTTTGTGGTTCAAGGCTGGGGCATGACGGAAACCACACCGTTGGGCACCACCTCGCTGTTGACCCGCGACATGCAGGAATGGGATGAGGACCGCCAATTTGAGGCGCGGGCCATGCAAGGCATGCCTGTTCCCTTCGTCGAAGCGCGCATTCTGAATGGACAGGGTCAAGAAGTCGTTTGGGACGGAAAGAGCATCGGTGAACTCCAGGTCCGAGGCCCCTGGGTAGCCGCCAGTTATTACGACCCGGAAGAGGATTCCTCTGATAAATGGACCGAATCCGGCTGGTTCCGCACCGGCGATGTGGCCTGCATGACCCCAGAAGGCTTTGTGCGCATAACTGATCGCACCAAAGATCTGATCAAGTCCGGCGGCGAGTGGATCAGCTCCATCGATTTGGAAAATGCTATGATGGCCCATCCCGATGTGCAGGAAGCCTGTGTCATCGCGGTTCCGCACCCTAAGTGGGCGGAACGTCCGCTTGCCGTTGTCGTGCCCAAACCCGGTCGATCAGTCGACCTGACCGCCATGCGATCCTTTCTGGCCCCCAAATTTGCCAAGTTCTGGCTCCCGGATGGATTGGTTGAAATCGACCAAATTCCGCGTAGCAGTGCTGGCAAATTCATGAAATCGGTCCTGCGCGATCGCTACCAGGATTGGGAATGGACCCACCCAGCGGAGGATGAAAACGAATCCTGAGGAAGTGCCTATGACCAGCCGTCCACCGTTGCCAACAGCCGAGCACCTGCAAAAATTGCCTGAGGATGGTGGACCTGACTGGAATCGCCTCGTGTTTGAAAAAAGCCCCTACCTTTTACAACACGCAGCCAATCCAGTTGACTGGTACCCGTGGGGCGATCCCGCATTTGAGGCGGCACGCAGCCAAAATAAACCGGTATTTCTCTCAATTGGTTACGCCACTTGCCACTGGTGTCACGTTATGGAACACGAGAGTTTTGAAGATCCGGAAATTGCAAAGCTGATGAATGACCATTTCATCTGTGTCAAGGTTGACCGCGAGGAACGCCCCGATATCGATGCCATCTACATGACTGCCTGCCAGATGGCAACCGGCAGCGGCGGATGGCCGTTGACCGTTTTGCTCAACCACCAACGCCAACCCTTTTATGTTGGCACGTATTTCCCCAAAACCAGCCGGTTTGGACGAATCGGCATGAATGATTTGATTCCCCGCATATCCGAAATTTGGACAACCGACCGCGCAACTGTCGACCACAATGCAGCGCTCCTGGCGGAACGGTTGGCGACTCGACCGACCGCCCAACCCGAAACCCCTTTGCAGGCCTCTGATTTGGATGAAGCGTTTCGCGCTCTGCACGGTCGTTTTGACCCCGAATTTGGCGGTTTTGGCCAGGCACCCAAGTTCCCAACAGCGCATAACCTGTGTTTTCTGTTGCGTTACTACCATTTAACCGGCAACCCCGATGCGCTGATCATGGTCGAATCTACGCTGTTTGCCATGCGCAAAGGCGGAATCTTTGACCATGTCGGATTTGGGTTCCACCGTTATTCGACGGATCGCCAATGGTTGGTGCCCCACTTTGAAAAGATGCTTTACGATCAAGCCCTGCTCTTGTTGGCCTATGCCGAAACGTTTCAAATCACGCAAAACCCATTTTATGCAGCGGTCTGCGCAGAAATTGGCCAGTACGTATTGGGCACCATGACGGATGCATCTGGAGGCTTCTATTCGGCGGAAGATGCTGATTCAGAAGGGGTTGAAGGCAAGTTTTATGTCTGGACCCCCGAGCAGGTCATAACGGTGCTGGGCGAGCCCAGCGGTCGCCGCTGGAACCAATGTTTCCAGATTGAGCAGGGTGGCAATTTTCGCGAAGAGGCTAGTGGCCACAAAACCGGCGATAATATCCCCCATCTCAAACAGCCCATCGCCCATTGGGCCGAGACCTGGAACGCTTCCGAAACCGTGTGCCGCAACCTGCTTGAAACCTGGCGGCAACAGCTCTTTATGGCCCGTGAATCGCGCATTCATCCCTTAAAAGACGACAAGATTCTGACGGATTGGAACGGGCTGATGATTGCTGCCCTGGCTCGGGCGGGTTTTATTCTCAATCAACCCTCCTTTGTGGCTGCAGCCGAAAAAGCGCTGGATTTTGTGCTGACCCACATCCGCGATAACGAGGGTCAGTTGCTCAAACGCTTTCGCGAGGGCGAAGCACGTCTCCCCGCGCTGCTTGAGGACTACAGTTTTTTGACCTATGGCAGTTTGGCCCTTTATGCCGCCACGTTCCAGCCGGAGTATTTGCAAAAAGCCATAAGCTTGATGGATGAGGCGATTTCCCGTTTCTGGGACAGCGAACACGGTGGCTTTTTCCAAACCGAACCCGCGAATGACCTGCTCTTCCGCAACAAAGACTTTTACGACGGCGCCATTCCCAGTGGAAACGGTGTGGCAGCCACCTGCCTCATCCAATTGGCCCGCCTGACCGGTGATCCCAAATGGGAGACCTATGCCGAAGCCACCTTACGAGCCGCTTCCGGAGCCGTTCGCCACTACCCTGCTGGCCATACGTTCCTGCTTCAAGCGCTTTATCATGCCTTGGAGGAAGGCAGTGAATTGGTCATCAGCGGAGATGAGATTGACCCCTTGCGTGATCTTTTACGCCAGACGTTTAGCCCCAACTTGGTCGTGATCCATCGCCCGTCGGCGGGCGGCTTGATAACAGAGTTGGCGCCCTACTGCCGCGATCAAACTGCGGAAAAAGACTCGACCTTGGCCTATTTTTGTCACAAAATGACCTGTGATCGGCCCATTGCCGATTTGGACGCGTTTTACCAACGCCTGCAACAGGACGGACCCAAATCTCCTTGAATTCCATAAAAACCGTAATATTTGATCTAGACGACACCCTTTTTGATACCTGGGGTCAATTGGTGGGACCCGCCACCCGCGAATTCTGTCAAGCCATGGTGGAAGCGGGCCTTAATACCGATGTCAATTCTGCCATCAACGCCAAAGATGCCCTGTTCAAGGCTGATCCGCGCCGCAACTATTTTGCAGCCCTAGTCGAAACCTTCGGAAAACGCTCAGAGTGTTTTCTCAGCGATGAGGAACTGGAGCAAGTGGGTAGGCGTGCCTATCTGCAGCGCAAGGTTGAAGATTGGATTACGCCCTTTGAAGCCACCATCCCCACCCTGACCTATCTGCGCACCCGCTACCAATTGTTTCTGGTCACCAGCGGATCTCCAGATACACAAGAACAAAAAATTCGCTTTTTAGGCATCCATTCCTACTTCGCCAACGTGTTTTTTGTTGATTCAGCCAAGGGCGAAACCAAGCAAGGCGCGTTTGCCAGCATTCTGGCCCAATCCGCAAGTTCACCCCAATCAGTGATCAGCGTCGGTGACCGAGTGGACCGCGAAATCAAAGTGGCCAACCGGATGGGCATGTGGTCGTGTCACATTCAGCGTGGTGAATTTGCCCACCTGCAACCCAGCCAGGATGATGAACACCCGCATTACCGCATTGAGTGCATCAGTCAACTGATTGGCACCTGGAAGTTATAACCATTTCCCCATTTTCCAACTGTCACATTTGTGTATGATAGCCAGATGTGTCCTAGGACCGAATTGAATCTGATTGGGGATGGGTGACGATATGCGAATGCTTTTGTGTATAGCTTTATTGGGTGGATGGCTTTGGGGTCAAAACGACACCCTGGCGCCCATTACTTCCAGTCAAGTCATCCAGGCAGGACCCATGCTGGGCTATGCCGAAATGAAAGAAGTCTGCATTTGGATCCAGACCAAGCTGCCCAGCGAATTGGCCATTCGTTATTGGCCCGAAGGAAAAAAAGAAGCATTGGAAACGCAAAACCATGTGCGAACCCAAGATTCGAGCTACAACATTGCCAAGATGGTGGTCAGTCATCTGGAACCGGATACCCGTTACGAATACGAAGTCTGGGTCAATGGCCAAAATGTGTCTTTCCCTTACCCGCTGAGCTTCCAAACCACCCAATTTTTCCAGTGGCGCAGCGAGCCTAAGGACTTTAGTTTCGTCCTTGGTTCCTGCCTTTATGAAAACGATCCACCCAATGACCGACCGGGCACGCCGTATGGCGGTGATCTAAAAATCTTAGAGAAAATGGCCGACGCTAAAGCCGACTTCATGCTTTGGTTGGGTGATAACTGGTATTACCGAGAACCCGAGTTCTATAGCCATGCGCAAATGCTTTATCGCTGCAATCGCGTCCGATCCCTGCCCGAAATGCAACGCTTTTTAGCCTCCTGCAACCATTATGCGGTTTGGGACGACCACGATTACGGACCCAACAACTCGAACCGCTCTTATGCCAATAAGGAATTCGCGCTTGAACTGTTCAAAGCATTTTGGGCCAATCCGCATTATGGGACGAAACCTACACCGGGCGTGTTCTTCTCGTTTTCCTGGAACGATGTCGATTTTTTTATGTGTGATGACCGTTTTTACCGCGCACCCAACGAAACCTTGGATCCAGATAAAGACTATCTGGGGCCGGACCAACTACAATGGTTGGAAGACAGTTTGGCGACCAGCAATGCCACCTTTAAGATCATTGTTGGCGGTGGGCAGAACATCAATTTTTACGATCCGAGCGAGGGTTACCACCATTACGGCGGCGAACAGAAGCGGTTGCTCAACTTCATCGAATTGCAGGGCATTGAAGGCATTTTGTTCCTGAGCGGCGACCGCCACTTTACCGAACTGATCAAGCTGGACCGGCCGGGCGCTTATCCGTTGTACGAATTCACCAATTCGCCAATCTCCAGTGGCACCTACTCCAACATGACCGATGAACGACTGAACCCATTGCGGGTCGAAGGAACCTTGGTTAATACCGTTCGTAACTTTGGAACAATCTCAGTCAGCGGTCCACGCAAGGAACGCCAAATGACCTTACGCACCTTCGATGCCGAAGGCAAGTTATTGTGGGAAAAGGTCCTGACTCGCAAACAACTCAGCAATCCCAAACGCCGCTAGTTTTAAGGTCAGTACGATCTTTAGAATCTGAGAGGGTTAGGGTCATTAAGGATCTCAACGACCCTAATGACCTTTTGGCTTTAATCGATACATGGGTTTTCGGACGCAACCCAGCATCTCAGGGCTCGTTAGGCGGGACATCGGAGACCATGGTGGCTGCGCATTCCTTGCAGAATCCATGGGTGAATTTGGCACCTGAATGGTTGCGGATATAAGTTTCCACTTGGACCCAATAGCCATCGTCATCGCGAATCTTTTTACACGACGCACAAATCGGCAAGATGCCTTTCAGCGTGTGGATCTCTTCAAAGGCTCGCTCCAGGTCTGCCCGAAATCGTTTTTGCAATAAGTATAGAAAACCCGTCACCAGAATAAGCATCACCACCAATCCGCCCAGGCTGCGAATCGCGATTTGGCGTGCCGTTTCATGACCTTTCTGATAATTTTTTTCCATGACCAAGGTCCAACCCAATTCGTCCAGAAAAACACTGGCAAACGAGGAACCGGGGCTTGGGTCCCACAAATGAGCGGGGGTGGGCAGCACATTAACGCCATTTGCTGTTGTGGGCATGGTTAACGTCTGTTGGTACCATTCATATTGATCTGCCGGCGTATTAACACATACCGATTTGGAGGAAAGAATCACAACGCCTTCCTGATTCACAAAGTGCAAATCCTCCTCAAAGTTCTGTTTATGTTTATAAATCATGGCCAAAAAGTGGTCCAATTCCACCGCGATCCCGATGTAGCCCAAAGTCCCCTTCATTTCAGACCTGATTTCCATATCAACAAACAGAAAAGGATGGCCTAAATCGCCATTGGGGTAACCCACATCGGCCAACTCCGCTACCTGCCGGTCCAAAAGGGAAAAGAACCAGTCCACATCCGGCGTTTTTTCGTTCAGGGGTTTTTGGCTGCCATCCGAAAAGTAATACGTTCTGGAAACATTACTGGCAAAAAAAGCCTTATAGGGAGAATTTTGGGTGGAATGGGATAGAAATTGAAAAAGGGCTGCCGTGTCTTGCTCGCCGGACTCTACCCAAGCTTTGAGGAAGGGATCTTGACGCATCCAGCGCGATAAATGGACCGGCATCTCAATTTGGCGGTACAGGTCGTTCATGGCCTCCGACCGCTGCATCTGTAAGGAAAAGTTGGATTGCATCTGCTTCTGCAGCGAGAAGTAGACCTGTAGAGAACTGGCCACAATGCTAAAGGCAATGACACCCACAATCATGCCGACATAAAAAGACAAATTTCGCATGCGCGCACCTGAACATAAAACCTCCCTTTCTATATCGGTAACCCAGCGCAAATCCAAAAGATCATTGGTCAAAAAAAACCAAAGCTGTTTTTTTTGTCGCCAGGCAAAATCAAAATACGCAAAACTAATTGATTAGGGCGTAACCCAATCCAAAATATCGATCACACCATCCTGATTGCGGTCCTGGCCCAATTGATAGTTGCCATCGCCGAGGCGTGCCCTCCAGGCCGACCAATCCGCAAGCAAGGGCGCGGCAAAGGGGAATGCTCCCAAATCGGGAAAAGGGTCCAGATCGTTGATGCCGGGCAAAAGGACACCCGCATTGATGGCCGGGCTCCCAGCCTGCAGGCCGTAATTGCCATTGGCCGCATCAATAAACAAGGGGTCCATTTCCAAACCATTGGCGTTTTGACCCGTTCCCCCTGTGAACGCAGCTAAATTCGCATAATCGTTTCCACCCCAGCGCACGTAACTGGCTGAGCCGTCGTGGAGCAGGAGATCGTAGTCCATGTCTAGCGGTTGACTCGTGTTGGCATTGTACAAAGCGTGATTCGTTCCGATCCAAATATTGTTGCGCATCACAATCCCTTGCCAAGTCCCGGGCGATTTCAGCCAGAATCCATCCTGCCCAGCCACGCCGGCATCAGAAGTGTTGTGGAACAGGTAGGAAATGCCTGCAGTTGGTTGACCCGACACATTGAACTTAAAGGGCAATCCGGTGTACTGGCTATTGCCCTGCCCCGTCCGGGTAATGAGATTGCGCAAACAATAAACTGGCCCCTCCAAAACTGGCGCCAAAGAAATTCCCACCAGCACGTCGGAAAAAACATTGTCAAAAATGCGTTCGTTACTGGCCTGGCCATCGGCAGATAAGCCATCATCGCCCGCATAAAGCACGCTATTGCCGTAAACATCGGTTTCATTGGTGCTGGTGCCATTGTCTTCGGGAGAACTGGCCAACCCGTCAAAATAATTCTCAAAATGGTTGTTGCGAATGACGTTGCCGCGACCGGAAGTCGGCGAATAGAAGGCCACCCCACCCGTCTCCAAATTGCTTCCGGCTTTAACGCCGTCCCAGGGCCACAAAAAGGTGTCGTCGTAGAACTGGCAATTTTCGATGGTGTTCCGGTGGGCCGCCCGTTTCAATCCGACCCCCAAATCATTGTTGCGGAACAGACAATTGCGGATGACGTGGTTGGAAGAATCATTGATATAGATGGCTTTGCCGTAGGCACCTGCGCCGTAATGCTGAAAGGTTAATCCTTCGAGGTGGATGTAATTCTGATTCAGTACGATCGCCACATTAAAGCGAGAGACCCGCACCTGCAAGCTATTGGGATCTACTGCGGTCAGGAAATGCAATTCCAATTCGGTGGAAGAGCCAGAATTGGGTAAAAACCCGGATAAACCCCAGCTGAGACTGTTAAATTCCGAAGTGCTGCGATAGGGATAAAGCCGTTTTCCATCGACAAAAACGTTATTCGTGTCATCGGATGGCACGGTGTAGCGAATCGTTTGATTGCCCAAATCCACAAACGGTAGGGTTCCGGGCACAGATCCATCCAAAACCGGATTGGCGCCAACTTGATTGCGCAGCACAATAGGATTCGGGGAAGTCCCTGCCTGGCCAAAACTGAAATCGCCCACAAAATAGGTTCCATCGGCTAGCCAAATATGGTCGCCGGCCTGTGCCGAACCAATTGCCGTAGCCAGGCTACATGGAGCGCCCGACGAACAGGTCGAACCACTCCCGGTTGGCGAAACATAGCGGTTGCGCAACGCTGTCGGGAAAACCACGGTGGTTCGGGTCGTGGTGGTGCCCATCAACAATAGACTGGCCAAAGGACCCCCATCGGGATCGGTCCCCTGGACAGTGACATCGACCACCTGCCCTTCTTCACAATCAAAAATACTACCCACAAATCGGCTAGCGTTGACCCGGGTCAAGGGCCACCCTGTTCGGACCGGCCCTGAATCCAACTGGTACTGCAGCGAAACACTGCCATTCTGGTTGGGATCGGTCCCCGCAGCCAAATCGACAATGACCCCAACCGTATGGTAGTTGGGATAAAGCTCCAAACTTTGGGCGAGAACCCAACTGGAGGCCAACAAAAACAAGTAAAAGCGCATGTCTGATCTTCCAACCGATTAGGCCAAATCAGGCGTGATCCAGAACACCAAAAGGAGATTGGAGGGGGTGGGTCAGGAACCGTTTTCTGTCCCTTGATAGGGGCCGTTGCCGGCCAGGAAACTTTGTGCGTCTAAGACATCGTGTTCGGATCCAATGAACAGGGGCACCCGTTCGTGTAATTCACGCGGTTCCAACTCCAGAATTCGGTTGCGGCCATCCGATGCCAAACCGCCCGCTTGTTCGATGATCAAAGCCATGGGATTACACTCGTACATCAAACGCAATTTGCCCTTGGGCGCCGTTCGGGTGGCCGGATACATGAAAATGCCGCCGTAGAGCAACGTTCGGTGAATATCGGCAACCAACGTTCCGATATACCGCAAGCTGTAAGGCCGGTGGGTAACTTCATCCTCGCCTTGCAAATACTGCAAATAATCCTGCATACCCTGCTCATACAAACTGTAATAACCCTGATTAGTACTGTAGTATTTGCCGCGTTTGGGAATTTGCATATCGGGGTGGCTGAGCAAGTATTCGCCGATACTGGTATCCAAGGTAAAGCCGTTGACGCCCCGGCCAGTGGTGTAGACCAACATGGTACTGGAACCGTACAACACATAACCGGCAGCTACCTGTTTCAACCCTTTGCGCAGCGCTTCCTTGCGCTGGTGTTCGAGGTCGGTGCTTTCTGAACTGCGCCGGTAGATGCTGAAAATGGTGCCTAAAGACACATTGACGTCAATATTAGAGGAACCATCCAACGGATCGAACAGGACGATGTACTTGCCGCTCGTCGAAGCGACCCGAATAATGTCCTTCTCCTCTTCCGAACCCAAAATACTGCATTCACCGCCCATACTCAGCGCTGAAATCATTTCGCGATGGGCAAAATCATCCAGCTTCTTGACCTGTTCGCCATGCACATTGGACTTCCCAGTAATGCCCAGAATATCGACCAAACCGGCTTTGCTGACCTCCCGGTTGATCAATCGGCTGGCCAACGAAATATCGCGCAGGAGCCGCGATAACTCGCCAGAGGCATAGGGAAAAGACCGCTCGCGTTCGATGATGAATTGGCTCAGGGTCATAATTTGTTTGCGCTGTGCGTCCGACATGTAACTTCCTTAGGTATGAAATGGGAAAAAAACAGGCGTTAACAACACGGCCAGGGCGATGAAGATCAACGTCAAGGGCGTGCCAATTTTAAGATAATCGCGGACCTTATAGCCACCCGCACCCATAACCAACAGGTTGGCCTTGTGGCTAAAAGGCGTCATAAAGGCGGCCGAGGCGCAAAGCGCAATGCCCATAATCAGGGGTTGGGGCGAGATGCCCATGACATTGGCGCTTTTAAGTGCAACAGGAGCAAGCAGGACGACTGCGGGCGCGCCATCCAAAGACTGACTCAGAATACTGGCTAACAGGCACAAGGCCAACAAAACCGCGTGCGGACCCGAACCCCCGGCCAGATTGAGCACAGTTTCGGCCACCAATTGAGCTGCGCCCGTCCGTTCCATAGCGATTCCGACGGGAAGAATGGTCGCTACGATGAAAATGACTCGCCACTCCACACTTCGATAGGCCTCTTCCATGTTAACTGCACCAAACAGAACCACCAGAGCCGCAGCCGAAAAGGCCGAAACATTCACGGGCTCAAGTCCAAACAGGACAAGTGTAATCATGAGTAGCAAGGCTAAAAAGGCCAAGCCCGCTTTTTTGGGTCGCCGCACCGCATGGGCACCCGTCGACAAGACGACAAAATCCGGATCCATGCCCAGCAGTCGAATCTTTTGCCAGGAGCCTTGAACCAGCATGGCATCGCCAATTTTGAGGGGCGTGTAGGCGAATTGGCTCAGCAACGCGTGACCTTCACGCCACAAACCAATGACCTGCACGCCAAATTTGTCGCGGAATTTGAGTTCGGCCAGGTTTTTGCCGGCAGCGCGTGAACGCGGGGCCAAGGTCACTTCAACCATGCCGACCTCATCGGTCATCAACTGGTTCTGAGCCACGTCCGTTTCAATCGATATCTGGCCCAGATCAAGGAGGTTACGGACCTTATCCAAATCGCCACAAACGACCAGTTGGTCATCGGCCTGCAGTTGAAAAGAAGCGTCTTGGACCAGCTTCAAATGGCCCTCACGGTTAACCGCAACAACAGTAACCCCCACCAGCTGACCCAATTTGGATTCCTTGAGACTGAGTCCATCCAATTCACTGCCCGCTGGCACTTTTAAGGCAACCGTGCGGGCGCGTAAATAGTTCATGGCCGTTTTGTGCTGGCCCACGATTTTGAGTTGGGGATCGCTGTACAGGTTCTTAATTTCGGCAGGCCCACCGACCAACAACAATTCATCGCCTAATTTCAGAATTTCACGCGAGAAATTGTCGTGGATGTATTCTTCTTTGCGGCGGATCGCGGCCAGGGTCAGGTGGTATTGGGTGCGCAATTTGAGTTGGTAAGCCGATTGGCCAATCCAAGGGTGGTTGGGACCGAGACGGGCCAGGCATACGGCAAGCGCTTCGGTTTCCTCGAGAAAACTGGTGTCCTTGCTGCCCAATGAGACCCCTTGGACACGCAACAATTCCTGCAGGTGGCCCAAATTGCCCTGCACCATCAAAAGATCGTTGGCATCGATCAGAAAATCGGGCTCGGGTGCAGTCATCTGTTTACTGCCGCGTTTCACCGCCAGAACATGCACGCCAAAACTGATGCCCAGATGCGTGTCACGTAAGGATTTACCTACCAGCAGCGAATCTTCGGGAACGCGAATCGCAAACAGATTTTCCTGGAGTTGGTAAGTCTGGGCCAGGTTTCCGCGTTGCTGGAACTCGCTGCTAAGATCACGGACCGGCAATCCTTTACGGCCAATAAACAGCATGTAGAGCATGCCCACCACCAACAGGGTCAAACCGATTGGTGCAAAGGAGAACAGCGAGAAAGATTCGAATCCAGCTTTGGTTAGGATGTCGGCAGCCAAAATGTTGGGCGGGGTCCCAACCATCGTGATGGTTCCGCCCAAAACGGTGGCAAAACAGAGCGGCATCAAGAGCCGACTGGGTGAAATGCGGCTGTGGCGGGCCAAGCTGGACACCGCGGGCATCAGCACTGCCGTAGCCGCAATGTTGAAAATGAAGGCGGAGAGGATGCCGCCCACCAACATGATTGCCATGATCATGTAAAGCTCGTTGCCGCCCACCAATTTGTAGAGGCGGGTCGCTAACATATCGCCTAGCCCGGTATTCACGATGGCGCCCGTCAGAAAAAAGATCGAGAGCATGGTGATGACGGCCGGCGACGAAAAGCCAGAAAAGCCTTCGTCTGGGGTCAGATAACCCAAGTAAATCAGACCCAAAAGACCGAGGAACGCAGTGAGATCCACCGGCAGAAGTTCGGTAAAGAACATCACCGCCATTGCCAGCAGAATGACAAACAAAACGGCTATTTCCAAGGTCATAGCAGCATCATACACCAGCTTGCCCCGCCGACCTACGGCCCTTTTCAACTGGTTAAGGCAGTGGTCTGTATCCCATCTTGGTCCCCCAAAAAAACTCAGACCACGAATGGACACCAATCAACACGAATATGAGTGGCTCAGTAACGGGTTAAACTCCGGAATCCGCTAGATTTGTGTGGTGCAAAAATTATTCAAAGTTTTATAGACCGGTCTCGTTTTCAACCCGTCAACAATAAAGAGTTCGAAAATACCAAAAAATATTTAGATTCCCACATTTATCGCACGCATGATTATTTTCCAACAACCTTAAGGAGTAAGCACATGACGATCTGGTCAAGCGTATTGGCAACCCTTTTATTTTTTCCCCCAGTAAACGAAAGCCCAGAACCCTTGGCATTTTCGGTGCGTTTTACGGAGTCTATCGACCAGTGGGTAGCATTGCAGGCCCAACCCGGCGAAAAGACGCACATCTATGGTTTTGTTCAGCTGGATCCACATCAGGGATTCATCCTTAAAGGTGTCGGAAGATTCGACCTGAGTTCTAAGGGGATTTTTAAGGTTGTAGCATCGGAGAAACCCGATCCGAATGCCTCAATCCGCATTCGTCAAAACCAGTTGGTAGCCCTGTTCACCGCCGAACAAAAACGTCAACTCGGGTTACCAGACAAACCCGATGAGCAGAAGAATTTGGTAGATCAAAATTCTATCTATTACCGCACTCGAATTGGCTATTTTTGCAACGAACTACATGATCCGAATGTAGCGCTCAGCTATTTGGAGCCCGCCTACCAGGAATCGCCCGAGGCGGATGGCTTGGCCTATGAGTTGGCCCGCTGTTACAACGCAATTAACCAGCCGCAAAAGGCAATCACCCTCCTGACGCGAGCCCTCTCAAAAGACCCAGAAAACATAGATTGGAACAGGGAGTTGGCCTATGGATACCTGCAATCGGGTCAGGAACACTTGGCCATCGACTTGTACACACATGTTTTGGGCATTTGCCCCGAAGGTGATATCCGTCGCCCCAAAATGGCTATTTTCCTTGCCAATGCCTACAAACAATCCGGAGATACCCAATCCTATTTTCAATGGATGCAAACTGCCCAATCGTGGAATCAATCTCAAAAATGAAATTGACCTTTGGAATGGTGGTTGCCTAATTTTGCCTAACATGTAGCCAAAAAAGGTTGTTACCACGCGAGTACATCGGTGCAACGAATATTGGCTGAAATTGGGGATTAGGCCATGAGGTCGGCGCTCAGGCAAAACGGATTCGAATTAGAAATTCAGATTCCCTAAAAAAATCTAGGGTCCAGGTTCAAAGCGGGGTCTGAAGATTCGCGTTGGAACCATTAGATACTTTGGTTTAGCGGGGTGGGTTAACCCAAGTTTTCCCATTTGGGGCTGCGGGTCATGAGTTGGTACAGGCCTTCATCGGGCGTAATCCCTTCATACAGGATCGCATACACCACATTGGTAATCGGCAAATCGACGCCGCGCGCCTGGCCCATTTCATAGGCGCTGCGACAGGTGTGAACCCCTTCGGCGACCATACCCAAATCGCTCAGAATCTGGTCCAACGACTGGTTTTTGGCCAGCGCCATTCCGACCCGCAAATTACGGCTCAACCCACCGGTACAGGTCAGGATCAGATCGCCCATACCGGCCAGACCAGCGAAGGTTTCGCGCTCGGCACCCAGTTCCGCGCCCAATCGGGCGATCTCAGCCAGGCCGCGGGTGATCAGACCGGCCATGGTGTTGTGGCCCAGCTCTTTGCCCCAGGCAATGCCGCTGGCGATGGCCATAACGTTTTTCAGAGCTCCGGCCAGTTCCACGCCAATCACATCGGAATTGTTGTAGATGCGGAAGGTCGGGCCCATCAACAAGCTTTGCAGGACCTGCATCCGTTTGGGCTGCTTGCCGGCCAACACGATTGTGGTCGGTTTCAGGTCAGCGACCTCCTGGGCAAAGCTGGGTCCAGACAGCATAAAGGCACGCTGACGCCAGGCTTCGCCGAGCACGGAAACGACAATCTCGGTGGGCAATAAATGGGTACCCAATTCCATGCCTTTGCTCAGCAGGATCAAATCGTGATCGTCGCGCAAATGGTGAGCATTTTCCTTAAGAAAGGCGCGATAAGCTTGTAGCGGAATGGCCAACAACAGGGTGCGGTTCCGGAATACATCGGATAGGCGGTGGGTCACGCGGATGGATTCAGGCAAGGGGTTCTTGGCCAGGTATTTGCGATTGACCCGATCGGTTTGCATGCGTTCGGCCCGGTCCGCCTCGCGAACCCACAAATCGACTTTCAATCCCTTTTGGGCTAGGACAATGGCCATGGCGGTGCCCCACGACCCGCCCCCGATCACGCCGAGATCTGCGGTCACTATTTCCTCCCTGATCGGTTCAGACTGGCGCCAGTGATACCACAATCTCGCTTGGACTGGCAACGGAAGGGCCTATAATCGGCGCTATGGTGAACCCGTCCTATTCGAAAAACGCATTAGTCGAGGCTGAATACCAATTGGCTTTGGCCACCCTGAAACGCACGCAAACCCTGGTGGTCTGCGGCGCGAGCGGGACTGGCAAAAGCCACATGGCTCACCAGCTTCATCGCGAATATCTGGGCAACAAACCGTGGGTGGTCCAGCATTGTGCGTCCTTTGAGGCGGGCCGTTTTGAAAGTGAATTTTTTGGCCACAGTAAGGGCGCATTCACCGGAGCCATCCAAAATTATCCCGGTCTATTGGGCATGGCGCGCGGCGGCTCGGTGTGTTTGGAAGAAATCAGCCATTTGAGTGAACCCTTACAAGCCAAATTGCTGCGCTTCCTGGAGACACGAACCTATCGGAGGGTCGGCGACACTCTGGACCGGCCCTTTGAAGGCTGTCTGATCTTCACCAGTCAGGTCCCGCTCGCTAACTTGTTGGCATCGGGTCAAATTCGCCATGATCTTTTTTATAGGCTGGCCTCTTTTGAGGTCAATTTGTTAGCGCTTCCCGAACGGCCGGAGGACTGGTCTGACCTTTTTCAGACCTTACTTGGCGATGTTGAATCGGAGCTGGGTTTGGTGCGCCATCCGCAAGCCAGCGAGTGGGATTGGCTGAAAGCGAATTGGCCGGAAGGCCACTTACATGGCGTGCGACGGTTGTTGATTCAATCGACCCTGACCAACTTGGCGTTTTCCGAAATCAGCCAACCCCAACTCAAGAAGGAGCAGGCCCCTTACCTGCCAGATGAGGGCAGTCTCAAGGCCGATTTGGCCGCCTGCGAGAAGCGATTATTGGAACGCGCATTGGCCCAGAGCCGCGAGACGCGCAGCGATTTGGCCCGCAAATTGGGCATTAGCCGCCGCGCCCTGCTGTATAAACTCAAAGAATACGGCCTGTCCGAAAAGAGCTGACCCCTACAAGGCCCACAATTTGCTAGACTCGCCCATCAGAGGGGGCGCTGTTTGCAATCGGCCTACGTTTTTCGCGAAGAACCCAAACCCAAATTCGGCCTGCGGGCAGGCATGCTCTTTGCCCTGTTTCTGCTCCTGCTCACCTTCTGGCTGGCCGCGAAAACCCCAGTCTACCTGTTCAGCCTAAGTCCTGAAGAATTGGCAGCCTTACAAGCAAAGGAGGCAGAGGAGCAAGACATGGTTTTTCGCTTCCTCGACGCGCCAGAGGATCCCGAGGAACCCAAACCGGAATCGGTGTTCAGCAATGCCAACCGTCAACGAAAAGCGCCCGAACTGGCCCCAGAATTGGATCGCGACCCCAAATCGGTCGGAAATACCTACGAGCTGAGCCAAAACCCGCCCCCAAGTCCGGCTCAAAAAGAGGAAATCCAACTCAGTCCAGAGGAGCAGGAACAACCGCCTGACCCAGTGGCAGAAGCCAAACCCGAACCGGCAGAAGAACCCAAAACCAATGCGCCACTGTTCGCGCGGGATGGACCACAACCCTACCGCAAACCGACCGAATCCGAGATCGAAGCTTCCAAAAAAGAAGCCGAAGCCACCATGAAATCCAACTTGTTCAAGCCTAACCTGGCGCCGAGCCGCGATCCACGCGCTTATGACAATCCAGAAGGTGGTGGCGCGGACCGTTTGGGTTTCAGCATCGATACAGCCGGCCACGATTTAGGACCCTACTTGAAACTTCTGGTCCAGTTGGTGCGCGCCAATTGGCGTATTCCCGGCATCGCCACCCTCAACGCGAATGGCATCGTGGTGGTCAGCTTCAATTTGCACAAAGATGGACGGATCACCGACACAACCATCATGCGCAACAGCGATTACGAGCCGCTAGACACCAGTGCCTTTAATGCGATCAATACGGTTTACCAGGCGCCACCGTTACCAGACAACATCAAAGAAGACAGCATCCCGATCAAATTCGCCTTTTATTACAACGTCCGCCCACCGGCCCGCTAAAGTGGCTGAACCGCGAAAATCGCGAAACCAGGCGAAAGAGTGTCATTTAAGCAGAGAATCTTTCCCCGATTCACTAGCGCTGGTGCCCGATACCCGCTCCTTCGCGGATTGCTGTTTCTCGAAACAGCTCCTGCGATGGCGACCAATCGCGACACAGGATCGCATTCGCTTCAAATCAGCAAAGCCTAGGTTGGGGCAGTAATTCTTATCGTTAACGCCTCACGAAAAACCTCAAATCCGCTGAAACCAGTGTTTGGAAAGTCATCAGAAAAATGGGCCATTTAGCGCTCATCCCCAGAAAGGCAGGGTTTAACAGCTGCACCGAGGGCAAGATCGCCCAGCCCTTTCCCAGGTGTGAAACACACCATACCTGCTAATCCCATTTTTTGGGACCACCCGACTCGAATAACGCTTGCTGATTAACCTTTTAATTTGCGAGAATACTACCCAAATCAATATTTCATGATTTGGGAATAATGAACAAAAAACAATGGTTCGGGATTTTAACAATATTAGCAATAGTTTTCCTGGCTTTCTGGTTTCAAAAGGAAATCCGGGATAATCAGCCAAACCCAGCAATGCCCTTACCTGACATAGCTTCCGAAAGTCAGGTGAATACACAATCCAAAACCGTTGTTGAGCCCGAAATTAACCCAACCCTGAAGGGTGATTCGAATCGTTCTGCACATGGATTGGACCGCGTGCAAGACCAGGCGACCGTATTCCCTAACCTGGAATGGACCGCCCTCTGCCAAACTTTAAATTTTGAAACACAGGAGGCTATGGCCGATGTGGATGTGTTTGTCTGGGTCGCCGATGATTTGATCGCTCAGTATCGTTCGGATCATGATGGGTTTGTGCAGGTACCTTTACCCAATCCCGACAAGGAAATTACGGTTTGGGCCAGCCGCGCTGAATGGGTTTCCAAGCCGCAAAAGATACAGGTTCGCAGCGAAGAACAAATCCGGCGTTTGTATTTGCAACACGGTATCCCCATCGAAATCGCCTTTGAGGATGCGGATAGCGGGGACCCCATTTCTGGCGTCCGGTTGGTCAAAATCAACGGTTGGTTTCCGCCACTTGCCGATGAAACCGGTATTTGGCGGGCGAACTTAACGCCGGGTGATTTTGGATTCTGGGCCTTTTCGCCCCAACACCAAAATCAATTTTTCCATGTTTCGGTCCAGGCGGGGGCCCGCTACACCTTACAGCTCAAAAAAGGCTGGAGCCTGAAAGGTCGGATCATGGACCCGCAAGGACAGCCCATCCCTGATGTCTCCATCCGACCTCAATCGTTTGCCCATGCCTTTTATTCAGACGCGAATGGTCAATACTGCGTAAGTGGGCTCGGCCTGGGCTTTGAAAACTTCAATCTCAATCGGAAGGGTTATCGCCATTTTGCCAAATCGTTTGAAATCACCGAGCTCGATCAAACCCCGATTGAAATGGACTGGGTCCTAGAGCCTGACGATGGCCATGACCCAAAGGCACCCTATTTGATCCAGGGCTTTGTCAAAGATATTAGCGGCCAAGCGCTCGAAGGCGCGTTTGTTTCCCACCCTGGAGGCAGTTTACAAACGGACTCAAACGGTTTTTTCGCCTTTGAAGACGACTCGCTTTGGCCAAAGATTGAAGTTGCATATAAGGACTATCAGCTTATCGATTCGGGTGCCAGCTCAAGACAGGGTGGCGCCTTTTACCACAATTTCCGTATGGCGCCCTGTTTCCAGGTCAAAGGCCAGGTTTTCAACGCTTGGGGCCGTCCAATCGGTGCGCAGATCAGCCCCATCGCCAGAATCCAGTCCAGTTTTGACGAAGAACCCAAACCATCAAGCCGATTTGCCGTTTGGGTACCCAAAGGAACAACCCATCTGACTTTTAAAGCACCGGACCATTTCCCCAGCAGGCTTGGCATCCCCGAGAAGGGTGAAATGATCGTTCATTTGGAGCAACGGGTCATAGAAATATTTCTGAAAGACGAACAGAGTAACCCGGTTCCCGATTTTGAAATTTCGTTGCAAGGCCCAAACCGGGGCTACAAGGACGGGCCCATACATGTGAGTAGCGCACAGGGCCGTTTTGAGTGGCGACCCGAATCTGAATACGCCAATTGGGTTCTATTCGCCAGCAGCGGTTCGCAGACAACTGAGCCGCAAACGCTTAGCGGTGATGAAGTCGGTCCAATAACCCTGACGCTCAAACCGCGAGGGCGCTTGGCCGGTCGCGTGTTGGAGCAGGGCGAGCGGGAAATGGCCAACTTTCCACTGCGTTTGTCGGCTTACCAACGTGCAAACCCAATGGACCAACCGAGCCAATTAGAGGAGCAGGTCTCTGAACAAATCATTAGCACCGATGTTGAAGGGCGTTTTGTACTGGAAAATGTGTCTGGCACCTATTATTACCAAGTCGAATCGGCACACCCGGACTACTTAAGTAAACCACTAATTTTGGGTAAGCCAGTACCGAACCCACCCGAACGTATTTTGAGTGTTATTCCCGCAACGGACTTAGAGGTCAGCCTTGATTTTTCAGCGGAAGAGATGCCACAGAGCGTTGCGGTCCGCCACGAGTCCGGGTTCTGGCAATCCAAAAGAGTCGAAGGCCCAACCGTATTCATGCGGGCCCCGGTAGGCAAGGCAAGCATTTGGGTGTATTGGCAAAATATCCAAGAAAGGGAAGAGAAAGCAGAGCTTTTACCCAACCAACTCAACCGGGTCAGCTTCAAGAAAAAAGGTTTTCAATTAGAGGTCAGGGCCACCCTTAATGGCCTGCCTGTAACGCCGCAAACGGAATGGAATAATCCACTTTTCTTTCTGGACAGTAAGGGTTTAAACCAGGGCAAATTTCTGGGCAACAATCGATACCTGTTCATGAATTTGGAGCCCGGGCCGGGCCTATTGCGGCTGGCAAGAGGGCCCCTTCAGCAACACGAAATGACGGTTGACCTGCAAGCCGATACGGAAATGGAAGCAGCCTTCACGTTATGGGGTGAACTGACCGGAATATTGTCTCCACCCACCCCAGTCTATCTTTCCCGGTTTGCGCCCTCCTACGGCAGAGCTGACCTGAACCCGAATGCCAGTGGCCATTTTTCAATGCAGGATGTGGCGCCGGGCAGCTACAAGGTCCACATGGGTGAACTCGATCTCTTAACGTTTGAAAAAGGAGAGGGACCGCTGGATTTGGGGACGATAAAAATTCCGGCAAATGGCGGCCTTCAAGTTGAGCTTGCAGGTTGTCAACCTGATTTTGCACAGCTGCGCTGCCCAGCCGCCAAGCTCTCCATCCCGCTTGACATGGGCATAGCCAAACCGATTCCCGTTGGAACATACACATTTAGTTTATCGGCAACGGGATTCGTCACCAGCCCCCTGGAATTCGAAGCGGAGATCCAGGCCGATAGCATCAGCACCATCCGCCTCACCTGTCGTGCGGTCACCCAAAAGTTAATTCGGCTGCCCTTCATGTTAAGCGCGGTAACTGCCGTTTTCGATGCCGATCAAAGCCGGCTGGAACTGCCACCCATCCAGTGGGATTTCAACAGTCAACAATCGGGGTTCAACCGCAACATCATCTTTTTATTTGATTTGCACGAAGGCCACTGGCAATTTGAAGCGCTCGGCACCAACGGCGAGCGCCGACAATTCGACCTGATCCTCAGTTTGAACGATCATAATCAACTTCAAATCCCTTAGAACAGGCCCCGACCCAGGAACATGTTATGACCCGAAAAGTAGCTTTAAGCGCAGTTCTCATTTGTCTTTTTGTTGTGTGCTGGATTTGGTTTCATGCAGGAACGGATCCCGAAACCCCAGACCAGAAAGCGACCGCACAAACGGTTGCAAACCCAGATCAGCGCAATCCACCTGGTGATCGGATTGAAACCCAAAAGTCCGAACCGGCGTTGAAAGCAGCTGAAACACCAGCCTCAGAGGCCAGCGCCCAATTTCTACTCAAATGCCAAGCCATTTGGGCCGAGAGCGGTGATCCAGTCGACCAAGTTCAGTTCCACATAGCGAATGGCGAAGGTTTAAGCACAAGCTTTTTGGGCGATTATCGCGGCGAAGGCCAGGTCAGCCTAGAATGGCCAGATCAGGAAGTTTGGCTTTGGGCCGAAAAGGATGGTTTTTGCTCGGCGGTATGGGTCAATTGGTTGGGCAAGCTTTCAGACCCTTGTGTCCTTGCCCTTAAAAAAGGCGAATGGGTCAGCCTGGAAGTTCGTGCGAAGGAAACGCAAAAACCGATCGCAGGCGCACGGTTTGGGCCTAACGTTCCACCGACCTGCCAAACCGATAGGCAGGGACGGTGGCAAGGCTATTTATGGCCCGGATCCGTGACGATCCAGGTCCAGGCCGATGGTTTTCAAACGTTGAAAACGCGCATCTCGGTCCAGGCCAACGCGCATTACGTCTTGGAAATGCAGCGCGGCGGAAGTATCGCGGGCACCATTACAGATGCGCAAGGAGCAGCCTTGGCCGACGTCTCGGTCAGCGCTGGCTTGGTCCATGAGCCGGTTCAAAGCGATGCCAAAGGTCATTACCACTTAAGCGGCCTGCCATTGTCAGGCTCCTTGCAGATCCGGGCCTGGCACCCGCGATTCCGTGTATTTTTACGGGATTTACCAGAAACACCTGAGCGACAAGACCCATTGCTACTGGATATCGTCTTGGAACCTATTCAAGATCCAACATTGCCCCTGGTTTTTCAGGGGTCCGTCATGAATCCCCAAGGCAGCCCTCTAGAAAACGTAATAGTCTCCCTTGAAAATGCCCAAACCCAGACAACCGTTGATGGTTTTTTTTCACTTACCAATAACAAGGAAGGCATGGCGGCCAGCTTTAACCTTGATGGGTACTTGCCGCTTCAAAGACGCCTGCTGGCAGGCACCCACAATGAAGTGCTTCTTTTCCCAGGGACGTGGATTGAAGGCCATGTGCTTCAGCCAAATGGCTTACCGGCGCGTGCAACCCTCCATGCTTATTTGCAGCAGATTTTCCGCAACCAGGAATTGGGCCGTACAGACGAGCAGGGTTATTTTGGCTGCATGATTCCTAACCAAGCAAATTTGATCGGTGCATTTGCACCCGGTTATTATCCGAGCCGAATCGAAACGCCGGCGCCCAAATTTGTAACCCTGTTTCTGGAAGAACGCGTTATCCCGATCGAGGTTATTGATGCTCAGGGAAAACCGGTCCAGGCTTTCACTGTTTACTGGAACCATGACCAACCGCAAAAACCAGAGCCCGTGCAGGTCCAAAGCAGGCAAGGCATTTTTTATTGGCGGCCGGAGAGTTTCTACGAAGGCTGGAAACTCTGCGCGACAAGTGGCACCGACGTGACGCAAGAAATTGAACTGCACGGCGATGAATTGGGGCCTATCCAACTCCAATTGGAATCAAAAAAACGCGGAATCAGAGCGCAGGTTTTGGATGCACAAGGGGCACCGGTCGTGCAATTTCCCGTCAGAATCACAGCCTTTGCCCATGGTTTCGGGCCGGGTGGCAGCGTTAGCATTTTGCACTCGGAACTCCATTCCTTTATGGTCCCCACTGATGCACAGGGTCAAATCTGGGTAACCGACCTTGAGCCCCAACTTTTTTTCCAACTGACCAGTGGCGATCCCCGATATTCTGCAGGACCTTTGATAATCGGCAAACCGAGCCCAGATCCACCGGTCCGCGAGCTGCGTTTGTCGCCTGCGGCCCAGCTGGAAGTGCAAATCGATTTACCAGATATTCCTGCCAATGGTGTTCGGGTTCGGGTCACCCAACGCAACACCCATTTGGCCAGTTTCCAATTTCGGCCCGGCGACCCAGTCCTCCGATTGGAAAACCTGCCAGCACTGGAGACATGGGTCGCCTTGGATCACCCCCAATACGGTGTCATCCGGGACTCCATCATGTTAGAGCCCGGTCCAATAAACCATCTGACCTTGCGTTTAAGGGGCGTTACCCTTTACGGCCAAGTTTGGGTCGGGGACCGCATCATTGAATACAAGAACCTGGCCTTATTGGACCAAGCGGGTCAAACCATCGCAACGGAAACCCCGTTCGGAGGGGGCTACCAATTTGTGGACGTAAAGCCGGGAAACTACAGCATCCAGCTCGATCCAGAATTTCCGATACCCCAGCGCAGGCAAGCCATAGTAGTAGAGAAAACCAGGAAATTAGACCTGCATTTTGAGCCCTTTGGTCCCTTAACCGGAACTTTGGAACCCCCACTAGCCGTCAACCTTTTTCGTTTAGGTCAGCGCCGCACAGAGGCAGGCCACATTCAACCCAATGCCTCGGGAGCCTTTTCTGTCTTCGACCTGGCGCCCGGTCGCTACGAAATTGCTTTTGATCAGACCGTATTAATCCAATTTGAGAAGGGCGAGGGCCCGCTCGATATAGGCAAGCTCGAACCTCCGCAAACGGGCCAACTGCAAATCTATGAATCTGGACCCAAGCCCATGTTTGCCCAATTGTTGCGCGATGGTGAACCTTTGGGCCAGATTCCAAGGGACGGACTGCTCCACGATTTAGCAACAGGTCCATGCCAAATCAGCTTTCAAGGCACAGGTCACAAAGCCGTTCCGGCCAATGTTGGTGTCAACATTCTTGCAGGAGAAACCGCTGTGGTCCATATAGAATGGGTAGCTATAACTGAAGCCTATTTCAACGCGCAAAAAATGATTCTGAGGGCGACCGCAACCCATCAATCAGGGGTTATTAAAACTTTTTCACCAAGCGCTTTGGACCCTAACCAGCCCAAAAGTTGCGTCTTTGACAAATCGCTTTACTTACACGACGAATTAGAAGGCCAATGGTTTTTTGAACTGGAGTTGGAAGGGGGTGAAAGGGTCGAGTTCGAGCGTATTTTGAGCCCAGGTATTATGGTGTTCAGCAAGGTGCCCTGACGCCGTTGGCGGTTTGTACGAAAAAACTTGCACCGCTGGGGCTGACGTTTCATGCTTAGAAGCAAATTCTCAATGAAGTTGGGTCTATGGAAAAATATCGGACCTGTACCCTATGTGAAGCAATGTGTGGTCTCAAAATCGAGGTCAATAACGGGATCGTCCAGTCGATTAAGGGCGATGAAAAAGACCCGTTCAGCCGCGGGCATATTTGTCCCAAGGCCTTGGCCTTAAAGGACCTCCATGAAGACCCCAACCGCATTCGCACGCCCCTACTGCGCGAGGGCGAACGCTGGATCCCCATCCCTTGGAACCAGGCCATTGAGTGGGTTGCCCGCAAGATTGTTGCCCTTCAGCAGCGCTATGACGAAGATGCGTTTGCCATTTATGCCGGTAATCCCAACGTGCACAATCTCGGGTCCATGCTCTATCTGCCCACCTTCACCCGCCTGCTCAAAACACGCAACCGCTTTTCTGCATCCTCCGTCGATCAATGGCCGCATCAACAGGTCGCCTTTCACATGTACGGCCATCAGTTCCTGGTCCCGATCCCCGATCTGGACAACTTGGACCTTTTTGTCATCATGGGTGGCAATCCCCTGGCCTCCAATGGCAGCATGATGACAGCTCCGGACCTGCGTACTCGGCTCAAAACCATCCGCGATCGCGGACACCTGGTTGTGATCGATCCGCGCCAAACTGAAACGGCCAAACTCGCCCAAGAACACCTGGCCATTCGACCGGGCAGCGACGCCTTCTTTCTTTCCGGCATCCTGCGCTACTTTTTCGAAAACAACCTCATCGACCAGGGTGCCTGGCAATCCTACAGCGAGAATTTAGAAGCCTTACACACTTTTGTTTCGGCTTTTTCCTATGCCGAGATTGAAAGGCACACCCAGATTCCAACCGTCGATTTGCAAAGACTCGCCCAGCGTTTCGCCGAAGCGCCACGTGCCGCCTGGTATGGGCGGGTCGGCGTTTCGACCCAGAAATTCGGTGCGACCAGTCAGTGGCTGATCCAGGCCATTAATCTGGTCGCCGGCAAATTCGATCGGCCAGGCGGAGTACTTTTCCCCAACCCGGCAGCCCCACTCTTGAACTTCATCTCCAAAGGCCATTTCGATCGCTGGCAGAGCCGGGTCAGTAAATGGCCCGAATTCAGCGGTGAACTGCCGTTAATTTGTCTGCGCGAGGAGATCGAAACCGAAGGGCCCGGCCAGATTCGCGGCCTGTTGGTGGCAGCGGGTAATCCGGTTGTCAGCAATCCCGATGGGGCGCGTTTGGAAGAAGCGCTGCAAAAATTGGAGTTCCTGGTCTGTGTCGACTTTTATAAAAACGAAACCAGTCGTCATGCCCACCTGATTCTGCCGCCCGCGTCTCCACTCGAACGCGATCATTTCGATTTGATCTTCCACCAACTCGCCATCCGCAACACTGTCAAGTACAGTCCGCCGACTTTTCCTCGCAGTGAAGGCAGTTGGGACGACGGTCAGATCTACGCGGCCTTGGCCTGCAGCTTGGCGCGCCTCAAGAAACGGCCATGGAAAGAACGTCTGCGATTGGCTTACATGCGACGCATCTCGCCAGCCCGGCAAATCGCATGGGCCCTCAAACGCGGCCCTCATGGGGTCAGTATGAAAGCCCTGCGCGAGAACCCACACGGGATCGATTTGGGTCCGCTTGAACCCCAAGCTCCGGCAAATTTGCCAAAAGGTAAAGTGGACTTGGCGCCCGCTCGCTACTTGGCCGATCTGGAGCGCATGAAAAAGGAACCGCAGCCCTGTGCGGAATTTGTAGTCGTGGGTCGACGCCATTTACTCAATAACAACAGTTGGTTACGCCACATACCCCATCTGACCAAAGGCAAAAACCGCATGACCTTGCACATCCATCCCGAAGATGCACAGACGCTCAACCTGGCGAATGGCGGGTTGGCCCAGGTATCGACGCAAACCGGTAGCATTACCGTTTTGGTTGAGACCGATACGGCCATGGCACGCGGTGTGGTGAGCTTGCCCTACGGATTCAGCGACCGGGCCGAACCAGAGACAAACAGCCTTTTTGCGCACCAAGTCAGTTTAAACGACATCATTCCACTGGCTGCGGATGCATGTAGCGGCAATGCCATCCTCAATGGGGTGGCTGTCGAAATTAAAGCGGTTTCCGAAGCCAAAAACACCTGATTTTTGGGGATTCAGCCCGTTTTTCGGTACAATGGTGGGTTCTGGACCGAAAAACCGGTCCGATTTTTTTGAGGTGACACATGTCTCGGCCCACTTTTGCCATCCACACCATGGGTTGCAAACTCAATTTCTACGACAGCGAAGTGATTGGGCAAGCGCTTGAAGCTAAAGGCTTTGAGCGGCAACGGGATATGTTCAGCGCCGATTTGACCATCCTCAACACCTGCACGGTGACCAATAACAGCGATTCGGAATCGCGCAACCTGATCCGCAAATTTCGGCGCACCAACCCCAACAGTTTTATTGTGGTGACAGGCTGTTATGCTCAGGCTGCAACGCAGCAAATTCGCGCCATGGAAGAAGTCGACCTGGTTACGACCAATGTCGATAAATACAACGTGGAGCCCATCATTGAGGCGTTTCACGGCGCCGGTCACATAATTGATGAAGCCCACGACATCATGGAGAAACGGCCTGCCGAGTTCCGACTTTTAGAAAAATTTGAAGCCAAAACCCGGGCGTTCATCAAAATTCAAGACGGCTGTAACCTGCGTTGCGCCTACTGCATCATCCCGTTTGTGCGCGGCAATAACCGTTCGGTTCCCATCTCAGACATTCTGGACCAATTGCGCATCCTGGAACAACAAGGCATTGAAGAAGTCGTCTTGACCGGAATCCATATCGGAACTTGGGGCCGCGATTACCGGCCGCGTTTACATTTCACCGATCTGCTGCAGGCCATTGAGGACAGCGAAATCCAGATGTGGATCCGCATTTCTTCCCTGGATTCACCTGAGATCCCGGACCGTATGATCGAACTGATTCAGTCCAGCACCAAAATTGTGCCGCATTTGCACATTCCCTTACAGGCTGGCAGCAATGCGACCCTACGCCGTATGCGCCGCATCTACAAAGTGGAACAGTACCGCAACCGCATTGAAACCTTGCGCCGCGCCATGCCGCACATCTGCCTGGGAGCCGATGTGATCGTTGGTTTTCCCGGCGAAACGGACGAAGAGTTCGCGGAAACCGAAGCTTTTATCCGCGAGATCAGCTTGGATTATCTGCATGTCTTCCCCTATAGCAACCGTACGGGCACTGCTGCGGCCGATTTCGAAAACCACATCAATGGCCGCATCTCCAAAAACCGCGGTCGCATCCTGCGCGAATGGTCGAATGAACAACGCCATGCCCATGGTTTACGCCATATCGGGGCTACCCGGCCAGCGATTGTTTTGCCTCAACCGCGCGCGGGTAAACCATTCACCGCGTTGACCGACAACTACATCGAGATTGGCCTCGAAATTGGACCCGAAATGGTCGGGCGCCGTATTTGGGTGGAAATTGAACAGGACGGAACCGATCTAATCGGTCGCTTCCAGCGTGTGTTTCAAGCGGATCCCGTCGCAGCCACATGAATAAGCGGTTCATCCTTCCGCTTTTGGCCCTGCTGGTCTTTTTGACCTTTGCGCTGTATTGGAATTTGTTTGTCACGAACCAGGCCACCGTTGCGGCACGTCTGCTGATCAACATCCTCACACCGCTCAACTCGCTGCTGATCCTGATTCTTGTTTTTTTGCTTTCGCGGACTTTGATCAAGCTGTATTTGGAGCACCGAGGCAAGAAGGCCGGATTCCGACTGCGAACCAAGCTGGTGCTATCGATTTTGCCTTTGACCTTGGTGCCTGGTCTGATGATGCTGCTGTTCTCGTACCAGTTGCCCGAGCAGATCATATCCAATCTCAACTTGGGTGCCGAATCCGACCAATTTTATGCGGCCAGCCGGAAACTGTCTGACGCCTACCTCCATGATGTATCGACCCTGCTGGCCAGCCACGGACCCAGCATTGAAAATCTGCTCACCTCTGGAAATGTCCCAAATAAGTTGGACCAATACATTCAATCCCATCGCTTGGACGGCGTTGAAATTTACCAAAACGGGACCTTGCGTTGGCGCAGCATCGCCCGCGGTCTCAAGCCCTTGGCCGACCGAATCGAGAGCTCCGCGCGCTATTTCACGGTGCCAGGACCCAACCCGGCGCGCTGGGAGGATGGTTTTTATCTGTGGCGTTTCCCTTACAACCACAACGAATGGACCTTGCATTTCCTCTTCGCCAAACCCGAAGATTTCTCCGCGAACCTGGTTTACCTCAATAACTCATTGGACGCCTACGCGATTCTGGAACGCAAAAAGGACGATGTAGCCAACCTCTACCAATCCACCCTTTTGGTCGGAACGTTTGCCGTCATTTTCGGCGGGATTTGGATGGGCATGACCTTTTCCCGCACTTTTCTCAAGGCGTTTAACACGCTAAGCGAAGGGGCCCGAAAGGTGGAGTCCGGCGAGTTGGACACCAAAATCGATCTGCAGACGGGCGATGAAATCGAGGAAGTCGGTCACGCCTTCAACAACATGACCCAGGCGCTCCAACGCAACCAGGCCGAGCTCAACCAACAAGCCAAAAACCTGCAAGCGGTTAATATTCAACTGCAGAGCCAGATGCACTACACGCAAACGCTGCTTCGACAGATTGGAGCCGGCATCCTCAGCTGTGATCAAGAGACGCGTATCCGCACGGTCAACCCGGCAGCTCGTCAGTTTTTAGGCCTTGCCGAAGACGAGAACCAAACCCTGAAAACCATCCTGACCGAAAAGGGCCTGAATCAACTCAACAAGGGCTTATCGGCAATTCTGCAAGGTGGGACGGCACCTTTCTCGGCCCAAATTGAGATCCCCCAGTCCAGTGCGGACCCGCTGCAAGTCCATTGCACGATTGTTCCGCTTCGCGATGAAGAGCATCCTGGTGCCCTGCTCGTTTTGGAGGACCTGACCTCCCTGCTCAATGCCCAAAAGGTAGCCGCTTGGCGTGAAGTCGCCCAGCGGGTTGCCCACGAAATCAAGAATCCGCTGACCCCGATCCAACTCTCTGTGCAACGCATCCAACGCAAGGCGGCCAGCGGCTCAGCCGATTTGGGTGAAGCCGTTCAATCGGCAGCGGAAACCATTCTCAGCGAAACCAATATCCTAAAAAATCTGGTCAATGAGTTCTCGACCTTCGCCAAAATGCCCGCCCCACAAAAACAAGAGGTGGACTTGGCCAACCTACTGCGCACTTGGTTCGAATCCACCCGCGAAGTGCACGGCGATCGCAGCTTGACTTTGGAGGTACCGGAACAGGTCTGCCCGGCGTGGGTCGATCCATCGCAAATCCGTCAGGTTTTGACAAATTTAGTCAACAATGCCGTTCAGGCCAGCCAGAACCAGGAACCCATCGCTGTCCTGCTGAGGGAAACCGATGAGCGCCAATGGACCATCCAAGTCAGCGATGAAGGCAGTGGCATCCCGCCCGAAGAATGGGACGCCGTTTTCCTGCCCTACTACTCGAAATCCCCGAAAGGGACGGGTCTGGGCCTCGCCATCGTCAAACGCATCATTGAGGATCATGGTGGAACCATTCGCGTTCAAGCCAACCAGCCCAAAGGCACCCAAATGCAATTCACCCTGCCGCGTTAAGCCTGGGGGCTCTAAAGATTAAGTAAGGTCATTAGGGACTTTATCTGAACAGAGATGAAGTGCCATGGAGAAGGTACGGGCCCAATTGGGCCTTGCATGAAAACAAAAGTCCACCCAAAATTTCAACAAAGAATTTCTCTAACAATTCTAACAGACCCATTTTTTTGGATACTCAATGAATTC
>JACJWC010000012.1 GCA_020637335.1 Acidobacteriota bacterium | reverse complement strand
GCGCGCAAAAGGGCGCAATTCCTTTGATGCAAAAAGCTGCTGCGCTGATGGGCGAATTAATGGGGCCGCCCTCCTTCGATTTTGACCAAGCCGAAGGATTGTTGGTTGAAGAACTTAAATTGATCGAGAATGCGAAAAAAATCTTTATGTTTGTTGCAGGTGCGGCTGTTCAAAAGTACATGGACCGGCTAGCCGAAGAGCAGGAACTCCTGGGTTTGGCCGCTGACGTTTTGATGGACTGCTATGTGATGGAATCGATGGCAATTCGCACCTTGAAAAAGGCCAGTCAATCGGGTCCCGAATCTGCAGATTTGATGGCCAAGGCCACACAAATTTTCTGTCACGACGCCATTGAACGGATCCAAACGGCTGCGCGAACAGGATTGGCGGCTGTCGCTGAAGGGGACACCCTGATGACCATGTTGGCTGCGGTTCGTCGCTTGGTGAAACATCCGAGCCTGAACACCATTGGTCTGCGCCGCGAGTTGGCTGAAGCGGCCTTGCAAAAAGGTGCTTATCCTATTTGCTAAAAAATGAGGCCACGCCATTTGCGGCGTGGCCTTTTCTCGTTTTGGCCCTTAAAATGAATCCCAGCGATTTGGTAAGGAGGCGCCATGAGCGAGTGGAAAAGTCGAATTAGCACTGTTCTCGTTCTTGGGCTGATTGGCTGCGGAGCTTGGTACTTTTTGCAGTGGCGTCAGGGCCAACTGATCAAAAAAAATCCGGAATTGCACGCGATTTACCAGGCCATGCCCGAGCAAATCAATTCGATAGTCCTGTACCCCGAAACGGCGGTGTATCCCCCTTTTTCCGAATTTATTTCGCAGTGTCGCTGGAATTCGGTTGAAGGTCTTTACGAAATTGAAAGTTGGGTCAAAACGGATGATGGTCTGGGCGTCATGCAGGCGATGCCCTATAAGGCACAAGTCCGCATGTACGGCGATTCACCCGCGATTGTCATAACCGAACGTCCGGCAACACGCGGGATGGCGCGCTAACCGACGAGCTTTTCTTTCCTTTTTATTAGAAATCGGTTAGTTTTGTGTTCGGAAACGGTTAGGCGAGGTTTGAGTTTATGGCTTCAATGAGTCCTTTTGCCAGTTTGTTCGGGCGATCGCCCTTTAAGGCGCTTCAGGAACATATGCGAGCGGTTATTACCTGTGTCGATTTAATCAATCCGGTTTTTGAGGCATTGGCAAGTGGGCAGCAGGCTGAAATTGAGCGACTCAAGGTCGAAGTGGATCGCTGGGAAGGTGATGCCGATTTAATCAAGAATCAGTTACGCGAGCATCTCCCACGTGGCTTGTTTTTGCCAGTGGATCGACGGGATCTTTTGGAAGTCCTCTCCATGCAGGACTCTATGGCGGATGTTGCACAGGACATAGTGGAGCTGCTGGTAGAACGTCCCATGGAACTGCCCGATGCCATGAAGGCACCCCTTCTCAATTTGGTTGGACGTTGTATTGAAGTCTGCCATTTTGCCCAAAAAATCATTGAGGAACTCGATGAGCTGTTGGAGATGGGATTCAAAGGCAAAGAGCGCGCACAAGTAGAAGAAATGGTCGATCAGCTCAACCGAATGGAATCGGATACGGACCGACTCGAAGTAGAACTCTGCCGAACCTTGTTCCGTCACGAAGATGAGATGAAACCGGTCTCAGTCATGTTTTGGCACCAATTGATTCAATGGATTGGTGACTTGGCCGATTATGCTGACAAAACCGGAAACCGCCTCAGGCTTTTGATCGCGCGTTAAGCAACGGAAATACAGGGGGGCATGACTCATGGAGGTCATTCAGGAGTTTGGGCCGTGGTTCGTCGGGCTGGCATTGTTATTTGGTTCGTATATGTGTTGGGGAATTGGCGCAAATGATGTTGCCAATGCGATGGGCACCTCGGTTGGGTCTAAAGCCGTCTCCATAAAAACTGCCATTATTATCGCAGCCGTGTTTGAGTTTGCCGGCGTCGTAATCGCAGGCGGTCATGTGACCGAAACCATTCGCAAAGGTATTGTCGATCCGACACCGTTGGTTGGCCATCCCGAACTATTGGTATTGGGTATGCTAGCCTCGCTGCTTGCTGCGGCCATTTGGCTGATGGTGGCCAGCGCCAAAGGTTGGCCCGTTTCAACGACCCATTCCATCGTTGGCGCCTTAGTCGGATTTGCGTTGGTCGGGGTTGGATCTGATGCGGTGAAATGGAGCAGTTTGACTGGGATTGTATCCAGTTGGGTTGTTTCTCCGGTGGTGGGTGGCCTATTTGCCTTTATCCTCACCCTCTCCGTCATGAAGCTGGTATTGAACACGGAGACCCCTTTTGCCAACGCGAAAAAATGGGGCCCCTATTATTTGTTTTTGGTGGGGTTTGTGATCGGTTTGGTCACATTGTTCAAGGGTTTGAAACACCTCAAATTAAACCTTACAGTGGCCCAAAGTTTTTTGGCGGCCACGGCTGTCGGCGGCTTTATCGCTTTCATTGGTTGGCTGATCATTCGCCGCATTCAAATGGATCCAAAAGCAGATAAAACCTTTCATTTTGCCAGCGTGGAAAAAGTCTTTGGACCGCTGCAGGTGTTTACCGCCTGCGCGATGGCTTTTGCCCATGGCTCAAACGATGTAGCCAATGGCGTTGGGCCATTGGCGTCGGTTTACGGGATCGTCCAAAGCGGCGGTGAAATCGTTAAATCCGCTTCTTTGCCTTTCTGGATTTTGTTGCTTGGTGGCATTGGGATTGTCGTGGGCCTTGCAACTTTGGGCGTGCGCGTGATTAAGACGATTGGTGAAGGCATCACAGAACTCACCCCATCGCGCGGGTTTTGCGCGGAGTTGGCGGCTGCCTGTACCGTGGTCCTCGCTTCACGCACCGGGTTACCGGTATCTACCACCCATATAGCAGTGGGTGCCGTAATGGGTGTCGGGATGGCGCGCGGAATCGCTGCATTGGACTTGCGCGTTGTAGGTCAGATCGTCGTTTCCTGGTTGATTACCATTCCGGTTGGGGCGGTCCTGTCGGCCTTGATTTTTTTCCTGTTGCGGGTCATATTCCTTTAATGCTGACTGGCTACCAACGCCTTTTTGATATTTCGCCTCCGATAACCAACCGTCTCGGCGTATTTCCTGGCGATGTGTCCTATCAACTCAAAACCAGCATGTCCTTTGATCAGGGTGATCATTTGATGCTCTCGTCTATCGAAACCACCCTGCATCTGGGCGCGCACGCAGATGGCCCTAACCATTACGATCCCAAAGGGCTGGGCATCGGGGAACGCTCTTTGATTCCCTATTTGGGACCCTGCCAGGTGGTGCAAGTGCTGCCTCGACCTTTTGGTCGGATTGGACTGGCAGATATTGAGGCGGTGATTGAAACACCGCGAATCCTGTTCAAGACGGGATCATTTCCAGATCCAAATCGCTGGAATTCAGATTTTATGGCGCTTGCCCCCGATCTGATCCACTATTTAGCGGATCAGGGGGTTCAATTGGTGGGCATTGATACCCCCTCCATTGATGTGGAAGATTCCAAAGAATTGCCCAGCCATCAGGCAGTTCGCCAACGCGACTTATCGATTTTGGAGGGCTTGGTCCTGAGCGATGTTGATCCCGGCATCTATCAGCTAGTGGCCCTGCCTTTGCGCTTGATGGGTGCCGATGCCGCGCCCGTGCGGGCCATCCTTTTGCAATAAAAAAAGGCCGATCCAAGGCCGGCCTTTCTCGGAGGGTTGTCTTCTGGTTTGAACCTATTCAATCCAGATGCGAACCGTGGCATCTTCGCTGTTAACCATAACCAGATCACGACCGGCCATACTTTCCAGGATGGCAACAATGCGGTTAAAGTCCAGATTCTCTTTTTCGGTGAAAATGGCATCGCACAGTTCGTAGGGGATGGTCATGGAAACTTTGTCGCGGTATTCACCGTCGGCAGAAATCAGGATTTGGCTGCCGGTGGTGGAAACTCTGACACTACCTTTGGCATCGTTGATTTCAATAAAATCAGTCGGGCCCGCTTCCTTCAAGGTTTCCCAGATTTGACGAACATTGATTTCATGTCCTTCGAAATCCACTTCTTCGATTGCGTCGCGGACGGTTTCTTCAAAGGCATTAATCAAATTGAGCGGCAAGCGTACGTTGACGTGGGAGCCCTCTTCTTTGGTTTCGTTGATTTCAATTCTTAAAAAGTGGGTTTCGCCTGCGATTAAGGCTAAGCTGAACAGGCTGGCGAAAGTGGCGATCATTAACTTTTTCATGGTGTCCTCCATTCCTTTTGCTTGACATCTGCTGGAACGAAAGCTTTTTAACAGTGGTTTATCGGCGGTTAAAAAAAAATTTAAAAAAATTCTGCCACCTGGTCATGGCCCCGCCCATGCAAGAACCTGGAATAGGCTGGGAAACTCATAAACTTGCCCGATTATCAGGCTGAATGAAAATGTCTAAAGGGCTTGCCTTGACCTTGTTTGGCGTTACGAATCGACCTTGAAACTGGGGGTGGGTTCCCAATTGTCGCGTCTTTCGCTAGGATATTGAGGTTTTGCGGCCATTTCGGTCGAAGTTAAAACGAGAGGGTTTTTCATGGCAGGCCATAGTAAGTGGGCAAATATTCAACACCGCAAAGGCAAAGTCGATGCGCAACGCGGGAAGATTTTTACCAAGTTAGTCAAAGAATTAACCGTCGCAGCGCGCATGGGTGGTGGGGATATTGATGGTAACCCGCGCTTACGTGCCGCTGTTAATGCGGCCAAAGCGCAGTCCATGCCCAACGACAATATTAAACGGGCAATTGACAAAGGATTGGGCAAAGGTGAGGGCGTCGATTTAGAAGAGCTGATTTATGAAGGTTATGGACCGGGCGGGGTTGCCATCTTGGTGGCCGCAACCACCGACCATAAAGGGCGGACAACACCCGAAATTCGCCACTTATTTTCCAAACACGGTGGCAACATGGGTGAAGCCGGGTCTGTGGCATGGCAATTCAGCAAAAAAGGGTTTATCACCATGCCAAAGCAGGACAAAAGTGAAGATGACCTGACTGAGATCCTGATTGAAATTGGTGCCGAGGACTATGAAGATCTCGAGGAAAGTTGGGGCATCTATACTGCCTTTGACGATCTGCATGTTATTTCCGACCGTCTGGAAAAAATGGGGCTCAGTATAGAATCGGCCAAAATGGTGATGGTTCCCCAAAACGAAATGCAGATAACGGGTGAAACACTGCAGAAGGTGATGAAGCTGATTGATCTTTTCCAAGATCACGATGACGTTCAGGATGTTTGGTCCAATGCGGACTTCGATGAATCGGAATTAGCGTGATCATTCTTGGCCTTGATCCGGGATCACAAACGACCGGCGTCGCAGTGATCCAGGTCAATGGCAATCGACTCACCGCCTTGCACGGTGAGGCGATTCAACTCAAAACGCTGGCCCTTCCCGAGCGACTGGTGAAATTAGAGGCCACATTGCTGGGTCTCATTGATGTACACCAACCGCAGGTTCTGGTTGTGGAGAAGGTTTTTCACGGGGTCAACGTCAAGTCCACCTTAATGCTGGGTCAGGTGCGCGGGGTTGTTTTATTGTGTGCGGCCAAACGGCAGGTTCCTGTCGAGGAATACAATCCGACCGAAGTCAAAAAAGCAGTTGTCGGATTTGGTCGCGCCGAAAAACAACAGGTTCAGATGATGGTCAAACACCTGCTCAACCTGCCGACCATTCCCACGCCGCATGACATTGCGGATGCCTACGCCTTGGCCATCTGCCATGCGCATTCCTATCCCATGAAAATGCACGGTCTTAACCCGTTTGGCAAAGGCCGCTTTAGTTGATTTTCGCCTGTCCAGTCATGTGAATTTTTGGTAAAAGAGCTAGCTTTTGTCTGGTTTTTCTGCTAGCATGCCCTGTTTTTTGTTCCCGTTAGAGGAACAGAGGTGAACGTTTGCGAAAGACAATTTGGTTGTTGTGCCTGGCCCTGGTTTGCACTCAGGGGTTAAGGCCAACTGCTCCTTCATCAATCGGTGCGTCCGATTCAATCGATCTCTATCGTTACGACGAGATGGCCTTTCACATCGCGCAGTTCCTCGAGCCGCGTATGCGTGATACGCCCCAGTTGGAACGGCTCAATATCGGCCAGTGGATCCTGGACAAATCCTACGAAAACAACCTCGACCCGCTTTTGGTTCTGGCGGTCATCCAAGTGGAAAGCACCTTTGATGATTGTGCCTACTCGCGCTTTGGGGCCAAAGGCCTGATGCAGGTCATGCCGAGGCGTATTTTGACTAAGGAAGAGTTGGCTAAATACGCCTTTAATCACCATATTTTTTATGAACCGCAATGGAACATCTCTTTTGGTGTGGACTATTTGGCCAGTCTGGTCGATCGATTCGGATCCTTGGAAACGGCTTTGGCCGCTTACAATGCCGGACCGACCCGTGTTTCGCGACTCAAATCCGAGCAGCCGGTCCGAACCCGATATGTGCGCAAAGTCATGTACCGTTATGCGCGCTTGCAAAAACGGTTTTCAACCCGGACTTAGGTTTTTTTCTTTCCGAAAAGGTCCAGGAAACTGCCTTTGCCCTGTTGAGTCAGCTGTTCGAGCAGCACAAAAATTTCCTCATTGGCCGGATCGTATTCCGCTGCCTGTTTTAAGTGGTTGACGGCCTGGCTCTTGGCGTTGCTTTCCATGTAAATTTGGGCGAGGGCAAAATGGGCTTTGCCATGGGTGGGTGCCAACTCGATGACCTTAAGCAGATGGGCTCTGGCCTTGGCCTGCCATTTGGGGTTGCGCATCTCGACCATGGCTAAATCGAAAAGAATTCGCGAGTCATTGGGGCTTAAACGCTGGGCCTGTTCCAAATAACGGTAGGCGTTGAACAATTCTTCCTGGAGCATGAACCTGCGCCCCATCTTATACGTTTCTTCTGCCAGCTTCAGCCGATCTTCTTTATTCATCAGATTGTGCTGGTCCAGCGGTTCTTTTTGGTTGGTTTTTTGGATGTAGGTTCTGCGCGTATTCGGGTCATTTAGGGTGTTAAAGGCCAAGTTCAAATGGGAAATAATCTGGTTGAGGTGCGAGCGCAAATCTTGTAAGTGTTCGGCATTACAGGTGTCTGGATGGAATTTTTTGTTCAGTTTAATAAACGTACTGCGCAATTCCTCACTGGTGAATTTGGAGCCGACTTCCAAGAATTCCCAATACGTCTTGGATTGAATCTCCAGGTATTTTTTAATGACCTTTTCGCGATCTTGGGTTTGCTGCTTGGTCAAGTGGGCCAAGGCAATGGTGGGAAGCGCTTCGGAAGTCAGCTTTTCCGGTTTGTCAAAGCGGTTTACAAACTCTAAAACCTTTTGGCGCTCGGCCTCAACAACGCCTAAACACAGCAAGGCCAGCATGAGTTTGGAGAACGGATCCTTTTCCATACGCGAGATTTTTTCCAACTGGCTTAAGGTGGAAAACCCATCTACCCGCGAAAATGCATAGGCTTCTTGGGGGTTCAGTGGCAGTTTTTCCACAGGAACCAAGGGGTATTTGCCCATGGCAATTTTTTGTTCCTGAAACTCTTCCAATTCCTCGTACAACAGGAACAGGTTGCGCAAGTTCCGGATCCCCTCGAGCATGAAGGGACCAAACGGGAAATCGTGTTGTAAATCGGGCGGTAAATTGAGTTCGCGCTCTTCAAAAAAAAACAAACCGGAGTCCAAATCAAACGTGCTCATGATGATGTTGGAAATTTGCGATTTAATAACCTGATTCAGGCGCGTTTCATCCAACAGGTTTTGTTCGAGCAAATATTGGCCAAATCGTTTCTTCTTATCCAGCTTCAAGATGGTTTTGGTGAATTGACTCTCGGTGATAATGCCCTGTTCTACCAGGGTCCGACCCAATCGATCACTTTCTTGATTGGAGAGGGCAAACCGCAATTCGCCTTTTTGGATGTAGATGCGCCGGCCAAACTTTTTGTTGGAGCCCATGACATGTAAAATGCCAGACTTCCGGTTGCGGTGAATGTCGCTAATCACCCACGGAATTTTTGAATTTTTGATTTCTTGGGTTTCGAACTCTTTAATTTCCATGGCCGATTCGGGTGATAATAACTTTAAGTAGAATAATGATACGTACTTTCCATGTAGCATACTATAAGTTGGCGGTTTATGCGGGTCGAAATCAAAAAGTGGGTCAATGGCGGATGGGGCTTGGGTTACCAGGACGATGGCAAGGTCGTCTTTTGCGCCAATTGCGTTCCCGGAGACATCGTCGAAATCGCCCGATTTAGTAAAAAAAAGGGTGTTCATTGGGCCGAAGATAGCGTTTTACTGGAACCGAGCCCGCTCCGACAGCCAAGAACCTGTGCCCATTTTCCCAAGTGTGGCGGTTGCAATCTGCTCAGTGTTGATGCACCAGGCGAGGCAAGTCTGAAGCAGGATATGGTGCGGGACGTCTTGTTGAGAACGGCAAAATTAAACGATATCGATTGGGTCTGGAGGGATTTTGCCTTGGATGCCTCACGCTGGCGTGGGCGTCTGCAGGTGTCGCGGCGTGCCGGCATTGGCTTTTTTAACCAAGCCGGCAACCAACTTGTGCCCATTCAGTTCTGCAGAATATTGGCGAATCCCATGAACGATCTTCTGTCGGCTCTGCAGCAACTTCAGCCAAAATTCCCTGAATCGGCGTCGCTTTTTTTTGCCATTCAGAAAGACCAGCAAGTCGCATTTGAGTTGGAATGCGAATCCCTAAATCCGAGCTTGTGTGCGGCGCTCGCTGAATTGCCGGGCGTGAGTGGTGTTTTGTGCCAAACGCGAAATTGGGGCGAGCCTTGGATTGAGGCCGATTGGAACGGATTTCATGTCCGCCTCTCGCCCCGTGCATTTTTTCAAGCCAATCTGGCATCCTGGCCCTTTTTCTGGCAAGCGGTGTCTCAATTCCAGACCTCGGTTCAGGCCCGTTCCGTTTGGGATGCGCATGCCGGTTCAGGCTTTTTAATCACCGCTTTGGCTAAATCTTCCCTGGTGTGGGCCAGCGAACCTGAATCCGCTGCGATTCTCAACCTGCAAAAACTGCAGGATCGATTTGAACAATTGCAGATTTGGCCAGGTACAGCCGGCTCAGCGGTCAAACGAGATGGAGTTCCATTGGAAAAACTCGATTTGGTTCTTTTGGATCCTCCGCGTTCGGGACTGGAGCCAGAACTGGTCGACCAACTTGTGAACCGGCCGGTTCCCTACGTGTTGTTTTTCGGCTGTGATACGGCAGCATTCGCGCGGGATTTACGCAAACTGAGCGAGGCATATCGAATTTTGGAGCCAATCCAGATTTGGAATACCAATCCCGGATCTGCCCGTTTGGAATTGGTGGTGAAATTGGTTCGAAAAGATGCTGATCTGCCTGTAAAAGTGAGCCAAAATGCTTGAAAACTTAACCTTTACCCAGTTTAGTGCGTGGGTTAAACTGCCGATTAAGGAAATGAATCTATTTTTTATCGATAGGTGACTGGTATGGAAAAACTTGTGATCCCAAAAGGATGCGCCATCCAGGGTGATAAAATTACCATCCGCAATGAGGGCGATATTGTCATTGAAAGCAACTTGGTTCCCCTCAGTATAAAATCTAATCAAGGCTCGATTTCCTTTGCGCCTGAAGCCGCCGACGTAACCTGCAGTTCGCTCAGCGCCGAGCGTGGTGAACTGCGCCTCCAAGTCAAAAACTTTTCAGCAGAGCTTTTGGTTGCCGCCTCGGGTGAAATTAGTTTTGGCCATTTGGAGTTGGCTCAAGCTCTGCAAATTAGCGAATCGGTCCTGTTGGAAGGCGACTCTTTCAGTGTGCCGGAAATCCATGCCGGCGATACGGTAATCCACCTGAGTGGAATGGGGCAGGCCCAAGTCTTGACCGCAGAAGGCGATATTGAACTTATTCTGCAAAAAGGTCAGTTCGGTCATATCAAAGCCAAAAAGGTCACGATCCAATGCAGCGACCATTTCGAGGCCGAGCGGATTACGGCGAGCGATGGCGTGGTGGTGAAGTCAGGAAAAGTGACCATTAAAATGGTGGATTCCCCTTCATTCCAGGCAGAACCCGAAGTACGCGGCATTGTCATGCTCTCCACAGCCGAGGAGGTTCGTGCTGAAGGCGTACGTGGATTTATTTTGCCCAATGAGTTCAAAATGCTCTCCGAACAAGGCGCATTTGCCCTTGAAGCACCAGCAGACCGGCCTTCTAAGCCCATGCGTCCGTCAACCCCCGAACCAGCGCAGCCGCCCTCCAGCATGGAAGACGCTGACGTGCCCGAAGAACCGCAAGTCCTTGAAGACGAAAGCAACGATGACGCCGAACCAGAATTTCAAGATTCGGAATCTGAACCGACTCGTATTGATACCGCTGATCTCAGTTACCTGGACCAAATCGAACGCGGCGAAGAGCCCGGCGATGCCGTTCCCGAGGACGCATTTGAAATGGCATCCCAATCCTTTGAAGAGGACCAAGTCCAGTTTGAGGAAAGCGGCAATTTTGAGGCTTCTATTCCCGAACCCGAACCTGTTGAGGAAGTAACCGAATTTGCCGAGGAGGTATCTGCCGACTCGGCAAGTGAGCAGCCAGATAATATTGCTTCGGAAGATCTGCCCGACCTTGATTTTTTTGACGAACCTGAAGCAAATGCGAGTGAGGCCCCTTCAACCGAATTCTCGCTTGATTTTAATGCCGAAGCGTCTGATCAGGATGTTTCGGAAGTGGATTTTGGGGAGGAGGAATCCGAATCTGATTCATCGGAATCGGTGGATGTGAATGATTCCTTCTACACCATGGAGATTCGTGATTTCACCCCGCCGCCGGTGGAAGATTCAAATGCTGAACCTTCGCCGGAGGAAGAAGAGGTGGTTGAAGTTATTCCGGACCTGCCAACAGTCGACTCTTTCGAGGATTTTTCCGAAGCGCATGAGATGCCCCAGGCCATCACCATGGAAGCGTTTGAGGACGACCCGCTTAAGCCCGATCCCATGTCTTCAGGTGTGTTTGAACGCGAATCGGACCCTACCGATATTGAAATCGAAGCCGTTGAGGTTGTTGATTTTGATGGGTACCAGGCCGCCGTTCCACCAACGCCCCCTCCCGTTCCGCCGCCTGTTCCCGAAGTTTTGGAAGATGAAGACGGACAGGAAGAGGATGAACCGCCCAGCCCCAACCAAGGTCAACTCAATAAAGAAGATCAGCTGGTTGGGCTGCTGACCAATATCCTTGAGGATATCAAGGCGAATTTTCCCGATGAACACTACCCCAAATTCATCAGCCAAATTGAAACCTATCTAGAAGAACGACGCTTTACCATCTTGCGCAAAGCCCGCAATCGCGAGGCGGTACTTGCCAGTTTCGACCGCTTGGACCATCCCCGAATCAGCCAATTGGCCCGTCTGTTTTACAAACAAATGGCCGATTTTTTCGGAGATGAACTCTGATCACCCTTAGGAATGGCTAAACGTGTTGTCACCGGAGTGGCGCGAATTTGACGGGTACGGGGCTCATTCGGTCATAAAACAGGCCTGGCAGGAAGGCGCGGTTGGGGTTTTGGATGTCCAGGACGGCGAAACGCTTCGCCAGCTTTTCTGGTCTGAAGGTCGCTTGGTTTTTGCCTCTTCCAATGACGAACAGGACCGACTGCCCGAAATCCTGATTCAGATGGGTCATTTTGACCGCGAACAATTTCAGGAACTTCAACCCAATTTCAATCCGAACCAATCCATCGGACGAAACCTGGTGGAAAGCGGTTTGATCACTCAAAAAGATTTGATTCAGGGCGCCAAACGGCAAGTCTCCCAGGTATTTGAAAAGGCCTTTCGAATGGCTTCCGGTCAGACGCGGTTCCTGGCCGGTGAGGAACAACTGCCCAGTTTGCGCGTGCCGCTTGAATTGCCGGTTGGTTTTGTCAATGCCATCATGGGAATGGACGATCGCGCTTGGCTTGCTGATTCGCTAAAGGGCCATTTCACCCGGCAACTCATGATTTTGCCGCAAGCTGACCAAGCGGTCTTTAACGCGATCGACTTTTCCAATAAAGTTCTGCCGCTTTTGGATGGTTCGCGCGACTTCAACCAAATCAGCTTTGAATGTGATGTCGAGGAGTTTCGCCTCCTGAAGTTACTCTATCTGCTCCAGTTCCTCGAATGGCTGGAAGTGGGGGGCGGTGATCTGGAACCGGAAAGCTTGCGGGCGGCGCTTTCAGGCGCACTGGAAACCCCGGCTCCGCTGCGCGCTGACCCCGTTCCACCGGAACCGATCATTCCACCTATGGCCGAAACGGTCGCCTTACCTCGGGTAGAAACGCCTGCGCCACGGCCCTTTGAACCTGAGCAGACCGAATCCTTACCCGCAATCGAAGAAGTGCATCTTCCCGATCCGGATTTGGTTCAGGACGAAGGACTCGGCAGTTTTTTGGAACGTAAAACACCCTTTTTCGCTCAGCCCTGGTTCATTGGATTATCATTGGCCGTTCTGGCTTCGTGCATCTTTTATTTGTGGTACCGGCCCCAAACCCCGCAGCCTTCCGATCTGAACGAGAGCCTAGCCCTGTTCCCCGATTCGGAGCCAACAGATTTGGAACCACAGCCCAATTTGGACCAGCCCCCGGATCAGACACCCCAAGTGCCCGTTGAAACTTCCGACTCCGATTCTGTTGAAGAAACAGCAGGTGAGACGGTCGTTCAAACCAGCGATAACGCCGCTTTAACTGAAACGAACACAGCGCAAACGGAGCCTCAATCCCAGGCCAACCCCATCAAAAACGAACCCGATCCACCTGTCACCGGGCCATCTAACAATAAGGGCAAAGCCGAAGGTCCTCAATCGCCCGTAGCAGACAATTGGCCGGCCTACCCGAAACGCGACCCCAACCAACCCGCCTCCACGGTCCAGGTCGAGACAGCCCCAAAACGGCAAATGCAGCCACCTGAACCCGTAAAAGGCAATCCGCGCTCAGACGCGGAAGCGCTTCAAACGCGCAAAACGCCGCCGCCCGACAAGACGGAGCCTAATCCGGAAGTGGCACCACCAGCGATTGAATTGGAACCATTGCCCGAAAGCGGAAGCGCGGATTCTAAACCCGCGCCCAAAACCGAAGCGGCGTTAGCGGAGCCCACTCCCGCCCCGCCAAGCGGTCTGCAGCCCGACGAAGCGCCGCGCGATGCCTGGCTGCGCGGCGATTATCTGGCGGCGGCGCAAGGTTGGCGCATAGAGCGAGCGGATCAGGCGGGTTCCTGGACGATTAGCCTGGAACTCGCTTGCGAGACGACTAGCGTGCAGAATGCGCCCCAATTTGTGCCCAATCCGCAATGGGTCTGGTTACTGCCCAAACCGTATAATGGTCGGCCGTGTTATTGGATCTGTTATGGCACCTTCGAAGGCAAGGCTGAGGCCGAGGCGGCCCTGACCGAGTTAGACTTCTACCGCAAGGCGAATACCAATCCCCCGCGCGTGGTCACCCTCGGTCAGCTGTTTTAAGTGCCCGGCTGCTCTGAACTCTTTAACAGGTAAGCGCGAATGAAGTCATCAATCTCGCCATCCAAGACCCGGTCCGGAGTCGGTGACTCCTCGCCCGTGCGGTGGTCCTTGACCATGCGATAGGGTGCCAACACATAACTGCGAATCTGACTGCCCCAGGCGATTTCCTTTTTGGAGGCGCTGGCTGCTTCCAGTTCCTCCATGCGCTCGTTTTCGCGCAATTCCGCAAGGCGCGATTTTAAGACCTTCATGGCCGTCGCCTTGTTTTTGTGTTGGGAACGCTCGTTTTGGCATGAAACCACGATCCCGGAAGGGAAGTGGGTGATCCGAACCGCAGAGTCGGTGGTGTTGATATGCTGACCACCAGCTCCAGAAGCGCGGAAATAATCGATGCGCAAATCCTTTTCCTCGATATCAATTTCGCCCTCATCCTCAATTTCCGGAGTGACATGGATGCCACAAAACGAGGTGTGGCGCCGTTTAGCGGCATCAAAGGGCGAAATTCGCACGAGGCGATGAACGCCCGATTCAGCCTTGAAATAGCCATAAGCAAAGGGTCCGACGAAGCGAATGGTGGCCGATTTGATGCCGGCCTCCTCGCCGTCTTGTGCATCGAGAACGTCCACCTCAAAACCGGCGCGTTCACCATAACGCAAGTACATGCGCATCAGCATGCTCGCCCAGTCTGTGCTTTCAGTACCGCCGGCGCCGGGATGGATGGTTAAAATGGCGTTGGTGCGGTCGTGTTCACCGCTCAACATCATACGCATTTCGGTTTCCTGAATCAGCGCATAGAAAGTGTCTAACGCTTTTTCTAATTCCGATTCTTCGGCTTCGCCTTCAGCGACCCACTCCTCGAGGATGACGATTTCATCTTCGAGTTCCTGAATTTTTTTGGCCAGATCAATGTCTTCCTGAATGGCATTGCGCTCGCGTAGGGTCGCCTGGGCCTTTTCCTGATTGTTCCAAAAGTCCGGTGTGCCGGCCATGGCCTCCAGTTGATTCAGCTTGATGTGTTTGCCAGGGAGGTCAAAGATAACTCCGGATACGCGCTGCACGCGCTTTTTGCTCATCTAAGATCTGTAATTTGTCACTTAACATCGGTTCCTCCCATGCAAAATGCCTAGTCTAGCAAAAGCGCGCCGGGAACGCGCTTAGATTTTAACCCAAAGCTCAATTTCCAGCTTGCGGCGGAAAGGTTATGGTTCCGCATACGCAAGCGGCTGGAGAGGGGTCGGATTTCCTTTAATCCTTGTAACTTCCCCTAATTTGGCGCTTGACTTCACCGGGGTCGAGTGCTACCTTTCTACGTTCATGCGCAGGCATGATTTAGGCGCGTAGCTCAGGGGTAGAGCGCTACCTTGACACGGTAGAGGTCGGCGGTTCGAAACCGCCCGCGCCTACCAGCCGCACATGAAATTGGCTAATGAGCGGGATCAGGAGGGTCATTGAAACCAAAGAAGGATGTTCTACGTGTCAACGAGGCAATCGATGCACCTCAAGTGCGAGTCATTGGGGGTGAAGGCGGCCAGGTCGGAATTCTGACGATTCAAGAAGCCTTGCGAATGGCTGAAGAGTCAGGGATGGATTTGGTTGAAGTATCACCCGATGCCGAACCGCCTGTTTGTCGCATCCTCGATTATGGTAAGTTTCGCTTCCAACAAAACAAAAAACAACAAGACGCGCGACGCAAACAGAAAACGATTCAGGTCAAAGAAGTCAAGTTCCGACCGCGGATCGATGACCACGACTACATGACGAAACAGCGGCACATCCGCAAGTTTCTGGAGGCGGGTCATAAAGTTCGGGCGTTGGTTGCGTTTCGAGGCCGCGAAATGGTTCACCGTGAATTGGGGTTAAAAATCCTGGAACGTCTGATTGGTGAAATCACTGATATTGGTATCATTGAGAAAGATCCTCAAATGGAAGGTCGCCAGATGTTTATGATGGTGGCTCCAATCCCCCCGGCCAATAAAAAATAAGTATCCTTGATTCGGAGGAATCTGTGCCCAAACTGAAGACCCATCGTGGCGCCGCAAAGCGATTCAAGCTTACCGGCAGTGGAAAAATTAAACGCGGACAAGCCTATAAACGGCATATCCTGACCAAGAAAAATGCAAAGCGCAAGCGTAGCCTGGGCCATTCCAGCCTGGTAAGTGATGGCGATTACGGTCGCGTCATTAAAATGCTTCCTAACGGTTAACTCTCAAACAAGCGGCAATGCCCACTATCATCCCTAGGAGAAATAGTTTATGTCTCACGTAAAACGCGGTAATAAGCGTCTTCTGAAAAGAAAAAAATTGCTGAAATTGACCAAAGGTTTTTTCGGCTTCAAAAAAAATCTGTATCGTTATGCGCGTGAAGCGGCCAGTCGTGCCCTTCGCTTTGCTTATCGGGATCGCCGCCGCAAAAAGCGCGATTTCCGCAAACTGTGGATCACCCGAATCAACGCTGCTGCTCGGTTGCACGGCATGAGCTATTCTCAATTCATCGGTGGTTTGAAAAAACACGGCATCGAATTGAATCGGAAAATGCTGTCCGAAATGGCCATCCACCAACCCGAGGCCTTTCAAGCTTTGGCTGTGCGGGTCAAGTCCTAAAACAAAACCCAACCGCACAACCGGAACAATGAGAATGGGAAAAGCCAGTGTGGCTTTTCCCATTTTTTTTAAGGGGTAGAAATGAACATCATGGAATGGGATTCCGAAAACGCTTCCAGTACTTTTTTGGCTCAGGTAAGCGATCTTGCAGCCAAGGCCGATTGGGAAAATCTCCGGGTCGCCTATTTGGGCAAAAAAAATGGTCTGGTGACCGATTTGGTCGAGCAGTTGCGCAATGTCCCGCGGGAGGAAAAACCGCGGCTGGGCAAAGCGGTTAATCAATTTAAGAGCCTGGTTGAAAAAACGTTACAGGATCACCCCTTGGCCAAAGTGGAGTCAAGCGCCGCGCAAAAGGTATTTGATTACACCTTGCCTGGTTACCAACCTGCTATGGGCAGTTTGCATCCGCTAACCCTGATCCAGGATCGCATGGTCGAGTTCTTTGTGCGCCAAGGTTACGATGTGGCTGAAGGGCCGCAAATCGAAACGGCCTATTACAATTTCGAAGCGCTCAATACGCCTGAGTCCCATCCTGCACGCGATGAACAAGATACCTTTTATTTCCCCGATGGCCGTTTGCTGCGCACCCAAACGTCAGGGGTTCAAATCCGTTACATGGAAACGCATCAACCGCCGTTTCGCATGATCGCACCGGGCAAGGTGTATCGCAGGGATGATGACATCACCCACAGTCCCATGTTCCACCAGCTCGAAGGATTGGTCGTTGGGGAAGGCATCACGTTCAGCGACCTCAAAGGCACCCTGCAAGCGTTTTCGCGCTACTTATTCGGCCCGGAAACACAAATTCGCCTGCGCCCGAGTTATTTCCCATTCACCGAACCCAGTGCCGAAGTTGATGTTTCCTGCCCCTTCTGCTCCAGCGGCTGCCGAACCTGTAAACAGACGCGCTGGCTGGAAATCCTGGGCAGCGGAATGGTTGATGACAATGTTTTGAAAGGTGTGGGTATTGATCCAGAACGCTATACCGGGTTTGCTTTTGGAATGGGTATCGAACGTATTGCCATGTTGGCGCTCGGTATCCCCGACATCCGCTGGTTTTACCAAAACGATCGTCGATTCCTCGATCCCTTTTCCTGGAGGTAAAGCATGTATTTCTCATGGCCATGGCTAAAATCCTACATACCGCAGGCTACCGACTTAGTTGATGTTGCGCGCTTGCTGAACGAGACGGGTCTGGAAACTGAGGTGGCGGGCGAGGGTCTTGAAGTCGAACATACCGTAAATCGTCCAGATGCTATGAACCATTTTGGGCTGGCCCGCGAGCTTGCAGTCAAAACAGGATGGACGCTTCAAGCACCACCTATTTTTGAAGGTGATATCCCTGTGCTTGAGGGCTGGTCCATTACGGCTGCAAACGCCGATGAATGTCCGCGTTACATGGGCGTATTGTTTGAGAATGTCTCTGCGGGACCGTCACCGGCTTGGTTGGTCGAGCAGCTGACCGCCATCGATCAAAAGAGCCATAACCTTTTGGTCGACCTGACCAACTTCCTGCTTTGGGAGTATGGTCACCCCAGTCATGCCTTTGATGCTGATTTGATTCAAGGTCAAACCATTCACGTGCGCACCGGACAATCTGGTGAACGATTGACCACCCTGGATGGTCGTGACCATGCCGTTGAGAATTTGTTGTGTATTTGTGATGCCGAAAAACCCATTGCGCTAGGCGGTGTGATGGGCGGTGAAAATTCCGAGATTGGACCCAATAGCCGTCGGCTATTGCTCGAATTGGGCTGGTTCGATCCGGTAAAAGTACGCTTAAGCGCCAAACAGTGCCAGATTCAAAGCGATGCAAAGCACCGTTTTGAGCGCGGAATTGATCCGGAAAATATGGACCGGATTGTACGCCGCTTCATTTACTTGCTGCAACGCGAACAGCCGCATGCCCGCCTGATTGGCATGACGGATATGAATCTCAAACCCTTCCAACGCACCCAGCTCACCCTGCGTCGTGCGCGTCTGCAAAAAATGTTGGGCATTAACCTTGAAGACGGGGAGGTCCAAACCCTTCTGGCTCGCATGGACATGCAACCCGAACCTGTTGACCAAGGCTGGTGCGTGCACATTCCAGGCTACAAGGTCGATGTTCAACGCGAATGTGACGTGATCGAAGAGGTAATCCGCTTTGCTGGTTTGGATCGCTTGGCTTCTACCTTGCCCGCCATGTCAGGTAGTGATTTTGAACCACGCCCAACGGCTATTCGGAGTCAATCGCTCAAATCCGGTCTCAAACAACTTGGCTTCAAAGAAATCGTAACTTACGGCTTTCAAAGCCTGGCTGCGCACCAGGAATGGCCGGATCAGGTCGGCAGCATGCCTTTATCCAACCCGCTTAGTGACAACTATGCGGTCATGCGGATCTCATTGGCACCCAATATGTTGGACTGTCTTGCTTACAATCTGAAACGCGGATTGAGCGATCTGGCTTTTTTTGAATTGGGCGCCAGTTACCGCATAGAGGGGGAACGCCTACATTTGGCCTTAGGTTCCAGCGGCCGCAGTTTGCAAGGCTGGTGGCCAGATCCCGCTATTGACCCGTTGTTAAAAGTCAAAGGTGCTGTTGCAGCATTGTTCCGCATGAACGGCTGGCCAGAACCCCATCTGGTCGCTGAAGACCACGCCTTTTTTCGGTCCGGCTTCGCATTTGGAATATACGTCCAAGACGGGCGCCTGGGCTGGATCGGTCGACCTGCGCAAGAGCTTTTGGCCCGCAGAGAACTGGAGGCCGATATGGTTGTGGCCGAATTGGATGTGACAGCCTGCATCAACCTGCCCGCAACGCCGGAGCCACTGGCACGCTTGAGCCCCTTTCCGGCCATTGAAATTGATATGGCCTTTGTCGTGCCGCAGAACGTCTTGTACGGCGAAATGAAAAACCACCTGATTGGCTTAAACTTGAGCCAACTAGAAGCTTTGAGCTTGTTCGATGTTTTTGAAGGGTCCTCATTACCTAAAGGCCAAAAGAGCCTCGGATTTCGCTTTCGGTTCCGTGCATCGGATCGTTCCTTAACCCACCAAGAAGTGGCTGTTGTGATGGATTCCGCAGTAGAATCGGTGAAACAGAAGTTTGGAGCGGTTATTCGCAGCTAATGGAATTACAAGAAAACACCCTTCGCGAAACAGTGCTCCTCCTGCTCGATCAGCTCAAGGAGGAGCGGGCCAAAGTGCGCCAGTTGCAGGATGTTTTATTGGACCAATCCCAGCGACTCAAACGTCAAACGGAGAAGCTGGAAACCCAATCCGCAGAATTGGAAACCGTTCGCCAAGAAGCGAGGCGTTTGCAAGGTCAGATTGGGGACCAAACCGAAGCGCAAGATCTGATTGGTCGCGCTTTGGACCAGTTGATGAACTTGGAGGATAAGCTTGGCTGAGGGCCGTCGCCACCATGTCGAACTCGGGGGACGCATCTATTCATTGCGATCGCCGGAATCCGATGAAACGATCCAGGCCATTGCCAATCTGGTTCGTGATAAAATGAGCCAGATTGAAGAAGCAACTGGCACGGTAGACAGTTTGAAACTCGGAATTTTAACTGCTCTCAATCTGGCCGATGACTTCCTCAAAATTCAAAAAGAATACGATGCGGCTCGGGCTGCTTGGGCCACCGAGCAACGCGAGTTGGTGGCGTTAATCCAACACCACTTGCAATCCGACAGCAACTCAGATACCCCTGCCTGACATGTGATGGCGAAAACAATTTGGAACCAACATAGAAAATATGGGAGCCAACAGCTCAACAGCGTGTACACCCTCGCGTTAGGGCAACCCAAGTTTGAAATCTCGAGGCGCCCACCTGGACAAGCCAGGTTCGATTGTTGTAACTACACGGTTTTGGCGGGGGCCCTTTTCGCGGACGGTGATGGATTTGGAGCACATTAAAGAACCGCTGGAGAATCAGGTTCGGTTGTTGGCCATTGGCGACATCATTGGTCGGCCCGGTCGCCAATGGATTAAAAAAAATCTCTCCAGTCTGCGCCAGAAATTAAAAGTGGATTTGTGCATCGCCAATATTGAGAACGCCTCGGGTGGATTCGGCATTACAGAAGACTCTTATAAGGAGCTGCTAGATGCGGGCATTGACGCCATGACCTCTGGCAATCACCATTACGACCAACGCGGCGAAAAAACGTGGATGGATCATGCCGATCGTATGGTTCGACCCCTGAATTTTGCGCCTGGAGGGCCGGGCCAAACCGAGCTACGTCTATCCGGTCACCTGGAACTTCCCATTTGTTTACTGAATGTGATGGGGCGCACATTTATGAAGCCCTATGATTGTCCTTTTCGGGCGCTGGAACCCCATTTTGATCAGGCCGGCAAAACCAATTTTTACCTGTTGGATGTGCATGCGGAGACAACTTCTGAAAAAATGGCCTTGGGATTTTGGGTGGCAGGCCGCTTTTCCGCCGTGTGGGGTACCCATACCCACGTGCCGACGGCAGATGCACGTATCCTCGATGAATACACGGGCTACCTCACAGATTTGGGTATGACTGGGCCTTATGACTCGGTGATTGGCATGCGCAAAGAATCCGTTTTGCAGTCGTTTTTAACCCTTGAAAAAGCCCGGTTCGAGGTTGCATCAGGCGATGTTCGTTTGGGCGGCTGTGTGTACGACTTGGACCGACAAACGGGCCAGTGCACGTTTGTGAAACCCTTATGGCTTAGTGAGCAGGATTTTAACTAACCCAACTGCCCACAAGAAAATGTTGACCAACCACAGGTACCAAGGCGCGCGCTTAAAGCGGACTAAGCACGTGAGCAAAGCGACCGCTAATCCCAATGTGCTGCCCAGCCAAAACCCGCGCAGTGGATTTTGGGGATAGACGAACCAGCCGATTAACCATAAACACCCTCCAGCGGCTTCTACCAATAGGTAACGAATCGGGATGGCCAGGCTGCAGTTGCGGCACTTCCCGCGCAGAATTAACCAACTGAGAATGGGGATGTTGTCATAAAATTTGATGACATTCTTGCAACGTGGGCAGGCTGAACCCGGTCGGACCACACTGCGCCCTATAGGGTACCTGTAAAGCACAACGTTAAAAAACGACGCCCAACATGCACCCCAAAGGAAAAGAGCCCAGGGCGTGTAATAAATGTAGCCCAGGGCCCTGAAGAATTCTGACCAGCTCAGGGTAGGGGTTCCGTCTTCCCATCTACACTGTTTTTGGTGTGATAAACCTTGGTGCTTGAATTAATTACGACCCATTCGTCATCTCCTGGATTTTTGGAGCACCACAATTTTTCCTTCGTATCATTCACGATCACTTTGTAACTGGTTTGGGAGTTACCTATCTCGATGGAACCCTTATAGTGACGACCGCAATTGTAATCGGCCGCCAATCCAATATCCGCTAATGCCGTGGATTGCGGCGGATACAGGCCGTGATTGGAACGGTAGTTCTCCAGCCGGAGCGACATATCCGACAGGCAACTTTGTAACTCGCCCCAATCCGCTTTGCAGCGGCTGCGCATGTAGGACGGAATCGCGAACGCGGAAAGCAAGGCTATGATGGCCACCACCACCATGACCTCAATTAAACTGAAACCTTTGGTCATTTTCATTTGGGACCTCCCCCATAATAACTGAATCTAAAACTCTGCTGAAATCCTTGTCAAGTTTCGCAAATCACAAATGCTTGGTTTATAGTACTTCCGAACCCCAACTTTGGGAGGGATGTTCATGCATTTTTTATTGCTTAATGTGTTTTTTTTTCAAAATGCCTCGTGGCAGGCCAAAATTCAGGATCGCCAATACCTCTCCGCTGCGCGATCCCTGCAGCACGACATAGCGGAGAATCCAAGCCCCAACGACTTGCTCCAATACACCTTTCTGACCGTCGACCAATACGTGCAGGAAGTGGGGTTCCGCGTTTTTTACCTGCGCGATATGGATTCTCAAGAGAAGGTTGACTTCTTTCGCTCCGATCCCAAAGCTGGGGGACATGTTGAAACACAAGCCTCTGAACTGAATCTGGAAGCGCTGTTGATGAACTTTCGCGAAGGGTTCCCTGACTCCTTTGAGGTTCAACTGGCAATTGCCTACTACCTCTACCACGGCCAGGGCAAAATGCTCCAACCTCGACTCAAAATGGATGCAGACCGGATTCACGAGCTGTTTGTAAGAGCAGAGGAGCGCAACATAACGACCCCCTTTCTGCGGGTTGCCTTGGCCAAATGGGATCGTCAGCAAAATGGGACTTGGTCTGCAACAGACTTGGACCGCTGCCAAAAAGCCTATGCTGCCGAACCCCACCGGAGAGACATTGCAACCACCCTGATCGAATGCCTTTTGGACTTGGGTAAAAATGAAGACGTTTTATCGGTGGCCAAAAATTTCTTTAATGACTCTTATGCATTGGCAGATCGATTATTTATGCTGCATGCGACCACGATTGCCCACGTGCGCCTGGGCCATAACGAGGCAGCATGTAAAACTGTAGCTGTCGGATTAAGGCTTGCCCCGGAACACTTTGCCATGTGGCGCGATGGTCTTCCTGCAGCATTGGCGCCCAAAGATCCAGATTTCCTGCGCCGCTACATTGCGCTTTGGCTGCGCGATCGCGAATTGGATCCGGCCGCCTTTCAAGCGTTTTTGTCCTGTTTCTCCGCATCTCGCGACCGGATATCGGACATTATTGGGCAACGATCCTCGGACCATCTCAGCAGCGACTTCGAGAAAATGTTATTCCATTTCAATCAGGCTTCCTTCTGGGTTTTTATTGGCCAAACCGGGAAGGCTAATGCGGAATTGGGTCAGGCCCGTCAATTGGCCAAATTGTTGAATGACCAAGCCTTTTTGGCTTTGATTGATGAAGTCCAGCAAAAAATGGCCCAACCACCAAAACAGTAGGTCTCGATTAATTTCCCCTAGCTATAATGAATAGAGGAGTGGGGCAAAAAGCCATGGATTTTCTGGATATTCACCAGGCAGCCAAATACCTGAACGTACCCGAACACACCCTTCTGCGCTGGGTCCGGCAGGGTATCGTGCCCCACAAAAAGCACGGTGCGACCACGCTTTTTCCGGTTCGGGACATCCGCGAATGGGCGATTGCCAAAGGTCTTCACAAACTGCAGCGCGATGAGCCCAAAACAGCACCCAACAACCCCGAGGAAAGTGCCTTGGTGGACGCCCTTCAGTTAGGTGGGGTTTATCAAATCGCTCCAAGCTCTGTGCTTGAAGAAATATTTGAGCAGGCACTCGGGGCGATTTTTGGTGAGAAAGTCCCAACCGGACTGGTTGAGGCGCTTTTGGCACGCGAAAACCTATGCTCAACCGGGATTGGTCACGGCATTGCCTTGCCACATCCCCAAAATCCTGAATTTTTGAAGCTTAACCAAAATATTGTCGGTGGATTTCTACTGACGGACCCGCTTGAAATGGGCGCCATTGATGGCCACCCCGTCTTTTGCTTCTTTTTGATTTTGGCGCGTGACATGCGCAACCACCTGACTTTGATGAGCCAAATTGCCGCCAAGGTCAAAAATTCAGATACTCGAAAGGCCATCCGCGCCGCCTGGGAACAATCTTCACCCCAGGCTTTGCATGACCTCTTTGTGGGCGCTTTGTGAAACGGTTGATGGCTTGGTTAAAAGAACTGCTTAGCCAAGAGGGTCAGCCGACCGATTCCCAAACGGTTCTGGGCTTGCGCATGTACCAGACCAAGGAAGCGATGACATTGATGGCGCTCGGCGCCGTGGTGGGTTGTATTGCCGGTTTTGCTGGCGTTGTGCTCAATTTATCGGTCCATCAGCTGGAACATTTGCGCCACCAACTTCCCAACCCGCTTTATCAGTTGTTTTTTCCGGCTTGTGGAGCTGTGTTAGGGATTTTTATTCAACAGCGTATTTTTCGCGACATGAGCGGGCACGGTGTGCCCGATGTGATTCGCAGTGTCACGATTGGGCGCGGCATCTTACCCAGCCGAATGTTGTTTTCCCGTTTGGTCTCTTCATTTTTGACCGTGGGATCTGGCGGTGCAGCAGGTTTGGAAGGCCCAATTGTGGTGAGTGGTGCTGCTGCGGGTTCCTTGGTCAGCCGATTATTCAAAATGCCCGAGAGGCACCGTTCCCTGTTGATTGCCTGTGGAACATCGGGTGCGATTGGGGGCATTTTTAATGCACCCCTGACCGGACTGGTTTTTTCACTTGAAGTGATTTTGGGCGAGTGGAAGGCGCGCAATCTCGTACCGACCGTTACCTCGGCTGCGGTTGCGACTCAGGTTTCTCGTCTTTTGATGGGCCACAAAATTCCGTTTCCGCGCGAACCGCTGTATCACACGCCATACGACTTGGTGGGTTTTGGTCTTTTAGGTGTGATCTGTGCCGTTGTCGGGGCTTTGTTGCTTTTGTCGCTGCGCAAGGCCCACGCGGTCTTTCATCGAATTCCGCTGCTGGGCAGCTTGGTCGCGGGCTGTGGCGGGTTGGGTGTGGGACTGGTGGCATTGGCTGTTCCAGAAGTCATGGGTGAAGGTTATGACCTGATCCATCAGTTCCTGCGCAACGAGAGCCTCCTACCGCTTTATATGGTTTTTATCCTGTTGTTTTTGAGGATTTTAGCGACTTCCCTGACTTTAGGGAGTGGCGGTGCAGGCGGGGTTTTTGCCCCAAGCTTGTTTCTGGGTTCATCTTTGGGCTTGTTGTTTGGCAGTTTGTTACAGTGGCTCGGTTCGGATTTATTTGTTCAACCGGGCGCCTATGCCTTGGGTGGTATGGCGGCTGTGGTCGCCGGCATCATGGTTGCGCCGCTCACAGGTATTTTCCTGGTTCTGGAGATTTGTGGCTCGTATGACCTGATCTTACCCCTGATGCTGTGCACGTTGACTTCCTTTCTCGTCTCCCGTTTTTTTAATACCGGATCTATCTATACGCGGGACTTGATTTTTGCTGGCTTATTCAAACCGCGCGGGTCCCAGGAACAATTGTTGGCGGATGCCGATTGGCAGGAATTATTGGACACGGTTCCCCAACTTCCCGCGCAAATGACACTGGGTGATCTATTTGACCATCCGCAGTATGCCGAAATTGGGCGTTTATTTGCCCTGGTCGATCGCGATCAACAATTTGTGGGGCTGGTGTATTTTCACGATCTCAAACCCTACTTGAATGATCAGGCCCTGCATACCTTGATCACCCTTTTTCAGTTGGCCAAAAACACGGTGCCCATGGCGGAGACCGAAGCACCGGACCAACTCCTTGCCCGCTTGAGTGACCCTCAAGTTCAGGATGTAGCGGTGGTGCGTGCGGATGGCACCTTGCGCGGTGTGGCCAGTAAAGGCCGTGTATTCGATTTCCTGCGCAATGAAACCGTGGTGCAACAAGACCAATGAAATCGCCTTTACTGCAGCGATTGGCAAAACCTCTCCATTCAGAGCCGTTTTTAGGCGCGGATCACTTGTGGGTTGGGGTCAGCGGTGGTGTGGATTCCATGGTCCTTTTGGACTGCTTGTTGCGCCTGGTTCCACAAAAAAAGATTAGGGTCGCGCATGTGCACCACGGAACGGGTCCATTTGCCTATTGCGCCTTGGACCTGGTCCAGTCTTACTGCCAAACCAAGGGCATCCCACTCTCGTTATTGAGATTTAATGCGGATCCACAACAAAATTTTGAAGGCCAGGCGCGTCAAGCTCGTTACGCTTTTTTCCAGTCCTTGGCAGGCGCCCATGATTTAATCTTGACCGCACACCATGCTGACGATCAAATCGAATCTTTTTTCCATTTGCTTCTGCGGGGCGCCAACCTAACCACACCGCTCGGCATGTTTCCACAAAATGCTCAAGTGGTTCGCCCTCTTCTGCAAATGTCTAGAAAAGAAATTCTTAACCACGCCCAAAAAGCCCAAGTTCCGCATGTCCTGGATCCAACAAACAGCGATACTTCCCATCTGCGCAACCTCCTGCGCCACCAGGTGATTCCCGAATTGGAGGCCTTTCATTTCCGGTTTGGCGACCGACTCGGACGCTGGTTAGGTCAATTCCATACCCAACAGGCCCACCTTAAAAGGGCTGCTCAAATGGTTGCCGAGCAACATTGGGTCAACGATGGTCTTGCGCGCACCGCTTTTTCTGCAGACCAACCCTACTTGTGGCCTTATTTATTGGATTTGTTTTTGGATCGGGTCGGCCGGCCTTTCTTAACTGCACACCAACGGGCCATCACCATCGACTGGCTTGAGTCTGGCCAAATCGGATCTTGGACCACCAAATCAGGCACTTTTTACTGTGATAGCGATGCCCTTGTGTTCTGGCCGCATTTCGAATTTGAGCCCCTGCCCTTTGCCTGGTCGGTTGAATTGCAATGGGGGCCACTGCGGTTTTTTTTGGAGCCGGGGCCGGCCCAAAGTGAGCAGTTTCACCTTTTTGAGGATTGGCAACTATCGGGAAACTTTAGTTTGCCTGTTTGCTTGCCGAAACATCAAAAGGAGCGCTACCGTAAAGAAAAGCTGCCTTTGCGGTGGCGTTCCATTTTGCCGGATCTGGTAACCGATCGCGGGAAAATGAGCTGGACAGAACTTCAAACACTTGCGGAAAGAGAGCTTATTCGCATAAAGCAAACCCAATTGACCTTTTTTTCGTCTAACCCAACGATGGGTTCCGCACCGGGCCGCGGAAATACTTCGACCTGAACCTTGGTTTAATAGGATAAAATAGGCTTTTGATTGCCTAAGAGGGAGCACAATATTTTGAGTAACAAGATCCGAAACGTTGCGATGTGGGGATTGATTCTGTGCGCAGCCGTATTCCTCTATCTCATCATCGCACGGCCAGTCGCCGCCATTGCCGAAATTCCCTTTAACGAAGTGGTTAAGTACGGCGATAAAGGCATGATTAAGAGTTTGAAGATTTCCCCGGATAAACTGGAAGGCGAATTTTTTAACGAACAAGCAATTGGCTCACAAAACGCCAAAGGTTTTGTCAGCGAATATTTCTTTTATGACGATTTCATTCCCAAGGTTTTAACTTGGGATAGCGTAGAAACCATGAAAATCAGTAATGATAGCGCGTCCCAGATGATCTTGAACCTGCTCGGCTACGGGATTCCTTTGGCGCTCATCCTTTTAATTTGGATTTTCTTTATTCGCCAAATGCAAGCCGGTGGTAACCGCGCCATGATGTTTGGGAAAAGCCGCGCTAAATTGCTGAATGCCAGTCAGAAAAAGATCACCTTTAAGGATGTGGCCGGCTGTGATGAGGCCAAAGAAGAGCTCCAGGAAATTATCGATTTCCTCAAGGAACCCCAAAAATTTCAGCGCCTGGGTGGGAAGATCCCCAAAGGCGTCTTGATGATGGGTCCTCCGGGAACTGGGAAAACCCTGTTGGCCCGCGCCACCGCAGGCGAAGCCAATGTACCGTTTTTCTCCATTTCCGGTTCCGATTTTGTCGAAATGTTTGTTGGTGTCGGCGCCTCACGGGTACGTGACCTATTTGAACAGGGCAAAAAGAATGCACCCTGCATCATCTTTATCGATGAAATTGATGCGGTTGGTCGTCATCGCGGTGCCGGTATGGGCGGCGGTCATGATGAACGCGAACAAACCCTTAACCAACTGCTGGTCGAGATGGATGGCTTTGAGTCCAATGACGGGGTCATTTTGGTTGCAGCAACCAACCGTCCCGATGTTCTCGATCCCGCCATTTTACGGCCCGGTCGATTCGATCGCCGAGTTGTAGTTGACTTGCCCGATGTGAAAGGCCGCCAGGAAATTCTCCGGGTCCACACGCGCAAGGTACCCGTTGGACCCGATGTCGATCTGCAAACCATTGCCCGTGGTACGCCTGGTTTTGCCGGAGCGGACTTGGCCAATTTGGTCAACGAAGCGGCACTTTTTGCGGCACGCCGCAGCAAGAAGCTGGTTGAACGGATAGATTTTGAAGATGCCAAAGATAAAGTCATGATGGGCGCTGAACGGCGCAGCATGATTCTCAGCGAAGAAGAAAAGCGCATGACGGCTATTCACGAGTCGGGTCACGCGATTGTCGCAGCTTTGATTGGTGAGTCTGATCCTGTCCACAAAGTGACAATCATTCCGCGTGGCCGCGCCTTGGGCGTAACCGTTCAATTACCGATTGATGACCGCCACTCCTATTCGGCAACATACCTGCGCAATCGCCTGGCGATTTTGATGGGTGGCCGTTGTGCTGAGGCGATTTTCCTCAATCAACAAACTTCTGGTGCCTCTCAAGATATCGAGATGGCCACCAAAATCGCACGTTCCATGATCTGTGAAATGGGTATGAGCCGCGAGGTTGGCCCTGTCATGTTGCGCGATCCTAGTTCGATGCCGTTCCTTGGCCGCGATTTCTACCGTAGTCAAAACATTTCGGAGGTCACCGCTCAGGTGATCGACAAGGAAGTTCGGCGCCTAGTCGAAGAAGGTGAAGCGCGGGCCTCTAAGATCCTGGATGATCATCGCCATGTGGTCGAAACCATGACAGAGAAATTGCTCGAACTGGAAACCCTCGAAGAATGGCAAATTATGCAAATCGTTCGCGGGGAAGAAGTCACGCTTGAGCAACCCTCCAACAACAAACCTGGGCCCAAGAGCCCACCTGAAAAACCAAGTCCGAAGGGCCTGGGCCTATTCCCAGACCCGAACGCCCCTGCCGTCTAAACCCACAGGGCCGCGAGACATTCGCGGCCCTTTTTCTTTTTGTTGGGAATGGGTTCTGCTTGTTTGCACCGGTTAGATCTGTAAATTGCCCTGGAGTGGGAGTTTTCATCTGAAAATCCAGGTGCTTATGTTATTTTTGCGGAATGCTCATCCTTTCCCAAGCCAAACGGCTTAAAAAAGATTTAGGGCTTTTCAGCGTTTATGCCCTGGCTACTGGCGCAACGCTCAGTTCGGGTTTCTTTTTATTGCCCGGAATTGCCGCAGCGGAGGCGGGCCCAGCCGTTACCCTGTGTTATGCCCTTGCAATTATCCCGCTCATTCCCGCCCTCCTGAGCAAGGTTGAACTCGGTACCGCCATGCCGCGCGCTGGCGGGGTTGCCTACGTACTGGATCGGGCCATGGGACCCATGATCGGAACGATTGGTGGGATTGGCGTCTGGTTGGTTTTAATCCTCAAGGTCGCCTTTGCCCTGATCGGCATGGGAACCTATCTGACCCTCTACTTTGATCAGTTGCCTGTACCGGCAATTGCCTGTGCCCTGGCGCTGATGTTGGGCGTGCTCAATTTGTTTGGTGCACGTTCCTCCGGCAGATTCCAAATCCTGCTCCTGCTCGGGCTATTGGCTATATTAGGGGCTTTTATGGTGGTAGGCGTGCCGGCAATCCAATGGCACCATTTTGACCACTTTTTCTCGCGCGGAACCGAGTCCCTTTTTGCCACCACAGGTCTGGTCTACATCAGCTTCATTGGCTTAACCAAGGTGATGAGCCTTTCCGAGGAGGTTGTAGATCCAGAACGCAATCTACCCCGCGCCGTTTTTCTGGCCCTTGGGACTACCATCTTGATCTATGTCGTCGGGATTGGCGTTATGGTCGGTACCGTTCCTATGGATGACTTTGCCCATAGCCTGACCCCCGTCGCTGATTCTGCCCAAATTATTGCAGGTCCGATCGGTGTGCTCGCTATTTCCATCGCAGCGATTTTTGCCTTTGTCTCGGTTGCCAATGCCGGGACCATGAGTGCCTCCCGTTACCCCTTGGCCTTGAGTCGAGATCGGCTCCTACCGGCCTGGTTCGGCCGCCTGAGTTTGGGCGGGATGCCCGTTACGAGTATTGCCATCACCGTGGGTTTGATCTTCATTTCCATTTTGTATTTGAATCCGCTCAAAATTGCCAAATTGGCCAGTGCCTTTCAATTGCTGATCTTTTCTCTGATTTGTCTTTCAGTCATCATTATGCGCGAATCCAAAATTGAATCTTACGACCCCGGTTATCGATCGCCCTGGTACCCCTGGATGCAAATCTTAGGGGTTCTTGCACCTTTATGGTTGATTTACGAAATGGGTCGCCTGGCCATGCTTTTTACTTTGGCGGTCATTGCCGTTTCGGTTGTTTGGTATTTTATTTACGGCCGGTCGCGCGCCCAGCGCCAAGGTGCCTTACTGCATGTCTTTTTTCGACTTGGTGAGCAGCGAGATCGCAATTTGGATCCCGAGTTGCGCGGTATTCTCAAAGAAAAAGGGTTGCGCGAGAATGATCCCTTTGACGAGCTCATCGCCCGTGCCCACGTTATGGATTTAGATCAAAAGACCTCCTTTGAGGCGGCTACGCATGAGGTCTGTACGGCACTTAAGGCGAAAATCAAAGAGGATTTAAACCAAGTTGAACAGGAATTTTTGGAAGGGTCACGCATCGGTGCAACTCCTGTCGCACATTCTGCAGCCCTGCCGCACGTGCGCTTGGCCAGCCTGGTTCAATCCGAGTTGGTCATCGTCCGTTCGCGCCGAGGCTTTAAAATTGATGTACCCCACAATCCGGAAAATCGACCCGTACACGCTTTGTTTTATCTGTTCAGTCCGGAAAATCGGCCGCGTTTGCATCTGCGGGTCCTGGCACAGTTAGCGGGGCGTGTGGATGATGAAGGGTTTCTTGAAGAATGGCTCAATGCACCTGACGCCCAGGCTTTGCGCGAAATTATGCTGCGCGATGAACGCTTCATTTCCTTCCGTCTGCACAGGGATAGTCCTGCAGGGGACCTGATTGGCAAGGCGGTTCGGGAATTTCCCCTCTCTGCCGATTGCTTGATCACCATGATTCAACGCGGGGATGAGGTGGTTGTCCCGCGTGGCAATACAGTTTTTCAAGAGCACGACCGCATTACCATTATTGGCAAAGCAATTGATATTCAAGCCTTGTATAAGAAATACCGGGATTTCGCCTAAAGAGGCTAGCGTTCTTTTGGGCTCCTGCTGGCCACCCGCATCCTCATTTTTTCATTCAATCCAGATTTGACTGAGTTCGACGGGTAAGCTGCCCATCGGTCCAAACACGACATCGTCAAAATTGACCGTCAGGCTGCCGCTATCCTCGGTTTTATTGGTGAATAAACTGACTTGGACACTGACAGCCCCTGTTGGCGCCGCAAACCCCAATATCTCTACCTGGATCCAGGTATCAGTGCTGGTGGAGAGGACGTTTGACGTTGTAGAACTGCCCACGTTGCTGCCGGAACAATTTGGACCATTAAAAAAATTAACCACAAGACTGGCCCGTCCTGATGCGGTTTGCGTGTTGCCACTGTCAAAACGGATGCGGGCACCGAAATCGTAACTGTTACCCGCAACTATACCGTTGATACATTGGCTGGCAAATGACGTCCCAAAGGCTACCGTGGCCGTATTGGTTAGCTGGCCTGATCCTGAACCCGCGTCACCACTGGCATCCAAACTGCTAAAGTCAAAACTACCGTCTGTGGTGAATGCCCAGCCTGAAACCATGCTTCCATTTGAAAAGTCGCCATTATTCACCAGGTTCTGCGCCATTAAGGGCAAGGTGCAGTGGGCCAATAGCAGTGTTATCCAGGTTGCCCTGGTAAAGGGGAAAATGTTCGTCATGAAATAGTGCCTCCCGGTTTTGTTCATCTTTGTCGCGCTTACTTGTTGCAAAGGCGAAAAGAGCAAAAAACCGAACATACGGAGGCAAAAATTCCGATTTTTCGGATGCTAATAACATCGGGTTGGCCACATGGATCTGTGGCCAACCTCATTCCCGCTAAAAATTAAGCCCTGCTGCACACGGATTTGGCTTTTTGGAAGGCCGGTCTGGCCATGCAACGGTTTAACCAAGCCATTACTTTTGGGTAGCGGTCCATCTCTAAATGGTCTTTTCCGCCATAAAATCCGGTTAAACACTCAACCCAGGGAAAGCTGGCAATATCGACCATGCTGTAGTCCTTGCCCATGAGGTAAGGAGATTGGTCTATCCTATCCTCAAGCACTTGGAGCAAACGTTTGGTCTCATTGGTATAGCGGTTAAGGGGATAGGGATCCTTGCAGGTCTCCTTGGCAAATTTAAAGAAGTGCCCAAATTGGCCGAACATTGGCCCGAGATGGCCGACCTGAAAGAGTAACCACTGCAAATGCTCGTTATAACCCCGTGTATCCTGTGGCATCAATTTTCCGGTTTTCTGGGCCAAATAAATCAAGATGGCAACCGATTCCATTAAGGTTATGGGTTGGCCGCCCGGTCCATTGGGATCAAGGATCGTGGGGATTTTGGAATTGGGCGACAGTTCCTTGTAGGCCGGCGTAAATTGATCGCCTTTCATAATGTCGATCAGGTGAGGCTCATAAGGCAGTCCGAGCTCTTCAAGCGCGAGGGCCACTTTAATGCCATTGGGTGTATTGAGCGAATAGAGTTGGATATGCTGGGGGTTCAGGGGAGGCCAAGCCTCAAAAACGAGATTCAGATTCATGGACAAACACCTTTCGAAAAAATATACCAGCACTTAAACAGACCAGTCGGTCTATATTATTCCCATTCCTGGTCAAATGGCCAGCCTGAATCGGGATTAGTCGCTTTTTTCTCCGGATTGGGGCTCAAAGATTTCAGTTCCACACGATTCGCAGGTGCCAACATGGCCGAAGATATTGCCGCCAGCCTTGGCCAAACTGTTTTGGCAATGCGGACAAATCAATCGGGTAGCCTGATCGATCCGCGCCGATTCCTTTAAAAATTTATGAATGAGGTTGTCAATCAGGAGATAGGCGATCGCAATCTTTAACCAAATTGCGGACTGTAAAAAAAAAGGCGTGCCAATGACTGCTAACCCATACGAGAGCCGCAGCTTCCACTTTTTGCTGGCGCGAACTTTCAGCGCTGCGCGGTAATCTTCGGGCAACATGTGTGTGTTGGCCATTTCCCATTCCTCCTCATCAAAACCAGGATAAACCGCTCCGTCCCTTCGGGTTTGGAAACGGGATACTGATTTTTTTAAGCCATTTTCAATTTTAGGCGGAAAGTTCGGAGAAATAGTTGAGGTCTTTTGCTGTGCAAAGGAATGGGGGCACAAAGTGCCCCCAAAGATTAAAAACGGAACCCGAGATCAATTTCAAAGGTTCGCGGGCGTTGAAAAGCGGTTGATGCGGTCGGCGTTCCGAATTGAGAATCCAATTCGTAATGCACGCCCTCAATTGGCGTTTCGGTGTAGACGTTAAAAGGTGCGATTTCATTAACGGTTGAGCGATAACCCTGGCCATTATCCGCACTGGAGGAATTGAAAACGTTGAAGACATCGATTTGGATGAAGAATTCTGCCTTGCGGAATAATTTGACATTCCAGTTGAGACCCAGATTGGTTTCATAGGCAGTTTCAGCCCGATCTTCACCACGGGTAAGGTAATAAACGGTGGTGGTATTGGGTGAAACATATGAATAGGCATCCAAACTGGGAAGCCCGTATTGACCGTCGAATTCGTCCAAATCCAAGGTCCAAGCGCGGTCATAAGGTGAACCCGAGGTGATTCTTTCCATCAAGGAAATATTAAACGTCCCCAGGAAAGTGGTCACATCATAGTTCAGGAAGAGGTTGGCTTGATGGCGCACATCTCCCGGCAGGTAGCCAACGGGATTTCGTCGATCGAAGTCATTGTACTCAGGATAAATGGTGGTGGAGCCGATTGTACTGCCAACCCCATCGCTGGCTTCGCCATTGACGTTGCCGCGAAGTTGGGACCAGGTGTAGTTACCGCTCAAGTTGAGATGGGATGTAAAGACATATTGGCCCTGCAATTGAACGGCATGGTAGGTGCGCTCATAGCCATCATCGTCATTGTTGATGACATCCAAATCCGTCGATCCGTTTGCAGTTGGGCCCGTCAATAAATTGATGTGATCCACACCGAAATTGGAGAAATTTCGATAGATGTAATCGGCTTTGAGGAAGCCTTTTTCATTGAAGTCACGCGTGTAGCCCAGGCGAATTTCTTGAGCAATCATGGAGTCCAGCGAACCGGGAATTCCGCCCCCATTGGGGTTGATTTGGCCAATTATGGCAATCGGAGAGCCGGGCTCATACAGGTTATTGGTCAAGAGATCGGCTTCCCATTGTGCACGGTTGGGATGATTCAAAGGATCGAGGAAAAATCCTTCACCATAGGTCTGATTAATCCAATCAATAACATCCAGATAGTTTTCTGTCTGTGGACCGCGGTAGCGCAGGACCGTTAAAGACGGTGAGCCCGCTTGGGATGTATCATCAGCCGATTCGCTGGTGCGTTGCACATACTCGGAATAGCTGAGCACAAACTGGTGTTTGCGGTTTCCTTGCAGATCCCAGTTGGCAGAGAGCCGGGGCGAGATATGCGAGTCATCCGCAACCGGTGTGCCTTGTTGGTCTGTGGCATCGTTTTTGTCGAAGCGGAAGCCAATGTTGAAACGGAAGTTGTCATTGAGGTTCCAGTTATCGTTGACGTAGGCTGAAAGCACCTCAAATCGATAGGTTTGCGAGGACAATTCAATCGGCCAATAATAGAGGCGCGATTGGTACCGGCCATCGGCGGAGGTGGGTGAGAAGATGGGCACTGCTGTCCCGTCTGTTTCAAAGCGCCAATCCGAACGGAACTGCCAATCATTGACCGTTTGGCGGTTATCGGCATAACGCGAATCTTCGGAATTTTGCAGACCGACCACGATATCGTGGGAGCCCCAATTCTCGGTGATGCCGAAATAGCTCAATTTGGCACCGTAGGTTTTGTTGCCACGCGGTTCATCGGGTTTTCCCAAGAAGGTAGGCGAATTGGTTCGAGCGCCACCGGTCCGGTTGTACAACTGGGTTCCGTAAATCCGCAAGTCTTGGCCTTGTAGGTGTTCGGGAACAGGACGCGCTAAGAAGATGCTGTCGCGATCGGTGTACAAAACGTCCAGATTCATGGCGCTATTCAAATTGGCCCGGTAGTTGATAGCCAGGGCTTCACGGGTTACGGTTCGCGTCGCAGCAGCGGAGATATCATAAGAACTGCTGGTGTTATTGACGTTGACGTCTTCGCGATCCTGATAACTGACGATTAGGTCGTGGCCTGGGAAAATTTGGCCGGTCAATTTAATTTCAAAGTTTTCCCGTTCATCCACACGACCCGGTACTTTGCGGATGCCGGGCGCATATTGGCCGGTTGGCAATCCATAAGCCGTTGCCGCCCGATCTGAGATCGTACGCGCTGTGGAAAAGTTGATGTCCCGCGTCAATTCGGTTTTCTCTCCGGCCAGGAAAAACCACAGGCGATCTTTGATGATTGGACCACCAAAGGTCACGGTTTCGACGTGGTTGATGTCGTCTTCTTTTTCAACGCCACTCTCGAGTTCTAATGGGTTGCGTGCCACCCAATCGGCATTGCTGAAATGCGAACGCAGGCTTCCAGAAAAGGAATTTCCGCCCGATTTGGTAATGGTTGCGATGACGCCTCCGCTGAACTGGCCGTATTCGGCCGAAATTCCGGCTGTCATTACGGTGGTTTCTTGGATCGCGTCCTCAATCACCGTGTCGGCGGCTTGGCTACGGGTATTGTCAAAGCGTGAGTCGGTTCCGTTCACCAAATAGGTATTGCCGCTGCTGGGTGCCCCAGAGATAGAGGGTGCGCCGCCGTAGTTCCCGCCATCAAAGCGGCCGGTAACCCCAGGTGACAACAGGGCGATGTTCTCCTGGTCACGGCGGACGGCAGCTTGTTCGGCAAAAGCACCATCAAAGTGAGCAACCACTTCATTGGTATCCAAAATAGGATTTTCTGCAGAAGTAACCTGCAGGACCTCACTAACCGCTTCCGGTTTCAGGGTAACGGTGGGTCGTGCTGTTTGACCTAAACCGACTTGAACTTCCAATTTAGCCGTTTGCATACCCGGCATTTCAGCGGTGAGTTGGTAACGGCCCGGCGGAATATTGCGAAACAAAAATTCGCCATTTTCGCGGGTGACATCGGTGCGTTGGCCGATCATGTTTTCGGATTCGATCCGAACCACCACGCCAGGGAGTGTATCGCCTTCCTGGGTAACGGTTTTGCCCAGGATACTGGAGGTCGTCTGCGACCAGGCCAGCAAAGACCAATAACTAATAACAATAGCAATGAGAAGTCGTCTCATAAAGGATCCTTCTAATGGACAGATTAAAAAAGGAAAATGCGTTTTTTGGCGAATTGACCTTTTGCGGAGCCTATACCGAATTGATCTCGATTGGGTGTAAAAAGAAAACGGCTTTGTTAACATTCTAAAGGTCAATGTGGGAGGGCAGGAATAAAGTGTTTTGTTGGTTCCATTTAACACTTTGTTCCAGGCGTCCAGCCACCCTATTCGGTGTCTTTTTGTTGCTGTTTCTGGGCTGGAACAGATACCCATTTCCCGAGATTAACAATTCGCGGATTAAGCGACCGCACCACGCCATCTGGGTCAATCAGGTAGCCCTGCGCAACTTCCACGCCGTAGTCCTCGGCAAGGCCGGAATTTTGGGCGCTTAAGGTTGTCCAAGAAAAAGCCTGCTTCTCACAATATTTTTGGAGCGGGTCGATTTCCAGGTCCAGACAGGCAATAACCAAACGAACATTTAGGGCGTCCAACGCGGGAAGCTGACGCTTAAAGGAATCCAAAGCCCTTAAGCAACTGGGACACCAATGGTTATAGACATAGAAATAGGTCCATTGGCCTATAAAGTTCTCGTTCCCAAACATTTCGCCATCAACTGAAAAAAGTCTGAAGGGAGGCGCTTGTTGACCAATTAATCCGTATGCAGTCAAATCCTGGCCCTGGCTAACGCCTGATTGCGTTTCCGGGTATTTGCAGCTAATCCATTGGGCCAGCAAATAGGCTTCAGAATAAAAATCCAAGCGCGCGTAATTGCGGGCAATATTGACCAAAAACTCAGCCGCGCGTGATTGTGAGACCCATTGGGTAAACGGCTCCAGGAATTGGGCATAACACTGCGGGTCATCCCTATACCGCCACGCGTAAGCATACAGGAGCGACCGGCTATTAACCATGAGCTGAGGTTGGTGGTCAAAAAGGGCCATGTCCTCTGGCATCAAACCAAGTCTAACGGTGGGATACAAATTTTTGAGTTCCGCTTTGGCATAGATCTGCTCAAAGGGATCCGTGAAGGATGTCAAATATTCTTCGGCAACACACTGCGCTTCTTCAAATTTGCCACCCTCACCCAACAGTTGACAAGCCATGAACACGGACACTGTTTCCAGTTGCTCGGCACCCCGTTCGTTTACAAAACGAGATAAATTATCAGATTCATCCGGTTCCAGGATCACATGAAAAATGGTTTCCGGTCCTCGGAAAAATTCAATAAACCCGAAGGCCTCCTTACAACCAGGATAGTCAACGATTAGCCAAACGGTGTCCGAAACAGGTAAATCGGCACAAAAATGTCCGCTTTGCGCATCCCACTGAGCGGGGAAGGGTTCAGGTCCTTCCAGCCCCGAAATCTGAAACTGCACGGTCCCACCCGGTTCCCAGGTTTTCCCAGCTAAGGAAACTGTTCCGTGCACCAAATACTGGGAAAAGCCATTGTTCACGAGCACAAAGGCCATTAATACAAGGCTCAAAATTTTTAAAAGTTTAATGTCCATGGTTTTTCCTGGATGTTAATAAAATTTGGCTAAGTATATTTATCAGTTATTCCTGGATTATTCAAATGAGTTACTGTTGGGTTCTGGGATTATTTTTTGGATTTCTCAAAACCTTTCAGCAGGTTTTGCCACAGGGGGTCCAGGCAAAAAAGCAGGATACCGCCACAATCGAAAGAGGCGTCCCAACCAGTCACTTCTCTCGCCACAAAATAATCGCGAATGACAAAGGCATGTATCAGAGTGTCAACGGCTTCATATGGTGATTCGGCGCCTGTGCCGAAATGCCTGGTTTGGGGGGCACAGGCAATTGTTCCCCAAAGGCCAAGCATCATGAGTAGTGCTGACTTGCTCGTCATGCAGATTCAGACTCTGCGGGATCGGGTACGAAGTGTTGGTCCGGGCTATAGGTGCCAATTTTGAGATCTTCGAGGATCATATAAAGACATGGCACGATAAACAGGGTAATGGCCGTAGCAAACACGATTCCAAAGCCTAATGACAAGGCCATGGGAATCATGAACCGGGCTTGGCGCGACGTTTCGAAGATCATAGGCGCCAGACCGCCAAACGTGGTTAAGGTCGTCAACAGGATTGGACGGAACCGCCTGACCCCTGCTTGAATAATCGCTTCAAACGATGCGGCCCCTTCACTGCGTTGGCGGTTGGCATAGTCAATCATAACTAAGGCATCATTCACGACCACGCCAGCCAGGGCGATGATGCCGAAAAGACTGATAATACTAAGGTTGTAGCCCATGATGCTGTGTCCGATAATGGCACCCACGACCCCGAATGGAATCGCGAACATGACAATAAACGGCTGGGTGTAGCTGCGAAAGGGGATCGCCAGAAGGATATAAATGACCAACAACGAGAGCAGGGCACCCTTTTTCATCACGGCAAGCGCATCGCGCATTTCGGCCTGACGTCCTTCGAACGAATAACTCAAACCTGGATGATCAGCTACCAACTGGGGCAAGATTTCATCAGTGAGCGCCTCCAACACCTTACTCACCTCACTTTGCGGCTCCACATTGGCGCTTAAGGTGACGGTTCGTTGCCCGCTTTGGCGATCAATATTGGTGTAGGCGCGATTGAGCTGGACATCGGCAATTTCCTTGAGCGGTACAAAGGTACCCTGCGGTGTGCGTACCATTAACGATTCCAGATCAAAGACGCCGGCTCGCTGGGTGCGTGGCAAGCGCACCATGACCCTAACCTCATTGCGGGCGCGTTGTTGGCGCAATGCTTCCGCGCCAAAAAAGGCGTGACGCACCTGGCGTGCCACGTCCGCGCTGGTCAGGCCCAGGCTACGGCCCACTTCATTCATTTCAAAGTTGTATTGTGGTTTTCCGGGTGAATAGCCGTCATCAATATCCTTAACGACTGGGAAATCTTCCATCATTTCGGCCAGACGGGTCGAAGCGCGGTCCAAAACGTCGATATTGCGGTGACCCAACTGAACCGTGATCGCAGGTCCTCGGCCGGGTCCGCCGCGGTCCGATTCGAAGCGCAGCGATTGCAAACCCGCAAGAGCGCCCACTTCAGCGCGCCATAAATCCGAGAATGTGCTGGTAGAAATCGGCCGGATTCCTGGTGCTGTTAAATAAACGGTAATTTCGACTTGGTTCTCGTCGATTTCCGCCTCAATCCCTTCACACAACTGGGATCCCCCGTGTGCATCGACCAGTTCCTGGGCTTTGCTTTGCAGCAAATCGCGAATGGCGCGGGCATCGCGGATCGGGCTACCAAACGGCAGGCGTGCCGTAGCGATGGCCTGATCGCTCTCGACTTTGGGCATGAGGATAAACCCCAACCGACCGCTAAGAGCATAAGCCGAAATAACGACCAAAGCAGTGACGCACAAAGCGAATGTCAGGTAGCGGAAATGAACGGCCTTGCGGATCAACCCGCCGTAGTAGGTTTCAACCGTTGCAGAGAACCACCCGCTGAAGGATTGTTGCCAGTGGTGTAACCTGCGGGTAAATGCCGAACCGGGCCGGGATTTGGTATGGGCCAAGTGGGAAGGCAGGATGTAGAGGGCTTCGATCCAGGACACGCAAAACACAATTGACACCACAATCGGCAAAACGCCCCAGGTTTTGCCCAAGGTACCGGGTATAAACAGCAAGGGCAGAAAGGCCACAATATTGGTCAAAATACTAAATGCTACGGGACTGGAAACATCGCTGGCCCCACGAATCGCCGCCATTAGATTGCCCATTTTTCGTTGTCGATACTCATAAATATTTTCACCAGCCACAATGGCGTCATCTACCACAATGCCCAAGGCCACGATGAAGGCGAACATCGACAACATGTTGATGCTGACATGGGTCATCGGTAAAAAGAGCATGGCTCCCAAAAACGAGGTTGGAATGCCCATGGTCACCCAAAAGGCCAGCTTAAATTCGAGAAATAAACCTAAGACCAACAAAACCAGGGCCAGTCCCATTAACCCGTTTTTGAGCAGGAGATCGAAACGCTGCTTGTAAATGATGGACCGATCGCGGCGAACCGCCATCTCAACGCCTTCGGGTAGGTCGGCTTGGATCTGCGGCAAACTTTCGCGCACGGCCGCCGCAACGCCAAGTGGGGTCTCTTCTCCGGCTCGATACACTTCCAATTCCAATGTGGGCAGGCCGTTGAATTGGTTTTCCTGGTTGCTCTCCTCAAATGTTTCGCGAATCGCTGCCATTTCAGAAAGGTGGACGGTGCTGCCATTTGCTGCGGTGATAATGGGAATTTGGGCAAATTCGCGCGCCCAATCCTTGCGTTCGCTGAAACGCATCAAGACCTCGCCAGCCCGGGTGCGAATACTGCCAGCCGGCAGTTCCAGCGCACTGGCTTCAATTCGTCGCGCCACCTCCTGCAAGGTTAAGTTGTACTGGCGTAGCGTTTCTTGGCTAACCTCCACAGCAATTTCAAAGCGACGTGCGCCACTGAGTTCAACTTGGGTGATGCCTGGATTCTGCAGCAGCCGTTCGCGCACCTGCTCAGCCAGTTCGCGCAGGACAAAGTCATTGACTGGCCCGTAAATTTGTAGCGATAACACTTCCCGCCGTCGGTCGACCAGGGAAATATTCGGTTTTTCCGCATCTTCTGGAAAAGTACGAATACGGTCTACCCCTTGCTGAATATCCTGATAGACCTTTTGGCGATTGGTACCTTCTTCCAATTCCACCGTAACCGTTCCGGACCCTTCCGCCCCGACGCTGGTCACCTTTTTGACGCCATCGATACCCCGCACCGCTTCCTCAATGGCAAGCAGGATACCTTGTTCGACTTCTTCCGGGCTGGCGCCCGGGTAGGGAACACGCACGGTCACAATGTCCAATTCAAATTCGGGAAAAACTTCCTTTTTAATGCGGGTAGCACTGATCAACCCGCCCACCAGCAAAACCAGCATCAACAAGTTAGGTGTAACTTGGTTATAAACCATCCATGCAATGCTGCTTTTGCCTTTGTTCATCAGGAACTCCTAGGGGTCCAGGCGCAAGGCCATCCCTTTGACGGGTGTTTCAATCTGAGTGGTGATCAAGCGTGCGTTTTCTGGCAAATCCTTTTGGAAATAAACACTTTCAGCATTGCGAAATACGACATCAATCGGCATGATTTCGAGGCTGCCATCGCGGTAAAGCCAAATATCGCCATCGTTATGCACGAATTCTCGGTCGACCTGATAGGTTTGGGCCAGATTAACCCCGCGGATTTTGACTTGAACCAGGCTCCCAATCAGCAGCGGATGGGTTTGCGCAGAAGTCGCTTTTTCTGAGACCTCCACTAATAGCTTGGCCAGCCGACCTTGTTCCTCCAACTGATTGAGCAACTGAATGACCGTGCCATGCAATTGCTCCATTTGACCAGGTGCACTTATTTCGGCCCCGCCCTTTTCGCCGGGAATGCTCAAGAAGGGTAACTGGTCGACCGGCACTAGTGCCTCCACCCAGATTTGATCTGTTCCGGTTAAGGTAGCCAGCAGGGTATTGGTTTGGACTTGGGAGCCGAGATTGACCGATCGTTGATTAACCACACAATTAAAGGGTGCGCGGATTTGGCAGCGTTCGAGATTGATTTTGGCCTGCTGTTCACTGGCTTGCGCAGCGGCGAGCTTGGCTTGAATGTCTTGAAATTGGGGAATACGCAATACCAAATCTTGCTCATTGGGATCAATTTCCTGACCCAGCAGTTCGAACTCGCGTTGCGCCACTTTTTGTTTGCCTTGTTCAATGCGCAATTCGGCCTCCATGCGTTGACGCTCCGCCTCTGCTTGACGTAAACGCAAAGCCCAATCGGTACTTTCAATGCTGAGTAAAACTTCGCCTGCTTGGAAGCGACCTCCGGGCACAAAGCGCGGGTCAACCGATTCAACTTTTCCGGAAACCTGGGGCATTAGTGCGATTTGCTGGGCCGGAACCACCGTACCCAACACTTCCACTTGGGCCGTAAAATCTGTTTTTTCCAAATCGATGACCTCGACCCACTTGGGCCGTTTGGGCGGTGGCGATTTCTTGGCTTGCGGACCGGTCGCCATTAACCATCGGGCGATGAGCAGACCCGCAATCAGAATCAGCGCCGGGAAAATGAAACGGAACAGCCAGTTTTTTGCCGCCCTCGAATCATCTGGAGTTGGGGTCATGGTGCCTCCATGGGCGAAAATGTTGTCCATCGAGCGCCAAGCGCTCGGTACAGACCAATGCGGTTATTCAACAAAACGCCCTCTTGGCTGATCAGAGCGCGTTCTAAATCCTGGCGACTGGAAAGGGAGGTCAATACATTGATGTAATCCGATCCACCGTTTAAATACTGATCCTTGATGCGTTCGTAGGCCTGACCTGCCAATTCGTTTTGGCGTTTCAAACTGGCCAGAATTTGGGTTTGGTAGCGTTCGTAAACCAGGGCATCTTCCACTTCACGCAACGCATTGAGGCTGGTTTGGTGAAAAACATAGAACTTCTGTTGAGCTACGGCCTGGGTCCGTTCCGCTTCTGCTTTTAGGGCTTTTCCGCGCCAGAGCGGGGCCAGTAGGTTGGCAGTCAAGTTACGCATATTCAAATCGAATAGATCGCTGAGCTTCGTCCCGCTTCCAGTCGCTTCCGCAGAAAGGGTCAACTTGGGGAATCGGGCCGCAAATGCGGAAGCTGCGCGGGCATCAGCGGCGCGGAAATCGGACCATGCTGCCTGCACATCAGGTCGTCCACCTAAGGTCTCAGCGGGGACAGCCAGGCTCGGAAAGGGTTCCAGCAAATGGGCCATCGGTGTTTCTGGGCATTGAAATTGGCTCGGGGGTTCACCGACCAGGACGGCCAATTGGTGGATCAGGATCTGCTGAGTTTCCTGTGCTTGTAACAATTGTCCTTGGCGGACCTCAACCGATTGTTTTTGGCGTAAAACATCTGCAGCCGAAGTCAAACCCTGGCGGAAGCGCAACTCAACCAATTCCAATAATTGTCGGTTGGTTTGAATTTGGTCCTGCAGTTGGGTCTCAATTGCCCTTTGAACCTGAATCCGACTGTAGGTCTGGGTGATGCTGGCCGCCAGACTGAGTTGTGCTTCTTGCCAATTCGCACGTTCGGTTGCCAGGTCTTGTTGAGCCGCCTGCCGGTCGTGTTTGAGCTTGCCCCAAAAATCCACTTCGTAAGAAGCCAAACCCCGCAAGGTGTAGCGGGTGGAATCGTCCATGTCCGGTGCTTGACTGTGCACACCTGTTAACTGGGCATCGAGTTGGGGCCACTTACTGGCACCGGCTTTTTCGGCCAGAGCCAGGAACTGGTCAACCCGGCTCTGGGCTGCCTTGAGGTCAAAATTTTGTTGGAGCGCCTTTTCGATTAAGGCGGCCAATTCATCCGGTGGTTCTGGCGCCGAAAACGGTGAATCCGGTTGCCAATCCGCTGCGGAAAAATGGTCTGGCAGGCTGTAATGAACGTTAGCCGTCTGCTGAACGCGGCATCCGCCCAGTAGTGTCAAAACCATAATGGCCAAGGTCCACTTCATCATCGAACCTCTTAGTCCAGTGCTTACAGCTCGTTGCGTTGCGGTCATTATGGCCCATGCTGATCAATTATGGCGCCAAAAAAATCAGGGTAACGGTTGGCGTTGTGCAATTAAATGGACACCGGGCCGTCGACATCGCCAACGCGGTTGATCACAGCCAGCTTCGAGCCGAATCAGGTAGGATCCGCCCACAAACTGGCCAAGCCCATCTAGGGCGCTGCCGAAATTGGGATGCGTGGCAAAGTAAGCACCGCCTGATCCGGTGGCGACCATTTCCAAATCGATTTGCAGGGTGTGCCAAGCATCTGTCAGATCCAGAACGATCAGTGCAATACCCTTTTTTTGTAATGTTTCCGCTAACTCGTAGCGATCGTTTAATTTGCCATCGCTCAATCCCCAACCCAACCATAAAATCGTCTCACTGGGTTGGGCTTGTTCGGCCAGGTAGCGAATTAAACCTGAAGCATTTGAGGCAACCTCTGGGAACCGTTCTGCATGAGCATGGCGGGTGAGCAGGCTTTGCAGCGGGTCTCTCAGGGCGGTCTTGTCGGCGAATTCACCCCAATCGCGGGCGCTTGCATTAAGTCCATACAAACGAAAGGCCTGGCGTTCAGGCATTTTGGCCAGGAATTGATCGATCTGGCGGCTGGCCCGCATCAGGTCCGACCAACGTTGACCCGAAAAATCGCTTTGCACGACTAAACGGATCGGAACAGGATCCAATGCCGCCTGCTTACTGGCCAAAAATTCACAATGCTGGATTTCAAGGTCTTGGCTCTGACATTGAGCCAAGAAATCGGCTGTTTTGAGGTCGGTCACTGCCAGGCCGCGCCCATCCAAGGCACGTACGCGCCAAGACTGGACCACGACCTGGACTTCCTCCTGAACGGGATCCTGGCCGGCCATCCATACCAGCAATATCAGCCAGAATCCGTTCATACTCACTCTACCGGCATATAGATATGTGTTTCGATTTCTTCGGGTTGAACGGTGGTGGGATCATTGGCGTATACATCCCAGGGCCGTCCATTTTGTTTGTATCCCGATGCCGCCATGTAGGCCATCAACTCGTTGTAGCGCGCTTCCATGCCACTATACGGACCTTTCAGGACGGTTTTCAGGGCTTTACCACTGTAAGAGGTTCCGACTTTCACGGGATTATCCTCGGCGGGCGCTTCTTCGGGAGCCGCCTTAACGGTCATGGCCGCGTCAAAGACATAGCCGTTTTCATCCCATGAGGTATTGATGGTCATGGGCGGACCAGCCATTTCCAGGCCGTGTTGTGCCATATATTGACCTACTTGGCCATAAGCGTTGGTGATGGCGGTTTGGATGGAAGCTTCCTCGCGTGAACTTTGAGTCGATACGTAGACGATCGGCTGTGGTTCGACTGTGACTTCCTCTACTTGTAAGCTGGAAAAATCGGTTTGGGGTAAGGCTTCCACTTTTTCTTTGAGTTTTGCCAAGCCTTTTGCGTAATCGCCGCCGATCCATTTATCCATCATCAAACCAAAATAGCGGCTGATGGGGTTAAAGCCCAAATCGGTATCAAATCCCCAAATGACTTGCGTGCCCGATCCCTCTGCCATCAGACGGTAGTAGGCGTCTGCTACGCCCTGACTTCCGAAATCAAGTTTAACTTTTATCTCTTGGGGGCTGGATTCCATAATTTCCTGGCTACCACTTCCCACGTTGCGGTCTTCGCTGGTCCAGGCCATTTTTGCCCCTACACCTGAGCGCGGTCCACTGAATGTGTATTGGGTGTTGGGATCGATTTCAGCCCAGGGTGACCACTCATTAAATGTACTAAATCCATTGAGATAGGTATGTATCGTATGGATGGATCCGTTGATGCTTGTGCTGCGTTCCACGTGCACATGCCGCGGCAACAAAAAGCTGACAAGGACCAAAATCACTACCACGGTCAATAGACCAATGGCCAGTTTCTTAACCATAAATTCCTCCAAATGCGGGTTGCATCGCCTACTTTACCACGCTCTTTTCGTGTCTTTTCTGCTTTTGATTTTGCAAAAACCTGCGAAAATGTGTGTCCGTTTGGAGGTTTCAGAATGTTACAGCTCTTTTTCTTCGGACTCTTATTGGGCCAACCGCTGCATGTGGTTAGTTTTAATGTGGAGTCGGGGCAAGCCAATATCGATACATTAACCGAGTTCGTGGCCGATGAGCAGGGTTGTGATGTGTGGGGGTTTGCCGAAGTTCTGGATGCCCATTGGGCCGAACGGCTGGAAGAAGCCGCCGAAGTAGGTGAATCAGCCAACTTTGAAGAAGTGCTTGGAACTACAGGCCGCGAAGACCTTCTGCTGATTGTCTACAACACGCAGCGTCTCGAATTGCTGAAATCCTTTGAATTGGATCATATCAATGTGCGGGGACGTGTGCGTGCTCCTTTGGTCGCATTGTTTAAAGACCTGCAATCCGGTCAGAAATTTTATTTCATGGTCAACCATCTTTATCGCGGTAATGCCGAAGGGCGGCACCTGCAAGCTACTTTGTTGAACACTTGGGGTAAAAGTGCCAAGTTACCGGTCATTGCCGTGGGTGATTACAATTTTGACTGGGAAGTTCAAAATGGCGATCAGGTGCACGATCTTGGTTATGACAACATGATCAAAGACCATGTATTCACTTGGGTGCGTCCGCCCAAGTTGGTGAAAACCCACTCGCATCCCGATTACGATACGGTTCTGGATTTTGTCTTTTTATCTGAACAAGCTCAATCTTGGCCCGCACGCGCCGAAATCGTCGAAGGTGTAAATGGTCCTTTGGACGATCTGTTCCGCAGCGACCACCTCCCGATCCGCGCGGTGATCGAAATTCCGGCCCTTAAAGGTTACACGAATAAACCGAGCAGCAAATAAAGCACGGTGGTGGCGCCAGCCGCCACCAAAGCGTAGGGGATTTGGGTCCGTACATGTTCCAGGTGGTCGCAGCCGCTGGCCAGGGATGAAATCAGGGTTGTATCAGAGATCGGCGAGCAATGATCGCCAAAGACGCCGCCACCCAGAACCGCAGCCAAAAGCATCGGCTCGGGTAAACCCATGGCGGAGGCAAGCGGCAACCCGACCGGGATCAAAATAGCAAAGGTGCCCCAAGAAGTTCCGGTCGTAAACGACATAAATGCCGCACTGAGGAAGAGCAGGGGCGCCACGAGAAACGCGGGCAGGAAACTGCCGACCAATCCAGATACGTAAGTGCCCGTGCCCAACTCCTTGCAGCTGGAACCAATGGCAAAACTGAGCAGCATGATCAACACCACTGGCATCAAATGAGCCATGCCGCGATAGCTGTGGTCGATCATTTCCTTGTGTTTAAAGACTTTTTGGACCCGCAACAAAATCCAACTGACGACCAGGGACAAACTGACAGCCCAAAGCACGGCTTTTGCGCCCTGACCCTTCTGGATCGCGGCTAGGAGCAGGGAACCCACAGGCAGGTTTTGTTGTTCGGGCGTTAAACGTGCCCAGCCAGTCATGAACATAAAACCAATCATGCCAAAGACCAGGAAAAACAGAGGGACGACCATAAAGCGCGCTTTGCTGGGCGGCACTTCCTCGCGTTGTCCTTCGCCGTGGGCCAGCTTTTCCTCGGATTCCTTCATCGGCCCAAAGACCTTGCCCGTTGTCGCGGTGAAAAAAACCATGAGCAAGACCAGGATCGGGTAGAAGTTGTAGGCAATCCCGCCAATCATCACGCCCAGCGGATCTGCATGGCTTTGGCCTTCCAGGAGGCGCAGAATATAGGCACCCCACCCATTTAAGAGGACCAGAACACTTACGGGCGCGCAGGTGGAATCGACAATAAAGGCCAAGCGGGCGCGGCTCATTTTGAATTTGTCAAATAGGCTCTGGGAAACCACGCCGGCGGTTAAACAACTCATACTGGTTTCGACAAAAATGCCCAAACCGATTAAGGAGGCGAGCCAGCTAACTTGGCGTTTGGTTTGGGTCAAACCGGAATGGGCCAGTTTCTGCACAAATGCACTGACCCCGCCGGAGATGCGCATCAGTTCCAAGACGGCACCGACCAGCAGACCAAAAACCAAGACGCGCGTATTGTCTGCATCGGAGAAAACGGCCACGCAACGCTCTAATGTGCCGATGAATCCTTGAATGAGGTTGAAATCAGCCAACAGAAATTCTGCGCTGAAAATGCCGACGACCAAAGCAATGACGACTTCTTTGCGCCAAAGGGCAATTGCAATGGCAAGAATAGGGGGCAGAACCGACAACCAGGAATTCATAAAATCGACCTCATCGGATTGAGTTGGGTAATCTCAGCGAATAAACCTCAACAAGTCAAGCAACAAGCCCCTCGCCCATTACTCAAGTTGCGAGCCTGGTTGCTTAGGGCATCCAAACCAGGCAAACCTCCAGGCTCACACATAGCATTTCATTTTTGAAATTTGGTTTTTCTAAGCTATTGTAGGGTGACTTGGTATTCATTCAAATTTTTGGGCTAGGGGTGATTTAATGATTTTGTTTTTTTGTCTTTTTGCCTGGAGTGATGAAGTAGTGGGTATGTGGGATATCCACAGCGACGATGGAAAGCCGGACAAGTTTTTGCGCTCTGAATCGCCCGTTTTTTTTTCGGATGGCCGTTTAGAGGTGGAAACGCCTGACAAACAAGTCAGAATCCGCTTCCGAATTGAAGGGGATCGCGTGTTTTTGAAGAAGCACGCCGAAGGTTTCGTGACTTACGAGGGGTCCGACCGCCACTTACCGGTTGAAGTCGAGACCACCAATATCGGCGATTTATCGCTCCAACTCACGCCGGGGTGGGTCCGTGATACCGACCAGGATCCTTCTGAGGAGGGCATGACATTTGCCTTTTTTATGAATGATAGGACCGAAACCTTTATGATGATCGTGTATTTTCACGATCAGATAGACCAGCCCAAAGATCAAGTTTTTCAGTCTATTGTTGGCGGCTTTGTTCAATCTATGACCGGCTCGGATCAAATGTCCTTTAAAGACGTTTCGCAGTTTCATGGTTTTGACCATCCTGCCAAAGTTATGGATGCAGAGGTTGAGGGCGAAATGGCACAATTTCAAGCAGCTTGGGGCCATCTTGAAAAGGGGCACCTTCTGATTCTTACCGGCAGTTCTTCAAAAGCTGACCCCCAGGACCAACACTTGTTAATCGGTTCCATTCGCGTTAAAGGCAAACCTGTGATCGGGCCTTGAAGCTTTCGGATTATTCCAGGTTCGTAAATGCTTGCGCTGCAAATTCGACAAAAGCGCTGATCTTGGGGCTGAGATAGGTTTTGCTGGGATATACCGCAAAAACGGGGACTGGTTTTGGCGCCCATTGTTGCAAGATGGGTAGCAATAGGCCCTGCTGACAATAGGGATCTGCTACTTTGCGCGGTAACAGGGCGACGCCCATGCCCTGAACCGCTGCTTTTGCTACTGCAAAGCTGTTGTTGACTTTCAGGCGTGCCGTTCCAGCAATGCTTATGTTTTTTTCGCCATCGGAAAGGACCCACTCTGCGCCGTGGGATCCGCCGGAAAAGACCAGCAAAGGCAGATCAGACAAGGCTTGGGGATGCTTCAGGTTTTCGAGAAATGGCACTTTTGGGTGGACATAAAGCTGGTAGGTTAATCGGCCCAATTGTCGGGCAGTAAGGGAGGAGTCCGGCATTTGGCCTACTCGAATGGCCAAATCATACGATTCCGCGACCAAGTCGACCAGGCGATTGGTGAATTCCGCTTCGATCCGAACCTCGGGGAATTGGTTTAAAAACCCGTTGATCCAATCGGTAACCGCGATTTGGCCAAATTCAACCCCGCAAGTTAAACGCAATAAACCGGTGGGTTTTTTCAGGGTTTGGGCCATGCTGGCCTGCGCTTCATCGGCCAAACGTATTATTTCCAAGGCTTTTTGGTAAAACTGTTTTCCAGCCTCGGTCATGGACAGGGATCGGGTGGTTCGCGAAAGGAGTCGCACGCCCAGATCGGTTTCCAATTGACTGACCACCCGGCTGACCTGGGCTTTTTGGCTGCCCAACTGGGTTGCTGCCTGGGTAAAGCTCCCGGTCTGAATGACTTTTACAAGAACCTGTAGCTGTTTCAATTCCATTGTTGCTCCATTAGTCAACAATATGTTTCATTTTCGATTATTTATCTTTCTTTTGGCAAGAATCATATTGGGGCCAGGAGGTGTTTGATGAGCAGTAATGTGAATCGGGCCAGTGCCCAAGCCAAAAAAGTTCTGTTGATAGCAGCCAATCCAGCCGTTTCGTCCACGACGGGCTGGCCCATCGGTTTTTGGGCGTCCGAATTAATTCACCCTTACTGGACTTTTAGCGAAGCCGGTTATGAGGTCCAGATCGCCAGCCCGGATGGCGGGGATCTGCAGGTCGATAGTTTCTCCGATCCGCGAGATGCCTCGGGTTATTCGGCCGCTGACATTCTGAGTTTGGGCTTTTTATCGTCCGCCCAACATGCGGCCTTACTCAAAAACACACCATCGTTAAAGCAGGTGAAGGTGGCTGATTTTGATGCGGTTTTTTTGGCAGGCGGTCAGTCTCCGATGGTCAGTTTCATCGATCGTGAAGATTTACATCGGTTTGTGGCTGATTTTTACGAGGCAGACAAGATTGTGGCGGTGGTCTGCCATGCGACCTGCATCCTCTTAAAAACACGACTTTCTGATGGCAGTTTGTTGGTCAAGGACAAGACCTGGACCGGTTTCGCCAACAGCGAAGAAGCGTATGCGGATGCGTTTGTGGGCAAAAAAATTCAACCTTTCTGGATTGAAGAGGAGGCGCGCAAACTCGCTGAGTCGCGCTTTGTGGTTGATGCACCTTTCCGCCCTTTTGCGCTGCGTGATGGGCGCCTGATCACGGGACAACAGCAGTATTCTGGTCAGCGCGCTGCCGAATTGGTGGTGGAAGCCTTGGGTCGATGAGCCAATTGCATCAAACCATAGAAGAACCGGGTCGCAAAGCGACCTGGTTCGAACTTTTCTTTGATCTGGTTTTTGTTGCTGCCATTGCCCGTCTGACGGAAGGCCTGAACACAGCAGCAAACGCCCTAAATCTTCTGAATTTTGGGTTCTTGTTTCTAGTGATCTGGTGGTGCTGGCTTGGGCATACCTTTTTCGCCAGTCGTTTTGATCGAGATCAACCCGTGCAGCGCGTTTTTGGTTTTGTCCTGATGATTTGCGTGTTGGTCATGGCACTAGGGGCCGAATACGCCGAAACGCTGCATCAAAAGGCATTTGCCATGGGCGTAATCGGGTTCAAAGCTGGTATGGCAGTGGCCTACTGGCTGGCAACACGCCGCCAGCGCGGGGCAGAGCTGGGCCGATCCTATGGCAGCTTGTACGCACTTCAAGCTGGCTTATGGTTAGGCTCCCTATTCCTTCATCCCGGTTTAGCCTGGGCCGCTTTGGGCTTGGATATGTTGTCGCCGTTCAGGGTGGCACGTTATACCCATCAATTGCCACCGCACCCGGACCATTTGCCCGAGCGGTTTGGCCTGTTCACGATCATACTTTTGGGCGAATCTGTTGTGTCGGGCATTCACGGTCTGGATCATGGTCTCAGCGGACTTGCTATCAGCTTTGCCCTGATTGGGAGTTTGGCTTCGCTGCTGATTTGGTGGGTATATTTTGGCTGGCTTCAAGCATTTCGCCCGCGTCGGGTGGATCGTCCCCAAGCGGGAAAAAAGTTGCGTTTATGGGCCTATGGCCATTTGCCTCTCTACTTTGGCATTGTCGGTGTCGCCCAAATTGCCAGTCACAGCAAATTGCTGGCTATGGGACATCTGCTTGTGCCTATTTTGACCAGTTGCGCCCTTCTCATCGGGCTCCTAATGATCGCAGCCAGCAACAAGGTTTGACCAAGCAAAAACGGATATTCTTAAAATTGGGCTGAATTTGGGGCCGATATTTTTAAGTTTTGTGTGAAAATGGCCTAACCGTGAAAGCGATTCGTGCTTAGAGTGTTGGAGGCCGTAATGTTGATTTGGTTTTGCCTGTTGCTTGTTAACGATCCTATTTTGGTGACCCTGCAAAACGGCCAGTCTTTTCAGGTGGAACGCGAACCCCAAGATACGGGTAAAGGCCAGGTGCTCTTGGTGCGCGATGGTAAAACCTTCACGATTAGCAAAAGGTTGATTCGTTCCATTCAGGTCGGCACACCTCAGCCGCAAGCTCCAGAAGGTTCAGAACCGGCCGCAGTGGCCAAAACTCAGGAAAAATCGATTGCGCCGGGTTTGATCATCGATGAGTACACGGAGCTCAAAACCAAGCCACAAACGGCAAAACCCGCCGAAGAAACGCCTGCGGACCCTACCGTGGAAACGATTGTGATTTATTCAGAAGGGACGTCAGATTGGGAGCTGGCCCGTCAAAATGCCGAAATCAATTCGCACCAACCCATTGGGGGTTCCACCACGATTACCAACGCCATTCCAGAAAATCGCAATAAGGCGGCTTTTGAGGAATACCTTGCTGAAAAGGCTGCGCTGCGCAAACAATACGAATACCTAAAGCGCCAGCACAACGCCAAAGCAGTAACCCCTGCTGGCCAAGACTATATCGATTGGCAAAAGAAAGAATTGCGCAAAAAAATGCGAAAATAAGCCGGTTTTTCCGCCGTTTGTAAACCATTCCAATCCTTGTTTAGGCGTCTCGGGGATTGTTTTTATGTATCCTAAGAACCAGTTTGCAGCATTGGTTTGTCGCTTTTTTAAGATCTGGTGGTGTTGTTTAGACGGATCTTTTGAATCAAAATAGGACGATAATTTCGGGCAATAGGAGAAATTTATGGACCGTCGTCAGGTCATCATGCCTTCAGAAGAAGATTTAAAGCAAATGGCCGAAAAAGGCCATCAGCAGCACAAAAAGCGCGGCTGGTATGAAATCGGAATTGGGTCCGCCATGCTTCTTTTATGTGTGCTCTTTTTTGCCGAACGGGCCCTTCGGGTGCCCGATTATGCCGATTCGCGCGATAACTTTCCGAGTTTGCTGCCAGTTGTGGCTTTGTTTGGGTTGGTATTGCTGATCACGGGAATCACTCGACAATTTCGCGAGAAGAAACGCAAGTACTGAAACCTCTCGGTTTCCTTCTGTTTTTTGGTTTCACACAGCACATTTGGCCGATTCGGAATCGAGATGTGCTACTTTCAGATTGACATTTAAAGCGCTGGAGGCGTTATGTTCAGAGTAACTGGGCTTTTTCTACTTTCGACCTTGGTTTGGGCACAAGGCCCCTTGCAATTCCGTGTATCGATTGGTGCGGATCTGTGTGCCCAGCCCACCCAGGGCCGACTCTTTGTGTTTTTGAGCACGTCCGAGGCAAACCCCATGACGGGTCCAAACTGGATACAACCCGAACCCTTCTTTGGCCGTGATCTTGCCAATTTCCAAGCCGGTCAAGCGTTTGCGATAGATGAACAAGCCGATGGTTTTCCGGGCCCGCTCTCGCAGCTGAAACCGGGCAAATACCGCATCCAAGCCCTGTTCGATCACGATTTTTACCAGGCGGCTCCCTCCGATGGAGTCGGCAATTGGTATTCCGAAGTGCTCGAACGCGAACTGGACCCTGCACAATCGGGCCCGATAGACCTTCAATTGGTACACACCATTGCGGCCAAAGAATTTCCTGTCAGCGAACGGATTCAAAAAATCGAGCGGGTCAGCCCATTGCTCTCTGCCTTTAATAAACGGGAGATTCGTGACAGCGCTGCGGTGGTCTTGCCGGCCAGTTATGCCAGCCAGCCCGAGCGACGTTACCCCGTTCTCTACATCATCTCCGGATTTGGTGGGACTTTGGCTCAAATGGCCAAACATTTTAGCCAACCCGACACAGGCGAAGTTGAGTTCATTCGTGTTTTACTCTCGGGCCAATGTAAATGGGGCCACCATGTTTATGCGGACAGTGCAACCAATGGTCCGCGCGGTCGGGTGCTGGTCGAAGAATTGGTACCCTACATCGACCAACATTTCCGCACAGTTGCCGATTCGCGCGCTCGATTTGTGAATGGCCATTCCAGTGGTGGCTGGTCCTCGTTATGGGTGCAGGTCACCTATCCCGACACTTTTGGTGGCGTTTGGTCCAGCTCGCCGGATCCGGTCGATTTTCGCGATTTTCAGCAGGTCAACCTCTATACCATCCCGCCGCTCAGCCTCTACACCGATCCTAATGGCCAACCCAGGCCGCTGGGACGCATGGGCGAAACACCCATGTTGTGGTACCCCAACTTTGCCAAAATGGACGATGTGTTGGGACGTGGCGGCCAATTGCGCTCGTTCGAGGCCGTTTTCAGCCCGTTGGGTGCCGATGGATTACCGAAAAAATGCTGGGACCGCAAAACGGGGCAGCTGGATCCAACCGTCGTTAAAACCTGGGAAGCCTACGATATTTCCCTGATCCTCCGCGAGAACTGGCCAGCCCTGGCCCCCAAACTTAAAGGCAAGCTGCACATCGTCATGGGCGAATTGGATACGTTTTACCTGGAAGGCGCCACCAAGCTCTTAAAAGCTGAATTGGAAAAACTGGGTAGCGATGCTGAGGTGACTTTGGTGCCGGGTGCGAATCATTTCACTGTCCTGACCCCAGAAGTACGAAAACGCCAAGCCGACCAAATGGCCGAAGCCTTCCTGACCCATTTCAACGTTATGGGCCAACCCGCCGAAGCCGTCACTCATTAACCCATGCACAGATAAAGCACGCAAAAACAGAGGCTTAAACGGAAAAAAGCGATTCTCCCGGCCTTAAACAGACGAAATCACAATTCTGGTTTTATCTTACGAGTCAGAAAGTACGTTCTCGGCGTAGGCGCGGGATAACGGCAATCGGGCTCCAGAACGCAGGACCATTTCGTAATCGCCATGGCCTAGTTGAATTAACTTTTGGATCTCCTGGACTTTGACCGCATATCGTCTGTGGGTGCGCACAAAACCACTTGCACCGTAACGCACCAGGAAATCTTTGAGGCTCATGCGATGTAGGAAAGTGTTTTTTGGGCTGTGGAGTTGGATGTACTTGTCATCGGCTTCAACCCAACCAATTTCAGCCAGGGTCACCAGTTCGATTTGATTGCCCTGGCGAATGGCTAATCGATCCGCTTCCGATTGCTTATGCAGCAGGGCATCGAGTATGGGCGCCAGATCCGGCGCCGAAATCCGTTGCCGGTTCAGGACCCGGTCCACGGCTTTTTGGAAACGTTCGACATCAAACGGCTTGAGCAAATAATCAATTGCCTCATAATCAAAGGCTTTGACAGCATGTTGATTAAAAGCGGTGGTGAATACCAAATGAAAATGGCATTCGGCATCCTTAACAGCTTCCAGCACGCGAAATCCATCCATGCCTGGCATTTGAATATCGAGAAATACCAGATCCGGACGGAGTTCGAGAATGCTTTTCACGGACTGTGGGCCGTCCTCGGCAAAACCAATCAAATGCAGGCGAGGTTCTTTTTCGATAAAGCGCGCCATTTTTTTACGTGCCATGGGCTCATCTTCACAGACCAATGTGCGTACCAACATCACTTAACTTCCGAAATGGAGATGGGCGGTGAGTCCATCCGGATTCTGCGAAAAATCAAGACGAGCTGGTTCCTTAAGTGTGGCCATTCGTTCTCGAACATACATCAAACCCAGACCTTCCCCCATCTCTTCGACCTTGCCTCGTCCATTATCGCAAATGGATAAAGTCCAGCCTTTTAGATCTGGTTGGGCTTGTATGGCGATTTGAACCGTTTCATGGGCAAGGGCTGGGTGATGTTGGATGGCATTTTCCACCAGCGGCTGGAGGATGAAGGATGGCACTTCGGTTGTGGTTAGGTGGGCATCCACATCGAATTGGACCTGTAACCGGTCACCCATGCGGGCTTTCATGATGGCCAGGTAGGCGTTTAGGGTTTCCAGCTCTTCTGCCAGGGAAACGGCCGGTTGTAGATCCAGACTACGGCGCAGCAGATCGCTGAGCAGGCTTATCATCTGGTCGGCCTTGTCCAGGTCTTCATACATGGTCGCGCTGATGGTGTTAAGGGTGTTAAAGAGGAAGTGGGGATTGATCTGGGATTTCAGGGCCTGGATTTGGGCACGGTTATGGGCTTCACGCAAGGCGGTTTCTCGTTCTTGTAAGGCTTTTTTGTCTAAAGTGAGTTGGTAAAGGCGCAGGAATGCATAACAGAACCAATAAAACGTGATGAATTTGCTGTACTCAAAAAGGTAACGGTAAATCAGGATCCCGTACTGATAATCGCCGAAACTCAACACCTTGTAGAGCCAGACCCGAAAACTGATAAACAGGGTGGTAGCGAGCGTTGAAAAGAAAAGGGAAAGGAGAATGTGCCAGAAAATCTTCGAAGCAAGGTTGGGTTTGGTTAAGGGCCATTTCTGAAAAGCCAAATGGCTCAGCGGATAAATGGGCAGGACGGAAAGGAAACCGCTGAACTCCCATAGCGGCGGTAGATACCATGGGAACGACCTGCCGCCTGCCAAGTAATCCAGGGTAACGGTGAAGGTAGAAATGAGCCCGCCCAGACACAGGTAGATGGCGACATAGGGGAAGGTTTTTCGCAGAGGTGGGACGTGTTGTTCCGGCTTCAAATGGCTTCCTTCAATTGGGTCTCAACAGACACAGACCGGGATTCCGTAGGTGGGGTTTGCCTCAGTTTAAGCCCGAAGAGGGGTCGAATAAAATTGCATCTGCGGATTAACACTTCGTAAAGGGCCACGGTTCCTGAAAAACTCAAGATCGTCAAAATAAGGAATTTGGGCCAAAGTGTTAATGGCCATTGAATCACGTAATAGCCCATAATCACGATAACGGTTTGGTGCAGGATATAAAACGGATAAATGCCCTCGTTGGCATATCGCAGGAAGCGGTTGCTGAACGAGAGGTACTGGCGTCCGTAGCCCAAAATGGCCAGAACCCAAAACAGGGTCAATCCGCTGCGCAGACTCTGTTCAACCGGGTAGATATAGCCGCCATCCACACCCAGCAAATCGTCGATCATCAGGATGAGCAGGGTGATGAGGCCCAATTCTAGCGAGCGCCGGCGCAAGAGGACAATCCTATCCCAGATGCCGGGAAAGGTTCCGATAAAAAGCCCCATCCAGAACAGGACCAGGTGGAAGCAGAAATTGGCCCAATCGTGAATCAGATCGTTGCGGGTTGGCCAATAGGCGCGCAGGCTCAAGTTCACTAAGGCAATTGGCAGGAAAAGCCAATAGATACGCGACCCGACGGAGAAAAAGGCTCTGATCCGGGTGAGTCGAACGTTGTTGGGCTTTTTCAGCCAGGCCAAGAGCGGAAGCGAAAGCAGGGCATAAACAAAGAGATAGGCAACGAACCAGAGGTGGTGCCAACTCAGGTTGCCTTCAGGATAGGGAACGCCGCTGAATAAGCTGCTGTAAAACGTTGAAAAACTATAGGTTTGACCTTGAAACAGGCGTTCGTAATAGACCTGAGGCGGAATGACAAAGAGCATGCCAACCGCAAGCGGGAACAGTAAACGACGATGGCGTTCGACCACAAACCCATGGATTTGGCGGGAGCCGAGAGCAAATATGGTCCCAATCCCGGAGATCAGGAACAGGAGCGGCATGCGCCAAGTACTCATGAAGGCCATAGGAAAATCGAGGCTGGCGGTGAGCGGTTCATTTTTGATGTGCCACCCCCAAGTGTTAAATGCCATGCCGCAATGGAAAACATGCAGAGCCAAAATCGCCAGAACGCGTAACCAATCCAAATCGTATCGCCTTTGCATAAGAACCTCCCTGTGCCCGATTCTACGGGCGCAAAAAAGCAAGGCTCGTCTGCATGTCGCCAGTAGGATTCTTTTGTCCATGAGTGGGACTGGGCCCCCAAAAGCTAATGCTTTGGAAATTCCAATCATTCTGACTTCTGTCTTAAATAAACCCGCTACTTTCAACACCGCTTGCAACAGCAAAAAAAGCGCTGACATTATGGTCAATTTGGCGGTTTTGCCCGCTATGACAAGCTTGATAATTTTGGATTCGATTTTATTATTATTGGTAATTAAACCTGTCACCACTTCAACAGATTGTTCACAGGTATTTGGCTTATGTTATTAATCTCAGGGTCTGGAGGGCAGTTGGAGGCGTTTTGGAATCGCGTGAGTTGAAAAAAATACAGTCAGCTTTTGCAGGAGATTATCCTAACGGATATGTCTTGGGCTGGGACTCCGAGCGATTTTTTTTCGACTTACAAAAACTGGCAAAAGGTTATGAATTGGTTAATGATACCGACTTCAATTATTCACGCTGTAATGATTTTGCCTTTTGCACCACTGACCAAAAGGAACACTGCTCTTTAAAGATCAGTTTCATTCTTGATTGTTTCTGGCTGTCCTTTTGGCAGGTCAAAAATCGACAAGGCATTCTTGGTCATGTGGTAGAAAGGCAGCTCATGAATCCGGATTTAGGCCGCCTTTCCATGCGCCTGAAACTTTTTTTAGAGAGTCAGTCTTTTTTTGAGGTGAGTAAAGACGACTTGAATTTAGTTGTTCCGGGAGTTCGATTAGAACTGGCCGAGCAAGCCACCATCGAAAAATGTTTATTTGAGGATTACTATTGAAGGGAAGGCATTTATGCCCATTTTAGGCAGGTCTGCTTAGAATTTTTTTGGGCGAAAACCCCCACCGCCCATTATTCCAGGTCCTAAATTTTGGTGAAAGGCGCTTGTCTTTTTCCGTCAATGACCAGGTAATCTTCCGTGGTAAATCCGGCTTGGGTTAGAGTCTGGAATATTTTGGTTAGCAAATCTTGTGTATTTTCATAGATTTGAATATCAATGTTCCATCCTTCCTGCCCGCTTCCGGCACCAGTGACCAGGCCATCATTTCCCAGGATTTCCTCAATTTGTTCTTCAAGAAGGTCCCGGTCCAGTTTGCGTTCCCGTTTTGCGTAGATAAAAACTTCCATAGATTCTCTTTGGGGTGGGTTAAGGATTTGAGATAAATAAAACAGAAAACCTTGATGAGGCTTATGGCATTGTATTCAAGAAAAAGCGAAATGCTGGCGTGGATCATATATTACCCTGGAGCGATTCTTGAAATTTATTAGGGTTATGGGATAACAAAGGTTTCAGTGAGAGGGCGTTTGGCGTTAATGTTCCAGTGATCGCTTTGCGTAATGCCAGCATTTGTCTGAAAGCGCCCAGGCCTGTGCACTCCAAAATGTTTAACGCCCCTTTGAGCCTGGTTCAGTGTTGTCGCAAGCCGTGGCTTTGTTCCTTGGCAGCCTTAAGTCGAATATGAATGGGGCGTCGCCCCAACCACGGGTAAACAACCGGCACAACAACTCAATCTTCGAGGGGTTCCTGGACGGCCTCATTGGCATCCATGGCGGGCCCTGCAAATTGGGCGGTTACGGCTTCCAAGGATTCAAGGGGGAAATCGCGCTGGACATAGATGCGCTGCAATTCGTCCCACCAGATACAGGTGGCGGTTTGATCCACGATTGAAACCAGGGTCATGGCTGGGCCGCCCTCTTTATGCCGGACAAAGTCGCCAATTAATAGGTCCATGCTGCCCTCCGGGTCGTATACCCTTACATTTACAATATAAGCATCTGCCGTAAGACCAACAAGGGGAGAAATCTAAAACCGGGAAAGTCAGCCGTTTTCCAAGCATCTGTGCCTATCAAAATTATCCATTAGGAGTCTGAATGTTAATTTTCCATCTGTCATTTTTTTTAAGGGGGTTGTTTGCAGCAGATTCGATGCAAACCGTTACTGACTTCATTGCGGCTTACAACGAAAAAAACGTAGAAAAGATGTTGACCATGGTCGACCCGGAAGTGCGTTGGATGTTCGTTCAAGGCAGTCAAGTCCATGTGGAAACGGAGGGCGTTGATGCCCTGGAAAAACCATGACCGATTATCTTGGGTCTTTGAGCTACCAGCCGCATTGCGAACGAACGCAAATGACCCGTCAGGGTCGTTTTGTCACCACGGTCGAAAAATGTTCGCGAACGGTTGAGGGTCAGGAGCGCGCTCAATGTTCGGTTGCCGTTTATGAATTTCGCGGCGATAAGATTCTCAATGTTTGGTACTACGATGCCGAAGCCTGTGATCCGCCCTGACAGCTAAATCTCAAAATTTACTTTTCAATTGAAACTTCTGTTAGGCTGCCGACTAGCCAATTTGTTGGGGGCTTGCATGTCGGTTTGCCTGATGATTCTTTTGAGTTTCTCATGTCGCTGGGGCGAGGATTGGCCCCCTGCTGATTGGACTCAGCAACAAGCACCCTTTGCGATTGAAGGTTCTGTGTATTATGTGGGCGGCGCGGAACTGACAGCTTACCTGCTGGTCGATGAAGCGGGTCTGATCTTGATCAATGTGGGCATGGCCGAAAATGTGTCCTTGGTTTTCGACAACATCCGCCAGTTGGGCTTTGATCCAGCCAAGATTCACTATTTATTGATTACCCAGGCCCATTTTGACCACGCAGGTGGTGCCCAATCCATTCAGGCCGAAACCCAAGCGGAAGTGGTGGCCGGCTTTGGCGATACGTCCCTTCTTCTCTCAGGCGGCAAAAACGATCATGTCTTTGGGGATCGCCTACTATTTGCCCCTGTTAACCGGGTACGCGGTGTGAAAAACGGTGACCATATCCAATGCGGTCAACTCACCGTTGAAGCGGTGGCAACCCCCGGCCACACACCGGGCAGCACCAGTTGGCGCTACGAAGATGCCAAAACAGGAAAAACCTTTTTCTTTCAGGCCAGCCTCTCGCTATTGGACGACGCCGAAATCCACAACAACGCCCTCTACCCCCAAGTTGCCCAGGATTTTGCATCAACCCTTGAGAAACTGACCCGCGAAAATGCGGACTTTTATTTACCCGACCATCTCCAGTTCGCCAAACCGCCAGACGCTCTCGCTGATGCCGTGCCAAATCCCGAATGGTTTCGCGATCGTTCGCTGTTGACCCGTCAAATTGAGCGTTGCCAAAAAGCCCTGGACAAAAAAATGACCGTTATTCCGGGAAAAGATTAGCCGGATTTTAACTTTCTCGGCCGGCTTGCCCTAAATCGATGAGGGTTTGTTGGAATTGTCTGGCTGCGCCTTCATCCTCAAGCCACGTGTGGCGTTGGGCCAACAATTGATCGCTTAAAACCTTTCTTTGTTCGGGATGGTGGATCCAGGCCAAAACCTTTTTCTGATACAGGTCCACCGAATCCACAACACCATCTAAAACACACATTTGCCGATAATAAGCGTAGGTGAACCGGCTGCGTATGGATTGACCGGGCCAGGTAATAATCGGAATGCCGGCTGCCAACATCTGGTAACTGCTGGCGCCACCTGTGAAATAGAACGAATCCAAGACCGCAGCCGCTGATTGGGCCAGGAACAGGAATTGGGGCAAGGCCAGGCGGGGAACGAAGTGTGGAGGTTGGCGGTCCTGTGGCCACTTGGCCAAAAGGCGGCGGCGCAAAAACTCGGTCCAGGCCGGTTGGCTACCCTGACTCAAGACGATTTGCAGGTCCGGTTCTGTATCTGCGAGATAAGCCAATGTTGGGTCGAAATCCGGGTGCAATTTAAATGGACTTTGCGGACAAAACACAAAGGGCCGTTTTGGATCAATGCCCAGTTTGTTCAGGTCAATTGGGTCAGGTTCCGGTGGTCGCGAAAAATAGGCCGGGATACGATCTAAAAGCACCAGGCGTTCGTGGAACGGTTCCTCGGCATGATGCCAGGGCGAGCAGGAAAGGAAGGCGTCGACGGCAGCCATAGCGGTCGATTCGGGGGTGCCCCAGGAAGTGACCTGAACGGGAGCTACCCGGAATTGGGGTAAGAAAAAATTGAACGCATCGCTGCCGATCTCCCAGAAATAGATCAGATCCAAGTTCTGGTGGCGCAGGGTATCGATTGCATGCGGCAAATGAGCAGGCAATTCGAGCCACGTGACTGAAGATTTCGGCCCATCCGGAAGCAGCATCTCGCGGGAACCGGGTGCGCCAATCAGCACCAATTGGGCCTTTTGCGGGTCCCACTGGTCGATTAACCCACGTGTGCAGGTCAGGAAAATCGATTCGTGGCCTGAGGTCACCAAGAATCCGATACGTAATGGGCCCTTTCGTGCTCGCGGCACAAACGTATCTGCGACTTTGATTTTGCTGAAATAGCTTCTCCGCAGCGTTAAGTTACTTTTCCCGTGATAAAGCAGATGGAACGGCAATTGTGCTTGACTGCCGATCAGGCGCTGACCCAACTGATCGAGATCGAGTTCGGGTAAAGCCCCCAGTTTGGCAGCATAGCGGCGGCGCCAACTGTTAATAGAGGCTTCGCCCTCTGGAATGATTGGGCACAGGTTCGCTTCGCGCCAACGCGCCAAAGGGTTTTCGGGTTCCAAGGCGGAAGCCTGCTGATAAGCGCGCGCCGCAGCGGTGTTTTCGTTTAACAATTGATATGTTTGGCCTAAATGGGCCCAGACCTCGGGCGATTGGGGATGGAATTGGCTTGCCTGTTCCAAGACGTGTTTGGCTTCAGTGGCCCGATCTTGGTGCAGGTACAAAATACCCAAATTGTTTAAACCGGCCAGATGCTGGGGCTGGCGTTCCAAACAGGTTTTAAAGCAAGATTCCGCCGCGTCGAAATCTCCGTTCTGACGGTGCAGGATACCTAAATAATTCCAAGCATCGGGCATTTGGGGGTCCAGGGCGAGCGCCCGTTCAAGAGCAGGTTTCGCCCTTTCGATATGCCCAAGTTGTAAATTCAGCGAACCGAGTAGCGCGAAAGCCGGTGCAAATTGAGGGTCGAGCTGAGTCGCCTTCAGGCAGGTTTCAAGGGCCGACGGCAATTGCTGGTTTTCCATGCGCAAAAATGCGAGGTTGACGGTAATCAGCGCATCATCAGGGGCCAGGTTTTGCGCGCGCAAAAGAGCTTGCTCAGCCTGCTGGAAATTGCCGCGGGCACGCCAAATGGCCGCCAACAAATTGAATGCGTCGGGATGGGGTGGATTGTGCTGAAGGAAGCGTTCGATGGCGTCATAGGCTTGATTCCATTGGCTAGCTGAAACCCATTGGGCGCATTTATGTAAACCGGAGGGCAGGGTTTGGTCGTGCATGAGCCCAGCTTACGGGAAAGTGGGTTTGGCGTCCATGCTTCGGCGTTGGATCAGCAGGTGATTGGGGACAGCAGCAACGGGCTGGCAGTCTGTCCACTGATGTGCATTCAGTTGCCAATAGCTTTGTGGGTCGAAGTTGCCGTGGATGAGGAAAACGGCATCGGCCGCTGCCACTTGGAGCAGAAGCGAAATGGTGGTTGAGGGTTCGGCGATGACAAAATCGCATGGTTCCTTGGCCAGGGCATGAACATCTGTTTTCTGCCAAGTTTCGGCGCCCCGGGCCAGGCGCACTTCGTGTTTTTTGAATCGAACTCGTTTGGTCTGTGATGCGCGACACAGGGTGGCTTCTGCCTCATCTAATCCGTTATAGGTTTTGTTTTTCCAGTAATTTAGAGCAGGAACGCCAGGCGCTAGACGATTGCGATGAATGCGTTCAAAACGCAGGCGGTACTTTCGCCAATTCTGATCATAACGGCCACCCGATTGGTGAATTAGGCCTAAGCGCTGGTCCACACCTAGCTGGTAACCGGCTATAAAGGCCGAGAAGCTGAAATCCAGATCGTAAAGATGAAAGCCATCGAAATGTTGCGAATCAAAAGGGATGGATTCGGCCAGAGCGCGGCGGCAGGCAAAAAAAACGCCATCCAGCGCCTGGATACCCGTGACTAAGGGCGGGTCTGCTCCGCAACCAAACTGGGTATAAAGATAGCCCTCCGGCTTAACGTGTAGGATCTGTCCGTGCAAATAGGGGAACCCGGCAGAAATCCAGTGGCCATCGACCAAGCGCGATGTGCCGGCCACGCCGACCAAGTCCAATGCTAAAAGGTCTTGTTCGAGATAGGCCGGGATTTGTGGATCCACAAGGCTGATATCGTCATGGCAGAAAATCAGGTATTCCCCTTTTGCCCGCGCCAAACCCGTTTGGTAGCCCTGCGCTAGCGAGGCTGGCCGTTCAACCAAGATCCATTCGGCCGTATCTGCAAATAGGGTTCGCGTGTTTTGACAAAAGGCTGCGTATTTTTGGGGATCAATACTACAGGTGATGATTGAGAAAAGAGGTTTCAAGGGTTGTCTGTCCGCCAAGAGAAATGGACCAGCTGCATTTCTCTTCGTGCGGATTGGCCAATTGCATAAACCGGGCTCTGGTTTTGGTGGGCCGGAGGGTGATATTAATTGCGGGTCAGAGCCATCTGGCTTTCGGCAACCAGTGTGCGATATGCGGCTTCATCCCCGGCGTGGATGGTGCGCTCCAGGTGCTTTACCCATTCCGCAAGTTCCTGGATGTGCAGATCGCTGAGTTGGCTGACCAACTGTCTCAATTTGCTCACCTTGTAAATGGGCGTTTGGGCCAATTCAGCCATCACCGGCTGGATTTTATTCAGGTCTTCAGGGGGAAAGGCAGACCAGGCGGACTCTGTGATTTCGGGAAATTTTGGATTGGTTGGTGTTTCGGCTATCGACGCTGTGGTTTGGTGAACCGGCAATTGGATCCAAAAGCAGGTGCCCTGATTTAATTGGGACTTAACCCCGATGGTGCCACCGTGTGCCTCCACGGCCATTTTGCAGAAGGTTAAACCCAGACCGGTTGATTTGATGCCGCCCGAATGGCGTGATTGGACCTGCACAAATTTGGAAAAAATCGACTCGAGTTGATCGGCTGCGATGCCTTCGCCGCGGTCTGCCACCTCGATGTTCACCGTATGGTCGGCTGCGGGCCGTACGCGCAGGTTGATACATTCACCAATTGGCGAGAACTTAATGGCATTGGTCAGAAGATTAACTAAGACCCGGACCAGAATTTCGCGGTCGGCCAGAACTGTGGCCTCAACTTGTTCCTCGATTTGGATGCGAATGTTTTTTTCTGAAGCAAGGAAGCGGACCTGGTCGGCGGCTTCGTTGACCAACTCGTGTAAGGGAAAAGGATCTTTCTGCAACTGCATGCGGGTTGTTTCGTATTTGCTGACATCCAGCAGGTTCAAAACCATGTTGAGCATCTGGTTGCCAATGCTGCGCAGCCGGCCGCCGCTTTCGCGATGGGGTGCCAGGTGAATGAGTTGGTTTAAAGGCGTTTTGAGGTCGTGCACGATCATTTGGGTCAAACCTTCTTTGAACTGATCCAATTCCAGTAATTTGGCGTTGGCCTGCTGCAGCGATTCTGCCTGCATTTTGATCTCCTCGGTACGTTCCTGAATGATGCCTTCCAAGCGCAATTTGTCCAGTTCCAAGCGCCGGGTATTCAGTTTGACCAAGCTCCAGATCATCAGGATCGCTAAAACCACGTAGGCCGCATAGGCGGAATAAGTCAAATACCAAGGTCTGGCAATTGAGAAGGGCAAGTGGACCAAGCTGGATTCGAGGTTCATGGCGTTTTTGGCCTGAACGATGAGTTCATAGTTGCCGTGGCTTAAGTTCGTAAAAATGGCCACTGGATTTCGTGACCATTTCGACCAATTTTCATGCTGGCCATTCAGTTTGAAGCGGAAACGAACATCCGCTTGAAAGGCCGAAAAGGGCTGGCTGAACTGAAATTCCCAGCGCTTGGCTCGGCTTCCAAAATGGATGGGCTGATTGGTTTTGCCATTTTGGAAATAGGCTTGGCCATCCAGCAGTAGGGAGCGGATTTGGGGCACATCGATTCTCGGCTTTGGCGACCGTATTTGAGGATCAATTACCAGGATATTCTGGTCGTTAGGCACATAGACTTTTCCGCTTTCTCCAACCACTAAGTTTTGGATGTCCAATTGTTTAAGATAGGGCAAAGAGTAAAGGTCCAATTGGTAGCCGGAAGGCGTGTGCCAAAAAATGCCCGCATCAGTGTAGATGTTGCCCCTCGAATCCTGTGAAATCTGCTGAATGCGGCCGATGGGGGCTAATCCCTCCAGCACAGAGTCGTGCACGAAGCGGCCTGTCTCCTGTTCAAAACGGCGTATGCCGTCTTCTGAAAGGAAACGCACACTCTGGTCCTGGTCTTGCCAGGGAACTATATAGGTGATGGATTCAGGGAATGGTTGATCAAAACTGTCCAATGCCACAATTGTGTTTTGAACCGTGTCCAATCGGATACGGTGAACCCCGTGCTCAGGATCTGAAACCCAAATAGAATTACCCTGGCGAACTAGCCATTCGCATGGCCAGTCCACGCCAGGAATCCTTATGGGCAATTCATTGTTGGTGTGCCAAATGAATAGACCTGCCTCAGTGCCTAGGATCAGTGTTAAGGGATCCCATTGAAGACTGGCATAACAATCGAGTGTTTCACTTTGAACTTTATGTTCCGGGTTATTGAGGTCAACAATTTGGCCAATGTTTCCATCGCCAAAAATGGTGAACACACTGTTTCGAGCCTTAAAAAAATAGGGCAGAGGGCTGTCGATTTGTGGGATTTTTTGAATGGTCGGGCCAACCTTGTAAGCGCCTAAATCCGTACCAATAAATAAGTTTTCACCGCTTTCTGCAACGGTCAATGCAACGCCATCATACCCTTGTCCTTGGACATATTGGTGGAGGGCGCCCACCGTCTGGACAAAAGCTAATCCCGTATTCAGCATGACCCACATATTGCCGTCCCGATCGGAGGCAAAATCGTTAATACCATTGCCGGGCAACCCGACCTTTTTGGTCAGGTGCGCCTGAATTTGGAGTTGATTATTGAGCAGGTAAAGGCCCTGGCCGGTGGCTGCGGCTATCATTTCCTCATTGACCCTTTTGATCCACTTCGCCTGGGGAATTTGGCTGTTTAAGTGGACGATCGAATCCGGTAGGGCCATCCTATTTTCCTCTGGCCAATATTGCTTGAAACCAGCCCAGACAAAGTGCATGAGCCAACTGCCATCTGGAAGGTTTAGGATGGAAGTCAGCTTGTCTTCCCAAAAATCCTCGAGTTCTGAGATTTTCTGAAAACCTGAGTCATTGAATACATAAAAACCATCGTGTTTATTGACGTAAAATAACCGATCGTCAAAAAAAGTTGGTTGTTGTAGGTGTCAGGAAATGTTTTTAGATGGCGAATGGTGTTGTGCTGGTAGAGGAAAATTGAAAGTTCGGTGCAAATGACCACGCCTTGCGCGATGGGCTGCAGTTGCCAAATTGTCCGGAAGTCCCGTTCCTTTTCTTCGAATAAGTGCAACAGCGATTCATATTGATATTGCCCCTCCTGGTTTTGAACGAGACGTCCAAACTCGGATTGTGCGCCAACTAGAATGAATCCTAAATCATCTAAGGCCAAGCTGTTTACAGATCGGTCCGGCTCAGTTGCCACCCGTTCCCATTGGATGCCATCAAAAATCAGAATGCCCGAATCGTTGCCGAAATAGAGAATTTCATTTTTATCTTGAACCATGGCATGGTTGATTCGGCTGGCCCGGTAGTCCTCCGGGTAAAAGGCCCGAATGGGCGGGATGGGATTTAATGGGCCGGAGGAGCAAAGGTTAAGCGCTGCCAGGACCAGAACATTTATCACCTCTGCGATTACCTCAACCCCGATTGTAAACCGTAACCCGGTTTCGGCCTGATTCCTTGCTTTGGTACAACGCCTCATCAGCGTGTTGAATACATTTCTCCAGGCTCAGTCCCTTTTCATAGTGGCTGACCCCAATCGAAAGGCTGGCCTTTAAAGTCATTTCTTGCAGGTCAAAGGCGGTCGTTTCGATGTTTAAGCGGATTTTTTCGGCTAGATTCAGGCTGCCAGCCAAATCCGTTTCTGGCAGCAGGACAATAAATTCCTCGCCACCCCAACGTCCAACCACGTCTTGAGCCCGAACCGAAGACGTTAATCGGGCCGCGACCTGTTGCAATAAACGGTCACCTGAGGCATGTCCATATTGATCATTGACCCGTTTAAAATGGTCCAAATCGGCCAGCAACAAACCAAATGGGCGTTCAGAACGATTGGCCACTTGCCAAATGGTTTCACTTCGCTCCAGGAATGCACGCCGGTTGGCCAGCTTGGTCAAGGGACCGGTCTTGGCCAAGACCTCCATCTGGGCGAAACTATCCTGTAATTCGCGGTGCTGTTTTTTGATCGTTTTATAGGATTCACCCAACTTGATCATGGAGCGGGTTCGGGCCTGTAATTCGACTTCATCGACTGGTTTGCGCACGTAGTCACTGGCACCAGCCTCCAAAGCGGTTTGCAGGTGTTGGGCCGTCATCATGACACCCGAACACATGATGACCATGATGTCCTCGGTTTCGGGCCGACTCTTCAGCGCTCGGGTCAATTCAATACCCGACATGCCGGGCATGTCCCAATCGATGATGGCCAAATCGGGCCGCTCGGCTTCGGCAATGCGTAAGGCGGATTCCCCATTCAGCGCCTGAAGAATTTCGTAATCCTCACCGGTTTGCTCAAACAGCGAATCCAAAGTGGATAGGTTGCTGGGTTGGTCGTCAACTATCAAGATGGTGTGGCTTGGCATCAATACGCTCAAATCTGTGGATGCTTCATTATGGACCGAGTGGACGCGGCTTTCCACTTTGAAAGACAAAACTCAGCCCTTGGTCGGGAAAAAGCCAGATTTTTACAGCGCAGAAGTGGCAATGAACCTTCGTTTGGTGTTTTATCCCGCAAATAGGGTGACTTAACCCTTTTGGTCGACCCCGCCTTGGCTGCCTGCGTATCTTAGAAAATCGGGTTCTTAACCGCGCCCACCGGGCTCCTGCTTTCTTAGGTGTCTCGGCTTGTCGAGACACCTTGTTTTTTGGAAGGCCATTCAGAGTTAAGTTGTGTTTTTAAGGGTTTATTTTGGGTTGGCGGCGATATTGCTCAGGGTCAACTGGAGGATGTTATGTTCTTTTGGTTTTTATTGTTTTTTCAGCAGCTGGAACCGGTTTTGGATTTGGACACACGTCCGGCTTCGAGCTTTTCACATCGCTGGTTGGCAGTTGATGACGGGTTTTATTTTGTCAGTGCCGCTGACCAGGTTTATTTCCTGCCCAATGATTCGACCAGCCCTCAAGACCTGGGCCGCATGGAGGCAAGTGCCTTGCTCGGCGGGTGGTCCAACCAATTGCTCCTGGTCCAAGGTCGAGCTTTGTTTGTTTTGAATCGTGACACACAACAATTGACCCCATTGATCGAGGCATTCGAGGCTTATTCCTTTGGGATTGAATTCTATGATGCCGGCGAGTTGGTCTGGCTGGTGTACGTTCATCGGCTCACGGGTAAGGAGCGGGTGTTGTCCCTGGACAAAGCAACATTCACCCTGACGGCCTACGGCGAGTTGGATCCCTATCACGAATTCCGTGTTCAGGGGCGCAGGTTGTGGGCCTACAAATATGATGAGCTGTGGCTGGCGGATCGCGATGCGGAACGCATGAACCAGGTTTCTGTTCCGGGCCCTTCTTTTCAAATTCGGATTCACGCCGGTGAAGTTTATTTGGAAACCTCCTTCAACTTTTACCGACGGACAGCTACCGATTGGCAACCACTTAGCCAATTGTCTCGCATCGACTTGATTGAGAGCGGCCAGACCGGACCCCAATACTTCGGCAATGGCAAAGTGTTGGGTTACACCGATGGCACCCCATCCGGAACCAAAGTCTGGTTGCCTGACACCCGCTACAGGCAGGTGGCGGGCCTGGAATGGAACCTACCTTTTGCCATTCTTTTGGATATTAGAGGGGATTGGACTTATTTGCGCAGTTTTGCCAAACACCAGACAGATGGTGTTGAATTGTTTCAAATTCAGGGTCTATGGGTGATGGATTCGCTGCTGGGCAATTCTGCCGGGCTCTGGTTCTCGCTGCGCCAATACAACGAATTGGGCAATCCCACTTCAACCAGTCTGTACTTCAGTGATGGGACGCAAGCGGGGACCTTTCGTCTTGTCCGAGAGATTGGAAGCGATCTAACGCTTCAGCCGGTTGGTATTTTTCAAGACAAAGCCTTTTTTTTACTTGGCGATGGCCGGGATGAGTTTCGCTTGTGGGTATCTGACGGGAGCGCCGTGGGTACCCATTTGGCAGAAACGGAATTTCCCCATACCGGAACAGAATCCTACGATCTCAATATGGTGCGCAATGCAATTGGATTTGCGTTCTTGGGGCAATCCGATGATTGGGGTAGGGAGCCGGTATTTGGCAATGGCGGAGCCATCCGACGCTGGGCAGACCTGACCCCCGGCTCGGAAAACGAACTGGGCCCATGGACCGTGGTTGGAGATCGCCTTTACGCCGCAGTCGGTAGCGCAGAATTCGGTAGGGAATTGGCCAGCATCGAAAAGGGCCAAGTCCAGGTTTTTGATTTCGCGCCTCAGGCCATGTCTTCTCAGCCCGCTGCCCTTCATACCCAAGACGACCGGGTTTACGCGAGTTTCCGAAGCCGGGGCCAGCCTTCATTCTGGCGGTTGGACGGCGATTCAGCCGAACCCCTGGAGGCTGCTGAGGCACATTTAGCGCCAGACCATTTTTTTGATCACGATGGCCTGCTGTATTTTCTGGGAAATTCCGGCTGTGCGGGCCGCGAGCTGTGGCAAACGGACGGTTCACCTGAAGGACAAACTTTCCTAAAGGAATACACTGCTAATCATAGCGATGGCCCCTATTGTTATCCCGAATCTTCCAGTTTGGATTTTTTGGGTCGATCGGGACCCGTCTCCTGGCTGACCATCTGGCAGTCTTCATTTGGTTCCGGTTTAAGTCTCTACCGGATGGGGCCTGCGGATAACCAACCGCAGAAAGTGGAATTGATTAATGATTTTACCCTCGACTGGTTTTGCCGCCCTTCCTTTGCGGTCAGCAGTCAGGGCATAGCGTTTGTCATGGGCTACGACGAGCAACGCGCACTTTATTTACTGCCTAGAGAAGGACTGGATTGGCAAGTGCTTGCCCCCATTCCGCTCGAATTCGAGTGTGATCTGGAACTCTTTCAAACCCGCGACGGTTACTTGCTCAAGGAAGGCTATTACACCTTGCGTTTTTGGTTCCTGGCCAATGGAGAAACCCAATGGCAACCCGTTGGCTCGACTCAGAAAAGCCTGGTGGGTGCGGATTTCAGGCCCGATCTGAGCAGCGGTTACCTCCAATTAACCGATTACGATCAGCACGACCAGATCCTTCTGTTTGATGGAAGCCAGTTGGTAGAACTTCCCTTGGGCGACTGGACGCTGGATAATCTCAAGCTTCTGGGTTCAAAGGGATTATGGACCTATTTTGCGGCGGATCACCCTCAGTATGGTCGGGAACTGTTCCGGGTGCATCGTTTGGTCCATCAGATCCAGTTGGTGAGCGACCTGGTCGAGGGCCCGCAGGACAGTAACCCGGAACGGATTATGTTCGGCGAGACTGTATTATTCGTCGCCGCCAATTTAGATCAAAGTGGATACACCCTGTTTGAACTTCCTTTTTTTCCGGCAACCGCCGGGCCCAACCAACGCGTTTGTGATGTGGAGACCCAGCTGAGTGCCTCCCCGGCCCAAGGCCATTGGGAGATCCTTGCCGGAAAAGGCGGGGTTGTGGCGCCGACCCAGAACCCGCGCAGTCTTTTTGTGGGGCAGCCCGGCGAACACTACCTTTTGGCCTGGCGTTTCCAGGATGATCAAGGCTTTGAAGATGAACGCACCGTTTCGATTCAAATGGATGCGCTTCAACATTTGAGCGGGTTTCAGACCCAGATGCTTTGCAGTGTTGAAACAACCTTGCAAGCGGATCCGGTTCAGTCGGGATATGGCAAATGGGAGGTGCGTTCGGGGCAAGCGAAGCTGGCCAACCCCTACGCGGCGATTTCGATTGTGTGGGTTCCGATTAGTCAGGCGGAACCGGTCGAACTGGTTTGGCGTGGCTATCCGGCGGATTGTGTGTCGGGTGAATCCGTAGTGGTCTTGGAAAGGCAACCGCTTATAGAGTCCGACCAAGTTGATCGGTTGATTTGCGGGACCCAGACCCAATTGGATGGGGTCCTGCCTGCCGGTGCTACGGGTCATTGGTCGATCGAAACAGGTGTAGGCGGAGTACTTTCCGATCCCACAGATCCCCATGCCCTTTTTAGTGGTTTGGAAGGACATCGCTACTACCTGCGTTGGTCCGTAAACGACGAACGATGCGGTCAGCGCGAAATCCAAATTACCTTACAACTCGGCCAGAGCGGATCCATCAGCGGACCCGAACGGGCCCATCCCAACCAAACCATTCGCCTGGAAGCACCAGCGGGCGGGGTGGCCTACCACTGGTCGGATGGGAGCCGCGACGCCAGCCTGACCTTCACGTTCACCCAACCGATCCGCATTTGGGTCGATGTGGAGATGCCGGATGGCTGCATTCAACGCTTCGAACACTTCGTCCAATTCAACCCCTACCACGAACGCTAACCTCTCTGTATGGACTGTGGCCAAATCGCCGCAGTCCAAACCGCCAAACCCCACATTTTCAAAATGGCCGAAGGTCCGTACTCTGGTCACCCGCTCTGAAGCTCATTGTCCGGAGGGCGACGCTGCAAGGGGAAAGCCTGGGTTGAGCGCCTTCGTGGTGTGCTGTTTCTCGAAACAGCTAGAGCGGTCGCCATCTCGATGGCGACCATTCCGCTCCTTATCTCTACAACCTTGAACAGGTGTCCTGCTCTAATAAACGGCTCTGACCTTCCGCCCTGCCGGGTAGATTATGCCCAAACCGACCTGCATCTAATTGGCTCTGTTGTATTTAAGGGTTAGATCTGCTTTTTGCACGGATGTCTCTTTGATCCGGGCCGGCACGTGTTGAACCTAATTGAGCCAACTTTGCTGGACCACAAAAAGTTTGTCGCAGCTGGGTGCGTGATTACGCATTGGCTATTTGTAGGTTACTTGGAGGTAGCACAAATGGCCAAATGGATCGGCGGATTTTTCTTATTTTTGCCGCTTGTTGCCCAAACCCAAATCAATGGGACTGCCACCGTTTGGTTGGAAGATGCCGGTTTGGTTTGCCAGGGCCATGCCCGTCAGGTTCGGATCTGGGCTGATGTCAGCGCTTTGTCCGGTGCAGAAGGCGCTGCTGCCATTAACAGCTTTGTACTCAAAATTCTGACCAGTCAACCCAACCCGATCTGTTCGCTTCAAGCCAGTGGTGCCCAACCCTTAGATTGGTTTTACCGTTGGAACCGATCCGGCAATCAATTGACCTGGGTCGGTGCCTTCGCTGATACCGATCCAGCAAGCGGTCCTTATCTACTGGGCGTTTTGACCGTGTGTGGCAGTAGTAGTCCCGTGGTCTTGGATATTGATGAGGCCCAATCGGGTTTTGGCTCCCGTTCCATTTCGGGCAGCTTGCCCAGCACGATCGCCCTGGGCCTGGTTCCTGCGCCGAGCTTGGTCGTTCCGGCCCCGTTTTCCGAGGGCTCGGTACTGCCGCTCTTACCGTTTTGGCTTGGCTCTCATCCGTACGCCAACCTGGTCGCGCCGAATACCCGTTTCGATATTTTGGACTTGGCCAGCATGGTCAATTGTCTCCATCCGTGATTTTTTGAGGAGTTTGTATGTTGCTGTTTTTATTTATCTTATGTGCTCAAATGGGAGCGGGCTCCCATCAGGTGATCCCGGTTGCCCTACCGGACCTTGATGGCCATTTTGATGCGGAGGTGGTGGAGGTTGTGGTTTGGGCGCCCGATCAAGCCACAATCCTGTTTGAAGATTCCGAAAACCGCATTTGGAACCTGGCTGGGATTCCCTTGCTTTTTCTCGGCGGGGATCGGCAACCGTTGAATGAGACCTTGGCCCAGTCTCGAATAGGGTACCTGCAAATTTACCGCGATGGCGAGGCCCTATTAGCGGAAAAAATGGTCATTTATCCACAACGGGATCTGGTCCAATTCGATCCGGCTCAGAGCGAAACCTTGTGGCAAAAACTGGGTGCCTTTTCACCGGACAGTGGCTATCTAAGCCAAGTAGCCAATTTTTTGGCCGGCAATACCCAAACCTTGAACGTGTTGGGTTCCTCTTTCTCCACTTTGGGTTACGGCACGATTGCTTCTGGCGGTTACCTGTTTCCAACAGAAGTTCGCTACCCCACCAATAATGGAATCCTGCTGACTTCTCTTGAACCCGGCACAGGTATTCCGCACGGTCTTTTGCTTTCGCCGCTTCTTTCAACTATTACCGCTGACGGGAAACCCTTAACCACGCATACTTTGCGGATCGGTGGCAACAATGCCTGGTTCTCATCGAATGCTTTTGGGTCCGTAATCCTGGCAGGTGGAAGCCGAATCGACAACCAGGACGCTCCCGTTTACTCCTTTAATCCTTTTGCCACCTTGATTGGGGGCTATAGTAACCGTGTTGACAATGCCGTGCCTTGGGCTGGCGCTTTCGGTACCGTGGTGGGCGGCCATGATAACTCTATTCATGGATTCGGCGGGGCCATTTTTAGTGGAACCTCAAATCAATGTTATGGCAAGTGGAGTTCCATCATTGGCGGCAACAACAACTACACAGACGGTGAGAATGGTTTCACCGGTAGTGGCGAATTTAACCGCGTTTTTGGCAAAAACAACGTTGTTGTGGGGGGTCGCGGACATGAGGCTTATGGTTCGGAAACAGGTATCCTGGCGGGTTCTCAAAATGAAGTGGATGGTGAAGACAGTGTGGTCTTAGGTGGCAGGAGCAACTCCGCGACTGGCGACAGTTCAGCCGTATTGGCTGGTTACGATTGCGCGGCCAGCCAAGCCAATACTCTGGCGGTTGGATACCAAGCCAATGCCCTGCATTCTGGGTCCATGGTGTTTTCTACCCGTTTGGGTGGCTTGACGTCGACGGATAGCAACCAATTCCTGGTGCGGGCTAACAAGTTTTGGTTTGGTTCCTCCGCCAGCCCGACGTTTACGGGTCTGATCAACACCTCCACCGGAGCCTACCTGAGTACCGGTGGGACTTGGACCAACACCTGCGACAAAAACGCCAAGACGGGTTTTTTGACTGTGGACGGTGCAACAATTCTCGAAAAACTGGATGCGTTACCGATCCAATCCTGGCATTACAAAGCGGAAGACTCGTCGATCCAACATTTGGGTCCAACCGCGCAGGATTTCCACGCCACCTTTGGTCTTGGTGGAGAGGACGATACCCATATTGCAACGGTCGATAGTGATGGTGTGGCCTTGCTCGCCAGCAAAGCGCTTTACCAACGGATCCGCGAACAAGACCAAAAAATTGCAGCCTTAGAACAACAACTCCAAGCCCTAATCGCCGCCCAGAACCAACCCTAATCCCTAGATTTTTGTAAAGCGTCCTTGACACCCAGCAGGTGCGAGCCTATATTGGGTGTGTCAAGGTTGCTTGACAAATTGTCTAGGAGGTTTGATATGTTGGCTTGGGTGAAACGCTCGTGTTCCTCTTCTTCTGAGTCCCTGCATTTTATGTTTCTGGTGCCGTTTATCGGCGGGACTCATGCGGAAACAGCCAAGGATTTTGGCTTTTTGTTTGGGGTCCTGCAATTGCTGGCCATTTCTTTTTGGATGTCGGGTTGGGGCGCACCCAAACGATGGATGGAACGCGCCTTTCTTTTCAGCTGGCCAGCTTTTTGGCTCTTAAGCCATTTTCTGGTTTGGGGATTTAAGCCTGATGCAGGTCCGTGGGGCTGGTTAATTTTAGGCTTTGGGTTTGTCTTTTATGCGATTGCTACCCGCTTGCGATTTCGCAGGACTGCGTTGGAACTACCTGAAGTCTGTGGCCGCACTCAAATGGGTGTCATGATTGCTTTTTTTGCCATTGCACTTGCGACGAGCCAAATGCAGCAGATACAGTTGTCGCTAATTGCGATTGCGCTTGCCTTGGGTTTTTTCTTTCGCGAGCGTGCGCGCATTTAGGGAGGCATTGTGGACGAATTCAACTGTCAGGAAGGCTTTAGCCCGCAAGATCGCAAGAAGTTCCGCACAACCCAAAACTGGATGATGGGTTGGTTGCTTAGCTTTGCCGTCGGCCTGGTGGTTCTGAGCCGCTTTCTGCAGTTGAATCCGGTCTTGAAATGGACCTTGGCCCTAGGTCCTAACCTATTGGGGTTTATTACTTTAAGGTCCTATGTTCAGTTCATTCGCCAAGCCGATGAATTGGTGCGCAAGGTGCAATTGGAGGCCTTGGCGTTGGGTTTTGGGGTCGGTATCATTTTTTTGCTGGGCTATGGGCTGTTGGAGAAAATTGGCATGCCGGAATTGGGGACGAGTGATCCGGTGGCCATTTTTGTGCTGACTTGGGGGGCTGCCGGATGGTGGGGCATGAGGCGCTATCGATGAGGAACCGCATCAAGGTTCTGCGCGCCGAACGCGATTGGTCGCAGGCGGATTTGGCGGATTTATTGGCCGTTTCCCGGCAAACGGTGAACGCTATCGAAACGGGCAAATACGATCCCTCTCTGCCGCTGGCCTTCAAAATTGCCGGCGTGTTTCAGCAACACATCGAGGAAATCTTCTTTCCCGACCCTACCTGAGGTTTCCGATTCCGAGTATTGGGTCAATCACAACAGGGAATCTTAATTTTCTAATACCCGAATCGCATTATTGTGGTTCCTGAAGATTGGACCTATTTTGCGTGCCCGGTAGGGCAATAGGTCAGAACCCGGGGTGACGAGCAACGCGAGGAGCCCCGGGAAAAGCCAATAAAGATAGGCGAGCCCGTACGGGCGAAACAGAAACAGGCGAACCGTCCAATTTAGCGAAAATCAAAGACCAAAGAATAAAACCCTGTCACCCTTGCGGGCTCTGACTTCTTGCGGTGGCCTATGCCAGGGTTTCCCTCTGCGCTTGTCACCCTGGGCTCCGGTCTGTCGCACTGCGGGCGCTGCCGGGCCCAAGGTCTAGGGCGGATCCGACGGATTACAAAACCGCATTATTGTGGCTCTTGAGGCATCCAACGCCAAAGAAGCAGAATCATCCAAATCGCATTGAACATGGGAAACCCGGATAAATGCAGAGGGACATCTCCTTGTAAGGTGAAATAAAGGCCAGCTGCGAGGTCAATCATTTGGATGCTCAGAATGGTCTGCATCCAGGATCGCGCTAGGCTGGGTCTGCGCCCAAAAACCAGGAGGGCAAAACCAACACCCAGGAATCGGGCCGCCAACATGGCCAAAGGATAATGAATGTCCGGTTCTGGAAGACTGTGCCCCATCGCCCCGAGCAGCCAGGCGGGCGCAAAGAGGTAAAGTAACCCCAAGACGATTTGAATGAATCCGATAACGGTTAAAAGCCAAGTCATTTTTTTCAAGCTGAACTCCTTCACTAAAACTTGGCTTGAGTCTATGCTTCAAGATATACTTTATGAAGTAGGTACTTTTTTTATAGTAAGGGCGAAAATGGATAATCTTTTGTCGCAGGCGGATTGCCATGTTAGTTGTCCGATCAAAAAAACGGCCGAGGTTTTGGAAGGCAAGTGGACGACCCTAATCATTCGCGAGTTATTACCCGGAAAGAAACGCTATTCCCAAATTCAACGGGCGCTGGAAGGGATCAGTCCGCGCATGTTGGCCAGCCGCCTGCGCTTTTTGGAATCAGTGGGATTGGTGAACCGAACGGTGTATGCAACCGTTCCACCGATGACCGAATATGCGCTCACTGCACTGGGCCAGGATATCCGGGACGTTTTACAGGCAATGGCCAAATTTGGCGAGAAGTTACCGGATCCACCCGATCCGAAGCGGTCCTGAATCCCCCCCGCAGCTGGGCGGGTGATTGGGGTTTTCCGGCACCCTGGTGCGATGGGCAAGACTTGTCCTTTCTCTTGGATTCGATCTGAAGGGCAATGTCTTGGCGCCCGACCAAGGCCGGCTGGACTCTGGCCAAGCTTCGCCGCATGAGCGCGCGGTTAGGGAGCAAAGGGTTGATCGCCCAAATACGTATGTACCTGGCCATCCATTTCGAGGTCTGCTGAACCTTAGCCTCATGGTGCTGATTTTAAGCTGAGTTCTTGGGCTGGGTTGATCTCAGGCTGAACCACATCACCCATGCGCCGAGTGGAATATCGACACTGCCACAAAATCCCGGCCACCAATCCGGGGCACCGTGATTGGCCAAAAAGAAGGGCCGCACAAAATCAAAAACGCCGTGCAAAAAAATGGCGCTGCCCACCAGCAAGGGCATGCGTTGCGCGCCCCACATCCCGGCCAGGGAGAATAGGGCTGCGATGAGGATTTCGCTGACAATGCCCTGACCCGCCATAACGGCAAATAGGACGTAATAAGTAGCAATAACGATCATCAGTGTTGGGAAAAAACTGCGATCTTTTTCCGCACCGGTGAGCTTTGCGCCAAAGGCCAAAACAATGGCAAGGAGAATTCCAACCGCAAATGGCAGCACCTGACACCTCCAGCCCTTGCTCCAGCTCGTGGTATCCGGGCCAAAAGGTGCCATCGCATTTTTAAAAGGGGCACTATTAGGTCGACTACCTGAAATCATTGTACTGCCAGACCCACAGCGCTATGCAATACCAGTCCGTTAGATTGTTTTTCCCTGTTCAAAAAATTTCTGTAACAAATTTCGGTTGATGACGCCCTTGACATGAATAAACCAATGGAAGGGGTGTTTATATGAAATTTGGCTGGATTTTAATGGGTGTTACGATGTGGGCGCAAGTTGAATTTATTGACGTGGCTCTGGAGGGCGTTTCAGGCGTTACGGGCATATCTGGGGCAGAAGAATTGACACTTTCTCCGGACGGTCGGCACGTTTACGTGACGGGCGCAGCTGGTAATTCAGTGGCAGCATTTGAACGTCTCCCAGATGGGACTTTGACCATGATCGCCGCCTATTTTGATGGTCTGGACGGATTGGATGGGTTGTTTGGGGCTCAGGGCGTTCGTGTCTCCGCTGATGGACTGGATGTTTATGTAACGGGCGCCGGTGAAGACAAACTGGCGCATTTCAGACGCAGCGATCTCACGGGTGAGCTGACCTTTGTGCGCAGCTATAGCAATACGGTTGGTGGACCAACTGCCATGCTGGGTCCGGTTCGATTGACCTTGGATCCCAGTGACAAGCACCTCTATGTTTCATGTGTAACTTCTGGAAGTATTGTCATATTCCGGCGGGATCCGCTGGATGGATCGTTGACCTATTCTGGAACGGCAACGGATGGTATGGGATATGACGGTTTGGCCGGGGCGAGTGGGCTCGCCTTTGATGGTGCGGGTCGTTTTCTTTTTGTGTGTGGTAGTGGCGAGGACGCCATTGCAGTCTTAGAGCGTGATGGCTTGACAGGGTTGTTGAGTTTTGTGGCTGTCTATCGCGATGGGATGGGGGGAATTGATGGCATCGCCGGCACAAACGCCCTAGCCATATCGGGCCGATATTTATATGCCACCGGCTTTAACGATTCAGCACTTGCTTCCTTTCGTATTACTTTGGCAACGGGTGCGTTAAGCTTTTTGGGTGCCAGTTTCGATGGCGTAGGCCCGGTAGATGGATTGGCGGGCCCGATTGGCGTTGCGGTCAGCGCGGACGGTGGCCAGGTCATGGTGGCCGGTTTCTCGGATGATGCCTTGGCTGTTTTTGACCGATCTGGTGAAACCCTACTTTTTCGTCAAGTCGTGTTTGACGGCAGTGGGGGGGTCGATGGATTGGCAGGTGCGGTAGGGGTCATCTCAAGCGCTGATGGCAAACATGTTTATGCCACCGGCTTTTCAGATAGCGGGGTTGCCCAATTTGAAAGGGTGAGTTCTTTGGGTTCTTTGATTGAGACCTGGGCGGATTTGACTTCGATCCTGGACCTCGTAACCTATGTAAGTGCCTACCCCTAAAAACGCCACTTCTCCGCTGCGAGCATTCCTCGCGTTGACAACGATCTGCACCACCGTTAGATTGGGACATCATGTACTTGTTTTTATCGGTGGTGCTTTTTCAAACCCCTTTGACGGTGGGAGATCAGGTAACCTTCAGCCAGTCAAAAGAGCTGCAATTGGAGACCCAGCCGGGTTTCGCGCTGAGCCTGGTGGTCGATCAACAGGGTTGCGATGTCGTTTCGCGTTTATATGCTGGGGATTTAGTGCTGGGGACATGGGACAGTAGTCGGGGGTTAATCGGCCCTGAATTGATTGTTTACCCAAATAGTGACTACCGTTCCCTAACCCTAAAAACGACCGTTTCCCAAATGCGTGAAAATGGGGTTTACCACATTGAATGGCGTTCAAGTGACCCTATTAATGAAACGCATCTTCGTCATTTTGAGTTTTCCAAAAAATTGGTTGAAGCCGAGGCCTTGCATCTAGTAGGCGATAAGACATCTCTTGAGCAAGCCATGGTTTTGTACACGCAAATTGCCCAACAGGCTTCGGGTCCAGATTTCCTATATTTTCACGCGGTTGCAGAAAACAATTTGGGACATTGTTTGGTTTTAACCGGCAAATTTGAGGAAGCCGAAGCGCATTACCAAGCCGGTTTATTAACTTTTACAGAGTTAAAGGACGATTGGGGCATCGGCCGTGCGCACAACAATATTGGCGAATTGGCCGCGCAACGGGGCCAAATGGAACAGGCGCTGGAACATCTCACCCAAGCCTTAAGTTACCGAAAAAAAGCACGAGATGACGAGGGCATTGCCGGAACCTTAAACAATATCGCCATTATTTATGCGCGTCAGGGCGATTATCGAAAGGCTATGTGGCAATTTAAGGAGGCGCTTGCTTTACCCGGTCTCGATGACCGCCTTCGGGCCAGTTTCTTGGCAAATCTAGGTTTTGTTCAACAGGCGCTGGGCCTGCTCAAAGAGGCTAGCGAAGCTTATCGGCTGGCGATCCAGCTCCAGGAAGGAATTCAAGACCAGCGCGGTTTGGCGATTACGTTGAATAACCTTGCGGCCATTTACCGACAATTGGGCTATTGGGACAGAGCTTTTGAAACTTATACAGCCGCCCGGGATAAATTTATTTTGGTTGGCGACCGTCGCGGTGAAGGTCATGCTGTACTCAATCTAGGGATTCTTTATACGCAGCATGGGGAGTGGGTATTGGCTGAAGCCATGCAGGCGAAGGCGGCCAAAATCCTGGAGGAAGTGGGCGAGCGCTCTGCGCTTGTTGATGTTTGTGCCAATTGGGGACAGTCCCTGGCCCAGCTTGGTCAAATCGAAGCCTCTACGTCAACATTTGCCAAGGCGCGGGTTTTGGCCGAGGAGGCGGACTATCTACCCGGTCTTTGCAAAATCGAGCTTTTAGAGGCCAAAGCCCGGTCGACTTTGGATGGACCAGCAGCCGAATCGGGTTTCCAAAAATGTCTGAATCGTGCGAGAGAATTGGGCTTGCGGGCGATGGAATTGGAAGCGCTTTATGGATTAGCCGGATTTCAATTAAAGCAAGGCGCGCAAAGCATGGCTCGGGAATGGTCGCAACAGGCCGTTGAAATGCTTGACGATTTGCGCATTGATGTGGAGCTGGGTTCTGCGCGGAGCCATTTTCTAGCCAACCATTCAGCCGTGTTTGACTTGGCGATCCATTGCCTCGATGGGTTGCCTGCAGAGGAACGCCCATTGGCGCGGCTTTGTATGGTTGAGCGTGCTAAAGCGCGGTCCCTGGCGGATATGTTGGCCTCCTATCGCCGAGAAGGTTTGCAAGGGGTACCCGCTTCCATTGTTGAAGAAGAACAAGCATTGCGCGACCAAATCCGGATCCTTCAGGGGCGACTTATTCGTCAGGGCCCAGATCAACGCGCAAAGCTGCAGGCACAAATGTCCAACCTCTTGATCGACCATGAACGGGTTGTTGGTCAGATTCGTCATGCATCGGCACCCTTTTCTCAGACCTTCGCCTCCCCTGTTTTTGAGCTGCCGACTGACTTTTTAAATAGCCAAACGGCTGTCATCAGTTATTACCTGAGTGAACCACAATCCTATCTCCTGGTCTGGGTGGATGGCCGGGTCCACGAATTTGCTATTCCCGGCCGGCAGGAGATAGAGACGCTTATTCAGCCCATAACCCAAATGATAACGAAACCTGTCGAGCGACAAATCCCGCGCTTAAATGCTTTACTCCATCAGCTGTACCAAATGATTTTAGCGCCCGCCCAATCCGAGCTCACTGGAGTTAGTGAGCTTGTTTTTGCATTGGATGGATGCCTTTTCCAGGTACCGCCCAGCTGCTTGGTCCTGGACTCTGAGCTGGAGCCACAATATCTGATCGAAAAGGTTCAAGTCTCCATCGTACCGTCCATTCGCAGTTGGTTAATGATTCGCCAACGCCCGCCAGTCGCCACCCACGGGCTTCTGGCCTTTGCCAACCCATTTGAAGCTGGACCTGGTACCGAAAGGGTGGTCGCCCATTCGCGGGAGCGATTTGGCCCGCTGCCCTTTAGTGAACAGGAAGTGGCAGACCTGCCAGCACTTTATGGGAAAGAAGCAAAAATTTTTTCTGGGCCCGCGGCGACCGAATCCGTTTTTTATGGACAAGGACCCAAAAATCGAATCATTCATATTGCCAGTCACGCTTGGGTCGATCCATCCGATGTCGGCCTTTCCGGAATCCTCCTGGCTCCCGATGCGGACTCTGATGGACTTCTGCAGGTTTACGAAATCATGGGGCTTAACCTGGATGCCGAATGTATTGTGCTCTCGGCCTGCAACACTGCGGGTGGCCACGAGATTTGGGGAGAGGGGATTGTGGGTTTCTCACACGCGTTTTTTTACGCTGGGGCGAGATCGCTTTTGGTTTCCTGGTGGCCCGTTCAGGATCAGGCAACAGCAACCCTCATGCACGAATTCCATCGGGCCTACCGCTTAAAACCGCAAATTGCGCAGGCATTGCGGACTGCTTGTGTGAAGGTCCGAAACCAAAAAGAAACGCGCCATCCTTTTTTTTGGGCCGCGTTTACTGCGATGGGTGACGCCATTCACAATTAAATTCTTCCTGGTCCCCTGCGGCGGAAAGCACTATGCGCCAACCTTCGGATTGACTGGGCGGGGGCAGCAAGAGACTCACGCTTCCATCTGACAAGGGTGCCATTTGGTTGATTTGGTAGAGGCGTTTAGTGCCTGAGAAAACCTCGATTTGCCAGTAGGGTGGACGATTATTTGGGTACAAGATCAGCAGGATCTGTTGGGCATTGCGATCCAGGGCAATAGGGGTGTTGGTGCCGCGCATTGCATCTGGCATCAAATCAATGGCTTGGATGGCTGAAATGGTTTGTGGGCCTTTTTGCCAATAGCCAATCGCAAAGCCCAGGAGCAGGGTCGCCGCTAAGGCTGCAAAATTCCGCCACGGAAAGGGTTTTTTACGCAATAGGGCCGCGCTCGTCTGGGCGGCCTGAAGTTCGGTTGGACAGGATGGGCATGTTTCTAAATGCGCCTGGAGCCAACGCTGAACATCCTTTGGCAACCGATCCCCAAAAGCCGTTGCCGTAATGATTTCGATTGGCGGATGATCCTGAAAAACGCGCCAAGCCCATTGGCATTCTTCTAATTCCGCCCGGCACACGTCACAGGTGCTCAAATGGGCTCGAAAACTTTGCCGGATCTCATCCGAAGCCGAACCATTGAGAATCCAAGGCAACATTTCGGACCACGATTCACAGGTCATGAGCGTCTCCCTGATGGTTATGGCGTTTGAATGGCGCTTTTGTTAGCAATTTTTTTTCCAATCTTTGTCGGATTTCTTTTGCCTGATTGCGACAACGCAGGGCCTTTACACGCAGCGAGCCTGCACTGATTTGCAAGGCCGATGCTATTTCCTGATAGGAGTCTCCTGCCGCGATCCTTAACCAGATGTCCCGACACTCCTTTTTGACGGCCATCATGACACGTGCAACCAAGGCGGCCGATTCCGCGCTCAAAATTTTCTGCAGCGCTTGCGGGTGTCCATCTTGAAGGTCGGGTGGCAAATCTTCTGACGGGTGGCGCGATTGGCGCCTGCACCAATCGATGGATCGATGGGTGGCAATGCGCCACACCAACGCTTTAAAGCTCTTTTCAATGGATTGATGGTTTTGACTGAGATAGGTGATTAATTCCTGGTGAACAGATTGAACCAAATCCTCACGGGCATCGCCCAATTTTTGGCGAAAGGAATAGGTTGCCTGCAGAATCCATTCGCTGACTTGGGAGAGGGTCTCAATGTCGCCATCCAAATAGTGTCGTGTAAACAAATCCCAATTCACCTATTCGCCCAGCCTGTCACGAATTTTCCAAAATGCCAGAGCGATGGCTGCGGCATATCGGATTTTTGGTGGAATTAGGCTGCATTATGTTGGCGTAAAATCCCTTCCATGAGGATAGCCCCATATTCCTACTTGTTTGTGCGTGAGTGAATCAAAAGGAACTGGGACTCAAAAATATACACTATTGGTCCCTTTTTCACTTTTTTTTGGGCCTTTCTACAATATAAACATTCGCCAAGCTTCGTTGGCCTGGCACTAAACCTGGTCATAATAATGAGCTGGCGTTGCTGTTTAGCGCCACTTCTTTCATATAGGCCAAGGCTTCGCGGTTCCCGCCGGCACCTATCAGTGGAATGTCGCTTCAGGCAACGGGCATTTTATTTAGCTGGTTCGCTTTGTACCGCGCTTCCTGTTCATTGGCAGCAATGAGAAATACTTCATCAAATTGTCCCCAGCGCCGATCAAACGTGCCGATTCGGTAAATTAAATCCAAGGCATGAATATCGTGCTCCTCAATTTCCCGTTCGACTTGCAGGTGAGCAATCAAGCCGGTTTCCTTGCTGCATTTCACTTCCTCGCGATGCTGGGCATGCAGCATCTAGGGATGTGCTTCGAGATTAGCCAGGACCTCTGATTCCGGTCCATACAATACATCGCGCGGGAAGCTGAACGGCGGCTCTTGCGCACCGCTAAAACGGGAAAACATCAGCAGAACGAAACACCACGCGCGCATTAAACTCCTCCTCCACCTCACCAATGCCAACCCGAAGCCTGAAGGTAAAACTATACAACGGCGATCTGTAAATTTGGGTTTGTGGGCCCAAAAGCCAGAAAAAGGGGGTAAAGGCAAACTCGCGGGTCGGCTAGGGGTCTCAGGTGATCGGCGCGTTTTCGTGAATATGGAATCGGGTTGTATCGGTTGGGGCGAGGGTTACGATGTGGAATTGCTTTGGCAACTGATCCAGGTGGCGTAGGGCCAGGTAGTCGGCTACCACCGTGGCATCGATTTGGATGGGTCCGCCACCCGCCCAATGGCGATCTTTGCCATTTTTTTTGACGCCGGAGACCCAATATTCTTCGCCCGATTCCTTATCCACATAGTTGCCTTGAATCCCGCCCTTATTTCGAATAAGCGCTTTATTTGCAAAGTATAAGGTCTTTCGTTCGCGCGAGAATTGCGGACGCGTGATCCAAGCCGGTCCGCGATCGGCCTGACCGGTCTTGAGTTCAATGTAATACAAAGCTGGATAAGCGTTATCCCTGTAATTTTTTTGCATTTGAGCTCATCTTCTTATTCAATTCGTGATTTGTTTTCAAGTTTTGGCACCGAAAAGCAAATAAATCTAGCATTTCCTCGGTTTTCAGCCAATCCTTTAGGCGATTTGAGCAGGCTTCAAAATGGATGTGCTCATCCCATGTTTCCAGCCACCCTGAGAAGGCAAGATCTGCCAATTGCCTGAATCCCATCTCGAACAAATGGATAAGGGTTTGATCTCCCCACTTGGCCGGTACGATATTGGGCAACACACAATCAGATCGTTTTCCTGCTCGACCTGAAATTGTTCGCGCCATTACGCGGATGCAGCCTTGATTTGGAACTCTTGATTCGTTACCCTAATATTGAGCTTTGAGAATTATGCGACCTTCTGTTGCCCTTAATAAACACCGCCTGGCCATTCGGGAGATTGTAGCCCTTCATCAGGGCCAAAATGTTCGCGTTTTTGGCTCAGCCTTGTCTGGGCAAGATGTTGAAGGGAGTGATCTTGATTTGGTCATTGCCGTAAACGAGCGGACTACCTTATTTGACTTGGCTGCTATCCAAGAAAAACTGGGTGTGCTACTTGGTGTACCTGTTGATTTAGTAACGGAAAATGGTTTGCCAATTCTATTTCGCGCCCAAGTCCTCGACGAGGCCACCCCAGTATGATGGCGAGGCGAACGCAAACGCTTTCGGATTACATAGCCCATATTATTGAAGCCATTGATCGCGGGCAACAGTACACCCAGGGAATAGTGGAGGAAGATTTTAAGGCCAATCAGAGGATTGGAAATAATCGAGGTTCCTCGGAGATCTCAGGTTAGGGCAAATTATTTTTTTGGTGGCGATAGGGGGGAGTCCAAGGGTAGCCCGTATCTATGGGTACTCTAGACATTATTGCGTCCCTCCCTGGCGCATTTGTTTCCTCCCCGGCGCTCACAAGGCGCCGGGTTTCCTTTTTTAGGGTAAGCCTGGGATGGACAGCGGATCTCACTTACAGGAGTTGGGTCTTCCACAGGTCGTGCAAGTGGACAACACCCACGTATTGGTTGCCGTCCAAGACCATTAGAGCAGTGATATGAAATTGTTCCATCAGGTTCAAGGCTTCGACGGCTAACTGTTTGGGTCCAATGGTTTTGGGGTTACGCGTGCACAGCTCGGCTGCGCTTGCCTTCAAGGCCTCAACGCCGTTCTTTTGCAGGATGCGCCGAATATCGCCATCGCTTAATACGCCCCAACCCGACTCGAGTTGGACGGCGGTCATGCCCAGCCGTTTCCCACTCATTTCAATCAAAGCCTCAGAAAGCGGTGTATTACCTTGAACGAGCGGGCACTGCTCGCCCTGGTGCATGACTTCGCAGACAAGTAAAACCTTTTTGCCTAGTTTCCCACCCGGATGGAAGCGGGCAAAGTCCTGGGGTGTAAAGCCTTTTTTCTCCATCAATGCGGCCGCTAAGGCGTCGCCAATCGCCAGGGTTGTGGTGGTGGATGCCATGGGCGCTAAGCCGATTGGGCAACCTTCTTCATCGATATGGAAACAAAAAGCGGCATCGGCCAATTGGGCCAGATTGCTTTGGGGTTTGGCCGTGATGGCGAGCAGGGTTGCGCCCAGCCGTTTGATGTATTCAAGCAGGTGCAGAATTTCAGGCGTTTCACCGGAATTGGAAATGGCGATGACCGTGTCGCCGGCTACGATCATGCCCAAATCGCCATGAATGGCTTCAGCTGGGTGCAGAAAGAAGGCAGGTGTTCCCGTCGAGGCCAGGGTTGCAGCGATTTTGCGGCAGATGATGCCACTTTTACCCATGCCGGTCAGGATGACCCGACCCTGAGAGGAAGCGATGCGTTCGACAAATTGCTCAAATTCGTCGGAGAGGGATAGGGCGAGTTCCTGGATGGCACGTGCCTCGATTTGCAGAACGCGACGGGCCGTTTCCAGGGTCATTGACAATCCACCAATCGCAACAGTTGCGGTAACAGGACGCTGAACATTTCCAAGGTCAATTGGTTAGGTCCATCGGAAAACGCTTTTTCGGGGTTGTTGTGGACTTCCATAAAAAAGCCATCCACGCCAACGGCTGCCGCAGCGCGGGCCAGGTAAGGCACCATTTCGCGTTTGCCGCCCGATTTCCCACCCAGACCACCGGGTACTTGAGCACTGTGGGTTGCATCGAAAATGAGCGGCGCACCAAAACTGCGCATGGTGGGAAAGCCTCCGAAATCGACGACCAAATTGTTGTAGCCAAAAGAGGTGCCGCGTTCGGTAATCATCACCTTAGGGTTGCCGGCGTCCTGCACCTTTTTGAGCGGGTGAATCATGTCGTGTGGCGCCACAAACTGGCCTTTTTTGATGTTGACGACCCGATCCGTTTTGGCGGCGGCTAGGAGCAGATCGGTTTGGCGACACAGAAAGGCAGGGATTTGCAGGATATCGGCGACTTCAGCTGCCGGTGCGGCCTGGTAGGATTCGTGGATATCGGTGATGATGGGGCAACCGAATTTGGTTTTGATCTTTGCTAAAACGCCCAGGCCTTCCTGCATGCCCGGCCCGCGGGGTGAATCGATTGAACTGCGGTTGGCCTTGTCAAACGAACTTTTGTATACCCAGAGGAAACGCTCGGATAGGGGCTCGACAATGCGCGCGATGGATTCCGCCATTTGGAAGGCATGAGCTTCGCTTTCAACCACACAGGGTCCGGCCAAAAGCAGCATTTTCCCGCCACTGGCAAAGGTTTGATTGCCGATAGGGAAGTTAAAACTCATGAAACGGTCTCCGCCTTGGTTTTGCTTTTTTTCTCCGATTTAGCTTTTCGGAAACTGACAGCGGCCCCGATAAAGTCGCGGAAAAGCGGATGCGGTGTAAACGGTTTGGATTTGAATTCCGGATGGAACTGGCAGCCCAGGAACCAAGGATGATCGGCCACTTCCACAATCTCGACAAACAGGCCATTGGGCGAGATACCGGTAAACTTCAAACCGGCTTTTTCGAGGGGTTCTCGATAGGCTTTGTTGAATTCGAAGCGGTGGCGGTGACGCTCGGAAATCATGGCTTTTTCATAGGCTTTGTAAGCAAAGCTGTCGGGGCTGAGCTCGCAATCGAATGCGCCCAAACGCATGGTTCCACCGTATTCATCGACGTCGACCAGCTCGCGTAATTTGTAGATGACTTTGTAATCGGGGTCGTCTTGAAACTCGCTGGAATTGGCCCCTTTAAGCCCTGCCTTGTGGCGGGCAAACTCGATACAGGCGATCTGCATGCCTAAACAAATGCCGAAAAAGGGCACCTTATTCTCGCGGGCAAAACGCACGGCCTGGATCATGCCCTCAACCCCGCGGATGCCAAATCCGCCCGGAACCAGAATCGCATCCATTTCGCGCAAGGTGCCAAAATTCTGGGCGTCCTCGAACATGGCCGATTCGATCCAGTGGATATTCACGTTGTGGCGGTGAGCAAAGCCAGCATGGACCAGCGCTTCGTGCAAGGATTTGTAGGAATCCGGGTAATCGACGTATTTACCGACGATGCCGATATCCACGCTGGGTTTGTCCTGATCGATGATCGATTGCAGGGTTTCCCAGGCGCTCAGGTCGCGCGGACCATCAGGCAGGTGCAACAGTTTGCAAATGGTTGTGTCGACCTGTTGTTGTGCGAAGGCCAAGGGGACCTTATAAATATTGTCGACGTCCACGGCGGCCTTGACGTGGTTGGGGTGGACATTACAGAACAGGGCAATTTTTTTGGCCACGCTTTCCGGCAGCGGCACCTCGCAACGGCACAGAATCATATCGGGCTGAATGCCGATGCTGCGCAATTCTTTGACCGAATGTTGGGTCGGCTTGCTTTTGAGTTCCTGCGCCGATTTGAGGTAAGGCACAAAGGTGAGATGAATGTTGATGGCATCACCCGCTTCGACTTCCAGGCGCAACTGGCGAATGGCTTCCAAAAACGGTAAGCTTTCGATATCGCCAACGGTCCCGCCAATTTCAACGATGACCACATCGCAGCCGTCCTGGCCGACCTTTTTGATGGCGGCTTTAATTTCATCGGTGATGTGCGGGATGACCTGGACGGTATTGCCCAGATAGTCACCGCGCCGTTCCTTGGTGATGACTTTTTGATAGACCCTTCCGGTAGTCAAATTGTTTTTTTGCGATCCGACCATGCGGGTGAAGCGTTCGTAGTGACCCAGGTCCAGATCGGTTTCAGCCCCATCGTCCGTCACAAAAACTTCGCCGTGCTGGAACGGGCTCATGGTTCCGGGATCCACATTGATGTACGGATCGAGCTTTTGAATAGCTACCCGATAACCACGAGCTTCCAATAAGGCACCGATACTGGCAGAGGCCAAGCCTTTACCCAAGCTGCTTAAAACGCCACCGGTTACAAAAATATATTTGGTCATGCTTTTTCTCCCAATGCAATTAACAGGCGCTCGGCCCGGGCAATATCATCCGGAACATCGACTCCGGCACTTGGAAAATGGGAAATTCCTACCCGGATTCTAGCACCCATATCCAGGGCCCTCAACTGCTCCAGGCTCTCCAATTTTTCCAATAAAACCGGTGGATGTTCGTTGTAACGAAAGAGGAAGTCGCGGCGATAGCCGTAAATTCCAACGTGTTTAAGGTAGGGCGAAGGCTGTGGAATGGCCTCGATTTGGTGTAAGGCGGGAATGGCAGCGCGCGAGAAATACAGGGCATTGCCATTACCCGCGCAGACGACTTTGACTATGTTGGGGTTGCGAACCCATTCAGGATCAGAAAGGGGTTCGGCCAGGGTGGCCATTTCGGGCTGATCGTCGGCTTTGAGCAGGTTGAGGACCTCGCGGATGTTACGCGGGTCAATGGCCGGTTCATCACCTTGAATATTTATGATGTAGGGCGCATCCAGACTTGCCGCGACTTCAGCGATGCGGCTCGTACCGTTGGCATGATCCGCTCGGGTCATGGCGACTTTGCCGCCAAACTGCTCCACGGTTGCGGCGATGCGTGCATCGTCTGTGGCGACGAGGACAGGCCCCACTTCGGCACGGGCACAGCGTTCAACCACCCATTGGATCATGGGTTTGCCGAGAATTTTAGCGAGAGGTTTGGCGGGAAAACGACTGGAAGCGTAACGGGCCGGAATAATGATGACCGCTTCCACGGATGCACACTCCTCTCAACAAAGCGCCATTCTAAACTGGTTCGGCCTCTCAGGTTAAGCGTTTTTTCGGGAATGCAATACTTCTCATTGGCGTTCCCTTGGCTTAAAGTGGAAGTATCTATCTCCGAATGCGAGGGTTCAGGTATGGATTGGCTGCGTGGTCTGGTGTACGCATTTTATGCTTATGTTCTGATTGGATGGGTGCTGGGAGGATTTTTGGCATTTCGCGGTGTTAACCGACTGGATCCCAGCGCCCAAAGCGGGACTTGGGGCTTTCGGCTATTAATTTGGCCGGCCTGTGCCGCTTTGTGGCCGCTTCTGATGCTGCGCTATGTGCGGGGTCATCAACAGCCGCCCATCGAGTGTACGGCGCATCGCCAAGCCGCCGGTCGGGAGGTTTAGATGATCCGTGCCCGTCGCCAAAACCATTTACGCATGTGGTTTGTCCTCACACCTGTTCTGGCTATCGTTTTAACTGCTGCCTGGCGCTATCGCAGTGTTGAACCGCTGGCCGAATGGCCTGAACGGCTGCCGCAACTCCAGGAACCCCAAAGGCATCGCTGGCAGGAAATGGATATTCAAATTGGCCACTTGGCGGACGCCTGGTATGTCGAAACCCGCCGGACCCAGGCGCAGGGTGATTTATTGCTGTATTGGCAACCCGAATCGCTTGCCGCGCTGGGGCCGCAGGCTGAATTTCTCGGCGCGGTCCCGGTCGGTCGCAACCAATTGCCCTTAAACCACACGTCTGGGTGGTTGGTTCTGTTCAACCATTTAAGGGGTCAAATTGAGTTTCAAGTTCAAATCCAAGGAGGCGAGCAGCCATGAGCGTCGGATATGGTGCGGTTGGCTGGAATCGCCAAAAGAAACGCTATGACTTTTTCCTGGTCTTGGGGATTGCGCTTTATCTCGGGGCATTTATGGGCGCTGGCGCTTGGCTTTTTCCAGATGTCACTGCCGAAACGTTAATGATCCGAGCGTTCGGAAGTGCGGCCCTGATTTTATTGCACCTCATTTTGCTGGTCGGGCCAGCAGCCCGCCTGGATGCGCGGTTCTTGCCGCTGCTTTACAACCGCCGGCACATGGGTGTGACGATGTTTCTGCTGGCCTTGATTCACGGCAGTTTTTCCGTTCTCCAATTCCATGCCTTTGGCGATATGGATCCGCTTCTCTCGCTGTTAACGGCTAATACGCAATGGGACTCCGTTTCGGGTTTTCCATTTCAGCAGCTTGGGTTTGTGGCGCTGATCATCTTTTTTCTGATGGCCGCGACCAGCCACGACTTCTGGTTGGTGAATTTGACGGCTCCGGTTTGGAAAGCACTGCATCTCGGCGTTTATGTGGCCTATGGCTTGGTGTTGGCCCACGTGGCCTTGGGTGTGCTCCAGGCGGAACAATCCCCGCGATTGTGGTTGCCCTTGGCTTTTGGATTTGTGCTGGTGGCAAGCCTGCACGTGATTGCAGGCTGGCGCGAACGCGCATGTGATCGGGAACAACCCGAAGAAATGGGCTGGGTCAAAGTGTGCTCCCCTCAGGATATTCCTAACCAGCGAGGGGTTGTGGTGACCGTTTCCGGTGAGCGGGTGGCCGTGTTCCGCGATGATCAGCGCATCATGGCCGTCAGTAACGTGTGCCAACATCAAAATGGGCCTCTGGGTGAGGGCAGAATTATTGATGGAATGATCACCTGTCCTTGGCATGGGTACCAATATTTGCCCGAAAACGGTTGCTCGCCGCCACCTTTTACGGAAAAGATCCCCACTTTTCAGGTTCAAATCCGCGAGGGCAGCATTTGGGTTAAATCGTTGCCGCTGCCGGCGGGAACGGCGGTAGAACCGGCTGTTTGGGGAGGTGAATCGTGAAGGAACAACCGTTTTATGTTGGTTACATGCCTCAAATGGAAGGGCAATTGGCCCGATTCATCGGACGATGGGTCGTGGCCTTGTTGGTATTGGGCATAGGTTTGGGGTTTTGGTTGGCCAGCAGCCAAACCCGGCTAACGGGAGGATTTTTCGATTTTGGTCATGCCCAAAGTTTTGAGGGGATCTTGCAATTGGAGCCGCAGCCTATGCTCTGGGTGCAGAATCCCAACAGCGAAACGCGCACGGCCTACCTTTTGGTCGCTCCGTTTAAATTTGGAGCAGGTCCGCTTATTCAACCGTTTGACAATCAGAATGTGGTTTTGCAGGGCAGCTTGATTCATCGTCATGGTCGGGTCATGTTGGAACTGGTACCCGACTCAATTGAGCCGCGCGGTGGAGAACAAAGATTTGCGCCGCAACAACGCGTGTTGGGTCAGGTCGAATTGGCCGGTGAAATCGTTGACGCTAAGTGTTATTTGGGTGTGATGAACCCGGGCCATCTCAAGCCGCACCGCGATTGTGCCGTGCGCTGTATCAGTGGCGGAATTCCACCGGTGTTCTTGGTGCGCAACGAAGAAGGACTGGCCGATGTGCTGCTCTTGGTCAATCAGCAAATGAAACCATTTGGACCCGAAATTCTGGAATGGGTAGCCCGACCCATGCGCATCAAAGGCCAACTGGTCCAATCGGGAAATCTTTGGCTTTTGAAAACAGAAGCGGTAGACTTCCATGCGCTGGATTAGGCAGCCAAGGAGGATAACGCCTTGCCGGATATGAAGGAATTGAACCTGATTCTTAGGGCGGGAAATCCCATCATTCTGGTGGAGAGCGATGAAGAGGCACGGGTCCTCGATTTATTCGATCGCGCGCAGTCGGAAATGGGGTTGCCCGTTTTTAAGTGGTCGGTTACCCAAGGCCTGTGTCGGATGGCACCCGGATTTGCACCGCAAAAGTTCAATGCACAACCCAGTGAGGTTCTGCGTCATATCCGTTCGGTCACCAAGCCGGGCATTTTTTTATTATTGGATTTCCATCCTTTTTTAGAGGATCCGATCCTGGTGCGCACTTTGCGTGAAATTGCCTTGCATTTTGACAAAATGCCCAATCGGGTCGTTTTGTTAAGCCCGCGTCTGGAGGTTCCGGCCGAACTGCGCAGCTTAACCGCTCGGTTCTCCTTAAAGGCACCCAACAAGGATGTAATTCAGGACGTCCTCGACGAACTGGTTATGGAATGGAACACCTTAAACAGCGACCCGGTTGAAATTGATCAAAAAGCCTTGGATTTGTTGAAACGCAGCCTGCAGGGCCTGACCTTGACCGATGCCAAACGCTTGGCGCGCACGGCCATCTTTGATGATGGTGTGATCAGTGAAAGTGATATTCATGCCGTCCAAAAAGCCAAATATGATCTGCTCGATCGGATGGGTGTTTTGCACTACGAATTTGAGACTGCGCGTTTTGCCGAGGTTGGAGGGTTGCCCAACTTAAAAGCCTGGTTGGAGTTGCGCCGCAAGGTTTTTTTGGGCGAGCAAGCGCTAGCCGTGGATCCGCCCAAAGGGATTTTATTGTTGGGCGTACAAGGGTGTGGCAAGTCACTGGCAGCCAAAGCCGTTGCCGGTGTTTGGGGCGTGCCCTTATTGCGTTTGGATTGCGGCAGTTTGTACAACAAGTATTACGGTGAAACCGAGCGCAACCTGCGCGAAAGTCTGAGTTCTGCAGATACCATGGCACCCTGCGTGTTGTGGGTCGATGAAATCGAGAAGGGCATAAGCGGCGATGGCGATGATGGCGGCGTTTCCAAACGCGTTTTAGGTACGCTATTGACCTGGATGGCGGAACGCAAGTCGTCGGTTTTCCTGGTGGCGACGGCCAATGACATTGCCGCGCTTCCACCCGAACTGATGCGCAAAGGCCGCTTCGACGAAATCTTTTTTGTCGATTTGCCCGATATGGAAACCCGGGCCGAAATTCTGTCGATCCACTTGCAGAAACGCAATTTGGATCTGACCCAGTTCGATTTCCTGATGTTGGCCCAGCTCTCCGAAGGATTTTCAGGTGCGGAGCTGGAGCAAGTCGTGGTCGGCGCGATGTACGCCTCAATGGGTTCGGGTCAACCCTTAACCACCATGACCCTTTTCGATCAAATGCAAAAGACCCGTCCGCTGTCTCTGATCATGGCTGAGAAAATTGGTGCGTTACGGGAATGGGCGAGCACCCGAACGGTGCCCGCCTAATCGCAAAATTACTGCATTTGCGGCATGTCTTTGAAATCCATGACCATAACACCTTCGGGCGGAGTGTATTGATAGAACGCTTCGGATTTCTGCTCGTCAGTTAACGGTTTGGGGTTTTTCATGACCACTTTCATGATGCTCTTTTCCGCATTGGTGTATTCCACGGTCATGGGTAAGACATCATTTTTGTGCAGAGAAACGGTGATATCGGTGGCCTGGGCCAGCATGGGGTTTTCCGAAGATTTTTCGGCTTTGACTTTGCCCTTAAGAATGACCATATCGCCTTCTTCTTTCATGGATTCCCAGTCGGCCATTTCCTTGAGGCTTTCCACCATTTTGCCCATGTCGAAACGGCTTTGGTTGGAACCTTTGATTTCCTCAATGGTGCCTTTGATGACCATGGTTTGACCCATCATTTGGTTTTCGATCCAGGAGGTTGTGCCATCCCAAACGATGAGCATATTGTTTTGCATTTTTTGTTGGCCCATGTCCATGTCCATGTTCATGGTTGTGCGCATGTGGGTATCATCCAAACGGATGACTTGGCCGGTATAGGACATTTTCATAGCCATGCCCATTTGGTTCATTTCCATGGCACCTTCCATGTCGGCGGACATGCTGCCTTCGGCAAAGCGGTTTTCAACTTTTTTGAGTACGGCTTCGATGTCCTGATTGACATCGCTAATGACAAACAAACTGAGAATAAGCATTAACATTCGGGGGTCTCCTCGAGGCGACCAACAAGATTTGGGGGTTGGCGCGCCATTTTTTACACGCCAGAACTATAGGCTATTCGCTTGTGGGAACCAAGTGAATTCGCGGTTAAAGGCATGAATGCCTTGGAAAAAAGTGATGCCCAACAAAAAAAGGGGCGAAAAACATTCGCCCCTTTCCGAATTTGGTTGTGGGTTTTGATCACTCAAAGCCGTACTGGTGGTTTTGCCACAGGTCAATGATCCACTTGGAGAATTTTTCCATGCGCACGATGTAGTGGCGCAGTTCATCATCCCACCACACCCCATAGTCTTTTTCTGCATTGGGGTTGGTGCGTACCTGATGGCGAAATTGATGCGGCGTGAACGGAATTTTTTCGCAGACATCGGTCAGGAAAAACAAACCCTTTTTGGTCATCAGTTCATTGCCATCCCATTCGGGATCGACCCGTTGGATTTTGTAGCTTTTCTCTTTTTTGAAATAGGGGGCAAAGCGCACCATGCGGACCATCCACACGCTGAGCACTTTGGTAATACCCATTTCATCCCACGGATCACCGCCTTCGGCAAGACGTTCTTTGTACTTTTTGCGGACCATGGCGATTTCAACACCCAACTTCTTACAGACCGGTCCCAGCAAAAACAAACCATCTTGGGCCATGAGCTTTTCAGCATTCCATTTGGGATCAATTTCAGAGACCTGCATCTCTAAGGGATCAAAGGAGACTTTTGTAGGGTCGACTTTTTTGCGTTTTTTTTCTGCCATGGTCGCCCCCCTTATTTACTTGCCCAAACGCGGCGGATCCAATTGGCAAAAACTTCCATGTCGACCAGGTAAGTTTTGTAATCGGGATCCTTCCAAACGCCATACAGGTCTCTGGATTTGGGGTTGCGGCGCACTTGATATTTGATGTTATGCACGGTGAACGGCAGCTTGGTGCAGACATCGGAGAGGTAAAAGACCCCTTTTTGGTTCAGCATTTCATTGGTATCCCACTCATCCTGGACCGTGGCCAATTTAGGCAACATGAACTTGCGGAAGTAAGGGGAGAACTTGGACATGCGCACAATCCAGTGGCTCCAGGTCTTGCGAATGCCCATGACTTCCCAGGGCGATTCCCCTTTAACTTCCAACTCTTTCGCTTTGCGTTTCAGGTCCTGTGAATTGATGTCCAAATGGCGAGCGACATCTTTTAAATAGAAAACACCTTGCAGGTTCAACAACTCATCTGTCGATTTATTGGGGTCAACGGGTAACAGACCCATCTCGTCTTGATCGAAGATTTTTGGAATTTCTGCTTCTTCTTTGCTCTGAGCTTTTTTACTCATGATTCCCCCTGTTTCAATCTTCAGTGCCGATTTTTCTAATTTTACAAAAAAAATTCTTAATGTCTACAATAGTTTTTCGCGTCAATTCATTGGAATATAGCGGTTTATTTCACAGGTTATGGGCGTAAATTTGCAAACACCTCGCGCCTGCTGGGTTTTAGGGCCCGTTAGGCGTGGCTTTTGCCGCGTTTTTCCTTACATACGTTGGACTGGAAAAGGTGTTTCTGTTAATCGAATGTGGAAATCCTCACATGCCAGTCTATTTATCCCATCGACAATTTGATCGCAAGTCTAAAGGATCAATCTTCGGGATTTTGTTTTGGGGAGGTGGAAAATATAGCATTTAGATTGACATTCACAAACAGGAAATGTGGTTTTAGTTAAATTTTACGGAGACAAGTTTGGAGCAGCCGGTTTCTTCCATGGTCACGCCGAGCAGGCTGGAAGCACCCGACATGGTGATTTTGTGGTGGGTGATGATGATGAATTGGGTGTTGCGTTTCATCTCTTCCAATTTGCGCATGAAACGGGTCACGTTGACCTCATCCAAGGGCGCATCCACCTCATCCAGTAGGCAGAAAGGGCTGGGTTTGTACTCAAAAATGGCGAAGAGCAGGGCGATAGCGGTCATGGCTTTTTCACCGCCTGACATGAGCAAAACGTTTTGCAATTTTTTACCGGGTGGTTGGACCAACATATCGATCCCGCTTTCGAGCGCATTGTCCTCATCCAACAACTGCAGTTGGGCCGCACCTCCGCCAAACAGCTCGCGGAAATTGTGACCAAAGCGTTCGTTAACGGTGTTAAACGTTTCGCGAAACTTTTCAATACACACCTTATTGAGTTTATGGATGGTTGATTTTATTTCTGCGATGGAATCGATCAGGTCTTTTTGTTGGTCGACCAGGAATTGGTAGCGTTGTTCAATTTCCTCAAATTCTTCCAGGGCCAATAAATTGACCGGGCCCAGCGCATGGATCCGCATGGCCAGGTCCTGACAATCGCCGCGCAATTGTTCACACAGCTCGGCTGCCACCAAATCCGATTCTTTTACGCTCTGGGCCTGCCATTCTTCCTCGCGATTGATTTGGTACTTTTCCTGAAACTGGGCCATTTTTCCGACCAGGCGGGCGGCTTCCAATTCGCAACGTCCCTGCTCAGCCCTTAAATCATCGCGTAGGCCGACAGCCGATTTCAGCTGGTCTTCCAAGCCATTGAGTTGGGTCCGTTGTTCCTGAATGCCTTCGTCCAATCGAACGGCGCGCTGTTTGGTCTCTTCACGAATGCCATTCAGATTTTTGATTTTGACTTTTAACTCGCCATTGGCTTTTTCGAAATCCAACAAGTCTTGTTTCCACGCGGCCTGATTGGTTTGGTTCTTTTGGATGCGCTCCTGTAGCGCTTGCAGCTGCTGGCTCAAATTGCGGTGCTCGCTGTCCATGCGCGCCATCAGTTGATTGCGGCTGGCTACCTTTTCATGCCAGACCGCCAGTTCGGACTGGAGTTGAAACGAGGTTGCGCGGGCCTGTTCCAGAGCCTGTTCCTCTTCGCGCAGATTGAATTGCATTTCGGCCATTTCTTCGTTGAATTGGGCGAGTTCCTCGCTTAATCGGGCGTTATCCACCTGCATTTGTTCTCTTTGAGATTCCAGACTGGTCAGACGGTTTTGCTCCTGCATGCATAGTGCATTCAGCCGATTGCGCAAATCGAGCAGGCGTTTGCCCTCTAAAGTCAGGGTTTGTTGGCGGCGTTCCCAATCGCGAACGGCGGATTGCGCCTGGACGAGCTGTTCTTCAGCCTTAACCATATCCGCTTGCGCCTGCTGGTTTTGGCTTTCAAAAGCGGGGAGTTGAGTCTTCGCTGCGTCTAATCCTTTTTCGGCTTCGGCCAATTCACCTTTTAGTTGCAGAAACCCGCTTTTTTGTTTGCCCGATCGCTGGATCAGGAACCCGCCCTTACGCCGGAAATTTCCGGTTGGGTCTATAAAGGTCCAGTCGGGAAAAATCTCCGACCAATCGGCCAATTCGCCTTCCGCAACGATGTAATGGTTTTGCAGAATGGGTTTGAGCGCGGTGAGCAGTTGTTGTGACCCTTTTAATTGGTTCATGACGGAAACCAGGCCTTCGGGCTCGCCCTCTTCCTGCCAATCGTCTTCCTCACCCAAAACCAGTGCTTTGTAGCCGGTACCCAGCGGGAAATGCTGCAACGCGTCCAAACCCGACTCCTCTTCAAAGACGAGGGCATCCATAAGCGGTGCCAGGACCCATTCCAAGGCAGCATCGTATTGGTGTCTGGAATCGATTAAATCGCGTAAGAGGGGCGGTTTTGTTTCCAGTCGTTTTAATACCGATTTGAGTGAATCGGGCAAATCTGCCCGTTCACTTAAAATTTGCTGAAAATGTTTGCAGCGATCCTCGGCTCGTGAAACCTGACGTTGGTGCTCCTGCAACGCTTGGCGCGCGGATTCCGCCGATTGCTGGGCCGTTTTCTTCACCTCGAGCGCGGTCACCAACTGCTCGCGTGCGGATTTGAGTTCCTGATCCGCTGCCTGGGTCTGTTCCTGCTGGGTTTCACTTTGCTCCAACAGATTCTCCATTTCGACCTTGGCCTGATCGTAACTCTCCTGGAATTGTTGGATCTGGCGCTGAATGTTTTCGCTCTGGCTGCGTACCTGATCCAGATTGACTCGCGTTTTTTGTTGGCGTAATTGGGCCTCTTGAAAGGCCTTGCCCGCCTGGCGAACCCGTTCTTGTTGAGCCTGAAACTGCTGGCGGGCGGTGTGTTCGCGCTGCTGGAGATCGTTTTGGCTTTGGCCGGTTGTCTGAATCTCCTGGCCTAGGGCCTCGCGTTCCTGCTGAGTTTCAGCCAATTTGTGTTGGAGGAGCGTTTGTTCGCTTTGGCCCGTTTCCAGTTCTTGGATGGCTTGCTGAATGCGGGTTGCCCGGTCCGTCTTTTTTTCCTGATTGAATTTGATGGTCGCTTCACACACGTCCAATTGGCGGACAGCCTCGGCGATTTCCGCCTCTAACCCGCGCAGGGTTTGTTCATCCAGTAACAGATGCTGACGTCGTTTGGCGATATCCACCTCAATTTTGGTGATTTCGGTGGTCAGCGCCCATTCTTTTTTTTGTGCTTCGGAATTGGCCTTTTGAATTCGGGTCAACGCCTGGTGGTGATGAAACAAGTCGAAGTTGAGGACCTGAAATTCCTTTTGCTTAAATTCGTCTTGCATGGCTTTGTAGCGGTTGGCCTTGCCCACCTGACGATTGAGGTGGGTGCGTTGTTTTTGAACCTCGGAAATAATGTCATCCACACGCGACAGGTTTTCCTCGGCCGAGCGCAATTTCAGTTCGGATTCATGGCGCCGCTGCTTGTATTTGGCAATGCCGGCTGCTTCTTCAATTAAGGTGCGTCGCTCTTGCGGTTTGGCATTGAGGATCTGGCCAATTTTGCCCTGTTCAATGATGGAATAGGCTTTGGACCCCATGCCGAAATCCCATAACGCGTTTTGGATATCTTTTAAGCGGCAGGCTGTTTGGTTGATCAGGTATTCCGAATCGCCATTGCGATACAAGCGGCGGGTGACGACCAGGCGCGATTCCTTCTCGTCCTGAAGCGCTTCAATACGCTGCCAGGTCATGGTGACTTCGGCATATCCGGCGGGTTTTCGGTTGGCGGAACCAGCAAAAATGACATCTTCCATTTTGGAACCACGCAAGGATTTTGCGCTTTGTTCTCCCAATACCCAGCAGATGGCATCGGCAATATTGCTTTTTCCGCAGCCGTTTGGTCCGACGATACAGGTTGTGCCGTCAGGGAAGGTAACTTTGGTTTTGTCGACAAACGACTTAAAGCCGTAGAGTTCGAGTGCTTCGAGTCGTAGCATCCGGTCGGTGCCTCAGTCCTGCTCGTACAGGAAGATCCCTTTTTCAGTGTCGTTAACCCCCAACCGAACACGAACACCTTGGTTACGCGTGGTATCCACCTTGAGCCCTGTGTAATCCGCCCGAATGGGCAATTCTCGGTGGCCGCGGTCCACGGCCACTGCCAGCTTGATTAAGCGTGGACGCCCAAAGGCGAGCAAGTTGGCCAAGGCGGCACGTACCGTTCGTCCGGTAAAGAGGACGTCGTCAACCAGAATAATTTCCCGGTTTTTGATGGGGAAAGGGATCTCGGTTTGGCGACTGTAAGGTTCTTCTGGACTTTCAATCATATCGTCGCGGTACAGGGTGATATCCAAGTGGGAAACGGGAATTTGGACCCGGTGGGCCGCACCGACCTGTTGGGCCAAATAACTGGCAATCGGTGCGCCGTGCTGGAGGATCCCGATCATGGCCAGGTTGGCAAAATCCAGATTGTCGGCTGCAATGTTGGCGGCCAAGGCATCCAGGATGTGCTGTAAACCTTCGTGGTCCGCTAATTGCTTCTTTAAGGTCATGGCCATGGCAATTCTCCGCTGTTGGGCTCGAAAAATCCGATGATAGTATTGTGCTGGCCACATTTCAACCATCGCGCCCACGAGCATGCGTTTGCTCACAGGTCCTGACAAGGAAAATCAATGAAGCTCAAATATGGCGTATTAACAGCCAGCATCGCTTGGATGGTGTTTTTGTTGTGGTACATGAATCGACCGCCCAAGCCGGGTCCCGATTTTGACGTGGATCCCCAATACCTGATCCCGCCACGTCAAACCTATGATCCGGGTCTTGCAGCCGCTTTTGAGCAAGGTCAGCGCGATTTTTGGCAAAAACCCGATCAGGTCTTGGATGTTTTGGGCGATTTGGATGGCTTAACCGTAGCGGATATTGGCTGCGGAGAAGGTTATTTCACCCTGCGCTTACTCGACCGCGTCGGTCCTGAAGGTACGGTGTTTGCCACCGATATTCAACCCGATCTGCTCGACCGTTTGGCCCACAGTGTTCCGCCGGAATGGGCGAGCCGGCTGCAACTCGTGCTCGCAGAAGGCGATACGATTGGCATCGAAGGTCAGGTGGATTTAATTTTTTTGGTTCAGGTCCTGGGAGAAGTGAGCCATCAACGCGCCTTCCTTTCCGCCTTAAGCGCCATCATGGGCCCTACCAGTCGGCTTGTCCTGATCGATTCCAAACACGTTACCGATCCCAAAACGGGGTATACGCGACCGTTGGATCAGAACCGGCTATTGGCGGATCTGGGTTCGATGGGTCTGGTCCCAGACCCACAGATCCCCGAAGAAAATTTGCAGTTTCTGCCCAAACAATTCTTTTTTGTCCTGGTCAAGAGCAAACCGCGTTAACGGCTGTATTGATCGATAATCTGGCTGATCGCGCGTTGGCAGACCTTGCAGAAACCAACCTTGTCACGGGTGAACATGATGCAGTCGGCTTGAGGTCGGTAGTAACCGGTCCCGCGGTAACCAGCCCCTTCAAAGGCACCGACAACCCCAGCATGCGGACCTTCACCCAGCAGTTTGGTTTCAAATTCACGCTGACCATCAAACAAAGCTTCCATTTCCTTTTCTGGCACCTTGTTTTTGCGCATTTCGGCACGTTTCTTTTGTACTTCCATGCTGTGACTTTCAAAGGTTTCTTTTGGCCACGGGGTCGGCAAGGGCGTTCCCTCGGCAACCAGGTCCTTCCACTTTAATTGGTTGGGATCGAGCAAAGCAGTCAAGTTGGGTTCCCAAGGTTCCACCGTGACTGGCCCCAAATTGTAAGAGACCTGGGAGGTGTAGTACTCATCGCCCAAATCAGCGAAATGGTGGCCGAATTCGTGCACAAATAGATAATCTGAATAAGTGTTGTTGACCGATGCGGTTGCCTGAGCACCAAAAATTCCGCCGCCGCCATAATTCTGGTTGTTGACCAGGATGAGTAAAAACTCATAGGGTGCAGCGCTGGCTACATCGCGCAAGCGACGATTGTCGCGGCAGAGCACATAGCGCTCTGAATCAAACGTGGAGTATTGGGTGGACAAATCCGTTCGGGTGAACTTACCTGCATGCGGATGGGAAACCCCTGACTCCTGGCTAACAGTCCCAATTGCCCAGACGTTGAAGTCACTTTTGCGGCTTTTATAGGGCTCTTGGTCAAACAGGTAACCGGCCATTCGTTCAGCATCCTGCTTGAATTTGGCTTGTTCTGAGGCGGTATAACCATCGCCCAAAACGAGTAGGTCCACTTTTTGGTGCGGATCGCCACTCTTTAAGAGCGGGATAACCGGAAAGATCGGTTCGAGTGCTTTGGGATTTACATTGCGGGCTGCGGGATCAACGGCAACGGTCCAGACCGTTTGGAATTGGTTGTGATCATCGCGTTTCTGTAAGACCACCTGGACCGGACCCTTTGGCCAGGGGAAACGCATGGATTCGTGGAACGTGCCCCATTGTTGAGTGGCCTCATCGGTCGTTTCCCATTCGCCGTAAATGGATGAAAAGCCGCGTGAGTACAGGCTTTTCCCGTCTTTCTGAACTTGGAAAAAATATTTGCCTCGGTTCAGCGTGTCCAGCATGTGGTTTGGGTTGCCGGCCCAGGGTCCGTCATTGACGATTTGATCCAAGGCAAAATGTTCTTCGGAGGCGGTGCCCACATGGAAAAAATCCAAACGCATCGTGCGATTCTCAAAATTCCCGCCAAAATCTTCGCCACCAACCAAGAGAAAAATTAAATAAAACATCCCATGACCCCCCTAGCAAATAGAAGCCATTTTACTGCGCAAGTTCCCGATTGGAAGCGCAAAGTCCCAGGCCTGAGACGAAACAGAGAGAAACCGTTCTGGTTCGTTTTAAGGTGGGCCAGTTTGGAGGATAGATTGCCAGTCAATAAGGGGTCGATCACAAGAAAGTGATTTTGGTTACTGCGGGTTTTTTGATAATTTCTAAAACTCAGATGATGTTAGCTTTTTTTGAATTTAAGTTGGGGTTGCCCCGATCGCGTAAACCTTAATAGTGCCTAAAGAAAGCTTAATGGAGCTTCGAATTTGGCTTGCCTTGGGGTGGCCAACAGTCAATAAATGAAATTGAGGGAAATTATGTTTTTTTTATTATTTTGGCTGTCTTTGGGCGGTAGGCCCACAATTGAATCCTTTTTCCCGCTCGAAAAAATGATTGTATTGGAAGAAACCGATGAAGCTGTGATTGTTCAAGCGGGTCAGGTGCTCGTGGCGGATCAAGTTATTTACGTTGTAGATAGAAGTCAGGGCTTCGTCTTCTCTTATGACCTGGAGGGCAAGTTCTTGGGTATTATCGGCGCTAAGGGTCAAGGACCGGGTGAGTATCTCTCCGCAGAGCGCATTTTTATTGGGCCCGATCAATCGCTTGGCGTACTCGATATTTATGCGGGAAGTATTATCTTTTACCGAAAGAATGGCGCCTATCTCACGTCAATGCGGGCGACAGGCGGTGGATTCCCGCTGGCAAGTGATGTTCTTTATCAAGATTCCAAGCTGTATTTATTTGGCATAAAGGGCGGCCCTTTTTGCGGGGTGGGTAAACATGGCATTTTCAATTTTAGTGGCTTCAGCGAACTCTCCTTGCAGACCTGTTTTGGGAATAATATTCAGGAACAAACACTGCTGAAATTTGGGCACATTGCATTTCAGCCTGTTGTGCGGCCAGTAGGCCATCAGTTTTGGTTTTTTCATCCCTACCACAATGAAATTGAATGTTATGGTATGAATGGTGAAAAGTTGAGTTCATTTCATTACCCGGATGTTGAACTTATGCAATGGTCCGAGGTCTCCCAACTAAATTCGGAAAATGACCTTGACGTGATGGCTCGAGAAAAAAACCGGCTTATTGACCTCATACCGCTAGAGGATAAGTTGGTGGTGGAGAAAACAAGTTTGTTTGGCAAACAGCGTTTTGTGGTGTACGACCTGATTGCGCTGGATGGCAAACCTTTGGCCCAAAGATTGCGGTATGCGGGTCCTGTTCTATGTCAGAGCGATGGCATGTTACTGAGTTTTTTCGGTTTATTTGATTCAGAACTCGGTCGCAGCTCCCAACGCAAATCCTATCCGGACGAATATCAGTATTTGGAAAAGGCCAGTATTCCATTGGATCCAGACCTTAAAATCATTCGCATGGGCAAGCTGAAATGATCTTTTAGTGGGTCTACTCTGGAAATGGATGGTGCGGGAAAATGCCGCGTTTAACCTAAGGAACCCCTTCCCATTTTCAATTTTCTGCATGTGCCTTTCTGTCATCGGAATGGTGGATTTAATGGCTGAAACCGCTCGTATTTGGCTTTGATTGTGTGAACTACCTCACAGCTTGCGTTTGAGCTGGCCCGTGCGGGTGAAAGTCGGCGCGTTGTCTGTTGAAACGAAATTTTGGGAGGTATTCCATGAAAAAGCTTTTTTGGTTGATTGTGTTGAGTGCAGGGGTTTTTGGTCAGGCGGAAAGATTTGAGAAAATGATTCAGGCAAATTACGCCAATGGATGGATTCCCGTTTGGTGCAAAAAGTCGGATCGGAGGAAATTCCTGGTGTTGATGTGGGTTTTGGGGCTGATTTTCAGCGCGGAATTGGTTGGATTTGGGTTGCCTTGCTTGAAAAGTGGCGTAAGGGATTGGGGAACCGCGGGTTAATGGTGGACTATGGGTAGAATTCTACTGGAGATCTTGAAATGGAGGATCTGAATTTTTGGGGAAGGAAAGTGGGGTTAGGCTACGCGATGGTAGAAGTTGAGCAGACCGCCGAGTCGCTCTTTTCGTTGGATTTCGCCAGTTCCTTGTTTGCCCGGCTCAATCAATTCATTGTTGATCCCCTGATGATTCCTTTCGCTATGGTAATGGATCATGAATTCTTTAATCAGATGGCGCAGGTGCTTTTCGCCAAACATCATCACACGACTGAGACACTCTTCCTTAATGCTGCGCACGAATCGTTCGGCATAAGGGTTGAGGTTTGGACTTTTGGGTGGTGTTTGGACCAGTTCAACACCGCCTGTTTCCAGGATCGTTCTGAACTTTTTGGTGTACAAGGGATCTCGATCGACGATCAAATGGGTTTTTGCTTTGAGGAACCCATCCTGGAAATCGGTCAGATTTCTGGCGATTTGTTGCATATAGACCCCATCGGGGGCTTCCTTAATGCCTGCGATTTCCACTTTTCGACTGGCCAATTCGATAACAAAAAACACACAAAATCGGCGGAATCCGCTGAGGGTGGCCACTTCGACTGTGAAAAAGTCAGCGGAAGCCAAAGTTTCCCAATGGGTCTTGAGGAATTTGGACCAACTGCCGGATTTCCCGCGTTTGGGTGCTGGATCGATACCCGCATCGCGCAGGATGCGTTTAACGCTATTGGGGCTGATCTCAATACCCAGGATTTTCAAGGCTCCGACGATTCGGTCATAACCCCAAAGAACATTCTCTCGGGACATTTCGAGGACCAGTTCCTTAGTCTCACCATTGATGGGTGGCCGACCGAGGGTTTTGTGCGAATGGGTATATTTCAAAGCGATCAACCGGCGATACCAACGCATCAAGGTTTCGGGCGTGACGATCGGATCCAATTGGCGGAAGCCACTGAAGCCCAACGCTTTGGCCTTGACCGCCAACAATTTACGCTGCGCATCATTCAACCGGATCCGGCCACCCGATCGTCCCTTCAAAGCCTGGCGCAACACCCCATTTTCCGCCTTCAAATAGTCAATGAACTTGGCCTGCTCCCGATTAAGCCACCCAGCCAAAGCCACCAAAACCCAATTCCAAATTTGAACCAATCCTACCTGTCCTCCGTAGCACGGAATGCGAAGGGCGAAACGCCTCCAAAAACACCGATAAACGCCCTCATTTTGGCCAATTCTTTGTGATAAGCAAACCCCAAATTGACTAAAATGACAAATGGCTCTGAGCAATCTAAACCCAGCTGATTGACAACACCAAACGATAAACACCGCACAAACCCGGGCGTCGGGAGACGCCCTGGGTTAGTGGCCAACTGTGGATTTGGCGAATGCACGTGGATGGGCATGTTCGCGGAGTGCGCCGCCGCTCTTCCCCAACCACCTCGGTGGTTGGTTTCTCCTAATGCCCAGCCGAGTTGGAAGTTAAGTGTTGAGCGTCAGCATCAAATCTTTCATTTCCAATGATTTAAACGCTCAATATCCAATATCCAACGCTCAATCATCAGGAATAAAAGCTCCCTGTTTCACGTAAGCTTGGGTTTTACACAGGTTGGCAACCCGCTGCCTGACTGCCAAATCTGCCATTCGCAATTCCAGGTTTTGATCAGAGCCAGGCCAACGGCCTGAGAAAGATTAGCGAAGGGTGGAGCGGTATCGATGAGGCACGAATCGATATCGCGTAACCCTGGTAAACCTCCCGGCTCAGCCGAGAAGCGCTGAAGGCGCGCGAAAGAAAAATCGTATGGATAGCAAGGGACGGTGGGTTAAGAATAAAGGGATCCACCGATGGGAGAAACCCTGGGTTGGGCCCTGCCATGGCATTGAGCTTCAAGGGAACTGAGTACGCCAGGGCGACAATGTCCCGGGAGTTGGTGTCAATTGCCTGGTTGCTTGATCCTTTCGCCCATCCGGGCTCCGCCGTTTTTGGGATTTACCTAGGGCTCCGTGCTGCGCTCGTCGCCCTGGGTTCTGACCTCCTGCCCTAGCGGGCATCGCCAAACAGCAGCCCTGGCCGGCTCAATGGTAGTCACGGTATTTCCTGGCCCACGATAAAAAATGCCATTGCTCCTGTTACCTGGCATTTTGATATTTAAACCAAATCAGGGGGCACTATTCTTTATGAGATTGGTCAGTTCGGAATAGATTTTTTTGTTGATCCGACCGCCCGCATAGAGCTGGGCTAATTTTTGGGTAGCCTCTGCTTCATCGATCAAACCGCTCCTTTTGGCCTTGATGACCAGACCTGCGACTCCCGAAATGAGCAAACCTTGTTGTTTGGCGAATTTGCGCCCAAAAGTCTCCTCAATAAGCAAGGGTAGCCCTCTTCGGACGGCCAAAGCGATGGCTTCTGTTTCTGCTGGAGCCAAAGATGGGTTTACATCCGTCTCCTTCATTTCTACATTTATGGGCAAAAGTAAATCAGTTACACCAAATGTTTCCAGGTACTTCTGTTTTGAGATACCCAGTCCGTCCGCAAGCTCCTGAAGAACGGATTCCGGAATTAGGATTTGGTCAAAGAGTCGTCGCGCGAATGGAAATCCATCCTTTAAATTCTCGAGGGAAATAATAGGACCTGTGTCGCTAACAACTTGATTCATTAAGAAGGGTCAAATTCGAGGTTAATGGTTTCCTCATCATCTGCGAGTACGGAAAACCCGAATTTGGGCAACAGTTCCTCAAAGTCCCTGCGGCTAAGGCCTATGATTTGACAGGCTTGATGCTCAGAAATTCGTCCCTGATGGTAAAGATTGGCGGCCAACATTTCGGTGATGTAGCGCTCCGTTACCCCTTCTGGAAGGATTGCCGATTCCGGTAAATCAATAGTGATGGAGTGACCCATGTTGCATTCCTTCTTTCCTTTTTAGCAGATTCACTCATCCCCAGTTTAGTTCCAATTGGCGGGCCAGGCAATGACCACGACCTTTTCAATTAAAACTTGAAAAAACGCCAATCCCAAATCGGCGGTGGATTGCAATCAGGATGGCGAGGATACGCCGCCCGAAATTGAGCGGATCACCAAGCGAGTTCCGGGATATGCCGAAACCTGGGAACCTGAGTTTGGCGATGAAGGCGATCTCACCCACTTGACCATGACCCGTTCCACCGGCACGGTGATCCATGAACGCTATGTGCCCGAAGATGGCAGCTTACCCCAGCAGATCGCGGTTCAGTTGGTGCGCGAAGTGGATGGTCTCCCCATTCTCAACTTGGTCAAGCAATTGGATGCTAGCGCTACCCAGATTCGGGTCGGCAACTTAGCCGGGCACGAATAGAACAACTCGAAGCCAAAGTTGCAAGTCGAACAATCACAAAGGCACAATGGGAGCATCTTCGTTGGCAAAAACGCTTAACGCAGCGACGGCAAGAGGGGATAAATGCATTTTGGGCGCGAGAACGGCAACAACTTAGCCAGGGTCTTCCTGGGCCAAGGAATTGGAACGAAGTGGCTCGAGAGGCGATTTTGGCGGGTGGCCAACCTCTCGGAATTTTCAGTCACCAAAAATTTAGTGTTTCTCATTATCCTCAGTTGGCCAATGATCCAATGAATATTCTCCCGGTCACCTTCTTCGAACACTTTCAAAATTCGCATGGAGGTAACTGGAGAAATGCCTCCCATGGCGTTCCAATTAGGCCCAACTTACCAGATTCGTTTTAGGGGATCAATAAATATGTCAAAAGTTGTATTCATTCTTGAAAAAATTGAGGAAAACAAAACTGAAGTAATTAAGATTTTGAGAGCTGGGCTTGGCATTGAAATCGGCCGAATTACTAAACTAGCTGGTTCCGGAAAACCTCTAGTTGTGAAGACTCTTTTTGATCGTTCTGAGCCAACCTTTGCAGATAAATTGCATAATGTATTCAATCAACTTGATAGTGTTAGGGCAGGTTACAAGGCCTATGAAATACTGGATGAACAAGAATTTTCAAAAATCAATCCAGCGAATTTGTATCAGATCACTTCTGAAAGGTTAAAAAAAATGATTGAAACGTGGAAGAACTCAATGCAGGAGCAATTTTTCCTGGATGACAGTGGCTGAATAGTCCGATTGGAAAGGTTGGTTGTATCGTAAGCGGTCGATTTGGTGCATCTGGGCGGGGGTGAATGGGGGGGTTAATTTGGCTGCCTGAGGAGGTGGTCGATGAAATTGAGCGTTACTTCTCCTGCTTTGGTGTGCAGTTTCCGTTGGTAGTGGCCTGCTCGCGTGTCTTGCCGCGCTGCCGTTCGTTCGTATTTTCGCGCCTGACACAATTCGTCCGCTTCGTTATCCAGCATCCGATTGAGCGTTTCTTCCACCGTTGATCGCACCATCTCATCCAAATGGCCTCGAATGCCTGCTTCGTTTATCTGAATCACCTGGCCCATTTCTGTGCCCGCTTGGCCACTTCCTTCCCAAGTGTTATGCTCAATCTTGGTAGTACTCCTTTTTTGGGTTTTGTTTTGGCAAGAACGACCTTTCCAGATTGAGGACTACCCCTTTCCTAAATGTGCGAAAAATACTCTACGTTATCGCGCTTCCAATTCGGCGGACCCCAATCGCCGGCGCATCTTTAGCTACGATGGATCGCAACTGATTGCGTTGGGTGAGCAGTACCTCAATCCCACCACCCATACCTTGGAATTCGAATGGCAATATGCGATTGGCCACGGTGAACTGTCCGAGTGTCCTGAAAGGGTTGAGGGGTTGATCTGGGCCCTTGTTTTTTGAGAATGGACCAAAAAGTGGGAGTTTTGATCTTCCCCCGATTTAGTGGACAGTTGGTTGTTTAGAGTTGATTATGCCACTTGATGCTGTTTTTGGAAAGTTTTGGGTGATGTTCCCAAGGTGGTATGGATTCGGATCGTGTTGTAGAAGCCTTCGATGAAAAAGGCTACATCGCTCTTGGCCTCTAATCGGGATGAATACGTTTTGCTGCGGACCCATTCTCTTTTGAGGCTGCCAAAGAAACTCTCCATCACTGCGTTGTCCCAACAGTCGCCTTTTCGGCTCATGCTTTGTCTGGCACCGATTGCGATAAGGCGTTTTTTGACCTCTTCGGATGCGTATTGGCTGCCTCGATCGCTATGGAAAATCATGTCTTTTACCGGTTTTTTCCGGTAGCACGCCATGTTTAAAGCATTTAAAACCAGGTGCCTGGTCAAGCGTGGCTGAATCGACCACCCTAGAATTGCACGGGTCGATAGCTCCAGGATTGCGCATAGATACAACCAGCCTTCGCGGGTCCAAATATAGGTAATATCGCTGACCCAAACCGACTGTTCTTGCCCAACAGCAAAAGATCTTTCCAACAAATTGGGGGCGACGGGTAAGCCATGCTGACTGTTGGTTGTCGCCTTGTATTTATGGGCGGTTTTGGCTTGGATACCGTGAAGGCGCATTACCCTCGCCACCCGATTTTTTCCAATTGCTTGACCGCGATTTCGCAGTGCCAAGGTGACGCGCGGGCTGCCATAAACCCCATGGGTTTGGCGCTGGATTTCACGAATGGACGCGACCAGTTTCAGGTCGGCAATCTCCCTTTTCCCGGCACGCCTTTCCTCCAAAGGTAATAACGACTGCGGGTTACACGCATTACCCTGCACAGTGCCTCAACGGGATATGCCTTGCTTTGCATCTGAATGAACGGTACTTCACTTCAGGTCCTTGGCGAAGAAGGCCGTCGCCTTTTTTAGGATTTCGCGCTCCATTTTCAACTGACGGTTTTCTTCCCTTAGCCGCCTGAGTTCCCGCTGCATCTCAAACGGATTTCCACCAAACTCCGACCCCGTTTCCTGGTCAAAGGCCTTGATCCATTTATCCAGGGTCGGCCAGGAAATCCCTAAGCTTTCCGCTGCTTTTGAAACGCTATATCCTTGGTTTTTAACCAGCTTCACCGCTTCACACTTAAATTCATCCGTATACTTTTTGCTCATGTCTTGTTTTCCCCCGTTCTATAGTCTCATGTGTCCTCTTTTCCGGGGGAGGGTCATGAACGCACTTCTCTGCTCGCTAGGACACGCAAGGATGCAAAGTTATGTTTTCAAAGCACTTCTGAAAACAAGAACCAGTTTTACTCAGCTGACAAGTTTACGCCTGAGGAGGTACGCCAGGATGATTCCATTCCTTGGCAAAACGCATCGATTTTCCATGGCGGACAATTCCGAGCCATTCGCTACAAAACTATTGATCGAGTTCTCTGGCAGGGCGGCGGCGGAAAACGCTTTTTGCGCCTAATTGTCATTGCGCCGATCGCATATCGAATCACCAAAAAGGGCAAATATATGTATCGAATGCCGAGTTATTTGCTTTGCACTGGGCCTGATTTACCAACTCACAAGCTCATCCAATCCTATTTTGACCGCTGGGAAATTGAGGTCAATTTCCGAGATGAAAAAACCGTTCTGGGCGTGGGCAAGGCACAGGTCTGGTCTCCGGCCTCGGTTCGAAAACAGCCGGCATTCCTTGTGGCTTCGTATGCCCTTTTCCTTCTCGCCAGCCTGGTTGCTTATGGCCCATCCCGCAGTTCGGACTACCTACCCCATCCAAAATGGCGACGAAAGGCTAGGCGTCCATCTTGTTTGGACCTTGTGCATCTTTTGCGGCGCGAAGTTCAGCAAAATATCGAATTCCAGACGGATTTTAAGTTCAATTTAGCTTCTTAACCCGATTCTGAATCATTTTTGGGCTCCGGAAATCCCGTTCCGGTGCCAAACCATCTCTAAATGTCAATTCCTAAAAACACTCGAATAGCCAAACTCCAGGCGCGGGTTGGTTACCCGCGGATGGGGCGGAGCCCCATTCAGAAATCCTGGGTGTGGTGGATGTCAAGGAAGATGTCGTGAATTAAATGTCCCAGGAGTTGGGGTCAATGGCCACGTTGCTTGATCCTTTCGCCCTGCGGGCTCCCCCCGTTTTATTTGGGGTTTCCCAGGGCTCCGCGCTGCGCTTGTCGCCCTGGGTTCTGACCTCTTGCCCTACCGGTCATTCCCAGACCGCACTGGGCATCGGCTCAAACAAAACAAAAATGTGGCTGCAGGCGCTGTGTCCAGAAACAGCGGTCCGCGACGGAGCTGGTGTCCAGCGTTTGTGCGGGTGAAACGGAGCCCCATTCAGAAAGGCAGGGTAGGGTAGGGCCATTCAAGCCAAAGTTTGAGCTGCAAAGGTGCTACTCCAATATTGCAAAGATGCTGGATCAATGCCGGCAACTCTAGTGATTTCCTTGTGTCTGGCCGTTCGGTGTGAATGGGTAAACTGGCGGTAATTGCGCCCTTTCAGGGCTTTTTAGAAATTGGGGCGGCGGTTCCCGGGCCTGCGCTGGCTCGCCGCGCTCACCAGCTTGACCCGGGCTTTGAAAATCTCGACCTTTCAGGCCTACCGGATGGCGATCAGTTTCGATCGGAACAGGGCCATCTGTTTTCAATTTAGGGTTTTTGTTCATCCCGTGTAGGAGTACCTGAGCGCAGATGGGGGCACTTTGTGGGATCGGCGTTGTTTGGTGCGGATTCGTTGGTGCGGGCGGGTTGGTCGCCATCGAGATGGCGACCGCGGGAGCTGTTTCGAGAAACAGCAGTCCACGAAGGAGTTGGTGTCCGGCGCTTGAGCGGGTGATACGGCTGATGTGGCGCGGGTTGGTTACCCGCGGATGGGGCGGAGCCCCATTCAGAAATGCTGGGTAGGGTATGGCCATTCAATCCAAAGTTTGAGCTGAAAAGGTGCTGCGCCAATATTGCAGAGATGCTGGATCAATGCCGGTAAATTGAGCTCAGACCAGGGTTTTTGGTGGGCTGAACCGTTCGTATTCCCGGGTAGCCAACCCGGGCCACAAAAATGCAGGCGGGCGGCCTTGAGCGCAGATGGGGGCACTTTGTGGGATCGGCGTTGTTTGGTGCGGTTCGTTGGTGCGGGCGGGTTGGTCGCCATCGAGATGGCGACCGCTGGAGCTGTTTCGAGAAACAGCAGTCCGCGAAGGAGCTGGTGTCCGGCGCTTGAGCGGGTGATACGGCTGATGTGGCGCGGGTTGGTTACCCGCGGATGGGGCGGAGCCCCATTCAGAAAGGCAGGGTAGGGTATGGCCATTCAAGCCAAAGTTTGAGCTGAAAAGGTGCTGTGCCAATATTGCAGAGATGCTGGATCAATGCCGGTAAATTTAGCTCAGTCCAGGGTTTTTGGTGGGCTGAACCGTTCGTATTCCCGGGTAGCCAACCCGGGCCACAAAAATGTAGGCGGGCGGCCTTGAGCGCAGATGGGGGCACTTTGTGGGATCGGCGATGGTTGGTGCGGTTCGTTGGTGCGGGTGGGGTGGTCGCCATCGAGATGGCGACCGCAGGAGCTGTTTCGAGAAACAGCAGTCCACGAAGGAGCTGGGTTGGGACGGGGCTTTTTTGCGTGTAGGTTAGGCGGAGTAGACTGGGGCTGTGTCGCTGATCGTTAAAGGTGAGTTTTGGGCTTTGCACCACGACTCCAGTTGGTCCTTCAGGCTGGACCAATGGTTGGCAGCCCAGGCAGGCGCCTTTTGCTGCCAACTCGATTCGCTGGGCAAATAGACCCAGGGGCTGCCCATACTGTATTCCAAACAGAAACTGCCTTCATTGCACGTGCACACCAACTCTTCTTTCCAACGCGGTTGAAAATGGTAATAAACCTCAAATGGCATTATGGGTCTTCCTTCGTTTTGGTTACAGGTGGGGCCAGGTCCATTTCCAAAAGCGGTAATTGACGACCTGGAATGCTGGCAGATGGTCGCTGGCCGATACGTTTGGCGCCCATATGCAGGTAAAACGGTTCAGCGAACGGATCCGAATGGATGAGCATGGATTTGTAACCCAACGCACACCCTAATTCTACGGCGTGCTGCCACAATCGCTTGCCGAGACCGCGACCGAAATAGGCGGGATCAACAAAAAGCGCTTCTAATTCAACCCGTTGTTCATCTAAACCCACCAAAACATAGAAGCCAACTGGCCTGCACTCAATTGTGGCAGCAAAAAAATGGGCGAGCGGGTCCTGCAGTTGCGCAACGGAATAGGTCAATTCGCCCTGGCATTGGGCCATGAATTCCGCGCTGTACCCCCAGTGGGCCTTAGACCTTTGAGCCAGAGCACTGATCTGGGTTAATGATTCGGGTTGGACGGGCTGAATGTGCATGCGTTTTCCATTGATAATGGCCTTTTTCCTAGCGGGACGTCGGCGGTTTAGCGCGGAAAAGAGTTCAAAGGCCCATTTTAAGACCACGAATGGACTCCAATCCACACGAATGAGGAACGGCGGATCCTTTTTTCGATTCGCATAACGCATGCTGCGGATCAGACAGTTTCGGCGGGTAGGTCCCGAATGATCCCCGTTGCTTTCCAATCTTTCCCCAAGTTTTGGCTGAACCACAAAAAACCCTAAATGGCCCGAAAAAGAACGAGCCAGGTTGAGGTTTGGCCTGCGCTATTTCAGTGGATGCTTTGGCTTCTGTGTTTCATTTAATGCTGCGCGGAAGGAAGCAAATGGCACTATTCCAATCGCAAAGTGAAAAATAAAATTCGGCCCAAAAAAAAGAGCCTGTTGCCCATCCGGGCGGTCTACAGTTTCGAGGGTTTCGCGGGGCGTCTAAGCCTGGGGTTCTGTTCTTTCGCCCTCTGGGAATTTCAACCTAGTTTTGTTCCTTTATTAATTCCATTTCGCGGTGTTTCGCGCTTTTTGCGGTTGCTTTTCTCAAGTTTTGCCGGTTGATTGGGGTTATGGTTCCATAATGGAATTCAAAAGCCAAGTGGGAATAGTAAGTTGAATTTAAGCTACCGAAAAGTACCGCCAAAACACTTCTATGGGCTGGCCTTGCTCAGTTGATTTGGGTGTGTTCCGCAGTCTATTGGTACGATTTCAATCCGCACCAATTTCAAGGTTTCCAGTTTTTCCCGCTGACGGCGTGGACCTGGTTTGATCCATGCGTTCAGTATTGTTCCTTGCCCTACACATGGACACCCACCATCTGGTTGGCCATTTTGCAAGCGGGCTTCTTTGCGCTGTTCCCCTTGTGGGCTTGGCAAGGACGATTACGCCTAATCAAAACCGTACTTTTAGCTGCGCAAAGTCTGGCTTTATTCCTGCTTTTCAGTATTCTGGGCCAATTTGCCGCCTAGGTGAAGCGTTGGAAAAGGGCTTTGGAAATATCAAACGGGTAGAGCAAGCTATATTCCATTTGTTATTCTCAACCTGATTCTCCCGGCGCTTAACTTGGAATAGGATAGGCCTGGGGTGTGTTTAACTGGCGACCCTTCAAGGAGTAACCGATGCGATTCTTTTTGTGTGTTCTGTTTCTTAGCGGATTGGCCTGGGGCCAAATGCGCATTATTCCCCATGTCACCAGTCCGAATGGTGGGTTCACGACCCAGGTGATGCTGACCAATGGATCGGATGTTGCCAAACAGATCACCGTTTCGGCCTTTGATGGCATGGGTGAGGCGATTCGACCTGTTGAAATGCTGGTGCCCGGACGGGCGAGTACGGTCTTCAATCCGGCAGATGTTTTTGAAACACAACCCGCGCACTTGGAATTGCCAAACGACACCAATGTTCAGGTTGCCGTCGCGTATACGGACGCTGCGGGTACAGCCAGCCCCGCGCATGTTCCAGCCACTGAACAAACGGCCAGCCGTTGGCGCATATTTCCCGGTCGTTGGTCGGATGTCATTGACGGCATCGCACTGGTGAACCTGAGTGGTAAAGCGATATCGGTCGATGTCCGCCAACGGGCCAGTGGTGGGGCCAGTCTGAGTGTGCAAACCGTTTTAATGGATGTGCCCGACAAAGGCAAAGGTCTGTTGCTCTTGGAGAATTTCTTTTCCGAGATGGAAGGTGCTTTTTTTGATGTAGAAGCCGATGGTCCGGTTGCGTTGACAGCTTTGCGTTTTTCTAGAGGTTGTCCTTATTTCTGGCAGTCGGCCGCCTTGCCGTTGCCCGATTCGGGTGAACGGCATCCGCTGATAGGCAAAATTGCGAATCTGCAGAATAAGGGTAATTACGGCGTGTCGGGTTCCGCAGAAGTGCTTGACGAACAAACGATTATGCTGCGCAATTTCAACTACAACGGTGGCGGTATCTTGGTCCAGATTTATGCTGGTATGGATGGCGCGTACGGCAATGGCTTTGCCATCAGCGGCGACCTTATCAGCTCCACGCCCTATGTCAACGAGACGATGACCTTAAAAATCCCAGCGGGCCATAGCCTGGACGAAATCAATGGATTGAGTGTGTGGTGTGTGGCGGTCGGCGCCGATTTTGGCAGCGGAACGTTTCAATAGCTTGAGTTGTTTTTTGGAACCTAAATTTCCCGAAAAATCATGGACCCACCGATTTGAGTGCTCCTGGAAAAACAAGTGTTTATTGTCATCTGGGGTCATTTGTCGATGGCAGAATGCGAATTGATTCTGTTAGACGCATACTTACTTTTTGTTGGTAAATTTGGCCGGAAAGGAAGGTTGTTTCTTTTATCGCTTGCTCCAGCAGCGGGAAATATGGCGCAGGGATTAGGGGGTCCCGAATTTCTATCTGGCTGATCGTGCCATCCCTATTGAAATTTGCAGAAAAAGTAATGTTCATCGGTAACAGCGATGTGGGGATTGGGTCCCCAGTTAATATTTTTACCCTTTGGGTGATGATTGGAATGGCTACTGCACCGCCACCGCAATAAGGTTGGTCCTTAGGTATAAAAGGGATTTCAATCCAGTCGGCCAGCACGATAACATCGCCAAAATCGGGGTCCATGAGGGTGAATTGGGTCTGGCCATCTGCCAAGTGTTTTTGGGTTTTGCGGATACCTAGAAAACCGGGTTTTGTGACCGTCACGTGTTGCAGGTCTGATGTCTCTGCCAACAAAAAAAAGCCGTTGGTATCGGTCAGCCCCAGTTGAATTCCTAAGACTGAATGAATAGCGACTATGGCTCCTTCACAGGGCGATCCGTCAGGGAGGAACACCTCCAACTGGGTTTGACCTTGGAGAATTGCACTGTAAATTCCCACAAACAATAAGCGAATAGGCATTGCCTTATCCTTGAGCTATTTTCATGAGTGTAAGGCTTTTCACGGAAGATAAGGAATAAGATTTTCTGGAAATTTTCCTTTTTTTGCCAAAGGCTTTCAGGCGTGCGCAGCCTTTAATTGGTTCGTTCCGGCAAACCGTGCGCGGGACTAGGGTCGGGTTTATTGCCAGAACCGTCTGATTTGCGCCGGACGTCCAAACTTTCAAAAAGTTGATGTCCACTAGGGCCACTAAAAACGCCCGGAGCACTCAGCCGATGTTTTTTTTGTTAAATCGCATCCGTGGGGTTCGCGTAAAAAGAGGATGCTAAATGGTCGGAGCGAGAAGATTTGAACTTCCGACCTCTCCCACCCCAAGGGAGTGCGCTACCAGACTGCGCCACGCTCCGACACCGGCGCTATTTTAGTGATCATGGGGTTTGAATGCAAGCAGTTTTCGGGCGCGCTCCAAAAGGCTGCGGATTTCCAGGACCTGTTGACGGAGCTGTTCGCGATTGCCCAAAGAGGCACTTTGCGGCCAGCTCAGAAGCTTGCCGCCCGGTTTGAGGCGGGCTTGGACCCCTTGTAAGGTCAGGCCTTCGACTTGGGTTAAGTGCTTGATGTTTTGGATCAGTTCAATATCGGCTTCGGTGTAAATGCGGTGGCCCGAGCGGTTCTTGCGCGCTTTTAAGGCCTCTAACTCGGTTTCCCAGTAGCGCAAGGTGTGGGCTTCAACCCCTGTCAACTCTGCCACTTCGCCGATTTTGTAATACAACTTCTTGGGTTTCAGGCTCATCCATCAGTCTCCATTGATGGCTTTTTTTAATTGGCTAGCGGGAATGAACTGGATGCGTTTACCCTGGACTTCAGCCACGGTCCCTTTGGGTAAGCGAACGGTGCGCACTTTTTTGGCTTTAGCCTTGAAGCTGCCAAAGCCGCTAATCAGCAAATTGCCCTCTTCATAAATGGCATAGCGCAGGATGCCGATCAGGGCATCAACCGTTTGCTGCATTTGCTCGCGTGGAATGCCACCGTGGCGTTGGTGCAGTTGAGAAATGATTTCGTTTTTGGTCAAGGACTCGCTCATGATTCCCCCTTAAACCAATCGCTGTGGCTGAGAAAGGTTGTGGCTCGACTGGCGGAAGAACCGCGTTCCAGCCCGAGTTGGACGATTTGGGTCAATGCTTCCACGGCAGATATTCCGGATTGTTGGAGCAGTTTCGGGTACATGCTGATTTTGGTGAAACCCGGCATGGTATTGATTTCATTGAGGAAAATGTGGTCTTCGGAAACCATGAAATCAATGCGGGCCAGGCCAAAACAATGGGTGGCGGTCCAGGCGCGCCGGGCATAATCGTGCAGGAGTTGGGCCCGTTCGGTGGGCAAATCTGCAGGAATATGGAACTGGGTCGAGGATTTTAGGTATTTTTCGGCATAATCATAAAATTCGTTTTCGGGCACGATTTCGCCAATGGCACTCAGAAACGGTATGGCGCCGCCCAAGGCAGAAACTTCCATTTCCCGTCCAACTATACCCACTTCAACGACTACGCGCTCATCGTAGCGGAAGGCAACGTCCAGAGCCGTTTCCAATTCGGCCCGCGAATGGGTCTTGCTGATCCCGATTGAGGATCCGGTTCGTGACGGTTTAATAAAGAGGGGGTAGGGCAATTGTCGTTCGACTTCATCGACCAGCCAGTATCGACCACCTTCAAATTGGTGGCGGTACAAGGCCAGGAACTGGGGTTGGGGTAAGCCGATTTGACTGAGGACTTGGCGGGTGGCTAACTTGTCGAAACAGATACTTTGATTGAGCACATCGCCACCGACAAAGGGCAATTCCAGTAGGTCGCAAAAGCCCTGAATCACACCGTCCTCACCGCTAATACCGTGGATGAGGGGAAAAACGATGTCGCAATTGACCGTTTGTAAAACGTGGATGGCCTGGGCGCGATGTTGGGCCGCTGCCCCAGATGCGGGTGCGCCAATTCGCTCACACAGTTGATTAAAAGCCCCGTCTCCGCTCAACCATTCGCCCTGGGTGGTAATACCAATCGGCGTGACTTGATAACCGGCTTCGCGCAGGGTTTTGGCCACAAATCGGGCCGATACGATTGAAACCTCGTGTTCCGGACTGCGGCCGCCAAACACCAATGCAATATGGACCATACCTACCCCTTTCGCCCCACATCATAGCCCGATGCTGTGATCGATTTGCCAAGTTTCAACCGCTTGGACGATAATAACGACCGGAAGGTATGAATTTTATGCAACGTTCAGTGAAATTGGGTCGCAACGACCCGTGTTGGTGCGGTAGCGGGAAAAAACTGAAGAAGTGTCATCCCAATGAAATTCCTGCCAATCCCTTGTTCCGCCGCCAGTTCCAGATCCTTGAAGAGGCCGATATGCCCAAGATGCGGCGGGTGTGTCGCCTCAATGCTGAAATTTTGGCCGAGGTCTGCAAACGGGTAGTACCGGGTGTTTCTACCGAGCAAATCAACACCTGGGTGCATGAAATGACCTTGGATGCAGGTGCCTATCCCGCTCCGCTCAATTACCCCAAAGGTTTGACAGATCCACGCAACCCGCAAATCAAGGCGGGTGGATTTCCCAAGAGCGTGTGTACTTCCGTCAACGAAATCGTGTGTCATGGGATCCCATCAGCGGACGTCATTCTCAAAGATGGAGATATTGTTAACGTGGATGTGACCTGCCTGCTGGACGGTTTTTTTGGCGATTCCAGCGCAACGGTTTACGTGGGAACACCTTCAGATGAGGCCAAGTTGGTGACCGAAACAGCCCGAGAATGTTTAGAAGCTGGTATTCGTGCGGTTCAGCCGGGCGGTCGATTGATTGCTGTTGGTCAGGCCATTTCGCAACTGGCAGGTTCACGCGGTTTGGGGGTTGTGCGCGAATATACCGGTCATGGCATTGGGCGCGTTTTTCATACTGAACCCCAGGTTTGCCATTACCCCAACCCGGAAACCGATTGCGAGCTCGTGCCCGGCATGACTTTCACGATTGAGCCCATGATCAATGCCGGTACCTGGCGGACCGAATTGGATAATCGCGACAAGTGGACGGTCTATACCGCCGATCGACGGCTTTCTGCCCAATTTGAGCACACCGTTCGTGTAACTGAAACCGGTGTGGAAGTCCTGACCCAACTCTAAATCGCTTGAGGCCACCATGTCGGATCTCAATTTGTTGCGCAAAGGACCGGTGCGGGCTGAAGCCGTGTACGTCGCCGAGAAAATAGACGTCAAAGCCATTGATGGATATCAGCGGCTCAGTCTTAATCCCCTGACTTTAAAGGTGGAAGAACAGGGTCTTGTGGTGGTGTTCCGCTATGGTGTGGTTGTCTTCATCAATATGGGCGCGGACCAGCGGGACGCATTTCTTGAGCGTACTGCACGTGATTTGGATGCCCACTGGACCATTCGCGTCAGTGAACAAACCGATTTTCATTGGGACAACCAAAAAGAGGGCATTCTCGAAGGTCGGATTTGGCTCCTGGAGCCTTCGTTAAGCCGTTTGCACGTGTTGGCCCACGTACTGGCCAAAGCGGCTATCCTCGAACTTTTCGAAAAAACGATTGCTGGTACGTTTGACCAAATTGAACCCTTGGCGGAACAGCTGGAACGAACCGGCTATTCCGCTTTCTCAGAACGCGACTTGGTGCGCCAAATTGGGAGATCCCTGTTGGTCTTGCACAAAATGGTTGGCCGCGCTGAGATTCGCGAGAAGCCCGATGTTTTGTGGGAACAACCGGAATTGGAGAAGCTCAACGATTGGCTGACCGATGAGTTCGAGCTTTCCGAACGCGAGGTTGCCCTGCGCCGCAAAGTGGATTTGGTCAACAGTACGGCTGAAACCTTGCTGGATATCCTGCAGACCAAACGCGGCTTGCGACTTGAGTGGTACATTGTGGCCTTGATCATTTTTGAGATCCTGCTCAGCCTTTACGCACTTTTCATGGGCGGTCACTAAAAGTCGAGTTGGTATCCCATTTGCTCAAGCTGGGAGGGGAGGCCTTATGTCTTTGCGCCTACGTCTTGCGTTTTCCTTTGGATTATTGGTTTTGGTTCTGGTCTGCGGTCAGTGGTTGCTGACGCGTTGGATGCTGCGCAGCCTCAACCAGGAAACCCATATGTATGCTCTGGAACTCAGCAACGAAATGCTGACCCGATTGGACCCTGCAGATCCGGCCGCGGGTCAGGTTGTGGAGCGGCATGTGGAAGCGGGTGCTTGGGTTAGCCAGCAGGAAGAAGAGGTTACGGCCCATATCAAACGGGTCGAACAGATTGGCCCGAACCAAACCGCCAAATTGGAATTTAAGATCAAGGGCGACCCCAAGATGATCGAGGCGCTTGATTCAGCCAAAATCAAACTGGAAAACGATGGAAAGCAAGGCGATCATCTGGTTTTTTACAGCCCGAAAGGACCGATCCACATTCCGCTGCCCGCCAACCGGATGGACCAGGTGGTCCAACAAGCCAGCTTTCGGTTCTGGATTGCTGGCGCCTGTGTTTTGTTTGTGGGTTGGCTGGTGACCGCCTTAATCGCACACCGCATTTCCGCGCCACTCGGCCGATTGTCCCAGGCGGCTCAGCAGGTTGGATCTGGGACCTTGGGTTTGCAGGTGGATCCGAAAGGCGCCAGCGGTGAGGTTGGTCTGGCCATGTTTGCGTTTAACCAGATGAGTGCTCAGCTCAAACAGCTGGATGCCGACGCACAACGCCTCAAAAACCAACAACATCTCAGTGAGTTAGGTGAAATTGGGCGCGGTATGGCGCATGCCATTCGCAATCCGCTCAATGCTGTCGGTCTGGTGGTTGAGGAATTGGCCGCCCAACAGCCGGATCGGGAGCGTGCCGCCTCCTTAAAAAGTTCGGCGCGCAAAAATATTCAGCGCATCGACCAATGGATTCGATCCTTCCTGTCCTTGTCCCGCGAAGGTCTGGCAGAGCCCGGGCGCATCGATTTAAGGGCCTTGGTCGAAGATGTCGCCTTGGCCGTTATGCAAGATCCCGAACGCAAGGTGAAAGTGGACCTGGAGTGCGCCCTGGAGAAAGCGCCTCTAGCCGGTTGGGAGGCCGAGCTTAAATCGGTGTTGCACGTCTTGATCAGCAATGCGATTGAGGCGAGTCCGCCTGGCGGAACGTTGCGGATTCGACTCTTTCCAGAAAATGAAGGTTATTGTGTCGAGGTCGCGGACGAAGGACCCGGACTCAGTGCTGAAATCCAAAAAAACCTGTTTCAGCCCCACCAAACCAATAAAACCTATGGATCTGGCATGGGCCTTTTCCTGGCCAACCGGATTCTGATCAATCGCTACAATGGCACCTTGAGCTTGGCCAATCGAGAGGTAGGCGCTATCGCGCGGGCCTGGATCCCCATGGAAGGAGCAATGGGATGAATAAATTGCGGGTTTTGCTGGTGGAGGACGAGGCGGACCAACGTCAATTGGTGGCGTTATTGCTCCAACAGGCCGGTTATATCGTGCAAAGCTGCGCCTCTGCTGAAGAAGCGCTTAACCGATTAGAGGTTGATCGCGTGGATGTTGTGCTCAGCGACTGGAAACTGCCCGGAATTTCGGGCGCGGATTTATTGAGCCGGGTTCGCGAACAGAATTGGCCGGTTGCCTTCGTTATGGTTACTGCTTATGGCAGCATTGAACGGGCGGTAGAAGCGATTCGCCAGGGCGCGGATGACTACATCACCAAACCGTTTGAACGCGAACAACTGTTGCTGTGTTTGCAAAAAGCACTCAAGACCCGCAATTTGGCCAATGAGAACCAGCGGTTAACCCAAGCTTTGGACCAACGCGAACGCTTGGTGGACCTAATCGGCAAATCGCCCGGTATGCAACGCGTTTTTCGCACCATCGAGAAGATTGCTCAAACCGATGCGACCGTGCTCATCAGCGGCGAATCGGGCACGGGCAAGGAGCTCACCGCCCGCGCCATCCACAGTTTGTCCAAACGCAAGTCGGGTGCCTTTATGGCCATTAACTGTGCCGCTATTCCTGAAGGATTAATTGAATCCGAGTTTTTTGGCGCTGAACGAGGCGCGTTTACAGGCGCCGACCGCACCCGGGCCGGTACTTTTGAAGCAGCGAATCAGGGCACTTTGTTCCTGGACGAAATCGGTGAATTGCCTTTACCGATCCAACCGAAATTGCTGCGCGCCTTGCAAGATCAGCAAATTACGCGTGTGGGCGGTACGCGTTCGTTTGCGGTCGATGTGCGCATCATTGCGGCGACCAATCGCGATTTGGATCGGGAAGTGCACCAGGGTCGATTTCGCGAAGATCTTTTTTATCGTCTTAATGTGGTGCGCCTCAATTTGCCGGCCTTGCGTGATCGGCGCGAAGATATCCCAGTCTTGGCCCAGCACTTACTCTCGGAAATGGCTCAGAAACATGGGCTTCCAGCACCGGTTCTGCCCAAGTCGGTCCTGCGGGCACTGGTCGACTACCACTGGCCGGGCAATGTGCGGGAATTGGCCAATTCAGTTGAGCGTATGGTTCTCTTTGCCGAGGAGGGGGTGGTTCAGATGGCAGATCTGCCTCAAGCCCCTGTTCATGCTTCCGCGCAGCCGTTTTTAATTCCTAACCACGGCATGAATTGGGAGGATCACGAACGCGAATGTCTGCGTCAGGCTCTGGACCGATGCCATGGCAATCGGTCCAAAGCTGCGCGCTTATTGGGTTTACCGTACAAAGCATTCCTCTACCGATTGGAGAAGTACCAACTGGCCGAGGAGATCCCGAAATGAGGAATGTGATCCGGATTTGCGGATGTGCTAAGCGCTGCCTTTAACCGTCAAAACCATGCAGTCGGCATGTCTTACTACATACTCAGCGACGGATCCCAAAACCAAACGGTTCAGACCGGTATAACCATGGGTACCCAGCACGATCATGTCGACATTTTGATTTTTGGCAAATTCGACGATTTCATGCCCAGGTTTGCCTTCAATGAAATGGGTTCGAACATTGCCACCCAATTCATTGGCCAGGGTTTCCAGACTGTGCATGCCGCGTTCTCGACAGGCCTTGATGTGGTCTTCAATCCAGCGATCAATGCCGGCCATAAAGTAGTAGGGAGCAGGCATGTACATTCCAGACGGATCAAAGACGTGAACAATCTCCAATTGCGTATTCATGCGGGTCATAAGGTCTTTGGCAGCATCAATGGCGCGCTTGGAACACTCGCTGAAATCGGTAGCCAATAATATTTTTTGGATTAACATGTGACACCTCCCAGGTCGGTTTTTGTTGGGTAGGTCCCTACACATAATGTAATTCCTCAGCAGATAAAAAGACAGGGGGGCGGGGTTGAATTTGAAAGAATTCGAGCGGGCGTGGTATCCTCGCATCTGTTTTAGCGCTTAAGGCTGGGTCGACTTCCCCAAAAAATGCTGGCACCCCTTCTTCTCTTTGTTTTATTTGCGATTGGCACCTCGTTTGTGTGTTCAATCATGGAAGCTACGGTACTTTCCATTCCGGTTTCCAATTTGGCCGAACTTGCGACAAAAGGCCGCAAAGGTGCCGGTTTTCTGCTCGATCTCAAGAAAAACCGCCTGGATGATTTAATTTCGGCGATTTTGACCCTTAACACGATGGCCAATACGTTAGGCGCTTCGATGGCGGGCGCAGAAGCGGCCGTGATTTGGGGCAACAATTATCTTGGCTTATTTAGTGGCATTCTGACCTTTTTGATTTTGGTTTTTGCCGAAATTATCCCGAAAACCTTGGGCTCCATGTATGCTGGGCGAATTGCACCTTGGATTGGTTATTTGGCGATTGGATTGGTCCGGGCCATGCAGCCGGTACTGTTTATTACCCGTGCCCTGACGCGGTTACTGGCACCCGAACCCCGCAAATCGGTCACTTCGGGTGAACTGAGTGCCATGATTGCGCTTGCAGCCCAGGAAGGTACGCTTGCCGATTACCAAAGCGAGGCCTTTGCCAATCTTTTGGAACTTGAGCGCATGAAGATAGAAGACGTCATGACGCCGCGCACGGTCCTGCAAATGTTACCGGCCAAAACGACCTTACAAAATTTTATCGATATGAAGTTATTGGACCCGTTTTCGCGCATTCCGCTGTATGGTGAATCGCGGGATGACGTTTCCGGCTACCTGCTGGTACGGGAAGTACTGTTGGGCGCTTTGCGCGGCAAGTCAATGGATACGCCCTTGAGTACGTTTCAGCGCCCGATCTCCTTTTTGCCGCGGGCCTGTTCGGTTGGAAATGCGTTGCGGCACCTTTCCAAGCGCCGCGACCAAATTGCAATGGTGGTCGATGAGTTTGGCGGGGTAAGCGGCCTCATTTCGCTGGAAGATTTGTTTGAAACCATCCTGGGCATGGAAATTATTGACGAATCGGATCGGGTGGCTGATTTGCAGGTCATTGCCAAACAACTGCGCGACAAACGACTTTCGCGGCTCAAAGCGGTTGGCAGTGGCTCAGACGCCACAAATTGATGTCCTTTTGCCCTGTTACAATGCAGGGCCCAGGCTAGAAGAAGCGATTGGCTCCATTGTCGATCAAACCTGGCGTGATTGGCGTCTTTTACTCTTGGATGATGGATCAAATGATGGCAGCTGGGCTGTCATGCAGCAGTGGATGCAGCGGGACGTGCGAATTGTCGCCCATCGTTTTGCGCATCGCGGTTTGGTTGCAACGCTAAATGATGGATTGGCGCTGGCTCAAGCGCCGTTCATTGCGCGCATGGACGCAGATGATTGGTCTTATTCCCAGCGATTTGAGGCGCAACTTCAAGCCTTTAATAGGCACCCTGACTGGGATGTGTGTGCCACCTCGATTGCCCATGGTGGCGGGCCTTCACCTGGATTGGAGCATTACATCTCGTGGACCAATAGTCTACAAACCCCTACGGCCTTACGCCTGGCCCAATTTATTGAATCGCCTATCATCCATCCCAGCGTAATGTTTCGACGCGCCTGTATTCAAACCGCTGGTGCCTATCGGGCAGGTCCGTTTCCCGAGGATTATGAATTGTGGTTGCGTTGGCTGCGGGCGGGTTTGGTGTTTGGCAAGACAGATTCGGTTTTGTTGCGTTGGAACGATCACGACTCTCGGCTGACCCGAACCGATTCGCGTTATGCGCGCGAGGCCTTTTACCAAATCAAATCGGAATATCTCCACGAGTGGCTCAAGCACCAAGTTCAAAAACCGATTTGGGTTTGGGGCGCTGGTCGAAAAACGCGACAGCGTGTTGGTTATTTGCAAAATTTGGGCACCCAGATCCAGGCCTGGATCGATATAGACCCCCACAAAATCGGTCAGAGCTATAGCGGAATCCCTGTTGTTGCTCCGGATTCAATTCCAGCGCCAGATGCGGTCTTTGTGTTGGGTTATGTGGGCAATCGCGGCGCGCGCACGGAGATCGATGCGTTTCTTCGCCTACGCGCCTTTGAGGTGGGTCGTGATTTCCTTTTTGCGGCCTAAGGCAATTCGCCTGGGAAACTGCCGTCCAAAGCCAACATCGGTTCGTATTGGTAAGAGATATCGTTCCAACGGCTCATTTGATACGGCCCGCTGGGGTAGAGTCGAGTGAATGTGCTCACGGCTCCGTGATTCAATGCAAAACTCAAGGCATGGGTTAAAGGCAGATCCAGGATACCGCAAGTCATGACCCGCAAAATCATGGCCGGGGCTATGATGACCAGCAACTCATCGGGTTCACACAGGGCCACCAAATCGACCAATTCGCAAAAGGAACGGCGATAAATATTGCGAATACTCTCGCCACCTGGACAGGGGAAATCGGGCTCTGTTCGCCAACGTTCAAAGCGTGCTCCGTCTTTTTCGAGCACAAATTGTTTGGGTTTTCCATCCCATTCGCCAAGATCGGTCGCTTGGAAACCGGAAATCAGCTGGGGAATGCGATTGTTCTCCTCGCATAGGTAAAGCGCCGTTGAAAGGGCTCGTTTCATCGGAGAGACGGCGATTCGGCTGATGGGCCAGGATTGCATGTATTGGGCGAGGGCACCGGCTTGGGTGTGGCCCGTTTCGTTTAGGTCCAGATCGGTTCGTCCTACCATCAGACCTTGATCCTGGGTCTGGGTCTCACAGGGTCGAACAAACACGATTTTTGGCATGCGCCACTCCTTGAACACCCATTATAAGGTCGAACCTGTCCGGGTCAAGTCATCAGGCGATTTAGCCTGGTTATTGGGCCGTATCGGCACATCAGCCCAAAAAGTTGAAAATGGCGGCTTGCGTTGTGGCTGGAACATGGTTCCGTGTCCAAAATCACACATTTTGATCCTCAGCAAGGGCCACTTTGGAGCGTGCATTGTGTGGCTTGCGCGGCCCATGTATACTATGTTTCGTTCCTTCCCGGCACCGCTTGGTCAGAATCTCCCTTTGCGCGTCGATGTCTTGGGGCATTGGCTTCCTGCGGACTTCAGCCGTACAATGTACTTGTGAGGTGTTGATATGAAAACCCTTTTTGTATTGTTTATGACCTGTGGCGTCTTGTTGGCAGATGTCCTGGTAACAACCAGTGGCAAAACACTCGAAACCAATGGCCCATGGGAAATTCGTGGGAAATTTATTGTTTTTCGCAACCCTGAAGGGGAGATGGTCCAATTGCCAGCCAGTATGGTTGATCTGGAGCGCTCTAAAATCGCCACGGAAGAACAAAAAGCTGCTCAGGAAGCCGCCAAACAACCTGTCGTCGAGCCTCCGCCCACTGCACCTCAGTCGATCGGTGAAATTTCCGCACGTCTCGAAGGCAAAACCACGGAGGAAATGCCTCCTGCTGGCAAAATTCAGATCACGGACAAATCCGTTGATAAATTTGCTGAAAAAAACCCCTATGCTGACAACGATGTGACCCATGCTGAGTTTGAACCCACCCAAACGGCCAGTGATTACCTGGCTGATCAGGAACGGTTCTCCAGTGAAATGGTGGATCTCAAGCGTCAGCTTGCGGAAAAAGAAGCGGCCATTGATGCTGCCACCAATGACATCGTTCGGGCCGAAGCAGCGCTCCAAGACGATGGAACTGCTTATTCAAGTGCCGATGGTTCTGGCGATATCCTTGACGAACTCGATGCCAAAAAAGCCAAACTGGTAAAGGAAAAAGAAGATATCTTACAGAAAATGGACACGGTTGAGCGGGCAGCCAAACAGCGCGGTATCAACAATACCAATCGCGCTGCAGATAAAGTCCTGCAACAAGAGAAGGTGAATGAAAGATCCAAGCGCCCAGGTAAAAATGATGAAAAAAAGGATGATAACCTTTGAGGCCTGATCCCTCATTGTCAGGGTGGGCGCTGACCTGATGATGAATTTGGAACAATTGGTGCTCGATTTCCTGAAACGTCAGGAAGATCCCGTTGGTATTCGTGCGCTTTTACACGGAGTTGGTCTTTTTCCACGTGACCGCGGGCTATTGAAATCGATCTTGCGCGAAATGGTTCGCGAAGGTTCTGTGGTCAAAACCGGAACCCGCTATTGGGTCCCCAATGGTGCGCGCCAAACCGTTGAAATTAAACGAGAAAAGACCCGTCTGCAAAAATCGCGTGTTGGCCGTTTGTGGGTCAATCCGCGCGGATTTGGTTTTGTCTCTTTTGAAGGCAGTGGGGCCGATTGGTTTATCCCCGAACATGCCATGGGCAATGCAAGTCATGGGGACTGGGTTCGGGTTGAAAAAACTGACGGCGGTCAGCGCGGACGCATTGCAGGAAAAATCGTCGCCATCGAATCCATGGAGCGCACCACTCTGGTGGGTGTCCTTGAACGCCAATGGCGCCAACGCACTTTTACGCCTTTTGGCCAACCGCCTGTCGATTGGGCACGCCTCAAGGGACTGCCCGACGATTTGGAAGACGGCTTGGTCTTGGTTTTTGATCGTCAAATCGATGGAACGTTTCGCTTTAATCGGGTCATCGGTTCTTTCGACGATGCCCAGGTCGATGAGACCCTCGCCCTGGCTGAACAGGGGATTGCCATGCAGTTCCCCGCTCAGATCGTTGAAGAGGCCAATTCCTTTCCAGATCCTTATCCGTTTGATGTGCAGGATCGGGTCGATTTTCGCGATGAAATGGTGTTTACCGTGGATGGGGCTGACGCACGGGATTTTGACGATGCCATCCACATCAAATACATCGGCAATGAAATTGAATTAGGCGTCCACATCGCCGATGTCGCCCATTTTGTGCCTGAAGGCTGTCCCCTGGATTTATGGGCAAGGAAAACGGGCAACTCGACCTATCTGCCCCACCGTGCTTTCCCTATGTTGCCTGAACGGCTTTCGACTGACCTGTGTTCGCTTCGGCCCCATGAAGAACGCTACACGCTTTCGGTGGTCATGACCCTCTCGCGCAAAGGCGATCTCAAAAATTACAAAGTCGGTAAAGGTCTGATTCGCAGTGCCTTTCGTTTGACCTACGATCAAGTGCAAAAAGCAGTGATTGACCGGGATCCCGAGGTCCGCGCCAGCCTGGAAGCGGTGCTGCCCAGCCTGGAAAACGCCATTCAATTGGCCATGACCCTTAAAGCCAAGCGGCGTAAGGCTGGCGGTCTGAACCTGGATTTGGCCGAACCCGTTTTACGCATGGATGAAAATCATCTGATGCAATCGATCAGCGGACGCCATCAAACCGAAGCCAACCAAATGATTGAGATGTACATGGTTTTGGCCAACGAAGTGGTGGCCCGCCACATGCGCGACGCCGGCATCGGCATTGCCTATCGGCACCACGGTCCACCGGACCCCGAACGGATCGAAAAATTGTTTTCTTTTCTCGCTACCCGCGGTCTGGATATTCCCCATCCCATGCCCGAACTTGGCCAAGCGTTGAACCTGCTCCTCAACCAAATTGAAGAGCGACCGGACGATGAAAGCAATGTTCTTCAAACGGCCTTGCTGAAATGCATGAAATTGGCTGAATACCATCCCGAACACATGGATCATTTTGGCCTGGCCTCCGAATGCTACACCCATTTCACCAGCCCCATCCGGCGTTATGCGGACTTGTTGTTGCATCAACGCCTAACCCGTTTGCTGGAACAGCCCGATCTCGGACCTGAACATTTTGATGACGCAGCCTTGAGCGAAATCTGCATGGCTATTTCCCGCACGGAACGCGCCTCTTCCCGCGCGGAGCAAACCTTTCGCGACATGAAACTGCTCCGCCACTTGAAAACCCGTCTGGGTGAGACCTTTGAAGGTGTGATTTCGGATGTTCAGAATTTTGGCTTATTTGTGCGCCTTGGTGATCTGTGGGTCGATGGCTTACTCCGCGAAGACGCCATGGGCGGTGAGCGTTTCGAGCATAATCCCGAGCGCATGTGTTGGGTCGGAGCCCGTTCAGGACGCCTGTTTTCACTGGGCGACCGCATTGAAGTGCGCATTGACCGGGTTGACCTTTTTCGCCGCGAATGCGATTTGTCATTAGTTTCGGCCGTCGGGCCAGCACCGGGTCGCGTGATCCGATCCAGACCCGCTTCACCTTCAACGCCCAGTCGACGCCACGGTCCGCCAAAACCGGGTCGAATCCCGAAAAAGCCGCCGCATAAACGCCGAAAACGATGAGTCTCGAATCCTGCCCCCTGTGCGGCGGGGCGTCTCATTTTTGGCGAACCCTGTCCGATCGTTTTTATCAGCAAACCGAATTTCAAGCGACTTATTGGCGTTGCACAAAGTGTGGTTCCGCGTATCAAAACCCTATGCCCAGCCGGGATCTTGCAGCCACTTTCTACGGCAGTGGCTATTGGGGTGAACAGGTTAAACCGGGTCTGCTCAACCGGCTCCAGGCCCACTATGTCGCAACCCTTTTGCGCTGGGATTTAATGCGCTGGTTCAATCGCATGAACATCAAGCCCGCAGAATCCTTTCTGGACTTCGGCTGTTCGCGTGGCGATTGGTTGGCTCTGATCGCCAAACGCGGGGTTCAGGCACACGGCATAGATGGCGATCCGCGCGCCGTCGAATATGCCCGGAACACCTTCGGATTGGACGTTAGTTGTCATCAGGCAGAAACGTGGGATCCAGCCCCCGATCAATTGGCGGGTATGGCTGCCTTACATGTTTTGGAGCACACCCACGAACCGCTTATATTTTTGCAAAAGTGTCACCGAGCGCTGAGACAGGAAGGGCGTCTGCTCTTACGGGTGCCCAACCTGGGCTCTTGGCAAGCGACTTGGACTGGAACGGCTTGGAAAGGTTTAGAAGCGCCCCGCCACCTGTGGCAATTCACCCTTCCCGCAATCCGCAAATTGCTTTCGGATGCAGGATTCCAGGTCGATCGGGTTTCGACATGGTCATGGCGCGATGGCCCGCCCGGCCTAAGCTCTTCCTTGTTTGCCCAAGGAGAGCCCACGCGCCAAAAGATTATGGGTCGTGCAAGGCCGCTTGCAACCTTATTTTATTTAGCTTTGACATGGGCTTTAACGCCTGTCGAAGGATTGGCAGCAGCCTTGCAAAAGGGCGGCATGCTGACCGTAGTCGCCCGCAAATCCTGATTTCCTTCAAAGCCTGTGGTAGCATGGGCTCGCTCGGATCGGGGCCCTTGGGGACCGGACGTAAACCCAAACCTTGAGGCATTCATTTATGTATCGTGATCTCAGTGTGACCGTCGTGATCCCTTGCTTAAACGAGGAGGACGGTATTCGGTCCGTTTTGGGTGCCGCACCCAAATGGGTAGATGAAATTATTGTCGTGGATAATGGCAGTACCGATCGAACTGCAGAAGTGGCCAAAGAGATGGGCGCTTATGTGGTCCAGGAGACGCTGCGCGGCTACGGTCGAGCCTACATGCGCGGGTTTAAACACGCTTCTACCGATATCATCTGCTGTTTAGACGGCGATCACAGCTATCCCATAAGCGATTTAGATCGGCTGGTCGATGTGTTTTTGCATTATCAGGTCGATTTTCTCTCGGCCTGTCGGTTCCCGATCCTCAATGCAGAAGCTATGAGTTTCAAACACTGGATTGGCAATAAAATCCTGTCAATGGCCATGGCGATCCTGTTTAAAACGCCGATTGAAGATTCCCAAAGCGGGATGTGGGTCTTTAAACGCAGTATCTTAGACAAAATAAAACTGACTTCTCCAGGTATGGCTTTTTCCGAAGAAATCAAGATCGAAGTGCTCAAACACAAAGAGTTGCGCTTTAAGGAAGAGCACATTAAATACTCTGCGCGTCAGGGTGAGATCAAGCTGCAACCCTATCGCGATGGGATCCGCAATTTGAGTTTTTTGTTTAAGAAGCGTCTTTTTGGGTGATGAGAACATGACGAAACCTGCCACCGTTAGTGTGGTGGTCGTCAACTGGAATGGGCTCCACCACCTCGAAACCTGTCTGAACGCACTGACCCACCAAACCCTGCAACCGCTGGAAATCTTTGTGGTGGACAACGGGTCCAATGATGGTTCGGTAGCATTTCTGGAACAGTTGGCCAATCCTTTAATTAAACCCATTTTTTTGAACGAGAACCGCGGCTTTGCTGGCGGCAATAATGTGGCCATCCAAAGGTGTCAGGGCGATTGGATCGCCCTGATCAACAACGATACCCGTGCAGATCTGGATTGGATCCGTGCGGCCAGCACTCATTTTGATACGGAGTCGCTGGGTATGGTTGCCAGTCGGGTGTTGCGATTTGACGACCCCAAAACCATCGATAAAGTTGGCCATTTGATGTTCCCTGATGGATTAAATCGCGGTCGGGCCACCGGGTTACCCGATGGTCCGCCCTTTGATCAACCCAGCGAGACGCTTTGGCCAGACGGCTGCGCCGGGTTCTATCGGCGCAGCATGCTGGAGCAGATCGGTCTTTTAGATGAAGATTTCTACCTTTATGGCGAAGATGCCGAGTTGGGCATGCGCGCGCGCTGGGCAGGTTACGGCTGTGTCTATGAGCCCAAAAGCTGGATCCTGCACAAACACAGTGCAACCCTCGGACGGTTTAATCCGCGAAAACTTTATTTTGTTGAACGCAACCGCATTTTTTTGCTGGTAAAGACCTTCCCGATGAGTTGGCTCCTGTTGAGTCCTTGGCATTCACTGCGCCGCTACGTTATGAATGTGGTCAGCATGGGCAGCGGCCGTGGTGCGGCCGCTCAATTCCGACAAAATCAAAGCGCCTTTGCTTTGGCATTAACGTTGCTCAAAGCCTTGTTGCACGGGGTGATGGGCGCGCCAAAGATGCTGCAAAAACGTCGACAAATCCTCAGAAGTATCAACGGAAGAGACATGAAAGAGCTGTTGAGACGGCACCGCATTTCGGCTCGCGAAATTTCGCTTCAGGACTGAGTTGCGGTTATTCAGGTGCTTACCTTAATTCACCTCGTAAGTCTGTGCGGTTGGACAAGGACAGAAAAAATGATTATGTTGCTTGTGACAAAAAAAATCTTTCACCTGTACCAACCTGTTCATGCGTCCGAGGCTTTGGTATGATGAGTGCTCGTGACGCTATTTGTGTTCAGTGTTTTCCTTACTCGATGGAGGGATGCCTATGAAAAATTTATGGATTAAAGCCGCGATGGCATTGGTCTTATGTGTGCCAGTGCTTGCGGACGATGATAGTCTCGAACATGTTAACTTTCCCTTGAATTCACACGTTGTTGTGGATGCATTCCAAGGGCTTAATCTCTTGGCCGAAGTCATGGTCAAGTATCCCGACCTCGAACTCGAAGTGGTGGGGTACACCGATGCCGTTGCCTCGGATGCCTATAATAAAAATCTCAGTTTGCGTCGCGCCAACAGCGTTAAGGCCTATTTGGTTTCTCGTGGTGCAAACGAAGCGAAAGTAAAAGTGGAAGGCCGCGGTGAAGCGAATTTCGTTTCCGATAACGAATCGCGCGAAGGCCGTTTTCTCAACCGTCGGGTTGAATTACTGCTGTACGAAACCGTAGACGGAACCCGAAAACTGGTTGGTTACCACCGCCTGATCGAACTGTTTTTTGGCAGTTCACCTGCTGCAGCGATGCAGGAAAATCACGATGCCATTCTGCAAAAGCTTTCCGATCTGGAAAAACAGTGCGGTGAATTAAAAGCTGCCCTGGAAAAGAAACTGAATGAAGCACCCCCCGCCGCTGCTGCCAGCACCGACAATAAAGCTTGGGGTTCGCGCAGTGTACATGGCGATCTGCAATTCAACGGTTTTGGCGGCGTGAGTGTGGATTTGGGTCTGGATGAAAACGATGATTTCACCGCCCGCATCAAAGGCCAGTATTTCCGAGCCTTAACCGATTCCTTTGGCATTCAAGCCCAAGGCGAATACACCCATTACGACACCATGAACGAAAGCCAATTTGATGGTGCCCTGGTTTACCAGTCCGGCCACTTCAAAATTGGTGGCGCTGCTTCCTACAAGTTCATTGAAATGGAAGGCCTCGAATCGGCTGGCATCGGCCAAGGTGCTTTGACCTTGGATTATGTTTTCGATAAAGGTCACATCGGTCTGTTTGGGACCGCACCTTTTGACGATGGCGATGTAGTTGCTTCGCGTTACATCGGTCTGACTTTCTTGGAAGAAACCTATGTAGAAGTCGTGAAACAAGTCGGTCTGAGCTTCGGATTCAACTTGGGTGACAAAGCGGGCCTCTCCGGTTCTGTCGCCAAATTGGATACCGATTTCTCCTCCGACCTGGCTGCAAACCTGCGTTTTGAATGGAACCTATCCGATCGCTTAACTTGGTACATCAACCTGGAACGCAACGAAAACGTGATTAGCGATGAAGATTCCGATCGTTATGCGACCGGACTACGCTGGGGCTCCTGGGCACAAGCACGCTACATGTATGCGGACCAAGTCACCCCGATCGATATCCCCAAAATCCGCTACGAAATGCATACCCGTCAAACGCGGGTTGGCAATACCGGTCCGGTTGTTGATGCCGGCCAAAACCAAATTAACGTAGCTGCCGGAACCGTCACCCTGAGCGGTACCGCTTCGGACAACGAAGGCGATGCATTGACCTACAGCTGGGCCCAAATTTCCGGTCCTGCAGTGGTCCTGACCAACGCTGATAAACCGACAGCCACCTTCCAAGGTGTTGCCGGTGCGTCCTACACCTTCAGCCTGACGGTGCGCGACACATTTGGCGCAACGGGTAGCGATGTCGTAAGCATCTTCATGCAAGATGTTCCGGTCCTGCCGCCGGTGGTTCGTTTCTTCAACGCAATCCCCGACACCATCAATGCCGGTGAATTCACCACCTTGGCCTGGTCCACCGAAAATGGCGACTCCGTTACCATCGGCGGTTTAGGTCAAGTCAATGCAGAAGGAAGCCTGGTTTTGGCGCCTGCCCAGTCGCAAGCCTACACCATCACGGTAACCAACTCTGCGGGTACTGTTTCTGAAACCGCTACGGTTACCGTCATTCCTCTGGAAGTACCTGAACCCAATACGCCGCCTGTGGCCAATGCCGGTTCTGACCAAGTCAACTACTTCGAAGGAACTGTGGTTTTGGATGGTTCCGGGTCTTATGACATTGATGGCGATGAGCTGACCTATCAGTGGGTCCAAATCAATGGCGTTCCGGTCACTCTGAGCGGTGCCAATTCGGCCAAACCCTCGTTCACCAGCGCGCGCAACCGCGCTTACACCTTCCGCCTGATCGTAACCGATGGTAAAGGTGGAATTGATACCGACGACGTGGTTGTCCAAACCTTCTAATCGCTTCTCACAAGCAAACCCAAAAAAGGCCCGCTTCCCAGCGGGCCTTTTTAATTCTCATAGGCATGCAAAGGAAGGCTGCGGATCAAAAGGGCCTTGCCGAAGAGCATTTCCTGAACATTTGGCCTCCGAGCGTCAGTTCAGGTCTGCAACCCGCTTCGCCTTGAATGGGCAGCCCACCCGACCGTTTTGACTGACAGCCTGTCCAATGCCAATCTAAGATTGAAAACCTACCGTGTAAATTTACCGGTATTGGTGGCGCAGGATTTTGAGGATGCGGCCATACATGATTTCGTGAAGGTTCCAGGCCAATTCGCCGCTTGTGTTGACGAACACGACCACCACGGAATCCATGTCGGCTTGGTATTCCACCATGGATTGGTAGCCCGGTAACCAGCCGGTGTGGTCGTAGGGGTATATCGTTTCGTAAAGGGCCTGTTCTTCGCGACTCAACAAAGTACCGTCCCGCAGTGCCCGTACAAATTTGGCCACCTCTTCTGCGGTTGCGATCATCGATCCACCCGCGGTCGGGAAATCAATGCCTTTGAGGTCGTCCTCATATCCAAACCAATAGCCACTGACCAGGTCCTTGGCATCCACCTCGGCCAGGGAGCCAAACGTGTGCTTTAAACCCAAAGGGTCCAGAATGGACGTTTTAATGTATTTGGCATGCGCATAGCCCAAGGTTTGATCCAGAATCCTGCCGATCAGCAGGAAATTGGTATTGGAATAGGCGTATTCGCTGTCCGGTCGAAAATCGGCAGGTTTACCCAAAACCAATGCCAACTTTTGGTCATCGCTCGCTGGTGGATTAAACCAATCGAAATTGGTTTGGTCGGTGAAATTGGGAATGCCGCTTCGGTGCTGCAGCATTAAACGCAAATTGATCTGATCGGCATATTCGATTTGGCCTTGCAATTCCGGGAAATAAGCGCTGAGGGGTGTATCCAAGGACAATTTCTTGGCCTGGACCAGTTTGACAGTTGCTGCAGCAATATAAAGTTTGCTGATACTGGCTATCTTAAACAGGGCTTTGGGATCAGCCGGGATCTGCTCCGTTTTGTTTTGCCAACCAGCTGCATAGGATTGGGGTTCTTTTCCCGCCTGATCGACATACACGATAATGCCGTCCAAGCCACGCCGTATAGCTTCGTTAGCTTGTGCCGGAATGCTGTCGGGTAATGGCGCCAACCAGGCCCATACCAAAAGCCAGGGCACAAGGAAAATGGCACTGGCGATACCGGCAATCGGCAGAATCACGCGCAGCCAGCGCGTGATTGGACGTTTTCTTTTTGCGGTCAAAGTAATCGCCCTTGCTGGCCCGCGATCCAAATGGAAAAAAAGTGCACGATCATCCTCCGCCTCAAAAACAAACTCGATTCACTTTAATACGGTATTGGCTTCATTATGCCAGCTGAAAACGTTTGTGAGTAAAATGGGATCTTTAGGTTGAGGGTGTGATCTTGGGCAAAATAATGTTTGTGCGCCACGGCTCGGGTCGGGGTCCAAAAATTCGAATGAAGCGGTTCAGGCCGGCTTATTTCCAGCCTTTTATCGAGGAGATTCGGCGCAGTTCACCCAACCTGTTTGCCCGTTTTGTCTTTTGGGAAACGGGACAGCATGTTCCCGATTTGTCTGACATTGATTGCGTCGTATTTTGGCTGCAGGACCCCTTGCGCGAACGCTTTCCGGCGTGTTTCGATGATGCCTTTGCTTTGGAAGAAGAAGCCAAGCGGAGGGCCATCAAAATGTTTAACCCACCGAGTAGCCTATCCCATTCGATCAAATCGGTTCAGGCCAAAATGTGGTTGGATGCAGGCCTGCTAACCCCACCCGTTACCCGCATTGAGAGCTATGAAAAATTGATGGATTTGGCCCAAACTTTTTCGTATCCGCTTATCCTGCGCGCCGATCAATTGCACGCCCAGAAGGCCATGAAATGGGTGGACCAGGAGAAAGACCTGAAGGGGCTCAACCCTGTTGATTTGGTTTTTCCAATAGCTGCATCCCCCTTCATGGATACGCGGATGGGATATGAAACGCCGCCGTATTCGACGCACTATCACAAGAAACGGGCATTGGTTATGGCAGATCAAGTACGCAACAACCACGTCTTTTTTGCACTTGACCCGATCGTGGGCAGCAAAAACTCCACTTTTGGGCATGGCCGGAGTTTCAACCCCGTGCGCAGAATGATGGGCAATCGCGGAATTGAAGCTTTCCTCAAAGCCGATTTTGCATTTTTCGAAGCCTGGACCAGTCACCGCGAAGTCCTTTTGCGGGCTAGTGAAGCACTTCAACAGAACCTGGTTTCGATCGATTATTCGACCCGAGCCGATGGCCAGGTTGTGTTGTGGGAAGCCAACCCTCATTTTGCGCTGCACATGTGGCCACTCAATCTCCTGGCCGCAAAAAGGCAGATTGGCAAAAGAACGCAAAGTTTACACCAGACGATCCGAGATGGGTTGATCCATGTTAGTCCAAGTTGATTATTATCAGCACTTAATCGATAGTGATCGCCACTACTTTCAATGGGGCGGCCAGTTTGAGGATCGGGGAGCTTATTTGCGTGTATGCCAACCCGATCTCAAACATACGCCACTCGGCTGCATTGTTTGGGAGCGGGCTCCAATGGCGGGTCCGGTTCTGAGGGCGCTTGAAGATGAATTGAGCGGAGCGGGCTACTCCTTTATTCGGCTTTACACCACCTTCGATGGACCAAAACCCGGGTTCCAGCCCAAAATTGAATACTTAATGGCCTTAGCGCCAAACCGTCCAAGCAGTAGCTTCCTAGAATTAAGGCAGATCCAAACCGATGCGGATTGGGCGCTCAAAAGCCATCTGGTTAGCACCAGTCAAACGGCAAGCGATGGACGCTTCCACCGTGCCGATGATTGGATTGCATTTGAGAAAAGTCGTCAGGCCAGCGGTTACCAATTCTTTTTGGCTTTTCAGGGGGATTGGGTGGTAGGTGCGATTGGTGCTCAGGCAAAATCTCAATGGGTTCGCCTAAAAAATTTATGGGTTCATCCTGCACACCGCAGGAACGGTTGCGGTTCTGCCATTGTTGGAGCCTGTTTGGAGCGGTTTCAACAGTGTGCATGGGCAGGCTGCTTCTCTTTGCGTTCGGGAAAACAAAATCTTTATGAACGCTTGGGCTTTCAAACCGTGGGAAAGGTGACGGAATGGTTCAAAAAAATCCATTAGGCTGGCAAATTTTTCAAAAATTTCTACCAACCACGGAGGTCGAACGCCTATGGCACGATTGCCATTCCTGGTGTTCGATGAACCGTGCCTTATTCGAAAAACCCAACCCGTATATTCAAGGTCGACAAAATGGATCCCACTGGGTCTGGGACCGACTCGATCCAGCCAGCCTTTACATTCCGTCCGTAAATACCATGGGTCATTCAGAGGCTTTACTCGACATTGCGCGTGCGTGGATGGGTGAAAACGCCCAATTTTTTAAGGACAAGCTCATCCTGAAGCCGCCTGGAACACCCGGCTATGGAGCACACCAAGACGCGACCTACTGGCATGGGTTGGCCGTGGATCCCAACCAATTTGTTACCATACTTGTGCCCTTACAACAGATGAGCCGCAATAATGGCGGCCTCTATTTTGCCGATCAAAAGCTGGATCGACTTTTAGACGAGACTCAGCTTGTCCAGCGTTTTGGTCAGGACGAACCTGAAGTTACAAGGTTTAATAAAACCTATATGGATTTACAGGTCGGGGACATTTTGGTTTTTGATGGACTTGCCGTTCATGGAAGTGATTGGAACCGCTCGAAAATAGCGAGGCCCAGCCTGTTTTTTTCTTTCGCGCCTGCTCGGGTCGGGCCTTTGCGGGAAACCTATTACCAAAATTTTCATCGGCAGATCCAAGCTGAGCGGCTACAAATATAAAAACGGCCCGCCCTCCTTAAGCAAGTTGCACGAACCCTGCCTAAACATGTGAATTTAAAGGGACTTGGTCATGCGCAACAAAGGGACCGGGACACCGCCCCGATCATCGCTCAGGTGTTCACAGGCCTCGTAACCACAGGCCGCGTAGAGTTTTGCGCCGGCTAGCGTTGCCATCAATTCCACTTTTTTAAAGCCTTCGGAACGGGCTGTTTGCTCGCACAGGAGGAGGATCAGGCGACCGACACCTTTTCGGGTGTGTTGGGGATGGGTGTACATCGCACGGATCCGTGCTGGATCCCGGGCTGGGTCGAGCGGCGCCGCATCACGGCCGGGCGATTGGTCACCGCCATACAATGTGGCCCGGCGGCTCCATCCGCCACAACCCGCCAATTGGCCTTGGGTTTCCACAATAAAATAAGTGCCATCATCGATAAGCTGCGTATCCAGTCCCATGATCAGTCGGCTGGATGCAATCTGCTGCTGGTTGAGAAACGGTTTCTGCAATTCGGCAATCGATGCGTCCATCAACATTCTGATTGCATCAAGGTCTGCGTGTTGGGCAAGCCGATTGGTCAAACTCGGATTCATGCAAGCTCCTCACCTGGTCCATAACTGAAAACCCATTGGGAACAATATTATTTGGGCCAAGGCGCTTGTTTTGGCAAATCGATTTTTTTCATGCCATTCATTCAGATTTTGCAGGCTGGTCCGTGCACGGAATGCGAAGGGAACCGGGCGGGACCCACACAATTCATTTCGCTTCAAGCCTGGGCCTTTTAAGGCAAGGCTTGGCCTCAAATCAGGTTATAGGCCCGATAATCGTTGGTCCACCCGTTCGTTGACGGATAACCAGTCTTCTAGGGCGATGCCATCCGTCCAGACGACGACCACCACCAAACCAGCCCGATGGACCTGGGCCCGATGAAGGCTTTCATTGTGCGCCCAAATTTTGCGTAAAGCGGATTCCAAGTGGTCTGCTTCCGCTAACGACTCAGCTTCTAAGCCGTAAAAACCCACATCTTTTTCACCGCGGTACAGAACATAAAGTGCTGCACGAATACCCACTGCGCTGAGATTGCCCTGGGACCCGCTATGCGCAATGGCCTCGATGAATGCTGGGTCCGAGGAAAGCTGCGGGTTTTGGGTTACTACTTTTGGATCAACATGGCGGGGCACAAAACGGTGGATAGGCGAAAGGGAAAGAGAAGGGTGAATCCGTTCCGCCTCCTCGAATAGTGCGCCCAGTCCAATGCCAATTTGGATGGGTCCCGTTAGGAGGCAGCTCAAAGCGAGAAAATTGATTGTAATCATGAGACTCAGTCTACAGGACTCTTAGCCAATGGCCAAAAACATTAACGATTGCGCGATTCCCGATTGTTTCCCGATGCGTTTTTGAGTTCAGCGCCAGACCACGAGGGAGTCTAGGATTCATAATCCCATGGGGTTTAACCAACACATGCTGGGCCGTTTCCCTAAAATCAAGTCGTTCCCGAGTTTTATGACTTTCGCGGCCAGTACGACCAAAGGACCCCGAATAAGGCCGCAATCAGGGTCACGCTGAATTCCATTCCGCCTGTGCTGGCCCCGACGACGAACCAACCATTTGGGACATGAACGAACCAGAGGCCCAAAGCCAAAATAAACACATGGCCAAAACAGGCCGGAACCACGAAGCGCCCCCAAACCAGGGCCAGGCTACACAGGACCTGGGTCCCAATGGTTAGCCAAGCCAACGCGACCCCGAACGGCAGGCCCTGGCTGCTCAAAAACCCGCCAAAACCGTTGATATCCGCGGGGTGCAGAAGTCCATGCAAGGGATGAACCGCAATAATCAGCGCAATCGCAACGCGCACAATGGTCAGGCCGCCCAGTGCATCAGTGCAGGTTGATTGGAACCAGACATTTTTCATGAATTCCCTCCCTTGGTTTTACGCGGTAGGGCTGCATTAAAACACGCTTTGCCCTTTCATCAAATTCCGCTATTGTTTCAGCACTAGGAGCGGTATGGAATTGTCAGAGGGCGCCAACTACTTGGTTGATAATGATATCCAGATTGGCTTTTTCCTGGCGATCTGCTTCGTTGGCTTGGACCTGCCATTTTGAGGTCGTACTTACGATCAAATCCAAATCAGGAAAGGTGGCGATAAATTGCCCGCCCCAACCCCATCCCAATTGCATTGGATGACCGGAGCCCGATCCCAACCACCACAAATAACCATAATTGATATTTTCCAAAGCGCCAAAAGTAACGGTTCCTGGACGGGTGGGTGTGCCCATACCTTCCACCCAGGTGGCCGGAACGACCGGTTTTCCCTGCCAGGTGCCGCCCGCCAGCAGGACTGAAGCGACCTTTGCCATATCGCGCGGCCTTAATTCCAGGCCCGCAGCGCCGTTGTAATTGCCGTCCGCCAGTTTCTCCCAACGAAGCGTTTCAATGCCCAACGGTTGCCACAGGTGGGACTGGGCATAGCTGAGCGTGTCCATGCCCGTTGCTTTGGTCAAGATCACCGCCAGTAAATGGACTGCCCCAGAATTGTAGGTAAAGCTGACGCCCGGAGGGTGGGCCAACGGCTTGTTCAGGACATATGTGATGGGATTGGCTGAATTTGCCCAGTCGGTGTACCCGGATGAACTGCTTTCGTCCCATTCAAAACCACTCGTCATCGTCAGCAGGTTATGAATCGTGATTGCTGCCTTTTCGGCTGAGAGATTCGGCGCTTCATCGGCGAAAAAGGGACCAATTGGCTGATCCACACTTTCTAAATCACCCCGTTCCAAGGCGATCCCAATCAGCAGGGCGGTCACCGTTTTGGTGACCGACCGAACATGGTGGGGACTGGCAGCGCTAAAGCCGTGAAAGTAAGATTCCCCGACAAGGGCGCCGTTGCGATACACGCTCAGGGAGTCTAAACCGGCTGAAGAAGCCTTTTCAAAGCAGGCCATCAGAAGCGCCCGGTCAAAACCGGCTGCCTCCGGAGTGGCAACCGGCCACTCGCCCGTAGCTTGGGGTTCCCAAACCAGTGGCGTATTTTGTTCAGTATTGTTCGAGTCACTGGAGCTACAACTTAAAACCAGCAAAAGAACGGCGCAGCCCCAAAAGATATTTCGCATTTTTGTTCTCCGTCTCCTTTAAGGGTTAACACACAATGTGCAGCCCCACCCCAACAAAAAGTTGTAAAAAAGTTTGTGTTCCCCTGTTCTAGTTCGGATCAGTCTTCTGATTTCATTTCTGAATTTGGTTTTTTGGGCTCAGCTTGCCAAATGTTTTCCTGTTAATCCTGAGTCGTTTGCTTGAATTCTAGATTCCTGGTTTAGACTGACAAAATAGTTAACGATTTTTCCATAACGGAGGTGGCGCTTGAAAGCATGGGTTATTCATCAGCCAGGAGGACCGGAACAGTTTTGTTTGGAGGATGTTAAAAGCCCCGAACCCAAAGCAGGGTGGGCCTTGATTCGAATTCGCGCGTTTGGATTGAATCGTTCGGAGTGGTTTACGCGCCGAGGCGATTCGCCAACCGTCCGATTTCCACGCGTTTTAGGTATCGAATGTGTCGGCGAAATCGTCGAGGCTGGTGGTTTAGACCTGAGCCCCGGCTCAAAGGTGGCCGCCATCATGGGCGGGATGGGTCGCCAATTTGATGGTTCCTACGCGGAATATACGCTAGTACCCCACAGTTGTATTTTCCCAATCCGGACAGAGTTGCCTTGGGCGCAACTCGCCGCTTTTCCCGAAATGCTGCAAACGACCAATGGTTCACTCACGGTTGGGTTGGAAATTGAGCGCGCCCAATCGCTGCTCATCCGGGGCGGCACCTCATCCATCGGATTTGCCGCCTTGGCCCTGGCTAAACGGGCTGGCTTGCGGGTTGGTACCACCACGCGTTCGGCAAAACGGATACAGGAATTGATGCAAGCTGGTGCAGACGAGGTGTGGGTCGATGATGGCCAAATCCACCAAGCGATGCAGGAACAAGGGTTTACACCTTATGATCGCGTCCTGGAACTGATTGGCACCAAGACCTTGCTGGATTCCCTGCGTTGTGTTGATCGGGGTGGTATCGTGTGTATGACCGGTATTCTCGGAGGGGAATGGGTCTTAAAGGACTTTCATCCCATGGGTGATATTCCAACCGGGGTCAAGCTCACCTCCTACAGTGGTGAGGCCGCGGATATGAAGCGGGAAGATTTCCAAAACTACGTCCAACTGATTGAAAGCGGCGCGCTTAAGGTAAAAGCAGGTCCGGTTTTTGACTTCCTGGACCTGCCCAAGGCGCATGCCCTGATGGATGCCAACCAGGCCGGCGGTAAAATCGTTGTCCGCGGCCTATCTTAGAATCTCGGCCTAGCGAATTTCGCCCCATGGTTCCCTGGCTCGTGGCTGTAAGGTCTTCTGCAAAATCGAGTGAAGGGTCTTGATATCATCCGATCTTTTCTGAAATCCAAAAGAGATTTGACCAATCAATAAAAATATGAAGGCCAGAACCAATATCAGCCAGCTTTCCAAATGGCCCAACAGTGTATTACCGAAACTCATGAGCCCAATTAATGTGACCCCGACCATCCAAGCGGTAATGCCCCCAGCGCCGAAAAAGGCGACACCGCGCTATTGCTCAAAATATCCGGTGTGCGAAACCGCCCGATAAGATAAAATTGCGAGCAACAAATTTTTTTGAAAAAGGTGTGAGTAGTGGTGAATCCCATCCAGTTTTCAGATTGCTTTTTGGCGATTCGTTTGATTTTTGGTCCGGCCATGGACCCCGACCAAAAGGGCAGAGAAATGATACGCAAAGTTGGCGCTGCGCGATGCCTAACCTGGGCTTTTTCACCCATTTGGCCAATTGGGCGCTTATTGGCAAGGACCCCGACATGAATCTAATGTTTACCCTTCTGCTCTTGTTCCAAACCAAACCGTGTACGGTTGTTTTGGCCAAGACCGGCAAAATCATCTCCTGTGATCGCTATGAAAAAAGCGATGGGAAGGTCCGGATTGCCCTGGGTGATTCCGTGTTTATGCTGTTGGAACGAGATGTTGATTGGTCCAAAACCGGCTGCCAAGAACCAGCGACTTCCCAAGATGTACCTCACGAGGAAATTAAAACAGGAAAAGCCATTGTTCTGGATGATCGTTCAATCCAAACTTATGCGAACGACGCGTTCAAAAAAGAACTTTTTGATCTTGGGCTTTTATTGGAGAGTTGGAACCAAGAGCTCGCTCAGAAAGGGGCCGTAAATGAGTTAGATTGGAAAATCCACTTATATTTTCGAGCCAAAAATGAAAGGTTTAGTTCGCACTTTCAGAGGTTATATTCTCAATTTAAAACCCTACAAGGTTTCATCAAAGATAGCGTAAAAACCTGTTTAGGTCCGGATTATGTCATAGAAGAGGTCAAATTAGACCCACGCCCATTAAAAGCTCAAATTTCCTTTTATTACGACATTGCCAATCAGAATCGCAATTACTTTCGGGAAAATCTCGGTGAAGCGACTAATCGCAATGTCCAAATTTTTATTGCAGTGTTTTGGGACCAGAAGAGTTGTGAGAAATTCTTTCAAGTAGCCAAAAATGAAGAGGTTAGAGATTCCGTGGACCCTGAGTTGAACGCTTGGGTAGGCGAGCAGACGGAGTCTGAATTGGAGGGGTTTTCCGATAATGCCTTCTACAAAGATGTTGAAATATTGATTCGTGGGCAATCGATCTATAGCGAGAGATTGTTTTTTTTCGAAAAAAACCTTATGGTAGGCCTCATTTTGACCAAGCATTCCGAGGTCCCAGATTTTAACATTAAAAGAAAGGCTGCTGAGTTATATACCCTCATTGCCAAAGACCCTAATTCAGTTTTAGTCGACAAAGAACAATAAACCTGAATGCACCATTTATTGCGCTGGACCGAAATCAGAATCCTTTTTCGCTTGGTTCTGGGCCTTCGCCTTTGGTGTTGGGATTTGGCCCATGTTGGGCTTGGCCCGCTGGTTAGGGTCTAGGCCTTGCCGAGGGTCATCTCCGAAAGGCCTTCCGAGTGGCGGGAAGCAGGGCTAATTTGACTAAGGCTACCCAATTAGAAGGGTGTTTTAAACACCTGTCTCAATTAGTACAGCCTACGTGCCGACATAGAGTGAATGAGGGAAACCACGTTTGACAAGCTCGGTAAAATTGTGTTGGTTGAGGATGAATCCACCGTTGGGTCCTTGATCTGCTCCATTCTGGAAACCCATTTTGACGTTTCCTGGCTGACGGAGGGATTATCCGTATTACCTCTGGTGCAGGAATTTGGAGCGGACCTCATCCTGTTGGACATTGGTCTGCCCGATATCAGCGGTTTTGAAGTGTGTAAGCTGCTGAAGGCCGATCCCGCCACCCAAACGATTCCCATCATTTTTGTGACGGGCCATTCCGACCCCAACGAAGAGACCTTGGGTTTGCGGTTGGGTGCTGTCGATTTTGTGACCAAACCGATCCGGGCCGATATGCTGCTCATGCGGGTCAAAAGCCACATCGAACTGAAGAAACACCGCGATGATCTGCGATCGATTATCGATGAAAAAACCCATGCACTAGGGCACGCTTATCGCGGGGTGATTACCAGCATGGCTATCCTGGCCGAATGTCGCGATGAGGAAACCGGAAAACACGTGCAAAGAGCCAAAAATTACGTCCGGGTCCTGGCCGAGAATCTACACTTGGGCGGCTACGACTCCTTTGCTGGCCTTGAGTTGGAAATCTTGACCGAATCGGCTGTCCTGCATGACGTTGGTAAAATCGGCATTCGGGATAGCATTTTGGAGAAGCCACATCGATTAACAGCCGAGGAATTTGAAGCGATGAAAAAGCACACCCTGCTCGGTCGGGATGCCATCGCCAAAACGGAACAGCTTTTCGGAACCAGTACCTTTTTGCGCTGTGCGCGCGATATTGCAGAATTCCATCACGAACGTTGGGATGGTACCGGTTATCCGCACGGAATCGGTGGCACGGAGATTCCCCTCTGTGCCCGGATCATGGCGCTTGCCGATGTGTATGACGCGTTAACCATGCCGCGTTCCTACAAGAGGAAGTACAGCCACGATCAAGCGGTCCACATGATGACCTTGGAATCGCCGGGCCACTTTGATCCCCAACTCCTCAACGTTTTCAGGCACAAAGCAAACGCCTTCCAAGTCATTCACGCCAAGTACCAAACCCTCTGACCACTTGCAGGCCATACACCGTTGGCAGCAGAGCCATCTAAACCGGGGATCTTGGGGTGATTTGTTCAATGGGCTTTGGATTTGATTCTGACATTGGCAAGAGCCAGCTTGGTGAAACAGTAAGCCAACGTAGCGAGCAGGAGCAGCAACAAACAAAAGACCGTCTTATCAAACAGGTCTGACTGAGCGCTGAGGTCATGGCCGAACCGCCTGAAAGTGGGAATCTGAATCAAAAAAAGAAGGGCGACCAAAAACATTTGACGGCGGTTCCGATCCATAAGCGATTCTTTTTCGCTAAACAGTTCTGGCTTGCCCTGACCGTGATAGGACCAAAAATGCCAACCATTCGGGTGCGCGATTAAACACCAACCCGCCTCTTCTAACAAATCGAAGTAATCCTTTTGGGGAGACATCTGGAAATCAATTTTAACGACCGGAATGGGCTCCTCACTTTTCTCAAAGACGAATCGAAGGCCAAAGCTCTTTACATCGATTAATCGCCAACCTTGCGATGCCTGGTTTTCCAACCACTGCTCCAGCTGTGGAACATCCCAGCCAAACCACCATTTAAACTGTGTTTTCGTTGTCATAAGATCTCCTTGATTTCCGCATGAGTCACAAGTTGCTTCAAGCGATTGGCCTCCTCGCGAATAAGGTTTTCACCCCATTCTGTTACGCGGTAGTACTTTCTTCGGGCTTCCTCCTTGGTCGTCCGAATCAGGCCGGCCTTTTCCATTTTGCCCAGCGTTCCATAGAGCGTCCCCGCGCCAAGCGACATTCGGCCGTCTGTTAAACGTTCGACCTCCTGCATGATGGCGTAGCCATGACGCTCTTCCAACAAACAGAGCAGGACATAAAAGGCGGTTTCCGTCATGGGCAGAAACCGTTTCTTAACACTCTCAAAATTCATTCCAGCTCCTATATATCGAATCACGATATATCGTAATAATATATAAAGCGCCGTGATGTAGTTGTCAAGTCGAGCCGTCGTTTTCCTTGTCCGTGCATGAACCCCCAACTATTTATTTGATTAACGGATTCATTAAGCCGATAATCCTCCTAGCCCGTTTCATTTTCTCGACCAGCCGGTCAGGAAGGGTCGGTCTATGCTTGTCAGCCTCTCGCTTTTTTATGTGCGAGCGGTGTTGTGGGCCACGCCAACTTATTGGACTGCCACGAACAGGCCATGCCATGTGGCGCAGGTTGCATACCCGCGTACCCAGGTTGGGCGATCAACATTCCAACCCCATTTGGTCTCCTGGAGAAAGTGGGGGTTTTGAGCAGGGAAGGGGGCCAAAAACCTCGCTCATCACCCTGACACAACCTGAATGCCAGCGTCTGAAAAACACCCCATGTGGACCAGGTTGTTTAACCGGGTTTTGGCGTTTAGTCATTTGAATAGTGTACGGAATGATATCCTACGGTCTGACTTTTCCCAGCAGACCCAAACCGGTGATTCATCTAAATCAAGCCTCTACCAGGAGGCCAACGGCCGAATGATCCATGAGCCCACCCCGACGACAGGAGGGGTGGGTAATACAGCCGCGCGTGTTTTCCAGAGCCCAGCGGGCGACTGAGCGCCCATTGATTCCCGCTTTTCCAAAACCCAAAACTCGACGCAACTTGACCCATTTCACGCGACGGTTTGTGCGATTCCCCGAATAATTCCGCGTTATTGGGCCCACCTTGCCTTCAATCGCCCTCCCGGGCTCCCCGATTGGTGGGTGCGCCTTATTCCCACACCTCCTTCGTCGGTCTGGGCTAACGGGTCAATCGGCCTCTGGCCTCGGGGTCGAATCATGACTTGGATCAAAAGCTAGGCCAAAAGCTGTTCCTGGTTATTCATACCACACGCGCCAAAAGACTTGAGGGGCAACAGGAAACCCCCAGTCACTTGAAAAGTTTATGTCTAAAAATCTAATTATTAAGTATAAATGTGCCGATTGCACAAAAGAGTGTGTCCATAAAAAAATGATTTGGCTTGGGGCTGGGCTTGCCGGAGCTGGGGTCATTTTTTACTTGAGGGACTCCCAACAGTCGTATTGAGCCGATAAGTTTACATCATTAAATCATTGGCATATGGCTGTTTAATGGCTGCCCATGGCCGATGCCATTGGAGTCGCTTGAGCAAAAAGAAAAGACCTCAATTCTCGGTATGCCTTCCTTTAGCCGCCCATTTCGACCACCGGCGCGAAACCGCCATAAACAAGGCGCTTGCCGTCGAACGGCATCGGGTATTTCTCCGGGTCCATCCGTTCGTCTTCGAATTCAGGCGACATCATCTTTTGCATGGCCCGGTCGCGGGTTTCCTTGTCCGGCCATTCGATCCAGGAGAAGACGACCGTTTCATCTTCCTTGGCCTGCACGGCCTTGCGGAAATCGGTGACCTTGCCGTCCTTGACATCATCACCCCAGCATTCGAGGATGCGAGTGGCACCAAGGTCGATAAACACGCTGTCAACGCTTTTGGCGTATGCGATGAAGGTCTGCTTGTTCGCTGTCGGCACCGCGAATACGAACCCGTCGATATAGGTCATGGCTCAATCTCCTTTTTTAGAATTCACGACGCCTTAGGCGCTTCTCTTTAGGCCTTTATTTTACTTGAGATACGCTTCCAGCCGTAAGGCCGGGGAATTAGTTCCAGCCTGAGTCCGTCTGGGTCGTCGAAATGAGGATAGAACAAGCCCAAGCAGACGTGTTAGCGGCCACCATCTTCCCCGTCAGAAAACGAACTGTAAGGTTAAAAGAAAGGCCGGGTCCTAACCCTTTTAAACCCATGACCTCACATAAACTTCATGACCTGTGAAAAGGTACTTTAAAAAAGGGCCCCCATCAAAAAAGAAAAAAGTTGCCAACATTGCAAAGGATACTGGTGAAAAAGGATCTGAGATTTCCCAAAACAAAGCCCAAAAAAGGAGGACGACCAAAATGGAATATAATACTGGCGAGGGACGTGGCCAAAAAATTTGGGAAACTAGGCCTCGAAAAACGCTCGTAATAAGATAGGGCTTATTTATTTAGAGAAAATCATGAAAAAAAATTTTACCGTATCAAAAGGCGTTGAGATCAATTTTGGAAAAACTTTGAAGACTGGGTGGATCTATATAATTGCTTCGGTTTACATTCCTTCTACTTCAACAGACTTAAGAGCGAATTTTCAATCATTTTTTTTCCACTTCCGGAATGGACCAAAAGAACTAAATTTGTACAAATTGACTTTTCCGATCTAGATTATTTTCAAATATCTGATTTAACTTATGATGATTTAACTGGAATTGAGGAAATCGGATACAAAACTCCGGGCGATGAAGACTACGATTGGTTATTATCTGAAGAGCAGGCACAAGAATTCGATCATATTTTCATAAGATTAATCAATTTCGGATTCATCAGAATACACTCAAAAATGGCAAGAGTTTTTGAAATGTCTGAGTAAACCGCGGGAAGGGCAAGCAAGTCAAAACAGACCTTGTGTTTTACCCGTTTAAATCCATGACCTTGCATAACATAATATGATCTGCAAAAATGAAGTATTAGTGCTACCATCCGGGAATCCCTCCACAAAGAGGTTTTGAAGGGTGATAATAGAGATCAAAATTTTGTTTGGGACAAAAAATGTACCGGATACCCCGAGATTTAGACCTGTCTCCGATCGTCGGCGAGTTCACAACGCAGGTGTGTGTCGGCCAGTTTGATCTCCAACTCACTTTTGGCCCTGTCCGGTTTGTTGTGACATCCCCTGTTGATCTTTTTAAGGAGGGCAATCACCTAGCTCATTGGGAAGAAGGTCGCTGGCCTGAGCCAGGGTTTTTCGACATCATGAATACCGAGGTCCTGCGGGTAGAAGTTAGTTCCGATCGGATTGTGATTGAACTTGCGAACGGAATTCAGATCCAATTGGCTGACAACTCTGATCAGTACGAGTCTATGCAGATCTTCTTTTTTGAAGCTCCTTTTCCTCGGGTTATCTGTTAGGTAAACCCAGGTGAAAATCCAAAAAAAACAGCTCGGAAGGCGAGATAGGGCATTGTTCAACGTCGGTTTGGGCCTGAATTATGATAGGCCTGTTTCAACCTACTACATTGAATTCCTTAAATTGCTTTTAGGGAATACATTTGGTAGCCTGCCGGTGCGCTACATTTCTATAAATTTTGTACAGGACCCACGTTGAAATTGATTCTATTAATTATTTTATTAAGTTCTACAGCCCCAGAATTATTTGGGATGGTCAAAACGGATCCTTTAAAATTCAAATCGGGAATCCGTTCTATGTTTCAAGACAAGAATGAGAATTTTTGGATCGGAAGTGATCAAGAAGGAGTGGCCCTTTTCAACGGAACCAGTTTCACCTACTTTACAACCACTGATGGCTTGCCTGATAACAAAATTCTTTGCATACAGGAAGACAAAAATGGAATGATTTGGATTGGAACCCAAAATGGAGTATGTCGTTACGATGGAACGTCCTTCAAAAACCAAACCGAGAAAGAAAATTGGATACCGCAAGGCGTTTGGAAAAAATCGAGTGATGATCTATGGTTTGCAGCTGGAAACAAGGAGGGCGTTTATCGATATGATGGGCAAAGTTTATATTACTTACCCTTTCCAAAACCTAAAGTTATCAATCCAAATAATTTATATGCAGTTACGAGCCTCGCAACAGGAAAACACAATATGCTTTGGTTTGGCACCTATGCAGGGATATTTGGATTTAATGGAAGTGAGTTCATTGTCATTAATGATGAATCGTTGGGGCTTGACATAAAAATGGAGTCGCTTCATATCAGAAGTATTTTTGAGGATAAAGCTGGTAGACTTTGGATTGGAAATAATGGAATTGGTGTGTTGCTTAAAGATGGAGCGTCGATTACAAATTTTTCGAGACATAAAAATTTAATTCACCCCGATAGTAAAAAAAAGGGTGACAAGTCTCCGCCGAAAACACTGGAACACGTTTTTGCCATTGCAGAGGATAATGAAGGCAATATTTGGTTTGGCGATAGGGACTCCGGAATCTGGAAATATGACGGAAAATCGATGGAAAATTTCACCACACGAAATGGGTTGTCAAATGATTTTGTACGCTCAATATACCGAGACAAAATTGGAAAAATCTGGCTGGGATTGGCTGACGGAAACGTTTATTCTTTTAACGGCATCGATTTTGAAAAACAATTTTGAAAAGAGCACGTAACCCTACCCAGAGGGTGCGTTAATATTGGTGTCTACCTATAAATAGAGTGAGTTTTTGTTACCATGTTTGATTGTCGTGACATTCAAATCTTCTGCGCTTTTTTTAGATCGTCATGTTCAAAAGCTGATGCCATACGATCCACTTCACGCTTACTAAGATGAAACTGCGGTGCAACCTCACGCCATTGTGACAAGCCATTCGCCACATCTTGGACTATTGTCTTCGCTTGCGCTGACGATAAGCGGAAGTCACGAGCGACAGAAATGGCCAAATCCAGCGAGGCCGAGCCGTCATACAAATCAATCGTGGTTGTCAGGACACGCGGCTTTACGTCCACGGGCGTTGGGTTGATGTCGTAGGCTGGTGATAAGCGCCAGCCTTTCTCACGCTCATACACAAAGCCATGGTTGCGCAAATGATCATCGACGTTGGACACAAGAATGCTGAAAACAATCCTGCGCCATAGCTCGGCCAAATCTGCATCCGGTGTGGCGCCGTGCTGTTTAAGCGCATCCCCTATCTCAAGATAGCTGTGTGCCTCGCCATCCTTTGCCCTCAGCATACTCATAGCGGAAAGGAAGGGGATACGGGTTTCACCCATGCGGTCAAACCGACGAATAATGAGAACTGGTTTTTCAGTAGCCGATCGCTTGGCCCAACGATGTTTTTGGCGGGATCAAGTCCTTAAGATTCAGGAGCTTGGTTTCCAAGTCCTCGAGCAACGGCACGACCTTTTGGCTACGCTTGGCCAGCAGTTCCTCAGCGGTTAAAGCCTCGTCCAGTATCTGACTTTCTGCTTGGTAGATGGCCTTAATGTCCTTGACGATTTCGTGGGCGTTGTCCAAGGTTTTGGAGCGTTTTTGGCCATGACTGGCCTTTGCTGCCTCCACGAACTTGCGGCGCGCATGGGCCATGCAGTAGACATGAACCCAGCCTTGCTCGGCCGCATCCTTGCCGTGCAGGAAGTGATAACCTTAAATCTTTTTGGTTAAAGGTCACGATTAGTTTGGCACCCGAGGCGATGGCAGCCGCTAAAACATGATGATCATCTGGGTCAGGTAATTCAAATAATTGTTCATATTTTTGGTAATCCTCTACCAAAGCGTCCCTTACGTGGGCATCCATCAGATCCGCTACGCTTTCAAGAGTTTCCACTGGAATTCCCCGATTTTTATGTAAGTTTCGAATCCATTCCTCATGAATTTTTCTGGTCCATTTCGCTCGATATAGGTCTGCTAAAGCCATGCGCATCAATAAATCCCGAAGCGGTGCTGAATAAAGAACGCATGAGTCATAAACGACCACAAAGGCCATCAGTAACCCAATCCCAACTCTTGTGAAATCGCCACCAGTTCATCCAAAGTCTTGCTTCTTTTTTCATCAATATTTTCCTTGTACGCAAGGACATCGGTTAAAGCCAATCGGCGGTGACTTCCTGTCTTGTGGTAAGGAATTTCGCCCTGTTTTAGGAGCTTAACCAAAAAAGGGCGGGACACATTTAAGAGATTTGCCGCCTCTTGCGTAGTGAGAATGGCATGGAGTGGGAACACTTGGACGGAATTTCCGCTCCCAAGTTCGGCAAGAATTTCGGTTAACAGCCTAAGGGCTGAAGCGGGTAGGTTTACCTGATGGCGGTTGCCCCGATCATCTTCAACATAAATAATTTGGATATTTTCCTTCGACTCAATTAAGGATGAGAGTGTTCTGGAAGATTCTTTCGCCAGCAAAACTTCTTCTGGTGCTTTAAGGGTAAGAGTACCTTCTGACATAAGTGCCTCCTCTGCCTATTGTAAACGAAATAAACGAAACAATGGTTCTAATCTCATATTTCAAAGGTAAAGCGACATTTCTGTCCGGTGGAGGATCCTTTTTCGGACTTAAGGAAATCTTTTTAGGTTGTCGTTTTGGTGTATCTGGGCGGTAACTGTTTTTGGAGCGCGCCGACTGTTTGTATTCGTATTTTGAGTTGCAAATACGTTTTTTTGGCGCTGTTTCCATTTTGACCTCGTCCCAGGCTTTCCTAACCATTCTCTTGAAAATTGCAGTCTTTTTAACTATATTTTTAGCCAATAGGCTTGCTATAATCATTTTTTGAAGGTCGTAACGATTTTTTGAGGGATTATGACTTTAGATCCGAACCAGAACCGACTGGCGGGATATGCGATTCTGATCTCGCGTTTCGAGTTGAGCGCTTTGCCGAACTGGCATACGTCCTCCGTCAGCCCGACCGGAACCTTACGCTCGACTATTCAGAATGGGCAAGTAGCGTCCATCTATCCTCAATCCTATTGGCCAGGCGAGGGGACCGGAGACCACCTGGCGTTCGCCCTCAAGTATGACGGGGTTAATCTGGGTATCCTGTCGGCCCTTTTCGACGTGGTCCCTGAAGATGAGTTAATGGCCTGGATCCGCTCGAAACCGACCGGGAAATACGCCCGAAGGATTTGGTTCCTGTATGAATTCCTGACCGGACGGGAACTCCCGCTGCCGGATCTGGCCAAGGGCAATTACCAACCGCTATTGGAACCGGACCGTTATTACACCGCAGCGCCAGGCAGTCGCGTACAGCGTCATAGGATCATTGACAATCTGCTTGGCGGGAAAGATTTCTGTCCCATCATCCGGCGAACCGAAAAACTTGCCGTCATGGCGGGGATCGACCTGCGAAAAAGGTGCGAGGAGGTCATGACCTCCTATTCACCAGAGCTTCTCAGACGGGCACTGAGCTACCTGTACAACAAAGAGACCAAGTCCTCATTCGAGATTGAACACATCAAGCCGAGTGCCTCCCGGACTGAAAAATTCATCGGTTTGCTTGAGATGGCCGAGCACAAGGATTTCTGCGAAAAACCGCTTCTGATCGAGGTGCAGAACCGCATCGTGGATCCCCGATTTCGAGACGCGGACTACCGGGCTAACCAGAATTACGTTGGTCAGACGATTTCCTACCAGAAACAGCTCGTTCACTATGTTTGCCCAAAACCCGAGGACCTCCCGGAACTGATGGCGGGATTGCTCGCTGCCCATCAAGTGATGAAGGACGGAGCGGTTCCAGCCATCATCCATGCCGCCGCAATCTCCTACGGCTTCGTCTTCATGCATCCCTTTGAGGACGGTAACGGGCGCATTCACCGGTTTCTCTTTCACAACATCCTGTTCCTACGCGGTGCAATTCCGAATGGATTGATGTTCCCGGTCTCCGCCGCCATTCTGAAAAATCCGGCGCTTTACGATCACTCCCTGGAGGCCTTCTCAAGCCCGCTGATGCGGCTGATTGAATACGACCTGGACGAGCTGGGACAGATGACCGTAACGGACGTGACCAGGCGTCTGTACAGGTACATCGATATGACCACTCAGGCGGAGACATTATCCGATTTCGTCAAGCTCACCATCGAAAACGAATTGGTGGAAGAACTCAATTTTCTGGCGAATTACGACAGGACCAAGCAGGCCATTCAGGAAATTGTGGATATGCCTGACCGCCTCATCGATCTGTTTATTCAGCTCTGCTTGCAAAACAACGGCCGCCTTTCGGCACGAATGAGGGAATCTCATTTTGAATTTTTGACTAATGATGAGCTGGCTGCCATGGAGGGCGCCGTCCAGAAAGGATATGCAAGGGACTGAGTTTCATTTTGTCTCTCGATTTCCATTGGCATTGCGAATGATCATCCTTTTAATAGATTTGCAACCCGTAACCGGTTTGATTTACCGTACCCGCTAGGATTCCCATGGCATGTGGTAACCTTTTCGGAAGCCAATGGCTTGGTCTTCACATTCCATCTCTAGGACCCGATTTTATGGACCCCGACACGAACGCCGTTCACGACCCACGCCTGGTTCATAGCCCCTATGACGAACTTCTCCGGCATGGCGTTCGCGTACCGCAGCTCATTGCCGGTTGGCTTCTAGGCGCACATACCTTTTTGGCTTTGGTTTCGATGGGGGAATACCAATCGTTTTCGCTTGCTGCCCTGCCCGTTGTGGCTTTTTTGGCCGGTGCCGCGCTGCTTGTGTTAACGCAAAAGCAGCGATGGGTTTGGCTTTGTAGCGGAATGGCACTTGTCGAATTGGCTTTGGCTTTTTGGTGGAGGAGTTGGCTTGTCGGCCTGTTTTCGCTCGGTATTCTATTATTGCTGATCAAACAACCGGGTACCTTGCGAACCGGATTGGCGACCGCGCTCAGCGGCGGCCTGGTCCTACTCCAACTTGGAGCCGTCCTATCCTTTTATCAATACTACTTGTAATGGTTCCCCGATTCAAAAATGGAAGTTTAAGCCAATGCCCGCAAAATTTTCGGGATGGGCATGTCAGCCTAACGAATCATTTGTTAAAAGTGTGCAGCGGGTTCAACCCCGTCGGGGTTGCATGTGTTCGTTTGATCCTTTTCCCCCAGTCGGTCGCTGACGCTCCCTTACTGGGGGCCTCTGTTGTGTTGTCCGTTCCGGACAATGGGGGTTTGGGGATAAACGGGGTGAACTTCGTGTTTTGGTGTTGGGGGAGATTTTGGCGATTTTTGGGCTGAAAATCTTTGCGCGTGGGGAAAATCAGATGGTCCGAAATCTGGATCCGATTTTGGACCATTGGCTTTTTTTCTTTCGCCCATCCGGGCTCCCCATTTTTTGGGGCTTTGCCCAGGGTTCCGCGCTGCGCTTGTCACCCTGGGTTCTGACCTTTTGCCCTGCCGGGCAGTTGGTCGCTTCGCTCCCTTACTGGGGGCCTCTTTTGTTTTGTCCGTTCCGGACAATGGGGGTTTGGGTTTATTCGGGTAAGGGTTGCCAGGTTTGGTTTGACCAGAGGAGGAACACGGCCTTGTCGGGATCCAGTGGGGGTTTGAAGGTGGCCAGCCCGCGCGTGATCTTGTGTTCTTCATTCTGAGCCAGGATTTCCAAGGTGGCCCAGTCCAGGTCCAGACGGGTTCCGACCGCCGCAGTGGGGCCCAAATCGATCCAGCCGGTTTTGCCGTCCAGCTCAATTTCAAAGGCGTGGCTGGAACGTCGGCGACACACGACCCGACTGCCTTGATCGTCGTTTGAAAGCATGAAGCCCAATACCGGCTTGGCATCGACCCCGAAACGGCCCGTTTCGGCATGGTAGAGGATGGCCCGCACATCGTTATGGAAGATGGGCGCGTCCCCCACGGTACCTGGCCAGGTCAACAGAACCAGCTCCTTTTCTGGGTAGTCCATTTTCCATTTCAAGAACCCGGAAACAGCGTTTTGTTCCAACTTTTTGGCATGGTCCCATTGCTGTACCTGAAGCCAACTGGCGCCGCAAAACACGGCAAGCAGCAGTCCACCCAGTACATTTATCCCATTGAATTTATTTAAGTTAGCAAGGAAAACAGCCAGACCGGGCATGGCCAGGGCCAGGGGGAAATACAGCAGTCGTGGGGCTGTTCCCGAGAGGAAGAGCCAGCCGGGGAGCGCGCCAACCACGGGTAAAACCATCAACGCCAAGGCCCGAGTTCCCGGTTTGAAGCGGAAGTCCTGGCTTTTCCAAAGCCAAAAGGCGAGCAGGAGGACCAACGCCAATCCCACCATCAGGAAAAGGGTTGGATGGCTTCGCACCAACGAGCCCGGGACGGGTGACAATCCGTAAAACCCTGTGAGCGCAACGTTTTTTAAGAGTCCTTGGATTCCGGCCGAAGGGGTATCACCTGCGCCATAAAACACGAGCCAAAGGGCTGTGCCCCAACCCAAGGTCAGGCACAGGGGCAGGATATGCGCCTTGACGGATCGGTGATTCTGAACCCAAAACGACCAACACAACAGGATCAAGGCCGTCCCGATGGCTGCCTCCTTGGAGGCCAGGGCTGCAAGGGTGCCCAATGCCATCCAGATGGCGGTTCCTTTCGAGTCGGACTTTATCGAATGAAGCATATTCAGCAGGCCCAGGCAGAAAAAGGTGGCCAATAAGTCGCTCCGGGCCGAGAGCCAGACCACGTCGGTGACATTTGCGGGGTGCAAGCAGAAAAACGCGGCAACCCAGAGCGCCAAGGATGGGGCCAGGTGGAGGACCAGCCGGTAGATCAGGAGCCCATTCAGGAGGTGAAGCCCGATTTGCACAGCGTGTTGCAGCCAGTAGGGCAGTCCGATCCATTCGCCCACAAAGAAGCTGAACATGGGCATGGGTCGGAAATAACGACCACTCCCGGCGGGAAAGGCGGCGAAGAGATCGAATGTACCGGTCTGGGCTGCACCAAACACGCCATAATCATCGGACATGAGCCCGAATCCGAGGGACGGTGCGAACAGGCAGACGGTCGCCAGGAGCAAAACAGCGGGTGCCCACACGTGGGGGCGATCGGTCAAAGGACGATGTGTGGGCCAAGCGAATCCCATGCGTTCCTTTCTCCTTTACTGGCCGTTCAGGTGACTTGTTGGCCTATTATGCACAGGGGAATGCCGCATAGATAGTTTTACAACTGCCGAGGCTTTGAGGGATGAGCGGACTTGGAAATGGGGTCCGGCTGGCATTGGACGATGGGTTCCAAACTTAAGGTCGGGACCCTTTCGCCCTGCCGGGCTCTGCGTCTGAGAGGGTCCTCGACCCAGGGATTCACCGTTTGGTCGTCTCCTGTTTTTGACCTATTTTGCGATTAGCGGTTGCGAGAGGCGCAAGACCATTTCGGTGACGTCAAATTTCGTTTGATTCACACTGCCCGTAATCACCAAATCCTGTTCTTGCCAATAAAACATAAAGGCGCCTGAGAACCCGATATGGCCAATGTAGGTGCCTAATGGCGTGGGTAAGACCTGGACGCCGAGCCCGTAGTAGGGACTGATTTCTGCCTGGGTCTCCAGCATTTGGCGCAACGTATCTTCTGATTTAAACACTTGGCCCGAAATGAGTTGTTTTAGAAATGAGGCCAGATCATTTGAGGTGGCGACAAGCCCGCCTCCGGCCCAATCTGAGGAAATCGAAGTCATTTCGGTTAGATCGTTCTGCTCGAAAAAGGTATGGGCCATTTCCGCGCGCGGTTTCTCTCTGAATTCCATCCAGGTATGTTGCAACCCGCAAGGAACGAGAAGCCATTCGCGATATGCCTTTTCCAAGGCTAAACCGGTTACTTTTTCAATAATCAGGCCCAACAATACATAACCCGTATCCGAATAATGGAACCCCGAACCGGGTATACCAGAAGGTGGTGTATGGGTTCGCGCATAATCCAAGACCATTTGCGGGGTCCAAAACGCTTCGGGGTTGGTCCGTAATAACGTCAGCATATCGGGAAAACCATCTTGATCTTCGTCACCATCAGAGAAATGGTCGCCAAGTCCACTGGTGTGGTTGAGCAACTGGAAGATGGTAATCTCCGAACCGTAATCCACACCTTCCAGGACAAGCAAGCCGTTCCAAACTTCCGGGCCCAAATGGGTAATTGCTTTTTGATCTAGGTTTAATAAGCTTTCTTCTTTTAAGCGCAGAATCAATGCTGCGGTAAAGGTTTTAGTCACGCTGGCAAGACGAAGCGCATCCTGGGCATCGGCAGGTTGGCTGGCAGAAGGATCGCGCAAGCCAACCGCTGCTGAAAATTGTTCAGGTCCGTGGACTTGTGACACGCAGAGATAAATGCTGGACAGACCCGTCTCGCTCAGCGCATCGGACAGAGGTTGCGAAAGCAAATTCTGAAAGTCAATTTGTGTTACTGGCGCCTGAGTTTGGGCTTGGAACCCTTGCGGTTGAAATTGCCAAACCCAGACAAAAATGAATGCTGCAATTATTCCAATAGCCCCAAAAATGGTCCCGCGAATTTTTCCTGAAATGGTGTCCCTCCCCTTGGCTAGTCCGCGCCAGTGATTTGCCAAAAACCAAGTTTTTTCAGTTCAACTGTGGGAATCTTAACGCACTCTAGCCTGGACTATCCTGATGTGGACTGGGTATTTTTCCCAATGAACATTCATTCCATCAAATAAAGTTCCATTAGTACAGCCGTTTCAATGGCCGTAGTCGCAACTGGTTTTAGGATGCAGCAAACCCGCGGTTTTAGGTTTGTTTCTCACTTCCGTCAATGGTCATTGGAATTGGTCCCATTTTTGGTGTGAATCGGCCCAATTCGCTTGGTTCTTGGGACCCAAACTCCCATATTGCGCTAGGGTGAGATTTGCCTTATTCGGTTGGGTTTGCCGTTTCGACCTGGTCTGGGAAGGATGTGTTTATGTTTCATTGGATCGGTTTTTCGATGATTCTGCTGGTTTGTGGATGGGGTGGGTCGGATGCGCCAAATGAAAAAGCGACCCCTGGCGATTCAGCCAAACCGGTTGTTGCCATCGGGGCAGAAGGGCCGGCCGAGTTTGGGGCCGATGAAACGGATCCGGTTCAACAGTACGCCTTTTTAATTGGCGATTGGTCGGTTGTCGTGACTTTGCGTCAACCGGATGGCAGCGAGTTCGCCTACGAAGCCAAGTGGCACAATTCCTGGTTGGCCAAAGGCCAGGTTGTGTTGCAGGAATGGGATGGGCCGTATGCGCAGGGCTTGGAATTGCGCCATTATTCGGCCACCGACAGCCATTGGATCGGGCGAAACCTGTACCTGCCCAATCCCGGGACTTGGTACGACAATGTGGCCGAATGGGTTAATGGCGAAATGGTGGTAACAACCGTGCGCGAAACGCCGGATGGCCAAAAAAGTATCTCGCGTGAGATCTATGGGGACATCACGCCCAACAGCTTTTCGATCCGAACCGAAGCCTCCAGCGTTGACGGCAAAACCTGGCAGCCCGGTCGCTACAGCGCCAAGATGACCCGCATTTGAAGTCCGTGTGCAGGCTCAATCTCGAGGGAAGGTTTAGGTCTTGAAAAACTCGATGGTTGCGCCGAATTCTTGTCAGCAAACTCCAGGTAGAGATAGGAGCCGTCTGATTCGAAAATACCTGTTTCTGTCGTTAAATTCATTTAGCATGGTTGAGGTTTTCTGAGTGGTAGAGAAATTCTAAGATTGACTTCAGTCCCGAATTGAAATGGCCTTGCCCGGGTTCCCAAACTATCCTTCCCCTTATTGGCGTTCGTTTGATTTTAAAACTTTACCTGACCTGCTTGGATCCGCTTTATTATTTTAGGGGTGCTTCTTGGGGAAGGGGGCCTGGCCACACGGTCAATTTTTTTGCGATGGAGGAGAGGACAGCTATGTTTAGCCATGTAATGGTGGGAACTAATGATATTGAGCGGGCGAACCGCTTTTACAACGCGGTTTTAGGGGTGTTGGGTGCTGGCGAACCGTACCGCAATACCAATGCGAGTGGGAAAACGCGACTCTTTTATCGCCACGACGGCAGTGCGTTCTGTGTGACCGAACCGATCAATGGCGAACCGGCCTGCGCAGCCAATGGTGGGACCATCGGCTTTAAATGCAGTTCGCCTGAACAGGTGCAGGCCTTCCACGACACAGCGCTGGCCCAGGGTGGAACGTCCATTGAATCGCCGCCTGGCGAGCGCGAAAGCGCGTTTGGTGGCCTGTTCGTCGCCTATGTGCGCGATCCTGACGGCAACAAACTCTGCGCCCTCTGCCGGGTTTAAGGGATCAAGGCGGAATGTCGGCCAGCCCGATGGTTTGGGTGGATCCCTTGTGGCGCGGGTTGTTTTACCCGCGATGGGGCGGAGCCCCATTCAAATAAGCCGAGTCTAGCCTCGATTAGGAGGCCGGAGGCCGATTGACCTGTGAGCCCACACCGACGGAGGAGGTGTGGGATAAGATGCCCCCATCAGATCGGGGAGCCCGGATGGGCGATTGAAAGCGGGTTGGGACCTACAACGCAGAATTGCGCAATCCATCGCCGAAAGGGAAGATGTGGGCACTCCGATTGTTTTGGTTATTGAGAGGCGGATATCAATATGGGCGATCAGTCGCCCGCTGGGCTCTGGCCTGTGTGTTGGGCCGTTTTCCCACCCCTCCTGTCGTCAGGGTGGGCTCGTATATCATTCGGCCGCTGGCCTTCTGGACGTTGCTTGATTTGGATTTAATTCCATGTGGCGCGGGTTGTTTTACCCGCGATGGGGCGGAGCCCCATTAAAAAAGCAGGTTAGAGCCGGACCATTCAACCCTGAACAGGTGTCCTGCTCTTATAAACGGCTGAAACGGAAAAGGTGGCGATAAAACTGTTGGTGAAACGCCAGGAAAGCTGACTCAGGTTTAGGTTGTGATTAAAAGTTCGTCCCCCCGGGTAACCAACCCGGGCCACAAAAAACCACCAACTTCGGGCACCTGATTGTTTTCAACCTTTGGATGGTTTGGACTTTTTCGATTCCTCATTGGCGAAAAGATCTCGGCTTTCGGTTACGAGCCGGAGGAAGGCGAGGCGGAGCTGGCATGCGGAGCAGAACAGGTCTTTGCCGATCTGCACGGGAACATCCTGAAGGAACTGCATGGATTCAAAGCCAATGCGGGCGTTTCTGGCCAGACCGAAGAAGGTGGGGTCGGTTGATCCAAAATCCACCATGCAAAAGTTACAGAGCACGACCTCAAAATGGCCCAATATGCGCATGAGCTGGTAGCTGTGTCGCCCTTCTTGAAGGTGATCGAGTTCTTGTGGCTGGCCACCGCATTCGATGCAAGGTGCAACCTCCCGCGATTCCAGCGCACCAAAACAGAGCGGGCATTGGGCTTTGGTCATGGAATTTCCCTCCCACAATTGTTCGTTGGATCATAGCGACATATTTTGGGATGCGGTTTATAAATCGCGGAAGCCTTCATTTTGGGAAAACTAGGGCTTTGTTCGGTGGCTAGTTGCGCCGCTTTCAGGGCGCCCGGGGATGGATTTGGGCCTTAACCCTGGCCTGCGGTTCGCTCGCAGGGCTCGCAACCTTGACCAGGGCTGTTCAAGTTGCGTCCTTTCAGGCCGCATGAATTGAAGGGGTTCACCCACAATCCATGGAAATTTCGGTTTGTCTTGTTCTGAGGTAGGTCGACAGTTGTAAATTTGCAAGTGGCGGGCACCCAAATAACAATTGATTTCAGATAGTAACGCTGGAATAGGATGCTTGAATGATAGCCAATCGGGTAGGGATGGAGCCTTGCGGCTCCATCTCCCCCTAAGAACCGTACGTGAAAGTTTCCCTTCATACGGCTCAAGCAACAGTAAGGTCATCGAGGGTGATGACCCGGCAGGCGGTTTCCTGAACTGGCCCCTTTGACTGGGTACCAAGCTGAAGTGGTTGTGAGCTTCGATTTCAGCCGGGCTCGTAAGGCTTGAAGAATGATCTTCCGCTTTTTGAGATAGAATCTGAAATCTGAGTCAAAGGGGTGAGCAACTCCTTTGATTTTGATGTGGCGCAGGATAGGTACGCGGTTCAGTGGGAGAAGAAAGTGTCTTCTTACCTGCTGGCCTTTGCGTTCCAGACCTGTCAGGATCCAGTCCCGGGAGCCGACTCTGGTAAAATACTGAGCCTTATTCCAAGTTGCGGATTTCTGAGGGTGCCTGTGCTTGAGCTCACGCCAAATCATTTGGAAAAGGGTGTGGTCGATTGAGCCAAAGATTTTCTTGGCGCAGGAGTGGCGGTAGAAGTTGCCCCAGCCCCGCAGCTTCCGATTAAGGGCTGCGATCACGAGATGGGTGGGCTTGTACCGCAGTTGCCTGCAGCATTCCTTGAGTTTTCGCCGAAACGCTTGAATCTTGACCTTTGCAGGTTTAGAGAGAAGTTTTCCGTTGTATTTCCTCAAGTTGAAACCAAGAAAGTCAAAGCCATCCTCGATGTGGGTGATGTGGGTCTTTTCCTCGGAGAGGGTGAGTCCACGTTCAGCCAAGAACGAGGCAATGGCAGGTTGAATGGTGTCCTTCAGGAGGGTGGGATCTTTAGCTGTACAGATGAAGTCGTCCGCGTAACGGACGAAGTTCACCTTAGACCCTCTTGGTGCAACACGGGCGACGGTCTCCTGGAGTCCGTCGAGAACCATGTTGGCCAGAAGGGGAGAGATCACCCCGCCTTGAGGCGTACCCTCATCCGTAGGGAAGAGAGCGCCTTTTTCCATAAAACCGGCTTTGAGCCATTGGTGGAGAATGCGTTTATCCATGGGGATATGCGCTTTGAGCCACGGATGGTCAATCGTGTCGAAGCAGGCTTTGATATCTCCTTCGAGGATCCAGGGTGCGCAGTTTCTCCGAGAGAGGACGATATGACATTGCTTGATGGCATCGGCCACACTGCGGTGGGGTCTGAAACCATAGGAATGGATATCGGCTTGGACCTCGGCGATGGGGATAAGCGCCATGGCGTGGAGGGCTTGCATGGCCCGATCGCGCATGGTCGGAATCCCCAAAGGGCGCATCTTTCCGTTGGATTTTCGAATGAGGACGCGCCGCAGAGGACTACTCTTGTAGCCCCGGCTGCGCAATGTTTGTGTGGCTTGGAGTTTGGCTTGCGCCGTTCGCCAAACCACACCATCAATACCTGGCGTACGTTTCCCTTTACTGGTTGTCACGGACCGAACGGCCAGGAGCCGTGCGGAATGTGACGTGATCAGGAGATGCTGGAGCGCCTGTACGCGGCCCCAACGTTTACTTTGCACTGCCTTTGCGATACGCATTTGAAGCCGAAGAACCGTTGCTTCACAGTGTCGCCAGTTAATGGCTGTCCACCGTAATTTAGCGGTTGAGGCCGCACCAGGGATCTCCCTATGAGTCCGAGTCATTTGCTTGTCCTCCTGAGTTCGGTAATTCAAGTTCTCTCGCAATCTGTCACCAGTTGGACGTCAGCTTGCTTGCGCAATGGGTATAGCCCTATCCGCCCCATTACAGGACGGCATTCGCTTCTTCCAACCTCTCTGACCCGCATCGCCGTCGGTTGACCTTACGATCGCCCTACCAGACCCGCTGGAACGATACGGGGTTACTTCGGTTCCGTGGAAACGCCTAAGTTGATCCCTTAGGTTCCTCTCTAACGCCGGGATGGTGCTTGCGCGTGTCCGTGGAATTGGGAACAGTCTGCCCAATTCACCGCCATCCAAGGGAGCCTATGTAATGCCTTCGACTCCTTCAGGCTAACGACGCAGAACGAGATTCACATGTGTTAACCATAGGATCTGATCCTAGCTCCCAGCCGCCTTGGCATTAGCAGCGTTGGCCCAAGGCCTTCCGGTCAATCGACCGAGGGCTACATTGTCCCAACAGCTTCAGACAAAGGAATTACTCCCGATGCCTGTGTTGGTAGGATTAGGTGACGGAACACCAATCTTCTGATAAGCTAACGCGTAGATCATCCACACAATAACTTAATCATCTGAAGCCGTTTCCACAGCTCCGAGTCACACGGCTGAAGGCCTGAAATCCTCCAGCCTGGGGCAGAATTTTGACCGATGAGGCACGAATCGGACAAAATGTCGCCCCAGGTCAAGGTGTTTAAACCATCGGGAAGCGCTGTAAGCGCGCTATCAAACACAGGGGCTTTCAGATGGGCGGTGAACAACATCTAACGGAGCCGAGGACCTAATTGGGGATTCATATTGTCTGCTCCACTTTGGGTAAATCTGCTTGGGTTTGTTCTGCCGCGCGCCTTCAGCGCTTTCCGAGTATTTTGGGGTTTTCTTGGGGCGGCGTGGGGATTGATTTGTCCCTCATATACCCCAACTCTGCCCCAGGTTGGAGGGAGTAAGGCCTTCAGCCTTTATCCCCCTTTGCACCCAATGTCATGACCAAGTGATGCACTTTTCCCATACCTCCTATTGTCGGTGTAGGCTCGCGGGTCAATCGGCCTCTAGCCCTCTAATAAACACACGTTTTCAAAATAGGGCAGAAAATAAGCCAGTTCCGACCGGGGCAAATTAAACCGGCGCTGAACCTGGAAAGGAGTTGCCTAAAATGCTGGTGTAAGTTCAGGAAAGCCGGTCCAGGTATTCTTGGGATAAAAGTCCGTCCCCTCGGGTGACCAACGCGGGCCACAAAAAACTAGCTGCCGCTGGCCTCGTGGGTTATCGCCTGAAACGGCGGTTGGTTATGGGGTCAGAGCGGGGGTTTAGGCTATTTGGCTGTAGAGCCAGGTTCGCGCAAAAACCCAATCGCGTTTAACGGTGGCTTTGGAGATGTCTAGTTGAGCGGCAATCTCCTCCAGGGTCAAACCGCCATAGAATCGCAGGATTACAATCTGGGCCTTGCGGGGGTCGTTGGCCTCGAGTAGTTTTAGGGCGGATTCCAAATTTTCGTATTTAAAGCGCGCTTATGATGATCTTCCAGAATTCGGAATACACGACACAGGTGAATGGTAAATGAATAACCCGTTTAATGAAAAGCAATGGCAAGAATTGAATCATTGTTTTAATCGTTGGGTAACGGCCAAAGCGGAGGATCGTCCTGGTTTATTGGGAGAATTTGCTGAGCATTTTCCTCAAATTTGGGAATCTTTGCAGGCTATGATTCTGAATTTTGAGGCATCCCAGGGCTTTTTGGAGTCCGCCAAACCGCGTGAATTCCCGATGCGGATTGGGCCCTACCGTCTTGTCAGGGAGATTGGAGCTGGCGGTATGGGTGTCGTTTTTGAGGCTGTGCGTGACGATGGTGAGTATGAGCAAAAGGTCGCACTCAAACTCGTGCGTCGCGATCTGCAAAATGTCCATCTCTATGAAAAGTTCCTGCAGGAACGCCGCACGTTAGCCCGTTTGAACCATCCGGGAATTGTCGGATTATTGGATGGTGGGACCACTCCAGAAGGCCTTTCCTGGTTCACCATGGAGTACATTGAAGGCCGAGACCTGTTGGACCATGTGAAGGAGAAGCGGCCTACCTTAAAGGCGCGAGTCGGGCTGATTATCCAATTGTGCAAAGCGCTTGAGATTGCCCACCAAAATTTGTTTGTGCATCGCGATCTCAAACCGAGCAACATTTTGGTAACCGACGATGGCACTGTGAAAATCTTAGATTTTGGCATTGTCAAGTGGTTGGAACAGGAAGAGCAAACCCAAACCTTGATTTTGACCCCACGGTATTCCGCGCCTGAACAGATTTTGGCTGAACCCATTACCACGGCCACGGATATCTTCACCTTGGGCCTTCTTTTGGTGGAATGTATAACGGAATGCCATCCATTTGACGATGTGCACTCTGTGTTTGAGCTTCAAAAAGCCATTGTCAGTCGGGAATTGACGGCACCGAGCAAACGCTTGGCGAAATTTCCGGTTGACCCTATTTCCGGCAAGGCCGTTCGGGGTGACTTGGATGCAATTTGTTTAAAAGCGGTTCAGATTGAACCCAAAAAGCGGTATCAAAGCGCGCTGCAAATGGCGATGGATTTGCAGAATTGGGTGCTGGGTCTGCCGGTTTCTGCACGTCCGGTAGGCAAAATGGGCAGGAGTCTTAAGTGGGTGCGCAGGAACCCAAGTATGAGTGCCGTTTTATGTCTCCTGTTTGGGAGCTGGCTATTTGCAACTCTGTATATCCTGAAGAGCAATCAACAAATAGCTGCTGAACGCCAGGTGGCTATCTTGGAACGGGACCGGGCTGCGACCATTGCGTCGTTTTTGGAGAATCTTTTTGAACAAAACAGTCCAGAGGCAACGCTAGGAAAAAATCCCAGCGCTTTGGATCTATTAGAAAATGGAAAGCGACTGATTGGTACGTCCTTGGACCCAGAAAGTGAGGAGCGAACCCAACTGCTCCATTCGCTGTGCAAAGTCTATTTCAAACTCGGTCAGGACCAGGAGGCGTTGGGCTTAAGCGACCAGGCATTGCCCAAATTGAAAGGTGAGGTGTTGGCTGAACATTATTTACTGCGCAGCGAAATATTCCTTAACCTGGGTCGATACCCGGAGTCGCAAAAAAACAGCCAAGCCGGATTGGAGTTGGCCCAGGAATTTAGGAATGTGAACTTACAGGCGCTCTGCTACAACCTACTGGGGGAATGTTATTCCAAGCAGGGCCAACATGAACAGGCAGGCCACTTGTTCGCCAAGGCCAGTCCATTTTTGGACCAAATCCCAGCCGCATCGCGCTTGGCGATCATCAGCAATCAAGCCATCCATGCGGCGAACATTAAAAACTACGCGCTTTGTCTGGAATCGTCACTTCAAGTTTTGGGCTTGAAAAAGGAGTTATTTCCGGAGGATCATCCACAAATTGGGCTCAGTCACATCCAGTTGGGGAACGCTTATCGCTGGGTCCAGGACCCGGAATCCAGCAAACAGCATTTTGAAATAGGACTGAGCATCCTTAATAAGGTGTATCCCAAAGGGCATGGCGAATTAGCCAGCGCTGAAAATGATTACGCGGGCCTTTTGCGCTCGATTGGTCAATATCCCGAAGCCCGACAGCACTATGAAATAGCCATGAAATGGCTGGCTGAATATTACGGCGAGGACCACCCGCACACGATTATGGCCAAATCGAATCTGGGCGTTTTTTTGTTGAGTGGATTCGAGGACTTCGACGGAGCCATCGCCTTATTCGAGTGGTCTTTTCAGCATGCCCAAAAGGTATTACCACCCGAGCATCAATTTCTGGGTGAAATTCGCAATAACTTGGCCATTGCCTATGAGCGTCGTGGAGACTTGCGTTCGGCTCAAATTCATTTTGAAGGCTGCGTGGCTCATTATCGGGCCATTTCAGGGGAGACCCCTCATCCCAACCTCAGTGCTGCGCTCTGTGAGCTGGGAAACTTCTATTCGCGCACCCAGAAAGTGGAAGCCGCTCTGGCAGTTACCCGCGAGGCCCTAACTCTGCGCCAGAAATATGGATTTGGTGATGCCGAAATGATTTACGCATACCAATGTTTGGGCCAAGCGCTGTTGTTGGCCCAAAAATACCCCGAGGCACTGGACTGCTTAACGGAAAGTGCCAGTCTTTTAAGCAACCATGCGGCCTTAAAATGGGAAGCCGCAAATCAAGGCCGACTTACTGCGGAATATGAGGCTGGCCTGAAGAACTGGGACCGTGTCCAAGAGATTTTGCAAGTCAGCTTACCAGACATGGAAAAATTTATTGGTTCCAAACATCCCAACACGCTTAAAGCGCGTGCGCTTTTGGCAAGCGCACGCGCCCACTTGGCCCTTAAGGACAATTAACAGGGTCATCCAAGTTGAGGTACAAAAAATCCCTGATATCGATCCAATGGTCGCCATCGGCATCCTGGTTCATGACAGTGCGCCAATTTTGAGCCAGCAACCACAAATCCAGCAGGTTATTGCAACCATCTGCGTTCAAATCCAAAAAGGCCGGATTTTGGGCGACCAAGAGCAGACCGTGAACCGGGATCGGACCAGATCCCCCACTGTCGGTGAAGGTACAATCGATTTGGGTTGAAACGGCTGGTGCGGGTTGAAGGCGGATGGAAGCGCCTAAGTCTAAATAGGGCGTTGTGGGGCTAGTGGACCACTCCAGGGAGAAAGGCGGCGTCTCACAGGTTAAATCCAGCTGAAATTCGGGGTCCCTCAACCCAAGAGCTGTATGGGATGGCAAAAGCTGGACCTTTGGGATGCCCCCAACCACCAAATAGGCTGCTGCCGAAAATTCACTCACGCAAGGTGTTTCCGCGCGGCATTGATAACTGCCTTCATCGCCTTCAGAAACCGGATCTATCACCAACGTTTCTGCGTGTTGATTCAAGGGGATGCCATCCTTGTACCATGTCAGTTGAAGGGGTTGTGAACCTTCAATATCCACTGAGAATTCAGCACGTTGACCCACACACGATATTTGGGTTTCGGGCTGTTGGTAGATATTTAAGATGTCTGAAAAATCCAGGTAAATCGAGGCTGGACTGGTTGAACCACAGGGATTAGAGGCCACTACAGAAAGATTCCCGTAACCCAAGCCAAACGTAACCTTGATACTGGAGGTGCCGGCACCCGATGTCATGACAGCGCCTACTGGCAGACTCCATTCATAATGCGTTGCACCACTTACCGGCGTTACGGAAAAGGTGTAACCGCCCGTTTCGGGACAATATGGACCGGATCCAGTAATGGGACCTATCGAACCGATAGTCTGAATGGCGATTACAGCTTTGGGATCGCTTAATTTTTGTCCACAGGTATTGGAAGCTTCCACCACAATATCGCCGGAACTGACCATCATTGCGGTGAGTGTGGTTGTGCCTTGGCCGCTGACAATGGTCGTACCCATTGGCAGGTTCCACTGATAATGGGTTGCGTTTGTGACTGGCGCAATATTGTATTGCTTGAGCTCATTTGGACAAAAGCTTGAATCGCCTTGAATGGTACCAATGGAGCCCAGGGCCGGAGGAAAGGTAACCTCAATGCTCGAAGGGTCACTTTCGCCGCAGGTGCCCATGGCTTTCACCGATATGGTGCCGGGATGACCGTTGAGTTGCACAGAAATACTGGTGGTTGTCTGACCGGATATTATGGTTGCCCCCGATGGGACCGACCAGTTGTAAATCGAAATTCCAGGTAGGGCGGATATGGAATAAATAACCGAACCAGAGCCGCACACTTCCTGTGGGCCATTAATGGGGCCCGGCTTCTGAACTGGGCATATCTGAGCGACTACAATATCCATGCCGCCAGAATAATAACTGGTGTATGCGCCCGGTGTGATTGGGAAATCCGGTGTGTTGGAAGATCCAACCACACTCAGGCTTCCGTCTGGCCGAGGTAGGATGGCTGCACACGATTCGGTGCCCGAACCGCCAAAATAGGAGCCATAAACGAGTTGCGATCCGTTCGCGGAAAATTGGTGCAAGAACATGTCGTAGAGTCCGCCCAACTGATTTTGCATGGGTCCACTACTTGTGGGAAATGAGCTAGATGAAGTTTGGCCCCCGACCCAAATCCGGCCTGAACTATCAAGAGCCAAGCAGGTTGGTGAATCCAGAGACGTACCGCCCAAATAGGTCGAAAAGGATAAGGCGGTGAGTTGCGCGTTAAATTTGGCCAGCACTACATCCAAACTACCCTTCTGGGTGGTTTGCCAGGCGTTCAGGGTCGGGAAATCTAAAGATTGGCTCCAACCGGCGATGATGGGGCCATCACTGCTCATAACCAGGTGTTGGCCTTGGTCGTTTTGGCTGCCACCCAGGAACGTCGAGCGGGTTAAGGTGCCTACCGAACTTATGCGGGTTAAAAAGATGTCTTGCTCGCCATTGTGTGTCACGTCATAACACCCAGACACGGTGGGGAAATTACTTGAAGTGGTATGGCCTAAAACGTAAATATTATCGGAGCTGTCCAAAGCGACGTCAAATCCAATATCCGAACCAGATCCACCCAGAAACGTGCTGTAGGAAAGGCTTGACCCGGTTGTATTGAGCACACTTAAATAGGCATCCGTCCCACCAGAAAGGGTCTGACTAATTGCACCTGCGGTGGTGGGAAAGCTGGCGTCATTGGTGGCACCGACGACTATGGCGAGTTGGCCCTTCAATTTTAGGCCTAATAACTGGTCCCAACCGGAAGAACCCAGATAGGTGCTGAATTTCAGGCTATCTCCGGTACTGCTCAGTTTCAAAACAAATCCGTCGCCATTGCCGCCATAGGAGGTGTCAAAAGCGCCACTGGTTACTGGGAAATCGCTGGAAGAAGTTTCACCGGCCACATAAATATCGCCCATCGTATCCAGGGCAATTTGCCTGCCGTAATCATTGCCATTACCACCGATTCGAGACGAAAAAAGGAGTTGCGTGCCATCGGCGGATACTTTGCTGACCACGACATCGGCAGCCAAGTCCGGAAAAAAGTTAGGGCTGGTAACGGTTACCGGGAACAGGTCCGAGGTGGTGTAGCCACACAGTATGATATTGCCATTACTATCGGAAACAGCGTCCCTGGCAGCATCAAACCCTTCACCGCCTAAAAAACTGGAGTACTCCTGGGCCAAACTAGCGGACAAAACCGAGAAAAACCCGTCACTGGATCCGCGCATTTGGGTCATTAAACCATCATTCGATACGGGAAAGTCATTGGAAAAGGTTTTACCTGCCAACAGTATTTTTCCATTATGAATGCGGGTGGAATTCAAGAAGTCGTAATCAGCACCGCCAAGGAGCTGCGCATTGAGCAGTTGCGTTCCATTGGCGTTTAGATAGGCGACGAAAATGTCAGAAGCTCCGTGGTGTTGCTGACCCATCGCAGGGAAATTGACAGATTCGGTACTCCCCGCAACCAAGATTTGGTTGCCGACAAGCATTACGCGTTGGCCCAATTCCATATTACTGCCGCCTAAGGCTGTCGCGAAGGTTAGGCTGCTGGCTGTTGCATTGATTTGGACGACGAAAGCATCGCGGTAATCGGATATGGGTTTGTAGACACCGGGTGTTGTTGGGAACGAATTGGAGGCCTGACCCGTCATCAATACCTCGTTTCCGGGCACTAGAATGAGGTCTTGTATACTGTCAATTCCGGTTCCACCCAGGTAGGTTGAATACACCAAACCCAATCCCGGTGATATTTTCGTTAAAAATGCATCACCCGCACCCGCCATGGATCTGCTGAAAACACCTGTGGTTGTTGGGAAATCTGTACTGCGCGTTTCGCCGCCAAAATAGATATTGCCTGCGCCATCCAAGTCCAGGGCGTTGATCTCATCCGAATCGGATCCACCCCAAAAACTGGCGAATTGAATCGCTCCGCTCGTGCTGTTTGCGGCCAAAATAAAACCGTCCTCTGAACCCGAGAGGACCGAGTCCAGTGCGTTGGCGGTTGTTGGGAAATTGGTAGACCGTGTGGATCCGGCTATCCAAAGGGTAGAACCTGAAATCCGGATGCATTTGGGGGTCTCCGTCTGCATTCCCCCAAACGTACTGGCATACAAGACGGACCCATCACTGGCAAGATGGAGTAAGAACCCATCGTAATAACCCTGAAAGGTTGACCCATCCGTGACCGGAAAATTATTCGAACTGGTTGTGCCAACGGCCCAAATCGTTCCGTCTGTCATCAATGCAAAAGCTTTTATCTCATCATGGCCATAACCCCCCAGCAAACTCGTCCACATTGGCGCCGTGCCCGAACTGTTGAGTTTGGTGAGAAACGCATCTCTTCCAAAGCTTTTATTGCCCCTCGTGCCCACGGTCAATGGCCAAAACAGGGCGGATTGAATCGAGCCAGCCAGCAGGAAATTGCCAGCTCCGTCCTTTTGGAAATCGGTGATGGTGTCGTCTGTATCGTCGCCGAACACGCTGCTCCAGATTAAGGTTGAACTCAACGAAAAAGGCTGGAATTCTTTGCTGAATGGGAGCTCAAATGAAACTTTTCCGTCTTTGAGCTTAAATCCAACCTTGTTTTTGGCTTCGACGTTTAATTCGAGGCCTTTCACTTCCGGCGGGGAGATGCGCACCCTTTGCCCTTGCACCTCAAGCTCCAGCCAGCCTGTTTTATCGAGGCTAATCACCTGTCCATGCTCAAAAAGCAGAATGCCGTTTTCTTCACCTTGAGCATTCAGGAATGTCCATTCCGCACGAAGCGCGTTTTGAAATCCAGTTAACTTGAGTTCAAGACCCGACGCATCAAGAATCAAGTGTCGAAAAGTTTTTAACCCTAATTGCCACTCGGCTGGCGGTCCTACCATGTAATGAAAAAGAGCAGCCGTTTGTCCGTCCAAACGCAGGCTCAACCCTTTGGTTGTGCCTAATTTCTCCAATAGGTCCTGGCCAGGAAAAACCAGCTGACCAGACTGGGACTGCAGATAAATCAGGTTGTGCCGATCTGGCTCCGTGAAGTAAGCGGGTATATGCCCGATGGGCTCTTGTAATAACACCAATCCATAGGCCAAAAATAAGACTTGCATTTTCTCCTCCTCAAAAGGGCTCACACTAGGCAGTGCGTGAAATCGGAGAAAACGGGCTCATAGCTATTGGTGAAAATTTTTTGGTTGCTCCATGATGAGGAAGTTGCTTTGCCGACTAGGGGCTAAATAAGTACCAGGAAGCAAGCGTATCCAGGATCGCATGGATTTGAGTTTGCGATTCGGGCGCTGAGTTTTCCAGGAAATGGGCGAGAGGGAGGATTTGGCCTTGGTTCCAGGTTTGAAAGGCGGAAATCAGGAAGTCCAGCCCGTTTTCCACCTGGAAAATGGCACCGTAGCCGTTGGCGGCCAGGACCAAGGTGTTGGGTTCAAAGACCTTCCAGTGAATGGGAAAGGTGGGGTTGATTTTGAGCGGTTCCAGGGTGTTCAGGTCAATTTCAGCGGGCGGCGAGGTGGCGGTTAGGCCACAGCCTGAAACCTGTTTGAGCCAATCCAGGCAGATGTGTTGGTCCAAGGTCGGGTTGGCCATGGCGGCACAAATATCGGCCAGCGCTTCCGCCAGGGCTGGGGCCAGTTCTGGTGTTGTTTGCTTGCGGGCTGGGATATCGCAACGGTAGAAGTTGGGGTTCACGACTTGGACCGGATCGGGTAATAGGCTGGAAATGATGGCTTTGATTCGTTCATAGGGGTCGGGTTTCAGGGTCAGCGCCACAGCCAGGGTCACGCTCCAGGAATTTGGTGATTCGCCGACATGCCAGACGGAACTGGGCCAATAGAGCAGGGTGCCTGGTCGGACGGGTACTGTCTGACCTTTGTTGCGGAACTTTTCGTAGTAGCGGTCCTGGATATGGGCCGGCCAACCTTCAACCGCCATTTCTGGGCTGAAGGTTTCAAAGGGCCACATGCGAAAGGTTTTTTCGCCTTGGATGCCAAAGGTGAAGGTACTGTCGGCATCGCGGTGCACGCCGAAATGGGTTTGTTGGTATTGGCCAAAAAACAGGTCGATTTCAATGGTTTCTGGCACGAGCCCCGCCTGGTCGAAGAAGGGTGCAAGGAAGCGGCGTACCCGTTGCCAGATCGCCGGCGAGAAGCGTGAGATTTTGCTGATTTGGATGCCGAGATCACCGCCCCACTGTTCTTGGATCCTTTGCGAATAGCCATCAAAATTACAGTCTTGCGCGGCGGGTAGGAAGGCGCAAAGGGTTTCAAAGTCCAGGACATGGGTGCCATCCAGTGAGACGCGGAACGGATCGCAGAAATTGCTTTGTTCCTGGGCCAATTCAAAGTCTGCTGCGGCCAGCATACCTTCAAAAAGGTATTCTTCGGTGATGCCGGAATCCCATTGGCCAAAAAAGGGTTTTTGTTCCCAGTGATTGGCCAGGAATTGTTGCCAGAATTCGAAATTGGGAGATTGCGGGTTTTGGGTGGGTGCTGGTTTCATGAATGTTCCGATCGGTAATGGGCATTTTTAGAACTGGCCATAAACCCGTTACCTCTTGTTCGGGATGGGGCGTTAACGCCGAGCCTAATCCTAGCGTGTCCGAAGGGTTGGACCTAAAGAATTCAGTGGATTTATGAGGTGACCCGGTTGGGAAGCGGTTAGGGGCAAAAAGCGCTGGTCTGTCTATCTAGTCAAAAATAAGATGCGGACGTTTACCAGATGGATGGTTCATTTTCACAGTTTGAACTCCAGACGGGAGGGGGATTTCGTATAGGTCATAAACAGTTTTTGGACATCCATGGATCTGGGTTTCTTTTCGGGCACGTCATGAAAACCTATCAAATTAAGGAATGCCCTGTAAGATGGATATAAAAGAATGGACCTTCAAAGCAGGGAGTGTTGATGTCGAAGCCAATATTTCGGTGGATGTGCCTCCTATTCCCAGTTTTGGTGGTTGCCTGTGCCCCAAGATTTTTACGCATTTCCGGTGTCTATCAGGCTGTTGGGGTGGCTCTGTTCCTTGGGTTTTGTCTATTGATTTGGGCGCAGGCCAAAACGATTTGGGCCACCAACCCGCAGCGCGTGGTGGCAGGTGTGCTGTTGATGCTGCCTTGGGCCATATTTGCCTTGTTTTGGGTGGGGTTAGGCCCGCCCTGGCTTTCGACCTTACCCGAAAATGTGATGCGTTATGCCGTACTGCTAATGGCTTCAGCGGCGATTTACCTGGGCTTTTCCGGTTTACTGCATCAATTGCCCAAACAGCCCGCAGGAGTGGATTGGGTCCCTTACTGCAAAGCACTAATCAACTTAGCAAGCGCTGGTTACATGGTTTGGTGTTGTTTCCAACTCGGTTTTTTTGTGAATTGGATCCGTGAAGGCGATGTTTCTGCTGATCTCAAATTTTTGAATAATGTCATGGATAGTCTCCTTTTTGCGGATTGTCTGATGACCTATGCAGCCACCTTGTTATTGCTTGTTCTTCTGGCCCAACACCGATGGGTGAGGCCGCGATTCAGTTTTATCTTTGGTGGGATTTGTACCGTTGCCTTGATCGCGTTGGCCCTGCGCGGTTTTTCTTTTCCGCATCCCGGCAGCGAGCCCTGGTATTTGCAGCCTGGGTTCGTCGTAGGAATTCCAGCTGTACCCTGGTTGATTCCGTATTGGATTGGGGCCGCCTGTCTCAAACCCTTTTCCTCTGATTAACAATCAGCATTTATTTGCCTTAACCTGGGATCCCGTAAAAAATTTGACACAGCGAGGCATGGGCACTTAGGCTGGGTTCACTTCCCACAATGAGGTGTTCGCTATGATTTGGTGCTTGCTTTGGCTGGTTTATGCTCCGCAATCCATTGAATTGGTGGTCGTTGATGGGGATGCGAAACCGTTGGCAGGGGTTCGAGTGCTTTGGGCTGATGGGGAAGCGTTAACCGATGGACAGGGTCGTGTGACCCTTTTATTGGCGCCGGCAAGCTATTCCTTGACCTTGATTAAACCGGGTTATTTGACGGTGACACGCAAGGTGGTTGTGGTTAATGACAGTGAAATGCAAATCGTCATGCAACCGGCGCCAGCCAGTTTTGGCGAGGAGTTGGTCGTCATTGGCAACAGGGTAGAACGCACGGCTTTGGAGACGCCGGCTCCGGTGGATGTTTTTCGCGGTGAGGACATAACCCAAACCGGAGCAACCGAATTGGGCCGCGCCCTGCAGGCTATGGCCCCATCCTTTCACCTTGCAACCTCCACCATTTCGGATGGCACCGATAGTGTGCGACCCATGACCTTGCGCGGGTTAGGGCCGGATCAGACCCTGGTCCTGTTGCAGGGCAAACGCCGGCACCATAGCGCCTTGGTCCACGTGAATGGCTCGGTGGGGCGCGGATCTGCTGGTGTTGATTTAAATGCGATCCCCAGCTCGGCCATCGACAAAATTGAGATTCTGCGAGATGGTGCCTCGGCCCAATACGGGTCGGATGCAATTGCTGGCGTGATTAACCTCTCCCTGCGCTCCAAGCCGGGTACCCGCGTGCAGAGCCAGTGGGGTGAAACCTATGAGGGCGATGGTGAAACCGTGCAGCTGGGCCTCTCCCACGGGATGAATTGGGGTGATGGCTTTTTTCTGGTGGCAGCCGAACTGCGCAATCGGGAGGCGACTAATCGGGCAGGGCTGGATCCGCGCCAACAATATCGCGCGCTGCCGGACGGTGCCCCAGATCCGCGAGAAATGACCATCGACCGCTTGAATCACCGCTACGGCGATGCCGATTCGGACAATACCTATTTTTTCCTCAATGGGTCGCGACCCTTTTCTGCCGGGACCTTTTATTTGTTTGGTGGGTTATCGCAACGGGAAGGTGAATCGGGGGGCTTTTTTCGACGGGCTCTGGATGCGCGTACCGTGCCAGAGATTCACCCCGATGGTTTTTTGCCGCTGATCCAAACCGATGTCGATGATTTCAGCTTTGGGGTTGGGTTCAAAACGGTGTGGCGTGGCAGTCAGTTGGATTTCAGCCTGACCTCCGGGGAAAACCAATTTGATTACCACGTGGCCAATTCCAATAATGTGTCTATGGGGCCCAATAGCCCAACGGAAGCCGATGCGGGTGGGCTCGCGCTTCAGGAAACCACGTTGAACCTGGATGGCGTTTCTTTTGGGGAAGCGGGTGGATTAGGAGCGCTGACCTTTGCCTACGGCCTGGAATGGCGCCGCGAGAATTACCAAATAAAAGCCGGCGAACCCGCCTCCTACATCGATGGCGGGTTTCCCGACCAGTTTGGCGGGACCGCATCGCCAGGCATTCAGGTGTTTCCGGGGTTTCGGCCCAGCAATGAAGTGGATGAGGACCGGGATAATTTAGGCCTTTACGGTCAGTTCTCCGTTCAGCCCAAAGAAAAGTGGGAAACCAGTTTGGCCCTGCGTTATGAAGATCTGGGCGATTTTGGCGATAATCTGAGCGGAAAACTGGCCAGCCGTTACGAACTGACAGATCACACGGCTTTACGCGGGGCACTGAGTACCGGGTATCGAGCACCCTCGTTGCACCAGGTCTATTTCAACAACACCTCGACCCAATTTGTTTTTGACAATCAAACGGGAGGCCTGATCCCGTTTGAAGTAGGTACTTTCCGCAACGATTCAGCCGTGGCAACCGGACTGGGCATTCCTCAGCTCAAACCGGAAACCTCTCAGCATTTGAGTTTGGGTTTTACGGCGCGTCCGCGGCCGAATCTGCAGATGAGTCTGGATTTTTTTGCCATAAATATCGATGAGCGTATCGTGTTATCGGGCTTGTTCCGCAGCGAAACGGAGAATGGTCAGCCAGTTGATGGCCCGATTGGTAGCGTGTTAAATCCATTGGGAGTGGCAGCGGCCCAATTCTTCACCAATGCGGTCGATACCGAAACGCGGGGAGCCGATCTGGTTGTCAGTTATGTGCCGCCGGCCTGGCGCGGGCTGCAAATGGAAACCAATTTTTCGGCCAACTGGAGCAAAACGGAGGTGGTGGGTGAAGTGAAGACACCGGGCGCATTGGCTGGCCTGGGCGAAACCCTGTTTGATCGGATTGAACGCGAACGGATTGAATCGGCCCAACCAAGGGTCAGTTACGACCTCAACCTGAATTTGCGCCATCGTTGGGGCGATTTACACTTGCACAGTCATTATTACGGTTCGGTCAAAACGGTCGAAAGTGCTGCCAATCCCGACCTGGACCAAACCTTTTCCGGCAAGTGGATCACAGACCTGGATCTGGGTCGGAAATTTGGCAAGTCCTGGCGAATCAACCTCGGGGCCCAAAATATTTTTGATGTGTACCCCGACAGGAACCGCGACGAAATTTCGTTTAACGGTATCTTTCCCTACCCGCGTCGAACAGCCCCTTTCGGCTTTAACGGCGGCTCGTATTATCTGCGGCTCGAAGCCCAGTTTTAGCCATATGGAATTGAATTTCGGTGAAACTTTCTTGTCCAGGCATAGGTTGACAGTTGTCAAATCGAAAGAGGAGGGCGAGGATGGGAAGAGAAGTAATGCGCACCAGTGAATTTCAACATGAGAATCTAAGTGATTAATTTTATTGGAATTACCAATTCCGGCCTGAAG
>JACJWC010000011.1 GCA_020637335.1 Acidobacteriota bacterium | reverse complement strand
CAACTGCCAGAAGGTGTTTGAGCCAAAAGACTTCGTCGTACTGCGCGAGGTCCTGGTGGCTCAAACGCAAATCAACGCGACAGGTAAGGCCATTGGCCTGATCCAAACAGGTCACATAAATGCCCGACCCACTCATAGGTCCAACTCCCGAAATGTTTGGCTGTCCAAATCTAGTAACCAGGTTTGTGAACCGTAATCCAGAATAAACGCGCTGATTAATAACGGTCCGCCCTGTTGGGGCAATGGGCTAATAATCAGATTTAAGGTCGCATAAGAAACGGCGTGCTTGGTCCAATCAATGGATTCAGGCGGTATGAAATTGGGGTTGCGCAGAGACCAACGGGTGAAATGAGGATCGTCCAGGTAGAGGCAGCAGGTTTGGCTACTGTAGGCATGCTCGAAAAGCACCAGGGTTGCCGGATTGGGATCTTGGAAAGCCAGTGCTTGGGCACTGGCCAGACGATACGTTACGCCCAAATCAAAGGCAATATGACCTGGATTAAATACAACATTAGCCAGTTGGATGGCGCAACCAAGATCATCCAATTGTGGATTAAGCGCGGTATGGGTGAAGCGAATGGGTTCAGTAATTTCGATTTGCATATAGCCTCAATACCGATCCCAATGGCGCGCGATCATGTTGGCCCGGCCCAGGTCCGCCCGTTGCAGTCGCGCCAAACAATTCGCGCAATATTGGCGACCTTGCTGTACATGGAGTTGGTGGTACATCACACAGGTGGTCATGCTTGGGATGGGAACATATTCCTGGTGCGATTGGGCATTCGGTTCTAGCCGCGCATTGTGGGAACAATGGTTACCGAGTCCGCCATATTGGTCGTTATACCAGGTCGGGTGGTTTTCCCAGCCTTGGGTTCCGCCGTGCGCGTTGTAGGTCCGTTCGCGTCGAACGGTTTGACCACAAGCATGGCCAAATTCATGGGTTTGGATGGTTGCGGATTGTTCCGCAGTCACTGCAGTTTGTCCAGAATAGGTGCAAATCAATGAAAGATTGCCCACATTGCCACCGGCCAAGTCATTGAGTTCGTGGGTGACAAATTCATATTGCCAGTGCCCATTGAAATTGCTGTCCTCCCAATATTCCGGCAGGCTGGAGAGATCACAACGGAAACTGCGGATTCCGGTCCGTTCAATAATTTCATCGCCCTCATTTACCGTTCGCCATTGGGCACCTCGTTTTTTTAGCCGGATGCGACCCGATGCAAGCCATCCGGTTTCCGGTAAGTCATATTGGGTATTTTGGGTGTGCGAAACTTCCTGACTTTCGCCGGGGTAGGGTTTGGTAGCGGGATTAAACAGACGATTCATAACAATCACCCGCATATGAAAAGGCGTGTGTTCCAGCGCGGAGGCTTGGGCATTGTTGGGATCTTGGTAAAGGTGGCGCAAGCCATTGTGGTAGACGGTTTGCTCTTCGTCTGTGCGGGTACTGAAGCGGTTCACCTCCTCCAATTCAACAAATCCGCGTTCGGCCTCGCTGCGCAACATGGCAAATGCTGAATCGAAAAGCTGTTCGCAGCGGTCGTTCATGAACCAGATCGAAAGGTAGAGTTTCCGCCAAGTTTCGATCGTTTCAAAGCTGTGGTGATTGTCGCGGTCGTCCCGTTTACTGCAAAAACAGTTGTAAGCATCGCCGCCCACGTGAGGCAGGTGCAAGGTATTGTGAAATTGGTGGTCCTGGTTGCGCGGGTAGCTCTCCGAAAAATGGGCTCGCGCAGCGCGGGACAAGAATCTTTCGGGTTGGTTTTGGCCTTGGGCCTCAATCCACCACTCCGAACGCACAGAATCATCGGCATTTATTTGATTGGCATCTGCAGTCAGTGGAATTTCATCGCCGTAGTGCGGATGGTCAGGATCCGGATCCAAATTGACGTACTGGCGAATCATTGCTCACTCCGGTCGAGCGAAACAATTTGCCAAATTTTGGGCGTTTCCATGCTGGGATCGGGGATCGGCGGCAACACAACGAGTGGCGGTTGAATGATGGGGAAGGGACCTGTATTTGGTGCCGACATTTTGTTGTGGAGCGTGATGTCCATTAAGCGCACCACATTCTTGCCTTCAAACTTGACATCGAACGAATACATGATGGGTTCGGCTTTGCCTTTGACCGTATTGCTGGCAATGCCCAAAAGGGAGCCGGGTTCATCACCCGTACTTGGGGTCATGAAGCCATTCTTGACCAGAACCATCTGACCGTCCACTTTGACGGTCATGGATCCATTGATCGTATTGCTCGACATGGCGATATTGGGGTAGGGAATAGGTACCGGAGGTGCTGGTGGCGCCGGTGTCTTACATACGTCTGGAAACGAGAATGTGACGCCTTGCGAGGTTTTATGAACCACAGTCAGGAAATTGACATTGGTGGTGGAAGGCATGAAAGAGCTCCTTTCTCCAATCGAATAGCGGTGCGTTTGCCATTATCAGACCCGGTGAAGACCACGCAGTGGGCATCTCCGTTATTTTTGATGGATTCTAGGGCGAGCCCAATTAAAATCCCGCCGCTGGCGGCGCCGCAATTGCCCAGCCCATCAAAGGGATGGTGGATTTCTTGAAAGGCATGCGGCCATTCAAGGCCAATCCGTGCCCAGGCGGTACCCCATTCGTGGAAGCGGTAGGTTTCACCATTCAAATCGCACCAAATTGTCGTGTCCTCGTTTGGTAAGCATTGACAGATGACTTGGGCTAGTGCGATTCCCGAACTGTTGTGTTCGCTATCAAATGAGTCGGTTTCATGGGCCTGCGCTGCGGCAGCCCAAGCTGAACCTTTGCTGCCCAATGCAATCAGTGAAATCGCTTCTGAAGGTACGAAACCTGCCGGGTTTCGGCTGGTTTTGAGCCGCCATGCCTGGTCCAGCCCAGCCAATCGGACAGGGTCCAGGAAACATTCAAAGCCAATAATGAGCATACGTTGATTCGGCGATGCCTCTTGGTCTTGGGCCAGGAGAAGCGCCTGGATCATGCCGCAATTGCCGTGCAGGACATGCATGGCTGCGTAAAGAGGCATGCCACTTTTGCGCCAGGCGCCTTCAAACAAGGCAGGACTGAATGCCAGGACCTCCGGCAATACCCACACGATGGTTGTCTGGGTCAAATCTACGGCTTGAATGGAACAATCCAGGACCCATCGTTGCAGGAGTTCGGGCAGAAGCACTGCAAACTTTTCTTGTGGCGAATTGTCTGGGTCCAGCCAGGTAATTGCTGAGACGACTTGGGGTTCGCGTTGGGCATCGAGATGATCATCCGCTTCGCTGTAATAACTGTAGGTTTCAGAAAAACGTTGCAAACCCGTTGCGGTTGAGCGGTAAGTCTGCGCGATATCCAAGCCAAGAGGGGTGATGGCGTTGATGTACTCTATGCCCCAATTAAGCATGCGTGACCTCCAATCCCCGGATTTGGTGTAAGCGACGATTAATCGGGAAGCTGGTTTTGTAGGTCAGCGACAGGCGCTGGCGAGTGGCTTGCAGGAACACACGATCGAGGTCCAGGGCTTTTTTCTGGCGCACCCCGCCTATTTGAAGGGTGGCTTCCAGCGGGATTTGGGGCAATTGGATTTGAAAGTCTTCCCACGGGGAGAGGTTCTTGATTTGTAGGGTTTCTCGACCACCAAGGGGTTGCTCGAAACGAAGGTCTGGTGTGGCAACGTGGTAGAAGCGGTTGGAAAAATCAAGCGGAAGCCGTGGGAATTGTTTGGCCTGCCATTCGGCATCATAGGTGCCGGCAAATTGGGCGCGGTCCGACCAATGAGAGGCAATAAACCCCATTCCGCCCGGGTGTGGGGGTTGACGCGGATTGTCCCAGCGCGTTTCCCAGCGTTCGATTTGGGGCAAGGCCAAACCTTCCTGTGGCGATTTGTCGAAAAAGCCGGTACCCGCTGGATTGGCCATACAAACGCGGCCGGTTGTGGCGTCCGTTCCGCCAAAGGTGTGCAGAAATTGAATGGGTAGCGTGTTAAGTGGCTCGGGTTTGCTCTGTTTCCAGCCCATAAATGTTTTTTGCCAAACTCTTTTTCCCCACACCCTCAGCCACAGCGATTGTGGACCCAGTTGAATGCCAACCGGACAAGGGTTTTGTTGATGAGGATTGAATAAATCGGCCTCTACCACGAGATCGCTGCCGCCACTTGGCGCGCTGAGCTCAGTCTCCTGGGCGAGACAAACCGGATTTTCGGGATCCGTATAAACTGGCGCTTCCACTATAGGCTCAGGGTTGATTTCGCGCAGAGGCGCACCCGACTCATTGATCTCAAACGTCTGCTTGCAGACACAAAGCAGGTGCTGATCTCCGCGGGGATCCTCAAAAACGGACCATGCCCCGGTCATTTGGTCTGGCGTGTGAAGTTTAAACATCGGTAGTTTAAGTTTCCTCCTTACCAAACCAAACGGCAAGTTGAAAAAAGAACCGACATTTTTTTAAATATATTTTAGGGTGCGCTGCTTTAGGGTTTCGGCTCGGGTATCTTGAAGGTGTCTGGTTTAAACGAAGGCTTGAGGTCCCATTGGCTGAAGGCGAAATGCGTCCCCTCGCCATCGGGGTTTTCAACCGTTACTTCCAGTGGCAGACCCTGGTCATTAAAACGCAAGGTGAAATTGTAGTCGTCCTGGCCGCGCGGTCGAAAGCGGAACAGCTCGCCCCTCTCGGCATCCTGAACGCGGTCGATCATGAACACTTCTTCTATATTCTGACCGTAAAGAAAGATCCGAACCAGCGGTTCATTTTCAAAGTCACCCTGGGCCAAACGGGTTTCATTTTCTGCATCGGCATCGTATTCATAAAAAGTGGATCCGTCGCAAATAACCGTTTTGTGTTCGCCTTCGCGGTACTCCATACGCAGGTGCCCGGGCCGTTCAATTTGGATCAGACCCTTTGCATGGACTGCATCGAAAAAATCGCTGTACGTCTCTTGCTCAAATTGGGCTTGGAAACGCTCAAGTTTGGCCAAACGAGCAAATAGTTCCGTTTTGACTTTGGGGTCGAGTTGCAGCAGCAGGAACCAGAGGATCATGTCTCTTCAATATCGAGCGATAAACGCAACTCGTATTTTCCGGGACCATTGGGGTGCACTTTAACCTGAAGCAGTTGGGTATGAATCACACTGCCGGTCTTATCGAGGAAAATACAGTTGATTTGAGTTTTGCCCAGCTTGCCTTCCAATTGAATATGGTGTTTGGACCATTCCTTTTTGGCTGGCGCCTTGACGCCGGTCACCAAATCGCTGAGTAAATCGTCGACGGAATCGGTTTTGATCGTGGTGGTCTTTAAAGAGCTGGTGATTTTTTCCAAATCGTTCATGACATTGGAGGCGCGCACCTTGCCCAGACTCTCCTCCAGGTTGGCTTTGGGTTTAGCGGGTGGAATGGGCGGATGCGGCGGTTTGTTGGACGGAGCCGTATCGTCCAATTCTTCGGATTCCTCCATCAGGTGTTCGTAATGGGCACCCGTTTTTTCATCGAACTCAACTTCCTCGAGCTCTGTCGTCAGGTCCACTTCCTCGGTCATGGTCAACATGGCATCTTCTTCGTCGATCGACTCAATTTCTTCTTCCAGCCCATCCAGGTCAATGGTGTCAAAATTGATTTTGGAGACCTCTCCCAATTCCTCACTTGGGGGCACATTGGTGTAGTCCTCAAAAGTGACCTGCTCGGGTACCGGCAGGGGCTCAAATTCCTCTACTGTGGGCAGACCGGGATCTGATTTCTCGATGCGGGTCTGCTCATAGATGCTGTCCTGACGTCCGCCCTCTTCCTCAATCGCCTTTTTAATACTTTTGGAGCCCTGTACCTTAAATTCAACCGTATTGCCCTTGCTCTTTTTGAGCTCGTCGCCCAACACCTTATTTTTCAGTTTGAGTAACGTTGCCTTGGATATCTCTTTAAGTGTCTCAAATACGCCAGCACCCTGGATGGCGGAGGCCTCTACAAAAGGGAAGCCGTGTTCGTTGAGCGCGGCATTGAGCTTGTCAATTGGCATAATGTGCGGCAGATCACGTTTGTTGTACTGCAACACAATCGGAATCTGACCAAAATCCAAGCCTAGCTCTTCCAGGTTCTCCCACATATTGGCCATGCTGTCCTGATTGGCTTCAAACATGGGCACCTGACTATCGGCAACAAATACTATGCCGTCAACGCCCTTTAGCACCAGTTTTCGGGTGGCATTGTAGAAGACCTGGCCCGGAACCGTGTACAGCTGGAACTTGGTTTTAAAGCCGCCGACCAAACCGACATCCAAGGGCAGAAGGTCAAAAAAGAGGGTCCGGTCGGTTTCGGTAGCCAGGGAGACCATCTCGCCGCGCGATTTGGGCGATGTTTTTTCATAAATGTGGTTCAGGTTGGTGGTTTTCCCGCATAGACCCGGTCCGTAATATACGATTTTCGCCACCATCTGCATGGTTGAATAATTGAAAAAGACCATTGCTTGGATCCTAAATCAGCCAAAGAATGACCGTAGCATATCACAGCGGCAGGTGAAGACAAACGAAGGATTTAGAGCAAACTAATGCTAAAAGCGCCGGCGATTTTCCGATGGCATATCCATGACACTGACGGGAATTTTTTTGGAAGCATATTCCCCATCATTAAGCACCAGTTGGACGTAATATTTGCCCGGTAAATTAAAATCGTATTCCAAATAAAAAAAGCTGCGCTGATTGCCTTCTTCTTCTTGGAAGTTTTGAGCATCGCTGGTAATTTCGCGCTCGTAACCGCTAGGTCCGCGGATCAGCCATTTGACTTCAGTAATTTCGCGTTCAACGGTGCGGTCAGGGGTCTCCAGGTAGGCCGTAAAATCCACACGCAATGGGGTGTAGCCCATGTTGGCACTTGCACTCAGGTCGATGGTGGGTCGTTCTTCGGCAAACAATTCGGAGTCGGATTTCTTGGTGGCACAGGCAGAAACCAACAAGAGTAGGGCAAGGGAAATTCGCATATGGAAGCCTCCTTCTACATTCTTTATCGGAAAACAAAAAACTTCCCACTGAAATTTCTGTAAAAATATAGCGTTTCTATTTGGGTCTGGGTTCCAGGCATTCCAACTGGCCCCAACCCGTACCCAGCCTTAAAGGAGTTATGGCATGTCCCACGAAAAGGTCATTATTATTGGGTCAGGTCCAGCCGGCTTGACTGCGGCGATTTATGCGGCACGCGCGGATTTGGCGCCCCTGGTGTTCGAAGGGTTGCAGCCCGGCGGCCAGTTGACGATTACCACTGAAGTCGAAAATTATCCCGGATTCCCCAAAGGCATCATGGGTCCCGAGCTCATGGATTTGTTCCGCGAACAAGCCACGCGATTTGGCGCAAAAAGCCGATTTGAACTGGTGGAAAAGGTTGACTTGAGTGCACGGCCGTTCCAGGTCTGGGCAGAAGGTGAACGCTACACTGCCGATTCCATTATCATTTCGACCGGGGCCTCGGCCAAATTGCTCGGTTTGGATCAGGAAAAAGTGTTAATGGGTCACGGTGTGTCCGCGTGTGCCACCTGCGATGGTTTCTTTTTCCGAAACAAGGTCATTGCCGTTGTCGGGGGTGGTGACTCCGCGGTCGAGGAGGCAACCTTCCTGACCAAATTCGCATCCAAGGTGTATTTAATCCACCGACGGGACAGTTTGCGCGCCTCAAAAATTATGCAGGCCCGCGCTATAGAGCATCCCAAAATTGAGATGGTTTGGAACACAACCGTTAAGCAAATTCTGGGTAGCAAAGAATCCGGCATCCAAGCTCTGGTTTTGGAAGATACCCAAGATGGATCAATCCGCGAAATGCCAATTCAAGGTCTGTTTGTGGCCATTGGTCATGAGCCGAATTCCCAGCTATTTAAAGATCAATTGGAAGCCAATCCCCAAGGCTATTTGCTGACCCAAGCGGATTCAACTGCTACCTCCATTCCGGGCGTTTTTGCCTGTGGTGATGTCCAGGACCCGGTCTATCGACAGGCCATTACCGCAGCTGGAAGCGGTTGTATGGCAGCTATCGAGGCCGAACGGTTCCTATCCCACCACGCTTAAATCCATAGGAGTGGCCGATTTTCGCGCCGCTCCAGGCTTTACATTTCTAACCTTTCGAGTCAGAATTTGAAGGTTATTGCCTTTTATGAATGACCGACACGCCCAATTGGAGGAGCCATGCTGGACGACATGCCGAAAATTGACCTTTCGGGAATCGATAATCTGCGCCAAGTCAGACTGGAGTGCAGCGTTCTTCAGGAACGTCTGGACAAAATGGAAGAGAAAAAGGAACAGGTTTCACCTGCCGTCTACAGCAAAGTGAAATCCGATTACGAAACCCGTCTGGGTCAGATGCGGGCTGAAGCTGAGCCGATTAAGAATACGGTCCGCGCCGAATATGCCAAGTTGCGGGGTTTGATGGAGCGTCTAAAGGCGGCCAGTGAAAAAGCCACCTTTGAAAAAGAAGAACTGGTTTTCCGACACGAATTAGGTGAAGTCGTCGGCAAAGAATACGAAAAAGCGCTCACCACAGCTGAACAGATTTGCGCCGAACACCAAGCCGAATTAGATGAAGCTGAACAGCTCAAAGCCAAATTTTTAGAAGTCTTCGATTCCGAAGAAGATTTGGAGAGTGAGTCATCGGACGAACCCGAACCCGAAGCGGAACCTGAGCCGGAGCCGGAGCCAGAACTCCAAGCGGAACCTGAACCTGAACCTGAACCTGCACCCGAACTCGAGCCCGAGTCGGAACCCGCAGCAGAGTTAGAACCGGAACCCGAGCCTGAGCCCGAGCCAGAAGATGAGGTCTCCTACGAGATCCAGGCTGAACCGGAGCCGCCAATTCAACCGCCGCCCGTCCAATCGAAGCCCATGTCCAAGGGCTGGGATTTACCGCCGGATTATGAACCTGAACAAACCATCCCCGTAAGCCATTCCGCTCCGCCGCCACCCCAGCCGCCTCCTGCTTTTGAAGACGATATTGAGGATTTGGACATGGAAGCCATTCAGGAACCTGATCTGGAGCCTGAAGAGGCGTTGGATCCCATTGTGCGTGAATTTGTCAGTGACTTGAATGGTGAAGCCGAAGCACCGACCATGGAAACACCGCGTCCCGTATTTGATGGCCCGCCTGGTCCACCCCACGGTCAACCGCCCCTGCCGCCGCCCGTTCCGGAACTGGAGCCCGCGACTATGCGCCTGGACAAGTCCCAGTTCAATTGGAACAACTTGCCAGAAGAGGAAGGCGATGGCACCATGATCATCACCAACCCCAAAATTACGGTAATGGTTGATGGGAAACCCGGCCAGGTTTATGCCCTGGGCATGGGTACCACCAGTATTGGACGCAGTCCAGACAACGATATACATATCCCTGAAGAGCGTGTCTCGCGCAAGCATGCCCAGATAGCCTTTGGGCCCGGTGGTTATGCCATTTACGATCTCAACAGCGAAAATGGCACCTACGTCAACGGTAACCGCATTCGCGAGCACTTCCTGATGGATGGCGATCTCGTTTTGATTGGAACCACCCAATTCCTTTACAGCGAGCGCTAATCTTTGGCCAAACCGGGAAGGGGCGGTCACCGCAACTTACAATCTTTTATCCATGCGCTGCGCGCGGAAGGTGAGCTGGTAGATGTCCAGGTATCGGCTGATCCGCGCGGAGTGATCCCCGAGATCCAGCGCCGCGTAGTCGCCGAGCAGGGACCGGCATTGTTATTCCATCGACCCAGTTCGGGCCGCTTTCCCCTAGTCTGCAATCTGTTTGGCAATCAGAAACGCATCGAAATCGCTTTTGGCCAGAAACCCGAACAATTGGTGCGGGACTTGGTAGAGGTGGTCGATCAGTTGCCGCCCAAGCCGAGTGACGTGTGGCATCGCCGCAAACTGATCGGGCAAATGCTGCGGCTAGGTCTCAAATCGCGCAGCCGTGGTCCAGTTACCCAGCAGCGCACGGATTCCCTTAACGATTTACCCGTCCTAACCTGTTGGCCCCTGGATGGCGGGCCCTTCATCACGCTGCCGCTGGTCTATACTGAGCACCCTCACAGCGGTAAGGGCAATCTGGGCATGTACCGATTACAGGTCCAGGCGCCTCAGCAAACGGGCATGCACATCCAAATTCACCGCGGCGGCGGCAATCATTACTACCAGGCAGAATCCCAAGGTCAAGCCCTGCCGTGCTGTGTCTTTTTAGGTGGACCCCCGGCACTCATTCTAGCGGCCATCGCCCCCTTGCCTGAGGATGTCCCCGAATTGGTATTTGCTTCACTTGTTCAGGGTCACAAGCTGGATATGATCAAAAATCAGCGTCTGAGTCCTTTGCCTCTGGTTGGCGAAGCAGACTTTTGCCTGGTTGGTGAGATCCCGCCGCATGTCCGGGCGCCAGAAGGACCCTTTGGCGATCATTACGGTTATTATTCTCTACAACACGACTATCCCGTTTTCCAAATCCGGCATATTTTGCATCGTCCGGATGCCATTTACCCGGCAACGGTTGTTGGCCGGCCGCCCCAGGAAGACCATTTCCTGGCCCTTTACTTACAAAAACTGTTGTCGCCAATTTTTCCGCTGGTTCTCAAAGGCGTAAAAGATGTTTTTGCTTTTGAGGAAAGTGGAGTGCATTCTTTGGCCGGCGCCGTCGTTCACGAACGTTACCCCAAGGAAGCCTTTACCGCCGCCATGCGAATCTTGGGTGAAGGTCAGCTTTCCCTGACCAAAGTGCTGCTCGTGACCGATGGCGATGTCAACCCGCGGCATTTCAAAGATTTCCTATGCCATATTCTGGCCCGCTGGGCGCCTGAGACCGATTTGCACGTGATTAGCCACATTAGTATGGATACCTTAGATTACACTGGGCCCGCTGTTAATTCTGGATCGAAAGCCGTGTTCCTTGGCTTGGGCGATGTGAAATTCGCGCTTGAGGATCGTGTTCCTGATCTTTCAAAGCAGAGCGAGTTCGGTGCAGCCCACTTGTTTTGTCCGGGTGTGCTGGTCGTTAAAGGTCCCGCTTATCAGGCGGATGATGGGGCCGCCGAACGGCTACAGCGTTTGGCTGAGCTCAAGGCCTATCGTTGGGTGGTGTTGCACGATGAGCCAGAAGAAGCGGTTCGTTCAGAAGCGGCCTTCCTTTGGCACGTATTTACTCGCTTCGAGCCAGCCGGCGATTTGTATGGCCAACAAACTTTAGTTCGCAATCATGTGACTTTTTCTGGCCCGCTGGTCCTGGATTGCCGTCTAAAACCGGGTTATCCCGACGTGCTGCAGCCGGACCCCGAAGTCGTGCTGGCGGTTGATCGGCTCTGGCCCCAACTGGGATTGGATCGTGTTTGAGCGGGGATTGGGACCCTGGGGTTGGCCTTTAGCGCCTCTTTTCTCATCGCTGGTTCAAATACGCAACTGGAGTTTTGACTGGGGCTTACGCAAGCAGTTTGGCTGTGAGGTACCGGTCTTATCGATTGGCAATCTGTCGATGGGCGGTGCCGGGAAAACCCCGATTACCCGCGATTTGGCCAAACGCTTTGTCCAAATGGATCGCAAATGTGTGGTCTTAAGTCGCGGCTATAAACGGCAATCGACCCAAGACGAGTGGGTAGATCCCTCGGGATCGGCAGCCCGCTACGGCGATGAACCCCTCCTCTTGGCGCTTGGCGATTCCGCGCCGCAGGTTTGGGTATCCAACCAGCGGGCCCGCTTTGCACCCCAATTGGTCGCGCAAACAGACTGCGAGGTATTGTTACTGGATGATGGGTTTCAGCACCGCGCCTTAAAACGCAACGCCGATTGGGTTTTGGTCGATGTTTCGCAGGGTCCACCGCGTCCCTTTCCAGTGAAATGGTTCCGCGAAGGTAGTCGTGCCCTGAAACGCGCTGATACGCTAGTGTTTACGCGCGTTTCCGCGTTTGGTCAACTCCCCGCGTGGGCCGAGAAATTGGCCAGCCAGTTTGACACATTGAGCCAATTCCAAACCCGTTTTGAAGCCCAGCATCTTCAACGGTTGGATGGGTTTTGCCAACCGTTATCGGTACTTCAAGGCCGTCCGATTGGTGTTTATTGTGGACTTGCACAGCCTCAGAAATTCTTGGATGACTTGCGCCAATTGGGTGCCGATATTCGCTTGGAATGGCGTTTACCTGACCACGGTGTGTTGGATCAAAAACCTTTTCTCGCAGCCTGTCGTAAGGCCAATGTGGATTGGGTCGTCACCACCGAGAAGGACGCGGTCAAACTTGATAAGAAAACCAGTTCTGATATAATTTTCCACTTCATCCCAATCAGCGTGCTTTGGGATCAGCCCCAAATGCTGGAAAAAAACCTCGCAGATTTTATCTCCTCGAAAGGACGTTTATGACTAGGAAACTGCTCGAACGGCTTGAAGCTCAAGCTAAAGGCCTGGAGTATGAACTGAAAAGCACCCTGCCAGAGGAGATTCGCAAAGCCGCTTCATTGGGCGACCTGAGTGAAAATGCCGAATATGAATCGGCTTTGGAACGTCAACGTTTACTGCAAACGCAATTGCGCAGCCTCAAAAACCGCATTGCAGAAATTGCCGTGATTGACACCGAACGGTTGCCGCGTGACAAGGTTGCCTACGGCGCCCAGGTCAACCTGTTAGACCTGGATGAGGACAAGGAAATCGTTTACCGCATTGTGTTGCCGGAGGATGCCGATATCAAGCTGGGTCGTATTTCGATGGCCAGCCCGATCGGCAAATCCCTTTTGGGCCACTCGGTCGGAGATGAAATTCGCGTGAATGTACCCAGCGGGTTTAAGAACTACGAAATCTTGGAAATTTTGGCCTACGCGGATTCTGCTCAGGAGCTGTAAGTTTTTAATAACTAAGGCTTTTCTGGGTCCAGTGAAGGTTAAGGCGCCCGGTTGGTGGCCTTGACTTGTCTGGGGCCGGCTTATATTCTGAGTGGAAATTAGCCTACCGGGGCACGGCTATTTCGGGATTGACATTGATGCGATTTTGCTTTTTTTGCTTTTTTTCATTGAGCTTGGTCGGGCAAGTTCAAACGGTTCTGTTTAAAAATGGTTATTCGGTGCGCGGCGACATTGTTGCCACCAAAGACGATCGGGTCATTGTTGACCTGGGTTTTCAGGTCCTGGTCATTCCGCGGGACGAAATTACCGCGATTCAAGGTGAAACAGTTCAGACTGGTAGCTCGGACAAGGGCGATCGGTTCTTTTTTTTGGGATCAGGTCGCAATGTGCAAAGTGTGCGCGACAATATTCCGCGTTGCCAGGCGGCAGTTGTTGAGATTCGCACACCAACCTCGTTGGGGTCAGGATTTGTGGTTCGACCCGATGGTTACATTGTGACCAATAACCACGTCATCAGCGGGGAGACTAAAATCAGCGTTGTGTTTTTTGGGCAAAAAGATGGGTTGGACAAAAAAACCTTCGAGTCAGTTGAGATAATCGCCTCTAACCCACTCCTGGATTTGGCTTTACTACGGATCAGCCAGGACGGACTTGACCTGCCTTTCGTGCCTTTAGGCGATAGCGATGGATTGCGTGAAGGGGAGACCGTATTTGCAATTGGCAGCCCACTCGGTTTGGAACGAACCGTTTCGGAGGGCATTATTAGCCTGAAAAATCGGTTGTTTGATGGTTTGCTCTTCATTCAGACAACGACCCAAATCAACCCGGGCAATTCGGGCGGCCCCTTGTTCAACCTACGCGGTGAGGTGGTCGGCGTGAACAACATGAAATTGAGCAGTGTTGGCATTGAGGGAATGGCTTTTTCGATTCCAGTCAACCAGCTCAAGTCCTTTTTGAACAACCGCGATGCATTTGCGTTTGACGCGCGAAATCCCAATGCCGGTTATCGCTACCTGGAACCACCGCGGCCTGTCCACGGGCCCAAAAACGATTGAGAGGTACGCATGTCTTTATTTTTGTTTTCGATTTTGCTTTTGAATCCGGTGGATTCTAAGATTGAAAAGGTTTTCAGCTACTTACCAGAGGACGCTGCAGTGGTGCTATACGCTGCCAGTCCTGCAGATGTCTACGAAAAAATGATGCGGTCCTCGTTTGGCCGCATGATCGCCGATCCCAAAATGGCTGAATTTTGGGGCCCCACTTTGCTTGGGGATCCGGCCAAAATGGACCAAAAACTGTTAGAAGAAATTGGTCTGAATCTGGACCAAGTCAAAAATCTGTTTAAGGGTCCTGCCGCGTTTTCCGTATCCAAATTGGATTTTGAAGGTGGTGCAGAACCCGAGATGGTTATGGTTTTCCAGGTGACTGGCGATTCCACAAACTTGCAAAAGGTTTTGGACAAAGGCGTGGGTGATCCCACGGACTCTGAATCGCAAATTGTTTTGGAAAACCAGGAGTTCCAGGGCGTTGAGATTCATTTGCGTTACACGGTCACGGAATCGGGCAAAGATCTCAACCAAGTTTGGGCACTTCACAAGGACATGCTGATTTTGGGACCGACCTTGGAAGCCGTTCAGAATGCGATTGGTCGCGGCAAAGGCAGTTTGCCAAGCACCCTCAACAGCCAGGCCCAATTTAAAAAAGCCAATGTCGTCTTAAGCGAAAAGGACCTGTTCCTGTACATCCCGTTTGGCCAAATTGTCAAAATGATCGAGAACCAACCGGCTGAGGAAGGGAAAATACCCGCCTCAGTGGTGACGAACCTGTTGGGGCTTTCCTACATCGAGGGATTTGTCATCACAATGGATTTTGAAAATGCCTTTACCGAAGCACAATTGGGGGTGTTATACAGTGAAAATAAAGGTGTGGTTTCGCTTTTGACCTTTACCCCAAAACCGGTCAATCAAAATCGAATCATCCCCCAACACGCAGTCTTTTTTAACAGCAGCAATTTCGACATGACTTTGTTCTGGACCCGCTTGGAAAATCTGGTGTACTCGTTTAACCCCAATTTCCAGGAAATGATTAATCAACAAATCAATAACATGGTCGCCAGTAGCGGTGAAACACGGGAGCTGGCCATTCGCAAAAACCTGCTGGAAAACTTGGGCGATGAGTGGTTGAGCTATACAACCGTCCTGGCTGAAACCGGCACCGAAGGTCCTGAACTCGGATCTGTCACCATTGTGAATCACAAAAACGCGGCTCAAATAGAGCAGGGTTTGGATGACCTGATGGTCCTGGTTCGCGGTGCCATAAATTCATTTGGTGCTTTGCCGGTTCAGGTGGAAAAAATGCCCGATATGGCTCAACCTACCTATCGAATCGCTTTCGCTATGGATGGCGAAAATATTAGCGAATCCTATTTGGCAGTAGGAGAAAAATATTTGGTATTTGCGGGTCCAAATATTCAAGTTTTGACGGAGGCGCTCGGCCAAATCAACCAACCGGGTAAATCAGCCTGGGAAAAAGAGGGCGTGCAACCGGTCTTGCGTGAATTTACCGGGAAACCCGTTGCTTTGGGCTACGGTAAACTGACGGCTGGTCTGCTGAACGGGTTTGTGAAGGCAATGGCCTTGACGGGTGAAGTCGATACAAGCACCTTGCCCGATCTCAAGTATTTAAGTGGATTGTTTGGGCCGATCACTTATGCGGTGTATTCTGAGTCCAACCACCTCAGCCTTGTATTACGGGTATTCAATGCTCCTTAATGTCCTCTGTATTGTGTGGTTACAAGCGGGCCCAATCCTTTCGGGCCCATTGGTCACCCGCGTGGATTGGTCCAGCCATGGGATGAAGGTCGTCGATCTGGATGGCGATGGTCGCAACGATCTTGTCTTGGGCAATAACGGTCGAGCCCGCATTGATTTGTTCTATCAGAAAGCGGAAACGGAAAGCCCAAAGGAAGGCTGGGACCCCGAAATTGAGGACCACCAGTTCCAAAAAAAACACCTGGTGGTGGGTCAATCCATTCTCAGTCTCGCCGTTGGAGATTTAAACGCAGATGGTTTGCCCGACTTGGCGTTTACGGGTCGTCCAACCGCCCTAAGCATTTATTATCAGACCCAGGCGCGTGTATTTGAGAAAGGTCCAACTTTTGAAAACTATACAGTTACGCCTTCCAGCCAAACGCTAATTTGCCAGGATCTAAACGGCGACGGGCGCTCTGACTTGGCCAACGTGTTTGCGGGTGAAGTGGTGGTTTGGTTTCAAGCAGAATCCGGCCGCCTGATTGCACCCCGCTCTTACGCACTTAGCGACGATCAAATCATTAATTTGAAAGCCCAAGACGTCAATTTGGACGGCCTTCCGGACCTGGTTTACGAGGTGGGCGGAGAGGGCCATGGCCTGCGCGTCCGCATTCAAAGTGCGGATCACCATTTTGGTGCCGAAACAGCCATCCTTTTAGAGTCACTCACAGGTCTCTCTTTTTTTAACACCGGTGACCAACCTGCTATGGCTTGGCTCCAGCGTAAAAGCGGGCTGCTCCAACTGGCTAATGTGGTGACGGCCCAGCAAAGTGATTGGTTGATTCGTTCTTTTCCCACAGCGGGATCCGATCACGACCCCGTATTTGCACTGGGCGATTTGGATGCCAATGGTTTAATTGATATCGCTTTGGCCAGCGCCCAGAAACCCGAAATTCACATTCTCTTCCAACACCAGGCGGGCCAATTCAGCGAGCGTGAAGTGTTTCCCTCCTATTCGGGCATTGTTTCGCTGTGTATTGGCGATTTAAATGAAGATGGCCGGCCGGACTTGGTTGCTGTCAGCGAGCAAGAACATTTGGTGGGTTTCTCCAGTTTGGATGAAAAAGGCAAGTTGACCTTTCCGCAATCGATTCCAATAGAGGGTTCAGCGCTGGCAACTGCTTGGGTTCCGAGCCAGAAAGGCCATGGCAAACTTGTTTTGTTGCAGCAAAAGGAAAAGCAACGCCAGGTGGTCAGCCTCACCTTTAAGCAGGGCAAATGGGAATCGCAAGTCTTTGTTTTGGCTCAACTTCAAACCAATCCTCAATACCTCAAAGTCCTAGATTTAGATGGTAATGCTGATTTGGATTTGGCGATTTTTACCGTTCAGGAACCGGTTCGCCTTCTGTTAGCGGACCCTAAATCGGGTTGGTTGGATCTATCGCAACAAAAAGATTTTCAAAAGAGTTTCGTGTTTAATCTTCGAGCGGCTGCCTTGCAACCGGTTCTTTTTGAACAGAAACCCGCATTTTTGGTTTCTGGTGAAGGTTTTGCCAGATTATTGACGGTCGGCAACGGAAAACTGAACGTTTTGGACCAGTACAATAGTCGCGAGGCGCGGAAACAGATTGGGACTGCCCAATTTTGGAGTTTGCAGGGTGAAAAGCCAGGCGAACTCCTTATGGTCTTGGAGGATTTGGGAAAAATCGAACGCTTGGTCTCAGATGAATCAGGCCGCTACGAATCCGCCGAAAGCTTGGAGATGGATCCAATCCAGTTAACCGATGCGACCTTATTGGATTTGGATCAAAACCACGAGCCTGATCTGCTGCTTTGGAGCCGCGGCCAATTTTTATGGGTGAGCCGGGCCAAACCGGATATGGCCATTGAGCGACGCGGTTTGTATGAGTCTCCCGAAGAAAAAGCCAAGATGGGCCTGCTTGCCTTTGGCGATTTAACTGGAAATGGTTCTCCAGAAGCCGTGCTCATTGATATCAATGAAACGAATCGCATGGAAGTGCTCAGCCTTGGCGATTTGGATAATCCGCTTCAGACGTTGCAGTTTCCGATCTTTGAGGCGGATCCGCATTTTCAGGGCCGCAGAGGTCGCGAGCGCAATGCGCGCCAAATTCTGATAGAAGATCTAACCGGCGATGGCCGAAAAGATGTGGTCTTGCTTATCCATGATCGGGTCTTGATTTATCCACAAACAACGCTTTCTGGATCGCCTTAGTTCAATTCCTCGTGGTCGCAGACGCTGCGCTGGTAGGGTGCTGCGACTGCCTGAAAACTCTTGCCAAAATTGGGGTCAACCTGTTGATAGCATTTGGCCTCGATGAATACTTGGACCAGATCCCCGTCCAATAGCTTTGCTTTGGCTTCGTCCTCCAGAATTGAACAAGCCCGTTCGGCCGGCATGGCGGTCTTATAGGGCCGATCAGATGCGGTCAGTGCATCGTAAATATCGCTGATGGTCATCATTTTGGCGCCAATTGGAATTTCGGGTGCCCTTAATCCGTGCGGGTACCCGGTTCCATCCAGCTTTTCATGGTGGGCGACTGCAAGTGCTGGGATATTTTTTAAATTGTTGGTCCACGGGATTCGGGTCAGGAAATTGAAGGTGTGCACCACGTGGGATTCGATTTCCTTGCGTTCTTCGGGTGTCAATGAGCCTTTGCGTACCGAAAGGGTTAAAAACTCGTCCTCGGAAAGTAATTGCAGTTGGCGGTTACCCACCTGAAACGGTTGTTTTCGGCGAATGTTCTCCAAGTGACTGAAGCGACCCGAGGGTAATATGCTGGGTTTATTGGCCTCAATGATTTCAAGGAAATATTGTTCTAACTCGGTGATTTGTTGGGCCAGGGTCTCCATTTGTGTTTGCCGCATGGCTTCGTAGGCTTCGGGCCCCTGGTGAATGACCGCGTGCAGAATCCGCTCAGTTGCTTCGCGACGCATTTGTTCTTTGAGCAATTCAAATCGGTACCAAATCGCGTCCATGCTGCCTTTGGGCAACTTTTCGGCCTTGACCAGCACATGTTCACGAACACCGACCTTGCCAAAATCGTGTAACAGGGAGGCATAGCGCAACTCTTTAAGTTCGGCCTCATTGAGACAAAGGGCCTCAAATCGGCGAAGACCGGAACGCGGAGCGGCCTGGGCCAGGAGGGTGGTAAGTTCGGCAACACGGAAACTGTGTCCGCTGGTGGTCGGGTCGCGTTGCTCAATTGCCGTAACACTGGCGCTGACAAAGCCTTCAAACAAATTCTGGATACTGGCCAGCAATAAACTGTTATCGATGGCCACTGCGGCCTGACTGGCTAAGGCCTGGAGCAGGGTCCGAATTTCCGAATCAAAAGGCAAAGTTTCCCGCAGGGTTGTCGCCTCATCGATCAATTGAACCGAAGGATCCTTTTTACGGTTAATGAATTGCAGGACGCCAATGACCTCATTGTGATGGTTTTTCATCGGGATCACCAGCATGGAGCGGGTGCGATAGCCCATTTCTGAGTCAAAGCTGGAGTTGAAACGCCAAGGGGCATCGGCCTGTGGCAGATAGACATCCTCAACACATAACTCCTCACCACTCAGGGCCACAAAACCGGCGATAGAATGTTTGTCCAGCGGAAAACTTTGTTCCTGAAATGGGAAACTGATGGAATCGTTCTGAGTGAGCTTAAACAATAAGCGAGGTCGTTCCTCGCTGCGATCGATCAAAAACAAAGACGCGGCATCACAATTGGCAAAGTCGCGCCCTTCACTCAGAATCAAGGTGAGCAGCTTATTGAGGTCTCGCTCGGCACTCAGTGCGATGCCAATATTGGTCAATTGGATCATTTGCTCTTTTTCATGGGCCAATGACGCTTGCAAATCCTGAACGGCCTGTCGATGGGTAAGGAGCGCCATGGCAGTGTGCAGGGTGCGCACCAGCTCGGCATCAGTCGCCTGATCCGGTTGCCAAAGGTCACAATCTGGCCGTTGACGATTAGCTACAACGACCAGGCTATTTCCTGGGCTCGGCGCTTTTGGGTCCTCGTCTGTTAACCAAACAATAGCTGCGCGCCCATTTAGCGTTTCCCATCCGTTAAAGGGGAATAAATTAAACGCGGTCGCAGGCAGGACTCGCGAAAGGCGTTCTCTCAGGTTCGGGTTAGAAATGTGTAGATCCAGCATGGCGCTATTCCATTCTAATGCTAACAACGGAAGAAGAGTGGACAAGCTTGAAGATTTTCTTTGACCTGCCGATAAGCTTAAGATTACTACCATGAGGGGAGACAGCATGGGCGAATCTTTTATTCCGTCCTCCCTGTTAGGGCGTCGACACACGCGTTTTGCGACCCAATCATTGGTCTGGTGGCAGGATCCGCAAAATTCTGTGCCCCTGGTTGTTTGCGATGTGAGTGAAGGCGGTTTGCTGTGTGAGATGAGCGAATCCCTAAAAATGGGTGCCCAAATTGAGCTAATGGTGGAATCACCTCAATGCGCCAAAGTCGTCAATGTCGTTTGTTCGGTGGCACATGTACGTCAAATGGGTAAGGAGTTGTTTTTGGTCGGGTTGGAGTTGCAAAAGGATTCGCCTGTCCACGGTGCCGATTGGGTGGCCTTGTTTCTGGATTAATGTTCTCCCTCAAGTTATTCAACGAATCGGACCCGCTAACTTTCCTGATTCAAAGCTCTATTTCCCCATATGAGGAGGTTTGAGGGGTTAATTTGGCCAAAATTACTGGCACTGGCTTTGCTCCTCAAGCGGTTCGGAGGTACTTATGTTACTTGTCTTTTTTTGTGTCCTTGCTGAATGGAAAAATTATGAAACAGAGGTGTTTCGGCCTCTGACCCGTCAAGAAGTGACGGTGGTGGGTGAGCGCATTTACGCGATTCAAGCCGATCAATGTCAGATTTTGGTTTTCGATAAAAATGGCCAGAAAATTAAAGCTTTTGGGGGCAAAGGCCAAGGGCCGGGTGAAATGATGGTGCCCCTCTCCCTATTTGGCGACGCCCAATATCTTTACGTGATTGACCCGCAAATGGGTGTAATCCACAAATTCGATTTAGACGGCACCTTTGTGAGCCGTTTGAATTTGCCGGGCCGTGAAGCAGACTATATCCGCGTTCAAGGGGGTTGGGCATTTGGCGATTGGGTATTCTCCTTGGACCCTGAAAAACCCATTGAATTTCAATTTAGTGACGATTCATTCGCCAATCCCAAAACAATTGTTTCCTGGCCGCGGGAAAAAATGGCTGCGGGAATGATGATCCTGGAGGATGGCAGTGGGTCCATTCCGAAGATTCCCTATAACCCGGCGATGGACCGGGTCCGTTGGACGGTAAGTCCCGATGGCACCCGCGTTGCCATTTCCAGTGGTCATTCATTTCAGGTCGCTCTTTACAGCTTTCCTGAAGCAAAACCATTGAGCGATTTAAAGGCAGATGTGCCGGCAGTTCCCTTCAATTCCGATTGGGGTGACGAACAATTTGCTGGCGTAAAAGAACGCAATAAACGCATGGCCGATATGATGGAACCCAAATATCCAGATACGTTTCCTGCGGTTCGGGAAGTAACTTTTTTACCGGATGGACTATTGGCTGTGGAGTTGTGGACTGGCCGCCCCGAACTGGATCGCAAATTTCTGTATTTTGATGCCCAAGGCAAAGCCGTGGAACCGGGCTATTCAAGAGAACTGGTCACCCGCTGGTTTGGTCGAATTGGCGATCAGGACTTGGTATTTATGTGGGATGAAAAAGAAGAAGTGGCGGGTCTGGCCAGTGTACCGCATGCAAAAACAGCCAAATTTGTAGAGGCCTCGCCGATTCATTACGATGGCCCTGGTCGCATGATCAACATCAGCATTGGCGATTAATCAGGGATAGTCCTGTGGATGGGCAAGATGGTTCTGGCTGTTCTGTTGGAACCAAATGGCTGCAGCCAAAGCAGTATCTTCGCGGTACAACCCGCTAATGAAACTCAGGCTGTGGCCATTCTTGGCCTCGTCGATGCCCAAAGGCACGACGACACAAGGGTGTCCGGATAAATTGGTAGCCAATAGCTGGTTCCCGGCAAAGCTGGGGCAAATCACAACATCCACCTTGGCGAACCAATCCTCAATGGCGCGAACCAGTCGAACGCGTAAGCGATTGGCTTGAATATACTCAACAGCAGGAATGAGACGCGAGGCGCGAAATACATTGGGCCAGGCTTGTTCCACTTGGCGCACCATTTCCGCATCCTGATTGCTGCGGGTCAACTCGTCGAAAGCGGCGGCTGCTTCTGCACTGAGAATGAAGGATAAAGACTCGGTGGGAAGATCGGGTTCATGTAGGGCAACGGTCTGGTAACCTGCCGCTTTGAACCGCTCCAGCGCGGTGCGTTCGAGCGCGAGGTTCTGGTCATCGGCGTCTTGAAAATGGTCTGCGATGTAGCCAATGCGCAGCGATTTCGGTTTTTTGAAGTGGAAGGGGAAGCCGCCACCGACGGAGTAGGGATCAGCAGGGTCGGCCCCACGGATCGCCTCAAAAACGAGAGCTGCATCCCAAGCATCACGGGTTAAGGGCCCCAACTTATCCATTGTCCAACTCAGGGCCATGGCCCCAGATCGACTCACCCGGCCGAAGCTGGGACGCAGGCCCGTGACTTGGCATCGGGTCGCCGGCGAAACGATAGAACCCCATGTTTCACTGCCGATTGCAAAAGGAACCAGGCCAGCTGCTGTAGCACTCGCCGAACCCGCCGAACTGCCACTGGAACCCTGCGCGCGGTTCCAGGGGTTGCGGGTTTGACCGCCGAACCACACATCGCCCCAGGCCAATGCGCCGAGGGTTAATTTGCCAATCAGGATCGCACCGGCGTCGTCTAATTTTCTTATGACCTCGGCATCCTGATCCAGAACTTGGTCGGAGAAGGGCTTGGCGCCCCAGGTCGTGCGGTAGCCACGAACAGCCAATAAGTCTTTGGCCCCGTATGGGATTCCGTGTAACGGACCTTTGTAAGTACCCTGTTGGATTTGTTGATCCGCTAAACGCGCCTGGGCAAGGGCGCGATCTTCGGTCAAGCTAATAACGCATTCCAGTTGAGGGCCGTATTTTTTGAGGCGTTCCAAATAGAATTGGGTTAGCTCCAGGCAGGTGATCTGACGGGTTCGAATCAGTTCGGCCAGATCGCGCAGGGGCCAAAATACAATTTCCTCAAGGTCCGCCGGTCGTTTGAGCGGCTTGACGGCTGGAAATTGGGGTGAACCTGTGGGTAGAGGGACTTGCGCCAGGTAACCGGGATTAAACAAAAATGCGGGGATCTCGGCATTGTTCACCGATTGTTTGTGCAGCTGTTCGTAAGCCAAGCGGTTCTCATCGACTGAGTTGCGCATCAGTTCGCGTTCAGATCGGTCAAATTGCAAGTCCAATAACTTCTCAGCCTGAGAAATACTGGTTTCATCGACGGTAGGTGTTTGGTTTTGCTCTTGGGACCAAGCCCACACACTGACCCAAATCAGAAGCACAAATCTGATCATAACGGCTCCTTGGCTAACAATCTTCCTATTCTATTCGCGAATACCGACTGAAACGGCGTTGAATGTATCGATAACAGAAAAAACCCACCCTTGAGGCTAAGGATGGGTTGGAAAGGTGGGCTAAAGTCTGAGGTTGGTTAGGTTTCGGCGGGCAGCATGAAGGCAGGCGGGAAATTAGGCAATCCGGTTCATAGCCGGAACAGGATTGAGGTAGCGGTGTAAACGATCGGAACTCCAATCACCACAGATGAAGCGGAAAATCCAACTGCCTTTGCTGGAAAGGCGTCGCAGGCTCTTTTGCAGGTCCAGCACCAGCGTGATCCGACGGTTACTGCACTTAAATTCGCCGATTTGATGCGTGGCGACCGGCTCGAAACCGAGAACCCGGGTATGAAATTGCAGTGGGGAAGTCGGCTCATTTTCAAAGACATCGGTGATGTAATGGGTGTAACCGCGATCCAGGGTATCGGCCACTGCTGCTTTCATGAGCAGGGCGGCGGCTACAAATTTGTTGCGGTGTTCAGCCAGAACCGCAAATCGACCAATCTCTGCCACAGGGTTGCTGACGACAAAGTTGGCCAAATCGAATTGAGGATCAATCGGCTCCAGTTTGTAGGTGCGGTAAAGCGCCAGCGGTAACTCGTAAAGGACACGCACTGCACCAACGGCTTGGTCTGCCAGTTGGACGATGAACCAGGCGCACTGGTTGCCGTGCAAATCGGCTAAAGGGAAAAGCGGTTCTAAATCGGGAATCCAGCCCTTTTCCTCCTGATAAACAGTCGCGAGTACCGACAGAATCTGGGTGCGATCCTGGGCGGTTTGGGCTTTGTGAACGGTGTAATCAACCTGCATGAACGCCTCCTTGGGAGTTGGGATGCCACGATTTTCCAGATAGTTCAGAGATCCGGGTCATGATGGCCTGATGATGGGAATTGAGCTGAGTGGGGTCCTGTGGCGCTGGCAAACTTGGGCCAATATGCAGGCGCATGCGATTAAAATCGCCAATTGGACCCGCATGAATACCCGGGAACTGGATCCCAATTGGCAAGATGGGACAACCGGTTTGACAGGCCAGAAATGCGGCACCTTGTCGACCTTTAAGTAATTGGTGGGGGTTACGGTTCATTTTGCCCTCGGGAAACAAGGCAACTGAACGGCCATTTTGCAAGCGATCCTGCGCTACCTTGTAGGCTGAGCCCTGGGGCCGAAAGCGATTGAGCCATTGAATGCGATGGGGTTTGGAACTGACCACAATTGCGCCATTGCGCATGAGTATCCCGCGTAACAAGGGCACCAGCGATAAATGCCAATCGGCCATAAAATGAACCCTTCGGCCATGCCGCAAAAAGCAAAATACGGCGGGGAGCAGAAGCGTTTCCAAACGATTGCTGTGGTTCATGACCAGGATTTGGGGATCGTTCTGCAAGGCATCTAAATTGCCTTCGATTTCGACAATCCAGTTCTTGGCCAACCAGCACAAACTCTTACAGACCCAACGGTCTACAGGCAGGGATAGGTCAACCAGCTCGCGAGACCAGATCCCACGCCAGGTGAGCGATGTATGCAGTGGCGATAGCATTGTGGCTTGCACAGTTGGCCCCTCCCGCAACAACCGTTGGCTGATTGTCTCGATTTGCTGTTGGGAAAAGATCAGGAATGGGTTGCGGGCAAGTCAGTCGTGTGTTGGGGTTCGATTGGATTGCGTTGGCATATCCTCTTGATTGAATCCAATCCCGAGGGTTGCTGCGTATCTTTAAGGCCATTCAATTTCTATAGGAGTTCAAACCATGAGCCAACATGTGCAAACCGTTCAATCTCTTTATCAGGCCTTTGGTGTAGGTGATATTCCCAAAATTCTGGCCTATTTGAGCGAGGATGTTCAGTGGGAACACGACGGGAATGATCACAACATCCCCTGGTTTAAGCCTGGGGTGGGCATTGCCCACGTCCAGAATTTTTTTGCTTCGATGAGCCAGTTTACATTGTCCCGATTTGAGCCACAAAACTTTTTGGCCGGAGGGAATCAGGTGATAGCGACCATCCAGGTCACATTGAAAGTGCATGCCACAGGCAAATCTTTTTCGGAACTGGAAGCCCACCTATGGACGTTTAATCAAGAAGGTAAGGTGAGCGGATTTAAACACTTATGTGATACCCACGCCCATTGGTTGGCGCTTCAGCCTTAAGAGACAAACTGGGCCAGGGAGGCCTCCAAGCGTTTGGATAGGGCAAACATCTGATCGACTTCACCGCCCAACTCGGACAGTTGCTGGTTGGCAGAAGCAATCGCATTGTCAACCGACCGTTGGGCAGCAAAAACCTGCTCTGAATTGTTGGCCATCTGGCCGGCACCACCGCTGATTTGGTTGATGGCTTTGGACATTTCCGCCACAGCTGTCGCGACGTCATCGGCGGAACGATGCGCATTTTCGACTGCTGATTTGACTTCGTTGCTTTGGCGATGGTGGCTCTCGACTTGTGAACTGATGCGTTGAATCGAGTTTTGAACATCCTCAAGCACGTTGGTGAATTCGATCATGACCTGTTCGGTCTCCTGGGTCAGACTCTGAACCCGTTCCACCCGTTTGTAAATATCGTCCGCTGCGCTGGCGCTCTGGTTGGCCAATGTCTTGATTTCCGTCGCAACAACGGCGAAACCTTTGCCCGCTTCCCCAGCCGAAGCGGCTTCAATGTTGGCATTTAAGGCTAATAGGTTCGTTTGCTCAGCGATGTTCTTAATGACTTCCGTTACTTTGCCGATTTCGTGACCGGCATGGGCCAAATTGTCCAGAATACTTTTGGATTCATGCGACATGGTGACTGCCTTGACACACACATCGTTGGTGGTGCGGCTCGCCAATTGAATTTGTTCAATCGCTTTTCCCAGAGACTGCAAGCGCTCGCGAATGGTTTCAACCTGGGTTCGCATGGTTTGGCCTGCTTGTGAGACGTGACCGCTGGTAATACTCATCTCCTCAATGGCACCGGCCATATTCTGGATTGAATGACTCAATTCGGTTGTTGCATGCGCGCTGGTCTTACTCTGATTGGAGACTTCTTGGGTAAAGGTAGACAGGTTTTTGCTCTGATTGTTGAGGCCGTTTGCCAAGAGGGTCAATGTTGAGTTGCTCTTTTTGGTGTCGTGTATAAAGTCTTGGACAAAAGCCAGAAATTCGTCCAAGGTGGTGCCGAGTCTCCCAAACTCATCGCGACTTACTAAATGCAGACGTTTGCTCAGGTCCCGCGTACTGGTGATGTCATGAAATTTGTCTTGAATGGATGTGAAGCCACGATGCAGGCTGCGCCCCATAAAGATGGCAACAAGAATGCCGGCCACTAGGGCGCAAAAGAAAAAGAGGATCATTTTCTGCTGATTGGCCTGCATGGATTTCAGGGTTTGACCCAGATCATCCTGCATCAGTTGACGGATAGCCGATGCCAACTTATCCAATTGGGTTTCGAATTGAAAGATGGATTCTTTAACCGGTAACATGGCTTTGTTGGCAGGGCCTGGTTCGAGTGCGGTTTCGATGGCGTCATTGGCGATGGGATCAAAGCCTTTTTTGTAGTCCATCAGATTCTGGCGAACTGCTTTTACGGTTTCCATGAATTCCAGGGCACCGTGTTCTGGGTTATTGACAAAATTTTCCAATTCTAAAATCAGGCCCAAGGCTTTTTCGTATTGGGCCGTATGGCGTGCCAAATAATCTCTTTGTTTTTCGGGGTTTCCTGCGTTGAGGAAGGTGTCTTTTTCAAAGCGCCTGAGCTGAAGCGCCAATTTTTCCACTTCTTCACTAATCAAAAGAATTCGGATGTCGTGTTCCTGCATGGACGCAATTGCTTGGTTTCCCGAACGGATCGAGAGGAGGCCCACGGTGTTGGCGACACCTCCAAAAAAAATAACGATAGCAATCCCTACAACGAACTTTTTTAGCATGCTCATCACGAACCTCTTGATTCTGTGTAAACTTGGACAAAATATCGGAACAATGGAGAATTAGCTTGAGCAGATTCACATAAAAAAAGGAAATCAGCTTAAGCTTTGACAAAAGGGAGGTCAGGGTGTCGTTTTTAGTTCAATGGGCTTTTTTGTTGACCGCAATGCAAAGTGAGCCGTCCAGTTTGGTCTATGTGCTGGATGCGTCTGGCTCTATGTGGGGCCAATTGTCGGGCAAGGCCAAAATTGAGTGGGCCCGTGAAGCCTTGATCCAAAGTTTGGGCAAGCTTCCGCAACAGCAAATGTTTGCTTTGTACGTTTACGGGCATCGCGAGGAATCCAATTGCAACGACATTGAAATGGTTGTGCCGGCCGGCCCGCTTCAAATCGACCAAATTCAAACGGTCCTGGCAAAAATTAAGCCCAAAGGCAAAACACCCTTGCACAATGCCTTGAAGACCTGTTTTAGCGCATTGGCCGAATCGGGCAACCCAGCTACAGTGGTTTTGATTAGCGATGGATTGGAGACCTGTGATGGCGATGCTTGTGAACTTACCCGTCAGGCCTTTGGGACCGGAAAAGTTCGCGTCCATGTCGTGGGATTTGACGTAAGTAAGCAGGACCAAGGTTTGTCTGCGTTGGAATGTATCGCCCAGGCGGGAGGCGGCACCTACTTTGATGCGTCCGATGGAGAGCAATTGGGCCAAGCCCTGGAGTTGGCCAATCAGGCCGATATCAACCGGGCCAGTGCTCAATTACAGGTCGAGGCGCGCAACAATGGAGAATTAATGGATGTGGCCGTTCAGGTTTTTAATCAGGGCCAGCAAATCGCAAGCGCCCGCACCTACACAAGCGCCTCTACTAATCCGCGAACCCTGCATCTTGAGCCTGATACCTACCAAGTCAAAGTCACACCGATCGGCTTAAGAGGTGCAACGCCCCGTCAATATGAGGGAATTGAGGTCTCTACCGATCAACCTTATCAGTTGGTTGTCGATTTCAGTTCGGGCATGCTGCGTGTGAAAACCGAAACCAATGGCTCTCCGACCGATTGCGCCGTTTTGCTTTTGGAACCAGGCGGGAAAAAAACAATCGCCTCCCGGCGCACCTACCGCAATGCTGAGCCTATTGAAATGGAGGTTCCACCCGGTCTTTATGATCTTGAGATTAAATCACTCACCATTGAGGGCGCTGCCCTAATTGAAGAAAAATCGATCCAGATCCAACCGGGCCAAGTCCTGGAACGATCCTTTTCGTTTGATAGTGGGTTGTGCGAGGTGCGCACCCGATTCGAATCGAATTTAGTGGATTGTATCGTTGCAATCCTGCCGCGCGGTGCGAATAAGGCCATTGCCCAGGCCCGATCCTACGCCCATGAAAAAACAAACCCGGTCAAGTTTGTGGTGCCGCCCGGCGCGTACACGGTCAAAGTCACACCCATCGACCGCAAAAACTATGCTGTTGAGACCCATGACCTCACCGTACCGAAAGGTGAACGGATCAGTTGGGATTGCATACTCGCCAAACCCTGATTCGAAGGCTATTTTTAAACCTTTTCACAAAATGAACGATAACCTGCGGTAATGAGGCGAATATGGAATTAACGTGGTGGCAGATTGTCTTTCGGAATCTGCTGGTGGCCTTTGGGTACTTTGCAATTGCCAAGCTCAGTATCTTTTTGGCCATCCCACCCGGATTTGCGACACCTATCTGGCCCGCAGCCGGCTTTGCCTTGTGTTGCAGTTTACTGATGGGGCGTCGTTCCACAGTCGGCATTTGGTTGGGGTCCTACGTCAACAATATCTCGGTGGCGCCAACCTTAGACCTAAGCGATTGGACATTGCAATTATCTGCATTGAGCATTGGTCTAGGTGCGTATGGCCAGGCCCTGGTGGGTGATTGGCTTTGCCGTGAAATCTTAAAAAAAGGTGTTCATCTCAACATGATCGGGTTCCTGTTTCGCGCAGGACCGGTTGCCTGCCTCTTGGGTGCCACTTTGGGCGTTGCTACCTTGTGGCTGAATGGCGTCCTGGCTGCAGATCAGGTTAGCGCAAACTGGTTGACCTGGTGGTTTGGCGATACCATGGGTGTTTTCATTTGCAGTCCCATTTTGCCAGTCTGTGTCAGTTATCGTGGGCCGCGATTGTGGGCCAAGTGTAGGCTGATTGTATTTCCGATGTTGTTGGCCTTGACCATTACCATCGGCCTTTTTGCCTGGGTGCGCAAGATTGAAGAGGGCCGTATCGCCACCACGCTTTACCACCAAGGCCAAATTACGGTCGATGCTTTAGAGGGCACGTTTAAACGCGTTTCGGACGCCTTACAATCCACCGCCACCAGCATTCGACCCAGTCCCGGATCCGATAAGGAATTTCGCGTTCAGACCGCTCATTGGTTGGCTGAAGTGCCCGCCCTGGAGGGCATTTTTCTTATTCGCTGTTTTTCAAGTACTCAAGCTCAATCCGGTGAAATGCTGACCATGAGCGGATTGAGGCTCGATCAGCTCAAAGAGCGCGATGCCCATGGCTGGAAACCCGACAAAATCCGCGATATTTATTTCCCCGTGGTTTTTGCCGAACCTCAAGCGAGTTACAGCGAATGGATCGGTTTCGACTTCGCCAGTAATCCACCCTTTATTGACACCCTGCAATTGGCAAAATCTAAAAATGGGACTTATGCATCTGCGCCCTATTACCCGCCCAACCAAGTGCTCCCCCGCATGCTCCTTGCTGCACCGGTTCAACAAATTGAGCCCTCCTCCTCGTGCGGTCAATTCGGGTTTGTTGCAGCACAATTGGATTTGGGCCTGGTTTTTGAATCTTCGCCCCACGCGCGCGGGTTGTTTTTTGAGGTATTGGAAGTTGATGGCAGCGCCTCTACCCAACTGTTGCGGGTTGATGCCCAAGGCCAAATGATGGCCAACCCGGTCCATTGGGTGTCCTTGCTCAAAACCACCCGCAATCCCCCTTTCGAATTCGAGTTCAAGATTGCAGGTCGCCCGTTCGTTTTGAAGTTTTATGCGCCGGCAGAAATCATTCAAAAAACGCAGACGCTTTTACCGTGGAGTGTCATTGTCAGCGGCTTTTTCCTTTCGGCCTTAATGGGCATTTACCTACTGGGTAGCTTGGCCAAATCGGCCTTTATCGAAGCAGAAGTTGAATCGCGAACCCGCGATCTGCTTCAAGCCAATGATTCTTTAAACCTGGAGATTAAAGAGCGGAAGCGGACTGAAGCCGCTCTGCAGGCCGCAAAAGAGGAGGCAGAAAAAGCGACTCGTGCTAAGAGTGAGTTTCTGGCCCATATGAGCCATGAAATCCGCACGCCAATGAATGGAATTCTCGGAATGACCCGGCTGTTATGCGAGGAGGATCTACCGCCCAAATCGTCTGAAAATGCCCAGTTGGCTTATACCTCTGCCCAGGCTCTGCTCTCGGTCATCAACGATATCCTCGACTTCTCCAAAATTGAGGCTGGCCACCTGGAACTGGACCTCGCACCTATCGACCTGCACCAGATTTGTATGGGTGTCACCCAGTTGATGCGCGCCCAAGCCTCCAATCAAGGCCTGCGTTTGGACCTTCACCTCGATCCCCAAATCCCCAAAAACCTAATTGGCGATGCCAACCGCCTTCGTCAGGTGCTGTTAAATTTATTAAGTAATGCCTTGAAATTCACCGACCATGGCGTGATTGCCCTGTCGGTGCACCGCCTGGCCAATGTCTCTGACTTGGTTTCCTTGCGCTTCGAGGTACGCGACACGGGAATTGGGATTTCCAAAGACCGTATGGGCGAGCTCTTTCAACCGTTCTCTCAACTGGATCCGTCCATCACCCGACGGCATGGCGGCACTGGGTTAGGTCTCGTCATTTCCCAACTTTTGGTCGAAAAAATGGGTGGCCGAATTGAGGTCGACAGCATAACCGGTGAAGGCTCGCTTTTCTTCTTCCATTTGGAAATGCGCGAACTGCCCAACACAGTTGTGACCTTGCCAAGCGCTGAATTGCCGCATGTCCGCATTGAATCCAAAAAAATCAAAGGCAAGCGCATCCTGATTGTGGAAGATAACCGAGTCAATTACCTGGTAGCTAAACGTTTGCTTGAACGCTGGGAACTCAAAATTGAGCAGAGCGATAATGGCTTAAAAGCCCTGGAGAAATTGCAGAAACGCAAGTACGACTTGGTCTTCATGGACTGTCAAATGCCGGTCATGGATGGTTATGAAGCGACCCAACGCATTCGCAATGAACTGCAATTAAACGAATTGCCGATTGTGGCCATGACGGCCCATGCGGTGACTGGCGATCGCGAAAAATGCATTGCCGTCGGTATGAACGACTACTTGAGCAAACCGATCAAACCGGAAGAAATTGACCGTATTCTGGCCAAGTGGTTAATGTGAGTATCAAGCACTGCTCGGGGTTTCGGAATCTTCAAACGGACAAAATAACCAGGCGGCTTGATCCTCAAAATGCAATTTCAAGTTTGTGCGTGTGCCCGGGTCCCGATCCAGACTGGACAAGGCCAGGGCCACCCGTTCGGGCGCATCGCGGTGAAGCCACAGGAGGGGGCTACCACAACGGCCGCAAAACACACGCGTTACCGCCTCGCTGCTGTGGTATTCACTGCGGGTTCCGGTTGCACCCAACCATTGGAAATCGTTGATCAGGACCCGACCATAGGTCGCATAATAGGCGCCGTGCGCCTTGCGGCACATGGAACAGAAACAGTGGCTGCTGCGGCCAATGGCCGAAATTTCGTAACGCAAAGACCCGCACAAACATCCACCCTCCATGATCTCCTCCTTGATCAACCGACATCTTTTCGGCATTATGAGGATTCAAACACCAGTAAAACAAGGGGGAAACCATGGATTTGGATGCCGCAACTGCCAATATGATCAAGAATCTGGAAGAAAAATACGGCAAACCGCTTCAGACTTGGGTGAATCTCGTTCAAAAAAGTGGGATCGAGAAGTACAAACAACGGGTCGATTGGTTAAAAGCGGAACACGGCATGACCCATGGCTACGCCAACCTCATTGCGCATTTCGCCAAACAGGAACCCCAGCCGCCCGCCGATGATCCGCTGGCCCTTATGTTCCAAGGCAAGGAAAACTTGCGGCCCATTTATGATGCCCTATTGGAAAAACTGCAGGGCTTCGGGAACGATTTAGAAATTGCGCCTAAAAAAGCCAATGTCAGCATCCGGCGCTCCAAACAGTTCGCTTTGTTGCAACCGAGCACCAAAAGCCGTTTCGATGTGGGCATTCAGCTCAAAGGTGAAACGCCAGAAGGCCGCTTGGAGGCCAGCGGCAGTTGGAACGCCATGGTCAGCCATCGGGTGCGCCTAGAGTCCCCAGTAGATGTCGATGATCAATTAATAGCCTGGCTTAAAACGGCTTACGACCGCGCTTAGTAATAGTTAATAAATTCTACGGCCCACACCGACCGCAGGAATCTGTCTTCATTAGATGGGCCCTGGCACGTGAAAATCACCTGTGGGAAAATTGAACACTTTATTGATAAATGCATGTTTTTCGGTGCTCTTGAATTTGCTATGATCTTTTAAAAACTGATTGAGATGAAATTTATGGGGCATCGCGAAAGGCTGTGGCAGAAACTGGAACGAGCCCGCTTTGGCGATGCCTTTGTGCATCCCTACGAAAAACTCGAATTCCTGTTGACCTGGGTCTTGCCGCGGGTCGATACCAAACCCATCGCCAAAATGTTGCTACAGCAGTTTGGTTCGCTCAGTGCCCTGTTTTTTGCCCCCAAACAGAAGCTGATGGCCGTGCCTGGGATTGGGCCGCGCACTGCCCGATTCCTGCACGTACTTGGCGAAATCTATTTGGATATGGAAGAAGAAAAACTCAAAAAGGGTCCCTTATTGGCCGATCCGCGTGCGGTCCGAAATTTTTTGACCGCTGAAATTGCCTGGCAGGAAGCCGAATTCTTTTTGGTGCTTTTCCTCGACGCCAAAAACCATTTGATTGCCCAGGAACGCCTGTTTCGCGGCACCATTGATCGCAGTGCGGTGTTCCCGCGTGAGGTCGTCAAGGAAGCGCTCTTGCGCAATGCGCGCTGCGTCATCGTCGCCCATAACCATCCCAGCGGCGATCCAACCCCCTCACAGGAGGATTTGAATTTGACCCGTCGCCTGGCGCAGACCTTGACCCTGATGGATATTACCTTTCACGATCATGTCATCGTCGGCCGAGAAGGCATGACCAACCTGCGCGAAACCCATCCAGAACTTTGGTTGGGTTGAGTCTGGGTATTTCGCCAAGCCTCCCGTGCATGAGGCGATTTCTAAGCGTTAATCAATCCAAATGCAGCAATGCAGGGGTTAGGTTATAGTGTGCGGGTGTTATAGCGCATTGTTTGGGAGGCTGAATCCGTGTTGGCCCTACACCTTGCGGTCCTTTTATTTGGCCTGGCCGGGTTGTTTGCCAAGTTCCTCTCGGTGTCACCGGTAATCCTGGTTTGGGGCCGGACTTTTTTTTCGATTTTTCCACTGGTGCTCATCCTGCTCGTGCACAGACAAAAAATCGGCCCGTTCTCCAAAGGATTGGGGCTCAGTGGCATGCTTTTAGCCCTGCATTGGTTGAGTTTCTTTTGGGCCATTCAGGTTTCCACCGTTGCGATTGGCCTATTGTCCTTTGCGACCTTTCCGATCTTTTTAATGCTGTTAGAGGCCATTTGGGGTCAGGATCGGCTCGAGGCCAAGGATGCTGGATCAGTCCTTTTGGTGGTGCTGGGCTTGGTTCTGGTCGTGCCTGATTTTCAGTGGGGTGGAGCGGCCATCACGGGCATGCTCTGGGGAGTTATTTCTGCACTGACCTTTGCGCTTTTGACTTGGTTCAACCGCCAACATGTTCAAGCCCACAGTGGCCTGGTTTTGGCGACCTTGCAAAATGGGATCTGTTGTCTAATCACGACCCCATTTGTGGCCGGGGCTTTGGCGGACGTCTCAACCCATGATTGGCTGGGTCTGTTGGTTTTGGGACTATTTTGTACCGCCTTGGCGCACAGCCTGTTTATTCATGCCTTGCGAACCGTAAAGGCCAAAACAGCAGGTTTGATTGTCTGTCTTGAACCAGTTTATGGCATGGTCCTTTCCTATTTTCTGCTACAGGAAAAGACAGCGTTGCGCACTTGGCTTGGGGCCCTGTTGATTCTGGCGACGAGTGTTGGTTTGACCTTACGCCATCAAGCCTTCAAGCCCGATCAGTCCATCCAGGTCTGATCCATGAGTTGTCCGAGCATGCGTGCCGAAGTACCATCCCAATCGCGCAGGTCGGGGTCGGCGCCATTGCTGATCAACAGGTGAATCATTTCGGATTTATCGGCAAATACGGCAATGAACAGGGCCGTCCTGCCGGCAGCGTCTTGTTGGTTAATCGGGGCCCCGTGATCCAATAGCCAAAGCGTTTTTTGCATCAAATCCACTCGCTTGTAGCGGCTTTCTTCCGGCTGGGCATAGCAGGGTTTGGCATTCTTATGCGAGGTTTGGTAAAAGCCTTGTACCAGCGTCATTAAGAGGGTTTGACCATCCGGGGTTGCCGCTTTGATCCATTCTGGTTGAACCTCGAGCAGGTAAAACAGCGTTTCAGAACTGCCGTAGAGCGCGAGCTCAAACAGGGGGATCTCGCCTTCTGGATCCATTCGCAATAAGTCTGTTTCTGCAATTGGATCTTTCAAGAAGGCCTCTATCTGGTCTTGCAAAAGGAGGTATTTGGCATCACAAAGGCAAGCCGGCGAAGGGTTTTTGGTTGGGTAACCAGAGACCGTCACCTTCATTGCAAGCGGCTTCTCACGGTTGGCTAAATCGCGGGCCAAGGCCTGGATCTGCGGATATTCGCTCTGATTGGCCTGGTCTTCCGCCAGTTTTCGATGTTTCTCCTGGCCTTGGTTCAGGACGAGCAGACAGGCTTCCTGAACCTCCACATCTGGATATTGCAGGAGTTGAAGCCAAAAGGAATCGCTAAAACTTTTGACGTCCAGGCTCCAGATCGCTTGCTGGATGACCTCCGAAGCTTGTCCTTGCAAAAGCGCCAACATTTCAGCTTCGCTCGGGTGTGTTCGTTCTGCCCAGGTCCCAAAATGATTGGCGGCTTCTTTGCGAACAGCAGGGATGTCTGAGTTCTGCAGCAGGTTCGGCAATAAACCGGCCAGGCTTTTGTTTGGGAATTGGCGCCAGCAGCGCAACACAAAGACCTGTTCCTCCTCACTGGCGGTGGCAAGGAACGGGGCCAGGTGATCTGCCAGAAAATTGGGGTGGGCTTGAACCAAAAGGTAGAGATAAGCGCCCCGACAAACTCCGTCCGCCATTTGAAAATATTGCCAAACCTGATTCGCTGGACCCGGTTGATTCAAGTAAGCATCCATGGCGGCATTGCCAAATGTGAAAAAATGAGGGTTGAGATCGCCGTCGCCGTGGCGCGCTTTTTCAATCGTGCAAACCTCCTTCAAATCTGGAGTCGGCAGGTTGTGATGGGTTTGTTTCACGCAAGCGATGGACGCCAACATGAAAGTGAAGGCGAAGAATTTTAGATTCATTGAGAGAACCTGCTTTTTTGATTTTCCTTAAAGTAGGATCCTCTCCTGTTAGTGTCAATGCGGATGAATAAGGATTTTCACAAGCGTTTCCTTTTCCTTACTTGAACCGTTGTTATTCCGGACTATGGACAACCAAGGGTTGTGTTGATGTAGAGGAAATCGCGCACATCAACTTGGTTATCACCGTTTGCATCGAAGGCAGCCCCACTGGCGCGCCACTGGGTGACCAACAACAAGAAATCATCGAAATCATTACAGCCATCGCCATCCAGATCATAGAAGAGCGGATTGTCGGCAGCTAGAACAAAAACTTGGTCGGTCAATTGGCTGAAGCCGTTATCGGCCCACACTTCAAACAGGGTGGGTTCCATGAGGAAGTCGCCGAGGGTGACCGGATTCTGATTGAGCGGGAACACCGTTCCGGCCGTCAAATTCGACCATTGGATTTGCAGTTGAGGCCCGCCACAGACCACATTGGCATCCAGGACCAGAAGTTCCACGCCTTGGATTGTGGTTGCGAGATTTTCTTGCATTTGGAACGATTCATTGGACACGGTCAAGGTTCGAGCCGTGGAGGTGAGGTTCCCGCAGGTACCCATGATCTGACAGCGGTAACTGCCCTGGTCGCCCAAAGTAGCTGAGTTGATCATATAGGTCGCTTGCGTCGCGCCACCGATGTCTACGGTGTTCTTTTGCCATTGGTAAGTCGGGTTTGTGCCGGTGGCATTGACGAAGAACAGAATAGAATCGTTTAAGCACGCGGCCAGGTTACCATTGTCGCTGGTAATGTTGGGTGGCGTTTGAACGGTGAGGGCGGCACTGGGGCTGAGTTGACTGCCACAGGCATTGCCGACCAGGCAGGTGTAGTTGGCCGCATCACCTGTACCTACGGGATTTAAGGTTAGAGTGGAAGTGGTTTGACCCGCTAGATCCACTCCGTTTTTGCGCCATTGGTAGCTGGTCGCATTGCTGGCTGAAACGCTGAAGGTTGCCGAGGTTCCGGTACAGCGTGTTAACGGGTCAGGTCCCGAGTTGATGGTGACTGTGCTGCCAACGGATAGGACGATGCCCGCGCTGGTGGCACTGCCACAGGCACCCGTAACCACGCAATCGTAGGTTGCTGCGTCACCCCCCGTTACGGAGGCGATTTGGTAGGTTGAGTTGGTTGCGCCACCGATGTTCATGCCGCCTTTACGCCACTGATACGTTAAGCTGGTGCCACTGGCGGTAACCGAAAAGTTAGCGGTTTGACCCGGGCACAGGTCGAGATTTCCGCTTTGGCTGCCAATCGAGGTTGCCGTATTCACGGTCAGGCTGGCGCTATTGGAGGTGATCGACCCGCAGCCATTGCTGACCACACAGCTGTAATTGCCAGCATCTCCAGGAGTCACAGAAGCGATGGTGTAGCTGGAGGATGTTGCTCCACCGATGTTGCTGTTGCCCTTTTTCCATTGGTAACCCGTTGCACCTGAAGCGGTGACCATAAACGTAACCGATTGGGTCGGGCACTTTGTTTGGTTGGCAGGATGTTGGCTGATACTGGGATTGGTACACCCCATTGGAATACAGCCAGGATTGGCGCCAGCCCTTGAAATGACATGGGCATTCATACGTGTCGGCACGCGTTCTGGGGCCACGCCAAAGGGGTGGCCCAGACCAAAAGTAAAGCTAATATTGGCCATGCCGCCCGAAAGCAGGTGGCAGTAGGACATTATCGTTCCGCAGCCACCACCAACGGTTCCACAAGGTAAACTGGTCGCGCCTGAATAACAGTTTGCACCCATTTGGGATCCGTTACACATATCGATGGGGTTGGCGTTACCTTCCAAGTTCTTGTAACAATGCGTGTGGGGAGAATTGAAGTTGTGACCGATTTCATGAGAGACCTCTACGATGTCCCATAAAACCGTCGGGTTGTTAATATCAAAATTTGCGTCAAGGTCCCCCGAAAATCCATAGCCTCCGCCGTAAAGTCCGCTTGATGGGGAGAGACAACCACCAGAATCAGTATTGAAGGCAGCTTGGCATAGGACGCCAATCCAAGCAACTCCACCACCTGTAGGTTTACCGCTAAAAAAGTGGGCAGTAGTTCTACTAATTGCGCCGTTGTTCGCATTCCAATACTTGCCGAATTCGAAAAGAGCACAGAGTTCATTCGTTTGAACCCAGGGATCGGCGGAACTGGTCCACAACGATACATCGCCGAGCAACAAGTTGGCGTCGACTTCATCTGCATAGGTGCCTGATGCAAACCCAATCAGGTCGGCCATGTAGGCGGCGGCATCGGTGGTATTACCGAACTTCTGGAAATATTCAAAATCGCTTTCTGCGGCAACGGTGACGTTATAGCTACCTGATCCACCCAGTGCAACGGATTGGGCGCGAGCGTGATCCGGTGCGGTGGGATCTTCAATTCGATCCTCGGGTAAGGTATCGCTCAAACACTCAAAGGGGCGGTCCTGTTCGGCTACAGCCTGAGGCACCAAACGCGCTTGAAGGCTGCCCTGATCGCCGTTAAGTAACCAATAATGGCCCGCCTTAGCGACCCAACCATACGATCGGCCATCCTCGCGAATGGTCAGATAAGCCTGACTGTTTAAATCGCCGTTCATGTGGCCGACGTAATAATGATGGTTAGGATGGGGTTGGCGCACTTCGCCTTGTGGGCCATGGATCACGATCTGTGCGCCGTCCGCCCAGACCTGAATGCGGTGTAGTTCCAACCCGCTAATTCCGGCCATTAGGTCCAATCCTTCGACATAGACCTTTTCGCCAAACTGGGCCGAGCGAGCCACCTCGCGCCATTGAGATTCCTCAGAAAAAACCTGGACCTGGGCCCAGGCCCCGATCCCCAAAAACAGAATCCAGCAACTGCGACAACTCATGAAATCCCCCTGGTAGAAGCTTCACCTGAAAACGATAACTTTTGGCGTCCCAAAAATGGGGTGACATAACCTAATATCGGTTAATTTTAGGGTCAGCTGTAGTGCTTCTTTTTGTTCCCGGTATCCAAGGAGGCAAGACATTGAATGGATAGGGTTTTTGTCCCGGGTCGGTTTGGGCGTTTCGCCTTTGCAATTTTTTGTATTGGATCACTGGTGGGGATCATTGTCTTCCTTGAGACTTTGGCTCCTCATTTTGATGCCTACCATCAAACCATTAGTGAATTGGCACTGGAGCCCAATGGGTACCTGCTGGGGGTTGCCTTTTGCGCTTTGAGTTTTAGCCTATTCTTGCTTGGCTGGCAGTGGCGGGCAACCCCTCTCCACTTGGTTGGGAAAGGGCTAATTCTGGCTGGTCTTTTTTTCCTGGTGACCGGTGGCGTGCCACTCACTTTATCGGTTGGAATTCATGTGTTTTCGGTCATGTTCGCCCTTGTTTTTTGGATGTTGAGTATTTACGGAATGCTACGGCACCCACGGGTGGCATCCAAGCTCCGGGTCTTTTCGGGGGTCATCTTCGGGTTAGTGCTTTTACTTGGTGTTCTAGGACCACACGGTTTACCCCTGGGTCTGTTGGAACGCCTTGTTTTGCTAATTTTATTGGGTTGGCAGATTGTGGTATCCATTTTTACCTACGTTAAATCCTTTTCGCTTTTGATCTGAATATTTTCCCGCCTAGAATAGGGTGTTCACTTTTCAATTCAGACTCGTTTCATAAAGGTTGATCCCGAATCCCACTCGGGAAAATTTATTGCGTTAGGCGGTCGAGTATGTGGAATCTTCGTGCTCTTATGTCTTTTTTGTCTTTGGTATTGGTGAATTTGGGTTTTGCTCAGGATCGGGGGATCAATCCGATTCAACTCAAAATCGGCAGTTTGGATGTCTCTTCGTTAAACCTCGCCAGCGGCGGATGTGTTCAAGTACCTATCCTCATCAACGATCCCAATACCAGCCGGGATTTACGGGATATCAGCTTCACCCTTGAGATTAGTGACCCCCAAAATGTAATCAGCGGTGGCATCAGTACCAACATGTTGGTCGCCAACGGTTTTTCACCGACCGGAGCTGGCACAGGCACCGTTGGGATTTCCAATCCAGGCACCAACTTGGCCAATAGCAATGGCACTTCAACCCCCAATTGTTCGCTGGTTTTTAATCAAGCAACTGAAGGTTCCGGACCTGCCCTCAACTTTGCACCCAATACCAATACTTTTGCCAATTGGGCCATCAACAACAATGGCGGTGGCGTTGGTCGAAAGGTGGGCTACCTGATCGACGCGGTTGGCAATGGTTCGCTTGGCATGACCACCATGAACACGGATACCCTGATTGCCGTATTGGAAATCCCAATTATTGCCAGTCCCGGTATTGCAGATATCACCATTACGGCTGTACCGGGTATGGATACAAACACTTACACCTACGATGATGGCGCCCTCCTTAACAAAGTCCAAATCCAGGAAGATTTTGAGTTGCCTGAACCGGCGGTGATTTCGATTGGTGACCGCATAGAACTCAAATTGGGCAGCGTGACGGTGGCGCCCTCAAGCCTCGGTTCAGGTGGCTGCATCCAGGTTCCCATCCTCATGAACGATCCGGTTAATATGCGCGATATGCGCGACCTCACCTTTACCTTTGCCATTTCGGATCCGAGCAACGTGATTAGTGGTGGCATTGGCGCCAATATGCTTGTGGCCAATGCATTCGCACCGACAGGTGCAGGTAGCGGCGTTGCGGGCATTCGCAATCCGGGTGTGGATTTGGCCAATTCCAACGGAACGTCCACCCCTTCCTGCGGGGCGGTTTTTAACCAGGCCACTGAAGGTCAAGGTCCAGCGATCGATTTTCCGCCCAACGTCAATACCTTTGCCAATTGGTTCATTAACAACAATGGTGGTGGGGTTGGTAATAAAGTAGGATTCATAATTGACGCTGTTGGAAATGGTTCAATTGGCAGTACAGTGGCCAATCAAGATACACTGCTTGCCATTCTCGAGATTCCCATTATTTCCAATCCAGGAAATGCCCAAATTGTGATTTCTCCTGTAATGGCGCCCGATGCCAATTCCTATACCTACAATTCGGTTCCTAAACGCAAGGGTGGCGGGGTCCAGGTGTCTGAGGATTTCATTTTGCCTCAACCGGCACTTGTCAACATTTTTGACGTAGTAGATTGTTCAGGTGCCAGCGTAACGCCAACCAATCCAACCTGGTCCGATCCCCAAGATGGTGGTATTGGCGGTGCCTTGAGTTTTACTTTCCCTGGAACGGCGCTCGCTGATCAGATCCATATAACTTCTTCTGATGGATTAGATGTCACCATTCCCAGCGCTGGCGCCACGACGACCTATGCCATTGACACCACAAACGATGGATCGCCTTCGGCCGGCGCCAACCGCACCTATTCTGTTGTTTATGAAGTGGAATTTCCACCCGCCAGCGGGACTTATGTCGGTGGGGTACCTTGCAATCTCAGCCCGACCTGGGCACCGGCTTCCGCCAATATGGTTTGGGACCCGGTTCCCGTTGCGGGACAGCCGACAACCCTTGATGCCACGCTCTTTAATGCGGTTTATGCCAGCGCGCGTTATGCCAACCTGACCGGACCGAACGCCGTGAATTTAAGTTTAGTCGCACCGAGTAGCGGCGACGGCACTAATACCTTGGTTTTTAACAACCTTTTATCGATTGCTAGTGTTTCAGGTAGCGATGTCGGCACCTACACCCTTTCGGGTGTTGGGCCCGATGGAAATCCATTCACAGCTAATTTGGTATTGGTCCTAGAGCCGCCTCAAATCATCTTTAACTGCAGTAGCATAACGCCGGTTCAGATTGGTGGAATGGCCTCTATTCCTTTAGCCGGAAACGATGGGGTTGTTGATTTCACCGTAATCTACAACGGGACAACTTACGACAATTTGCCCAGCGGCAATTTCGATCTGCCCAATATTGTTGGCAACAGCAGTTCCGTTACCCTGCGTGCCAATGGTTTTGATGCCATGGGTAACCCGATTTTTGATGAAGTTGTATGTGATTTGGACTATGTCGCACCTACGTGTTTTGCAACCCAAGACCCAACCGGGCCAGTGGATGTTGGAACCGTGGTCACGCTTTCGCTTGCTACGACCAATGCCGTATCTGCGACCATCAATGGCGTACCAATGACGCCGGATGTGGACCCCAACACCAATTTCAATGTGACCTGGACCGCAACCCATGTGGCCGTTGCACCTGCGACGGTTACCGCCATCGCCACCAATCCGGATGGTGAAACCTCAAGCTGTTCCTGGGACATTGAAGTCAATTGTGATGCTGGATTTGTTTCGCTGGCCCAACCGGGTCAAGCGGGCATTTGTATCGCCGGAATCGGAGGCGTCAGTTACGATGTTTACTCCAGTGATACCTGTTCAGTCGGGAATGGAAGCCCCCTGCCAGCCGACGCCCAATTGGCGGGAACCATATTCATCAGCACAACCGGTGTGACGACCTGTGCCCCCATCGTGGTGCTTCCAGACTCCTGTTACTACCTGGCCTGTGAAGGAACCACAATCATTTTGGATGCTTACGGATACAGAACCGTGCCCACGCTGAAATCTCTTGGATTAGTGGTGTTCATGGGTCTGTTAATGGCCACTGGACTTCTGCTCAAACGCCGTCAACGGACCTAACAGGTTCAATTAATCGCCACAAAATCAGCCCGGGCCGCATCGTAACGGTGTTGGCCCAGGCGACCTTCCTGGCTCAAGCGATTGATTTCTCGGCGCAAGGTTCGGATTCGCTCAGGGTAGGTGTTTTGGCCCAGTTGGAGGAGGGCATCCAAGGGGTCAGGCTGGCTAAGTGCGGCCAAAATGGCGGAACTTTTGGCCCGGCCCTGATGGCGGATATCACATATGACCAGGCATATTCGATCCTCGTTTCCATCCAGATCGTATTGTTGGGCATAACGCGCTAATTTTTGTTTGAAGTGATCAATCCCAACCTCGATTTGCAGCCTGCGATGGGCCGGATCCTGTTGGGCCCAGTGCACAAACTTTGCCGCCTGAATGATTTCCGTATCTTCCACTTCACGGGCCGTTGGGTTGAGGTAGTCCATCAGGCCATCTGTTTGCTGGTCGTCTTCGAGAATGTGGTTTCCCTCGTTTTCAACCCGTACGATTCTTCCGGCCTCAAGCCGCAGGTCTGGAAAATAGTCGCGCGCGTTGGGCAAGGCCAGGAGGCGGCGGAAAAAGGTCACAAAGTCACCGTTGGGGACATGCGCTGCCATTTGCAAAAAGGTAAAGGTGAAGCGGGCCCTGTCGTAGGTGTTTAAGGTATGAAATAATGCGCCCTCGGCTTGTGCAGTCGGATGAATAAAATCGGCCCAAAACCCAAATTCAGGTCGATATTCCGCGCGATCGTATTTCTGTGCCGCAGTTCCTTTCACGTTCATCAAACCTTTGTTGCCCAAGTAGCTGACCCTGTTGCCAATCAAAAAGCGCTGTCCGTCTATGCGCCCAAAATAACGATTTCCCTCTTCAAGCGAAAAGCCGACAAATTTCACGCGTTACCTCCGTATTTGGCTCCCATTTTTGTAGATCTTTGGGGCCATTCGAAATGATTTTGGATCCATCCACTATGGGCAAGCGCCGCCTGGATGTCAAGGTAAGTGTGACTTATTGGATTAGCGCTTGCCCAATCAAGGCGCCCGAAAACGACTTTGTAATAGGGTGATGAGCCAATCGGCGAAAACAGCTCCACGACGACCCAATCGGCGATGAGGATACAACAGGTTAACTGGCATAGGCTCCGGACGATATTCATGCAGGACTTCGCACAACAGGCCTTGCTTTAAATCCTCAAATACGCCGACCTCTGGCACTTGGATCAGGCCCAGTCCCAACAAACAAGCCATTCGATAGGATTCGGAGTGATTGACTGTAATCACGGATTTCATGCCAAAGGATTTTAATAAACCCGCTTTTTGATACTCAAAAGTGGCGGCCGATCCACCCCAAAAGGGGGTGTACCCAACCAACTGATGGCGTTCCAAGTCCGCTAGCGTTTTTGGCGTGCCAAATTGGGCTAAATAGTTGGGACTGGCACAGTTCACGACCTCGAGTTGACCCAAGGATCGACAGACCAAGCCAGATTCGTGTAAAGCACCGACCCGAATAACAAAATCAAAACCCTCCTCAATCACGTTAATTAAGCGGTCCGTGCTGCTTAATTCCACACTGATTCCGGGATAGCTGTTTAGAAATTGGGGTAGTGCTGGTAAGACGGTATGTTTGGCCATGCCGACTGGCATGTCGACCCGAATGGTCCCCGATATTTCATGGTTTTTCAGGAACATGCCTTGGGTTTCCTCCACATCTTCTAAAACCCGTTTGCAGCGTTCCAAGTAGATGGCCCCATCGCTGGTCAAATGCACACGTCGGGTACTGCGTTGCAGGAGCTGGGTCCCCACTTCTTGCTCCAACTGTTGAATGGCGTAACTAATGCTGCCCTTGGGTTTGCCCAGGATCTGGGCAGCACGACTAAAGCTGGAACCTTCCGCCACCTGAACAAAAACACGCATGGCCTCTAAAACATTCATTCTGACCCCTTTTGTTCAAATATTTTGAAAAGTGTAACTCGTTTTTGGGTCTTTATCCTTTTGGGCTTAGGTAATAGATTAGGGCCAGATACTTTTTGGAGGTTCTTATGCAAACGGAAAAATGTTTTTTGATTACCGGTGGAAGTCGTGGGTTGGGACGCAGTATGGCCCTTCATTTGGCCCAGCGCGGTGTAGGTGGGGTTATTACCTATCGCAGTCGCAAAGAAGAGGCGGATCAGGTAGTCGCCGAAATGCGGCGACTCGGGGTGAAAGCGGAGGCTTTGGCCTTTGATGCAGCGGAGCCGGGCGGCTGGCGCCGATTTGGTCAATCGTTTCGCCAAGTGCTAAGCGAAACGTTTGATCGCGAGGACTTTGATTTTCTGGTCAACAATGCCGGCATGGGTGCACATGCCCTAATTGCGGAGACGACAGAGGATCAATTTGATCAACTCATGCACGTGCATTTCAAATCCGTTTTTTTCCTGACCCAGGAACTGATGCCCATCCTGGCGGACGGCGGTCGCATCCTGAATATTTCTTCGGGTCTAACAAGATTCACCTTTCCGGGTTATGCCGCTTACGCTTCGATGAAAGGCGCTATTGAAGTGTTGACCCATTACCTGGCCAAAGAGTTAGGCGGTCGAGGCATCTCGGTCAATACGGTTGCACCGGGCGCGATTGAAACGGATTTTGGCGGCGGAGCTGTTCGCGATAATCGGGAGTTAAATCAAATGATCGCTGCCCAAACCGCCTTGGCACGGGTTGGATTGCCGGATGATATTGGTGCAATGATTGCCAGTCTGCTCGGTCCTGAAAATGGCTGGATCACTGCGCAACGCATCGAAGTTTCAGGTGGGATGTTGATCTAGGTGCCTTTGCTACTTTAATGCGTCTTTAACGACTGCGTTGGGAATCGGCTAGCAATTAAGCCGATTCCCGCAGCCCAGGTTTTTCGCAACTAAGAAAAGGGTAAGGCCGGTTTTAGTCCGCGAAACTCGTTGATTCGGTCCGAGCCGCTGGCCACCGACTATCCAATTTTTTGCGCAGCTCTTGGGCGCGTTCCGTATGGTTTGCTTGGTGCTCTAATTGAATCAAAAGGCGTTGCAGCCGGACGTAATGCGATTCGGCTCCTTCCAGTTCGGGTTCTAACCGGTCTGCTGCTTGATAAATCTGCGCAAGCGCTTTGACCTCCCCGCGTTCCCAGTTCAGCCAGGAGTCATACGCTTGCGTGACTGCGTCTTGCCAAGGCGGGCGCCGATCGACGCTTTTCATAATAGCCCGAGCTTGATCCCAGGTAATTTGGGCTTTTTCAGCCTTGTGTTGGAACAGGTAACCGGCGGTTTGTTCGCGCCAAAACTGGACCAATCGATTGGGTTTATCGGCAAAGGCTTTGAGGACCGCTGCTTTTTTGGTTTCCAACAGGGCCAATGCCTTTTGCGGATTACCTGCATCGTTGTAGGTTTCGGCGAGTTCCAAGGCATTGATTAGGGTATCGATATGGTCGGGTTTTAAGACCTGTTCCCGGCCTGCTAAAGCGGCTTCGCCCAACTGGATGGCTTCTGGAAATTGTTCGGTAATGGCCAGGGCGGAAGAGAGCGCACTCATAGATTGGTAGGTTTGCGGGTGGTTGGGTCCCAGCACTTCGGTACGTCGTTTTAGTGCTTCTCGGTGAAAAATGATCGATTCGCGGTAATCGCCGCGTTCGGCCAATAAATGGGCTAGGTTGTTCAGGGTGGCTAATGTCCAAGGATGGTTTTCACCTTTGACCTTGCGGACCTTTTGGAATACTACACGCATCAAGGACTCGGCCTCGGCCCAATGTTCGGGGCTTTTCAGGGCCATCGCCAGGTTGTTCATGGACTCAATGGTCAATCCATCGTCTTCGCCATAGCGTTGTGTGCGTTGGGCCAAGACTTCGCGATAGATGGGGATTGCCTCCTCCAAACGGCCCTGGAACTTGATGACCATGCCCAAATCGTTTTCGACGTGGAGGATTTGCTCCTGATTATCTCCCGGCAGGGCTTGCCACTTTTCAAGGATTTCGCGATAGATCGGCTCACTTTTGGCATATTCTCCTTGGTAGAAAAGAGCGATGGCTTTGTCTTCCAAGGTTGCAAGTGTGTCTGTATGGGTTGGACCCAAATCCCGTTCAGCCCGATTGAGGGCCTGTTCGATTTCGGCCTGTGCTTTTGAATATTGACCTAAGCCGAGATAGGTCTGTGCGATGGCCCGTCTGACACCCACCTCCCCGACGGGGTCCTCTGCAAAGGATTGTTGTGCGTCCTGGCTGGCTTTTTCCAGAACATCGGTGACCCGCACTTCACGCCCCAACTCGGCAGGATCAGCCGAAGAAAGCATATTGGTCAAAAACTGATTGACCGTATTGGCACGGCGTTCGGCAATTTCGGATTGGGCCAGGGCCGACAAAGCACGTTGCCGTTGGATATTGGCATCAGCCTCTGCCTTTTGCGCTTGAAGCATGGCGTAGGTAGTGCCAATACTGGCTGTAACCAAGCTTATCCCGGCAAGGACTGCGCTAAAGAAGGCGACTTTGTGGCGTTTGATGAATTTAGATAGCAGATACGTGTAGGTGGGTTTTCCAGCGCTAACCGGTTGGTTGCGCAAATGGCGCTGGATATCATCGACCAAACTGGTTACGGTTGGGTATCGATCATCGCGCTCCTTAGCCAACGCCTTGCGCAAAATCCAATCCAAATCGCCCTTAAGTTGCTCTTGAAGGGTGCGCAAATCCGTTCCGCGTGCTTTGGCAATTTCGGGCCCTTTTTCCCCAAGCTCGCGAACCCGCTGGCTGGCCAGGAGTGGGTCCGTTTTGCGTGCATGGACAATCAATTGATAAATATTTTCGAACTTTTGACCAAAAGGCAGGACGCCAGTCAATGATTCATAAAGCAGGGCACCGAGCGAATAAACATCTGCCCGAGTATCGACATCGCTATCACCCATGGCCAATTGTTCTGGGCTCATGTATTGCGGGGTGCCCATTAATCGGCCTTGTTCGGTGTGCAGGCTTTCATCGGAAATCTGGCCTTCAAAGGGTTTAACCACACCGAAATCAATAACCTTAGGGACAATCCGCCCATCGACTTCCATAACCAGAATATTGCTGGGTTTGATGTCGCGGTGAATGATGCCTTTTTGGTGCGCATGCTGAATCGCTTGGCCGACTTGCACAAAGAGGTCCAGGCGCTGGGCTACATTCATTTGCCGCCCATCGCAAAAACGGTCCATGCGTTCGCCCGGTACATATTCCATGACAAAAAAGGGTTGACCGTCTTCAGTCGTGTCAGCGTCGTAAACCCGAGCGATGTTTTCGTGGTTCATTAAGGCCAAGGCTTGCCGTTCAAGATTGAACCGACGAATAACCGACTTGCCCAAGGACGCGCGGCGAATGAATTTTAGCGCGACTTGGCGGACAAAAGGCTCCTTCTGCTCGGCTAAATAGACGATGCCCATCCCGCCCCGACCGATCATTTTTTGGATCAGAAATCGGCCAAAAGGTTGAGGCGCAATTTCGCCTTCCGCATCCTGAAACGGTTCGGAGAAAAGGCGCTCGTCAGGCGCTGAAGGCGGTTGGGTTGGCCGGGACCCTGAATGGGAATCGTCTTTCATAACGTCCTCAGGTTCATGCTAGCACGGGCGATCCTTCAAAAACGCACTGCGCCACCCTAAAAAATTCAATCATCGGTTTGTTGCTAATTCTGAATCAAAACACAATAGGGATGCCTTTACAAACCTAAGTGCAAAGGCATTTCCCGGTAAATTTTGTTTATTGTTTAATAGAGGATAGGTAGGCGGTGTGGGTTTCGCGCCGATGCAGATCTTCCAGGCCTTTGGGTTGGCCTTCTGCGATCACGTGGAACTGGTGGTTGCCCGGTTCTCGTATGGTCAGGTTGAGTCCGAATACGCCGTCGTTGGCCCGACCATCGCCGTGTTTTCCATCGTCATACAGGTAAATCTGCTTAGTCTGGGCCGGTATTTTGGGGTCGATCTGCGGGAATCGCCAAGTAGCGCGTACCCGGGTTTGGTTGACCGGTTGACCTTTGAAAAGCATGCGTGCCAAGAGTGTGATGCGGTCCGGGTACTTGGGGTTGTTGGCCACTTCGCTACGCAAGTCCAGTTCCGTATCGGCGTAAACCATCAACTCGACTTGCATGGATTCACGACCGCGGAACTTGGGGCCTGCTGCCATGACCACGGTCCACAATCCTTCCGTTCTCATGCCCCAGGATTGGAGCTTGTGCAAATCCAGTTTCCACATTTCGTGGCCCTCGCGTCGCAAAACTTGCACGCCGGGCCAAGTCTCGTCGACAGTCTTGCCGTCCGGCGTGCTGAGTTGGGCGCGCGCCTGCTCCAGATCCGGTTTGGCCCAGGCAGTTACCACAGCTAAGGTTTGGGCGGTTGGATCTACGGCAAAGGTCTCTTTGGCCGGATTTTGGGGCGATACCCAATAACTGGGATCCAGGAGCGCGTCCAGACCCATGGCCACGCTTGCCACTTCCAAGAAGCGTTTGCGCAGGTCCAATGGCAAGGCATCCACTTGGGCAAAACTACCGCCCGTTTGGCTGGCCATCGTTTCCAGGATCGGGGTAACGGCACCGCCAAAAATGTCAAAAGCAGAAAAGGCGGTGCTGTGGATTTCGACGCCATCGCTGATTAGCATGGGCAGGATGTCCTCGGCCCAAGGTACCATGTTTTGTTTGCCATCGGTAAAGAAGTGGATGATTTGGCGTGGACGTTTGTCGCTGTCATCCAGTTGGATGCGGCATTCATCCAAGGCGGCGCCATAGCAGGTCGCATTGCCTATCGGGGCTGTGGCAACGGTGTTGGTGATTCCGGTCGTCAGTCCGGCGTGGTGTGTAGCATCAAAGGGATCCAGGTGGATAGGTGGGGCAAACGGTTCAACGGTGGTGCCAAAACGAACCAGGCTGACCCGGTGACCTGCGTCTTCATCCAGCAAATCCAGAAAGATGGAGGCACCCATTTTGGAAGCCTCTAGAAGCGTGGTACTGCCATCGGCGCACAGGGCTGTCATCGACAAGCTGCGGTCCAACACAAGCACAACGTCCACCCGAGGATCGGGTTCAATTCCCTGTGTCGCCATTTCGTTCATGGCGCGTTGCAGGTATTGATTGGCAATCGCCGGGTCCGAAATCCAAAAGCTGGCTTCATCATTGCGCAACATACCGGATTGCGACCAGTTCATCGAGCCCATGCCGACCATGCCGGTTTGGCGGAATCGGGTGTCGTAAAGCGTGTCGCGCAGGAACACCTTGTGGTGCATTTCATCCAAAAGCACAACGTGCGCGTTGGGGTAGGCGTCGTAAACCGTATCGATGGTCAGATCCAGCAAATTGCCGAATACGCCATACAGGCTGCGACCCAAACTCAATTGGTTGATCAGACTGACGTTCATCAGGTAGCCGGAACTGTTCATGCCGTAGGCGGGACCGCTGTTGTTGAATTGTTCCATCAACATCAGCCAATCCTGTTCCGTGCCATTGATCGTGCTGGCCAATTCACTGCTGATATCAAAACCACCGACACTGGGTGAAAAAACGGCTTGCCAGGCGTAACTGGCGCCCAACAGGGGGTTGGAAACCATAATGGTGGTGCTCGGTGTGTTTTTGAAGCGAGAGAAATGGCTCATGGCCGGGTTGGGATCTGGATTGGCACTGCCCCAATTCTGGTTGAACTGCTGTTGGAAGGCATTGACCAGCCCCGAGTTGTCGGTTCGAACTGCGTCCTCAGAACGACCGCCCGGGTTGATTGAGCTCGATAAATTGCCGGAGGACATCCACAGGGTTCGATTGGCAGTGGCACTATCGCTGACCAGGTACTTGCTGTGGTGCAGGCCGTAGCGTTGGACACGGTCGGCATTGGAAAAGTTGTTGCCCAAGGGTTGACCGGCATCGCCGCGGTAAATCTCCACGTAACAGATACTGGAGTAACTGACCTGGCCCGGTTCCCCGACCCGGATGGAGAGACGGCCATCGCTCACCGTAACCAGCTTGCTGTTGGCAACCCCGTCCTCGGCATCACCTTCGACCAGGCAGCCTTTAAATTCGCCCGACCCGCAGTTGTGGTACTGACCAAAGGTCGCGCCAAACTTAAACACATTTTGGCCTTCGACCTGGATATAGTTTTTGGAGTTAAATGAGGCTTCACCCACGACCAAGTGGACGTAATAAGCCCCATTCGGCAAGGCGATTTCCCAGGTGTTAAAGCCATTGTTGGGGCGGGCAAAACAGTGACCGAGCAGGGAACTGGGGTAAAGTGCGGCCTCCCCGGCGTTAGGTGCGCGCATACTGGCCGCTACATTGCTGTCCCAGCCGTAGCTAAATCCACCAGCTTTGGGGCCAAAGGTTGAACCGGTATCGTCCAACCACCCGCCCGGTGGGGTGGTACCGCCCGGTTGCTTAAAGTTGATGCGGGTGATTAGGGCGGGCAGGTTGTTATCCGCAATGGCGATATTGCCGCGCAAAGCGCGCAGGGTACCGTCTTGCAGGCGATGCCCGCGATTGACCAAGAGGCGCACGTCTACCCCCGCAGCGGCGCGATTGACCAGGGCATCGGCAATGGCGTCCTGGGTGGAAAAGCTCATGGTGGCCACATCCAGCGTCTGGGTGGCGCCATTAATCTGGCTCAGGATCAGGGCCGGAAAATTGGCCTCACCCTGGGCATCGTTATTCAACCAGGCGTAGCGCAGGTCGACAGGTTTGGTAAAAAAGACTTCGGTTTGGGCCAAAACAAGTTGGTTTAGCACGAGACTGAAACCGAAGAGGCAACGGATCCAAGTCATAAATTCTCCTCAATGGTGATGCGCGCGAAAAGCGCAAACGGGATTGTTAATGAATTCATGACCTTGATGTGTAAGGATTGCCCTTTTGTGAATTCCACCACACTCTTTTTTTGCTGCTCAAACCGGTACACAGCCTTGATTAGTTATCAAGTGAATGATCTTGTCTTTGTTCCGGTTTTCGTGTGGGTATTGGGTCAGGTATTGGCGGAGCTTCTTATGGCCGCTGCCATAGGATCCACGTTGAAGTCCATGCCGACGAATAACTGGACACCCTCTGGCTCATCGATTTCTCGGACCTGGCATTTGGGGTTGCGCGAGTCGTAAGCGAACGCGTAATAGACCTGGCCCTCATTCATGGGGATAAACTCGCCCATTCCATAGGCCTGCAGCATCTTGTCGGTATATGTGCTCTGGAGGGTCTGCCAATACTCGGGGCCGGTTGCCAAGTTTGCGAAGGTGGCTGCTTTGATGAGACCCAAATCGTACTTGGGGCGATCATCTCCTTCCATGATGTCATATGACCAGTTCAGATTCTCCGGGGTGCCTGTGAGAAGAATTTCTTTCAAAATGGCGTATGGATGGCGAACCCGAGCTACTACCTCAAATAAAACCTGCTTAACCTGAAGGAAAGGCTCATCAATCCAGGCTTGGCCGATGTTAGATCCCTTGAGCCCTCTTGGCTTGTCTCCGCTGCGAACGATGATTCTTCCATGTCGGTCCCGATACCTGAGATGGAATTCCTTTTTGTTTTCGTTGTACGTAAGCGGTCGTTAATCTGCAGGGGGGTTGGTTGGGAGAAGTGCTTCGGCCGGGGTGCTGTTTTGGAGGCCGGTGAGTAAGTGGTTGAGGTAGCGGTCGGGTTTCCAGGTGTTGGCTTTTGCGGTTTCGACGAGGGAGAACCAGGTGGCCAGGGCGTGGGCACCGGCTGGGGTGTTGGCAAAAAGCCAGTTTTTGCGTCCAAGTGCAAAAGGGCGGATTTTGTTCTCGATTGGGTTATTGTCCAGGGTCATGTAAGGGCTGCTTGCGTAATTTTGGACGTACGGCAAGGTGTCAAGCGCGTAGGCGATCGCCTGGCCCAGTGATGTTTTGGGTGGGATCAAGTCCTTAAGATTCAGGAGCTTGGTTTTCAAGTCCTCGAGCAACGGCACGACCTTCTGGCTTCGCTTGGCCAGCAGGTCTTCTGCGGTGAGGACCTCGTCCAGTACCTGGCTTTCTGCTTGGTAGATGGCCTTAATGTCCTTGACGATTTCGTGGGCGTTGTCCAACGTTTTGGAGCGTTTCTGGCCATGACTGGCCTTGGCTGCCTCCACGAACTTGCGGCGCACATGGGCCAGGCAGTAGACATGAACCCAGCCTTGCTCGGCCGCATCCTTGCCGTGCAGGAAGTGATAACCCTTGTATTCGTCCGTCTGCACATGGCCTTGGAAATTCGCCACCAAGTCTTGGGCCACCTTCGCACTGCGGGTTGGCTGGTACCAATACAAGACGATTTCGGGCTCACGTTCTGATTTTAACGGGTCTGGCTTGAGCGGTGGACCGGCTCGCAACAACCACATGTAGGATTTGGTCGTGTTTTTCCTGTTTTCTTCGTTCATGACCTGGATCGATGTCTCATCCAGGTTGATGCCCGCCCGTTTTTTGGCCATTTCGGTCAGGATTTGGAGAATTTCCTCGCATTTTTCGGCCAAAGTGATCGTCCAACTGGCCATCGTGTTGCGGTTCAGGGCAAATCCCAGGCGTTCATACTGTTTTTCCAGGCGGTAAAACGGCAGGGAATCCGCGATTTTAGCGGTCAGGATGTGGGTCATCAAGGACGGCGTGACCGGCGAATTGTCGATCAACGACGGCGGTAGCGGCGCGATGGAAACCGTTGGCCCTTCACCGTTTATGCCCTGGCAGGCCTTGCACGCGTATTTGTAGCGGATATAGCAGATGGCCTTGATTTTGGCCGGAACATACTCGGTTTTCTTGGTCTCTTCCCGACCGATGCGAACCTTTTCCGCCCCGCATCCGCAGTGTTTTTCCGCTTCCGGGATGTCCAGCACGACCTCTTCGGTTTCCAGGTCTGGGCTAACACCTTTGCGACCCGGTTTCTTGCGGTTATACGAGATATGCTCGGTTTCATCCGCTTCTGGACTGGGCGCAACAGGCTCGGCATCAAACAGCAATAACTGGCTGGCCGCTTCCGAAGAAGGCGAGAATTGACGCGCGTTCATCAAGCGAATCTTCTCGCGCAACAACTTGTTTTCATCCTCCAAATAGCTGACTTTTTTCTGGGATTTTTCCAGTTCAGCTTGGGTGGAAATGAGTCTAGAAACGACATCGACCATGCCGGGATTATAGCATGGTAAATGTTCTACATGGAACATTTAAGTATCTGATAATAAATAATTTATGTGATATTTTGGCTCGATTTTTGCTCTCTTTTTAGTCTTTTTCGCCCTCTTTTCATGTTACCTGACGGTAATGCAACTTCTCGTGGGCTTGCGACACATCCAGTCCCGCCAATAACCACGCAAGCGCACGTTGATCGATTTCGAGCACCTCTGCTTCCGTCTCTGGCCAGCGGAATCGATGCTCCTCCAGTCGTTTCAACCATAAACAGAATCCGTTCTGGTCCCAATAAAGAATCTTGATCCGGTTGCGTGGCCGATTACAAAACACAAAAAAATCCCCGCCAAAAAGATCTTTGCCCAGGAATCCTTCCACTAATATCGCCAAACCATTGATCGACTTGCGCATATCGGTGTTGCCCAGCGCCAAATACACCTTTCCGGATTGCGGCAGCATCAGCCCACCGCCTTCATCGCACGCAGCACCGACACCAGACGCTGCTCATCTACCGACTCAGATGCAACTTCCAAAACAAAACTACCCATTCGAATGGTCAGGCCAGCAGTCGAAGCAGATCTCGAAGTCTCTGTAGAGCCATTTTCCTTGTCAAACTCGACCACAGACACAGGTACGAGTTTGGATATGCGATTCTCAGCGTGTCTCGAAGCCCAATAAAAAAAGCGCGCATAGTCCAACCCGTGTTCGCGACAAAACGCAGCCTTGCTCAGCCCACTCTTCATCCACGCTTCAACGTCCACAGCCCAAGCCTTCGCAGATTTCGGCCGCTCCTTAAACACCAACTTCATCGGCCACCTCCTCAGGCAGCCAAATTAACACCCCCCATTCACCCCCGCACAGATGCACCAAATTGATCGCTTACCGTTGTACTTGTGCGGGATTTTCCTGGCGTCAAGTAGCTCTAGCAGCGTTTCCACTATAGTCAGTCGGGCCATGTCATAGGTAGGCGCCACAGCCAAACTGGGGATCGGAGCATTTATGATTGCCCCTGAAATACAGCGCTTTCCCCCGACGTTCGTCTTACCGCCACCATAGCCAGTGACAAGCGCCTTAAAAAAATTGTGAGGTTCTACCAATCTCTTTGGTGTTTCCACATGCCAGGCCAAACGACTTTTCCATCCTGAAGAATGGGATCTTCCATGCGCCAAAACGGACTCATCGGAGGAAATCCTTTGGCAGTTCTTCCGAAGTAATCTCATCCTCGTTCGGATTTTCTGTTTGAGGCTTCCGGCCCCACCGTCCGGGATAGGCCCGCTCCATCACGGTCATGGCAGCTTGCCAGTCGAACCGCTTTTCCTCAATGACTTCTAACTCAGTGACTTCCTGGCCATTCTCGTTTTGGTAAGTCTTTGTCTTTGTGCGCTTTACCTTATAACCCTTGGCAGCTTTCTCAACCACATTCAGCCATTTGGTTTCGGCGACAGCCCGGGCTTTTTTTATAGCCTGCACAAATTCGGTGATTTGGGGATCTTTAGCGGCTCGCTCGGCTTTGATCCAGGAATAGACCGTTCGCTCAGGCAGACCAGCAACGGCACAGGCAACCTCTAAATAGTTTCCCTTCTCCAACAGCTCAATGACGATACTGGCTTTCTCGGGGTCAAAAGTGGGTTTTCGACCTCTGCCTTTACCTATGCCTAATCATCGAACCAATCACCACACCTAAACAATAATACCCTGAAATTCATAGTAATTGACCTGGAGACTACTGATCATCCTCCGGAGTCGAGAGTTTTATTACCTTGTCAATAAAGCGAATCTTCCTTTCTTCGGCGTTTCGCTTTAGAATCGCTTCTTTTTTCATGCACTTCAGTTTATTAATGTCTCCATTAGTGTCGCAAAATCTCAAAAAGTCTTGAAAGGTTCGAAAATGTTTTCCTAAAGCCAATGAAAAGCGAACGAATTTTTTATAGAAATCTTGAAGCTTATACAGATGATAATAAGAGTTTGCGCTCATCAAATTACCAGAATGGACTAAGTGATTTCTATATTTAATAAGACCTTCAATTTGTTCCTTGATAAAATCCCCCGCTTCATAAAAAAATGAAATTCTTTTGGAGATGAATCCGTGATCATGCCTTTTGTTTTCAGGTAACGCAATCTGTTCAAGAGCTCCCCATAGAAGAATAAAGGCAATTTTTGGATCTTTATTGTCAAGAGCTTGTGCAAACCGTGCGAGTGAGTTTTTCAAGGCTTTTTGGTGGTCCAGTGGTAGTTTGTGCAAAGATGCCAGCCATTTTTGTGTTGTTTCTATTGTCTCCTCTTTAATTGGCTCAGCTTTTTGGTTGTCAAACATACTTGTACCATTCCCTTCTGCCTTAGAATAGGAAGGAAGGCTTAAAATTTCTTGAACGGGCCCTAAATAAAATTTATTTAGACTTCGGAATTGCCCGCCTATTTGGTAGTACGGATTTGCGAGGAGGCATATTAGTCCTCTTATGAATTCAATGTCATTAATTCCGTTGTAATATGCGCTAATGTAGTTATAGTCAGTTACTTTAGAGTAAATAATGCAGTATTTGTTTAAGCAAGGCCATTGCTCTTTACTTGCATTCATTTTTGTAATAATTTCTACGGGACTGAACTGCTGAATGGTTACGTTGTCTAAAACCAATTCAGATTTAATGCTGGATAAAAGAATTGACAGGTGCGAAACTATTAAAAAACCTTGCCTTCGAGTTTTCAATACTTCCGATAGTACTTGATTCAAAACATTAATAAAACCGACTTCGTTGAAATTGTTTGTTTCGCGAGCCTTTGTTAAAGCAGCTTCAATTAATCGACTGTGCTCAAACAAAGGGGTATATTCGCCAAAATCTAAATGGTTCTCAATGATGACTGCCGGTTCATAAGGCCAAAATCCCTCTAATTTGCCCTCCTTCGTATTTAATATTTCAGTTAAGTGAGAAAATATTTTTTTTCCTGGTGAGGAATCCTCATCTTTTTTCTTCCAATCAACAAGTCTCTTTCTTTTTCCCACTGAAATACCTCTTTTTTGCTTTAGTGCCTTTTGAATTAAGCAGGAAAAATAAAAAAACTTCAAGCTGTCTGATCAAATGTAACCAACCACCTTTTCTATATTGAGAGGGTTCCCACTCTGATCCAAAAGCTGCGAAAGGTCCTTGATCGTCCCGTCCATCCATAATTTATATCGCGTTTTCCCTAGCGTTTCCTCTGCCCATGGTTGTTTTCTAAGCCACTCTTGCGGGTCCACGTCGGCATCAATGAGGCCATACATGGTCGCGCGCTTGCTGGCCGGGATCTTGTCTTCCAGGTGTTTGGGCAATTTCCGCCTCAAAATGCTGATTTCCGCGCTTCTGCAGTTGTAATGGAGTGGCGGCCCTCCGTTGTAGGGGATGTCGTGATTGATGGGATTTCCCTGCAGGTCCCAGATCTTATTTGCCCTGGCCCAGCAGACGACCGTTGTTCTGCTGTCAAAGGTGCTGATTTGCTGAACGCCTTCGATCAGGTCCGAGTTTTGGGCCCAAGTTTTCCGCCTGGCTTCTTGGGCGATCGCGGAAGTGGAAGTCCGGACCAGGCTTTCGAGGTTCCGTTGGACGGTTTTGCCCTTGCCGATAAGCATTTCCCCAGTTTCGGCGATTAGCTGTTGAATAGTTTTCCCGTTCTGATACCCATCCCTGATTAGCAGCTCAAAATCATTACCCATTTTTGAAGTGATCTGGCGCATTAAGCTGGAAAGGGGAGCACCCTTTGAGGGCTGCAGGTTGATGATGGTTTGCTCGACCATGTCCTGAATGACCTTGGCTTGGCCAAGAGTGCCGGCCGTGATTATGTTGGCCCCTAGCGCGTCATTTGTTGTTTTCACCGTATGCCCGACTGAATTTTCTCCTATCCGCTCCAGGTCCCCGGTCAGGTCTTTCCCGAAAGCCTTGATCATTGCTTCCGTTTCCTTAATCCAGGCATCCAGCAACCTTGCTCCTCGAGCACGCAGGCGCTCGCGCCGAATTTGGGCACCTTTCCGCTTCGCGTATTCCTTGGATTTTTGCGTCAACCCGTGACGCACTTTTGACGCAAAACGTGCGTCAAAACGCGTCAAACATTGCGTAATTGTGCGTTGTTTGCTAGGATTTGGAATTGAAGGAAAAACCTAAAAACCTTTATTTTCAACCACTTAGAAAAATGCGCCCGTAGCTCAGCAGGATAGAGCAGCGGATTCCTAATCCGGAGGTCGGGGGTTCAAATCCCTTCGGGCGCACCATTACTTCCCGAAACTTGGGGACATGCAACGGTTTGGGTGAATTCCTGGCGTTAGGGTCCGGAACATGTTTTTGTGGTTTTTTTGAACTTTTTGCTTATTGGCTTGGCCCTGCTTGGAGCGGGGATCGCAGTGCGCAAAAGGAATGAACTAAATGGGCTCCCACCAGAGCCAACCTTGATAGATTCGTTTGGGTTGAAGTGCGTTTTCCGGTGGCTTTTCCGGGTCCGAACAGGAACCGCGTCGATAGCCTGGGTTACAACAGTACTGGGCATTAACGGCTGAATCGCCAACCCAGGAATGCTGGCCACTCTGGCAAAAAAGTGCCTTCGGTTTGTTGTTGTCTTGTTTTTGTTTGAGGCGAACTTTACGAATCATGCGGCCGATTATACCAGAAGCTCCCGAATGTGAACGCCAGAAAACCACTCCCTTGTAATTGCAAGCGGCTAAATTACTTATTTTTCCAAGCTTCATGCCCATTTCGACTTGCCACAAAAGCCTGATCCATCGAAACAGCGCAGAGCCCCTTTCGGCACTCTATCGTAAAAGTTGAATTGACTTTTTTCGCTGCTGAACTGCCGTTTGTGTTAATGAATGAATATGTTTTGGATTTGATGGGGGCGGTTTTGCTTTGGTTTCTCTTATTGCTTGGCCTGGAAACTCCTGCGGTCACCTGGAATTTTGACCCACAGACCGATTTAATGACCCACCAGGTCAGTGGCTCTTTGATGGGGTCGGATCCCTGGACGCACGACTTGGCCTTTATCCGGGTCCACCCAGGTGAGGAAGTTCCCGGGCCGGGTCCCGTGCAGGTCTGCTTGACGATTTCCGGTCCTGAATTTCAGCATTTGCACGTCCAAAAAGTGGAATTGCGCATTGACGGCAAAAAAGAGAGCTTTTCCTGCCAGCGTCAGCAACAGCAAGAGAATGGAAGCCTGCGGGAAGAGCTGCGTTTTGAAATCCCCTGGACGACCTTAATGCGCGTGGTTTCGGCCCGGTTGATCACGTTGCGCTGCGATGATTCCAAACAGACCATTCAGGTCAACCGATCCTTTTTAAATACGGCCCAGTTTTGGGCCCAGATCATCGAACAATCAGGCCGTTAAGATCAGTCCCGCAAGCAGAAAAGACATTCCCGCCATTGCCGATATTACCCATTTCCGAGGTCGGTGTTGTTAAATTGGCTTGACTCACAGCGTGGTATCTTTCTTCTCAAAAATTGTTTGAATTTGGTTAGGGTCTGCGTGAATGAGTGACTGGAATCAGGCCATGAGTTAGCATTTTTGTAAGAAAAGGATTGGGAGGCCGATATGAGGCACTGGTTGGGCTTGGTTTTGGTAGGTCTGGCTTTTTGGGGTTGTAAAAGTAGGCCCATGCCGGAATTGGTCATCGTGTCCGGATCTGAGAATCAACAACTCGAACCGCTGTTGGCTGAAATTGGCCGGGATTTGGGTGTTTCCGTGCGCATGAACTATCAAGGCAGCGTGGATATTATGCTTGGTCTGGAACAGGGTACCTTGTCCGAGTTCGACGCGGTGTGGCCGGCCCAATCGATTTGGATTGAAATGGGCGACCGGCGCCATCAGGTCAGCAACGTTAAAAGCATTATGCGGTCGCCGGTGGTTTTTGCGCTTAAGGGCAGTGTGGTCGATCGCTTGGGATGGCGGGACCGGCCGGTGCGGGTGTCCGACATTCTGGCTGCTGCAGAACAAGGTCAGGTCCGATTTGCAATGACCTCTGCTACCCAGAGCAATTCAGGGGCGGTGGCCTATTTGGGTATGTTGCATGCGCTGGCAGGTTCGCCTCAAGTCCTGACCGCTGAGCATCTGCAAAATGCGGATATTCAGGACCCGGTCCGCCGTCTCTTAAAAGGTGTGAATCGCTCTTCGGGCAGTTCGGGCTGGTTAAAAGACATGATGCTCCAGGAATACGACCGCTTCGATGGCATGTTCAATTACGAAGCTTTGGTCATTGAAACCAACCAGGAACTGGTGCGGCGTGGCCAGGAACCGTTGATTGCCATTTATCCCGAGGATGGATTGGCGGTTGCAGACCATCCCTTGGGTTTTATTGACCGTGGCGATGCTCAGAAAAAGCAAGCATTTCTTCAACTTCAGGAACGACTCTTAAACGAGTCATCGCGGGCCAAAATCATTCAAATGGGTCGCCGTGCAGGTTTGGGCCTAAACATTGATAATCCCAATACCGCAGTTTTTAATCCCAGTTGGGGTATCGATGCCACGCGCACCATTTCAACCGTCCCTTTGCCGGCTCCAGAAACCTTGCGCACGGCATTGGAGTTGTATCAAGTAGCGCTTCGCAAGCCATCCCTGACCGTCTACGTCCTGGATTTTTCGGGCAGTATGGCCGGGGAAGGTGAAAACCAGCTCAAAAAAGCGATGGGTATGTTGTTGGACCCCAATCAAGCCAAGCGATACTTATTGCAACCCTCCAACCGCGATGTGCATTTGATCGTGCCATTTTCCTCCCGACCGTTGGATGTACTCTCGGCAGAAGGCAACGAGGAGGCCACCTTACGCCAGCTTTTGCACCAGGTCGAAAGCCGGGAAGCCGGAGGTGGCACGCAGATTTACAGCGCCACGCTTAAGGCTTTGGAGCTCTTGCAGGAACGCGAACGCGAAATGGGCGATTATTTTCCCGCCATCATTTTAATGACAGATGGTCTTTCCGATGGCAGCCTTGCTGACCTGCAATCGCAAATGAACCAATTCTCTTTTGTCCGGGATGTTCCGCTTTTTTCAATCACCTTTGGCGAAGCGGATTTAACCCAACTCAAAGAGTTAAATACGCTATTTCCCGGTCGTGTCTTCGACGGCAGTAAAAACTTGGCTGACGCGTTTCGCAAAGCCAAAGGCTACAATTAAGTGGATAGGGGTGGAAAAGGGGAATCCAGGTGAAAAAAGGCATTTTGGAGACACTTTCCGGTGTGTGTTCTGCAGGTGCATTCCTAGGTTTGCAGTTTGGTGTAGGCATCCCGCTCTGGGGTAGCGCGATTGCCGCAACGGCCACGTATGTGGGTTTTAAATTAGCGCTCGGTGAAGCCAAGAAAGCACCCGACCCTTCACAAGTTCCTCAACATGCAAAAGCGTTGGAAAATGCGCGTGCTGCCTCAACTCAGTTGGGCCAATTGGTGAACCGGTGTCCCAATGCCAAGGTGGCAGAACAATTAAAAGGCATGCAGGCCAGCTTGCACCAACTGATTGAACGGTTAGTGGCGGACCCCGACCTGGTATCGGTGGTAGATCTGTTTATCAACCTGCAATTGCCGGATGTGCTACGCCTGGTTCATCAATATGTCGATCTGGTCTGTCACCCAGCCCATGGCCGGTTTGCCGACTCAACCCGCCAGATGGAGGCGATTATCGGTCGTGTCCAGGGCAAGTTTGAGGAACAGGTCGATCGGTTGATTCGCCGCGATCTGGTCAAATTGGATTTAGCTGGTGAAAAAGTGGTTCAACTCTTTAATATAGATTTGGAATACGAAACTGCAGCAGAACAGGAAAACAAATGAAGAGATGGTTTGGCCTTGCGATCCTGATAGCCGTGGTGGGTGGCACCTACTTATGGAAGTCAGGCGCTTTGGGTCTCAATCCGGGCAAATCGCTGGAAGTCCGCGGATTTTTGGGCGGAGAAAAATCGGGTTTGATGAAGGATCCCGAAATTCTGGACCGTTTGGCTCGTCTTGGGATTCGCGCCAATTTAACCAAATCCGGCAGCATTGAGATGGTGCTCGAACGCGACCATTCGGGTATGGATTTGTTGTGGCCATCGAATCAGATCGGTGCGGAACTGCTCAAGCGGGAAGGGCGCAGCCTGACAGCGGAGGAGCTCATTTTTAATAGCCCTTTGGTTTTCTACACTTGGGAAGAAGTGGCCGCGCCACTCAAATCTGAGGGCTGGGTGGAAGAACGCCAGGGCGTCTTGTATTTCTCGAACTTGCAGGGATTGGTGACTTGGATAGAACAGGAAAAAACCTGGGCCGATCTGGGCCTGCCCCAGTTGTATGGCAAGGTTCAAATTCATGCTACAGACCCGGCCTCCAGCAATTCCGGGAATATGTTTGCCGCTCTTTTGGCAACCGTAATGAACGACGGTCGGGTGGTAAGCGATGCAGATTTGGAGGCCATTTTGCCGCGTTTAAGCGATTACTACAAACGGATGGGTTACCTGGAAAACTCCAGTTCCGATCTGTTTGAATCGTTTTTGAACACGGGTGTGGGAGCCCATCCGATTATTGTGGGTTATGAAAATCAACTGATTGAATTTCTGCTTGAAAACCCCAATTTTCGCGATCTGATCCGCAAAAAAGTGCGGATTATTTATCCCCAACCGACCTTCTGGTCCTCCCATCCCGTGTTAGGTCTGACGGCGGGCGGTAAACAATTTGCCGAGGCCATGAAGGATTCACAAATCCAGGAACTGGCCTGGCAACGGCACGGATTTCGGTCGGCCTTGCGCAATGATATTCCGCGTGTCGCCGCCTTGGAGGGGTTGGGTATCCCAGCAACCATCCAATCGGTCGCGCCCCTGCCGCCGGCATCGGCCATGCTGCGTTTAATCGAGGTTTTAAAAAATCCCTGACAGACATGCAAGTGGTTGCCAACATTTGTGCGTAAATAGAGAGGGAAGCCCTATTCGCCAAATTGTTGGATTGCCCACATTCAGCTGGCATATGGGTTTGCTACAATGCTTGGCCCAGAGGGGCATATGACGGGTCCAATCAGTGAAAAAACGGCCGATTCCTCCGATTCTGGGGCGGATTGGGAGGTCTTGATCGGCCCTTTTGTGGACCGGGTTCAAGAGCAGTTGTCGGATCAATTTGACGATCTTCAGCTGATTGGACGTGGCGGGATGGCCTTTGTGTTTCGCGGGCGTGAACGCGCTTTGGACCGCGATCTGGCCATCAAAGTGTTACCGGCTGAATGGGTGACCGATCCCCAGTTGATCAGCCGATTTAAACGGGAAGCCAAAATTGCGGCCGGTTTAAACCATCCGCATATTTTGGCCGTTCATCATGTTGGTGTGAAGCCGGGTTTACTGTATTACGCCATGACCTACCTCAGCGGTGGCTCGCTTGCCCAGCGCTTGGGCGGTCCTTTGCCCGAAGCGCGCATTCGCCAAATTATGGAGGCCATGGCTCTGGCCTTGGACTACGCGCACAGTAAGGGCGTTATTCATCGCGATGTGAAGCCGGCCAACATTTTGTTTGATGAACGCGATCGCCCGCTACTTGCCGATTTCGGCATCGCGAAACGGGTCGATCAAACGCGAATGACTGGAACCAATGCTTTTATTGGCACACCGCATTATCTGAGTCCGGAGCAGGCATCGGGCGGTAAGTTGGACGGTCGCTCCGATCTGTACTCGCTGGGCGCAGTCTGTTATCACATGGCCACGGGGCAACCACCGTTTGAGGACAGTGATGCCATGTCGATTACCTACAATCATGTGAATACCCGGGTGGTATCACCGCGGGAGCGAAACCCGCACCTGAGCAGCCATATGGAATACGTCATCCTGCGCCTGTTGCAGAAAAAACCGCAGGACCGTTTTGCCAGTGGGGCGGAATTGGCAATGGCCTTTGAACCGGAGCAAGTGCCTACTTCTCCCTTCAAAGTGGAACCGCCGGTACGAGCCCAGCCGGCCCAACCCCGCACGGTGCGCTATACTTGGTTCGCATTGTGCGCCCTCCTGATTGTTGCATTTGTGTTATGGCCCCGCTCACCTGAGCCGCAAAGTCCGGTAACCGATTCAGAGCCGGTGCCGGCGCTTAATGTTGCTCAACCGGACAATTCTGAACCTGCGGTGGATGGGACTCAGCGAAAAACGGACGCTACCCCTGAGCCCGTGTCAAAACCACAGCCAAAACCGCTCAGACCGCTGCCCGAAATTCAGCTGGTCGATATTCCTGAAGGCATCTACAAAATGGGCAGTCGGACCCTATTGGGCCGCGATGAATGGGGTGTTCACGAGGTGTCTTTAGGCGCTTTTCAGATGAGTACAACGGAGGTAACCCAAGAACTCTGGCAAGCGGTAATGGGCAGTAACCCTTCATGTGAAAAGGGCGACCGGTTACCGGTAACGGGCATTTCGCGAGCGGAAATTAACGTTTTCTTGCAGAAGCTCAATCAGAGGTTGGGCAGCAATTACCGCCTACCCACCGAGGCGGAATGGGAATATGCCTGTAAGGCCGGGGAACGCACTTTTTTAAATCAGGCCCCCAGTGAAGCAGCTTGGTATGCGCCCAATGCTTCCGAAAGACCCCATGAAGTGGGCCGAAAAAAGCCCAATGACTGGGGATTGTTTGATATGCAGGGCAATGTTTGGGAACTCTGCCAGGATTTGTACCAACCCGATGCCTATAAACGATCGGCCTATTTGAACCCGCTCGGTCCCCAAATTGGTGAGGCTTATGTCATCAGAGGCGGATCGTATTTATCGGATTGGCGAGATTGTCGGTCGACCAACCGAGACGCCCGGCCGGTCGATGCAAAAGGCTGTGATGTGGGATTCCGATTAGTCCGCCCAACAACAGAGCGCTAGGTACGGGTCAAGGTTCGATTTGCGCGCTGTGGATTTCACTTAAATATTGGCGCAAAACGCTGTTGCGGAACAGGGTCCCGGCCAAAGTGTCCTGGTCCAATACATTCATTTCTGCAAGGACATCGGGCTCAAATTGGGTGTTAAGAGACTTCATCAGGGCATTTGCTTTTTGGGTTTCGCCATTTTGGGTCAGGAAATAGGCCAGATCGAGTTGCAACATGGGTTTTTCCGAGGACAGTGAAAAACGACCCGTTTCCAGGATTTCGGTTTCCAGACGAATGGCCGTGGAATATTCTTCGCACATGCCTGCAATCAGGGCTTCCAGGCGTTGGGCTTGCTGGGAACTGATCGTAAATGGCGGCAGTGGTAACGGGCTCCGGCCCTGGCACTCCTGGGCTCGGGCGAGCAGTGCTTGCATTTCAACGGCCATTTGGAAGGGATAATCTCGCCAGATGGGCGATTCACGCAATTGCGCTAATTGCCCATAGGCCTTTTGGGGTGTCAGGGCACACAGCGCATCAATGTAATTGCGTTGCCAGGCAAAATTGGCGTTTGGAGATTGCTGAGCGGGTGGTGTTGGTCCTAATTCGATGAGCGATGTATATTGACCTGCTTCATACAGGGCCTCGTTGAGCCGAATTAAAACAGACCCAAGAAAGGGGCTTTGGTGGCGTTCGGCCAATAATTTGGCGTGGTTCAGGATGGAGAGACGTTGATCACTGACTTCCGCCTTTTCCAAATCCAACATGATTTGATCGGCGATTTCCAGTTGAGGGGCCACTTCTTCCGCTTGCTCATAAAAGCTCATGGCCCGTTCTGGTTCGCCTGCCGCTGCGGACTCTCTGCCCATTTGCAATGCCAATTCAAACCGTTCGCGGTCGGTTTTTGCGGCCTCAAGTCGGACCCAATCGCGGCGCATTTGCGGGGTGGGCAAACCCCAATTGGGGAACAGCAAACCTGAAAAGAAATACAGGCCCGGGAGGATGAGGAGCGCAATGAGATACTGGCTGACGGCAAAAATGAAGGTCAGGGCGCCGGCCGGCGGCGATTGGAGCCTGCTCAGCAATTGCGGAATGATGGCTTTTTGAGCCGCCCAGGAAAGCGGCTTTGGTTCTTGATCCAGATTGGCAATGATGCGACGGGCCAGTTCGGATTCAGGTAAACCCTGGCCTAGAACACGGCCCTTGAGTGCCTGATAGGTTTTGGCCAGCAATCCCATGATCCGGGTTTGCGAAAGGTTCACGGCTGCAAGCAGGAAAAACAGGGGCGAAGCAAGGAGCACACCCAAAAGGGCCAGACCCGCTACGCTGACATAATTGACCACCACTTGTAAGCGGGGGAAATGGCGAAAAAAGGCCAAGTTGGCAATGTGGCCGCCATCAAAAGGCAGGATGGGTGCCAGATTCAAATAATTCAAAATGAGGAAGACCATGCCAAACCGGTTCCAAACCCCTTCGCCACTTGATTCCGCAAGTAGCAGACAAGCAAATCCAAGAACAAGACCGGGCATAGGTCCTAAAAGGTAGACGGCCAGTTGTTTCCAGGCGGCAATGTTGGTGGGTGGTTTTCCAACCGTTGCCGCACCCACCCAGGGGATAAAAAAAATGGCAGTATCGCTATAACCAAAAACCAACATACCGATCCAATGGCCCAACTCGTGAATGAGAACTGCGGCCAAAATCATTAGACCCAGTTGCCAATCCAGGCTTAAACCAAAGGCCAGTCCAAAAAGGACCATACTGGCAAGGAAAAGAACCAGTTTGTTCCAATTGCTTTTTGCCTGAGGTTTCTGCTGGCCGCGTCGCCACTCCTCTTCTTTTGCCAGGGTACGCGATGGTGAAAACGGACCCAATTGGACAGCGTTTTTGGGAGTCTTTTTCAATCGGGTCACCATTTGCAGGGCGTAAAGCCAAGACATTTGGGCCAGATTGGGTTGGTCCAAATGGATACGACCCTTCTGCAGGGCTTGGGACCAGGTATCGGCGGCCAATTGCTGCGCAAAAGCACGTACTGGCGGCTGGGTGGTTAGCGCTGGAGCGGAAAAATGGCTGAGATGGTTGTGGAACAGTTGGCCCAAATTGGCCGACGGGTGGTTGGTGAGGGTCAACCAATCCGGTGGCGAAAATTCGACTTCGGCGCCTTGATTACGGCTGGCCTTGGTGCTGGAGTTGGAAAGCGCCGAGTAAAACGTAATTTCATAACCTCTGCCAAAGGAGCCATTTGCGGCAAGCACTGCTTGAGCCAGAACGGGATATTGGGCATGGCTGAGCCAAAGGCCAAATCGCGGTTCGGCATCGCTGGCCAAGTAACGGTAGGCGTAATAAAGGACATTGGAGAAGCCAAGCATCGTCAATTCGTCTTTTGCCTCACCAAGTACAAGCTGGTAATTTTCAGGCAGTTGATAAAAATCCACAAACTGAGGGGTTTCCGGAACCAAGGTCACGGCGCGCAATTGGTAGACTTGGATGCACCAGGCGATAACCAGCACCGCCAGGACCAGAAAGAGCAGCTCAGCCAGGATCATGGGTGTCTACTATTCCATTTAAGCGGTTTGCCAATTAGCATTCGGCGATGCATTCGATTTCGATCAGTACGTCCTTGGGCAGTCGCGCGACTTCCACCGTGGAACGTGCGGGTTTGTGACTGCCAAAAAAGTCGCCATAAATTTGGTTGACAGTCGCAAAATCGTTCATGTCCTTGAGGAAAATGACCGTTTTGATGACTTTTTGGCTGTCCGAGCCGGCCGCTTGCAATATGGCTTGCAAGTTTTGGAGGACCTGTTGCGTTTGTGCTTCGATGCCACCCGCCACGATTTGGGCGGTTTGCGGGTCTAACGCGATTTGACCGGAGGTGAACAAAAGTTGATTCCATTTTCGGGCTTGGACATAGGGGCCGATGGCCGCGGGCGCTTGAGGGGTATTGATAATTTCAGACATGTTTCCTCCTTGGGCAGATTATTAACACAGTTCTGCGCTGCACACCTAGACCGGGCGCTGCTGGGGCTTGAAACGCAAGCGCCGGCAGGCTTTAATACAGGGTAAAGGGTTACAAAATTTGAGGAGTTCCAATGGCCATCAAAAAAATGGAAGATCTCCAGGTCAAAAATAAAACAGTATTGGTTCGCGTGGATTACAACGTGCCGGTTCAGGCCGATCAAATTACCGATGATTCGCGTATTCAGGCGTCTTTACCCACCCTGCGCTACCTCCTGGACCAGGGTTGTGGTGTTACGTTAATGAGTCATTTTGGACGGCCCAAAGGAGTGGATCAAGAAAACTCCTTGGCCCGGGTAGCCCGCCACCTGGCCGAAATTCTGGGCCGTGACGTACCGCTTGTGGGTTTGGATGCCGGACCAGCCGCATTGGGCAGTGTCCAATTGTTGGAAAATCTGCGTTTTGAGCCGGGAGAAACGAAAAATGATCGTGCGCTGGCGGAGCGGTTGGCCCACTTTGGCTCGGTCTACATTAACGATGCCTTTGGAGCTGCCCACCGCGCCCATGCTTCTATCGAAGCCGTCACCCATTTTTTTGCCGAGAAAGGCGCGGGTTTTTTAATGCAACGGGAAGTTCATTACCTGCGGGAAGCCTTGCGCGAGCCAGAACGGCCTTATGTGGCCATTCTGGGCGGAAGTAAGGTTTCGGACAAATTGGGTTTGATTCGCAACTTGATGCCTAAGGTGGATGCCTTGCTGATTGGCGGCGCCATGAGTTACACCTTTCTGAAGGCATTAGGTGTACCCGTTGGCAAGAGTCGGGTGGAAGCGGATCTGGTTGATGAGGCACGAGCCATTATTCAAGAGTGTCAGGCCCATGGACCGCAATTGGTCCTGCCCAAAGACCATATGGTGGCCCAAACCTTCGATGAAAACGCCAAGGCAACGATTACCCTAAACGAATCGATTGACGAGGCTTCAATGGGCTTGGATATTGGCCCCGAAACCATTCAAACCTTTACGGCGGTCATAAAATCGGCCAAAACCGTTGTCTGGAACGGACCTATGGGCGTTTTTGAGTGGGATACCTTTTCCACGGGTACAATTACCGTGGCTGAAGCCGTCGCCAGCTGTGCTGGTCTGACGGTGATTGGTGGCGGCGACTCGGTTGCGGCAGCGGCAATGGCGGGTGTTTCCGAGCAGATTGACCATATTTCCACGGGTGGTGGCGCCGCATTGGAATTGTTGAGTGGTTTGGAACTACCCGGAATTCGTGCATTGGAGGATTAATGCGCTATTTGCTCGGCAACTGGAAAAGCAATGGCAATGGGGCCCTTCTGGATGCGTTTTCGTCGCAGTGGCCAAAATTTCCAAATACGATTCAAGTTGGGTTGGCCCTGCCATTCCCATGGTTGACCCATCCCTTTTCATGCGCCTGGCGCGGCGCCCAAAATGTGTCCGCCTTTGGACCTGGTGCGTTTACAGGCGAGGTGCACGCGGGAATGTTAAAAGAACTGGCGCTTGATTTTTGTCTGGTTGGGCATTCTGAACGCAGACATTTAATGGGCGAAACGGTTGCCCACACGGCCCAAAAAGTAGCGGCCCTGATTGAGCAAACGATTTTGCCTGTTTTTTGTGTGGGTGAAACTTTGGCAGAGCGCCAGGCAGGCCAACTTGAAACGGTTTTGGAACGCCAACTGGAACCCCTGCGCGCTATCAAAGCATCCGTTCTAATTGCTTATGAGCCTGTTTGGGCGATTGGGACCGGTGTCGCGGCAACCCCAGATGATGCGGATCAGGCCCATTCGTGGATTCGCAATTGGTGCCTCGCCCAAGGTCTGGTGGTTCCACCGATTTTATATGGGGGATCAGTGAGTCCGCAAAATGCACATCAGTTGGCCCAGATTGCTTCGATTGATGGGTTTTTAGTTGGGGGTGCCAGCCTGAAACCGGACCCCTTTTTTGAAATCGGCGCACAGCTGGCCCGTTAAACCTTATTCCGCCCGCGTGGTCTGGGCTACCCGAAAGCCCACAACGGCTTCACAGGTGCGCGGGTCGTATTTGGCGCGGGTATAAACGGTAATGTCTTTGCCGCGGCTCTTGAAATGACCACCACGGGTCACTTTTAAGCCATCGACATCGTTGACCGGATTGTCGGTGGGTGAATTGCTGTAAAAATTGGGGTTGTAAGTATCTTGGACCCATTCCTCGACATTGCCGAGGATTTCGTATATGCCGTAACCGTTGGGTGGAAAGCTGGTGACCGGGGCTGTTGATTTGCCTGCATAAAACTCATAGACCGCTTTTTTGGCATCGGGCGAATTACCCCACCAGTACTTTTGGCCGAAGTTCCCGCCAGATGCTGCTTTTTCCCATTCCGCTTCGGTTGGCAAGCGTTTACCAACATAAGTTGCATAGGCTTGGGCGGCAAACCAGCTCACGTAACGCACCGGATAATTTTCTTTACCGCGAGGAGGTGCGTTGCCATCCCAATCCTTTAAATAGTTGCCGTCGTGAAACTTGGCATTAATGCGCGTCGGGGCCCATTCGGGTCGGGCATCAATGAAACGTTTGTATTCGGCATTGGTCACCTCGTGAGCACCGATGAAAAAGGGTGTGAGGTTGACCTCATGTGGGGGGCGGGTATCAAATTCAGCGTAGCTTCCCATGGAATATGAACCGGCGGGGACAAAGGCCATGCCTTCGGGCGGAGACCATTTGTCGTACTTTTGCCACAGTTCCTGGGCTTTGGAATCACCCGAAATTTCAAATACTGTCTTGTAAATACCAGCAGCTTTTTTGTACTGACCCAATTCGCGTTGTTTGCCTGCTTCAGCCATTTGGCCTTGCAGATAGTCGTTGACCTGAATTTGGGCGTTGTGGGCCGTAGTATTACCGGGATCCAGTTGATTCAGTTCTTGTGAATATTTGTAAATAAGGACCCAATTTCGATTGTTGACTGCATCATCCAAATTGTTTTGGGCCCGCTCAATACCAACCCTTTGAATCTCTTCATCCAGTTCGCTGAGCGATTTGGAGAGTTGGGTTTCGCGCGGATCGATTTCGAGCGCCGCGCGATAATATTTGGCCGCTTTCTGCAGATCGAGTTTGGACCGAGCCTCATCGCCCAGACGACTGAACGTACTGACCAGCATTTTGTTCATTTCTTGGACAAAATCCGATTTGGGTTCGATCTCCTTTAATTGCCCATAGAGCTCGGGAATCCGATCGTATTGCTCGCGCTGATAGAGTTGATTGATTTCCAGTTTTAACGTGGATGCTTTTTCGGCTACCAGCTTGTCGCGCAATTGCTCGGTTTGGTTTTTCAGGTCGCGATTCGTGGGAAAGGTGCGTGAAAGTAAATTCAAGAGTTTTAATGCTTCAACTGATTTTTCTTCGGCGAGCAGCGCTTGAGCTTTTTGACTTTGTTCGGAGATGATGCGCTCAAGAGCTGTTTTGGCCGTATCGTTTGACGGATCCAGGTCGAGGATTTTGCGATAGGTGGCCGACGCGTCGTTCTGGCCATCCTCAAAGACTTGGCCTTTGATCTCCTGCTCGCGGGCGCGCTCAACCAAATTGCGAACCTGAACCTCAATCTCGAGAGTTTCTTCTTCGATTTGGTTTTTGAGATTGTTGAGGTCGCGTTTGAAATCGCCTGAGGCTTTTGCCAGTTGTTGATCAATTTGGGATTGTGCTTGTTGGTACTGTTTGGCTGTTTTTAAGGATTGAATTTCACGAATAATTTTTTCGTGTTTGGAAGCCTGCATTTTAGTAAATAGCCAAAAACCCACGAAGGCAAGGGCCAAAACGGCTAAAACAGCGGTGCCGGCCAGGACTTTTTTGTCGACCCTTTTTTTGACCCGAATGGTAGGGCTGGGCAGAGGCATGCGCGGTTCTGCAGCATCCAAACTGGCTTTGAGCCCTTCTCGCGCGCGGCGCACGCTGGGGGCATCTGGTGCTTCCATCCCGTCAAATGTGTCGGTAGGTGGTGGTGGGAAATCATTTGTTCCCTCCTCAATGTCAAAAGAGAATGCGCCGTCCTCAGTTTGCAAGCGTTGTGCGTGCGGATGATCGTCGGCGATATCCAAGGAGGGTAACTGGTCGAATTCAGTATTGAAATTGAAATCGCTGGGGTGGTCTGCAGGTTCGGGTGTTGGGCTGGCCTGAAGCGCTGCAGCGTCATCAAATGAAAAATTTTTGGAGGCGTCCAGGTCCAGTGGTGGCGTATTCATGCTCAAATCGCCGAAATCGAAATTGCCCATGTCGTCCATGCCCTGACCCGGTTCCTCTTGGGGCGGTTCAGGGCTGACCGGTTCGGGTGCGCCAAAACTCATGTCTCCAAAATCTGAACCGAAGTTAAATTCATCAGCTGCGGGCGTGGGCTGTGGTTTGGCCGCAGGGGCACTTGCTGCGGGAGGGCTAGGTGGTGGGCTCGTGAGCGCGTCCATCGAAAAATTGCTGTCGCGAATAGTGTCTGAGTTAAAGGGATCGGATGCCCCGCCGGTTTCGCTGGGCAAATCGAAATTAAAATCCATGGAGCCTTCGCTGAAAGCGTCCTCAATTTTGAAAGAGGCAGAGGTGTCCTGACCATCCTTAAACACCCCGGTTTGCCCGTCAAAACTGTCAATTTCGCCGAACCCTTTAACAAAGTCATCCTGGAACAATTCGGAGCGACGCATGCTCTCGACCTTCTCGATTTCCTTGTAGAATTCAAGCGCTGTTTGGTAGCGTTCTTCCGGACGCTTGGCCAATGCCTTCAAAATGGCTGAACTTAGGCCTTTCGGCAGGTCGGAGCGAAAGGTTTTGGGGTTTTCAGGTTGGGTTTGACCGTGGGCCATTTCCAATTCGAAGATGCTGTTAGCGCGAAAGGGCGTTTGGCCCACGACGGTCTGGTAAAGGATGACGCCAAGTGAATACAAATTGGCGCGCACATCGCGGGTTTCTGGATTGTTAAACCGTTCCGGTGCGAAATAATGCGCATAATAAAGCTTTTCCTGTTCCGTAGACAAACGGTGCTTCTCACGCTGATAGGTCCAGCCAAAACCCAAGATTTTGGCTTCGCCATCCGGTGTTACCAAAATACTTTCCGGGGTCAGCAGGTTGTGGACCATGCCCTCCGTGTGGGCATAGCCAAAGCCGCGCAGTAAATCCTTGAAAATACGCAAGATTCCATCGATGGCTAGGCGTTCCTGGTTCTGTTGCAGCATTTGTGAAATGGTTTGACCTTCCATAAACTCGCTGACCAGGTACAAGCGTCCACCGACTTCCAATAAGTTAGATGGGGAAACAATATTGGGGTGATTGACTTTGATCAATTGCACCGTTTCCGTCAACAAAGCCTTTTTAAAGGCGTCATTACTCATGATCTGTGGCTTTAGGGCCTTCAAGATGAACTTGCCACCCGTCTGCGCATGGACGGCGATGAAGGAATCTGCCAAAGGGCTTGAGCCCATGGCTTGAAGAATACGGAACTGGTCTACCATCGATCCAATCATAGAAGCCTCAAAAAGAGTTGAACTTAAAGCGTCATTGTAACAAAGCCCCGAATGGGGAACAAACGAAAGGCCGGTAGGTTCGATCCGCTTTAAACTTTTTTAAAGCCTGCCCGATAGAAAAAGGTGAGGAAGACGGATGATTTCTACCTTAGAGTTGGCAAAAACAAGCAGTTTTGAGGCCGAAAAGGTTTCGCATCTTCTGCAGAGATGCCTGGACGAACGGGTCCAGGTCTCGCTCAAGGTGGGCAAACGTCGCTACAAGGCTGAAGTCTTGGATTTACAAAAAGGGGTGTTCGAAATCCACAACACCCTGGACCGCGATTCGGTGATGGGCGAATTGCGTGGGCGCGACCTGGTGCTTTGCCTCCCGTGCGAAGGGTTTTTATTTGAAGGCACAACCAGTTTGATGGGTTTGGGCTTGGTTAAACCTTTTCCTACCTTGAAGCTGGCCGTGCCCCAGTCCGTGCACAAAGTGGAAAAACGCCACAGCTACCGGCTCGTCCATTTTTCCCATGAAACTGAAGTTCTTTATTCCACACCCGATTTTCAAATCGGAAAAGGGACATTGGTGGATATCAGTATGTCAGGCTGCGGCATTCGCACCGATAATCGGTCCACCTTCGACTTTTCTGCGTTAAAAAAGGATCCGCGTGTCTTTTTGGATATCAAAATTGGCAGCGATATTTTGCTGCGGGTAGATGCTGCAGTGGTTTACATCGGCAACGGAAAGTTGGGTTGTCATTTCCTTAAATTGCCCGATAACGCCAAGCAGACGCTGTATCGTTATATCGTTCAGGCGCGCAAGGATCTGATGTTTAAACGCATGCAGGAAGAAAAAGAGCATCCTGCGCCGGAATCACCCGCCGCCACCACACCATCAAATAAACCCAGATGTCTGATTGTGTGCACGGAAGCCGAATGGCTGGAGTTTCTGACCAATCTCCTGCACCGCAAGTTTGAGGTGGTCTCATGTGGCTTTCGTGTTCAGGAGATTCGCGAACATTTGGCCCAGCATCCTGTTATTACCCTAATGGAAATCCAGCAGCACGATTCGGAACAAGTCCGCAATGCCAAGAAGTTTGGGCAAATCATAATGCCGGGCAGCCTTCTGCTTTATTTCGGCGAGAATTTGACTCCGAGCTTTCAGGAAAGTTTTGCAGGACACGGCGAGGCGGAAGAGATCCTGCTCGACTTGGTGTCGCGCAGGAAACTCGAGTTGTTTAAAAAGATCGAAAACTATATCGCTAAAAGGGTTCAGATTTAGAGGAATCTGGCGCGAACAGACCCTGCAGATGGCGGATCTTTGCGTTCGGTTTTTGCCAATTGTTTGCGATAGGCGCGAATGGAGACCTGCTCTTTTCGTTTGGGCAATGCAGTTCGGTACTTGCGCGATTGCACCGTAAAAGTAACTTTTTCGCCGGATTTGAGTTCAAACCTTTCGAATTCTGGCCCAAACACATAGGTGATACTGTGCAGATTAAAATGATGGGAACCTGGTTTCAAACCTTCCACCAGCAAAAAGCGATTGCCGCCGGTATAGTCGATGGGAACAGGTTTTCCATCGATTTCCAAGTCCAACACATAGCGAATGGAATGCGTGAACTTGAGCAATAAGGTGCCTTCGGGCTGGTCAATTTGGGTTTTTCTCAGGAAACAACTGCTGCACAGGATCAAGGCGAGGATCGATGCCCCATATTTCATTTCATTTTCTCCTTCAATTCGAGTAAAACCCCTTCAGTCGCGCGCGGATGAACAAAAGCGACCCGGCACCCACCTGCCCCGATCACGGGTTCCGGATTAATTAATTGGATGCCTTTGGACTTATAGTCAGCCAGGGCGGCCTCAATATCATCCACTTCGACGCACAAATGGTGAATGCCCGGCCCGCGTTTGGCCAGGAACTTGGCAATCGGCGATTGGTCGTGGGTTGGTTCCAGCAATTCAATGTGCGATTCGCCACATTCAAAAAAAGCAACGGTGACACCCTGTTCATCGACCCGTTCGCTGCCGTGAAAGGCGAACCCGAGTTCCTGATAGCGTTGGCTGGCTGCGGTCAAATCCGCTACGGCGATGCCTAAATGATCGATTTTATTCATGGCGACTCCGTTCCGCAGCGCGAATACAGTTCACCATCAAATGGGCAATTGTTAAAGGACCTACCCCACCGGGTACAGGTGTTACTTTACCGGCGACTTGCATGGCGGAATCAAAGTTCACATCTCCGTAAAGCACGCGCCCATTGCGCTCAAAGGCGGAACGTTTCTTGGAGTCCGGCGCCGTAAAACGGGCGACTTGATCTGCGTCAGTCAGTTCATTGATGCCCACGTCGGCCACCAAAGCGCCCGGTTTGAGCCAGTCCGCATCGATCAGACCGGGCCGACCCACTGCGGCGACCACAATGTCGGCCTGTCGGGCCAACTGCTGTGGGTTCTGGGTGCGGCTATGCAAAATGGAAACGGTGCAATTAGCCTGCAATAACAACTGGGCCATGGGTTTGCCCACAATGTTCGAACGTCCCACAATCACGGCGTGTTTGCCGGACAATTGGGGTTCCGCATCGCGGATCAATTCCATTACCCCCATCGGTGTGCAGGGAAACAAGCCATCCTGGCCAATGGAGAGCCGACCGACATTGACAGGGTGGAAACCATCCACATCTTTATCAGGGTCAATCGCATTCAGAATCTTTTCGGCATTCACGTGATCGGGCAGGGGTAATTGCACCAGGATGCCGTGAACAGTTTTGTCGTTGTTCAAACCGATGATGGTCGCCAAAAGTTCGGATTCACTGATGCTCTCTTCAAATTGAAGGTGGTCTGAACCAAAGCCTAGGTCCTGACACATTTGTACTTTTTTCTGAACATAAACCCGACTGGCGGGATGATTTCCGACCCGAACCACGGTTAACTTGGGTATAAGCCCCGCTTGGACCAGGCGCTCAGCACCGCTTTTCGCTTCGCTGAGCAGGCGGTCCACGGTGGGTTGTGTGTTCCATATTTCAGCCATAATGGGACCCTCCCTCAAAAGCTCCAAATCATACCATGCAAAACTTTTGCCCCAACGGGGAAGAATTTGGTCAAGCAGACTGTTCCTGCTTGGGTGAAGAATCGAGGAGGTTCGTGTGACCAAAAACCAAAAAATACTCAGTTGGATTGCTCAAATTGCGGCAGCCGCCATATTGATCCAAACCCTTTATTTCAAGTTCAGTGCAGCACCTGAATCCGTCTATATTTTTTCAACCTTGGGGGCCGAACCTCTTGGTCGTTTGGGTTCTGGGGTCATTGAAGCGGTTGCGGCCCTATTGTTGTTTATGCCAAAACGAGCTTGGATCGGAGCCGGTTTGGCCAGTTTGACCATGCTTGGCGCCATTGGCAGTCATCTCACTGTGTTGGGCATCGAAATTCAAGGCGATGGCGGTCTGTTGTTTGGTTTGGCCTGTACCGTGTTGTTGTGTAGTTTAGTTGTATTGTGGTTGCGATTCCCGCGCCATCTATTGCCAAAAGGACTCGGTCGTTCGGAGGTTCGCCATGTTGCTTAGTTTATTCTTTCTATTCGTTCAGGATGCAAAACCTGCCAACCATGACAACTACAATCAAAAAAAGGGACTGGCGCTGCAAGGCTACGATCCGGTCGCCTACTTTGATGGTCAGGCTTTGAAGGGCCAGAAGGATTTGAGTTTTGACCATGCGGGTCTAACCTATTGGTTTTCTTCGCAGCAGAATCTGGATCGATTCAAAGCCGAGCCCGAACACTTTGAACCACAATATGGCGGCTGGTGTGCCTACGCCATGCTGGAAGGCGACAAAGTGGAAATCGATCCCAAAAAATTTAAGGTGGTCGATGGCAAACTCTACCTCTTCTACAACGGTTTGTGGGGCGATACCTTAAAGAAATGGAACGAGATGTTGGCAAAGACACCGGAAAATGAGCTGATCCAAAAAGCCAACGGTGCTTGGGCCAAAATCAATCCTTGAGTTGTTCGTTCACCAGCTTGATTTCCAGCGGTTTCAAAGTGTCCAAATGAACATCGCGTTGCGGGAAAGCGATCACAATGTCGTTTTCCCGACACAACTCATCGATTCGGAAGCGCAAATCACTCTCTGCGGTCCAACGGTCCATCATGCGCTGCATGATGATCCAGCAGTGCAGGTCAAAGACTAGCGCATTGTCGCCAAAATCGGTGAACAGGACGATGGGTGCAGGTTCCTTCTGGATCTTGGGGTGCTCATCCGCGGCTTGACGCAGCAGCGAGGCTAATTTCTTTGTGTCGCTGCCGTAGGCCACCCCAACACTGATTTTGGCGCGGTAACGATTATCGGAAAGCGTCCAATTCACTACGTTTTGTTCCAAAAAGGTGCTGTTGGGTACGATGATATCGATGCCATTGGAACTGCGAATCCGGGTGGACCTGGCACCGATCGCCATGACATGCCCAAACAGGTCGCCGATCTGAATCAAATCACCAATGCGAATGGGCCGTTCTGCCAACAAAATCAAACCGCTGATGAAGTTATTCATGATGTTCTGGCTACCAAACCCAACGCCGATTGCGATGGCACCACCCAAAACGGTAAAAATAGTCAAGGGAATGTTCACCAGTTGCAGCGCCAAAAGAGTAAAAGTCAGGACCATGATGTAGAACGCAATGGTCTGAATGGCAGCCGTTGCACTCTGATTTAAGGCAAACCGTTTCAACAGATATTTGCCGAGCAATTGGCTCAGGCGTTTGGAGCTCCATATGCCCAAAATCAGAATGACCAAACCCAAAACCAGGGTTTTAATCGTGATGGTCTTGTCTTCCACGGTGGCGATTTCAAAATGCCAAATGTTGGTTAATGCATCCTTAACCCGCTGAAATTGGTCGCGAAAAGGCATATGGGCCAGTTGCTCTTGAGCTTCATCGGCCCATTGGGCGGCCAGGAACTGGTGGCGATCGATTTGGCTGAGCTCGTCCTCTAATAGGCCAATGTTGCGTTCCAACAGTGTCAATAGGCTGTCGGGCTGGGATCCATCCAGGTTCTGGGAACGGCGGTCAGCCAATTGCTGGCGTAAGGTGTGGATGCGATCACGCAGCGCTTGCGCCTCGCGGGTCAACTCGTCTTGCTTTTCCCCGATCGCCCAATTGCGAATGGTTTCCGGACTCGGGCCTTCTTGCGCCAAAACATAGCGGTTTTGCCAAATTTGCATCCGATCATTGAGCCTCTGAACTTCTGCTGCGGCCTGGTTGACCGCGGTTTGACGTAAAGGCCGCTCCGTTTCAATATCGGCGCGCGTTTCGGCAGGTTTTTTGAGCTGACTCACGCCCCAGCGATCTAAGCTGTCGCGAGCCTCCTGAAGGTGCTTTTTGGCTTGATCTATTTGTTGATTCAGCCGGGTCATAATTTGGTCGCGTTCAGCCGCCGTAAATACCTTTCGCGGTTTCATAAACGCAGCTTTTTCCTTCAGCCAGCTTAGCCATTGGGCTTGGGCCTCCATCCGGGTGGCCAACTGATTGCGTTCGATGCGCCGCAACAGGTGTTGGCTTTCCGCCTGGAATAAATTGACCTCCAAATAAAAGGAATCTTGCGGGTTGCGGCCTGCGGCCTGCTCATTTTTTTGGCGGACCCATTCATTAATCTGATCCGATAAGCGCCTCATCTGGCTGTCTAACCGCTCTTTTTGGCGCTTCAAAGTTTGCAATTGCGATTCGGCCTGCTGCAGTTCTGATACCGCTTCGTCCCAGGCCTGAAACGTGAATTGGACCTGCGCTTGCAGCGCTTGGCGCTGGGCTTCCACCTTCTCGATGGGGAAGGAGTCCGGTTCCTCCGAATTTAATAAAGTCGCCTGTTGCAGGGCCAATTCGGCCTTGTCCAGAGTCAAGTTCAGAGATTCTTGGGCGGCCGCATCGAGACCCAGCGTGCCTAATTGGTCCCTGAGCATCTGTAATACCGGAGCTGCAAGTTGCAGATCAGAAGGCGCTGGTTCCGCTTGTAAAAACCAAAAAAGAAGGACGAAGAGCATGGTTTCTTATTATCCGTGAAATTGGCTTTTCGATTCAGGTTTTTTGACAAATGGGGCGCTGGCGGCCAATACTTTTCTATATTCACCCCACTTTTTAGGAGGTAGTTATGCTTTTCTTTTTGCTCTTTGTCTTAGGCGATTCACCCCAATTTGATCTGCTTAAAGCCACGCCTGTTGGGTCCTGGCAGGAACGCGAAGAAACGATGACCGATGCCAATGGGCGTCAAACGTTGAATGTGGTGCGTTCATCCATGGTCGGCAAGGAGGAACGCGATGGTGAAAACCACTATTGGCTGGAAATGGAAACCCAAACGTTTGAACTCAAAAAGGGCAAACGCAAACCAAAGGGCGATCCCACGATTATGAAAGCCCTAATTGCCGAATCCGCATTTAAAACGGATCCTGGCAACGTGCTCAAGAACCTCAGTGCCTTTGGCAAAGACATCATCATTCAGACCGGGAAAAACAAACCCATGCGTATCACCGGTGCGGGAGCGATGGCCCAAGGCCTGATGGCTGCTTTTGGCGTGGAACTCAAATACGATTTTGAAGATCTCGGCCATGAATCGGTAACCGTAGCGGGCGGAACGTTTGATTGTGACAAGTGGAAAGGGCACGGCTTTTCCAAAAGTAAAATCCTGTTCAAGGAGATGGAAATTGAGTCGGATGCAACTCAGTGGGTATCCGAAAAAGTGCCGTTTGGGACCGTTAAAACGGAGGGGACCTCAAAGGTGAATGGGTCTAAGAGTCAACATTCCGCGCAACTCATGGCCTTCGGTATGGAGGGCGCCACCAGCAAAATCACCGAGGAACCGACTGAAATGCCCAAGATGTTCGGTCAATAATGCACTTCAATTGAGCGTCAGCCAGGCTTTGTGCTAAGGTTCCGCCAAATACAGGGGGAGGAATTTGATGAGCGAAACCCGCAAAGGGCTTCCGCCCGAGGCTTATCGTGCCACTGAAGGCGAGTATGAACCCTACACCCAAGGCCAAAATCTGGCAGAGTTTTCGGTCAAGGCCGTATTAACCGGGATCTTCCTGGGCATTTTGTTCGGCGCCGCCAACACCTTTTTGGGACTCAAGGCCGGCCTAACCATTTCGACCAGTATTCCGGTAGCCGTTTTAACCGTGGTTGTCTTTCGCGCCTTGGGTCAGTTGGGAATGAAACACTCGATCCTTGAGGCCAACATGTCGCAAACCATTGGTTCCGCGTCGAGTTCGGTCGCTTCTGGGGTTTTGTTCACCCTGCCCGCCCTGTTCCTGTGGGGCATCAAACCCGATTTGTTGCAGATTTCGCTTTTGGCCATGGCGGGTGGTCTTTTGGGTGTCCTCATCATGATTCCACTGCGCCGTTACCTGATCAAACGCGAGCACGGCCAACTGCTTTATCCAGAAGGCATGGCGTGTGCCGAGGTTTTGGTCGCGGCAGAAGGCGGAAGTAAACAGGCTTCCAACGTCTTTTGGGGTTTGGCCATTGGTGCGGGCTTCAAATGGTTAACCGGTGGACTCAAGATCATTGCCGATAAGTTTTCTTTTGCCCTGGGGTATCGCGCTGAAGTCGCGGTAGGCGTGTCGCCAGCCCTTTTGGGTGTTGGCTATATTTTGGGCATTCGCGTGGCCAGCGTTATGGTAGCAGGTGCTGCGTTATCCGCACTTGTCATTATTCCAGGGATCTACCTGTGGGGCTCGGATCTGGCCAGTCCACTGTATCCCGAGACTGAACATCTGATTCGCGATATGGCCACTCGAGACCTGTGGGAACGCTACGTGCGTTACATTGGCGCCGGTGCTGTCGCCACGGGTGGGTTCCTGACCCTGATCAAGTCCTTCCCCACCATGATTGAAAGCTTCAAAGTCGGGCTTAAACACATTGGTGGCAGCATCCAATCCCAGAAAAAAACCGATCTGGACCTGGCCTTTCGCACAGTGCTCATCATGGTCTTTATCATCCTGGCCGTGTTGACCTTGACCCCAAATGTGCTGGGTTACATCGACAGCGTGTGGGTACGTGCAGTGGCCAGTGTGATGATCGCTATTTTTGCCTTCTTCTTTGTCACGGTTTCTGCCCGCATCGTCGGTTTGGTTGGCGTGACCTCCAATCCGACCTCCGGTATGACGATCGCCACGCTTTTGGGCACAAGCCTCGTGTTTTTCCTGCTCGGCTGGACCGATTTGCAAGGTAAAGCAACCGCCTTGATGGTCGGAACCGTAGTGTGTATTGCAGCCTCGATCGCTGGTGATACAAGCCAGGATTTGAAGACGGGTTTCATTTTGGGTGCGACCCCGCGCCTGCAACAGATCGGGGAGTTGCTGGGCGTGATGACCAGTGCCGGATTTGTGTGTTACACCATGATCCTACTCGACCGCAGTTATGGCATGGGTTCGGCCGATATTCCCGCACCACAAGGAACCTTGATGAACTTGGTCATCACGGGTGTTTTGGATCAGAACCTGCCCTGGACCCTTATCCTGATTGGGGTCGGCATCGGTCTGGTGGCGGCTGCCTGTCGTTTACCGGTCCTGGCCTTTGCGGTTGGTGTTTATTTACCCTTGAGTACGATGGCGCCGATCTTTCTCGGTGGCTTGTTGCGCCACTATTTGACCCGCAAGAAATCCAAAGAAGTAGAAGAGCATCGTCGGGAAAGCGGTGTTTTGCTGGCTTCAGGTCTGGTCGGTGGCGAAGGGTTGCTGGGCGTCGCCCTTGCCAGTTGGGTCGTGTTCGTGAATGGTGGCGAACGCATCAAAGGCTTCAGTCACGCATTACCCGAAACCGCAAAATGGGTCCTGGCCTTTGTGGCCATTGCGATCATCTTGGGCTGCATCGCCTTCTTTGCCCTGCGCCACCAACCAGCGGACCCAAAAGAAAAGGCATCCTAATCGAAAGCTCGCCTCCAAACCGGAGGCGGGCCCCTCCAACCCCTTAAATTAGGCCAAAAAAGCACGTTCATTAGATTTTGTTCAGGTGGCCAGCTGAATCTTGGAAATTTGGGCGTTCGAAATATGGCTGAATTTTAAAAGCCGGCCGTCCTATCACGGATTAGATGGTCCTTTTTTCAACTTTTTTGCATTGGACCAGGCTTGGCTGGGCTAAAATAGGGGCGGACTTTGGGTTTGGAGGTACACGATGACCCACCTTTCCGACTACGAAATCGCCCAACAAGTTGAACCCCAACCGATCACTCAGATCGCCGCGAAATTGGGGATCGATGCCGAATCCATCGAGTGTTACGGCAAGTACAAAGCCAAATTGCCTTTGGATCTGATCGATCTGAAAAAGGTTAAAAACGCCAAGCTTGTGCTCGTAACCGCGCTTTCGCCCACTCCGCCCGGTGAAGGGAAAACCACGGTTTCGATCGGCCTGACCGACGGTTTGGCTCGGGTCGGCAAAAAAGTCTGTGCAGTTTTGCGTGAGCCTTCGCTCGGTCCTGTTTTTGGCATGAAAGGGGGCGCTACGGGTGGGGGTCATGCCCAAGTCATCCCCATGGAAGATATCAACCTGCATTTCACAGGGGACTTTTCGGCTTTGGAAAAGGCCAATAACCTGTTGGCTGCCCTGGTCGATAATCACCTGCATTGGCGTCAAGGTGGACCGGACCTGGACCCACGAACCGTGGTGTGGAAACGCTGTATGGATATGAACGATCGCAGCCTGCGCCAGATGGTGGTGGGTTTAGGCGGGAAAACGGGAGGTGTACCGCGCGAAGCTGGTTTTAACATTACGGCCGCCTCTGAAGTGATGGCCATCCTGTGCCTGGCAAACGACCCACAAGACCTTAAAGAACGGCTCGGCGCGATTTACATTGGCGACACCTACGATAAGAAACCCGTTTATGCACGCGACTTAGGCGCGGTCGGCGGCATGGCTGTGCTGCTCAAGGATGCGATCAAACCCAATTTGGTCCAGACGCTCGAAGGCAACCCGGCCATTTTGCACGGGGGACCCTTTGCCAATATTGCCCAAGGGACCAATTCGGTATTGGCGACCCGCATGGGCCTTTCACTGGCCGATTATGTGGTGACCGAGGCTGGTTTTGGTGCGGATCTCGGCGCAGAGAAGTTCATTGATATCAAGTGCCGAAACGCGGGTTTGAGCCCTTCGGCGATTGTGATTGTGGCCACCATTCGCGCCCTTAAATACCACGGGGGAATGGCCTTGAGCGAATTGACGAACCCAGGCTTGACCTATCTGGAACAGGGTCTGCCCAACCTGGAAAAACATTTGGAAAACTGCGCTTTGTACGGCGTTCCAACCGTGGTCGCCATCAACGTGTTCCCAACCGATTCCGCGGAGGAAATTGCCTTTTTGACCCGTTGGGCCCAAACGCAAGGTCAGCGCATCGCCCTGTGTGAAGGTTGGGCGCATGGTGGATCGGGTTGCGAGGATTTGGCCCGTCATGTTGTGGATGCAGCCGATGCGTGTGCCGGACCCTGCCAGTTCCTGTACGAACTGGACCAACCCATTGGCAAAAAGATTGAAGCACTTGCCAAACAGGTTTATGGCGCCGATGGCGTTCAATATCAGGCGCCCGCTGTGGCCATGATGAAACGCATCGAAGAACTTGGCCTAGCCCATTTGCCGATCTGTATTGCCAAAACCCAGTATTCCTTCTCAGATGATCCCAGCAAACTGGGCCGACCGCGTGATTTCCAAATCACGGTTCGCGATATCGAACTGGCCGCGGGTGCGGGATTCATTGTCGTGATAACAGGCACCATGTTGCGCATGCCCGGATTACCCAAAAAGCCGGCGGCATTGGCAATGGACATCGATCCAGAAGGTAAAATTACGGGTCTATTCTAAAGCCGCTGGTCGCTTCTGGAAGACCAGTTCCATGGTTCCACCGCGGCCTGCCAACGCCTCCAAAATACTTAAGGCGATGGCGGGCGCTGTGGTCAATAGGCCTAATAATCGGTGGAACCAACGGCGGATTGCGGGTTGGGCAAGCGCGGATTGGTTGCCTTTGAGCAGCTCGTAAAGGAAATCGCGCTCGCTTGCATAGCGGTTGATCAGACTCTGTTGGAAACCAAATGGATTTTGCTCCAAGGAAAAGAAATTCACCTCTTTGCAGTCAAAGCCCAGCGCCGTGACATGGGCTTGGAGGCAATCGGGCCCTTGGAAAAAAAGGTGGCGCGGAGGGTCCAGGTGAAACCAATCTCCTTTGAACCACTGCGCCTGCCAGCTCTTGATATTGGGCAAGCTGAGTACCAAGAAGCCACCCGGTTTCAGGATTTGGCTAATGATTTCCAGGGTTCTCTTGGGTTCCCTTAAATGTTCATAAACATGCCAGAGGGTGACCGCATTCAAGCTATTGGGGGCAAAATCGTCTGGCGCCAAACTGCCGACCTTGAGGTTGAGGCCCGGCACACGTGCAGCCCGGTCGGCTGACCCGCCCGGCAGTTCAATGCCATGACCGATGAAGCCCCGTTGGATCAGCGATTGCAGAAATCGACCGTTGCCACAGCCAATATCTAAAACCGTTCCGCCGGAAGGCAGTAACCGCGCGATTTTGCGCGCACGCCCATTGCGGAACCCATCCAAAACCCGCTCGACCCAACCGCCGAATTTTTCTTCTTTTTCACCGTAATAGCTGTCGTCGTAGGCGTGTGCCAATTGCGCATCGGTCGGTTGTGGGACCAGGGTCTGGGTTTGACAATTTGGACACAGGGCCAGTTGGAAGTTTTCTCCGGCCCGGGTCTGGGTCGCAAAGAGGGTTTGCAACTCATGGGCTCCACAGTACCCGCAGGTAAATCTTTCCATCGCCCATCTCCATTCTGGTTCTTTTCGGATCAGAACATAACACGATGTCTGATCCGGTATATGCGTTCATTTCCTGTCATTTGCTGCAAAATAAAGCAAAAATCTGTTGCTTGATGGGCGGTTGCGACCCGCCCGGTCCATTGAAAGCAAGGCCAGCTTGCGGTAAAGTTAGGCCTCCGCCGGTGTGCGGACTGCGGACATCGTAAGGAGTGATCATGCAAGAACCGGTGGTGGATTTAGCCCTCGCTTTGGACCATGGGCTGACCGAATCCGAATTTGAAACGGCCTGCTCCATTTTAGGTCGAACCCCAAGCTTCACCGAGCTGGGTATTTTCTCAGCGATGTGGTCGGAACACTGCTCCTACAAGAGCTCGAAAGTCCATTTGCGGCTGTTCCCGACGACGGGCGAACAGGTTTTGATTGGACCGGGCGAAAACGCCGGTGCCGTGGATATCGGCAACAATTTGGCCGCGATTTTTAAAATGGAAAGCCACAACCATCCCAGTTTTATCGAGCCGTATCAAGGGGCAGCAACTGGGGTTGGTGGGATACTGCGCGATGTCTTCACCATGGGCGCCCGACCGATTGCCAATTTGGATTCCTTGCGTTTTGGCACGGCCGATACGGAGCATATGAAATACCTGATCCGGAGAGTCACACGAGGGATCGGTGATTACGGCAATTGCATGGGCGTGCCGACCGTTGGTGGCGAGGTCTTTTTTGATAGTGCCTATCAGGGCAATATTTTGGTCAATGCCATGACGGTGGGTTTGGCGCCACGCGACAAAATCTTCTTGGGCGAAGCGTCCGGTCCGGGCAATGCCATTATGTATGTCGGTTCTAAAACCGGTCGCGATGGCATTCACGGGGCCACCATGGCCTCCGAAGAATTTAGCGAAGAATCGGCGGAAAAAAGGCCGACCGTGCAGGTCGGCGACCCGTTCACAGAAAAATTATTGTTGGAAGCCTTGATGGAACTCTTCCAGGGCGATGCGATTATCGGCATCCAGGACATGGGCGCAGCCGGTCTTACCTCATCTAGCTTTGAAATGGCCGGTCGGGCCGGTTCCGGCGTGGATCTGGACCTCTCCAAAGTGCCTATGCGCGAAACCCACATGACCGCTTATGAAATCATGCTGAGCGAGTCCCAGGAACGCATGTTGCTCGTGTGTAAACCCGAACGCGTGCAGGAAATTGCCGATGTGTTTGAGAAATGGGACCTGAGTGCATCGGTCATTGGCAAAGTGACTGAAACCGGCCGGGTGCGCATCTGGGGGCCCGATGGCCAGTTGGCGGCCGATATGCCGGTTGATCCGCTGGCGGCCAAGGCACCCGTCTACGATCGACCGCGAGCCGAACCGCCCTATTTTAAGACGCTTAAAGCGGCAGATCTTTCGGCTTACTCCGATTTAGATGCAGAAGGCGTTGGCCATGCCATGCACACCCTTTTGGCGGCACCCAATATCGCTTCAAAACACTGGTTTTACGAGCAATACGACACAACAGTCCAGACCAATACCCTTCAGGGGCCGGGCAAGGCCGAGGCTGCATTGGTTCGGATCAAAGGCACCAATAGCGCGATTGCTGTGACGTCGGATTGCAACCCGCGTTTCGTTTACTTGGACCCGCGCGAAGGCGGCAAACACACAATTGCCGAGGCCGCTCGCAATATCGCTTGCACTGGCGCCAAACCGCTGGCCATTACCGATTGCCTGAATTATGGCAGTCCGGAAAACCCGCACGTGATGTGGCAGTTCCGCGAGTCGATTGAAGGTATGTGCGAAGCCTGCACCGCGCTGAACACACCTGTGGTTTCCGGTAACGTCAGTTTTTACAACGACACCAATGGAAAGCCTGTGTTTCCAACGCCTTCAGTTGGGATGGTGGGTTTGTTGGCAGACCGAACCCGTTATGCAACCAATATGTTCTCGGAGCCAGGCCTTGCTGTTTACTTAGTCGGAGTAACTCGGGAGGAATTAGGTGGTAGCGAGTACCTTTCCCGCCTGCATGGGAAAACGGAGGGCAAGATTCCGACGGTTTCCCTGGAACACGAACGCAATTTAATTGAATTTTTGCAAAAGGCCATCAGCCAAGGTGTGGTCCTGCACGCACGCGATTGTTCGCTGGGCGGGCTGGCGATCGCCCTGGCCAAATCCTGTTTTGCTGAGGATCCAGTCGGTTTAACTGTCGATTTAAATGAAAACGTCAGCATTGCAGCCCAGCTCTTTGCCGAGAGTGCAGGTCGGGTGGTCGTGGCTTTGCGTAAGGAAGATGCCGCTGAACTTACGGCCCATGTCCAAACGTTCGGGTTAACAGCCCAGGCCATTGGTATGACCGGTGGATCCAATCTAACCCTTAAAATCAAGGGGCAAACCCTGTTTGATCAGCCGGTTGCCCAACTGAAGACCGTGTGGCGGGATGCCTTAGCGCACCTGCTCGAATTGGAGTAATGTTGTGGCCTTTGACAAATTTAAAGACGAATGCGGTGTTTTTGGGATTCAACCCTATTGCGAAGCCGCCAACCTTACCTATCTCGGTTTGTACGCGCTGCAACACCGCGGGCAGGAAAGTGCTGGCCTGGTGGCTGCCGAGCAAGGTCGTTTGACCTGCTACAAACGGATGGGCCTTGTCGCCGATGTGTTTAGCGAAGCCGCATTACGCGATTTAACCGGCGATGCAGCAATAGGTCACGTCCGTTATTCCACTGCCGGTGAGAGTCGGCTGGAAAACGCGCAACCGATTTTGATTACCTCTCATCACGGTCAAATCGCCTTGGCCCACAACGGGAATTTGGTTAATGCGGTGCAAATTCGCGAATCGTTGGAACGCAGTGGCTCGATTTTTAGCTCGACCAGCGATTCTGAGGTCATTCTGCACCTGATTGCGCGGAGCTCCGCAGCAGAAATCGAAGATGCGATTGTGGAAGCGTTGGCCCAGGTTTCTGGTGCCTACAGTGCCGTCTTCCTGACCGCAGACAAATTGATTGCCGTGCGCGACCCCCACGGATTTAGACCTTTGGCTATGGCTGAATTGGGCGAAGCCAAATTGTTCGCCTCCGAAACCTGCGCTTTTGACCTGATCGATGCCAAGTTTTTGCGAGAAGTGGAACCAGGCGAAATGGTTATCGTCAACGAGCGCGGCATGGTGCGCTCCTTATTTCCGTTTGAGAAAAAGCCAACTCGCCAATGCATTTTCGAACACATTTATTTTGCACGTCCCGATGGTTTGATGTTTGGCGAATCGACCCAAGCCTACCGCGAAGCACTCGGGATGAAATTGGCCGAAGAAAATCCCGTGGATGCCGATTTGATCGTTCCTGTGCCCGATTCTGGCGTATGTGCAGCGATTGGCTATAGCCGCCAGTCTGGTATTCCGCTGTCATTTGGTTTGATCCGCAACCATTATGTCGGCCGCACCTTTATCGAACCCAAACAATCGATTCGCCATTTTGGAGTCAAGATTAAGTTGAACCCCGTCCGTAGCTTGATTGAAGGCAAACGGGTCGTTTTGGTCGATGACTCGCTTGTACGTGGAACCACCTCGCGCAAGATCGTGAAAATGGTGCGTCAGGCCGGCGCCAAGGAAGTGCACATGCGCATTTCGGCACCGCCAACGACCCATCCCTGTTACTACGGCATTGATACGCCGACCCGCAATGAACTGATTGCCAGTAGCCATTCCATTGATGAAATTTGCCGCTACATCGAGGCAGACTCGCTGGCCTACGTCAGTCGGGAAGGCATGTTTTCCAGTTTGCAGGGTAGCCGCCAGGAACAGTATTGCGATGCCTGCTTTAGCGGAAATTATGCGGTTCCTTTTCCCAAAAATGGAGCCCCGGTTTGAGCGTCGACCTGGGTCGGCTGGTCGCTTACCTCAACGACACCTTGATGTGTCAGCAGTTTGAGGAATCGGCCATAAACGGCTTGCAGGTCGCGGGCAAAAAAAAGGTTAAAAAAATTGCTTTTGCGGTCGATGGCGTTTTGGAGACATTTGAAATGGCCGTGGCTGCGGGCGCTGATCTCTTGATTGTGCACCACGGCCTGTATTGGGGTTTTCAATGGCCGCTGCGCGGTGCGGACTACAAACGGGTTAAGTTGCTGATGGACAACGATTTGGCCCTTTATGCCGCGCATCTGCCGCTGGACGCCCATGCCGAATTGGGTCATGCTGCCAATCTCTTGCGCGAACTCGGCGTCGAAAATCGAGTCCCGTTTGGCCGGTACAAGGGCATGAGTATCGGCTTCATGGGCGAGATCCCGGAATGTTCGCGAACGGAGCTGCACGAGCGATTGGAAACCTTATTGGGCGACTCGGTAAAACTGCTGCCTTTTGGACCTGAAAAGGTGCGACGCGTGGCTTGTGTCACAGGCCAGGGGGCCGATTTCAGTCTGGTTCGCGAAGCCAAAATCCAAAATATCCACTTTTACATTTCTGGCGAGGCCAGTCATCCCATTTACCACTACTGCCGCGAAAATCTTGTGTCCCTGGCCTTAGGTGGCCATTATCGCACCGAGGTATTTGGTCTGCGGGCATTAAAAAGCCATTTGGAAAACCAATACGATGTGGAAACCGTTTGGCTTGAAGCACCCACAGGATTTTAGCGCCGCCTTTTTGAGTTGACAGCCTGAAGGCACTCTTCTAGGGTGCGGATAAAACAGGAGTGATGTCATGCGCTTTTTTGCTTTGTTGTGGGTTTCTAGCTTCGTTTGGGCCCAGTTGTCCTCAGATCAAATCGACGATTTGGCTGAGCGTACCCGATCCACGTTTCAAGTGCCCGGTTTGGCGATTGCTGTCGTCCAGGACGGAAAGATTGTGCACATGAAGGGGTATGGGCTGCGTTCCGTTGATAAACCCGAGTCTGTGGATGAACATACCCTGTTTGGCATCGCCAGTTTGAGCAAAGCGTTCACCAACCTTGCTCTGGCCATTTTGGTGGAACGGAGCAAGTTGGATTGGTCGGACCGGGTCATTGATCATGACCCTGCTTTTCGGCTTTACGATCCATACGTTACTCAGGAATTTCAAATCGTCGATCTGGTGACGCACCGCTCTGGTCTGCCTTTAGGCGCAGGTGATCTTATGCAGTTTCCTGAAAGCGATTTTAGCCGTGATGAAATCTTGGCAAACTTGCGTTTCTTAAAGCCAAGTAGTAGCTTCCGCAGCCATTTCGATTACGATAATTCGCTCTACTTGGAAGCGGGTCTGGTGCTCGAAAAAGTTAGCGGTATGTCCTGGCCAGAGGCCGTCCAAACCAGCATTTTTCAGCCACTGGGAATGACGGAGAGTTATCCCATCCTGCCGGCCGATTTTCAGGGCAATATGGCTCAACCCCATGCCTTGGTTGACGGGAAACCAACGCCTATCAAGCCCTATCGCTTTACGGTCGGTGCGCCTGCAGGTGCTATCCATTCCAACTTGCACGACATGACCCAATATATGCTGGCCCAACTTGCAGGAACCCAGTACGGGGCAGATCTTGCCCAACGCCTGGTTAGCGCCGATCAAGACCGTTTCCTCAAAACGGCCCAAACCCTACTCGCCGTTTCGGAAAGCGCAGCGCAGGAGCGCAACCGCCATTTCTCTGCTTATGCGTTGGGCTGGTTTCTCAATGACGATTACGGCGTGTTTAACCTGAGCCATACCGGGGGACTGCCGGGCATGGTTTGCAAATTGACGTTGTTGCCCGATCTCAAGGTCGGCGTATTAGTACTGACCAATCAGGAGTCCGGATATGCGTTTAATGCGATAACCGACCAGATCGTGCGGGCCTATGCGGGCCAACCAGAAGTGGACCAAGTGGCTGAAAATAAGGCGCGCCAAGACAAACGCGAAGCGGGTGCGGACGAAATATTAGATGAGGTCGAAAAAAAATGGAAAGCCAATGCTAAATTACCCGCTTTGGATTGGGTACAGGGCCTGGAGGGAACCTACCAAGACGACTGGTACGGCAAGGTAAGCATAGAGAAACGGGATAAAGAGTTGTGGCTGATTTTTGCTCGGACGCCCGCCTTGCAAGGCCCGATCCGCTACCTTCACGGAAATACGTTTCGGGTCAAGTGGCAAGACCGCAGCTTAAATGCGGATGCGTATTTGACCTTCCAACTCAACCCAGAGGGCAAAATCGAAGGTTTTGACATGAAAGCCATCTCACCCTTGACCGACTTTAGCTATGATTTCCACCACCTGCATCTCGAGAAACAAGAGGCAGTGGAATAGAAGGTTTCACACCGATTAGGGCCAGTGCGGGTAATAGATATTTTGGGCGGATTTGAGTTTGAGATCGCCCTGATTCTCGCCAAACTGAACATGGACCTGGTGGGCTGCCAGGGCTTGGACTTGAGCCACGGCTTGGTCCGCGTCGCCTGTCAGGAGCAGGCCACCACTCTGATAGGCCAAACGACTGAGCGCAGGGTTGGAAAGTGGGGTTGGGTTGTACCAAATCAAAATGGCGCCGCTTTCCTGCAAGAGCGGGCGAAGTAAGTCAGGATCGTGATGGCTGCCATCGTCATAACCATCACTGATCAGGACCAATAAACGGCGCGGTGAATCGCCAAAATGGTTACAGGTGGTCGCAATCGCATCGTAGATGACCGAACGCGGTTTGCTTGAATAGAGTTGTTGCCATTGGTTGGGTTGGGGAAGGGGTGAAATCTCGTAGGCAATACCGTCAAACGCAAAACAACGGGTCCGTTGAGAAAGCGAGGTCAATGGGGCGATGAAAGCGATGGCCTGCGATTGGCTGGGGTTCATGGAGCCACTGATATCGAGTAGCAGAATCACATCCAAAGGGAATCCGTCAGCAGCCCCCAACTTAAACGGCAAGGTGCGGTTCTGGCTGGTCAGTACTAAATCGCTGGGGACTTGCTCAAGCGCAAAGGGAAACCAGTCGGTGGCCACGACCTGTTCAACCACATCGACTTGAATAGCGGGATAGGTTCGCGAACTGGTCTGGGTCGGTTGGTCGGGGAAAAGGGCGCGAGCGGTGAGTGTATTGGCCCGGTCCAGGTTCCAATTAATCACAAAGGTCCACGGTGCTTCTTTACGAGCTGCGACCAACTGACCGTTCAGCAATAACTCAACCCGTTGGGGCACCGGGCCATCAACAATAACTTCAACCGTTTGTTTGGGATTTAGAGCATCAAAGCGGCCCGGACTGGCCAAATGGACTTGGCCAAAAGCCTGTGCAAAGGCGCAGAAAAAGAAAAAGGCCTTGCAGAACAAGGCCTTTGGGAAAATGGGATACGTTGGTTTATTGGGCACGGCGTACTTCGCGCAATTTCGCGGATTTACCAATCCGGTTGCGCAGGAAGTACAGTTTGGAACGACGAACACGGCCAGCACTCAGAACTTCAATTTTTTCGATCGAAGGGCTGAACAGAGGAATGACCCGTTCAACGCCGTAGCCGCCCGATGCGACTTTTCGGACCGTGAAGGTCGTGCGGTTCATTTTCTTTTTAATCGCGATGACGACACCTTGGAAAACCTGGATCCGCTCTTTGGATCCTTCCACGATGCGCAGGTGAACTTTGACGGTATTGCCGACCCGGAATTCGGGGTGCTCGCGATTCATCAAGCTCTTTTCAAGTTCATGCATGATTTGCATTGGGATTGCTCCTAACCGTTAGATGCGCCAAACAGACGGTCGATGATAATGGCGGCTGCGCATCGGACCGAGAGGTGATTATACCCATCGTGACCTTCGATGGGGGACAGGATCCAATCACATTGGCCACATTGTTCCGCACTGAGTCCCCAGCTGGTTCCGAACTGGATCACAACGGGGCGACACAAGGGCAGTATTGTAGACGAAAATTGTTGGTAATCAAGGTTTTTTTCAGGAAAGGCTCGTGCGGAGGTGCCAATCAACACGGGTTTTTGACCTTCGCGTTCGCTGATTTGTTCTAAACACGCTTCAAAAGAGCGATGCAAAAACAGTTTGGTCAGGGCTTCGCTGCGGTCGGGATTGTAGTTCTGGCCGAAGCCTTGTTGCCAATAATCGAGGATTTCCGCCGTAATTTGGTGCTGACTCTGCATGGCGGTAATGCAATGAAAACCGGCTAATCCGTAAGTACGGGTCAATCGGGAGAAATCGTGCAAGTCGATTTGGGTGACCGAGGCGTGGATCGGTTTTTCTTCGCGGCCCAATACAAAATCGTGACGCAAAACCAAATGGACAGCGGGTTCACGCATCTTCTTGGTCCAACTCTTTGAGCAGTTTTAGGGCTTCTTTGTCCGGCTGGAAACGGGCGAACAAGTCGGGTCTACGTGCGCGGGTTCGACGAATACGTTCCTTGCGTCGCCACTTGCGGATGTGTTCGTGGTGTCCGCTGAGCAGCACTTCGGGAATGCTACGGCCCTCAAATTCAGGTGGGCGCGTGTATTGAGGGTGCTCTAGTAGCCCGTCTTCAAAACTCTCTTCCTGAATGCTTTCCAACTTGCCCACTACGCCTGGGATCAGGCGCGAAATGGCGTCAATCATGACGGCACAGGCCAGTTCGCCGCCGGAGATGACAAAGTCTCCCAACGACACTTCCAAGTCGACCCAACCATCGATGACTCGCTGATCCAGACCTTCGTATCGAGAGGCAATCAGGATCAGATGGGGTTGGTTGGCCAGTTGTTTCGCTAATGTTTGCGTGAAGGGGATCCCCGAAGGCGAAGGGTGAATGACCAGAGAGTCAGGCTGCTTGACACTGCGAATGGCCGCGACGACCGGTTCGGGCTTAAGCACCATGCCGGCGCCACCGCCGTAGGGGATCTCATCCACGCTGCGGTGTTTATCGAGCGCGAAATCGCGGATCTGAACGTGTTCCAACTGGAACAGTTCGCGTTCCTGGGCTTTGCCCGGGATGCTGTGGGACAAGGCCCCTTGAATGATCTCTGGAAACAGAGAGAGGCAACTAATCCTCATGTCAATTCATCAAGTCCTTCAGGCATATCCACCTGAATCCAGTTCTGAGCCAGGTCAATGTGTGGGACCAACGTTTTGGTGAAAGGAAAGAGGAAGGTTTTGCCATTCGGTTTTTTGATTTCGAGGATCGGGTGGGCCGGACCGTCCAGTACAGAAACGACTTTGCCATAGGATTTTTGCCCATCACCAACCGTGCAACCGACCAAGTCCGAATTAAAAAAAGTATCCTCGTCCAGGACCTTGCGGGCCTCTGCTTCCGGAACGTAGAGCTGGGCGCCGATCTGCGCTTCGGCTTCATCGCGCGAGGTTATTTCCTTGACGGTGAGCAGCATGCCCTCGCGGTTCAGGCTGACGGAACTGCGCTGCCATTGTCCCCATGTTTCGTGGTGGAAGACCCAAAATGACTTTTGTTGGCGGACCCATTCTGGAAAATCGGATTCGATTTTGAAGACCATCGCTCCGCGGATGCCGTGGGCGCGCACAACTATGCCGACCCGACGTAACTCATCGGGGTTGGGAACGGAGATGGGTTCCAACGGCATGCTGTTTTATCCAGAAAAGGGACCGGGCCAGAGCTGGCCCGGAGCATATTTGGCCAATGTCAATTGACAATATCCAAAACAAACCGGCGTTGCGGTTTGGCATTGGCTAAATTCAATACGGACTGCAGGGCAAGAACCATACGGCCTTGACGACCCTTGACCCGGCCGACATCTTCACCGTCCACTTTGACGTGGAATACGGTGGTCAATTCACCTTCGGTGCATTGGACTTCGACCGCATCGGGTTGCCCGACAATCGCTTTCAAGTAGGTGACAAGCCATTCCTGCATGGCTTAACCTCAGGCCTTGATGTCGTGTTTCTTGAACAAACCCAGAACGGTTTTGGAAGGACGTGCGCCCTTTTCCAGCCAATAGGCGGCCCGTTCCTTGTTGATCTTGGTGTCCTTGTCAGTGGCGATCGGGTGGTAAAAACCCAGCTCTTCCACACAGGAACTGGTCGGCGTTTTGTCGTTTTCGCTAACCACGATCCGATAGTACGGGCGGTGTTTGGAACCCATTCTTTTGAGACGAATTGCTAACATGAAAAGTCCTACCTTCTTTTTCGGCCTTGCTTGCGTTTGGCTTTTTCTTTTTTGCGATCCTTTTTGGGACGCGACGCTTGGTGTCCGGCAGGACGCGCGGCACCAGGCATTAACTGTTGAATGACTTCCGGTGGGAGTTGACCCCCATTTTGTTCCGCCAATTGCTCCAGTTGTTCTTCGGTCATGCCGTTGGGCAGCTTGTATTGGCTTCCGGGAAACATATTTTTGGCGAAATCGCCCATGCCCGCCCGGCTGAACATCTGGCGGAGTTTACCAAGTTTGCCCGGTTTTGTCATTAAACTCATCATTTGGCGCATTTGCATGAACTGCTGCAGCATCTTGTTGATTTCACTGACCTGGCGGCCAGAACCTTTGGCGATGCGCGCTTTGCGGCGGTTGGTCAGGATGGCATGGTTTTGGCGCTCTTCCGGGGTCATGGAATTGATGATGGCCTGAAAGGTGGTGAACTGCTTGGACTCTTTGTTGATGTCCATCTTCTCTTTCAGTTTGCCCATGCCGGGCATCATGCCCATCAAACCACCCAAATCGCCCATCTTGCCGATTTGTGAAATGGTTTTGCTGAAATCTTCCAGGGTGAATTGGTTCTCCAGCATTTTCTTCTGGAGCGCCATGGCTTCTTCTTGATCTACCCGCTCTTGAACCCGTTCAACCAAGCTGAGCACGTCGCCCATGCCCAGGATTCGGCCGGCCATGCGGTCTGGGTGGAACGGCTCAAAATCGTCAACTTTCTCACCCAAGCCCACAAAACGCAGCCGTGCACCTGTGACTTCCGAAATCGAGAGGGCGGCACCACCGCGGGCGTCGCCATCCAATTTGGTCATGATGACGCCACTTAATTCCAAGGCTTGGTGGAAGGCGCCAGCTGAAGTCACCGCATCCTGACCGGTCATGGCGTCCGCGACGAAGAAAATCTCGGATGGGTTTAATTTGGCTTTGAGCTGTTTGAGCTCATCCATTAAGGTGTCGTCGATGTGCAGGCGACCAGCGGTATCGACGATCAAAACGTCTTGTTGGTCTTTTTTGGCTTGCGCGAGCGCTCGATCTACAATTTCTAAGGGTTTGTTCAGGTTGGTCGAATCAAATACCGGGACATCAATGCCGGCTCCCACCGTTTGAAGCTGGAGGATTGCGGCAGGTCGATAAACGTCACACGGGACCAATAAGGGTTTCTTACCTTTTTTGGCCAAGTAATTGGCCAACTTTCCGCAGGTCGTGGTTTTACCAGTACCTTGAAGGCCCACCACCATAATGACGTAGGGCTTTTGTCTGGAAAAATCGATTTCGCGAGCTTGCCCGCCGAGCAGTTCAACCAAACCACCGTGGACAATCTTGACCAATTGTTGGCCCGGGTCCAATCCGCGTAAAACGTCCTGGCCCAACGCCTTTTGTTTGACTTGCTCAATGAAGGTTTTGACGACTTTAAAGTTAACGTCCGCTTCGAGAAGCGCTCGACGGATCTCCGCCAAAGCATCCTGCATGTTTTCTTCGGAAAGTTTGGCTTTTCCGGTCAGTTTGCGGAAGGTATCCTGAATCTTGTTACTTAACTGATCAAACATGCGAAAAACCGGTCTCCTGAGCGATCAAGGGCCAAAAAAGGCGCAGCCGGCAATGGTATCGCAGGCCGCTGCTCAAGTCAACCGAAAGGCGGACTTGACGATTGTCCAACGTGTGTATATCTTGGTGTGTAGGAACTAGAAATGAAAAGAACTAATTTTTTTATCTCGGCGGAATTGCGTGCGCAGGCCAATCGCAAGGCAGAAGAACTGGGCATTTCGTTCAGTGAACTGGTGCGATTGGCTTTGGAAGCCTACTTATCGGGCAGCCAGCCGGAAGACCCGCTGTTCGATTTCGATCAGGTGTACCGGCATGCCACGCCAAGCGACCTATCCCAGACCTTCAAGGGGGTAATCGAATCATGATCTATGTAGATGCATCTGCCTTTTTGGCGCGTTATCTTTCGGCCGATCGGCACCATGCGCAGGCGCTCAAGGCCTTCCTGAAAATTCAGAAAAATAACCTGCCGATTGCCACCTCTCCGTTTGCCATTGAGGAGACGTTGACTCTATTGAGTCGCCACACGCCGATGAAATTCACAGAAGACATTGCCCAAGGACTCTTGCATTCGAAGGCATTAACAGTGATGCGTGCCGAACCCGACGATGAATGGGAGGCATTGGCCTGGTTCAAAAAATTTGGTGGGCAAGGCGTGCGGTTCAAGGACTGCTTGTCGTTTGCACTGATGAAGCGTCACCAAATCAAAAAAGCCTTGGCGTTTTGCGGGGTTTACAGCCTGGTGGGCTTCGAACATTTCAGTTAGAAGCCAGAGATTCCAGAGTAAATGCCTACGTTACGGGTTGCGTTTCGGGTTCAGATTTCTTGCGGTCCTTTTTCTCACCGACTTCTGGGAAATAGGTTTTGGCCAACCGGTCCACATATGCTTTGAAATTGGGAGATTCGGCGCGGATATCTTCAAAGGGCGAAGGGATTTCGACCCGCATTATCGACCACAAAAAAGCGCCTACCGTCGCATCGTAGCTGGAAGGTTTGTCGCCCAAAAGCCAGGTTTTTTCGCCTAAGAATGTGCGCAAAGCGCGGATATCGCGACGGGCAAAATCGTAGATGACATGTTTGGGGTGGCGGCCCAGACCTTGGGCATGAACGTATCCGCGCATGCGGCGGACAACCAAGGTTTTGACTAAGGGGCGGATTAATTTGGGGATTTTGCTCAAAAAACGCTGGTGAACGGGCTGATTATAATCGGAATCCAGCCAGCGGCCGTAAAGTGCGGCAAAGTAAAGGTGGTCTTCCAAAAGACGTTGGAAGGCCAAGCCTTGTGCATGTGCTTCATCGGTGAGGTGGGCATTGAATTGGGGCGCGTATTTCTGCATCAGGTAATCCAGGATCAAGCTGGAGTCGGAAATCAGGGTCCCATCGTCATCGATGTAGGGAAGTTTTTGGGTTGGACTCTTGCCCAGTGAACCGCGTTTCTTTTGGTACTCGATGCCATTCATGCGCAGGAAAATTTCCACCTTGGTCACAAAAGGGGAAGGGTCCAGCAGTCCAAAAGCAGGTCCAAAACCGTAAAGGGTAATCATAAATGCTCCTACACGGGTGATCGGCGATAGCTTAGCAGCTTTGTGTTATGGTGCCAGGAATATCTTTGGAGGTCAGTGTGGGCTTACCGCTTTATTACATTCATGGCAAAGACAGTGGACCCAACGGTGTGCGGTCCCTGTTTCTAAAACAAAAATTACCACACATTGAGATTCCCGCCCTGCCCAATGACATCCCGGAGCGCTTGGCCCTTTTAGATGATTTGATTCAAAGTCCGTGCGTCATGGTGGCGACATCGCTTGGCGGTCTTACGGCCCTGTTGTGGTTAAAGGAAAATGGGGCGAAGGTAAAGGCGTTGGTGCTTGTCGCGCCAGCGGTGGGGACATTCGATCCGGCCTATCAAACGCCCGAAATCCTGGAGGTTTTTAATGGACTGGTCATTCCTCATGAGATCCCGACTTGGCTTTTGGCGGCGACTCAGGATGAGGTGATTCCGTTTGTTTCAATTGAGGCCTGTGTGAGCCGTTCCCAACCCCACCCGGAATTGCACTATTTTCGCTTCGATGAGGGCCATTTATTGCACAGCGAGGCGGCCTTGAATTGTTTGGAGGCCAGTGTTCATGCAGCAATTCGCCGTGCGGAACAAGCCTAAAGCAGGTCTTTCCAGCGGTAGAGTAATTCAAGCGCTTTTTTGGGGCTCAGATCATCCAGGTTGGTGTGGCGCAACTCCTCTTCGATTTCGCTGGGTTCGGGGCCAAACAGCGAGAGTTGTTGTTCCGGTTCGCTTGGTTTACCGCCGCGCGCCAACTTGGGTTGCCCGGTTGTATCCAACTCATTTTTTTCTAAATTTTTGAGGATTTCACGGGCGCGACCGACCAGTGCTTTCGGTAAACCGGCCAATTGGGCCACGTGAATACCGTAGCTTTGATCGGCTGCACCGCGCTCGATTCGGCGCAGAAATACAATGCGGTTATTCCACTCGCGGACGGTAATTTGAAAATTACGCACGCCGGGCTGGAGTTTCTCCAATTCGGTCATCTCGTGGTAGTGGGTCGCAAATAGGGTTTTGGCACCGATTTGGGCCGTATCCAGGATGTACTCTGCAGTGGCCCAGGCGATGGAAAGCCCATCGAATGTCGATGTCCCGCGTCCGATCTCATCCAGGATGATCAGGCTACGGGCGCTGGCATGATTGAGAATGTGGGCGGTTTCTGTCATTTCGACCATAAAAGTGGATTGGCCCTTGGCCAAGTGATCGGAGGCGCCTACGCGGGTGAAGATGCGGTCGACGACGCCAATTTCGGCTTTGGTTGCGGGAACCCAACTGCCCATTTGCGCCATCAGGCAAATCAGGGCGACTTGCCGCAAGTAGGTACTTTTCCCGCCCATGTTCGGACCGGTGATGATGATCATCCGATCGAGTTCATTGTTGAGGTAGGTGTCATTGGCGATAAAGCGTTCATCGCTCAGGGCCTCAATTACGGGGTGACGACCTTCCTGAATCACAATTTCAGGGCCGTCATTGACATCGGGCCGGCAATAGTGACGGACGACGGCCAGTTCGGCCAGGGCGCAATGCACATCGACCAATGCCAGGCAATGCGACCACCGGCGAAGGGGTTCCAATTGGGCCATGAGCTGGGTGATCAGGTTTTCATAACACTCATTTTCGAGCTCGAGAATGCGGGTCTCCGCACCGAGGATCTTCTCTTCGTAGACTTTGAGTTCTTCCGTAATGTACCGTTCGCAGTTGACCAGGGTTTGTTTGCGGATGTAGTGGTCGGGTGCTTTGTCGACATAGCTTTTGCTAATTTCGATGTAGTAGCCAAAAACCTTGTTGTACTGAACTTTAAGTTTGGGAATACCGGTTCGTTCTCGTTCATCGCGTTCCAGTTGGGCCAGGGTGGAGCGGGAATCGCGGCGCAGCAGGCGCAACTCATCCAGTTCGGCATGGTTTCCGGACTGGATCACGCCGCCGTTGCGGGTGTGAACAGGCGTTTCGGGTTCAATCCACTGTTCGATTTGGGTGCGGATTTGCCAAATGGCGGTCAAATCGCTTTCCGTTAAACCGTATTGGTCTGGGACTACTTCGGCAATGTAGCGCACCAAATCGGGCAAGGGTTCGAGGGCGTTGCCCAAGCCGAGCAACTCGCGGGGGTTGATTGCGCGCATGGCCAATTTACCCAATTGGCGGTCCAAGTCTGGAATGCCTTTCAGAATATTGCGAATTTCACTGCGTGGGATGGTGGCGTGGACGAAACTCGAGACGAATGTTTGCCGTTCGCGGATCTCAGTGAGATCCATTAAGGGCGCCAAAACCCATTCCTTGAGCAGGCGAGCACCCATGGCCGTTTGGGTCATGTCAATTTGGCCAAGGAAGGATTCTTTGCGGTTGCCCTCGAACAGAGTGCGCGTTAATTCCAAGTTGCGTTGGGTCGCGGCATCCAGGATGAGGTGTTCACTGTGTTGTAGGACTTTGAGGTTTTGGATGTGGTTGGCTTTGTGTTTTTGGGTTTCGTAAAGGTAGGATAGCGCCCCGCCCGCTACGCGAATGAGCAGGGCGTCCTCCAGGCCAAATCCGTCCAAGCGCAGGACTTCAAAGTGGTCGAGCAGTTTTTGGCGGGCGAAATCGGCGCCAAAATGCCAGGGTTCCAGACGGGTCACGCAGCGATTTTTTAAGAATGCAGGGTCGATAAAATCTAACTGAAGCTCCGGGGGAAGCACGAGTTCGGCTGGATTTCGCGTGGCCAAGAGGTCAACCAGGTTTTGCTGACCAGAAAAGCTGACATGGTGGCTGAGTTCAAAACGGCCGGTAGAGAATTCGATCCAAGCACAAGCAAAGGTTTCCTGATCGTTCAGGATAACGGCCAAATATTGAAATTCATGGCCATCCATAACATTTTCGTCCAAGGTTGTACCGGGCGTGACAACGCGAACAACCTCGCGACGCACGAGGCCTTTGGCTTCCTTGGCGTCCTCAACCTGATCGCAAATGGCGACTCTGTAACCCTGTTTCACCAACTTGGCGATGTAACCTTCGGCCGCATGGAACGGAACACCGCACATAGGCGCTTCTGCCGCAGTGCCTTTTCCGCGTTTGGTCAGGGTGATGCCCAGGACGCGCGAGGCTTCGATGGCATCTTCGAACATCATCTCGTAGAAGTCGCCCATGCGGAAGAAGACGATATCCTGTGGATGGTCCTTTTTGACGGCGTGGTATTGCCGCATCATGGGTGTTTGTCCGGAATCTTTAACCATTCTCAACCTCGGGATAAGGTTTCAGGAGGGCAACCAGGAGCGCACCGAGCAAAATGCCCACCCCATCTGCTGCCATATCGCCCCAAGAGGCATCGCGGTAAGTGGTCATTTTCTGGCCTAACTCGATAAGGCCACCGTATAGCGCACAGCAGAAGGCCGTCCACCCTGCTATCGCGAAGCTCCACCGCCGTACTTTGGGTTTGAAATCAGCATTGAGCGTAAAATAACCCCAAAAAAAGAGCACAGCAAAGGCCAGGGCGTGTAAGACCTTGTCTTGATGGGGGAAGAGGGCAACGCCATCGCCGCGTTTAAAGGCCGAATAGGTGCTGAAATCAAAAAGGAAGATCAGCAGGGTGCTGGCTAACCAGCGTCGGCGATGAAAAAACCTAAATCCGCGTTTGAACAGCTTCAAGATGGGCACCTCGTATATGGCTGCTCATTCTACATGATTTAGGGGACCTGAACAGGTTCTGAAAAGGCCGCACGAATGCGGCCTTTTCTGGAACGAACCTCATGATGAGGAGTAGCGTTAATAAATGTCAGCGACGGTATTGTGAACGTTGAATTTCCCTGTTGGGGTAATGAGTTTGGCGTCTTTGATGACTTTTTTCAGCTTGCGGGTCTTGTCATCAACGATAACGATTGCTGAAGATTGGTCCTTCCCATTCCAAACCGAGAACCAGACTTCATCGCCTGCTGCATTGTATTCCGGTTGAACCACGCGTTTGGCGCCTTCGCCCAGATCGGCCCAATCGGCAATGGGCAGAACCGTAAAGCCTTTGTCCAAATGAGCGATGTCAAACACGGCGATGCTTTGAGAAATTTTGGGATCTGGATTGAGGGGACTGTCGACCCACAGATTTTGAGATTTGGGGTGACTCTTCACGAATAAGGACCCACCGCCTTGACCCTGGAGGACGCGAACTACCTTCCATGCGTGGTCTTTGTGTTTGACGGGGTCCGTGCCAATAAAAGTTACTTTTTCATTGCCCAAAGCGCTGGTCACCCAAACCGGACCATATTGCGGATCTACTAGGTTGGCGCCACGACCCGGATGAGGGATTTTATCGACATCAATCAAAGCTTCTAATCTTTGTTCCTTGGAGTCGACGACGGCAATTTTGTCGGATTTATTGGCGGCAGTCAGGAAGTAGCGTTGGGTTGAGTCCCAGCCGCCATCGTGCAGGAATTGGGCGGCTTCAATAGTTGTCACCTTTAGATTGTTGATGTCTTCATAGTTGACCAGCAGGATTTTACCGGTTTCTTTGACGTTAACAATAAATTCCGGGTGCTCGTGGGAAGCGACAATGGCGGCGACACGCGGTTCAGGATGGTATTCCTGGGTGCCGACCGTCATGCCCCGGGTTGAGACGATTTTGAGGGGTTCCAGGGTGGCACCATCCATGATGACGTATTGGGGTGGCCAATAGGCGCCTGCAATGGCGTATTTATCTTCAAAACCGTGGTACTTAGAAGTCTCAACGGATCGAGCTTCCAGGCCGATTTTACTTTCCGCAACTTTTTGTGGCGGGTCCATCCACAGGTCAATCAAATCCAGTTTGGCGTCGCGACCGATGGTGTACAAGTAGCGACCCGAATGCGAGAGCCGACTGATATGAACGGCATAACCCGTTTTGATAATGGAGACGATGGCTTTGGTGTCGCCGTCGATGAGTGCCACTTCACCGCTATCGCGCAAGGTGACCGAGAAGAAGTTGTCAATGTTGTACGCGTTCATCTTTTTGGTTGGCCGTTTGTCTACAGGAACCAACACTTTCCAGTATTTTTGAATTTCTGATAGGCCGAATTCAGGCGGAGAGGGCGGTTCGTGTTGGAGGAAACGCGCAATTGCGTCAATTTCATCGTCGGAGAGTTGACCGGAGGTGCCCCAGTTTGGCATGCCGGCAGGTGACCCATAGCGGATGAGTGCTTTGAGGTATTCGGTACCTTTGGCCCGGGTAATGTCCGGGGTCAACGGTTTGCCCGTAGCGCCTTTGCGCAAAACACCGTGGCAGCCGGCGCAGCGCTGGAAAAATATTTCTTTTGAATGGTTGTATTCGGTCTTGGTCAAACTGGGTGCATCCGGGCTGATGATCATTTCCTCGGTACTTACCGGACTTGCAGCGCTTTTGTAGCCGATCTCTGCTTCAGAGGTACTCGGGTGCCGTTGCATTTGGGCTGGATCGCTGGATGCACCCAATTTCTTGCGTACGGCAGCCACTTCCTCAGCGCTAACTGAACCGAACTGATTGCCCCAAGCGTTGTAAACATAGTTGAGAATGCTGGCGATGGAGGCATCGTCCAATTGGATTTGGGGCGGCATGATGGAATTGTAGGTTTGACCGTTGACTTGAACTTCCCCTTGCAGGCCATTAATGACAATTTCGATGGCGCGTTTGGGGTCTGCTTTCAGATAATCTGAGTTGGCCAACGGTGGAAATGCGCCTGGTAATCCCAGGCCCGTCGGTTGGTGGCATGGCGAGCAATTGGTAATGAATGCTTGTTCGCCGGAAATGGACTGTGCTTGGGCGACTTCGGCCTGATGAACGAGCGGTTCATTGCTGTCTTGGGGTTTAGCCAGGACGGTTGATGAACCCCACCAGATCAGCGCACCGATCAGGCTCATTGCAGAAAGTAGTGCCAAGGTTGGCTTTTGACGATTCATGATTCCTCCTCGGTTCTTCGGTCCGTTCCGAAGCCGAAAAATAGGACGGGCACCGACCGGGGATCAAAAGCTATGCCAAGCGGGCCCCGTCTGTGGGGGTTCGAACAAAAGCGGTATGTTCGGAGACGGGCAATGAGCCCTCTCATTGCCGCATAACTTGGATTCCCAAAGTCTATGATGGGGATTTTTGTCGCAAACGGGGTAAAATGACCCAGGCGAAAAGGTGATGCATTAGGCAGGGTAGGTCTGATGCGCACTCTTTTCGGGCGGAATTGGCCCGTATCCTGCTCCTTGCTGTGCGCAGGGGGCATTGTACATGGACCTTCCCGTTTTAATTATTGAAGAGGACCAGGCTGTGCGGGCTATGCTTCAAGAGTTTTTGGAGGGCTATCCTCTGCGTTTGCGTTGCCTAGGCAAAGTGACCACCATGAGCGTTCCGCAATTCCAGGACGCTGTGAATGGCTTTGTACCTGAAGCTGTGATTGCCGATATCCAACTGCTTATGGATGGCGGGCAAAAGGTTGTCGAATGGGTGCGGCGCTTGCCCAAAAAACCGATCTGCATTTTGTTGTCTGCAGGGATGCCTATTTTTTGGTCGATCCTTGAAAAAAGTTTTGAGGCCGTTTATGTGCTAGAAAAACCGTTTTCACTTTTAGAATTGGTTGAATTGCTCAACACGGTTCGAATTTCGGCAAATAAAACTGAGAGGCTGGTATGACTGAAGGTCACCGTTCATTTATTGTTTTGGTCGATGATGAAGCGGAAATGCGCAGTGTTTTGCAGGAGTTTCTTGAGTCTGAAGGATGCGCGGTACGCGCTTATGAGCGAGGAGATGCGTTGCTGCGCGATTTGGAGCCCGATGGGGGCTTGACACCGATTTGGCTGAATCAAGGTGTGGATTTGGTGATCACCGACCAGAACATGCCGGGCATTTCAGGATTGGACCTTTTGCATGAGCTGAAGGAAAAGGATGCGGGTGTTCCAGTCATTTTGATTACGGCCTTTGGCAGCATAGACAATGCGATAGAAGCCACGCGAAGAGGTGCATTCGACTACATTCAAAAACCATTTACCCTTTCGGAAGTCAAACTCACGTTGGATCGGGCGATTAAGTTCCGCGAGTTGGAAAAGAACTACCAAATGCTGCGCCAGGAAGTGCGCCATTCTTTTTCCTTTCAGGGCCTGTTGGGCAAAAGCAAACAAATGCTTAGGGTCTTTGAGTTGATGAAAAAAGTGGCACCGACGCAATCCAACATCATGATTACGGGAGAAAGTGGGACAGGGAAGGAACTGGTCGCCAAGGGGATTCACCAACTGTCGACCCGGGCCAATCGCACCTTTGTGGCCTTAAACTGTTCGGCCATTCCCGAAAATTTGTTGGAGAGCGAGCTGTTTGGGCATGTGCGTGGCGCCTTTACGGGCGCCATCCAAAATAAACGGGGCTTGTTTGAAGAAGCGGATGGGGGAACCCTGTTCCTGGATGAAATTGGCGATATGCCGTTGCACCTGCAGGCGAAGCTTTTGCGGGTATTGCAGGAGAAACGTGTGCGACCGGTTGGTGGTAACGTCGGTAAAAAAGTCGATGTTCGCTTATTGGCTGCCACGCATATGGATTTAAAACAAGCCATTCGTCAGGGCACCTTCCGGGAAGACCTATATTACCGGCTATGTGTCATACCGATCCATTTGCCGGCACTGCGTGAGCGCCGGGAAGATATTCCGCTTCTGGCTGAGTTTTTCTTATCGCGTTTTCGGGCCGAAAACAATGTCACGGTCAATGGATTTTCGCGTGGGGCCATGGCGGCATTGATGCGCCATCGCTGGGAAGGCAATGTTCGCGAGTTGGAAAACTTGATCGAACGCACGGTGGTTTTGTGCAGCGGCAGCCGAATTGCCGAGGGTGATTTGCCTGCCTTAAGTGAGACGGACCCGCACGAGCTTTTAGAACGGGCCGGAAAGGAAAACTGGTCCTTGCAAGATCTGGAACGCCAATATATTCGTCAGGTTTTGCAAATGGTCGGTGGCAGAAAAGAGCGAGCAGCCGAAATTTTGGGCATCAATCGACGAACGCTGTACCGCAAGGAGCGGGAATATGGCCTGGTTCATCCGTTTGAAGGCGTGTGATGGGGCAATTCCAAGACAAATGAAGATTTGTCCAGCCAGCGCTCAAAACGCAGATCGCCCCCGTGTTCCAGAGCAATGCTCCGCGAAATGCTTAAGCCAAGTCCTGTCCCTTTGCCGACTTCTTTGGTCGTAAAAAAGGGTTGAAATATTTTTTCAATCAGCGTATCCGGGACGCCGGGTCCACTGTCAACAATTCGAAATCGCACGTATTCGGCCGTGTGTTCGATGTGTACGCGGATCAGCTTATTTGCTGTGTCGAGACACGCATCGTGTGCATTCTGCAAAAGGTTGAGCAACACCTGCAAAATTTGCGTTTCGCGACAATAGGCGGTTAAGCCTTCTGAAAAAGGTTCAATTTGAATTTCAACCCCATGGCGTTTGAAGCGTACATAAACAAATTCCAGCACTTCGGTAATCATGTTGGCAATGGGAACCGGTTTAGGCAAATCCTGACTGCCATCTCGGCCGAGTGCGCGCATGGCCTTGATGATTTTGGTCATGCGATCTAATAAACCAATGGCGGTAGTTGTGGCTTGTTCTAGCTTTTTATGGTCCAGCACCTGCTTTTGAGCTTGGATTTGCAGCAGTTCCATGCGACCGCGAATGGCCGAAATCGGATTGAACAACTCGTGGGCTACACCTGCTGCTACCTCGCCCAAAGACGCAAATTTTTCTGCCATAAGCGCTTTTATGCGCTGGGCTTCTGCCTGTTGCTCAGCCAATTTTCGGGCGGTAATATCGGTGCGAATAGCCATGAACTGCCACGGTTTCCCCTTTCCGTCCAAGAAGGGTACGATTGTGGTGAAGACCCAATATAAGTTCCCACTTTTGGCGCGGTTACAGATTTCGCCCCGCCAAACCTGGCCTGCGGAAATGGTTGCCCACAGATCCTTAAAAAAGCCCTTTTCGTGGTGTCCAGAATTAATAATTTTATGGGTACGACCGAGCAGTTCTTGGGCCGAATACTGACTGATCTCGCAAAAGCGCTCGTTGACGTAGGTGATCACGCCGCGCGGATCCGTAATGGCCACAATCGAGGATTGGTCCAATGCAAATTTATGGTTTTCCAACTCTTGTAGGGTGTGGTTGAAAACCAGACGTTCATCTGCGGCGTTTAAGGCCAGGCCAACCGCCTGCAGGCCTGTTTCCAGGCTTTGGATTTGAAACAGGAAATGGCCCTTTTCATCGGGTTGTGAAAGCCAAAGGATGCGGGGTAGAGGTGAGCCGGCCAGCGCCGATTGGGCTTTTCGGACCCAAGCTGCGGCCAATTTAGGCTTGCGGATCCAGCCGATTTGCTCCTGCAGCGCGTTATTCATAGCGCAAATGGTTCTGCTTGCATCCGTTTCAAAAACCAAAAGGTTTAGATCTGAAAATTTATGTAATGTTTTCATCTTGCCGAATAGTACTCTGGTCATTACCTTTTTGCCATGCTAATTAGAGGCGCAACGATGCAGGACGCTCATAGTACGCCATCCTCTGCCGACGATCTTCGATTTTTCAACGATTTGACCCTGCGCGCAAAAGCGGGCGCGTGGGCGTATGTGATTTTGTGGCTATGTGTTGCTTATTCGACGGGTCATCATCGGGAGGCGCCTTACGAAACGCTCTGGGCCGGTTTGTTTTTTTTGCTCTTCCTTGCAGGTCGAACCCTTTTCCAAAAAAAAGGGCCCTTCTGGTTTTCAGTTCGGCCCCATTTGAGTTGGATTCTTTTTGTTTGTTTGGCTTTGGGACCAGCCATTTTGTGGGGCGGATTATTTGCTGCGGCAGTCACGCATTGGCCGCTTGGAGAATTTGAAATTCTGATGCTGGTTGCTCTTATGGGCATTGGCAGTGGTGGGGTTACTGCCTTTGCGCCCTTACCCCACTTGGTTTTTACCTTTATTTTGGCACTTTTGGGGCCGGCCAGCGGGGTGCTGTTGTTTCGCGGCGAAGGCCAAATCCTACTGCCAATGTTTTTGGCGTACCTCATTTATATGCAAAGTCAAGCGGTGCGTCAGGCTCGAGAATATCGTCTATCCCGCCGCAACGAAGAAGCTCTTAAAGAAAAAACCTCTGAACTCGAGCGGATAAATGCGGAAGATCCTTTGACCGGCTTGCATAACCGGCGATTTTTTTTCGAATACCTTCAGCGCGAATGGAGCCGTTCCTTTCGAAACAATAAACCTTGTTCGCTCATGATTTTGGATGTCGATTTTTTTAAGCGCATCAATGACCAACATGGCCACCCGGCCGGAGATGCGTGTTTGCGTCACCTTGCCCAAGTGCTTCGCAGCTTGGTGCGCAGGAGTGGCGATGAAGTGGCACGCATTGGCGGCGAGGAATTTGGGATCTTTTTGCCGGAAACGCCTTTGGAAGGTGCGGTCGTTCTGGCCGAACGCATCCGTCTGGAAATAGAAAAACAGCCACTGGCTCTGGAAAAGGGGACGATCGCTATGACGGTCAGTATTGGGGTAGCCGCGGAAGTTCCAGACGATCTTGAAGCTTGGTCGCTGCTCCTCGAACTGGCAGACCAAAATTTGTATCAGGCCAAACAGGGCGGAAGGAACAAGGTCATTTTTTCCGAAATTCGGCGCATCCATCTTGTGGAGTGACAAGGGCTGTCTGCACCTAAACCCATGCTGTGCTGTGGAGGTAGCTCGATATGACAATCGCATGGACGTGGTTTGTTCTCTTAGGTTCGGTTGGCGGCGTTACGTTTTTTCTGGCCTTAAGTTATTCGCACACTGCTAAAAAATAGCAAAACCTTTGTAAATTAATGGTTGGCAGCCCCTTTCCTTGGGGTCCGATTTCATTGGACTCCACCTTGGAAATAAACAAGGTAATTGAAAAATCGAAGGTTAGCCTGTCGGGGTGTGGAAAAAGTTCCACTTGCAAGGCTTTGGCAAATGCGGTTTAAATAAAACCCTCATTTTCTCAAGGTTTCCCGGGGGGTATATGATCCGTGCAGTTCTTTTGGTCTCGTTAAGCGTGATGGCGTTTGCGCAAGAAGAAGATTTATTGCCAGATCGCGACGATCTGGTCAAAAAGATTGTAGGGGATGAATACCTTGCCGGTACCCGAGAACTTCTGGAGTTTTTTCAGTTGGGCGGCGTACGCACGGTTTTTCGCAATTTTGACAAAATGGATGCGGGCCGTGCGCGCGAGTATGCCGAAGTTTTTCGCTACCTCGATCTGTTCCGCTTTCGCAACGACCTGAACAACAACCTCCAAAACGCGACGAGTTTGGAGATGAAGGGGATCAATTTGATGCTTCTGGCCTCATTTGGTCGCAGCCTGGAGCCAACGGTTTTCTTGCCATTTGTTGAAAATGACAAGGAAGATATTACCTTGCGCTTGGCAGCCGCGAGCGGCTTGGTCAAGGTCCAGAAAGTTCAAAACTACGATTTATTTCTGGCCACCGCGAAAGATGCTGAGATTGACCCCGGTACGGGTCGCGATGACTTTCGTTACGCCGATATTCACAGCGATAATCAAGGCTTCTTTTATTATTCCTTATCAAAAATCACTGCGGATGAACCTCCGCATAACGGCCATATCATGACGGTCATTCTGCTTTCCAATAATTCGAATGCCGATGCCTATGTCAAAATCCTCGATCTCAAACGCAAGAAATATATTCCTTTGATGATAGATCATGCGGTTCGAGTGGGTGGCGTTGCCCTTCTGGATGCAATGGAAAGCCACAAAACCTGCAAAAAGAACAAGGACGAAATTGCAAAAGCAAAGGCAGCGGCTGGCGTTATTGCGCAGTACCAAAGCAAGTTTATGGCCAGTAAAAGCCCCGGCGATTATCCTATCGGCGCATTACTGCCAACCCACTTTGGTGGCTCGGGAAGTGGCGAACTGCCTTCTGCTTATGTCATTGTTAAGGTTGACACCGAGGGTGCGGTTACGGTTGTTGAAGCGCTGACTCCTTTTGGCGGTTCACCAGATGCGATTCAAAATCGATTACCCAAAACAACGGTTCCCGCCTACAGCAAATGGAAAGCGGATGAATTTTATTCACTGATGGTCAGTCCCTGATCCCAATAAATGAATCTAATCCACAAAAAGGCGGGTGATTCCCGCCTTTTTTAATTTTCTTCCTCATAGAAGGCTAAGCCGATCGTGCCCAAACCCAAATGATTAGTGGAAACGGGGCCCATGGCCAACAATTGAGATTTGCCTTGTTCAAAAGTTTGATTGATTTTTTTGAGTAAGGCTTGGCCTTGTTTTTCAGCGCCTGCATGGCCAATTAGAATCTGGATGGGCGTGCTGGTTGAATAGCGATTGGTCATAATTTTGATCAATTGATCAGCCAATTCTTCGCCCTTTCCCAACTTAACTAGATTCTTAAACTCGGTTCCGGTCCAGGATTGGATCTCAAAAGTGGCTTTTCCGCCCAACAAGCCCTTGGTGGCGGGGAATATGTACAGGACATGGAGCCGTTTTTTGAAGCGCTCCAATTTTTCGACAATGGTTTCAATGGCATCGCCGGAAGCCGCTGCTTGGGCGGCAAATTGTATCAGGGCGGCCAAGCCGACCGAGAATTGGCCCGAAACCCAAGTAACCAGCTCATTGGCCATTAACGGTTGGCCATTAAAGCCGATCTTGGTCATCTTCTCCAATTCCTTCAGGCACAAGCTTTGATAGGCAGGATCAATCGGTGCTGAGAGCAAATTGAGGCAATCTTTGTCCGGGACCAGGCTAGCATTTTTGTCAGCAATGCCATGGCCTTCCAGGTGACTAATCTTGAAGGTTCCTTTTTTGCCCAATTCATTGAGCCGGGGCAGGTAACGCGGTGAGTCGGCTATTTCTCCTCCGTCATTGGTTAAACGCAAGGTGACATATTGAACGTTGAGTTGATCCAATTGGCCAAAACCCAAATCGCAACTGCTATCAGAAATGATAGCCGTAGGTCGGTGTTGGGTAATGATATCGATGAGCCCGCGCTCCTTAAAGGTGATGAGGTACTCAAAACACACCAGGTCCGGTAAGTTGAGATGGTCCAGGTAATCGCGAACCAGAGGATAACGCTTAATGACCTCCAGGGCCGCACGCGCCTCCGCCGTAAATTTGATGCTATCCATTTGTTCCCAGGATACGATTTTGATGCGATGCTGGGGTTGCGGCATTTGGTGAAAATTGGCCATAAGCTTTTGATTACTGGCCCGGGCTTCTTGGATCAGTTGGTTCAGATCGCCCTCAATTGTAGCCTCCAAGTCAAAAACCGCGCCTTTAAAGTGGTAGGCCGCATCGGCAATGCGCAAACATCGGAAAAGTGCCTTCTTGCCAATGGTGATGCCGTGTTGGGCATGCACGATGTTGCCCGCGCGCAGGTAAATTTTCATTGGCAGCGCGCCGTCGATGGAAATCAGACCACTGCCGTGTTCCTTGGCCATTTCCTGAATCAATTCGACAATTCCAAAACGCGCCAATTGCCCGGAAATACCTAAAGCGTTTTGTTCCTCCTGGCGTACGCGTACATCCGTAAGCGTACGGATCATTTCCCACATGGTATCGGAATCCCAATGGCTGGGCAGGACCGCAGTAGCGCCTGCACGTTCCAGTGCATTCAGGTGGGTTTCATTGGCATCTGCGGCCAGGACCAGGATGGGGACCAAATTCCATTCGTGGGAGCCGCGCAGACTTTGGATCAAATTTTCCACGTCCCCATCCGGTAAATGTTCTGCTGTCAAAACGAGGTGGGGACTGCGGACCCGGATATAACCCAGGGCCTGACGGGTGGTGCGGGCCGGGATAATCTCGCAATCGTGATCGAGCAAGAGCTTGCTGATCCTGCGTTTGGTTTCGTGGTCAGGATGCACCAACAGAAGATTCCGGACGGTCATGCAGCTCCCCTCTCGCCGGAATCAAGGTGTCCGGCTCACTTCCATTGAATATCAAGACCGCCAATAGGCCCCCGCATGTCCAACGTCAGAATGGGACGCTCAGACGTGTGGTTGGTGGTTTCCCAATAGGTACCCACTTGGTCTAGGTTATAAGATTGTAAGTTTCTATTTGTGCCCTTGACAATGACATGTGTGCCTTTCGGGATAGAAACATCGACCCGACCAATGTCGTGGTCGAAACTGACATCTGTATCGGTGAGGAGTTGCGGGCCAAAATCCATGCTTAACTCGCCAATTCCGCCGTTGATTATTATTTTGGCTGCCTTCAAGTTTCCCAGTTGCTCAAGTTCCAGATCACCGGCCATTAAGTGGAAGAGGACTTCATCGCGAATCACGGTTTTGTTCTCCGTGGGAAAGTGAAAATCGATATCGCCGTAGTTGACATCGAGTTTTAATTGCGCCACGTTGAGATCTTTAAAATTAAAACTGCCGTACCCAAGATCATTGGTGTGAACGTCGAGATTGACGACTGCGCCCAGTGGGACATTGACCTCCATGTAGGGAGCTGTGCGCATCACCTTTTTGCTGGTTCGGTTAAAGGAGAAACGGCGTGAGCCTTCAAAGGTCAAAGTTTGTAAACGGTGATCATATTCTACAAAGCCCAGGCCCTTTTGGTAGTTGACCCGCGCATTTCCCGATTGGGGGGTCGCGGTGGCTTTTAACTCGATGTTGCCGGCTTTGCCTTTGGCAATGATCTGAATACTGGGATCCTGCCCCGTTTCAATACTGGTCAGGTGAATCTTACCCTTGGCCCAAGGGTCGTGAAAGTAATCGTCTCCGGCAATAAAGCCTAAAAAACAAGCCCAAAAAAGCATACTGCGCTCCTCGTCATGTCAGCTGCGGTTATTCTCCCCTGTGCGGGAACCTTGGTCAACCCGACGGCCGGTGGGGTCAAAAAGTCGAAAATCAGTGATTTTGGATGAACCAGGTGACAAGCTGGGCCTCGGACTGAAGCAGGGACTCTAGCGCCACTCGGGCTTCTCCAGCGTTGCCCGGTTCGAGTTGTTGGGCAAACAGAATCCAATTTGCACAATTAAAATGGTGGCTCAGCGGATAGCCTATGAATTGGGTGGCTCGATTTAAACGATCCAGTTGGTCTCGGGCCTGGCCGACGGCATGGCAAAAGTCAAACAAGAACAGGACGGTGCTGCGCATGCAACTAAACGGGTCGTCCAAGAGTTGGGCAAGCCACTTGCGATAAGGCATTTTTGGGTTTTCATAACAATCAAAGTAGTAGCTGATGCTTTCCAAGTGATGTTGCAAAAATTCGGGTTCCAACCCTTTTTGGGCGAATTGGCCCAAAAGCAAAAGGTCAAAGCAGGAGGCCAGGCATTCTGAGGCCAATACCGCTGCAGCGGTCGGTTGGGCAAAAAGGGGTTTTGCTTTGAGGTGCGCGGCCAAATGAATGAGTTGATCGCCAAAAATAGAGGCTTGATCAACATATTCCACAGGTGCATCCAAATCGTAGTGAATTAAATTCAGGAATCGGCCTAGCCCTCTGCCTTCGGGTAATACGATTGCTTGAACGTCGTGCTGAAGGATGAGCTCTTGCGCGGCCTGCAAAAATGGAAAGTCGAGTTGGCGGTAATCCTGCGCATCGATAACGTCGATCAGGGAGAGCGGGCACTGGGTGAACACGGACTTAACGCTCCTTGAGAACAAATTTGGTCAAGGTAAAGTACACGGCTGTTCCCACCACCAAGGACCAGGTAAGCGACCCAATGACAAACGGTTGGATCAGCGAATGAATAATGGGAATGGATTTTTGCCAAAATCCAGCATTCATCCACGACAACAACCCAAACTCATCCCAGGGAAGCGATTTAAAAGCTTGGACACTTTGAGGGTGTCCATACAAAAAAAAATCGCCTGTAATGAGACCCAGGAAGTGGATGGGGACCATCGTCCAGGGATTGTGAATCAGGGTGCCTGTAAAAATTAGAAAGCCATTGAGGCGGGTCCAACGGGCCAAAACGAATACAACCAGCAGGTGTAAGCCAACCAATGGGGAAAAGGCCAGCCCCGCACCAATAGAAAAACTCAAGGCCTTGATATGGGGCGAACTGTCGCTTTTTCTCAGAGCGGTTCGGATTCTAGTGAAGATTTGGCGCATTCCACCCTCAATGCCAAAGGCAGCATTATAACCTCAATCGGCAGGTCCGCATGGCATCCTGACTGGTGAAACCGCTGCGATTTTGATATTTTGGCCCTTTGGAGGATTCGGGTGTATCAACTCTTGGACTGTGGATTTGAAAAAAAATGGGAGCGATTCGGGGACATTCATGTTATTCGCCAGGCTGCCCAAGCGTTTTGGCCGCCCGGAAAAAATGAAAAGAGCTGGCGACCGGCTCACGCCATCCACCACCGAGCAAAATCGGGCGGCGGTCATTGGGAATTCATCGAAAAGGTGCCTGAACAATGGGTTGTCGAGGTGGGCGATCTGAAGTTTCTGATCAAACTGACCAGTTTTGGGCACACCGGGGTTTTTCCTGAACAGGTGGAGAGCTGGCACTGGATTCACAACCAGATCCGATCTAAAGATCGCGTATTAAATCTGTTTGGCTACACGGGTGGAAGCACGCTTGCTGCTGCGCGGGCGGGCGCAGAAGTAACCCATGTAGATGCTTCAAAAGGGGTGGTGGCCTGGGCGCGAGAGAATGCGACCATTAATGGCTTGGATCAAAGTCCTATTCGCTGGATGGTTGATGATGTTCAAAAATTTGTGGCACGCCAGGAACGCAGGGGCGAACGCTATCAGGGTTTGATTTTGGACCCGCCCTCGTATGGACGTGGCAACAGGGGTGAAGTTTGGAACATCGAATCCGACTTGGTGCCGCTGCTTAAGGGTTTGTGTAGCCTTTGGGATCCCTCAGGTTTTATCCTTTTTTCGTGCCACACACCGGGTTTTTCAGGGCAGTCACTGGCGAATTTTGTTCAGCGAATTTTCCAGGTCTCGCCCGACCAATTGGAATGTGGCGAAATGATGGTGCCGGTTGCGGGCGATCGCCTTTTTTTGCCATCGGGCAGCTATGTCCGCAGGCCGCGAAGCTAAACGCCAATTTCTAGGTAAAACTCTGGTAACATGAGCTATCTTTGCTTGCTCCAGCGTTTTTAGGAAGTGTCGGCCAAAATGGGTGCGAAAAGATTAGCTGCAAACATGTTTGGGTTGTTGGCCATTTATTTAGGGCTCAGCTGGGTACTTTCGTTTTCTTTTGCCGACGGTGCCTTGCAATGGTTGTCCGGTTTGCCGATCTTGGGGGTTTTATTCGATTGGGTTGATAGTGGACGACACTCGGCCTTGCTGTTTTGGTTTGTTGTCATGGTTGGTTTGAGTCTGCTGCAGCACTTTAAAGGGCAAGATCAAGCCTGGATGCGTGAATATCGGGCCAGTTGGAAATTAGTTCCAAAGGTTTTACGTCAGATCAGTTTGGTTTTGTTGGTTTTATTATTGGCTGCGGATTTGATCTTGCTGCTGGAATGGATTTTCGAATCTGGTGGGTATTCCGAAATCGTTTCCCAGCTCAACCAGGGCGTCTTGCGGTTGATTAACCTAAAAAATTTGGGCTTCAGCGTATACATTCCCCATATTGGTGTTTTTGTATTGTTCACTGCATTACTTCTTTTTGGTCAATCACAAAGGCCCGATTGGGAGCGTTTTGCCAAAGCGACTGCCCGGCGTCCAGTCGGAGAAAGTACCCAGGTATTGCTCTCTGGGAAACACTTAAGTTTATTGCGCAAAGCAGAGCGCGCGTTGGAAAAGGGCAAAATTCTCAAAGCGGCTCAATACTTTGAAAAGATGGGCGATGCCTACCTTTACCGGGCCGGTAAACTTTACGAACGGGCTGGCAAAGAGCACCAAGCCCAACACGCCTTTTTATTGGCAGGCCAATATTTTGCCGCCAATCGAAATCATAAACGTGCAGGTGATGCCTTCTATTTTGCAGGCATGTGGGAACAGGCTGCCTCGAACTTTCGGACCATATTGGAAGGGGAGACGAATCCCGATCCCCAGCGGCTCGAAGAGGTTGTAGATCGTTTAGGCGAATCGTTAGGGAAAATGGGGCTTTTTGAGGAAGCCGCCCATTGGGCCCTGAACTATGGACAATACAGTTTGGCGGGTACTTATTTCCAGCGCGCCGGTAACCAGACCCAAGCGGCTGAGGCCTTTGCCAAAGCCGGTGACCGGGTGGCTTCAGCCCGCGCTTTTGAACAGGGGGGTCGGGAGGACTTAGCACACCAGGAACGCGCCAAAGCCTATTGGGAAAAAGAGGATTATTTAGCTGCGGGGAAGTCCTTTGAACTCGGTGGTGATTTCGCCCAAGCCGCAGCCGCTTTTCTCAAAATCAATGCCTATCGAGATGCAGCGCGTTGTTTTCAGGCTGCGGGTAAGATTGAGGAAGCGGCTGAACAGTTTATTGCCTGTGGCGACAATGAAAGTGCCATGAAGTGTTATGTTTCCTGTGGTTTGTACGGACGGGCCGCCCAGCTGGCTGCGCATTTAGGCCTCCAAGATGAACAGGCTATGTATTACGAAAAAGCCAAAATGTTCCTGCCTGCGGGTCGCAGCTATCTCATGATTGGCGACCTAAAATCGGCCACGCGTTGTTTTGCCTTGGTGGATTTTCAGGACGTACATGAAGTTCAGAGTGCCAACCAAATTTTGACCATTTTGATGAGCCAAGGCCGCACGAAAGAAGCGCTGGCCTGTGCTGATGCCATGGTTGGTGGAAAGCGGCCTTCTATCATCAACTGCGCGCTGTTTTTTGAATGCGCTAGCTTAAAAGAAAAAACGGGTGCAACGGCCCAAGCTGCGGAGCTGTATTTTCAGGCTGCGCTTTCATTTCCCACCAATAAACAATATGTTCAAAAAGCCCAAAAGTTGTCGCAGCAAACCGGTATTCCTTTTCATTTACCCCAAATCCACGCCGCTAAAAACGAGGTTAAAACGGATTCAGAACCCACGGAACCGGCACCACCGCAAACCAACGATACCCTGACCTTGGACGATGATTTCATTCTGGACTTGACCCAGGAAGGCGAACTTCAGCGCTATGAAATGATTCAGGAGTTGGGTCGAGGCGGGATGGGCATCGTGTATAAGGCCCGCGATAAAAAGCTCGATCGGTTGGTTGCCTTTAAAATGTTGCACCCTGAATACAATAAAGATCCAAAGGTCGTTCTGTTTTTTAAACGCGAGGCACAGGCCGTTGCTTCGCTCAACCAGCCCAATATCGTCACTTTATTTGATGTGGGGTATAAGCAGGGCTGTTTTTACATGGTCATGGAATATGTCGAGGGTATGACCATGGAAAAATTGCTCACCAAATACCCCGGTTACATTCGCCAAAACTTGCTAGGTCTGCTTTATGAAACCTGCCTGGGTCTCAAATATGCCCATGACAAAGGCATCCTTCACCGCGATCTCAAGCCCTCAAATCTGATGGTGACCCGCGACGGTCGTGTCAAAATCATGGATTTTGGGCTGGCAAAAAAGATTTCTGATCCCAACCATACCCAGCAAATTTGGGGTACACCGGCCTTCATGGCGCCCGAAATCATTCAAGGCGAAAAGGCCTCGGTTCAATCGGATATCTATTCGCTGGGCGCAACCTTTTATATGTTGGCGACCGGGGTTCCGCCATTTTCTGCCAGTGAAATCACCCAGAAATTTGTCGGAAAGGGCTTGCCCACAGTGCCTCACGATCGCGTGCCGGGCATGATGTTGGGCTTTAGTGAAACGCTGATCAAATGCCTCTATGGCAGCAAATTAGATCGTTACCAATCCATCGCCGAATTGATTACGGCGGTCAAGTTATTGGGTCAAACCAAACAAAAAATATTTGAAAATTAGCACATAGATTTACGGCGAGTGGTGTAGCGGATAATCTCAGAAACCTGGACCCGACGTACATTTTCGGGCTCTATTTCGCTGGCAAAAGCGTGGACTTCTTCGACCTGCTGGTCTTCCAGGGGAATGATGATTTTAATCTCTACCTGCTCATCTTGAATCATGACATTGGCCACGACGTGCTGTGGCCGATCCAAATCGACAATTTCACCGAGCAGAAAAGGTGGACCCAGTTCTGACCCAGGCAAGAATTTCAAGCGCATAGCATTGACTCCGAAACTCAGTATTGCTCACGATAACATTCTTTTTGGTAGCAACGCCAATAGAAAAGAGTATTTTGACCCAAAAGTCAATGGATTCAGGTGGGTTCCGTGTCGATTTTTCCGGATTTGTTCTGAATGAAATTGAAGCCTGAGGGTCTCCGACCCGCCTGAATTGCCTGGACTTTGTCTGCTTTTCGCGGTTGAAGGTGTACCCCTGAAATGTAAGAATGTGGCTCTCTTTACTTTGTGTTCAGGAGCCGAGCATGCCGATTTTTCAAAGCCATGTGCAGGTGGGCAGCGATTCCTTTCAGGCCAACCGAACCGCAATGCGCGAACGTTTAAACGGGTTGAAGGAACGTCTGGCTGCGGCCCAGCAAGGCGGGGGCGACAAAGCCCAGAACCTGCACAAAGAACGCGGCAAATTGACCGCACGCGAACGCATTGATGCGGTTTTGGACCCCGCGAGCCCGTTCCTGGAGTTATCGCCTTTGGCCGGTTCTGACCTGTATGGATTTGATGTTCCGTGCGCCGGATTGGTCTGCGGAATTGGACGGATTCAGGGCATCGAAACCCTGATCATTGCCAACGATGCAACCGTTAAAGGCGGAACCTACCTGCCGATTACCGTCAAAAAACACCTCCGTGCGCAAACGGTTGCACTTGAAAACCGGTTGCCCTGCCTGTACTTGGTGGATTCCGGCGGTGCCTTTTTGCCCAAACAGGACGAAGTCTTCCCCGATCGGGAACATTTCGGTCGCATTTTTTTCAACCAGGCCCGGATGTCAGCGCTCGGCATTCCCCAAATTAGTGCTGTTATGGGGTCTTGTACCGCTGGCGGTGCTTACGTACCGGCCATGTCCGACGAGACGGTTATCGTCAAAGGCAATGGGACCATTTTCTTGGCGGGCCCACCCTTGGTTCGGGCCGCCACTGGCGAAATCGTCAGTGCGGAAGATTTGGGTGGCGCAGATGTGCATACCCGCGAATCCGGGGTTTCGGACCATTATGCTGAAAATGACGAAGAGGCGCTTGAAATAGTGCGCGATATTTTTGCCCACTTAAATTGGCAAAAGCAGCGATCCATCCCTCAGGAGCCGGTCCTCGACCCGCTCTATCCGGTAGAGGAACTGGAAGGCGTTGTGCCCGCTGATTTACGTCAATCCTTTGATGTTCGAGAGGTTATTTGCCGGATTGTGGATGGTTCCGAATTTCATGAGTTTAAAGCCCGCTATGGCACGACTATCGTGACCTGTTTCGCCCGGATTTGGGGTCAACCGGTAGGCATCGTTGCCAACAATGGGGTGCTCTTTTCGGAATCGGCCCTCAAAGCCACGCATTTTATTGAGTTGTGCAATGAACGGGGCATTCCGTTGGTATTTCTGCAAAACATAACCGGCTTTATGGTCGGTCGCAAATATGAAGCCGGTGGCATCGCCAAAGATGGCGCCAAGATGGTTCACGCCGTGAGTTGTGCCTCGGTGCCCAAATACACTGTTATCATTGGCGCCAGCAACGGGGCGGGCAACTATGGCATGTGTGGTCGCGCCTACGACCCGCGCTTCCTGTGGATGTGGCCCAATGCGACCATTTCCGTTATGGGTGGGGAGCAGGCGGCGAATGTGCTGTGCCAAGTCAAAATGGAACAACTGGAACGCCATGGCAAAGCGATGGAAGAACCGGAACAGGTGGCCTTTAAACAGCCCATTTTGGAAAAATATGCCAAAGAGGGATCCGCTTATTATTCGTCCGCGCGGTTGTGGGATGACGGTGTGATTGATCCCAAGGATACGCGTTCCGTTCTGGGTCTGGCCATCGCGCTGGGCGCCCAAGCGCCAATTGAACCGCCGAAATACGGCATTTTCAGGATGTGAGGAAATCATGAAACGGATTTTGGTTGCCAATCGCGGTGAAATCGCCGTTCGCATCTTTCGAACCTTGCGCGAGATGGGCATGCAGAGCGTGGCGTTAACGGCTGATCAGGATACGGCCAGTGTCCACGCGCGTTATGCCGATCAGGTGATATCGCTCGGACCCGGTGCCTTGGCCGATACCTTTCTCAATCAAAAAAAGATAATTGACTTAGCCTTGGCCCATGGGGTGGAAATGATCCATCCCGGCTACGGGTTCCTCTCCGAAAATGCGGATTTTTCTGCAGCTGTCGAAGCTGCGGGCATGATTTTTATCGGACCGGAAGCCGCGTCCATCCGCGCGATGGGGCTTAAACGCGAAGCCAAGCTGCTTGTCGCAGAGGCCGGTGTTCCGACCGTGCCCGGTTACAGCGGATCGGACCAATCACCCGCCACGTTACAAGCCGCTGCAAATGAAATTGGTTATCCTCTCCTGATTAAAGCATCTGCTGGCGGTGGCGGCAAAGGCATGAAGAAGGTCCTTAAAGCCGCTGAATTTCTCGAGCAGTTGGAATCGGCGCAACGGGAAGCCCAAGCTGCTTTTGGCAATGACGTGGTTATCCTGGAAAAGTATCTGACAGAGCCCCGCCACGTTGAAATCCAGATTTTTGGCGATGGCAAAGGCCAGGTGGTTGCCTTAGGTGAACGCGAATGTTCCATCCAACGTCGGCACCAAAAAATTGTGGAAGAAGCGCCAAGCCCCATGGTCGATAAGGACCTGCGGGAACGTATGTGTGAATCGGCCATTGCTGCGGCACAGGCGGTTAATTACCGCAATGCGGGTACTGTGGAATTCATCTGCGATGCCTCGGGAACCTATTACTTTATGGAGATGAATACACGGCTCCAGGTGGAACATCCGGTGACCGAAATGGTCATGGGCTTGGATTTGGTCCGCTTACAAATTGAAACCGCACTTGGTCAGCCACTGAACTTGGAGCGCATTCGTCAGCCGCGCGGCTGGGCCATGGAAGTTCGCTTGTACGCCGAGGACCCGGACCATGGTTTTCTGCCGCAAACGGGGAAAATTTGTTTGTACGAAGAGCCCAATGGTTTGGGTATCCGCATGGACAGCGGTGTAGATCTGGGCAGTCAGATCAGTCTCTACTTCGATCCGATGCTGGCCAAACTGATCGCCTATGGGCCCACCCGGGAAGCGTGTCGCGCGCGGCTGATTCAGGCGTTGGAACACACCTTTTTACACGGGCTCAAAACCAATGTCGGTTTCCTGCACCGGGTCCTGAGTCACCCCGCTTTTGCCGCAGGACATACAACTACTGGCTTCATCGAAGAGCATTTTGCTAACCCACATGCGCCTGACCAATATGTGATCCCTGCATTAGCCGCAGGTTATTTGGCGGACGAACGGGTGGATTTGACCAAAAGCCCAGCTCAAGGCCCTTGGGAACAGCTTACGAACTGGAGACTTGGCGCATGAAACAACGTTTTGAATACGGCAATGAGCAGTATGAAGTTAAATTGCTGTCTCGGCAGCCCCTGGTTCTCTCGCTCAGCGGGGAAGACGGTGCTGAGCACAGGCTTGAACCGCAAATTTCCGCTGACCGGATCCGGATTGGCGATCAGACCTTGCCCTTGCGGGTATCCAAGTCCGGCGATCAAATTTGGGTGTCCATCGGTGCGGAAACTTTTATGCTGCGCAAAGCCAAGGGTGCACGCAGCCAACATCAAAAAGATCAGGCCGGATTCACCGCGCCCATGCCGGGTAAGGTGGTCAAGCAATTGGTTCAGCCCGGTGAACAGGTTGAAGCAGGAGCGGTCTTGCTTATCTTAGAGGCCATGAAAATGGAACACCGGGTCGAGGCGCCAACGGCAGGCCAAGTCACCGTATTCCATTGCAAACCCGGTGATCTGGTTGAGATGGGATTCCAACTGCTGGAGTTTCAGGTCAACGAAACCTGACCCCCTTGTCAAACGGGATTGGGCAATAAGCCGATTTCGCGTAATCGCTGAGTTAAGAAGTCGCCGGCGGTAATTGGCGGCCATTGGGCAGGACGATCCGCTGATACAAAGGCCTCCATGACGGTAAGGTCGCAGCTGGGGTAGGGATGCACAAAAAAGGGCATCGAATAACGCGATTCGTTTTTGTCGCCCGGTGGATTAATGACCCGGTGCGTGGTTGCAGGCACAATGCCATTACAGATGCGCGACAACATATCGCCCGAATCGACCACGATGTCGCCTTGAAGGGCATCCACATCCAACCAGTTGCCTTCGCGGGTCAGGATTTGTAAGCCTTGACCTTTGCTCTCAATCAGAAGCGTGATCAAGTTGATGTCCTCATGAGCGGCTGCACGCATGGCCGCCGGTTCAACACCCAGTGCAACCGGTGGGTAGTGAATGCTGCGCAAAATCGAATCACCAGCTTGGATCATGTTGCGAAAAGTGTCTGTCGGCAAATGGAAGTACAAGGCCAAGGCTTGCAATAACTCGCCAGCGACCCGCTCCATGGCACGGTAAAGGTCGAGTGAAAGGATTTCCATATCGGGGATCTCTTCTGGCCAAACATTGGCAGGGTACACCTGTGCCAAGGGGTGATCCGCGGCCAGGCTTTGGCCGACATGGAAAAATTCCTTGAGATCGGCTACTTTTGCATCTTTGGCCTGTTCTCGACCAAACGGGGTGTAGCCGCGTGCACCGCCAGTGACACAGTCATAGCGATTTTTGGCCGAAGCAGGCAGGTCAAAAAAACGCACATGCGCCTGATAAACCTGTTCAATTAAGGTTGCTGCAATGCCGTGGCTCGAAACGGTGACAAAACCAAAGTCAACCAAGCCCTTGCCCAATGTTTGGATAAAGGCTTCCTTTTGAGCGGTATTCCCTTGGGTAAAATCGGTTAAGACAACGTGAGGAACATTGCGTGCCATGACTGCCTCCTTGCGGCAAAAAGCAGCAGTCTAGCACAAACCCTCACTGTTCGATCAACGGAATTACCTGATAGAGGTAGCCGGGCACAACACCTACCCTTGTACCGCGCAAAAAGGTAGTGGCCAGCGGTTGATCGGACCGAATCCGAATACTGCTAACCCCATCTACTTGCAACGCATCAAACACGGCCAGGCCCTTTTGTTGGGGACCCAATTGAGCAGAAATGGTGGTTGAACTCAAAACAGTGCCATCGGATCCCAGGCCAAAAGCTTCCACTAAGGCTGGGCCATTTCCGCGGTTAACAAAGGCGACCCCATCAAACACATAGGCCTTTTCGCCTGGGAAAATTCTGAATTGGAGCCCGGTCTCGCTGCTCTCCAAAACGTGGGCGGAAGCACCGATACCGGTTCCAATCCTGTAAACGGCACTGACTCGAACCTGTTCCGAACCGGTTATGGTCAGGTGTGCGACCTCCTGATCGGGAAAGAGGTCTGTGCTCGATTGGGCAAGTGTTTCCGAGGCATTCAAGGCGAAGCTTTGGGGCTCAAGGGTGATGCCTTCAGCAGTAACGGGCTGAAGGGTGATGGACTGGTTGGAATCGGACAGGTTTTGCAACAGGATTTGGGTGCTGAACCCGCCAGTGGTTCGTGTGATGTGCGAAATCGCGCGTTCACTTTCCAGGTGTGTCGATAGAGTCTTAGAACACTGCGTGACCCGCACCGCATCCAGGTACCATCCATCTTCGCCACCACAACCATCAACTCCGAGGACGAAGCGAATCTTAAACTGATCTCCTGCTTGCAAAAGCGAGGTGAGATCCACTTGCGAGGTGCCCCACGAACTGGCGTTGGCGCCATCATCTTTGCCTGTAAAACCGGGCTGGCCGGCCAGGGGATTGGTATTGCCCATCGCCTGATCGTCTAGAAAGGAATTGTATGGATTAAGGGTAAAACGTTCAGGACTAAGGGTTTGCCAGTTGTTCTGGTTGACGGCGATTTGGACAATGCCGCCATCCTTACCGGATTCAGTGGCCACATAGTGGTCAAAGGTGAGCAAGACGGGCGCATTTTGAGGATCTTGCACCAGTTGAAGCGTGGGCGATTCGACAAATAACTGGCCCGATTGGTCGCCACCCTGCGTACATGAACCGTAGGCTTTCGAATTGGTCGCGTAAAGCAGGCCAGAATCGGGACGGTTGGGTCCACTGGCCAACCATTTCCAGTTGCGTTTGGTGAATTCCGGGTTGACGCCTTGTGAGGAACGGGTCCAATTGGCGGGATCCTGATCAAAGTCCTCGGCCAGCAAAACAATGGGCGTACCCGAACATGCGGCAGGCTGGCCTGCTTGCAGGACCTGACTGAACTGGCACTGACTGGGCCATTCGGCCATTTCTGTGGCGTAGAGGACCATTTGCAAAGTGGTCAGATCGTCAGTAGTAATTTGATCGTTAGAGATTTGGGTCCAGGGTCCATCGTTGACGCTGGGTTCATAAAGCGGTTGACCGACCAGGTCTTCAGCCGATTGAAGCAGAGCTTGGGCGTGGATGGCAAAATCGGAGGTTGGCGTTTGGTAGTAACGCAAGGCTCGCCAATAGATATGCAGGGCTTTTGTCCAGCCCAAACCGGGAATGTCCAGACCGTTGTAGCGACCGCCATCGACCAATAGTGCAAATGCGTGGTTGGATACGCCGGAATTACTGTGGACGCCACCTTGATCATTGGTGTCATCGGCGGGTCCACACACATATACCGCATCGCTGACTTTTCCAGCATCGTTACGCGCTACCGGCGTCCACATATCGCGCAGGGCGCTGCCATTATCTTCGCCGATCAGCCAGCGGTAGGAATTTTCGCGCGGGCTGGGATCGCGCCGCAGGGTCACGTCAACAGGTCCATTTAACAAACTGGTGCGAATTTGGGTGCCGTGTTGCAAACCGACAGAAACGACCGGAATGACAATACTGGCGTCTTCACCCGCCATGCTGACCGTATTGTTGCCTTGAACGTTAATAATCACGACGCCAATGGCGCCAGCATTTTGCGCATTTTTGACTTTTTCAACAAACGTACACGTTCCGCGACTGATTAAGGCAATCTTGCCACTGATCGCCGCAGGATTGGCAATGGCGCCGCAGCATTCGTCCGGGTTCCCGGTGGTACCTTGCGCGAGGGCAAGCATTCCCGCAATGCCGCTTTCCGAAAGGGTAGGTCCAAAGCTGGCGGTACCGACTGGATAAGTCCCACTAATTTCAGATGGGTTGCTGACTACCAATTCCATCCGGGGTGCGGAATATTGAGAATACGCTTCATCACTGCGGCGGGGCGATGGCTCATCTTTGCCCAGCCCATCCAGGACATCTACCGCCTCGCCAAAAATATCGGAGTAGGATTCATTTAAGGCGCCGGATTGCCAGCGATAAATCAAGCCGTGATTGTATTGGGAATAGGCATGGCCCCACTCGTGGGCAATCACGTCGTCCATCACCAATTCGGGTGAAAAACCAGTGTATGCGCCATTCCAAAAGGCATTGACCTCCTCCAACTCGGGAGGACTCAATACACAGCTCATGATCTTGCCAGCGCCATCAAAACTTTGGTAGGCACCGCCCGTGAGGCTGGCAAATAAATTGTGGGTGTGGCGGGAGGTTTCGATTAGTTGATTAATGAGCGCGGCATCATTGCCAGCAAAAGGTAAAGTTTGGCCCTCTTGCCAGACCAGGTGGGTGGAATCGTAACCGCCGGAATAAATGCGCCTTTGCAGGTCGTGCCGGCCCGGTAAGCGGTCATAGGCTTTGCCCGAATCAGCAAGGATAAAGTACTGGTCCTGATTCGTTGTGGCGGTAAATCGATAACAAAGTCGCGCGGTTCCTGCTTTTCCATATGTGGATTCGCGGTTGTACCAAACCAAATCGCCCGGCTGTAAATCGCCATTTGAGAGCGATTGGTGCCAAGCCAGGGCAATGCGGTGTGCTTGTTCTTCCGATACCCAGGACTCGGGTTCCTCAAAATGATTTTGGCCAAATCCCTGAAGGGCCTTTAGCTGGCTGCCTTTAAAATGCAAGCGGATTTGGCTGGGGAACACCGGTATTCCGCCATGGGTTTGGCCAAAAGTTTGGTGAGTGGTGCCCAACGTATCGGTTTCTTCTTTTTGCAAAACCAGCTCGGGCGGGGATTCCAAGCCCATCAAGTGTCCATAGCGCACAAGGAGGTTTTGGCCTTTGCCGACTGGGGTTTTGGTGGTGTCCGGAAAACGCAAAGACGTATACAGTTGGCGATTGGTATCCCAAACCGCCGTGTTTGGGAATCCCTCTAAATCGGCTCCAAGGGCCTGGATCCAAGTCAGGGAAAAGAAAATTGCCAACATAATTACTCCTTATGGGCCTTCTACGAGAACCCATTGACCCTCGCGTGCCTCTGCCAGTTGTAGGTTGCGTTCTGCATCACCCTTATCGTTAAAGGAAAAAGTACCGGTAATGCCGTGGTATTTGGTGTGATTTTTGGTCATTTTATTTAAATAACTTGCCAAGTTGCTGGCGCTGGCCCCTTCCTGGCGTAGACCTTCCGCGATTAACATGACGGCTTCGTAGGCAAAGGCATTGCCCACATCTGGAGCAAACCCTGTGCGCAGCCGGTAATTGCGCTGAAAGTCTTTGTTTTTACTTTCAGAATAGTCTGGGTCATAAAAAAGGCTGATTCGGGTTTTTCCCGGATAGCGCTCAACCGCCTCCAAAAAGGCTGGACTGGCCAAATTGTCCAATCCAAAAAGGTCTACCTGGTAATCCAATTGGCCGAGAATCTGAACAAAGGTTTTAGCAGCCGGCACGCGGCAAATAAAGACAAGGCAATCTTGGGCGGTACCAAAACCTTGATTCTTCAATTCGCGCAAGTTATAGGTCAAAAACTCCAAGTCATCAGGTGTGGGTGCATTGTTGTGGTAGAGACTGGCCAAAACCATGCCGCCCTGACCGCTAAACGAACGTTCTACCAGTTGGCTTAAATTGCGGCCGTAATCGTCCTGCACATAGACCACGACAATTCTATTTTTACCCCATTGTTGGAGGTGTTGGGCAACTTGCGGGCCCTGTTCGCGGTCCGACATACACAGGCGGTAGGTATTGTCTGAAATGCCCGAAAGATCTGGGTTGGTTGCTGTAGTTAAGATGTGGGGAACGCCACTTTGTCGGACCAGGGAAATCGTGCTGAAGGCAGTTGCTGAGTCGCTGGGGCCCACAATCGCACATATTCCTTCTTTTTGGAGCAGGCTAACGATGTGGCCATGCGCATCGCCGGCAGAAGCCGAATCACTGAGCGGTGGGTCTAATCCGGCGAGTTGGAGCGGCACGCCATGGATTCCGCCTTCGCGGTTAATGTGGTCCAATGCCGTTAAAACACCTGGGCTATATGCTTTATTGAGCGCTATTCCCACAATTGGAGGGGCAGCAGAGCGTCCGCATTGAATTAACAAAATCAGAAGTAACCAGCAGGATCCCTTCATGCCAAGGCCTCTTCCAAAATGCATTGTTTAAATTGCTGGAAGGTAAACGGCTTTTGCAGGTAGGGACAATGGGTCGATTCCATTTTGGTGGAACGTAGGGCTACCAGGTCTCCCGAAATGAATATGAAATGGCGAACCAGCTCTGGCCGATGGGTTTCCAGCCAATGAAAAAAGCCGAATCCATCCATTTGGCCTTTGAGGTGAATGTCGCAGATGATAAGGTCTGGATTTTGCTTTTCGACAAATTCTATGGCCTTTTCCACCGATTCAACCAAAGTGGCTGAAATGCCCAGCCGTTTTAGGAATACCGATTGGATTTCCAGGATAGAGGTCTCATCATCAACGACGAGTGCATTGAGACCCTTGACGGTTGCGGGAACGGGCCGGATGGGTTTGGCCTGGACTTCAGTCGGGGTAGGCTGGTGACGCGGTAAACTAACTTCAAAACGAGCACCTTTGTTTACATTTTTGGCGCGGATTAGACCGCCGTGCTCGCGAACGATCTGCTCGCACAAACTGAGCCCAAGCCCGGTGCCTTTGCCCGGCTCCTTGGTGGTGAAAAAAGGTTCAAAAACCCGATCAGGGTGGCGAATGCCGCCGCCAGTGTCTTGAATTGTTAGTTTGATGGTGTTCTCCTCCATTCGGGTCGTGATGAATATTTCACCCGATTCGGCATGGCCGCGAATGGCGTCAATGGCATTGTTGATCAGATTCAAAATGACTTGTTGGATACGGTGCCCGTCCAAGGTCAAGCTTGGAACAGTGGGGTCAAGATCCAAGTTGAGATGGATTTGCGTAGTGGTCATTTCGTAGAGGCGCAGGCGCACAACATCCTGAATCAATTGATTGAGGTCACAAGCAGTTAACGCGGGCGCCGATTTGCGGCTGAATTTCAATAGGCCGCTCACCGTGTGTTTACACCGCTCTGCTTGGTCCAAAATGTCGTCTAACATAGGTAAAATCCCATCGAGCTGGTGTTCCTGAATTTTGAGTTTGGCCAATTCCGCGCAGCCCATGATGACCGTTAGCGGGTTATTGACTTCATGGGCCACGCCACTGACCATCTGGCCCATGGCCGACATTTTTTCTGCTTGAAGCAGTTGGCTTTGGGCGCGGTTAAGCTCTTCGGTGCGCACATTGACTTGGCGTTCCAAATCCCCGTAAAGGTCACTTAAACTTTTGGCCATGTAAGCGATTCCTGTCCTCAATTCAGCCATTTCGTGCTGCCCGGCGCTATCTGTTGCCCAGGCGCCTGAGAAATCTCCCTGTTGGATACGATTAACAGCCTCCATTACCCCTTTTAACGGGCGAATAAAGCCGATCTGGAGAAAAAAGCCCACACCAACTAAGACCAAAATCCCGGCTAATCCCAGGCTGAGCATGGAGATTAACCAAGTATGGCTGCTGCGAATTTGCGCTTGGGCCAAATGTTCTAATTTCTGGCTTTGCAGGGAATTGAGCTGGTCAAGTCCGGTCCGAAGGTTATTTTCAAGGGTTTGGTATTCTGCAAAGATCCGGTCAGCTTTTTCCTTGTTTCCGGTCTGAATGAAATGGGTTAGATGCAGGGCCTTGACCATGAGTTGCCGCTCCATGATGCGGATATCCTCAACAATCTTGCGCTCATCCAGGCTGATATTGAGTTTGAGAAAGGCCAGTTGAGGGGAGTCGTAGGCCAGAGATATGTCGCGCAGAGCTTGGGCAAAATTGGGTTTAGGGTATTGGCTTTGTTGCAGGATTAACCAGCGTTCCTCTGCGACCATCTGACTGAGTGAATGGCTTAAAACGACGGTAGCCTTGTGGCGCTCCAATTCACGCTGCAGGTTGTGACTCGATTCGTTGAATTGGAACGTGACCAGGCCATATGCTCCGATCAAACCCAAAAGGCAAAGGGCAAGCATGAGAATAAGTTGGCGAAACAACGATCCCTTTTTTTTGGGTGCCATAGGCCCGCTTACCCCCTCAACCTATTTTACAGGCAAGATCTACGGTTGGAGCGTCGGGCTTGCGAAAAATCGGTCAGGCACTATGACTTCTGCGCAGGTGTAATAAGCGCTTTTCCAGGTCTGCAAGGCTCTCGACAGATTCATAACCCATCTGATTGAGTTCATGGCCCAGCTTTTTGCTGTAATGGCCGCCGATCAGGCGCGTGAGTCCCGGTGTCGATTGGGCTAGATTGCGCGCTTCTTCCAGCATGCCCGCATCGTGGTAGGTTTCGTACAAGCCCAAAACCAAACAACTGCTTTTTGTTTTTCGCCATGCCTGGATTAAATCTTCGAGGGGAACACTTGCTCCGACATATAGGACCGGGAATCCGTAGGCTGTTGCCAACATGGCACCTGCCAGAATCCCAAACTCATGCAGCTGGCCTGAAGGCGTGGCAAAAATGATCGGGGTTTGTGTGCGTTCGCGATACTGCATCGCTGCAAGAGTCGAAAGGATACGGCGCAAGCTAAACGAGAGAATGTGCTCCTGGGCTACATTGAGCTGACCCTTGCTCCAGGCCAGCCCTACTTCGCGCAAAAGCGGTAAAACGACCTGGTGAACAAAAGGACCCGGCATTAAAAAGCTGGCCAACTTTCCCAGACTCTCTTCTAAAAGATCAATCTGGTAGTTTTGCAGGTAACCCACCAGGGTGGCCACTTCGCGTTCAAACTGGTTGTGTTGGGCCGATTCATCCAGTTGAGGTGCATTTGTCAGCGGCAATTTTTCTAATTTCTCGTTGCTCAAGCGCGCAATTTGACTGATGGAATGTCCGTGATCCACCGCCCGCTTCAGCAATTGTAAACGGTGAATGTCCTGGTCTGAATAAAGACGATGCGAATTGATTCGCTGGGGAACAACGGCCCTGTGCCGGCGTTCCCAAATACGCAAAGTATCAGAACTCAGGCCGGTTAATTGAACAACTGCACGCATGGGAAGCAAACCTTCTCGTACCACAAACACCTCGCTGTCTGCATAGTAGTGCCAAATTAATTCTTGGTCAAGATATAGACAGGGTGATGGTGAATGTGGAACCTTTATATAGGCCAGCACTTTGGGTTTCTAATTGGCCATTCAGGTCTTTTACCGCCAGTGCGCAGTAATGCAGACCAAATCCATGACCTTCTAATTTGGTAGTGAAACCGAGGGTAAACATGCGTTGACGAATGGAACTGTCATAACCAATGCCGTTATCGCTTATTTCGAGGATCACAGCTTCTTCGGTCTGTTCGGCATGCAGGCTGATTTTGGGTTGATCCGGTTTTGCTTCGACGATTGCTTCGCAAGCATTTTTTAACAAGTTGATGATGATTTGCAGGAGTTTATTGCCTTCCAGGGTCATGTGAATGGGCGGTCCATAGCGTTTTTCGAGTTGGATTTGGTGTTTGTGGATAAGCGGCATCATGATTTTTAGAGAGGTGTCCAGGATTTCCGTCAACTCGATCTGCTCGCGTAATTGGATGCCTGAAATTTGGTCTTCTTGGGCAGAAACGATTGCATTGACATGATGGACCGAACTGCGCAAATCGCTCACTTCACGCATGACGGCATCTCTTCTTTCACCAGCGACTTTGATCAATTCGGGCAGAGACTGCAGCATTTTTTTTCCGTCAGCGCGTTGAACCAATTGCTCCAGGTTTTCGCGTTCTTCCTCTAACTTCTGTGCAATCCGAGCGGCCAATTTTGGAACAATTCCTTCTACTTTTTCCAAGAGGACATTGGTTGCCACGTTAAGCGAATTAATGGCATTGCCAACATTGTGCAAAACGCTCATGGAAATTTCGGCTTTTCCGGCATCGTGGGCGGCGCGTACCAAGGAATTTTGGGTTTGGGTCAGGGCGTTGTTGGCTTCTTCCAAATCTTGGGTGCGCTGGCGAACCAATTCGTTGAGCTGTATTTCCCTCAAGTGGTATTGGTGCAAACGATATTTGGTAAACGCCCAAACCAAGCCTGCAACGGCGATAAAAATCAAAGTCCAGAACCACCAGGTTTGGTAGAAATACGGTTGGACCCGAAAGGTGAATTGGGCCGGATGCAGGCTCCAAACGCCATCGTTGTTGCTGCCCAGCACTGAAAATGTGTAAGCACCACTCGGAAGCGTCGTGAAGGTAGTTGTGCGAGAGGTGTGTTCGGATTCGCGGCTATCAAGGCCGATGAGTTGGGTACGAAAACGGTTGAGCCGTGATTGGCTCAGGCTCAAGGTGGTGTACTTGAAAACAATGCGGTCCGTGTTTGTCGGTAATTGTGTAGGCGCTGCTTCTAGCGGATATGTCTTATTGCCAATGGTGATTTCCTCGATGAGTGTGGGTGGCGCCTGGCTGTTCATGCTCATCGCATTTGGGTCGTACTCACAAGCGCCTGCGATGGTGGGAATCCAAATGGTCCCCGAGCGGGTTAAAAGGCTTGATGTCCCGCCGCTGAAATTGCATTCCTGGGAGCGCATGCCGGAATGATGGTTGAGAACCGTCAGGTCCGGGAGATGATCTGCTTCGGGGATCCGTTGACGATCAATGCCAAAAACGCCTGCGTTAGAACTCATCCAGATTTGGTTTGGCGTTGGCACAAGGCAGAAGACGGATTGATGCGGTAATCCCTCCGAACGATTCCAGCTTTTGATGCCTTGGGGTGTCCACAGGCTCAATCCGCCCTGATCACAGGCAAACCAAATGGTTTGGGGGTCCTGAACCCAAATGGCCGTGATCAAATTGCTCGTGAGGCCATCTTTGCGGGTCAGCGCTTGTGTGCCTTGGGGCGTCCAGTGCAATAAGCCGCCACCATCCGTTCCAATCCAAAAGCCGTCTTGGCCATCGGGCTCAAAGCAGTAGATAAAATTCCAGCTATTTTCTTCAAAGGAAATGCGACGCGAGTCGTCAAGACAGAGTAACCCGCTGCCAAAACAGGCGACCCAAAGTTCACCAGTGGCTGCTTGATAAAAGTCGCGTACGTTGTTTAACCAATTTTCGGGAAAGGGGTAGGCGACCAGTTCCTTTTGAGTCTTTGATTTTCGATAAAGGCCTGCACCGCGGCTCCCAGCCCACAAGGTTTGGTCGCGATCGACAAAAACCGACCGGAAGGGTAGGGGATTGGGTTGGTTTTCGATCGGGATGGTCTCTGCTTGCGCACCGTCCCATTGACTAATACCCGCATCATGCGCCAAATAGATCTTGCCTTCTAAACTCTCTGCCATGGCCCATACATTTTCATTGGGCAGCCCTTCAGGCCGACCCACGGTGCGGACCTTACCTGCGCGAAAGCGAAAAAATCCATTAGAGGAAGTACCCACCCACAAATTGGCTTCGCGATCATACGAGAGCGCGCGGATAACGGTCCCTCGAAAAGTGGCGTCCACTGGCATTCTTGCCTGCGGATTGTAGCGAAAAAGACCATCTGTCGTACCTACCCACAAACCGGCCGGGGTTGAGCAGAGGGCCAGAATCAGCGATTCGCTGGGAATGGGTAAATCTACGCGGATCCAACGTTGACCGTCCCAACCACAAATCGCAAAATCCGTTCCGACCCAAACAATGCCTGAGGCGTCTTCCGTAATCGCGCCTATCCGGTTCGAGGCCAATCCATCTGCTTTGCTGAACTGGCGAAAGCCACGTCCATCGCCAACGGCCAGGCCCTGACCCGTTCCTACCCAGATTTGTCCGCGGCTGTCGCAGAAAACGGAGCGGATCGCGGAGGTTGGCAATCCATCATGTTCGCCATAAATGCGCATTGAATTTGAACGAAGTTCCACCAAGCCGAGTCCGGTGGCCAACCAGATGGCTTGATCCGGCGCAAGGGTAAAACCAAAAACCCGGGCAGAAGGCAGGCCTGTGGATTCGTTCCACACCCGCTGTTTTTGACCTGAATGTTGGACCAGCCCATCTCGGGTTGCCACTAAATACGAGCCATCCTCCGCCTGGCCGACCTGGTAAATATATTGGCTCGGTAAGGGCCAGGCCGGATCATCCTGCAAACTGACGATGCGATCGCCATCAAATCGGACCAATCCCTCTTGCGTACCCAAGTACAGGTAACCCCTGCTATCCTGCCATATTGCCTGGACCGAATTTTGGGGCAAACCCTCTTCAATCGTCCACTGGCTGCGGACATACTGGCTCACAAGCTGGGGTTGATCCGGTTGCACGATCAGCAACCAGGCCAACGGAATGAGGAAATTCATCTTGATAAATTATCACGAAGGTATTGGAAATTAAGTAGATTTATTGTGGCTGGCAACAATCGGGGACCAGGCTGGCCAAAATCCCTAAAACCTCGGCCGCTTTTTTCTGGAACTGGTCTTGGCTTTCAACTACGTAGCGCTGCGGATGATCCTGCCAAATTTCCAGGATGGATTGATCGATTTGGGCCGCTTGTTGGGCGGTTTCCAAACGCACAGGATTAACGTGGTTATAGCCCTGTTCGAGGCTGGGTGTACGCAGGTGAATAATGGCATCGTAACGGTTGAGCAACACTTCCTTTTTTACCTTGAGGCTTTTCAGAAAATCCTGCTCACCCTTTGGCCAGTAGGCAATACCATCCAAAAGGCCGCGGTCGCACACAATTAATCCGGAGGGTTCCGCACGTAACAACTCTTCGCACTCCCATTGCAGCTGATAGATGACGCGCTGCGCTGCCCTTTTCGCGCTGGGTTCAGAACTGTGCAGCATTTCACAGCGCAGGACGACTGAGGCCGCTTCGGGCAAAATGACGACGTGCTGGCAAAACGTCCGCCGCGCCAACTCCAAAACCGCAGTTTTGCCTGCACCTGGCCCTCCCGTCAAAACCACCCATTTAGGTTGGTGACGGATTTGACACAGGCAGGTTTGGGTACATCTTTCCAGGTTCATTGCCTTCGCAGCACTCCTCTTTAATCAAAAGCTCAGGGAACATCATACCTTGGCCGTTTAAGATGCGCACCGTTTCCTGGGCCAGCAGGGGTGAAAGCAAAAACCCGTGCCGGTACAGGCCATTGATGCGGGTGAGGCCGGGCTGCGAGAAGATTTTGGGCCGATTATCCGCAAACGCGGGCCGACAGTGCACACTGCTATTAACGATATGGCTTTCGGCAAAGCCGGGATGGATACTGTACGCTGCACTCAACAGTTCAAGAGCAGAACGGAGCGCGATTGGCGCCATGGATTCACTTTCCAATTGGCTGGCACCGACCAGGAAGATGTGATCAGGCCTCGGTGCGATATACAAGGGAAATCGCGGGTGGGCCAGTCTTAAAGGACGATTTAGGCGAACTTCAGGTGCGTGTAGAGCTACCAATTCGCCGCGCACACCGCGCAAATGGGGTAAATCTGGGGCAGCTCCAAGGCCCCGGCAATCGACAACATGGTCAAATTTGAAGGACTTGCGTTCTGTATAAATAAGACCGGGCGCGATGGCCAGAATGGGCCTTTTGGCTATCCATGTAGCTTTCTCGTTTAATATTTTTGCCAGTGCCGGCATAAGATCCCATGCCTCGACTTGCCCTTCTTCTGGAAAATACAAGGCGCGATCAAATTTTTTGGCACATTCCGGTTCGAGTGCCTGCCAGGATGAGCCTGTGCGCCATTGGGGTACCCAGCGGCTGCCTAATTTCTGAGCTAGTGCCTGGGTGATGCGTTCCAGTTCAGGCCAATCCTGCTGATGGCTGACAAAAACACTTCCTGTTTGTTGGAAAAATATCGGGATACCAATCGACCGCACCCAATCGGGCCACAGATTTAGGCTGGCGCAGGCCATTTCAAAATGAGCTTGATCGTATTTTTCCGCTTCACACCAGGGTGCCAGCAGTCCTGCACCCGCAAAACCACAGCTCGCCTTGCTGTTTATTGGGTCGCGATCAATCAAGGTGACGTGAAAGCCAGCGTTCAAGCAGGCAAAACCCAGCATTCGTCCCATCAAACCAGCTCCGGCAATGCCTATCCTTTTCAAGGCGCTGGCTCCTCATAACTTGTGCTGCAGGCGTCGGTTTCAAATATTTCAACTTTGGAGACCCATACGGAAGCCAATGGGGCTAGACGCTTTTTGAGGTCCTGAAAAAGAACATAGGTCAGATTCTCACAACTCGGATTGCGTTCTTGAAAATCGGGGAGCTCATTGAGAACGGTGTGATCCCACTTGCTGAGAACTTCGGCAAGATGATGGTCTAGATCGCGGAAATCCATTAAAAGACCGTGCGCGTTCAGAGCGGTTCCGGCCAAGGAAACCTCGACCTTCCAGTTATGACCGTGCATCCTTTCACAGGCACCGAAATTTCCGCGCAGCTGATGGGCCGCTGAAAAGCTCCTGCGTAAAACCACCTTCCACATGGTTTACCTCCTACCGGCAAACATGGTGCGATTTCCGCTCCATTTGTTTTATGATCCCGATCAGGTTTCCCTGAGTCGCGTTTGTTCATAATCCAAAATCCGTTATTCCAAAATCGGAACATTAATAGCGTGTGGAATTTCGTTTTGAAATGTAAGCTGTTTAAAACAAGAAACTTAATCCGTGGCATTCAACTTGCTCCTTTAGGGTCGACCCATTGGTGTCGCACCAACAACCGCTTAACATTAACCCCCAACTTCTTTTGAAAGGTGGAATCATGTCCGATCGCGAATATCCGGCGCTTGCCTTGGCCGAAAATCACAGTTTGGAAGTGGAGCCGGGCGGATCAGCCTTGGTGCTCAAGCAGGGCGAAAGCGCCATTATGCGCATTGTCCTGACGCCTTGCGGCCCCGAACTTGTTTTTGACGCGCCCAACTTGGCAATCCGGAACAGTGGGTCCTTAACATTTGAAGGACAAGATATCCACCTGCGCGCTCGCGGCCACTTGAACCAGGAAGTGGGTGGAAATTTGCGCCAGAGGGTGGGCGGTAGCCAGGCAGTGGAAGTGAGGGAAGATGCGACCTTATCCGCCCAAGCCATTTCGGCTGAAGCGCGCACAGGCAGTATGGCTTTGCGTGCCAATGATGACCTGGCCCTGAACGGTCTGCGAATTTTGCACAATGTGCCCACCCAGGCTGAATTAAAAGCTCAATATGCCAAGGTCAAAACCTTTGGCGATTTGATGAGCTGCCCCGCATTCGACCCCAAAAGTCCCCGCCGCCTGGATTGGGGCCAACCTATTCCAAACGAGGACGAATTATGGAATTCCTGAATCAAACCACCCACTCGGCGGAGTTGATACACGGGCCGCTCGGATCCAATCACCACGGCGTGTGTGTTTTGGCCAAGCAGACCCGTCCCATTCTGCCGGGCCTACCCGGTCCAAGTGAACCCTTTGAATGGCCCGTTTCGCGCACCGAATTAAAGACCGATTTTGGCGATTTCCCTTTTGAACACCATTTCCCGTTGGCCAAACTGGATTTAATGGTGGTTGGCCATGCGGTAACCCCTCAAAAACGACCCATGCGTGAAATGCGGGTCGGTCTCTCTGTGGGCAGTCAATTCCAATACATCCAACACATTTTTGGCGATCGCCAATGGAAGAAGAGCTTGTTGGACTATAAGATTGGCGAGCCCGACCTTTTTACAGAAATGCCTTTAACCTTAAAAAACGCTTTTGGCGGCACCATCGAAATGGAGAATGCCAAGCTGCAGAACCTCGACAATCCTGAGGGTAAAGGCTATCTGGTCAAGGGCGCTTCGATTGAGGGTACACCTTTACCGAATATTGAACGGCCGAACCACTTGATTCGCCACCCATTTGACGAACCTATGCCGACCTGTATGGCGCCGTATCCTCTTGCGGGTCGCCTGCGTTACTTGGACAAGGTCTCGCCGCAAGGCGCAAAACCCTTTGCCAAAGAAGACTGCAATTCTTATTTTGGGCAGGCCCATCCCGACCTGGTGATGGAGCGCTTGGCGCCCGGAACGCCCATTCGCATAGAAGGCATGCATGCGACTGAAATCTTCAGTTTTACGGTACCGGCCTGTCCGTTTCGGGCAACTGTTGAAATTGATTCTCGGGTTGAACCTTTGCGATTCAGCCTGGATGCCATTTGTGTCTTTACCCATCTGAATCGGGTTGGCTTCCGTTATCGCGCAGCCTCTTCGTTCCACTTGGAGCCGCGCCAATTGAGAAAAGTTAGCTTAGAGGAGGTGGCAGCATGATGTGGCGTGTTTTGGCTGCAATGGACTTCATTACCGTGATGGAGGCGCATTTTGGTGTGGTGGCCCCCGTTCCAGCGGTCGGCGTTTCGACGGGTCCCCACTTTGCCGTGGGTTTTTGGGCCTGGAAATTCGACAAACAGTGTCTGCTCGGTCCTATCCCGATTAATACACCGCCGTGTTTAGGCCACGATGCTGGGGTTTTACGCCCGCACATTCTGATTGATCCCAGTCCGATGCCGCCCCCACCTGCTCCGCCCGCAACGCCGCTCAACTCCGTCATTTCTTCGGGTATTGCCACGGCGTGTAGCGCGCTCAAACCAACCTTTTCGGCGAGTCGCGACCTGCGCAATGGCGGTGGCGCCTTACCGGTGAGCACTGAAGTCTTGCCCTTTGGATTGGGCATTATTTTGAGTGGTGATGTGCCTTGCGGATTTGCTGGCCCGCACCGCGGTATTCCCATGGTTCCGACCCAACTCACGGATTGGACAGGCCTGACTTGGGGCGACATTATTGGTGGCCTGGTCAATATGGCCGTACAGACCTTAATCCAAGTTGTCATTGAAGGGGCTGGCGCCTTAATTGGTACCGGGGCGGGCAAAATCGGCTCCAAACTCGGCTCCAAACTGGTGACCGATTACATCGTGGGTACCGTCTTCACCCTTTTGGGTCCAGCCATCCTCGCCTACGGTCCTGCTGGCGGATTAAATGTGCCCGGTGGTGAGAGTGCTGGCCAGGCGGTACAGGGCTGGGTCGATGGCGTTACCGATGGCAATAACACCGCACCCACGGCTGAACTGGGCGATGTGGTTGATTTTTTCAACCCGTTCGGAGGGTAACAATGAGCAATTTCGCCCAACTGCACGGCGTTCAAGGACAACAAAATGTGGTGGCACTCAAACGCGCTTACCGCTGGACTGAACAAGGCGTGCAACAACTGCCAGCTCCACCCGAAATGGTGGCCGAGCCGGTTGAGGAAAACGGGCTTTTAAAGCTCGATACGGATTATTTCCCCAAACGCCACTTTACTGATGTCATTGTTCACGGTTCGGCATGGGCCCCGGCCGGGCGACCTGTTGCCAGCCTGGACGTGGCCGTGGCCATAAACGGGGTTGCGCGGACCATCCGCGCTTTTGGTAAGCGCACTTTACAACGGCGCGGCACCCAATGGTCGTTCAGTGAACCAGAACCCTTCGAATCGATTCCGCTCCATTGGTCGGAAGCCTACGGCGGATGGGATAAACGTGGCGAAGAAGCCCGCGATCCTTATGAGGTCGAGAAAATCAGTAAAAGCATGGGCCGCGATATGAGTATTGTGTCTCTGGCCCGCTATCGGCGCAATCCGCACGGCAAGGGCTTTTTTCAGAAGTTAACCCCCGAGCATGAAGGCGCAGAACTGCCGCGATTGGAATGGGCCCATGATCTGCTGACACCTGCACGGGTAGAAGTCAATCATCCCTACCATTGGTACAGCCAACCGATGCCGGCCAATTTTGGATTTTTGGCTTATGAAATGTTCCCGCGCTCGGCTTTTTGGGGCGAACGTATGTTCCCCATCCACCAGGACCGGGCTGCCAAGCAGGTTTTGCCGGAATACGCCTTTGGGCTGAAGCCCGAGGATCTTTTGCCCAAAGTCGAGGCCTTGGCGCTTTCCCAAAATCCCCGCATGTTTAACGGTGCCCATCCAGCCCTGCAGGTCCCGTCTCTGCGCGGAAAGGTTCAGGTCGATCTTTACCATCTGGATCCCGTTGCCCAACGGCTTAGCTTTAATGTCCCAACCGGTGCGCCACAAGTGCAAATTGTCGTACCCAACGATTCTAAAACCTACAAAACGGAAGGGTTCCTCAGCACCCTGGTGGTGGATGTGGCCAAACGCGAATTTTGCGCGACCTGGCACGCCATGGTGACAACCAAGTACCCCACCTTTCCCGACTACACCGACAAAATTAAAGTCGATGTCCAGTGGTAGGTCCCGATTAATGATGAAGAACTATTTGAAACAGGAGGCTTTATGAGCGCCAAGCAACACAATCGAGCCGAATTTCTTTGGGATGGTCCCGGTGGCACCCTAGAAATCGTTTCCTTTCATCTCGAAGAGGAAATTTCGCGGCCCTACACGATCAAAGTCTTAGCCAAATCGGATAACAAGGCCATTTCCATTGACGAGATGCTCAACAAGGAAGCTACGATCACCCTGGCCTGCGGTGAAGATTTTGCCGAGAAACGCTTTTTTAAAGGCGTGATAACGGATCTGGTCGTGGGCCGTACCGGTCATGCCAATATTCCCAACCCTAAAGATCCTGTTTATTTCTACCGCATTGAACTGCGACCTACCTTGTGGCGGCTCAGCTATGTGACCCGTTCGAAAGTGTTTCAGAAGATGTCGGTCAAGGATATCGTTTCCGACGTGTTGGGCGAGTTTGGCATTAATTTCTCCATGGAATTGAATGGCACCCATCCTTCGCGGCTTTACTGCTTGCAGTACAAAGAGTCCTGCTTGGACTTTGTCTGCCGTCTGATGGAAGAGGAAGGGATGTTCTTCTTCACGGACCACGAAGCAGGAACTCTTAAAATCGGGGATCATGCTGGAATCCATAAGGAATGTAAACCCTTCAACGAAGTCCTTTACGTAGAAGGCGGCCACGTCGGCAAGTTCTCGCGTAAAGAAGCCGAGCACATCTACGAATTGGAATACCGGGTGCGTATGGGCACCGGCAAATTCATGTTCAACGACTATAACCACGAGACCAGTACCGTGGATATCAAGGCCACTGAGAGCAAAGGCAAAGTGCCTCAGTTTACCGACTTCGAGGTGTATGAACACGGCACCAAACAAGTGGACGCCGGCGAAGGTAAAGAATTGGCTAAGTGGGAGCGTGAAAGAGTCGAGGCCAGCTGCTACGAACTGCGCGCGATCTCCAATGCCCGTTCCATAATGACCGGCTTCAAATTCACCCTCAAAAACCACTTCAACAAACAGCTAGAACAAAGCTGGGTCATTTACCGGCTCGAGATTGATGCCGATGGTCAGGGCAATTTCCGGGCTGAATTTTGTGCCTTGCCGGCCAATATCGTGTTCCGACCGCAACGTTTAACCCCGCGACCTAAAGTCCAAGGGTTGCAAACCGCAGTCGTAACCGGCCCTGCGGGCAGCAAGGTGTACCTGGATGATTTGGGCCGTTGCAAGCTTCAGTTCCACTGGGATCGCGAAGGCAAAAAGGACGAGAACTGCTCCATGTGGGTCCGCGTATCCAACGGTTACGCTGGCAAAGACTATGGCATTCAATGGATTCCGCGGGTTGGTCACGAAGTTTTGGTCGAGTTCTGCGATGGCGATCCGGATCGGCCCGTTGTGATTGGTCGGGTTTATAACGACTTCAATACGCCACCGCTCGGTCCGCCCAAAAAATGGCAAAACATCATCAAAACCATTAAAGACAATCACATCATGTTTGATGATGAGGATGGCAAGGAACTCATCGATATCCGCGCCCACAAAGATATGAACACTTTGGTCGAAAACGACAAGACGCTCACTGTCGGCAATGACAATACTGACACCGTCAAACACAACAAGTACGTGACCGTTGAAGGCGATATCTACCAGGTCAAAGTAACCAAAGGCGACTACGAGGAAACCGTAAAAGGCAACTTCACCACTAAAGTCGAATCGGGCAACATGGAAATCTCGGTGGATACCGGCCACATGTATGAATACATCCAGGACGGAAAAGCTGTCATTGTAACGTCCAACAACTATGCAACCGAAGTGAACGGGGGAGATTACACTTTGGCCGTTAATGGCGGCATTGCAGTTGACTCCACCGGGTCAATCACCACAACTGCAACCTCGGATATTAGCTTTCAATCCACCAAGTTCGGTGCAACCAACAGCTTGTTCCAGGTCGATACTTCCCAAGTCATCATCAACACCTCTTCGATCAGCGTGACAGCCTCCTCACTCACCTTCATGGTGGGTGCAGCTTCCATGAACATGAGTGCTAGCGGCATCACCCTATCCTGCGGTGGGGGATCCGTTAACATCGGGCCTGCCGGGGTAACCATTTCAGGCCCCACCGTTACCTTGACCGGCATGATCAAACACAACTGCTAAAAAAAAGGGGGATGCATGGCGCATCCCCCATCTACCCGCTGCCTGGGAAGGACTCACTTGGAAAGCTGTAAGGTATAGGTTTGGGTGGTACTCGAACCGGCGTAACTCTCCACTTCGATGTAATAAGTTTTGGTTCGAGACGACGTGTTGCGGTAGGTCAATTGCTCATTGGTACCGTACCCATCAGAAGTTGATCGGACCAATGTGCTGCCAGAGCTGCTCATGAAGTACAAATCGTAATCGCCTGCGGATGGTACGGTTAGGCTGGCTGTTAGCGTTTTTCCGCCTTCCAATTCGATTTTGAAATAGTCGCGATCGGAGGCAGAGCTGATCGTACCGATTAACGTGACCGGATAGCTGGCATTACGCAGATCCTGCGCGGTGGAACGCGAGTTATTGCTTTCCTGCTCGCTAATGCTGCCCGGCGGTGGATCATCGCCGCCTCCACCCCCAGATCCCGCGCCATTGAGGTCGTAAACGGAACCAGTTGTGCTGCTATCGGCCAAAACCTGAATCTGCAACTGGGTCATGGCTGTGGCGTGAAAAGTATCCACATCGTTGAGCGGGTGACCGGAATATGGACTCAATCCTTTATAAGTCGCGTTGCGCGCATTGATCACGATACTGGCCGCTTCGGAACCACTCCCGTAGTTGTTCTCGCGAAAGCTGACCTGGTTGGGTTGGCTACTTGACGTCTCGATGATGCCGTTTTCGAAGACCAAAAACGTGCTGAGATCCGGCCGGTCGTAAAGGATGCGGAAAACACCTTCGTGTTTGTAGCGGCGGGTATCGGCGTCGCCCGCCAAGGTATATCCAGCCGCGCGGGCCAACCGAGTGCTCGCTGTTCCGTTGACCAAACTATACGGTGGCGGATCGTATTGGCCGACCTTTTCGAACTTGCTGTTTTGAGTTTCCAGGTCGCCGTAAATCAAGACCGATCCACTGGGTGTTGCACTGGGGCTTGGCAAAACCACCGCCTGGGTATTGCTCGGTTTGGTCGACCACGACCGCGTGTTCAGGTTGTAGGACCAACCTTCCGTTAATCGGTCTGCAACCAGATTCGTGTAGACCAGCGGTTGACCTGCTACCCGGCGGCGTTGCGTGTTCGCCGATTCATGCACAAATAGGACAGAACCATTGCCGACTACGCGCGCGTTATTGCCTTCAACAATCATCGCTGTGCGTTCATCTACACCAACGGCCAGGGCATTGACCCCAAAATCGGCATTGGTTTTGGCCAGGATGCCGAGCAAGCGGCCTAACCGACCGCGGCGGGTGAAATGGGTGTCGATCACGACGCCCGGGACCATGCTTAAAAAGTCGCGATGGATACCGGACTGGCTCGGTTGCGAGGCATCATCCATATAATCGGTTTGGGCGTCCATCAACACGTCTTCGCTGATCATGTCCTTGCCGGGTGCAAAACAAAATTCGGCCTGACTCATCGCCCCAGCACTCGTGCCGCCAATCGGTCCGCCCCGATTCACCACCTGGCGAATCTTGGATTCAAGCAGGGTGCCGTTCCAGGTATCGTAATAATCGCCCTGGTCGCCTCCTTTTATAAAGATGGCATCGTAATCGCCTATCTCCTGAATGGTGCCAGTCGACATCTGGGTTCCGTTATGGGTGATGACCGATCGGGTGCCCTGCGCCATTTCGATTGTGCGCGCTACATTGAGGCTGTAGTAATAGCACTGGTCGGTCGGGTCAAAGGTCAGGTCATTGGCTTCAACGATGAAATATTTGACCTGCCAGTTCATGCCCATGGCCGCCGCATAACTGCGAAACAGATTGACAAGACCACTGCGCACCGTACTTTCTGTACCCGCAGCGTCGTAACAAGGGTCAAAATCGTCGGGCCCCAGGATCGCCAGTTTGAGCATACCGTCCGGGTTGCCATTGGGTCCATTCACGTCACCCAAAGTCATTAATTCCGAGTAGGCCTTGAACGACCAAGCCGTGGTATCGCCATCAGCACCTTCAGCACCGCCGCCCGCCACAACCACTCGGCTCTGACCCCATCCCCCAAGACAGACTACACCCAATAAAACCAAACGGACCCAGGTCATCATGACCCCTCCAAACCCTCCATCCCACGGGCGATGAAGTTTTTATTTCAGACTGCGAACAGAAAGGAAAATTTCATTCGTTATTGCATGTGAAAAATGCTGTGTCAAGATTTTTTTGTGGGCTGGGTTTGTTTTTTTGTTGTGGCTGAGAAGACACGGGTTGTTGCATTTGTGTCGAGCATTAAGTTTAAATCTTTAAAAAATAAGTATAAAAATTTAGCGAATAAGGATAAAATCGTCTTGTTTTAACCCGATTGGTTCGGGACTTTTGTTTGGGAGGCCGTTGTGGAAGGTCGAAACTTACGTGATTTTTTGGAGATTCCTTACGATCAACTGGAAGAAATGAACCTGCAAGTGAAAGAAGCTCGCGTGAACCGCGTTCCTTTTGCCCAAATTCAAGAAGAGCGCATGCGCTACCTTCAAGACGAGAAACGCATTAAAGCAGTCACCGTCTGCTTCACCGATTTGGAAGGCCGCCTGCACATGTTGGACTACGACAAGAAGTTCCTGCTCAAGGCCTATGACAACCTGACGTTTGATGGTTCTTCGATTCGCGGCTTCACGGCCCAACAGGAATCGGATTTACGCCTGCGCATTGATTGGTCCGCGTTTTATTGGTTACCGGCCGATGTTTTTGGGCCGGGAAAAGTCCTGGTTTTCTCCGAAGTTCTGGAAAAAGACGGCACGCCCTATTCCGGTGACATGCGTTCCAAGTTGCGTCTCTACTGCGATCAACTGTTCGCCAAAGAAGGCATTGAAGTCAATGCTGCCAACGAAATTGAAGGCTTTTTGTTCAAGGGCCGTGATGCCGAGCGGCGTTACCATGAAGCGCGTTCCTTTGATTTCATTTCGACCGGTGGATACTACCACTCGCTGCCGGGCGATGATTTGCGCCGATTCATTGACTCCGCTGCTGAAGTTCAACGGGCTATGGGTTTCGCCAATGAAAAAGACCATCCCGAAGTGGCACCCAGCCAATTCGAGATGAACTATTCCTACACCCAAGCTTTGGTGGCCGCAGACCAAGTTCTGCTCTACAAACTGCTGTGCCGCCAGGTCGCCCAGAAAATGGACATGACGGCCAGTTTCCTGCCCAAACCGGTGACGGGCGTCAATGGTAACGGCATGCACACCAATCTGTCCCTGAGCCGCAACGGCAAAAACTTGTTTTTTGACCCGCAGGGCGAAGACCAACTCTCCGCATCGGGCTGGGATTTCATCGATAGAATCCTGAACAATGCCAATGACCTGTGCTTGCTCTTCAACGCGTCCGTCAATGCCTATCGCCGTTTGGATCCGCATTACGAGGCGCCCAACCAAATTAAAGCCTCTGCTGTGAATCGCGGTGCCATGGTTCGCATTCCTCTGGGTAACGAACGCTCCGCGCGCATTGAAGTGCGCTCAGTCGGTCCGGATGCCAATCCTTACCTGGCCCTGTACGGCATGATCCGAACCGGTATTGAAGGTGCGCCTTCAGGTGAAGACAACGAAACCAAGCGCACCCGGACCCGTTTCCTGCCGGACAACATCAATGATGCGATCCGCTTGTTTAAAGCCAGTAACTGGTCAGCGGAGTTGTTGGGTGAAGAAGTGCGCAACAAGTACATGGAACTGAAACAAGCCAGTGCAGACCGTTGCCCACGTGCCTTGGGCTCCATGATCAAGTCGGCTGAGATCCAGTACCACCATGAAGTGACCAATCAGTATTTGTGGAGTATGTTCTGATCCGAACCCACTGAGGAGGAAAAGCCCCGGACCGTTCCGGGGCTTTTTTGTTGTTGGACATCCAAATGGGCTGATCTGCCCTGACCGCGCCCATTTTGCAAAGTCCCTTTATCCCTACACGCGCCAAAAAGTCAGAAAAAGGGCCAAATTAATTTTTGGAAGACTTTTGGGTTAGGCGGTGATAGCGATTCAGGGCAGGCGCTTCCAATCGTTCCTGACTTGCGTCTGGCCAGGTAATGATCAGGGCTTTTAACTTTTGCTCGCCCAATCCAAACAGGAGACGCGGGTCATTGCTCGAGGCATAAGAGCCATCACGGCGCACCCAGCGGAACTGGCTAGGCCCGGTTTCCATCTTGGCTTCCACCTTTGCACCGAGCGCATCCAGACCCTTGGCATTTAACAGGTGTACCCCGATCCAGGGTTGTTTTTGGCCCACTTGATTGAGAAACAGGCTGACGGGTGCATTGAGTTGGCTGACAATGATGTCGCTATCACCATCGTTGTCCAGATCCCCAAAAGCGGCACCTCGACTCACGCTGGGCACCTGAAAGGCTGCCCCACCCCGTGCCGTAGATTCCGCAAACTTCGTACCTGAAAGCGACATAAAAATCAGGTTTTTTTGTTTAAGGGCACCATGGTCTGGTGAAATGCCGACCTGAGAGTGAACGGCCCCGTTAAAACAGACCAAATCGAGCCAGCCATCGTTGTCCAAATCGACAAATTGGGTCCCGAACCCGGTGTACGGCAAACTGGGGCCCGCCAAACCCATTGCCGCTGTGCGGTCCTGGAAATCGCCGCCACCGGCATTGCGGTAGAGCGTGTTGGTTTCCCCATCCAGATGGGTGAGAAATAGGTCTTCATCGCCATCGCGATCAAAATCGCCGCTGGCAATGCCCATGCTGGCTTCTGGACTACCACTGGCGTTGACGGCCAGGCCTGAAAACAAGGCTTCGTCACTGAAGGTGCCCTTGCCACTGTTGATGAGCAAATGATTGGCGTCGCCATCATTTGCCACATACAGATCGGGCCAGAGATCACCATTGGCATCCAAGCTGACCACCCCCAAACCCGCGCCCTTTTCAAATCCCGTGAGCAGGGCACTCACATTGGTAAAGCCTTGGCCTTTTTCATTGTGGTAGAGACTATCCTGGGTGGCGGGACAGCAGTCAGGTCCGCAATAATCCTGGGCGCTGTTCGTCGCGTAGCAGGTGGGGGCGTGGCTAATTGCATAATCTACGTAGTGGCAAACATAGAGGTCTTCAAACCCATCGCGGTCGTAATCCAAAAAAGTCGCACTGGTCGACCAGCCGCCATCCTTGAGCCCAAACGATTCGGTCGCATCTTTGAAAGTGCCATCCTTTTGGTTGAGCCACAGTTCATTGCTGCCGAATTGGGTGATGTAGAGATCCGGCCAGCCATCGGCATTGACGTCGCCAACGGCCACGCCCTGACCATATCCGCGTGTCGCAATGCCGGCTTTGCTTGTAACATCCTCAAACTGAAGCGGATTGCCCAGATTCTTAAATAGCCGGCCACCTTGGGGTGTGCATGGAACCCATGCCTTGTTCTTTTCGGATTCAGGGCCGAGCCAGGTTGCTTGGATCAAAAACACGTCGAGATCGCCATCTTGGTCAAAGTCCAAAAGGGCCACGCCACCGCCGGTAATCTCGGGAAACCAGTAGTTTCCATAAGCACCATTGCAGTACTGAAAGGCCAAACCCGACTCTTCTGCTTTTTCAATGAAGAGCGGGTCCGATTGAACCCAGAGCCAAAAGCACAGAAGCATAAACACCTCGCGGAAAGGTCCTTAACTTAACATATTCAGCAAAGGGAAATGGCCAATGTTATGCTTGGCCGAAGGAGGGTAAAGGCATGTGGGTTTTGTGGTTGTGCATTTTTCAACAGGATCCTTCAGCGCATTGGGATTTACCCGTTGAAGGCTTATTTCCAGTCCCGCTGGTCGATTTAAGCCACCTTGAAAAACCGGTTCAGGAGCAATTGGACCAAGTCAAGTTATCCATAGTCGATTTCAAATTGGAAGGCGATAAAACCCTAAATGAGTTGGGCCAAGCTTTTGGAACGGCCGGCGGCTATTTCCAAGCCTACGAACTCAATGCCACCGCATTGGCCTGTTACAAAAATGCGATACTGCTACAACCTGCTCGTTTTGAATGGGTTTACCTGATGGCGTGCGTGTATCGGCAGGAAGGGTTGAATGAATTGGCCTTGCATTATTTTCAAGAAGCAGGCCTGCTGTTGCGCCAAGACTATCCCGCATTATTGGTCCAGATGGGCCAAATGTTTTTTCTGGAAAATAAGTTGGATTTGGCCAAAAGTGCCTTTGAGAAAGCCTTGACCCTCAATCCCCAATCGGCCGCTTCGCATGCAGGTCTGGGCGAAATCGCCTTGCAAAATGAGCAATGGCAGTCAGCCTTGGAACACTATCAAACTGCTTTGAGCCTTGTTCCCCAAGCCAACCGCTTAAATTACGGACTGGGTTTGGCCTACCGCGGTTTAGGCCAAATGGATGAAGCCAAAAAATACCTGGCGCTGGCCGGCAAGGTCGGGATCCGTGAGCCAGATCCTTTGCTGGACAGCATTGAAACGCTCAAAGTTAGCGTTTCCAATTACCTGGCAGAGGGCAAAAAAGCATTTGCGGCCGGTCGGTTCCAGGATGCTGCAGCCCAGTTCAGTGCCCTTTTACAATTAGATGGTGCCAATGCGGAAGGTTGGTTAAATCTGGGCGCAGCCTTCAGCGAAATGGGCAATTATGAATCAGCTCTGCAGGCCTTTTCGCGTGCCGAATCGCTCAATCCAGATTTGCAGACCCTGCCGTATAATCGCGGCTTAACCGCCTTGCGACGCGGTGACGTGGTCTTGGCCGAGTCCCAATTTGCCATCGCTTGGGGCCGCAACCCAAAAGATGAGCTGGCCGGCCTTTACCTGGCCCAATCCAAAATCCAACTGCAAAAACCAACTGAAGCAGAGGCCATTTACCGTCAATTGCTCACGGACCTGAAATCGGCCAGTGCCGCTTTGGGTCTCATCAATCTGCTCCTGGACCAAAATCGCCTGCCAGAAGTGGCGCGCTGTATTCAAAGCCTGCCCAATGAGCTGATTCTCGGCTATTTCCCGCTGGCCCATACCTGCGGCCGATTCCTGGCTGCGGTCCCCGACCGAACCTTACGCGATGGGTCCAGAGCGCTGCTCCTCTTGGTTGATCAAGCAGACTCAGAGAATTATGAAGTCCATCAGACGCTTGCCATGGTGCAAGCGGAGTTAGGGAACTGTGAACAGGCCTTGATGGAACAAGAACGGGCCATCGAACTGGCCCAAAAGGCCGGATCGGCCGATCTGGTTGACCAGCTGAAGCGCGGGTTGGCGCATTTTGCCCAATCGCCGTGCCGACCCTGAGTCATTCTTTGGGCCGGGTAATTTCTTTGAGCAAAAAATTCTGCGGCAGTGAGATATCGAAATACATGTCTATGGTCTGACCCGATTCCGCATCAAAAACCTTTAATAAATCGCAGGGCACATCGCCGCATTGGCTTAACTCCTGCGATTTCACTTCCAAATCAAGCAGGTCGCAGAAAAAATATTCCTCATCTACACTGAGGACAACGCAAGGATGATCCGCATCTTCACAGCCGTCCGGTTCCCAGATCGATTTGTGCAGGCCGATCATGACCTCCGAATGAAAGGTTTCCAATTCGGGTTTGCCCATTTTTCGGTACAGGTAAATCGCACACATGTGGGTGCGCGGGTTCAAATAGTTCTGATCCAAAAGGGTTTTCACCCGGGCTTCGGCCTTATCCAATTCGCCCGCTTCTATTTGGTCAAAAATTTCACCCAGCGTTTCGGATGCTTTTATGCCGTAGGGATTGTAGCCGGGTGTTTTGGCCCACTCCATGCGCAAGGCTTGATAGTTGACCTTGGGGTCTCCTGCCTTGAGTTTGCTCAATTCCGCTTCAAAGGAGAAGCTGGGCGCGTCCTGAAATAACAAAAGCAAGGTCAATGCGAGCATGCAGGTCTCCAAATACTGAAAAAAATTTGAACGCAAGATGCGGGGTGTTATGGTTGCAGAAAGGGTCTAACTTTGCTCCAGACCGTCGAAAGGAGCTGAGTTATGCATATCCTCGAACAAATTGGGAATCAAGTCGACATGGAATTTGATGAGGCGTGTTGGCAGGCAGTCCTGGCCAAGGACAAAAGCCAAATTGGGCAGTTTTATTTCGGAGTGAAAACTACGGGCGTGTTTTGTAGTCCCGGTTGTCCTGCCCGCATGCCCCTGCGCAAAAATCTCGAATTTTTTCACACCATCGAAGCGGCCCGATTGGCCGGGTTCCGTCCCTGCAAAAGGTGTCGACCCGAACAAATCGATGCACACATCAAGCTGATTGCCAATGCCTGCCGTGTGTTGGAAACGGCGGAAACCCCGCCCAGCCTGAACGAACTGGCCGAACAGGCAAATATGAGCCCATTCCATTTTCAACGCGTCTTTAAGAAACGGGTCGGCATTAGTCCCAAAGCCTATAGCAAAGCCATTCAGACCCAGCGCATGCGCGAAGGTTTGACCCAGGAAACGCGGGTAACAGACGTCATCTACGACAGCGGGTACCAGGCCAGCAGCCGTTTTTATGAGGACGCCCAAAGTCACCTAAACATGGCGCCCCGCGTGTTCCAAAAAGGCGGTCGCGGTGAACGTATCCAGTGGGCTGTCCGTGCCTGCCCCTTGGGCTGGGCGCTGGTAGCGGCTACCGAACGCGGTGTGTGTTGGATCAGTCTGGGCGATGACCCCGACCAGCTACAAACCGAATTTGAAGCAGCGCTGCCCTATGCGGATCGACAATCCACCCAGGACACCTTTCAAACCTGGTTGAACGCTGTTTTTGCTGTCTTGGAGCAAGGTCAGGCTCCTGATCCCAGCTTGCCGCTCGATATTCAAGGTACCGCCTTTCAGCGCCTGGTCTGGCAAGCGCTGCAAAGGATTCCCCTTGGCGAAACGGCGACCTACAGTGAAATCGCGGCCAAAATCGGCAAACCCAAATCCGCGCGTGCCGTTGCACAGGCCTGTTCACAAAATCGATTGGCCGTCATTGTGCCCTGTCATCGGGTGATCCGCGCCAATGGCGAGGTCAGCGGTTACCGCTGGGGCGTCAAACGCAAAAAGAAACTACTCGATCGGGAGTCAACCCATGCCGCCAACCCTGTGGACTGAAGCCCATAAAAACGCCTTGTGCGAACGCGGTTTCACTGTGGTGGGACCGCTGCTTACTGCCGCGGAATGCAGCGAAATGATTGCTTTTTACGACCAGGACCACTTTCGCAAACGGGTGGTGATGCAACGCCATGCTTATGGGCGCGGTGAGTACCAGTACTTCCGTTATCCCTTGCCCGATCGCGTGGCCGAACTACGCACATTATGGTACGAACCGCTGGCCGAGGTAGCCAATCTTTGGCACGAACAGTTGCGTATCGATACGCGATTTCCCAACACCCATGCCGAGTTTCTGGCCACCTGCCGAGCCTCAGGTCAGGATAAAGCGACCCCGCTCCTGCTGCGTTATGGGCCGGATGACTTTAACTGCCTGCATCAGGACCTCTACGGCGAGAATGTGTTTCCGCTACAAATGGCGTTCTTGCTCAATCAACCGGGAGAATCGTTTGAGGGAGGTGAATTCGTTTTGGTCGAACAGCGCCCGCGCCGCCAATCGCGCGCCGAGGTCGTCGCCCTGACCCAAGGTCAGGCGGTCATCTTTGCCGTTAACCATTTTCCGGGGAAAGGAACACGGGGCTACCATCGGGTCAAAATGCGCCATGGGGTCAGCCGCCTGACCCGCGGCGCGCGCCATTGCCTGGGCATCATCTTCCACGATGCCCGAACTTAAAAGCCTCAGGCCTGGGCCTGATGCACGACGATTTGGTTGAACGGGATTTCGATGTTCGCTGCATTGAGTTCGTTGTAAACCGCAGTCCGCACATGGTTTTGCATGTCAAAAAAATCTGCTGTGTCGGACCAGACCAACAACCAGAAATCCAGCGAACTGGCACCCAATCCATTGAAATGGACTTTGGGTTCGGGGTCGCTCAGGATTTGAGGAACGGATAAAACCGCTTTCAGCAGGGTAGCCCGAACCTTTTCCACATCGCTGCCATAGGCCACACCTACCTCGATGGTTGCGCGTAGAGTGCCTGTCGCTGAAAAGTTGGTGATCGGGTTCGACATGATCGCGCTGTTGGGGATCATGATTCGCTCATTGCTCGGCGTCAGCAGAGTCGTAGCAAACAGCCCAATATCTTCCACTTTGCCGGTATGACCGCCAGCGGTTACCTTGTTGCCCAAGTTAAAGGGCCGAAAAAACAGGATTAAGACGCCACTGGCAAAATTGCCCAGGCTGCCCTGCAAAGCCAAACCGATTGCCAAGCCCGCACTGGCAAAAATCGCGACCAAACTTGTCGTTTGAATCCCGACCGCGCCCAATGAGGTAATCACCGTGGCGGCCAGAATGGCGTATTGGACCAAACTGCCGATAAAGCCGCCCAGAACCGGATCCAGGTTACGGAACGCAAACGCTTTGCGCGTAATTCGTCTGCCCCATTTGGAAATCAACCAACCGAGGATGAGAATGAGGATTGCTTTGCCGATACTCCAAACGAGCGGCAGGTACTGTTCAAAATCTTGCCATTGATTCAAGAGGACCTCCTTCTTTTACGCTGTTGTCTTTTTAGTCTAACCCGATTTTTTTGGCTTTCCGGCTTGACCTGCCTATTACTTCACCCTTTAGTCTGAGATCAGACCGCTAGAAAAGGAGGACAATATGTCCAGCAAAAACCAGTTCAGAACCGCATGGTCCGGTGAAATGTGGCTGGCCCAGCCCAAACACGAAATCTTTCCGCTTCTGTGCCCTGTGCGCGAATTCGAGTGGGTGCCCGGTTGGCAATGCGACATCATTTTCCTGGCCTCGGGCCTGGCCGAGCAGGACGGCATTTTCACCACCGAGGACCCGCAATTCGGAACCGATGTCTGGGTCATCTCCGCGTATCAACCCAATGACCACATCCAGTTCATTCGCACGAACCGGGTTCGGGTCATCCGTTATGATATTCATCTGACGGAAGAAAATGCGGGCTCGCGCCTGATCTGGAAACAAACGCTGACCGCGCTGAACCCAGAAGGTGAAAATTTCCTCAAAGGGCAGGATCCGCAGGCGTTTACGCAAATGATTCAAAGGTTGCAAGATTGGTTGCAAGCCTTCCTTGCCCAATAAGGAGAAATCGATGTTGAGAATTCAAGCGGTGGGCTAGCTTTTGTTGTGGCCCGGGTAGGTTACCCGGGGAGACGAATATTTACTAAATTCGGGCATTGAACCGGGTTGGGTTGTTGTCGTGACTCTGGGATGGGCCAAAGTGTGGGGTTTTGCCTATATTGTGAAAACCCCGCAATATTTTTTTGGGTTGCTCAGGTTCTGGACCATTTACAGTAGGTCCAGGGCCAGTCTTGCCAGTTTTTGACCAGGCTTGCTTTTACTGGGTTGTTGAGGGTGTAGTAAATGATTTTTTCCCATTCTGTTTGGGAACGAATGACCCGATCAAAACTTTCATCCTGCCAGAACACGCCTTTTCGCTTTAACACTTTGTTGGCATCTACTGCTGTTTTTCGTTTAAACGAGTGCAATATCCCTGGCAGCGAATTGTTTCTAAGCGGGCCCCTTTCAGAAGAATCCACCAAGTGTCTGAAGACCAGGTGCAGGTGGTTGGACATGATACAGGCTGCGTGTAAATCATAGACCTTGCCATCACGATACATCAGTGCATCCCACACGATCTGCGCGACTTTCGGATTGGCCAGCCAAGTGGGGCCTTCAATAGTTTGATGCAGGTGGGCCTCCATTTCTGCGAAGGAAAAGGGCTGGTCCTTTATAGGTAACGTACCGCTTAATCGTGTGGTAATGAAATATTCAGCACCTGAAATATGATAATGCGGCAAATTACGACGATAAAACTGCCTTATCTGGTGAGGGCTCATAATTCAATCCAAATTTGTTTGTTGGTTTTTTATGAGTTTACAATAGCATAAAAATTACCGTGCACTTATGATGGATTTGGAGTTATGATAAAGGAGCTTTTTTCTTTCTGGATATTTGGATTGGTCTTTTGGGGATAACCCATGCTGTATTGGGGGAGGGGGGCTATCTGTCATTTGGGTTTTGAGCCAGGTCTTGGGCATTCGCACTAGTCAGCATTTTAAATGGGGCTTCGCCCCATCGCGGGTAGCCTACCCGCGCCACATGGGGCTTAATATTGTGGCCCGGGTAGGTTACCCGGTGAGACGGCCTTTCATAACACCAAAAACTCCGGATCGGTTTGGACATTGGAATGAGTGCGCAAGAAAACTTTTGGCCAATTTAGCGCAAAATCCCTGACGAAATCAGCCGCATCCGCCAACGCTGCCGAATTGTGTAACCTATTCCAGCCAATCGGCTTTTTTGGGCTGAGTGGCTTTCCATGCTTCCAACGTTGCATTGGCCAGCATCATCACGCCTTGGGCTACATCTTTTTGGTTACTTCCTGTGAATTTTTGGCTCAAACCGGTCAGTGCGGCCAGGACCAACTGTTTTTTGAACTCAAATTCGTCCCTTTCATTCATAATGTTCCCTTCCTTAATTCATTGCCTCTGTGAGTTGCCAATGGGCCCATCATAGACTAGATTTTTGACTAAAGGATTGTGATGATTCAGTTTTATTTAAACGATCAACGGGTGGAAACCGATGCGGCGCCAGCCACCCCACTGCTTGACTTTATTCGCACCCATCGCGATTTGGTTGGTACCAAAGCCGGCTGCCGGGAAGGCGATTGTGGTGCCTGTTGCGTCCTGCTCGGTTACCTCGATCCGCAGTCGAAACACGTTTCCTATCAATCGATTACGTCCTGCCTGTTCCCGCTTGGTAATGTACATGGCACCCATGTTGTCACCGTTGAAGGCCTGCAGGAAATTGCACCGAATCCTGTTCAGACGGCAATGGTCACGCGCGGTGCAACCCAGTGTGGATTCTGCACACCCGGTTTTGTCATGTCCTGGATGGCGTTTGCCTTGGGCGATGGTGCCTTGACCGGACAGGCCGCCGAGCAGGCCATTGACGGCAATATCTGCCGCTGTACCGGTTACCAATCCCTTAAACAAGTCGCACAGGACCTAACCGCCGAATTGAACCGCAGCTTGGGCCAGCGCGACCTGTCGGGTTTGGTCTCTGCCTGCTGGGTGCCCGCCTATTTTCGCGACATTCCAGGCCAGTTAGCTGCAATCCCTGCAGTTTCCGCCGGCTCTGGCTCCGGGCGTTTTTTGGCCGGTGGGACCGATTTGCTGGTTCAGATCCCCGAGCAAATCCAGGAGGAATCGGTAGTCTTGGTCCACCGTCAACCGGGCAAGCGTTCCATCCGCGAACAAGGTGATTCCCTGTGGGTTGATGGTTCCGCCACGGTGACGGATCTGCTGAACAGTCCCTGTTTTGATTGGATCCCAAATTGGACCGATCAGTTGCGCTTAATTTCCTCGACCCCAATTCGCAATATCGCCACCGTTGCCGGTAATTTGGCCAATGCCTCGCCGATTGGCGATCTCTCCATCCTGTTCCTGGCCATGGATGCCGAAATTTCGGTCGGCATCCACGAACCCGATGAGCGCCGATTCCCACTCGCCGACTTTTTTCTCGATTACAAAAAGCTGCTGCTGAATCCCGGTGAACGGATTTGGGGTCTGACCATTCCCAAAGGCGACAGTCGGTTCCAGTTCCTCAAAGTCTCCAAACGGACCTACCTGGATATCGCTTCGGTCAACAGCGCCATGCGCATCTGGCTCAAAGACAATCACATCCAGCGTGTCGCCCTGGCCGCGGGTGGGGTAGCTCCCGTCCCACTCTACCTGCGTGAAACCTCCAGATTCCTCGAGGGCAAAAAACCGGATGCCCAAATCTTTGAACAGGCATTAGCTATCGCCAATCGCGAGATTGCACCGATCAGCGATGTGCGCGGTAGTGCCGAGTATAAACGCCTGCTGCTGACCCAACAGCTGAAAGTCCATTTTGAAACCCTGTTCCGCGATGAGGAGGTGGCGGTATGACCCATTGGGATGCACTCAGCCATGTCTGCGGCAAAACGCCTTATCTGGACGATTTACCCTTTCCGGCCAACGGACTGCATGTCGTTCCCTTTGATTCGCCTGTTGCCCACGGCCACGTGCGCGCCTTAGACATCGGCGCAGCATTGGCCGTACCCGGCGTCGTTGCGATTCTAACCGCGCGCGATATTCCCGGTGAGAACCAGATCGGCGGCATCATCCCCGATGAACCGTTGCTGGCCGATCATACCGTCGAGTTCCGCGGTCAACCGCTGGCCCTGGTCGTGGCCGAATCCAATGCCGCCGCAACCAAGGCGGCCGGTTTAATCCAAGCCGAAATCGAAGCGCTGCCCGTCTGTACCGATCCGCGCGAAGCCGCTGCCCGTGGCGATATCATCGGCCGGGTGCGAACCTTTGAAATGGGCGATGTTTCGGCCGGATTCGCATCAGCCAAACACGTTTTTTCCGGGCGCGCCGAGGTTGGCGGCCAGGAACATTTGTACCTGGAAACCCAGGCGACCATGGCGTTTCCCACGATGCACGATGGGGTGCGGATCATTTCGTCCACCCAAGGACCAACCGCTGTGCAACGCACAACCGCGCGCGTTTTGGGACTACCCATGCACGCCATCGAAGTCGAGGTTACCCGGCTGGGCGGCGGGTTTGGTGGCAAGGAAGACCAAGCCACACCCTGGGCCGTCATGGTCGCTTTGGTCGCGCATCGCTTTAAACGACCGGCCAAACTGGTCCTGGATCGCCTGCGCGATTTGCGCATGACCGGCAAACGCCATCCTTACCAGGCCGATTACCAAATTGGATTGGATGCCGACCTGAACATCGTGGCCTACCAGGCTACCTTCTTTCAAAATGCGGGCGCCCATGCCGACCTCTCACCGGCCGTTTTGGAACGCACCTTGTTCCACTGCACCAATGCCTATCGGGTGCCCAACGTCAAAGCGGTCGCCATGTCGTGTAAAACGCATGTTCCGCCCAATACCGCGTTCCGCGGGTTCGGTGGACCCCAAGGCATGTTCGTCATGGAATCAGCCCTGTGCCACGCAGCCGAATCGCTCGGCATCCCCACCTGGCAGTTACAGAAAAAGAACCTGCTACGCGATGGCGATGTGTTTGCTTATGGTCAAACGGTGAGTGAAAGCCAGGCCCAAACCTGTTGGGATCGTTTGGAATCGGATTTCCAATTGGCCAAACGTTGGCAACAAGTCGAACAGCATAACCAAACGTCGAACCGTTACAAACGCGGGCTGGCCGTCATGCCGATCTGTTTTGGCATTTCCTTCACCAAAACCCACATGAACCAGGGCTCGGCGCTGTTGCACGTCTACACGGACGGCAGCGTGCTGGTCAGTACTGGGGCAGTCGAAATGGGCCAGGGCGTGGTTTCCAAACTGAGAGCGGTGGCGGCGAGTGCCTTGGGTGTACCGGCCGAACGGGTCAAAATCGAGTATACGAATACGACTCGTAACGCGAATACCTCGCCCTCCGCAGCCAGTGCCACGGCCGATCTGAACGGCAAAGCCTTGGACCTGGCCTGCCAGCGTTTGATCGATCGCTTCCGGGTTTTATTGGTTCAGGACCACGGCGGAAAACCGCAGGATTACCACTTTCACGAGGGCAAGGTCACGGGTCCCAACGGTTTTGAAATGACATTTGATGCTCTGGCATTGCATGCCCATTTCCAACGGGTTTCGTTGAGCGAGCAGGCCTTTTATTCGCCGCACGGCCTGCATTTCGATCTGGAAAAGGAAAAAGGCCATCCGTTTGCGTACCACGTTTACGGGGCAGCCCTGGTGGAAACGACCTTGGACAGCATGTTGGGCACCTACAGCTTGGATCGGGTTTCGGTCGTCCACGATTTGGGCCGATCCTTGGTGCCGATCGTGGACCAGGGCCAACTCGAAGGGGGATTGGTCCAAGGTTTGGGCTGGATGACCTGTGAAGAAGTCGCCTACGACGAATCGGGCCGCTTAAGATCGCACGCGCTGTCGACTTACAAGGTGCCTGACCTGTATGCGGCGCCGAAAGAAATCGAACTGATCTGCCTGGAAAGCAATCACAGCTACGCGATTCGCGGCTCGAAAGCGGTCGGCGAACCGCCGCTCATGTACGGGATCGGCGGCTACTTCGCCTTGCGCCACGCCATCCGCGCCCAGCAAAAAGGCCCACTAGCCTTCCACGCACCCATGACGCCCGAACGCGCCCTGCTCGCCCTGCACACCCCCGTCCGCGAACCAGCGCCCCAGTCAGTCACAAACGCACCCTAACGGGAGGCCAAAAAATGTGGGACAATCGGGTAGGGATGGAGCCTTGCGGCTCCATCTCCCCCTAAGAACCGTACGTGAAAGTTTCCCTTCATACGGCTCAAGCAACAGTAAGGTCATCGAGGGTGATGACCCGGCAGGCGGTTTCCTGAACTGGCCCCTTTGACTGGGTACCAAGCTGAAGTGGTCGTGAGCTTCGATTTCAGCCGGGCTCGTAAGGCTTGAAGAATGATCTTCCGCTTTTTGAGATAGAATCTGAAATCTGAGTCAAAGGGGTGAGCAACTCCTTTGATTTTGATGTGGCGCAGGATAGGTACGCGGTTCAGTGGGAGAAGAAAGTGTCTTCTTACCTGCTGGCCTTTGCGTTCCAGACCTGTCAGGATCCAGTCCCGGGAGCCGACTCTGGTAAAATACTGAGCCTTATTCCAAGTTGCGGATTTCTGAGGGTGCCTGTGCTTGAGCTCACGCCAAATCATTTGGAAAAGGGTGTGGTCGATTGAGCCAAAGATTTTCTTGGCGCAGGAGTGGCGGTAGAAGTTGCCCCAGCCCCGCAGCTTCCGATTAAGGGCTGCGATCACGAGATGGGTGGGCTTGTACCGCAGTTGCCTGCAGCATTCCTTGAGTTTTCGCCGAAACGCTTGAATCTTGACCTTTGCAGGTTTAGAGAGAAGTTTTCCGTTGTATTTCCTCAAGTTGAAACCAAGAAAGTCAAAGCCATCCTCGATGTGGGTGATGTGGGTCTTTTCCTCGGAGAGGGTGAGTCCACGTTCAGCCAAGAACGAGGCAATGGCAGGTTGAATGGTGTCCTTCAGGAGGGTGGGATCTTTAGCTGTACAGATGAAGTCGTCCGCGTAACGGACGAAGTTCACCTTAGACCCTCTTGGTGCAACACGGGCGACGGTCTCCTGGAGTCCGTCGAGAACCATGTTGGCCAGAAGGGGAGAGATCACCCCGCCTTGAGGCGTACCCTCATCCGTAGGGAAGAGAGCGCCTTTTTCCATAAAACCGGCTTTGAGCCATTGGTGGAGAATGCGTTTATCCATGGGGATATGCGCTTTGAGCCACGGATGGTCAATCGTGTCGAAGCAGGCTTTGATATCTCCTTCGAGGATCCAGGGTGCGCAGTTTCTCCGAGAGAGGACGATATGACATTGCTTGATGGCATCGGCCACACTGCGGTGGGGTCTGAAACCATAGGAATGGATATCGGCTTGGACCTCGGCGATGGGGATAAGCGCCATGGCGTGGAGGGCTTGCATGGCCCGATCGCGCATGGTCGGAATCCCCAAAGGGCGCATCTTTCCGTTGGATTTTCGAATGAGGACGCGCCGCAGAGGACTACTCTTGTAGCCCCGGCTGCGCAATGTTTGTGTGGCTTGGAGTTTGGCTTGCGCCGTTCGCCAAACCACACCATCAATACCTGGCGTACGTTTCCCTTTACTGGTTGTCACGGACCGAACGGCCAGGAGCCGTGCGGAATGTGACGTGATCAGGAGATGCTGGAGCGCCTGTACGCGGCCCCAACGTTTACTTTGCACTGCCTTTGCGATACGCATTTGAAGCCGAAGAACCGTTGCTTCACAGTGTCGCCAGTTAATGGCTGTCCACCGTAATTTAGCGGTTGAGGCCGCACCAGGGATCTCCCTATGAGTCCGAGTCATTTGCTTGTCCTCCTGAGTTCGGTAATTCAAGTTCTCTCGCAATCTGTCACCAGTTGGACGTCAGCTTGCTTGCGCAATGGGTATAGCCCTATCCGCCCCATTACAGGACGGCATTCGCTTCTTCCAACCTCTCTGACCCGCATCGCCGTCGGTTGACCTTACGATCGCCCTACCAGACCCGCTGGAACGATACGGGGTTACTTCGGTTCCGTGGAAACGCCTAAGTTGATCCCTTAGGTTCCTCTCTAACGCCGGGATGGTGCTTGCGCGTGTCCGTGGAATTGGGAACAGTCTGCCCAATTCACCGCCATCCAAGGGAGCCTATGTAATGCCTTCGACTCCTTCAGGCTAACGACGCAGAACGAGATTCACATGTGTTAACCATAGGATCTGATCCTAGCTCCCAGCCGCCTTGGCATTAGCAGCGTTGGCCCAAGGCCTTCCGGTCAATCGACCGAGGGCTACATTGTCCCAACAGCTTCAGACAAAGGAATTACTCCCGATGCCTGTGTTGGTAGGATTAGGTGACGGAACACCAATCTTCTGATAAGCTAACGCGTAGATCATCCACACAATAACTTAATCATCTGAAGCCGTTTCCACAGCTCCGAGTCACACGGCTGCCAGCCTGTCGGAACGGGTAAACAACCCGGGCCACAAAAAAACCGGGCCTCAAAACGCCAAAGCCAGACCAGCAACCCAGCCCAATCCAATGCTCAAACAGAGTGAAAGGCCATCGCCCCGGGTAAAACAACCCGGGCCACAAAAGACGGCCAAACCCAACCATGTGGCGCGGGTTGCCAACCCGCGATGGAACGAAGTTCCATTAAAAATGCAGGTTTGGGAGAGAAAGCACAAGCCCATCATCATCCCAATGGATAGATGGCCACGCTCTCACTTAACCCCAAGCGCCAGACCAACAAAGATCCCAAACCGATCTCTCCGAAGCGCGAAAAGCTTGCTCAACCAGGATTCAAGACAACCAAAAAGTAATTGAAATCTCTTTAGGGCCGTCTGGATTTGCTGCTATCCCCCCAGTTGGTCGCTAACGCTCCCTTACTGGGGGCCTCTCTTATTCGGATCCTGCGGATCCGCTTGAAGGAATACTTGACTCGGATCAAAAGAAAGGCCCAAGGCGGTCCCAAAATGTGGCCCGGGTTGTTTTACCCGGGTATCCGGCCGCCAAAAATTATCAGGCCACAAAGTTCAGCAAAATGTTCAAACCCAAGCGCCTCACCCCACCGAAACGTCGCATCAACGCAGCTGAACATCCGCAATCCGGCTCTGGCGTTGGCTATTCGAGCATCGCACAGGACGGCACACCGTAGCCCGATTTTTCCCAACATTCCGACTCATGCAATTCAATCCAAATCAAGCTTCTACCAGGAGGCCAGCGGCCGAATGATCCATGAGCCCACCCCGACAAAAGGAGGGGTGGGAAAAACGGCCGAACGGCCAGGCCAGAGCCCAGCGGGCGATTGAAAGCATTGCCTCGGTCCATTTCCCTAGTTCTGGCTGAACTTTTGCTCAACTCATCATTCAGGAGCATCTTTTATGTGGTTGTTTTTGTTTTGGATCGGGACCAGCCCTTCTGAAATACCCTGGCTTGAGCTGAGAACGCAGTTGGAAACCCAACATCCGGAATTGGGTCCACTCACCATCCGACGGCGCCATCGATCTGCCTTCCGCAGCCTACTGTCCTCAGATCAGGCCGAATACGGGCAGATTTGTACTATCGTGGGTATACCGCCTGCAGAACGAATCGCCATAGAGCGGATATTGGGCGCAAAGGAAATCCAAGCATTGCGGTTCCTGCTCAAGGCCGGCCCGCCTGCAGCGCGTCTCTACGCAGCAGAAGCGCTGCTGCGCCTCCAAGACCACGGCCGCCCTCTGAGCGACGAAGAGGTCCAATGGGTGAGAGACCTTATCGTGTATCCCCAACCGGTCCGCACCTGCAATGGCTGCATGGTTACTGAAACCACCACCCAGACCGTCCTGACGGACCCAAAAGGCCCGTTCGCCCCATTCGCAGCAATCCTGAATCTGCAAAAGTAGCCATGGTCGTTATCCATTTTTTTCAAGAGATCTTTTTCTCGAAACATCGATCTCTTTAGGCCTGTTTGGATTTGCTGCTATCCGCCCAGTCGGTCGCTAACGCTCCCTTACTGGAGGCCCAAAAAATGTGGCGCGGGTTGCCTACCCGCGATGGAACGAAGTTCCATTAAATAATGCAGGTTAGGGAAGAGAGCCAAGAACTCATCACCAAGCCCAGGAAGAGCGAAAACCGGGCCTCAAAACGCCAAAGCCAGACCAGCAACCCAGCCCAATCCCATGCTCGAGCAAAGTGAAAGCCCATCACCCCGGGTAAAACAACCCGGGCCACAAAAAAAGCCCAGCCCCAACCATGTGGCGCGGGTTGCCTACCCGCGATGGGGCAAAGTCCCATTAAAAATGCAGGCAAGGGAGGGGAAGCACACACCCATCCCAATCCCACGCAGAGACAAATCCCTACCCGAACGCCATCTCAAACCCACACTAAGCCAAATCCCAGCCATATCCCTATCTCAATCCAACATTGAGGAAAATTCCAGCTCAAATCCCATCCAAAACGCCCACCCGAAAAGCCCGCAGGGCGCAAGGTCAAAACCCAGGCTGACGAGAGCAGCGAGGAGCTCTGGGTCAACCACCCCCCTCCGCAAAAAGCACGGCAGGGCGACACAAAACCCAACCCAAACCCCTCCACCACCCCATCCTCCAAACCAGCCTAATGACCGAGTTAAATGAAAGCCCATCGCCCCGGGTAAAACAACCCGGGCCACAACAAATACGGGCCGCAACAAGATCTTGCTTCCGCAAATGGTGACCTGATGATCAATTCCCACATTTGCTTGATTCCCAAGGCTATGAAGGGTTCATTTTATTCGGATTTGTGCTTGCTGTGAAAAATGACATTATTGTGAAATATGAACCGCATACTTCCCCCCGCTTAAAGCAAAAGGTTACAATGGGCCTTCTTTTTCCTGGGGAGTTTGTGGGTGATCTGGAATCAGGTAACACCATCTGAATTTGAACACGAACGCGATGCGCTCGCTTTTCTCCACGACCATTTCCCGATGCTGGAACCCAACCGGGTCTGGACTAATTTCACCTTCATTGATTCGAACGGGAGCCTCAATGAAGTCGATGCGTTGGTGCTCACCCAACGCGGATTTTTCCTGATGGAGATCAAAAGTTACCCGGGCCAGATCCGCGGCGATATGTCGACCTGGGTCTGGACCCATGATGGCCGCAACCACCTGCGCGACAATCCTTTATTGCTCTGCGACCGCAAGGCCAAAAAACTGGTAAGCCTACTCAAAAACACGCGCGCCTTTGAAAAACGAAAAATTCCTGTTCCGTTCCTGGACCCGATCATTTTTCTTTCCGATCCCCACGTGGATGTGGAGATGTCGGAACCGCTCCAACCCTACGTACACCGCCGTGATGGCGATCGGCCCAACTCCAACCCCGAGCACCAAGGCATCATCTGGGCCTTGACCCACGGCCTATCGACGGCCATACGGCAGAACCGTCCGACCCGCAACGATCGCCGCACGGCCCAGGCCTTGGATGAAGCCATGCAGGCGATTGGTATTCACCCGGTTCGCCGCGCGCGTAAAATTGGCCATTTTGATCTTTTGGAGTTGCTCGATGATGGCCCGCTCTTTCAGGACTGGTTAGGCCAACACGAGAAGATGGGTTACAAACGCCGGATCCGCATCTACGGCACCCAAAACCTGGCCAGCGACCTGCGCAAAATGGTCCAAAGCGCTGCAAAACGAGAGGTTCGCGTGCATGAGGCCATGCGTGGCCATACCAGCATTCTCCATTTCCTGGACTACCAAGCCGATGAACGCGGCGAAGTCCTGGTCTTTGATCAGCCTGAGGACTACCAGCGATTGGACCTCTACTTAAAAGAACCGGAAAAACCCGGTTTGGACACCAAGCTCCACATCATCCGACTGCTCACCGAATCGTTGAAATACGCCCATGAACAAAAGGTCGTTCATCGCACGTTATGCCCGCGCAATATCCTGGTCATCAACCCCAAAAAACAGTTCCCGAAAATCCGCATCCTCAACTGGGCGACCGCGCGCAATGACGGTCAGTCTTCGTCTTTGACCCTCCACGTCACCACCCATTTGGACCAATTTGTCGATGCCGAACAGGCCGCCTACCTGGCACCTGAAAGTCTGCGTGCCGTGGATCAGGATGCCGAATTGCTTGATGTCTTTGCCTTAGGTGCGTTGGCCTACCACCTCTTTTCCGGCATTCCACCCGCCGAAAGTGCCGACCATTTAGTTGAAAAATTGACCACCGGCGGCTTGCGTTTAAGTGCGGTTCTGGACGGTGTTACCCGCGCCTTGGATGACCTGATCGAAAGCGCCACCCTGCCCGACGTGAGCCACCGCCTGGCCAGCGTCAGGGCCTTTGCCGAAGGCCTTGACGGGGTCGAAGAGGAACTGACCGCGCCCGCACCCAAAGAACCGGAATTCGATCCCGCCGCCATCCCTGTCGGAAGCATGCTCAACAATCAATTCAAAGTGCTCAACCGCCTAGGTCAAGGCGCGACCGCCATCGCCTTCCTGGTCGAATCCGATGGGATCCGCAAAGTCCTGAAACTGGCTGATCACCCCAACCACAACGACGATCTTTTGGCCGAACATCGCGTTTTGGAAAAACTGAACCACAAGCGGGTCGTTTCGCTTTTGCCGCCCAACCTGGTCGAAATTCACGGTCACGTGGGCCTGCTCTTACGGCCGGCCGATTTGGGCACCTTGGGCGACCGGCTACGTCGCGGCCGCATCCAACTGGAACTCCTGCAGCGCTTCGGCGAAGACTTACTGGAAGCCTTACACTATCTTGAAACCATGGGTTTACCGCACCGCGACATCAAACCTGACAACATTGGCGAGGTCGAAGAGGGCAAAAACGATGAACGCCACCTGATGCTCTTCGACTTCTCGCTCGCCAACAAACCTTACGAGGATATCCGGTCCGGTACGCCGGCCTATCGCGATCCTTTCCTGGTCAAACGCAAACGCTGGGACCCACACGCCGATCGTTTTTCGGCTGCACTCACGTTGTACGAAATGGCAACCGGACACTTACCGCGCTGGGGCGATGGTCGCAGTGAACCCGCACTGATCGCCGAGGAAGTGCATATTGAATCGGAGCTGTTTGAACCGGTCACCCGCCTGGCCTTAACCCAATTCTTCGCCAAGGCTCTGGCCCGCGAAACGGCCAAACGCTTCGATACCGCAGCCCAAATGAACATGGCCTGGCGTCAGGCCTTCCAGCGGATTACGCAATCGGGTTCGGGTCTTACCCCACACGGACCCAGTGGGTTAGATCTGGAACACCTCCATCTGGAAAGCTCGATTACCGAACTCAACCTGTCTGCGCTGGAACTGCAAGCGCTTGAAAGTGCGGATCTGACGTGCATCGCCGACCTTTTGGAACGGGAGCCGCTCTACTTCCTCAAATTGCGTGGTGCGGCTCGCGACACACGCCACCAACTGCACAAGCTGGCGCTCAAACTCCAAAAGCACTTCCAAAAGGTCCGCAAATCGGAGCCGAACAATGGCCTACCCGCCGTGGACCAGCTATTTGGTTGGCTCTATCCGCGAGAAGCCGCGCAAACCCGCATCCTGCGTGCCTTTTTTGAAGGGATCCTGCCGGATGAAACGGCTCTTGAAACCATCACCCCACACGCGGTGGCCCACGCTTTGGGTTTGACTGTTATCGATGTGTTCCGTGTTTTGGGCCTGTTCCGCGCGCGGATCCAGAAACGGTTTAGCCGCCCGTTCAGCCAGTTGATGGAGATCATGAAAACCACTCTGTTACGCGAAGGCGGCATCATCTCCTTGCCGGTCCTGGCCGAACGGGTTTTACGCGTTTTGGGCAGTTCCGCTGCCGAATCCGAACGCAAGACCATGGCTTGGGCGGTCACCCGTGCCGGTTTGGTCTACGGCGAAGACACCCGCAAACAAGTCTTTTGGCGGACCCAAATCGTTGGCGAGCGGGTCGCAATAACCTGGGACGCGGATGGTCACGCCCAGGCCCGAATCCACGCCCTGACCAATCTGGTTCAGGAACTGGACGATCTGGCCGATCAATTACCGCCTTTGGAAACAATCCACTCGCTACTGCACAACCAGCAACAAAATTGGGATGACCCTACCGAGATGCGCGTTTTGGACCCACTCTCGCGCTTGCGGGTTGCGCTCCAGTTCACGGCTCGCGCCCGGCTTTCCAGTCGCAATGAAATCTATCCCAAGGGATTACCGGCCGCCCGCGCCTTATCGCTGGGCCGCAATGCCCTGATCGGCTTGAGTAAGGTCAGTATTCAGGACCTGCGCACCCGCATCCAGAACCGCTACCTGGAAGCAGAACCCCTGCCGGACCGACCCGAACTCGATGGCCTCCTGCAGGCCAGTGGTTCCAGCCTGGTCTGGGACCCGCATAAAGGCGCTTACACCTACCCGCAAGCCGATCAAATGGGCGCTACTTTTTTGGGCACCCAGCACACCAGTCAGCGCTTCCAATCCAAAGCTCAGGGCGATCAGCTCAAACACGAATACCAACGCCTTGAGGAACGGCTACAGTACAGCGCCCAAAATGGTGGTTTGCTCTTTCTGATGGTGGCGCCGCATGCCTATCGCTCCGCCGCCCAGCACTTACAATCGCGTTTCAACCCCCAGCTCTTAAACGCCGATCTCTGGCTGATCCAATCACTGAAAGCAGAGGCGCAACAACGCAAGGTGGATTGGCGGGTCGTGCGCGAAGCCGATGCCAAACCGGGCAGTAGCGATTGGCAGAAACTGAATCGCCTGGTCCAGCTCAGCCAGGCCCGCTGGTCCAACCTACCGGACTCCGGCGCCTCGCCGCTTTTAATGACGCACCCGGGCCTGCTGGCCCGTTACGACCTGATGGAAACATTCAGCCTCTGGCGTGAGCAGTGCCGGAAACGCGCATTGTGGGTCCTGGTTGCCGGATACGCTCAGGTGGACGGCCCGATCCTGGATGGTAAACCGCTACCCATCCTGACTGCCAATGAATGGGCGCGGGTCCCGCAATCCTGGGCCGAGCAGGTCGGCTGATATGGTTTTTAATCGGAAAGGAAGCGCATGTTAAACGAACTCACCGGGCTATTGCGCTTGTTACAGGACGATTTACGCATGAGGGTCACAGAAAAACCGGAACTGTTGGATGGTTTCCAGCCGCGTTACGAAGCCATGCTGCGCGACAAACGCACGGCTGCCCCGCTTGAATCCTGGCTGGAAGGCGAATTTACCCAAATCGCCGTGCACTGGATTCTGGCCTGTGTCTTCATTCGTTACTGCGAGGATCAGGCGTTGATTGAGGAGACCTATATTTCCGGTCCGAACGGAAAATGGCGTGATGGCCAGGAGGCATTGACCCGCTATTTCCGGCAATTTCCGGCCCATTCCGAACGGGAGTACCTGTTGCATGTCTTCCAAGCGGTATCGTCCCTGCCCGCCCTGAGTGAGTTGTTCCATCAGCGTCACAATCCGCTCTGGAGCCTGGGCCCCAGCGGTGATGCCTGTCGCGAACTGCTCAACACCTTCCAACGCACCGATGAAAACGGCCAATTGGTCCTGCGGTTTGACACACTGAAAACGACCCGTTTCCTGGGCGATCTGTACCAGGACCTTAGCGAATACGCCAAAAAACAGTTTGCCCTGTTACAGACCCCGGACTTTGTCGAGTCCTTCATCCTGGACCACACCCTGGAACCGGCCCTTGCCAGCTTTGGTTACCAACAGACCAAGCTGATTGACCCGACCTGTGGTTCGGGCCATTTCCTGATCGGCGGGTTCCAGCGTTTGTTGCGGGAAGTTCGCTTGCACGAGCCGGCCCTTAATCCCATTGCCCAGGTGCAGAAGGCCTTGAGCGGCGTGTTCGGGGTGGACATCAACCCGTTTGCCGTGGCGATCGCTCATTTCCGGCTGATTGTGGAGGCCTTGCGCGAATCCGGGGTCCGGCAGTTAAAAGCCGCTCCGGCCTTCCAAATCAACCTGGCCCGCGGTGACTCTTTGTTTCATAAGGAACTAGACGGGTTGGGCGGCGATACCTTGCAGATGGAATTGCTGGGCGAGGGGAAATTTGATCAGTATTACGAAAGTGAAGACACGCCTGAACTGCGGCGCATCCTCTTCCAAAAATATGAAGCGGTGGTGGGCAACCCGCCCTACATCACGGTCAAGGATGCCAACCTGAACAAGGCATACCGCCACAAGTACCGGACCTGCCACATGAAATATTCCATGGGCGTCCCGTTTACGGAGCGATTTTTCGAGCTTGCGCGAAGAGGGGAGCGCGGCGCACCGGCGGGATACATGGGCGTCATTACCACCAACAGTTTCATGAAACGCGAGTTTGGGGTGAAGTTGATCCAAGAATACCTGCCCAAACTTCAGCTCAATGCCATTATCGATACCAGCGGTGCCTATATTCCGGGGCATGGCACGCCAACGGTTATCTTATTTGGCCAAAATCAGGCTCCACACAGTGATCAAATCCTGGTCCTGCAAGGCATTAAAGGCGAGCCGAGTACGCCGGACGATCCATCCCAAGGCTTGGTCTGGTGCGACATCCTGCACGGATACAACCAAAAACAGTTTGCGGGCGAATTTATCAGCGCAGGTTGGAATGCGCGCAGCCAATTCGCCAGCCACCCCTGGTCCTTAACCGGTGGCGGAGCAGACGAAGTGCAAAAAACCATAAATGATTCAGCAAAGATGTTGCTTCATGATGTTTCCTTGTCTATTGGTTTTGGGGCAATCCTTGGGGAAGATGATGCTTTTACCGCGCGAATCAATTCAATAAAAAGTTCGCTCATCAAACCATTAGTTCCAGGGGAGGTTATTAGAGATTGGGTACTAGCCACATGTCTTTCGGTGATTTTTCCTTATGACGAGCAAAACGATTTCAAATTAGTTCCCCTTGAGCATCTTCCCTTTCCTGAAAGATTTTGGAAATTAAGGACTTACTTATTCGACCGTAAAGATTTTTCCAAGAAAACTTATCGCGAAATTGGACGGCCGTATTTTGAATACCATCAAATTCCCACCAAAAGGTACCGGAATCCGTTGTCGATTGCGTTTGCGTTTGTGGCCTCGCACAACCATTTTGTTTTGGACCGCGGCGGCAAGGTTTTTAAACAAACTGCACCGGTGATCAAATTACCCGATTCGGCCAGCCTCGCCGATCATCTGGCCCTGCTCGGCTTGCTCAATTCCTCCAGCGCCTGCTTCTGGATGAAACAAACCTGTTTTAACAAAGGCGGCGGTGGCGCAGTCTGGGCCGAGCGCTTTGAGCATGATGGTTCCAAGCTACTCAAATTCCCTGTTCCTGAATTGAAACCGTTGGATTTGGCGACCCGGTTGGATCGGCTCGCCTCCGAATTGGCTCAGGTGGCGCCCGAAACCCTGCTAAGTCAACCGGAAGTGGATTGGGATTCGTTGAATGCCCATCGTCAGAAGGCCGAACACATTCATCACCAGATGATTGCCTTGCAGGAAGAGTTGGATTGGTTTTGTTACCACGCATACGGTTTAACCGAAGCCAATTGGGTCTGCGATGATCCTCCTCCGCTCCGGGTCGGTGAACGCGCCTTTGAAATCATCATGGCCCAAAACCCGGAAACATTAGATGAAGCCTGGTTTAGCGAGCATCACGGCGTTTTAAGCCCAGATTTGCCCAGCACATGGCCAAAACCCTACCGGGAGCTGGTGGAAAAACGGTTGGAACTCATCGACCAAAATGCCCAACTGGCGCTTTTAGAAGTGCCCAATTACAAACGCCGTTGGGTAGCATCCACCTGGCAAGAGCAGTTTGTTTCGGCGCTCAATAGTTGGCTACTTGATCAAGTTGAACACTGTTTTCACGGAAAACCCCAGTTCTATTCGATTGCCGAATTGAGCGATTTATTGATCGGCAATCCATCTTTTCGGCGCGGCGCTGAATTGAAAACAGGACGGTCTGATTTCGATTTGTTCCGCTTTTTGAGCGAGTTGCTGGATGGAGAGGCCGTGCCGCTTCAAGCGGCGGCGCGCTACAAGGAATCGGGTTTGCGCCAATACGCCTTGTGGCAACAGACCTGGGCCTTACAACGCCAGGAGGATGCGCTGGATGCACGCGCCGAATTGCCGGAAACCGATCCCCAGCACCTCAACGCAGAAGCACTCAAACGCGAAAAAGCCGCCTTGGGCACGATCCCCGTTCCACCCAAATACAAGTCCAGCGACTTCCTCAAACCCAGTTACTGGACCCATCGCGGCAAACTGGATGTACCCAAGGAACGCTTTAACCTGCTGTTTGGCGCTGAACGGGAACAGGACCCCAGCCCCGTGATTGGGTGGGCCGGTTGGGACCACCTGCAAACGGCCCAGGCCATTGCCGCCCTTTACCAGCAGCGCAAAACGCAGGACGGCTGGGATGGACCGCGGCTCCTGCCCATCCTCGTCGCGTTGCACGAACTCCTGCCCTGGCTCAAACAATGGCATAACGCCTTTCATCCCGAGTTCCAGTTGCGGCTCGGCGATTATTTTGAAGGGTTTGTCCAAGGCGAATGTCGCGATCTGGACCTCTCAATCGAGGACCTGAACCAGTGGCGACCCGAAACCAAGAAGCGAGGCCATTCATGACCACCCTCAAAGACCTGATCCACATTCCTGAACAAATTAACAGCGGCGATCTGGTGCTGCGTTTGGTGGAGGATGTCTTAAGTCCCGAAAAGACGGTGGCCGACTACGTGCCGACCCCTCAATTGGTAGAGAGTTTTGATGCTTCCCTGCGCTTGATTCAGTCCGCTCTTGCAAATAAGAAGAGCAAGGCCGCCATCCTGCACGGCTCGTTTGGTTCGGGCAAAAGCCATTTCATGGCCATTTTGGGCCTGCTCCTGCAAGGCAACCCCCACGCTCGATCCAAACCGGAGTTGGCACCGCTGGTTGTCAAGCACGACCCCTGGCTGCAGGGCAAAAAAATATTGATTGTGCCGTTTAACCTGATTGGCGGTAAGAATCTGGAACAGGCCATCTTCAGCCAGTACGCGCGTTTCATGGCCGAACACCATCCCGAATCTGGCCGGCCCTTGTTGAGCCATGCCGAACACCTGATCCAGGATGCACGCGAGCATCTGGCCCGTTTGGGTGAAACCGCGTTTTTTGCCGAGCTGAACGGCAGTGCCCTTAACGATTCTGGGTGGGGCGATCTGGAGGGCCTGTGGGATTTACAGCGTTTCGAAACAGCGGCGGCCCAGTCGTATGAGGATTCCGAATATGCGGCCCTGGTCCAAGCCCTAAGCAATACCTTTTTTAAAGCCTTCACCCGTGCGCAGGAAAGTGGACATGCCCATTACCTGAGCCTGGATGAAGGATTGGCCATCATCAGCCAACACGCCGTCCATGCAGGCTTTGATGGGGTGGTCTTCTTCCTGGACGAGCTGATCCTGTGGTTGGCCGGCAAGGCAGCAGACCAAAAGTTCCTGGCTGAAGAAGTCCAGAAACTCTCCAAATTGGTCGAGAGCCAGGTGGGCAATCGGCCGGTTCCGCTGATCAGTTTCATTGCGCGCCAACGGGACTTGTCCGAACTGGTCGGTGACAATTTGCCGGGTGTGGAGAAGGCCCGCTTCGACGATATGTTCGCCTATTGGAAAGGCCGTTACGAAACGATTACCCTGGCCGATAAGAACCTGCCGGAAATCGTCGAGAAACGGGTCTTGCGGCCGCGTTCCGAAGGCGCGCGCGCTGAAATTGACCGCGCATTTGAAACGCTTAAAAGCATGGATAAAAGCAGTTTGGACACCCTGTTGGGGCGCAACTATCACCTGGCCGATTTTCGCAAGGTGTATCCGTTTAGTCCGGCCTTGATCGAGGCGTTGGTCGCGCTCTCCTCTGTTCTGCAACGGGAACGGACTGCGCTCTTTGTTTTGTATCGCCTGTTGAACAAGGCCGGCGATCAACTGCAGTTGGGAACCGTGATTCCCATGGGCGATATCTACGATATTTTTGCCGAGGGGATTGAGGCCTTTAGCCAGCAAATGGCCGATAGTTTCGAGGCCGGGAAACGCTTATGGGAACACAAGTTACGCCCGTTATTGGAAGAGAAATACCAAGTCCAGCACCAGCACTTAGACCAAGTCAACCCAGATGTGGCGAAGGCTTTTATTAATGATGCGCGCTTGGCTAAAACCCTGATTCTTTCAGCTTTGGTCCCGGAAATAGGGCCGTTTAAAAACCTCACGCCCAGCCGCTTGGCTGCGCTCAATCACGGCACCATTAAGTCGCCAATTCCCGGTCAGGAGGCCGGGCTGGTGGCCCATAAGTTGAACCAATGGGCGGCTCAGGTGGGTGAGATCAAGTTGAGCGGCGATCACAACCCGGTCATCAACGTGAAATTGGTCGGGGTGGATACGGAAAGCATTATTCGCAATGCGGCCAAATACGATAATCCCGGTGCCCGCCAGATGAAAATCAAACGGCTCTTGTACCAGGCCATGGGTATTCCAGACGAGGTGGCCGACGAACTGTACGACCGGAAAACGCCGATTTTGTGGCGCAACACGCCGCGTGAGGTGGAACTGGTTTTTGGCAATGTGCGCGAGATGGCCAGCGAACGGTTTTTAAATGAAGGACCGGTTTGGCGCTTGTTGGTGGATTATCCGTTTGACGACGCCACCCACAGTCCCAGTGATGATTATCAGACGGTTCAAAAGATGCGCAATTTGGGGCCGCAAAAGACGTTGGTCTGGTTACCGGCCTTTTTCAGTACCAAACGCCAGAACGATTTGGGCAAATTGGTGATTTTGGACCAATTGCTCAAAAGTGAGGAAACATTCCGCAAGGAAACGCCGCATTTGACCGAAGTTGATCGGGCTGCAGCACGCGGTCTGCTGGAGAACCAACAAAGTGCCTTGAACCAGGCCTTGAACAATGCGTTATTGGCGGCTTACGGCGTGTTTCGCGATGCGGAAAGCAAGGCCAATCTGGATGATACGATCCCCTTTGAAGACCATTTCCAATCCTTGGACCCCGGCTTGGAGCTGCGTTCACCGGCCGCTTCCAATTTGCGTGATGCATTTGAAGGTTTGCTCGATCAGGCCATGAGCTTCCAGTATCCCGACCATCCCAAATTCGAGATGGAGCTTAAACGCAACCTCTTGCGCAAAATCTGGCCGGACCTGCGCAAAACGATTCTTTCACCCGATCAGCGTCGGGTCATTGAAGACCGCCCCATGCGCAAAGTTCTGGCGGGCATCCTTAACCCGCTCCAGTTGGGTTCGATGGGCGAAAACGCGTTGACCTGGAATCGCTTCTGGGAAAACACCCTGATCCGCGGCTGTGGCGGATTGGAAGGTAAAACGGTCGCCGAATTACGTCAAGGCCTGGATGGACACGGCAAACGCGGATTGCCAAAAGAGGTGGAGAACTTAATTCTGTTGGCCGTGGCGACTGCAACCCACTCCGGGTTCCAAGACGGGCACCAAACCATTCCGCCCAACCAAACGGAAGGGCTGGTTTTGGATGATCACTGGGTATTGGTCGGTCAACAATTGCCAGATCCAGCCCTTTGGCAAAAGGCCGTTTTACATAGCGGGATCTTGTTTGGTTGGACGTTTGCCCCGACCCCCGACCCCGCTGGCCTGAACGATTTTCATCACCAGATCCGCGACGAATTGATGAAAAAGAGCTGGGCCCCGTTTGGTAAGGATTTGGAACAGGCGATCCTCCATGTGGGCGAAGATCCGCAAACCTTCCCACGCTACCAAACCGCGTTGGCCTGTACTCATCTGATGAACGCATTGGAAAAGGCAGAGAAGCTGGATCAGGTCCGGGTGCTGGCAGAATTTCAACCACCAACCAGTTTTGAAGCCATGGCCCGCAGTTTCACCCAAAGCCTTAAGCTCGGCGAAGAGTTGCGCCGGGCGGACTGGTCGTTGCTGGGAAATGCCTGGCGATTATTGACCTCCGAGAACCTGGAAACCCGTTGGGATCGCAACCATACCATTCAACACTTGAAACAGGATGAACTCGCCGTTGCATTAGGTCCGTTTCTGAAAATGCTGCAGGAAGAATCGAGTCGGTTCATTTCCAAAAGGTTAGAGCACATTCAGAAAGATACGCCTGTTGAGGCGGTTCCCACCCCGCAAACCGTGAAAAAAGGTGTGACCCACCATTCCCATGTCGTCAAAGGATATGCGCCAGCTTTGCAGGAATTGCAAAAGCACAAAGATAAAGCCAACTTGAAAGTTATTTTTGAATGGGATGAGCCGTGAGCCAGGTCCAACGCATTCACCGCTTGATTGAAAGACACGGTCATTTGGCAGATGTGATTGGCGTGTTCTGGGAAGGCGCTTGGGATGGACCCACTGAGGTTCAGGTCCAGGACCGCACCTGGACCATTTGTTGGGCCACCAGTCCGCTGGCCGTGCGGGAAGCCCTTTTGCCCAATGCAGGTCCTGTTGTTTTGCTGACCAACCTTGCTGAGGACGCGCTGGGCTTTGATGTCAGAGCCCGGCTTGCAAAAAGTCATTTGGAACGGCTCAACCCGTGGTCTGCCGTGAAGGACCGCTTCCGGCTCAAATTGGATGCACAACTTTTCCAAGTGAGATGGATGGCGGAAGCACTTGAAAACGTGGATCCGCGGTTCTTTGCCAAGAGTAATGGGATGGTAATCAGCGCCGAATTGGCCTGGCGGGGTGTGCTTCAGCACTATCTGGGCTGGTCCGAAAATGAGCCTTGGGGCCAGTCCTTCCTGAAATGGTGCACTCAATTCCAGGCCGAAGCCTGGTTAAAAACGCCTGAGGGTTTGCGCCGCGATCTTGCTGGTTTTTTGGCCGAACGCTTGGGCCGCTGGGCACGCCATTTGGATCCACTTTTGGCGGCGGGCCGGGTGGCTGAGATTCTTCCACTGGGCCTACTCAACGAATTGTTGTTACTTGCGCCCAATCATCCCAGTCGGGTCCGTTGCGAGGAACGCTATTTAGGCGGGAACCGGCTCACTACCGAGGAGATGCAGGATTGGTATCAAGAGACCCGGCAATTTTGGTTGAAATTGACCAAGGTTCAGCAAATGAACGGGTTACAAGCGGCTCAGACGATAGCTATGGATTTGGGTTTGTCATCGGTTATCCACTTGAGCAGGTTAATGCCGGAGAGTCTGCGTTTGGCTGAGCGAGACTTGGCCCAGCGCCTGGACGCCTTTTTGGCAGAACCCACTTTGGCAGGTCTGAACCCAATTGAGGCGATTGTGCATCAATTGCAAGGCCACCAGCTCAAAGACGACAAACGCGAGGCGGATTGGCAGTCCATCCAGCGTCTTGCTCGTTTCTTGGTCCAGCCGGAACCCAACTCAAATTCGGTCGATGCATACCTCAGTGAACAGGCCTGGGTCGATTTGATTCGCGATGCCCTGTTGGTGGGGCAACGTCAAAAGGATTTACAACCGGCTATCGATCGTTTACTGCACCAGGTCGCCCTGAAACGCGAACGCTTTAATGCCGGATTTGCAAAACTAGTGGAAGCCTTGAGTATGCGTCAATCGGTTGGCGCTTATGGCATTGCGATCGAAGATTTTTCGACTCAAGTTATCCTGCCCTTGTTGAAAGAACACCCGGTTGTTTGGGTGGTCATGGACGGCATGAGTGTGCCGGCTTTCTATCAATTGGCTACTCAATTGGAGGAACGTGGCTGGAACCGCTGGGAAAAGCCCGAATCCAAACCGGTGATTGCGGCTTTGCCCAGTGTGACGGAAATATCCAGGGCCAGCTTGTTGTGTGGTCGATTGGTTCAAGGTCAATCCGACCAGGAACAAAAAGGGTTTTCGGCTTGGGCAGAAAGGCATGCGGTTACAGCCAAATTGTTCCACAAGGTCGATCTGGTACAGGAAGAACAGGCCGTTTTGGAGCGGATTGAGTCCGCAACTGAGCGATTGGTCGCTTTGGTGATCAACGCGATTGACGATCAATTGGCCAAAGGCGGGCAATTTGAGTTGGGTTGGGACTTGGACCGGCTGCCCATCTTGGAAAAGGTTTTGCAATCGGCCCAGGTTTCGGGCCGGGCGGTGGTTTTGGTCAGCGACCACGGCCATGTGTTGGAGCGGGGGACGGAAATGGTTGCCAGCTCCGGCGGGGGTGAACGTTATAGAAAACCGGATACTAAAGCGCTCGCGCCCAGTGAAGTCCTGGTCTCTGGTGACCGGGTGGTGGGGCACTCCTGGGTTCTGCCTTGGTCGGAATCGCTGCGCTACGTTTCAGGTAAAAAAGTGGGTTATCACGGCGGTGCCAGCCCGCAGGAACTCATCGTTCCGTGGGGTGTTTTTGGGGCGGGCTACCATTTAAACGAGCCCTGGCAGATTCGAACTTTGGCGCGCCCGGCGTGGTGGTCGCAAACGCCGGAACATGGGCAAAAGCTGGAAGTTATCCAGGTGGCCAAGTCGGATTGGATTGATGCCTTGTTCCTCAGTCCCGTCTATTCGCTTCAACTCCAGCGCTACCAGGATCGCAAATTACGCGAAGATCAGTTACGTGCATTGCTCGAATTATTGCAGGTTGAGAATCCCTGTGAACTGGGTCGGGTCGGTCAAGCCATGCGAATGAATGAACGCAACGTGCGCGGTTTCATTTTTAAGGTGCAACGTCTTTTAAATTTTGATGGCTATCCTGTGGTTGAACTCAAGGATCAACTGGTCCATTTCAATCGCCAACGACTCCTGATCCAATTTGAGATGGACGATCGGTTCACCTAAATGTGATATCTTCTTAAAAACCAGAATTTTCGGGGAGCGGGTTGTGATTCTTAGCATTTCTGATGGTCGAGCCAAAAAGATTCTGAATGTCTTACGGCGCGGCAAGGTGCCCAAACGCGGGTTGGGTAGGTTTGCCGTTGGTCTACATCCGACTTTTCCAGTAGCCCGGATCGCGATGCAAATGCATAACCGCGACAATCAGAATCCCATCCCCTTCTTCAGAGTACAAAATCCCAAACGGAAATCGCCGTACCAATGAGCGCCGGATTTCTCCTTCGAGCACGACCCAGGCCCGTGGATAAGCGATGGCGCGTTGGATCGCCAAATTTACTTCAAATGCAAAATCTTGCCCGAGGCCAGGCTCCACGTTCTCATAGTACTCAATGGCTTCTGAAAGCTCAGCCTCCGCGTCCGGGTGAAAGTTAAAAATCACCCACCGAACCTTTTCCAGATCTTCTCAAAGACCTGCTCGCCGGGGACGGCTGCAACCAAACCCGAACGAATCTCTTCCAGACGCTTTTGAGCAACTGCCGCCCACTTCTTGTCGATTTCCGGCTCTGGTGGATTTAGACTGCGAAGCAGTGAGTCAACCACAATCGCGCGCTCTTCCACCGGCAAAGATTCGGCTTCATTGATTAGGTCCTTAATCTTCATGTCCTTACCTCAATGCTTGCAAATCTTTACCCCGAAGGATGTTTTTTAGGTGCATCTTCACCATGATTGGCCGCGAAATCGCGCACAGGACACCTTCACCATTCAATCGTAACACATGCATATGCCTTCATCGAGGCGACCTGATCCAATTTGAGATGAACGATCGGTTACCCTAAATGTGATATCTTCTTAAAAACCAGAATTTTCGGGGAGCGGGTAGTGATTCCCAACATTTCTGACGGTCGAGCCAAAGAGATTCTGAATGCCTTACGGCGCGGCACGGTGCCCAAACGCGGGTTGGGTGCGTTGGCCGTTGGACTCGATCGGTTTGCCCCCACCTTGTTGGAAGAATTGGGGTTGGTCAAGGCGGGCAGCAGCCAGTTCAAAGCGCTGCGCGGCGAATATGGCAGTGGGAAAACGTTTTTTTCCAGATGGTTCCAAGAGCAGGCCCAACATTTGGGCTTTGCGACCAGTGAAATTCAAATCTCGGAAACGGAAACGCCACTGCATCATTTGGAGACGGTGTATCGCCGCTTTATGGAACAAATGGCCACCCGCGAATTAGAACACGGGGCCTTCCGTGGTCTATTGGATGCCTGGCTTTTCGATGTAGAAGAGACGGTTTCTCAGGGTTCAGATACGGATGATTCTGCCTTTGAGTCCGCGGTGGCTCAGGCGGTCGAAAAGCGCTTGAAAAGCATTTCCGATTTCGCACCCCTTTTTGCAGCAGGGGTACGCGGCTACCATCGTGCACTGCTGGAACAGAAGGATGATGTTGCGGAGGGATTGGCCGCCTGGTTGGCTGGTCAGCCCAACGTTTCGGCTTCGGTTAAACGTTTTGCCGGGTTAAAGGGCGATATCGACCATTTTGGCGCGCTGACCTTTCTGCAGGGACTTTTGGCCCTTTTAAAGGATTTGGGTTATGCCGGGTTGGTGGTGGTTTTAGATGAGGTGGAGACGTTGCAGCGTTTCCGTCGGGATGGCCGCGAGAAAAGCCTCAATGCCTTACGGCAGTGGTTGGACGAGTTGGATAAGGGTCGGTTCCCCAATCTTTATGTGTTGATCACAGGAACAGCAGCTTTTTTTGATGGACCCAAAGGGATCCGCGGATTGCCCCCGTTGGCCCAGCGCCTACAAACGGATTTCCAGACGGAGGCACGTTTTGATAACCCGCGCGCCGTTCAGATTCGCTTGAGTGGTTTTGATCTCAACCGCCTGATTGAAGTGGGTGTTCGAGTGCGACACTTATTTGCTCAGGTCAGTGCCCACCCGGACCGGATCGAGCAATTGGCCAATGATGATTTATTGCAACGGTTGGCCCGCGCGATTACGGGTGAATTGGGCGGTCAAGCGGGCGTCGCGCCCAGACTCTTCCTCAAGAAGTGGGTTGCCGAAGTTTTGGATCGGGTGGATCAGTTCCCCGATTTTGATCCCAATACCCATTACCAACTGACCGTGGCCAACCACGAATTGTCGGCCCAAGAATCAGCGGCCCGCGCTGGGAATCCCCTTGACGACATCGACTTGGAATTATGAGCCAACTGCATCCGGCCCTGACGTATCACATCACCAACTCTTTGGGTTGGTCCCATCTGAGACCCTTGCAAAAAAGCGCCATTCCGCCCCTTTTAGCCGGTGAAGATGCCCTTTTGGTTGCGCCAACTGCCAGTGGAAAAACAGAAGCAGCGCTCTTTCCGCTTCTTTCCCGGATGTTGTCGGAACACTGGCAGCCGCTTTCGGTTTTGTACTTATGCCCGTTAAAAGCGCTGATCAACAATCTTAGCGATCGCATTGAATATTTATGCGGGTTGGTAGGCAGATCCGCGCGGTATTGGCACGGTGATTTGAGTCAGGCACACCGCAAAAAAATTCGCCTGGATGCGCCCGATATTTTGATTACCACTCCCGAATCCCTGGAAGTGATGTTGGTGAGTCGGACCTTCAATCATCGGACATTTTTCACCCAAATCCGCGCCGTGGTCGTGGATGAAATCCATGCCTTTGGTGGGGATGATCGCGGGTGGCACCTGTCGGCCGTCCTTTCGCGGATCCAGGCCATCAGCGCATTCCCCATTCAACGGGTGGGACTCTCGGCAACGGTCGGCAACCCAGAAGGACTGTTGACGTGGTTTAAGGGCGATGCAGAACGGCCGGGCAGGGTCATTTGTCCACCTGCGGGACCAAGGGCCAAGCCTGAAGTGATCCTTGATTTTGTGGGGTCTTACGAGAATGCCGCGCAAGTCATCGCCCAGTTGCATAAGGGCGAAAAACGTTTGGTTTTTGTCGATAGCCGCAGTGGGGTTGAACGTTTAACTGCACTGCTCCGAGCGCGTGAAGTGGAAACCTTTGCCTCGCATAGTTCGCTCAGCCAGGAGGAGCGGGCCATTTCCGAGCGCGCCTTTTCTGAATCGCGAAACTGCGTGATTGTTGCGACGAGCACGCTTGAACTGGGCATCGATGTGGGGGATTTGGACCGGGTCATCCAAATCGATTCACCTTCCACAGTCGCTGGTTTTTTGCAGCGATTGGGGCGCACGGGAAGGCGGGCCGGAACCCATGCCAATTGCCTGTTTTTAGCGACCGATGAAATGCGCTTCCTGCAAGCGGCGGGTTTGATCCATTTGTGGGGGACAGGTTTTGTCGAGCCGATTGTGCCACCTGCCTTGCCGTATCATATTCTGGCCCAGCAAGTCATGGCGCTTACGCTTCAAGAAGATCAACTCAACCCATCCAATTGGGAAAACCCTTTAAAAAGTTGGCCAGCCCTAAAAGAAATGGGCGCTCAAAAGGAAGAGCTCATCAAGTTCCTGTTGGATCAAGGCATCCTATTTTCGGACCAGGGGGTTTGGATGATGGGTGAGCAAGGCGAAAAACAGTATGGGTTCCGTTTCTTTAATGCTTTGTTCTCGGTTTTTATGGCTCCGCTCTTGTTAAAGGTTTTGTATGGAAGGACTGAAATCGGAGAAGTCGATCCGGCCAATTTTTTTGCAAAGGAGCACCTACCGGTGATTTCGCTGGGCGGGCGCGGTTGGAAAGTAGAAGCGGTGGACTGGCAACGCAAGGAGGTTCAGGTCCAACCTTTACCGGGCAACGGCCGGAGTATGTGGCGCGGATCCGGCCCAGCCATCCATTTCGAATTGGCCCAGGCATGTCGCCAGGTGTTGTTGGGTGCAGAACTGGGCTGCACCTTATCGCAACGGGCCAGCAATTTATTGAGTGAGCTGCGCCAGGATATGGCTGGTTTAGATCCGGCCAGTTTATTGATGGTCAATCGCGCCAAGTCCATCCAACTCTGGACCTTTGCGGGCAGCCTCGCCAACCTCCTGTTGGCCCAGTGTTTAACCGACTGCGGGCTTAAAACCCAGCCCAGCGTGTATTTTGTAGAGTCCGAAGCTAGGTCCGGCGCCCAATTCCAAGCAGTTTGGCCCAAAGTTCTGCAAATGGCCCAACAACGAATAGCCCCAACCTTGTCACCTGAAATGGAATCAGGCCTCAAATTCGCAGAATGCGTCCCAGACCAACTCCTAAAAAAATGCCTACAAAAACGCTGGGGTTGCAGTCACGCCATCAACCAACTCGCCAAAACCAACCCAAATCTAATGGAAAACCCGGATTTTCGCTAATTTTCGAAAAAATTCAAATATCATATGATGAAAGATTTGGTATAGTGAATTCCTCTCCCCCCAGTATGCATACCTGATTTTCAAAAAAGTAATTGGCGTTGATGACGTCATTGTTCTGGGCGGATTTTTTAGGTTTGGAAGTTACATGAAAACTGACCCCTATATCTATAATATTTGCAGCTATTTTCGACAGTCTCTAATCGATTCCGAATTGGTTTCTCCTTCAGATAATGAGATAGAAGCTGCTTTACCGTCCTCTTCGGAGGAAAAGAAAGAAACCAAAAAAGGAAAAGAATCTGACCTGATAGCTTTTCCCTTCGATTTGCTAAAGCAAGGTCAGGTTGGGGATGCGGTGCGAAACCGAGTCTTTGGGTTGGAGAATGTTGCGTCTGAGGGCAAAAGGGAGACGCCTGAATCCCTCCAAGACCTGGAGGTTGTCCTTTATCCGCGGGTGGACAAACTGCATTTTGAAGGAGGTGCGAGGAGCACCTTTCAAACTAAATATTTAGTGCCTTTGGTGGTTTTTGCCAAGCTGGACCCGGATGGCCAATTAAAACCCATTCCTGATAAACCGCCTTGGATTCCCCGAACCTGGTTAGCCCCCAATGTTGGACAGGATCCGGCGATCGGCGAAAGTGAGGCGGTTGATGCATTTTTGAGCCGCAACACCTTTGAGTCGGTTACCGAATTCTCGGAGTTGCTGGCGTATTGTGACAATCTCCTTCAAGCTGTCTCGGGCACCTCCTTGGAAAGCGAATCCATTCTTGAGGATTACATTATTCAAAACCACTCTTTGATCCAAATGGACTCCTTGGTGGTTGGCGCCTCAAAAAACATCCAGTTAGTGTATGAGAAGATCTTGGCTGGCGACACCCCAAGTCAACTCTTTCAACGTTTTGTTTCGCCTAGTGATCACAATCTTGAACCCGTCCTTGTTGGTTCGGCCCAAGGTGAAATAAAAAAGCAGCACCTCGCACAAATGACGGATGCTTTTCCTTTGGCCAATAGGCAACGCATTGCGCTACACCATGCTTTGAATATGAAGCCTGCCGGAGAATTACTTGCGGTCAATGGTCCACCCGGAACGGGAAAAACGACCCTAATCCGGTCAATTGTCGCCAATGCGTGGGTTGAAGCGGCCATCCAGCAAAGTGAACCCCCTGTGATTGTGGCAACCTCCAATAATAATCAGGCTGTAACCAACATCCTGGAAGATTTTGCCCGGATCGAAGAACAGTTGGTAGACCGGGCTTTGCAAGGCCGTTGGATTCCCGAATTGTGTACCTATGGTTTGTATCTCCCTTCCAATTCGAAGGCTGATGAATCGTGTGTATTCCCCTATCACAGCAAAAAAGGTCAAGGTCTAATGGCCGGTTTGCAAATGAAAGAAAACTTAAGCCACGCAGAGGACTTCTTTAAGGCCTGTTATGCACAATGGAGCGGGCACAACATCAATAATATTTCTGAATGCTGTGACCACCTCCATCGCGCACTTCGTGATATACAGGCCCAAATAACAGGCGTGCTTGAGCGTCTCAATCGATTTAACCAGGTTAAGACAAAACTTTTTGCGCAATGCGAGGGTGAAAAAGAAGCTATTGCCTTAGTTGAAAAACTTCATGTTCGTTACCAGCATGAAAAACAGGCTTTAGACCAAACCAAAGCCTTGCGAAACCAATTTCGCCGCCAAGTCGAGAGTCGACCTTTTTGGGTCGTTTTGTTGGGCTGGCTCCCCGCTGTGAAAGCTAGAAACCAATTGGGAAATACCTGTTTTATTGATGAGCATAACCTGTCGTCACCCAGTGCATCCGACCAAGACATTGGCGCTACGCTCGACCAAATGGTTGCAAGGCAGCAGGATGTCTACAAGGAAATGAAAGCTGTTTGGAAGGCCTACAGCGAGGCATTGGCCAATTATCAACATGCTAGGGAGGACCTGACGAACTGGGTCAGCGGAAATCCCCTGGAAAAACTATTTTCCAAAGGCCTTTCGGCGAATGTTGATGAAATAATCGATCGAAAGTTGCGCTTTCAAGCATTTAAGCTCGCGACCCACTATTGGGAGGCTCGATGGTTATTAGAAACCCGCGATTTTGTCGATAACTCAAGGAAGGATACAAAATCCCCTAAATACCTATTGCGCATGTATCGGCGATTTGCCAAGTTAACTCCCTGTTTTGTCTCCACCTTCTATATGGTTCCTGCCTATTTTACAGCGGGAAAATACCAGCTAGAAGTATGGCGGGATTTGCCTCAATTTGGAGCCATCGATTTGTTGATTGTTGATGAGGCCGGCCAAGCCTTGCCCGAAGTTTCAGGTGCTAGTTTTGCCTTGGCAAAAAAGGCTATTTTGGTAGGTGATACAGACCAAATTGAACCGGTCTGGAGCGTGCCCAATTTTGTGGATCTTGCCAATTTAAAGCGATTCCAACTCATCAAAGATGGAGCCATAGAAGCATGGTTGGATTCCGGTCTCATGGCAAGTAATGGCAATGTCATGCGCATAGCGCAACGCCAGTCACGCTATCATCAAATCCCCAATTTGGCGCGCGGGTTGTATTTAACGGAACATCGACGTTGTTACGACGAAATTGTCCAATACTGCAATGATCTGGTTTATGAGGGGGTGCTGGAGCCCTTGCGGGGCAATCCTAAAAAGCCAACGCCCTGGCCTCAATTGGGTTTCATTCATATCGATGGTCACTCGGATAAAAAAGGTTCCAGTCGATTTCACCAAAACCAGGCGGACGGGATTGCCCTGTGGCTTACTGAAAACAAAAACGGTATTGAAAACTATGCCCGTGAGGTTTTCGGTCGCGAAAACCTTTCAACCGATCAAGTGCTCAAGAAAGCCGTAGCAGTGGTGACCCCCTTTGCTGCTCAAACCAAAAGGGTGATTGCAGCACTCAACAAATTCGGTTTCCCTGGCATCACAGTCGGAACCGTGCACAAACTTCAAGGCGCCGAGCGTTTGATTGTTTTGTTTTCAAGTGTTTATGGAGAAGGGGATCAACCAGTAACTAAATTTTATGATCGCAGCAAGAACATGCTGAATGTGGCCGTGTCCAGAGCCAAGGATTGCTTCATTGTTTTTGGTCATCGAGCCGTTTTTGGCCGGTCAAATGACAATTCACCTTCAAGCCAGTTGATGAAGCGCCTCCAATCCATGCAGGGGCCCAATCTCGAAAACCAACGAACGAATGGAAAGGTGGCCTTGTGAGGGCAACGGCCGTTTTGGATAGGACTTCAACTCTCATTTTTTTCATGTGGAATCTCAAAAACTCAGGTAGGCTCCTTGTCAACTTTTTATGGTATCCCGAAGTTGTTGCCATGAATCTTGCGCCTTCCGGCCCAAAAGAGGACCAAGTCTATCATGATGCGGAACTTAGTCCAGACCATGTCCTTGTTTTTGCTAAATATCTGGAAAAATGTGAGTTTGTTGAATGGATGGAATCGTTTGGGAGAACCATTAGGACCTAGTTTCGGGACCAAGTAGTGAACCTCCCTTTCTTGAGGCTCAAATGATTGGGATAATTGATAAAGGAACGCCACTGAGCGCGGCGGAAATTATTAAGCCAAAGGCCATCTTCCCGGGTAAAACAACCCGGGCCACATGAATAAGATTTAGCCACAAACAAACTGCGAGTTAATTGGCGCAGGTTCAGTCGCCCGGCCGGGCTCTGGTTGGGTTGGGGGTGGGACTTACCCACACCTTCCTTCGGTCGGTGTGGGCTCGCGGGTCAATCGGCCTTTGGCCTCCTGGCGGTGGCTTGATTTGGATTGAATTTTGGTTGGGGTTCCGGGAGATTTGCACATAAAGCGAGAATTTTGAGGCATGGGGTACGTTTTATGTGGCCCGGGTTGTTTTACCCGGGTCGGGCGTTAGCCCGGTTCATCCAAGTGCAAGTGGCGAGAAGCGTTCGGGTTGGGGTGAATTGGGCGGTTCATTAATCCAATGGCTTGGTGTTTTTTCGAGTTCATCTTCAAGAGTTGAAAACCCAGGCACCCGGGTTGACAACCCAGGCTACAAAAAAACAGGCCAATGGCCAAGGTCTGGGGCGGATCCGTAGGATTCGGAGTAGCGCAGAAAGGGAAGTTGCGCCCCTTCAGGGCGCCGTGGATTTTTCGATCTCAAACCTGGGCCTGCTGTTGCTCGCAACGCTCGCAACCTTGACCCAGGCTAGCTACGTTGCGGCCTTTCAGGCCGGGAACCTGTCCATGCTGGTCAGTTAAACCTTCTGTCCACAATCGGGAATTGCGGTGGGCATCTGGTTTTTTCAGTGGGTAGCCTGATATTCGTTGGAATCTGTTCGAGTGGGTTCATTTTGATTCGCACGGAGAACAAACGGCAAATCAATGGCAATGAAGGCTTGAGCTTCGTAAACCGTTGAAGTGGTTAGGCAATAGTCTAAAAAGCCGCGCGGAAAAACCGTAATTCACTTTCAAAAACAACAGCTCTGTAATTATTTTTTTTCCTCAATTGAAATAGTGGCATGAAGAAAGGCGGACATGGGCTCTTAGGCATTTTAGCCACGACTCAAGCTCTGCCTGGACTATTGCCCAGATGGGATTGGAGTTCCTGTGTTATGTCTTTCCAAGTAATGTAGTCCGGGAAAGGCTTATGGTTGAGAAAGGCCACAAAGACCTCGATGACTTGTCCAATGAAAAAAAATTCTTCAGGTTGCATGTCTATCGACCCTAACTTTGATGGTTCGTTCCAGGCAACTTTTGGCGGGAATTGGCACGCTCTAAAATGAGGGCCTGATAATGACATTCGCCATTCGAGGCAGCAGGCAACACCGCCACCCAGCATTTGGACATAGCCACCGTTTTCAGCCTCTAGAATGGCAAAGGTTGTTTCCCCGCCTTTTTTGAAAGTCAATTGTCGGCGCAATTGTTTTTCACTGACGGGATCCAAAACCTTCTTGCCTTCGCGCTTAAATTTCATTTTCCTTAGAGGTTAGCGGATTGCGCTTTCGGGTTGTGGGTCGAACAGGCTTGGCTCGGTTGCGGTTTTGGGCTCGGATTGGTGCTGGACGCAGGTGAGGAGGGCGTCTAGGTTGGGCTGCCCGGTTCGGTTTCCGCGGATGGGTTGACCGCCTCTTTCGATGAAAAAGGGATTCGCCGGCGCTGAAGGAACCGGGTCTGCATAATCCACCACAAAAAGGGGCCGTTTCCGGCGCAGGGTTTCCTGGCCAGCGGCAAAGGTGCCTCCGCTTAACCCCGATTCAACCAGGATCATCGCATCCGATAAGCCAATGATGGTGGCGTTGCGCGCCATGGCGTTGCGCGCCAGCCAACTCTGCTTCGGTGAGAATTGGGAGATGGCCAAATAGTTGGAATCGGTGAGGATCTGGTCTATTTCCGCTTTCTTTTTGAAGTTGAGGAGGCCTTCTGCCAAAACCAAAATCGTGGTTCCACCGCCCGTTAAGGCCGCTTTATGGGCGGCCATATCGACCCCATGTGCATAGCCGCTGACGACACATATCTTAAAATCGGACAGGGTTTTAGCGCAGCGTTCCGCAATGTTCAGCCCTTTGTCGGAGGCTTTACGGGAGCCACAGAAGCCAACGCCAGGACGATCGAGAAGCGTCCAATTGCCGCGGCCGAAAAGAACAGGTGGCGCATCGTTTTGCAGGATGGCCTGTAATCTTGTAGGGTAGGCATCGCTGCCAAGCCACACCCATTGGATTTGAGCGGTTTCCAACTCCTGGGCCAAGCGCTGGGCATCGCCTTCAAGGTTGACAATGTTTTCAGCAACGTCAGGGCGGAGTCCCAATCGCGTGGTAAGTACTCGAGAGGCGCGACACATTTCCTGAGCGAAATCCGGCCCATGCCCTTTTGCCAAGGCCAAAAAGCGTCGCAGTGCCGCATCGCCTGCACCGCGCGCTAATAAAAATTGGAGGATTGCGGTTTTCATTGGTTATCACTATCGCGCATCGATTTTACACATACAAGTCCAAATATGGATCTGGCCCCGCGTGTCTTCAAGGCTTTGGCATAGGTCCAGAGGGTCGCTCCGGACTGGTACAAATCATCAACGATAACGATGTCCCTGCCCTTGATCTCCGCAACGCCGAGGTCCAATGCATGGGTATTGGAATAGATTTGTATCCAGGCCTCAAGCTTTTCTTTTATGCCCAAATTCTTGACTTGAGGCTTTGGGTGGAGAAGTTTGGGGTAAAAAGCATCCAGTCCTTTTTCTTTTGCGACGAAGGCTGCCAGTTCCGTTGCTAATGGGTTGGAGCCTTCTGTAATGGGGATCGTTGTGACCCTTAAATTTTTTTGTCGATAGGGTCCTAAGGGCAAAAACGTCAATAAATGGAGCAATTTTTCGCCCATTAGGGTCAGGAATTTTGTGCGCGCTTCATCTGATAAATGGGCTGATTGGTATTTGAGTTGGTACTCCGCTTCGCCCAATGGTGTGCGATCGGTCACCCGACCCGCAACGGTGGAAAAATTGAAATCACCGGCCAGGCAATGTTCCAGTTCATCTCCGCGAAAATGTTCCTTCAAATGTTTGCCACACTTAAGCCAAATACTGGTTTTTGGCGTCTGTTCAGCCCAGCTTTCAAATGCTTTGAGATCAAATTCGGAGACCCGATCAGCAGGTATCCAAATTCGATTGGTTTTGCCACGGTACTCCCATTTTTTAGGGCTGAGGTTGGATAATTCAAAATGAAATTCAACGATGGGTCTGATTTCAGGAGCAACACACAAATTTAAGCTGCCATCTGAGTTGTAATGGATCTGCAGCCAAAATGCGGTTCGGCCTCCGCCAAATTCATGAATCACGACAAAATCCTTTTGATTGCTTGAATTTGATAATTTTATAATTTTTCAAGCATTTTAACGATCTAAAAATAATGATCAAGGCTGTGCCTAATTGGTTTGGTTGGATAAGGTGACCACAAAACACCTCAAGGGGTGATTGAAGGCTGGCACCATCAAAAAGGCTGATCCGATGTGCCTTTAGACCGGAACGGGTCAAGGTCCATTTGGACTTTCTATGTTTTAAATAGGTAGGTTCAGTCGCCCGGCCGGGCTCTGGTTGGGTTGGGGGTGGGCTTTTCCCACACCTCCTGTCGTCGGTGTGGGCTCGCGGGTCAATCGGCCTGCGGCCTCCTGGCGGAGGCTTGATTTGGTTTTTAGTTTGGTTGGGGTTCAGGGCGTTA
>JACJWC010000010.1:140000-221736 GCA_020637335.1 Acidobacteriota bacterium | reverse complement strand
TTCGAATCCATCCCGACCAGCCCGATTGGGTTTACGTCGCCGTGCTGGGTCATCTTTACGGACCCAACCCCGAACGGGGCGTCTTTCGTTCCAAAGATGGCGGGAAAACCTGGCAAAAGGTGCTGTTTGTCAATGCGGAGGTCGGCGCTTGCGACCTCTACATGCACCCGGCCAACCCGCGTTGGCTTTTGGCTTCGACCTGGCGGGTGAAACGCACCCCTTATTCGCTTGAAAGTGGGGGACCGGGTTCCTCGCTCTGGTTCAGTCCAGATGGTGGCGATACCTGGAAAAATTGGGATCAACAGAAAGGCTTGCCTGAGGGCCCATGGGGCATCATCGGCGTAACGGCGGCGCCGACCAAGCCCGATCGGATCTGGGCCCTGATTGAGGCCAAAGAAGGCGGTTTATTTCGCTCTGACGACCTGGGTGAAACCTGGAAAAAAGTAAATGAATCCAGAGATTTAAGGCAGCGGGCCTGGTATTACACGCGGGTCTATGCCGATCCCAAAGACGCGGATACGGTCTATGTGGTCAATGTCCAGTTTTGGAAATCTAAGGATGGTGGAACCAGTTTCAAATCCCTGGAAACGCCGCATGGTGACCATCACGATCTGTGGCTGGACCCCGACCAACCGAAACGGATGATCATCGCAGATGATGGCGGCGCGCAAATCAGTTTTGATGGTGGCGAAAATTGGTCTACTTATCACAATCAACCCACTGCCCAGTTCTATCGCGTGACAACAGATTCTGCATTTCCCTATCGAATTTACGGAGCGCAACAAGACAATAGTACAGTTCGCATCCGTCATCGCTCCATAAACGATGTCATTGATGAGGAAGATTGGGAGGCAACGGCTGGAGGCGAATCCGGTCATATTGCCATCGATCCGACCAACTCGGATATCGTTTATGGCGGTTCCTACGGTGGGTACCTGACTCGCTTGGATCATCGCACGGGTGCCGAACGCCTGATTGATGTGTGGCCCCGTAACCCCATGGGCCATGCGGCCGGTGATTTGCGTTATCGCTTCCAGTGGAACTTCCCAATCTTTTTCTCGCCGCATAATCCCAAGGCGCTATATGTTGCGGCCAATCAGCTTTTTCGAACCACCGATGAAGGCCAAACCTGGGAAACCGTTTCGCCGGACCTGACGCGTAATGATCCCTTAACCCTTGGCTCCAGCGGCGGACCCATTACCCAGGACAACACCTCCGTTGAATATTACGGAACCATTTTTGCCGCAATGGAGTCGCCTACTGAACCGGGTGTCTTGTGGACCGGTTCCGATGACGGACTCGTCCATGTGAGCCGCGATAATGGAGCCAATTGGAGCCAAGTGACGCCCAAAGACCTCCCCAAATCAGCCATGATCAATAGTTTGGAAGCAGATCCGCATCATGCCGGCGGCTTGTACCTTGCGGCCACTTGCTACAAGAGCGGTGACTTCAAGCCTTATTTGTTCAGCACCAAGGACTATGGCAAGACCTGGAAGAAGATTGTGAATGGCATTGATCCAAACCATTTCACTCGGGTTGTACGGGCTGATCCTGAGCGTGTTGGGTTGCTGTATTGCGGAACCGAAAATGGCTTTTACCTCAGCTGGGATGATGGTTCGTCTTGGTCGCGGTTCCAACTCAATCTCCCAATTACCCCGATTACTGACCTTGCGGTTAAGGACAAGGATTTGATTGTGGCCACCCAAGGCCGATCCTTTTGGGTGCTCGATGATTTGAGCCCATTGCACCAATATCAGGCCGCTCTGATGGAAAAACCGCTGCACGTTTTTACACCGAGACCGGCCTACAGATTGGCCGGCTCCGTCGCTGAAAAACCGCAAAATGCAGGCAAAAATGCGCCGAATGGGCCGGTCTTGACCTATACGCTTAAGGCGGAACTCGAAAAGGATAAAAAGGACCAAAAACCCTTAAGCCTCGAGATTTTAGATGCTAACCGGCGTGTGCTGGCCCAGTATTCGTCCAAAGAGGAAAAAGGCAAAAAACGGCCCACCCTACCTGCCAAAAAAGGGCTCAATCGCTTTGTTTGGGACATGCGGCTTCAAGTGGAGCCGCTTCCTGAAGGCATGATTTTGTGGACCTATTCGGGGCGCAGAGGACCCATGCTTCCGCCCGGGAATTACACAGCTCGCTTTAAATTGGCAGATACCGAAGCGGAGGTACCCTTAGTCCTTCAAAAGGACCCGCGTTCCACCAGCACTGATGAGCAATTGATTGCCCAATTTGATTTTGTAGATGGCGTTTTAAGCCTGTTGGAAAAAACCAATCTGACCGTAGAGTCCTGCAAAAAAATAAGATCTGACCTTGAAAGGTTAGAAAAACGCCTGGACGGGGAAGGGTCACTTGATTTGAAACAACAAGCCAAAGATTTGATGAAGCGCCTGAAGGCGATTGAAGAGTCGCTGTACCAAACCCAGAACAAAAGTCGCCAAGACCCGCTTAATTTTCCAATTCAACTCAATGACCAGCTCGCCGGCTTAGCTGGCCAGGCGGGACTGGGTGATTTTCCGCCGACTGAACCAGTCCGATCCGTTTATGCGGAATTGGAGGGTGAAATTAACGCCCAGCTTGAGGCCTTTGCCGCCTTGAAAAACGATATTCAAGCCTTCAATCAGGCCTATACCGCTGCCGGCTTACCCGTCCTATGGATTGAAGATCCGGCCAAAACAGCGGAGAATAAACCTGAGAACCCTTGAAGGAGGTTGTTATGTTTTCCCTTTTGGTATTTTTAGTGGTGGGTGTGCCCACAGGGTCAACGCCCTTTCAGGGTGAGTCCTATTTTTTATTGGAGGCTCGTGGGGTTGATGCCCAAAACCAGGTTGCGTTTTATTACTCCAGCCAATTTCTGTGCGGCGCTGAAAACGAACCACGTGCCTATGCATTGCCCTTTAAGCAATATATTGCAGATACTTATGCGATCCCAATTACCAAAATTGGCGTGCGTTATTGGAAAGGCAGCGAGGAGTTCATTTCGGGCCGTTATGATCAGCAAACCGAAAAGCTTTATGAAGCGCGCGAGAAGGTAGTCGACACCAATTGGGACGGGTGCCAGTAAGGTTCCGACGCCATTATGTGTGTCTTATTCCTCCTCTGTTTCACCTTGAAAGGCGATTCGCCAGTCGAATCGCTTGCCCGTCCCATTAATGGGGTCATTATTAGTTGTCAAACTTATGGCCGTGAATGGGCCAGTCCTGGTTTTGCCCAAGAACTTACCGACTTGAAAAAATTGGGGGTGAATACGGTATCGATTCATCCCTATGCGGGTTTGGCGCGGGATGGTCAGGTGCGCACCTACGATAAAGGTGTCCCGGACTTTGTGACCCTGCCGCAGGCGACTTCCCGTCAGGCCGGAATGCGTTTTGTCATGAAACCGCACCTGGCCTATTGGCGATCGGGTTTCTCGTGGCGCGGTGAAATTCGGTTTTCAGGCGAGGATCTCAAACGCTTTCAAAATTCCTATCGTTCCTTTATTTTCGCCCTGGCCGAGGCAAGTCCAGATGTCGATTACTTTATTATTGGTACAGAGATAGAACAGCTAACAGGTACCGAGCACCGCGCCTATTGGCTGGATCTAATTAATGGGGTACGCCAACGCACCCAGGCCAAGATCGGTTATGGTGCGAATTGGGATCGCCTGGATTGGGTCAGCTTTTGGGATGCCGTTGATTTTATCGGCGTTCAGGCCTATTTTCCGGTCAGCGAACATGCCAACCCACAACGCGCAGACTTGGAGGCCGGATGGGATCGAATCCTTGAACAGGTCGACAATTTCCGCACGCGTTATCGAAGGCCTGTCTTGTTTACCGAACTGGGTTACAACTGTTCTGTCGATGCCGCTCGTGAGCCTTGGACCTACCATGAGAGTTGGGGTGACAAACGGCCCGCTGCAGAGGCTTTACAAGCACTGTGCTACGATGTGGCGCTGTCCAAAATCCAGAAACATGGCGATGGGCTGTGGGGTTGCCTGCTCTGGAAATGGTTTGTAGGCGATGGCCGCGGCGAGAATTTTTTATTAAATACGCCCACGATCCGCCAAGTGATCCAGAAAAATTGGGCGGAACCCCATCCTTAAGGAGCTAAGCTGTGAGCGTTTACGAATTGGCCGTTCAGATGATCAATACGCCTTCCCTTTCGGGCCAGGAAGGACCCATGGCCGATTTTCTGCAAGCTTACCTGGAGCCAAAAGGCTGGGTTGTGGAGCGGCAAACCTTTTCACCTGGTCGGGACAATATCTTTGCGTACCGTCACAATCGTTATCCGCGTTTGCTTTTCAATTCACATATCGACACGGTGCCGCCTTATTTTCCAGCGCGCCGCGAAGGGGACTGGCTGTATGGACGTGGCGCCTGCGATACCAAAAGCCTGATTGCCGCCCAATTGTTGGCTGCCCAAGATCTGATCGATCAAGGTTTTGAGGATGTGGGCTTGCTTTATGTGGTAGGTGAAGAGGTAGACCATTGCGGCATGATTAAGGCCAATGCCTTGGGCTTAAATCCGGAAGTCATGATCGTAGGTGAACCGACCGAATCCAAATTGGCCAGTCGCCAGAAAGGTATCTTGAAGTTGCGTTTAAGTGCCTCGGGTATTGCCGCCCATTCTGGCTATCCGCATACCGGTAAATCCGCGATTGATCCCCTGATTGATGTTTTGTACGACCTGCGTCACCACACCTGGCCAGCTGCCCCGGACTTGGGCGCAACTACCCTAAATATTGGACTTTTAGGCGGTGGAAAGGCGGCAAACGTTATACCTGACAGTGCTTTTGCAGAAGTTATGATTCGGGTTGTGACCAGCCATCATGACATCCTCAAACAGGTGGAAAAGTTGGTGGCCAATCGAGTCGAATTTAAGGTCGTGGCCGCTAATGATCCTACCGACCTTGCCCAACATGAGCATTTTGAGAGTTGTGTGGTGGCTTTTAATACCGACATTCCCTACTTTCGATTCGATGGAAAAGCCTTTTTATACGGGCCCGGTTCCATTTTGGATGCGCATACCGCCGGCGAGAAGATCCGTATCCAGGACCTTGAAAAAGCTGTTCATACCTATGCGGAATTGGCGCGTTTAACCCTTGGCCTCGCTTGATAAACCGCGAACACTTACCGCCGTGATTTTGTATTCAGGACATTTGCTCTCGGGATCGACGTGGCAACTTGTCACCTGGTTCATACGCGTTTGGGGAAAATGAAAGGAACTGAATAGTGTCCCCGGTTGAACCCTTTCACTTTTTTTCAAAACGAGTTGGGCTGAACCATACCGGCTTCTAATTTCAACGGTTTGGCCCTCTTCCAAGGCCAACTGTTTGGCATCTTCAGGATTCATTTCCAGGTAGTCTGCAGCAACCAGAATGGATTGGTCCGATCGCCGCGTCATGCTGCCAACATTGTAATGATGTAAGACTCGGCCTGTATTAAGAATGAAGGGGAATTCGGGTGTGCAGGTTTCGGGACTCGGATGATAGGGCGTTGCGGTCAGAAGACCACGGCCGCGGATGAACCCCTTGGCATGGACCGTTGTTGTACCTTCGGAGTGGGCCGGGCATGGCCATTGAATTCCGTCACCTTCCAGTTTTTCATAGGTGACGCCACCAAACAGGTGGGGTGCAACCCGAGCGATCTCTTCCATTACTTGACTGGGTTCATCAAGAGCCCAATCTACGCCCATGGCCTTGGCGAGTTGGCACATGACCAGCCAATCGGGCCGACTCTCGCCGGGCGGCGGGAGGATGGGTCGAACCCTTTGGATTCGTCGTTCGCCGTTGGTAAAAGTGCCGTCCTGTTCCAATGCACCTGCTGCAGGCAAGATCAAATGCGCATACTCAGCGGTTTCGCTGAAAAAGAGATCCTGAATAACCAGAGTCTCCAAGTTGCCCAAGGCCTGACGGATATGATGGGTGTTGGGATCGCTCTGTACGCTATCTTCGCCTTGAAGCCATAGAAATTTAAGTGTGCCTTGTGCGGCAGATTCAAACATTTCTGGCATGGTTTTCCCGGGCGTTGCCGGTGGAACCCAACCCCAAATCTCCTGGAGCCGCGTCCTGACCGTTGGATCGCTGAGGGATTGGTAACCCGTAAACAGGTTGGGCATGCTACCTATATCCGCATTGCCCTGGACATTATTCTGCCCGCGTAAGGGCAGCATACCTGCGCCCGGCTGACCAATACTGCCGTTTAACATGGCTAAGTTGCACAAGGTGGCAACCGAATCGACGCCTTGGGTGAGTTCTGACAACCCAAGCCCATGCACAAACAGGGTGGGACCGCGGCCTAAGATCTCAGCAGCCTGGTGAATGGCTGATTCTGGGACCGCGCACGAAGCTGCCAAATCCCTCATACTGACGCTTTCCAGATATTTTTGGTAAGTCTCAAATCCCTCTAAACGCTCTTGGACGTAGGTTGAATTCAACCAATTCTGCGCCAGCATGACCTTAGCAATGGCATGAAAGAGCGCAACGTTGCTGCCCGGTTTTAGGGCGAGATGCAACTGGGCGAACTGGGTCAGTTCAATTGCGCGTGGATCAATGACGACCAAAGGGGTTCCGGCCAATGCGGCCTGTTTGATTCTTGCGCCCACGACAGGGTGCGCTTCGGTTGGATTGGCGCCCACCACAAAAATGCAGCGTGCTTTTTCAATGTCGGCATAACTGGCCGAGGCAGCGCCCGTACCGGTGACTTTTTGCAGCGCTTGGGCAGTCGATGCATGACAGACCCGCGCACAACAATCCACATTGTTGGTCCCGATAATTGAACGAAACAGCTTTTGACTGACGTAGCCCGCTTCATTGGTGGAGCGACTGGAAGTCAACAGCCCAAAAGCATCCGGGCCGTATTTTTTTTGGGTCGATTGGATGCGGTCGACCAGCCATTCATACGCCTGTGTCCAAGTGATGGGTTCAAATCCGTTTGCTTTGCGCAGCTGCGGCTGGGTTAGGCGTTCCGGGTGGCGTGTGTAATGGTGCGCAAACCGTCCTTTTGCACACAAATGGCCTCGGTTTACCGCGGCATCGCGGACCCCTTTGATGGCCAATTGATCGGAAGCGTCCAAACTGGCTTCAATGCGACAACCCACTCCGCAATAGCCACACACGGACTGCACGGCTTTGACGGCGGATCGGTCTGCGTAATGGTCCCGGTCTGTTAACGCAAAGGTCGGGCATTCGTCCACGCAACGGCCACAGGCCACACAGGGCGAGTGGCTGAACGTATCATCCAAGCCAATCATCAAACGCGAAAACCCGCCGCGTTCGCCCATGGCGAAAACGAATTGACCTTGCACACTGCGGCAAACCTGGACACAGCGACGACAGTTCACGCATAAGGACCGGTCAAATCGCAGATAGGGATGATCCGGATGCGCTGATTTTGGCCGTTCAGGAGCCAAAAGTGCCTTCAATCCATAGGTTTGAGCTAAGCGGCCGAGTGGACTGCTCGGGTTCGAAAATGCGTGCGGATAGGCAGATTGATACAAGCCGAGGAGGTTCTTTCGCTCGGACCGAATGTCGGGGTGGTCGGTGACAATCTGGCTGCCCTCCTCTACCAACGTATGGCAGGCCGCTCGCATCCGCCCATTGACCAAGACTTGGCACAGCCTACAGCCACCTTCAGGTTTGAGGCCTTCTACATGACACAGGGTTGGAATCGTCCGACCCAAACGCCTGGCTACCGTCAGTATCGTTTCGCCTTCCTGGCATGTGACCGCGCTCCCATCTACCAACAGATTAATGGTCATGGTTTTCCTCCCAAGCTTGGGGAAAGGCACTCAGAAATTGGCTTATGCCCTGTGGAATCAGCTGGCCAAAAGCGCAAAGCGCCGTTTTTGAAATGGTGCTGAGCAGCTCCAAAAACTGGGATTGATCAGGTAGCGGGCCCTCCAACCAATTGGCTAATTGTTTGGAGCCCAGGCTGCAGGGCGCACATTTTCCACACGATTCGTCCCGCATGAATTCCACCCAGTGGTGCAGCAAGATTTCGGGAGAAAAGTCCTGGCGAAGGGCGACAATCCCTCCGTGGCCCAATTGGATGCCTTTTTGACCCATAGCGCGATAACAAATGGGCGTATCGAAGTCCTTGGGCAGAACCACGCTGCCCATGGGCCCACCGAGCAGGATCCCGACGAGGTCCCCATTTTCCGTTCCACCTGCTGCTTCGAATAACGTTTTTAGGCTGGTGCCAAATTCAACTTCGTAAATGCCCGGTTTGTTAAATCCATGGTTGAGGCACATCAGTTTGGTGCCCGCAGAATCTGCTGTGCCGCGCTGACGATAAGCTTCGGGTCCGCCATCGAAAATGCGCGGAACCGAAGCCAAGGTTTCGACATTATTAACAACGGTGGGTTTTCCGAGATAGCCGGAAACTGCCGGAAATGGGGGACGTACCCTAACCTCGCCGCGTCGACCTTCCAGCGCATTTAAGAGTGCAGTCTCTTCGCCACACACATAACTGCCATGGCCGGAATGAATGGAAACCTCTAAGTCAAAGTCCGTGCCTAATATTCCCTGGCCCAACAAGTTGTGCGCTGTGGCAGATTCAATCGCTTGAGCCATTACTTCTTGGGCGTAGGGATATTCGGAACGAATGTAAACAATGGCTTGGTGGGCACCAACCGCGTAAGCGCAAATGGCTAATCCCTCCAAAACGCTATGGGGGTCATTTTCCATCAGGACTCGGTCAATAAACGAGCCAGGATCGCCTTCATCCCCGTTGACGACCACGGTTTTTGCAGTTTGGGTTTGTTCGGCACACGTGCGCCATTTGCGACCCACCGGGAATCCGGCCCCACCTCGGCCCCTTAAGCCAGAAGCTTCGACCTGATCTAAGACCGTTTGCGCGGTTAGGCCCAATAGAGTGCGCCATTGGCCATAAACGCCTTGGCTTATCGCCTGGTCAATTTGGGCGCTTTGCGTAGTGTGGAGACGCCTGGAAAGCAGCGGTTCAGACAAGCTATAAACGGGGCAGTGGTCCAGTTTCGGGTCCAAAAAATGCCAGGTGTCGGGTTCGCAATATGGATTCGCTTTGCGGTCCCAAACGCGACCTGCCGCATCTAAAACGTTGGGCGCGGCGTAGCAACGGCCCAGGCAATAAACGGGTCGGCCGACGGCTGATCGAACTTGGTGTTTGGGGTCGAGCTGACAAGATGTGCCACGACACACGCGAAGCGCATCAGCGGGATGATGTAAGTCCGTATAAAAACTTAGAATCGAGCGGATTTGAGCCGGGCAGACCCCCAATTTCTGGGCCCATTCCTCTAAATAAATGGGTTCTTCAGCAAGGATCGCTTGAGTGAGCGCCTCGTGGTCTTTGGGTTTCATATAACCCTCCCGCAAACGGAAGCATTGCTCTAAACATGACCGATTGATCCGGTACAATCAAGCGAAAAAATGAGGTCCACAGCATAAAAACGATCAGTCGATCAAAAAATCCAGTAATTTGCATCAGGATCGGTTTTTTCTTGTCCTGCAGTCCGCTATTAGGGCAGCAGGGGAAGGATCGTAAGGATGTTAACCGGGTCCGGCCAGAGGGCGAGCACTTCTGGATAAGTGAAAACGGGTTGGCGATTCTTGACCGCCACATAGACGTCCTGTTCCCCGCGGCGACTGTCCTGGTAAAAGGCAAAAACCTTTTGATCGGTGACGGCTAATCCATTGTAATCACCGATGAAACTGGCTAATCCGGACTCCCAGGGCAGGATAGGCGTAAAAGCAGCAGGCGTAATCCGCTCATTGCTGGACCAAGTCGCCCCATCGTCTTGAGAATTGGCGTAGTAGACATCGATATCACTGCCGTTTCCGCGCATGTCGTACCAAATGGCGTGGAACGTGCCCTCGCTATCCACATCGATCCAGGGAAAAAATTGGGGCTGGCCGGAAATGTCATCGTTGACCCTTACGGGCTTTGTCCAGGTGAACCCGCCATCGCTGGACGAGACGGAGAGAATGTCCGGATCGCCCATGGCTTGGTCATTCCAGATCACACAAAGGGTTTGGTTTTGGGGGTTTATTGCTGCAGATGGCAGATTGACGATTCGGAAACCGGGCGGAAACATGGAGGGCAAAGGCATCATAGCGGTGACCTGGCGATCGGTTGACCAGGTTTGGCCTTCATTTTGGCTATCGGCCACCCATAAAAACTGCTGAAAGCTGTCGCGCCAAAAGACATACAGCCTTCCATCAGGCCCGATCACCGGAGAGGCCCCATTGCCGCCGGGCGAGTTATCGGCCAAAACGGTATGGCGAATAAAGCTGCTTCCGCCGTTGAGGGACACTGCCGCAGCCACCTTCGCTGGCGAAAAACTGAAATCTGCCCAAGCGATTAAAACCGTATCGCCTTGAGCGGCCATGTAGGGTTTATCGTCAATAGTCGTGTTTTGGGTGACCCGAACGGGTGCTGACCAGGTTGCCCCATCATCATCGGAGTGTAGGGCATAAATCTCGACATCGGAGCCGCTCAGATCCGTTCCCAAGTAAGCGTAATACCATTTTCCATTCCCACCACTAGCGACGACGGGGTCGCTCATCACGTTATGGCCCGAAAACTGAGTCCAGGTCCAATTGCCACCCGCGTTGGTGGAACGTGCCACGCCCATATCGATCCCACCCGTTTTGGCTTGGTTCCAACCGGCAATAACGATGTCGCCATTGGCATCGATCGCGGTTTCATTTTGGGTGTGGCCATCGTCCAAACCGAGGCGTTCCTCAACAAATGGACCAAATCCCAAATACGCTGTGGGCAAAATTAGCGGCGCGGGTCCTTCTGGCCTGGGTGTTTTGGGACGCAATACATCCAACGGTAAGACGTAACCCAAAGCATCACGGCTGTTGCTTTTTATCCTTTGGCCATTCGGCGCGATCAGGCTGGGCGGAAGTGGCGGTTGGCCAAATGCGCCGCTGACCTCATTGCCATCCAATCCACCGGAGCGCGATTGGCGAGGGCACGCCGCTAATCCCAAAAAAAGGCTTACCACTAGAAGTTTTTTTGTCCAGTGACTCTTCAAAATGTATCCCGCCATTTGAATAAGAAATGATGTGAATGGGCTCGATTGGCCTTTTGAATGCTCAATCCTCAGACGCTCGTATGGGTGTAATCTGAACCTGAACCACTTTCCACTTACCTTCCCGTTTGACGTAAGTATCCGTAAAGCGGTAGTGAATTTCAAAGGTTTCGGCGCCGAACCGCCCGGTCATGCGGGTTTCACCGGTGATCAGGGCAACCGTGCCAAAGATTCGGATATTAAAATCCTCGACCGTGTAGGGGTTAATGCTCAGTTGGGGGGACGCCACTGCATTTAAAAACCCCTGCTTATCGACCAAAGCGCCATCGGAGCGAATCTGCAGGAAATCCTCGGCCATATTATCGGCGACAGCAGCGAGGTTTTTATGGATGATGTCTAAATCCCATTGATCGGCCTGATCGGTCAGGATTTGTTGGTCTGTTTTGACCTCAGAGGGGTCGCTGAGCACAATCAGGCTCAAAAAAAGCACGCAGACATTCATGACAGCCATCCTCAAAAGATTTGTAAAGCATCCTATCGCAAAAAATCAAAACCGTTAATCAAAACGGTAATAATCAACTCAAAAATGGACGGTAGCGCGACCCGTTAATGCCCCACCCCAAGTTCCAGGTAAAGAGCAGAGCCGCGTTTGGGACGGCAGGGAAAAGCCAAAACCCCCATCCAAGCCGGCGGATAGGCTAAAACCTAACAAAACCCTAATCTGCACCTATCCTAATAGAATTTCTTAATGACGAGCAGTAGATTTTTTCATAAATTTACCAATTTTTCACGAATTTGCGGTGCCTACCATATTTACCAAGTCATTTTGACACGGTCTAAATTCAAAAAGCCAAAAAATTGACGCGCATAAACGCGCCATAAAAACCATGTAAGTGCCATAAAAACTGTGGCTTTCAAAAAAAATGTGAAATATGAATGTTTATGGGTTGTGGCGACTTCTTGTCATGTGTTAAGTTATCCGCGATTAATTATTAACCGAACGTCTTTTCAGATAAACGCAGTTCTGAAAAGAATTGGAGTATTTGTGTCTACACGTAGTTTTTTGTTGGATTTGCATTTTTTCAAATTTTTAACTTGTCTATCCATGCGCAAACCTCGGGCGCGACCGCACCCGAAGTCACCCAATTCGAACCTGTCGATATTTCGGGTTTGGTTGATCCTTCTACTGGTGATTTCAATTATTCTTTGCCAGTCATGGTCATTCCCGGCGCGCCCGGTGGGGCATATCCCCTTGCGCTCAATTACCATGCCGGGATTTTGTATGACCAAGAAGCCTCTTGGGTGGGCTTGGGTTGGAACCTGCAACCGGGGTCTATCAGTCGAATCGTGCGGGGCTACCCGGATGACTGGAACAACGCCACAATTGAACGTTTTGAAAAATTCACAACTGTTTACAGTTACAGCATTGGAATTAATTATGCGGGTGCCTCGGTTGGAATTCAATGGGACAACCATAACGGCGTAACCGGGGTGAGTGCAGGCGCCGGTGCTGGTGGTTTTTCAATTAGTGCCAGTGGAGGTCGAGGGGGTCTTGGTGTTGGCTTGGGCTACACCTTCGCGAATTCCTTGAATATTGGGGTCAACTACGGTTCTGGAGGATGGGGAGCAAGTGCCGGTTATGGTGAAAAAAGTCATTTTGGCGTTTCTTATTCCAGTAGTTCTGGTGTTGGGGTTAATTACAGTTATTCGAGTAAAGATGGTGACCTGCTTTACAACACACACAGTTCAACGGGTGTCAGCTTAAATTCGGATGGAATTGGGTTCAATTACAGCCAGGGCTTCTCCGAACTGACCCATGATGGCCATAGAGGTTATTCGCAAAGCGGATCTGGCAATGTTTCGGCAAGTTCTCATTTTAATGGGGCCTATAAAACCTCTACTTCCGGAGCCACCATACCTATTCCTATATATGCTGTAGTTTTGGAATTGGGTTTTCATAAGTCGAAAACGACCAAAGAAGAAACCGCGAGTGCCTATGGTCTGATTCATATGCCAAAGGTTCGTGGCGCTGAAGATAGGTATGAACCCCCTTTTAGTAAAGATGAATTGGATGTCCTATTGCCGGGAAAAAGTTCCGGTAAGGAACGAGGCGTAGCCTTGGATGTCCATGTTCAATCTTTTGATAGTGCGAATCTTAATGCTGAATATGCCTCAACCCAATACGATCTATTTTCCGTAGCCGCTCAAGGGGTGCATGGCCTCGCAAAGCCCTTAATTGAGAATAAAGGCTGGATTCGACCCGCAGACGAAACGCTTTCCATTCCGGTTCATGATAATTATCGCATCCACCCCTATAAGTCTGTTCTCGAATATATAGGCTCTGGATACAGTTCCTTTGAATGGGACAATTACTTTCAAAAAGATTCCACCTGGAAATATTACGATTATTGGACTAACCCGATTACACCTGGTGCTCCTAATGCCACGACTATTGGATCCAACATGGCATTTATCAATGACGCCGGGCTTTTTGAAGACCAAACGCTTTCAGATTCTTCGTTTATGGCCGGGAATTATGATCCGCGTCATTATTTTGAGCACGCCGGAAAAATTGAAAATCGCAGCAAGTCAATCAAGTATTTCCTAGATGCTGAAGGGGAGAAAATTGAGCGCATAGAAGTCGTTCGGCCGGATGGTCTCCGCTACATCTTTGGGATTTGGAGATCGGGTGATGTTTTATATGGTGCAGCGCCCCGTGTTCTTTACGAAGAACACCAAATGCAGGTGAAAGCAGATAGCTCAACCCAAAATCAAAAAGCCAGCACGAAGAAAAAGGAACCTTATTCTTATGCTTGGTATCTGGCGGCAATTGAATCGCCTGATTATGTGGATGGGGACAACGTTCCAGGCTACAGTGAGGGTGACTATGGCAGTTTCCTGGCCATGCAATATGCGATGGGTAACCCAGCTTATTGGGCGATCACACCATGGTCAGATGATGTGAATGAACCGGCTTTTACTTTTACCGGTTCGAGTGTCCGAAATAACCGAGTGAGCGAATACTACGAAAGAACGCTCGTAAAGAAGGAACTGGTTTATCCACTGCTTGCGAAAACCGCAACCCATACCGCCGTGTTTAAACTGGATTTTGGACGCCAGGATGCTTTAGCTGCGCATCAAAATAGTAATACTAAGAATCAATTTATCCCTGCACAAAACATTCATCTAGATGTGGCAACCGCAATTACCGACGATTACATCCATGTACCGGCGGGAATAGGTCTTCGTGCAACCGGTTCAGTTCCCAATTCGGGTTTTCAAATACTGGGCCTGTTTGGCAACATTGTTGATGAAGTAGAACAACCTGATCCCATAACTTTTTCAAACTGTACCTATAAAGGACGATCAAGTACCGGCGATATGGATGTAATTCAAGTACCTGGATTGGCTGGACAAATTGCGAACCACACTTTTGATGGTAAGGCATTGTTTTATGGCTTTTTTCTCGAAGATGATACAAATTTTGAAAATACAAATGGTTCTGCAAAACTAAATGAAATTATCCTTTACGATTCGAAAACTTATCATGCATTGGTGTCTTTGCTTCCGTCGGTCACCCTCGCTGGTGAAACCTATCGCGATTACAATTTTCTGTATAAACCGTATTCAGGCAATCAGACGCTGCTCAATCGATATCAATCGCGGGTTCTATTTGATTATGGTCAAGGCGCAAATTCATATGATCTTGCCAAGGGAACACCCAATTCCAAATCGACCTATAAAGGCCGTCTGGCTTTAAAAGGGCTTAAGTTTTTTGCAAAAGACGGGGTCCAAGGAAATCCAGGTTACCAATTTTCGTACTGGAATAACAACAATCTAAAATACACCCAACCCGAGAATAAGGATCCCTGGGGCTATGCCTCAAACCTCAGTACGAAGCTGGAACGTTACGTTGATCCCGGTTTGGCTGGGGACTGGAGCCTTAAGCAAATAACGACACCAACAGGCGCCCAAATTGATGTGGTCTACGAATCAGATTTCTATACGCGAGCCCAACAATTTGAAGTGGTGGAATATGCGCATTTAGAACAAGCGGCTACTTCTACTATTAATACATGGAATACCAATGACCTTTTGAATGCTTCTTTGAATACATTTCTGAATCAAACCCGGTATGACGCCGAAGGATTCGAAACATCTGCTTTTAGAGACGCTCGAGAACAATTTTTGGATAACCTGGCGACCCCTGCAAATTTTAATATTACAGTTCCCGGCGCCAACAACGCACAGGATAGGGTATCTTTCAATGCCACAATAACCTACCAAATTTCCGATACCTATAAAACAGGTGCCCCAGTTCAAAAGAAAATTAAGGAAATTTTCACCCCTGTGATTGAAAAAGTCGGTTCACAGTGGACGATTGTTACCGAATCGGCACTGAATCCCGAATTGGTTCGTTGGGCCGATTGGCTTCACGACAATCGCCTCGTGATGGATGTAGCGAACAATTGGAACTTTTCAGGTACCCTTCATTTCATCAATCGTGAGATTACGTTTCAGGAACTCTTGTCTGGCCAGCAAGTCCGCGAGGCCATTTTGTTGCCTGGCACAGTTACCTGCCCCTTTGATGGTGGCCTTGAAGGAAGGGATTGTTTGCCTCTTTGCGATTTGAATGGAGTCGCAATTTTTCAAACTGAAGTGTCAACAACCAACATAAGTTTACCCAGTGGCGTTTGGACCCAAAAAGTTCTGGTTCAGGCCCGGACCAAAATTGGTTCAAAAGTGTTCCAGATTCCCCTAATAACCGTTGCAGGCGGCCATATTCGAATGGACGCTGAAGACCCAGAATTTTTACGGATGACGAATTGGGTTTATGGGAAATTTTTGCAGGCAGGGCCATTCCGCCGTTATTGTTCGCCAGGTGATGTGACGAACGTAACTTCATTCGACCATAACGCCCAACTCGACATTGCCTTCTTCCCCGCGGATGAGAATGATGTTCCCCTCACCATCCAACAGGGCGGCCTGATTGGCAAATATGGCGGTGGAATCCGCGTCCGCACACTAGGAATCAAGGATCCTGCCAACGCTGCAGATTCCTTTAGCGTTGAATACAGCTATTTGGAAAGGAGTTCGGCGGGAGACGAAATTCTGACCGATCGAGATTCCGGGACCTTGTTTTTTGAACCACCTTCAATTGTGACCTCTGCCTATGGCAGCTACGGAGATGATCGATCCATTCGCTCAGAAGAGCATCCCTATCTTAATTTTCCTGGGGGCGAAGTCGTTTATGGCTGTGTTGCCATTCAGACCGTTAGTAATGAACTGCCGGTAGCCCAAACCGTCCAGGAGTTTTATACCGCTGCTGATGAAATCGTGGCCCAACCTTTTAGCCACTACACAGCGGTTTCGGGAGACTATTCTGAATTCATAAAAGCCCAAGAAAGGACTCGGAAAGGAACAGGTTCAGACCAAATCGATTTGACCCTTTCCCGTTACAAATACAATGGGAGTTCATGGTCTACCACACCTTACCCGGGTCAAGTATCCTATTTCATCCAAGCACCAGACCAAAAATTGATCCTGGACAATACCGGGATCATTGGCCAATTAAAACGCACAACCGTTTGGGATCCAGGTGCATCCAAGCTGTTATCGGATACCTCTTTTGAATATCAGGCCGGATTTGATGTCAACAGTCTAAATAGTGAATTTCTGGTCAAAAAACTGGCCCTTTCTGGTGGCCAATTGAGTGACGTGGAACCCATTTCCGGCTTGGGTGTCCACTTGCGTCAGGGCGTCGATGTTGACCAAAACCTCGCCTTTGTCCTTAGACCTGTTTCTTCTCTTAATCTCAATGATCCCGGAAACCCCAATTTCAATATTTATGGCCGCTTGTTGGTCATCGATGAAGTCAAAAACCACTTCCGCTTGGTGAAAACCATCAGCAAAGGATTTCCAGCGGATAACCAGGAAGTCAGCAATGAGGAGCAGGCCCTTGCTTTCGATTTCCAAACCGGAGAGACCATCTTAAGCAAAAAGTCCGCACGCAATGGGGCGGGCGCCAATACCCAATTTTATAACCTCTCGGTACCTGGACATGTGTTTTATTCCGGCATGGCAAGCAAGGGTTTGATCGGCCAAGCAGGAATGAGCCTTTCGGGTCAAAGTAACGCCCTCAACTTGACCTCGGCTGACCTGGAGACTGATGGTGAGATCCTGGGTGCCTTCCTGGATATGGACCGGGTCGAAGCCGAATTTCAACATTGGCGAACATGGGATCGCTATTTGGACGATGCTAATCCCCCATGGATAAGTGATGCCAAATACGGGTTTGTCCACAGCAGTGCCGCCTTGGATTCTACCGCATGGTACGACCTATCAGGAGTGATTCAAGAAGCCATTCCCCCATCAGGCCTGCTCAATATGGAGGTCTCCGCTTCTCATGACGCGGATTCGGGTACCTGGATTACGCCAAACCAAAACACGGTATTCGACAGAAACCTTCAAGTGGTCGAAGCGCGTGATTTCCGCAACAATTTCTCTGCTGCGCGCTATCTTCAAAATGACAGCTTGGTTGCTGCCGTTTTCGCCAACGCACAAACAAAGCAGGTCTATTACCAAGGTTTTGAAGATCTCACCAGTGGCGTTGTAACCCCGACTTGGAACGATGCCTACACCGATGCAGATTCCTATCTGGCCAATTTCGCCCAGGTCCATTCGGGTTCCAAAGCCCTTTCGCAGGGCACGAGCTTTACCGTGCCAGCAATTGATAAACCCAGCGGGAATGCCTATTCAGCTGACGGAGTCGAAGATAGCCGAACCCAATACTGGATTTCTTGTTTTGTCAGTACAACCGGCCCGGTTCCCAGCCTTTCGGGAGCGCTCTCTGGCGCAACGGTCTCCAAAGTCGAAAATCTGGGCAATCGCCAATGGTATTGGGTGCGTAAAAAAGGAGCGTTGCCCACAACCATCACCCTTTCCTGTAGCAATGGCACCCTTGATGACCTGGCCATTTATCCGGCAGCAACCAATCCTGGCGCACCGGGTGATGAAACTTATAAATCAGAAGCGGGCGTCTCCATCTTTGGTTATCACCCCCACCACCGCCAGGTGACATCCATAACCGATGCGCGTGGGTTTACCATTCGTTTCCAATTTGATGCCCGCGGTCAGTTGTTGCGCACTTTCGACACGCGCGGTCAACTGAAAACCGAACATTACAAAAGTTACCAGGGCGAACCGCTGTCTGGTCCACAACCCCAATAATTCCAATCCAATAGATTTCTTGATTTGAACTCAAGATCCGTTTGAAGGAGAACAAACATGTTTCAAAGTACCCTAAAATTTTTTTCCACAAGGCGCGCGAATGCAGCGTGGCTGTTCCTGTTCGTGGGCCTGCCCATGCTTGCCCAGGACCTCCAAGTCGTTAGCGTAATGGCCGACAGCCTATCTATTGATGTGGGGGGTAGCACCACTGTTACCGTTACCCTGCGGTTGAATGGAACACCCGGTCAAAGCGTTTCTAATGTTGAGGTTATCGGATACAAGTCCCATGACCCCAATTGTTCGGGTGTAACACCACCAAATTATTGGGTAACTACTCTGACAAAAGTAGACGTGGGAATTGATTATGACGTGCAATTCCCCTTGGAGGGCGAACCGGGCGACAACCTGGTGTATGCCGTGGCCAAAATCACCAATTCCGATAGCAATCCCAGTAATAATTGTAATGTTTCTCAGGAAATCACAGTTCGTTATCCCGATTTGGTGATTTCATCGGTGGTCAATCCCCCGCACAACGGCATTCTGGCAGGCGACCCGGTGGAAATTCGGGTGACTGTTGAAAACCAGGATTGGTCCGCAGGTGCATCAACCCAGGCTGCCCCAAGTACCACCCGTTACTATCTGTCCACCTCCTCTGTGATGCCGAGCCCCAGCGATTTGTTGGTCGGTCTTGAAAGTGCCGTTCCGCAATTGGGCGTGAACGATACCTTTGAGTGTGTGCTTTCCTTCGTGCCCACCGAACCGCTCGGAACTTATTACCTCTACGCAGAAGCGGATGCACCCAACACCGTGGTTGAAGCTAATGAGACCAACAACTTTAGCCCGGCCATGGAATTGCGCATTGTCGATTACTGTACCCAGGTGGCCGGAATTGCCGAACCCTTCCCCTCCGTAGGGGTTAATGACTTGGCAGCCATTGTCAATGAGATCACAAGCTTGGTCACCCCCTTGAATGCCCATATGAATTTGGCCCCATCACCCGAACCCCTGCCTGAGGTGATCAATATCCAAGACCTTCAGGAAGCCTACGTATGCTGGGGAAATAAGGCCAAGGCCTCCAAACAGACGTCCGCCGAACTGCGTGATTTTTGGGTGAGCCTGCAACCTTCCGGTTATGCCGTGAATGTGGATGTTGAAGGTTCGGTTTCAGGGATAGAGGTTTTTGCCAAACTGCCATCGGGATTCCAATTCAGCAACATTCAGGTTCAGGATGTGTTGGGGACCAGTTACACCGATATTCTTAATCCGTCCCTGCAAAGCTATTTGTTGGTCAATGAGAAAAAAGCGCTTTTTTCGAGTAGCCCCGATCTGAATGGCGTTTACACAGTAGCCCATCTCTCCACCGATATTCCGTTTGATTTATCCAATTTAGTGCCCTTGGCTTCCGGTGAAATACTTCGCTGTGGAGTGGCCGTGCAGGTGATTTTCGCGGACGGCACCCAACAGGTGTTGCAATTGAAATACCCCTTTGCCGATTTTCCAGATTCCCAATTCCGCGGGTACGTCTCCGCCATGCTGGGTTTGAACCCTGCAGAACCCATTCCGGCAGATCCCTTGACCAACATTTCCAACCTCTACCTCGGTAACAAGGGTATTGCTGATTTGAGCGGACTTGATCAATTCCCCAACCTAATGGTTTTGAGTATGGCCAATAACCAGGTCACCCAATTGCCGGACTTGAGCGGGTTTGGTCAATTGGCCTATTTGGACGCTCGTTTCAATGGATTGGCGACGTTCCCGAAACTACCGGCATCCATAACCCAACTCTACCTGACGGGCAATGATTTGTCCTATGTACCCGCCTTGAGCTTGCCCAATCTGACAACTTTGGATCTGAATCAAAACCACATTACCCATATGCCCGCCCTTACCGGGTTAACCCACCTGGAAGCCATCAATCTGAGTGATAACGAATTGGCTGCTTTGCCGGCCTTTCCAACATCGCTCAAAGCATTGATAGCAGCCAATAACCGTGTCCACTCAGCCGTTCAACTTTCCTGCGGAACCGTATTGGATGCCCTGGATCTCTCCCACAATCAACTTTTTGATTTAACCGAAGTCATCAAAATCATTTCCCCCCAGCGGTTCTGTTTTCCCTTGCGGTCAAATGCGTCTGTGAATGTAACTTATAACAATTTGGCGCAAGACGATTGTGCTGGGTTAACCTATCTCAAAGAAAGGGTGCCGGCGATTCAGTATCTGACCCAGAATTACGGACCCATTTCCTGCGGTTCCAATAGTGACCGCGATTAAACAATAAACAGGGGTGGGGAAACCCACCCCAACTGGAAGTGATTTGATGTTTTTGTCCTCTTTTCTCCTTGTGTTTTCTCCATTCGTCCAGTCCAAAATGGTGACTCTTCGGTTACTGGATGAACAGCGCCACGCTTTGGTGGGCATTTCGGTTCGAGTGGAATCACCGATTGGGGTCCAAACTACTCAAACGGATGAAAACGGGGAAATCAAAATCCCTCTGCGCTACCCGCGGGTGAGCTTGGCCCTGGGCCATTTTCCAGATTTAGTTTACCTGCCCAATGAAATTGATTTGCAAGCAGAAACTGCTTCCATTGAAGTGGTGGTGGATGCTGCCTTACTGGCCCGCCTCAAGGGAGGGCATTGAAATGAAATCGATCATTCTTCTTGGGTTGGGTATGGTTCCCGTATGGGCAGGAACGACCTATGTCTATTCCACTGATACCCGACCGTATCGCAATTGCTCGGTTCACGTCGCCTTGGCCAATGGTGGCGGGTTCCGGGCCCTGCCAGATGGTGTCTATCCTCAGCCTGAACCTAATGGTTTCCTCGAATTCCAACATTCCGTTACCGTGACAGACCCGGGGCCCTTCCTTTACACGACTCACACCAATCCAGGTGTGATTTATGGATACAGACGTTTTTTGGATGGCCATTTAGAGTTACTACCCAATTTCCCCTATTATTTGCCACTCGGACCCAATAATTTGGAAACCTCGCCCATTTGGCTAACCAAACATCCTTCAAAGCCGATACTTTACAGTTCAAATGTCTTTAATCACGGAATTTCCGTGTTTCAAATCGAAACGAATGGTTCTTTTTCCCCAACGCAAACCTTGATTTTAGGGGAACTTTACACCGGATACGCACCCCAGGCCCTGGCCTTGAGCCCGGACGGCTCAAATTTGTTTGTCAACTGTTACCAGGGTGATGGCATCCTCAGCATTGCGGTTGACCCGGTCACCGGTGAATTGGGTACGCCGGCGTTTGCGGCGTCCTTGCCCGGCCATGGGCGTGGGTTGGTGCTGTCTGAGGATGGCCAATACCTGTACGCTACGGTTGTCGGGGGCGGCCAAGTCTATAGCTTTCACGTGCAAGGTTCCAGTTTGACCCCGCTGGCTACCCCGAGTTTCCCTTTACCCAATGACGGCATCTGGTTATTTCGAAAAGGCAATCTGATTGCAGTAGGTGGTTATGAAACCCGAATCATTGTGATGTATCAGATAGGGCCGAATGGTTTTTTAAGCCTTTCGCCTGGGTCGCCGCATCAAACGGGAATTGATTTCATAACCATTTATGCGGCTTTTGATGAAGAAAACCGAATGTTTGTGGGCGGGAACGGGCTTCGGTCCGCCTTTTCCGTCAGCCCACAAGGCCAGTTAACGCCCTTGCTGGGATCGCCTTTGGATGTGGGCTCGGAAGCGTTTTTTGGGGTGAGTGTTTCACCCGAGGTCATTGGCGACCCCTACAGCTTGGACTTTGCCGGATTTCCCCGACGCGGTGATCCTTATTTGCGCATCCAAGGGGATCCAAATAGCCTGTTTGCCTTACAAATTGGTGATGAATGCCAGGCTGACCTGTGGACCGATGCCAGCGGTAGATTTGTCTACCCATCGGAACCGCTGGTGGGCACAACGGTCCAAATCAAGGCCTACTGCTCGGATGAAGCTGTGATCCGCGAAGTGGTATTCCCGCCTCGTACCGTACCCACCCTCTCAACCTGGGGCTTGCTGGCCCTGACAACCCTGCTGATGACCCTCGCCCTGTGCATACGAAGGCGATTGGCCTGATTCAAACCTGAAGGTTCCGCTATCCCAATTCGGAACCCCAATGACCTGATTAACAAATGGAGAACGCAATGAAAAAGCTAACTGGAACATTGAAATGGATCGTTTTGATGGGCCTGATGGTGCCGGGGCTGATGGCCCAGATCAAAGGAGGGTCGGAAGGGTCGAAGGATACCTTGGTGATCCAGTCGGTGACGCCGGGAACGGTCGATGTGGACCCCGATGGTGTGGGCGATATCCAGGTTGTGTTCCAGTTTCTTCATAAGCAGATTTTTAATCCCAATCCGACGGAGTATGTATGGCAGTGGCAGTCGGGCGAAAAGTACTGGGATGGTGCGGCATGGTCCTCAACGGTGAGTTGGCAACGCATCCACAGTAATGCGATGGCATTTTGGGGTCCGTCCTATATTGCCGGCAATACGGCTGTGTTTGCCCTACCCCGAGCAACATTTCCAGAGTCGTTTTTTGGCGGAATGGCCATTGATGGTGGGCCAAGCCTGAACAAGACCGTTCAGGTGAAATTGGGTTATTACCGTTCGCCAACCAACTTAGAACAATCGGCGCCAGTGAATGTGTATTTTGGATCACCGAATCCTTCAGTGATTGCCTTTGAGCCCAACCCGGAAACGTGGGTGGTGTATCCGGGAACGAGTGAAGCGATGCAGCTCAAGCTGCCCTATCAGGTAACCCACCAAAGCCAGGTTCCGCTGGCGAATGTGGCGTGGCGTTGGCAGGATGCGGCCACGGGCCAGTACTGGACCGGATCGGCCTGGTCGAGTACGCCGACGGTCGTGTATCCATCTGGTAACAATGCAGGGTTATTTGCCAATGACACGATTGATGTGAATGCGATTGAATTGGCGGTAACGCCGAGCCAATTCAGCACTGGGTTTTGGAACGGTGCGGACAAGCAGATCCGAATCAGCGTGGGTTACTTATGGCAAGGCAGCATGATTTGGTCGGCCCCGGTCCGGTTAAATGTGAAGTTGGGCCCTCCGCCAACACCCACGGGGTTGATGGGCGGTGACACCGTGACGAGTGCAACGCCAAACATTCGTTGGTGGTCGGTGCCTGCTGCGGAATCCTATCGCATCGGGTTGATGAAGCCAGATGGGAGTTTTTTGAACCCGACCTGGTCAACACAGGTGATTACGGGTACGAGTTATCGGCCGCCGGCCATGACACCGAATGTGACCTATCGGGTCATGCTCTACAGCGCCAACCGGGCAGGATTGAGTGCCCAAGCGCATCAGGGTCAAAGGACCTATGTGAAAGCGGCGCCAACAGCTCCTGCGAATATCAATCCAACGGGTTCGATCAGCAATCCGCAGCCGACGTTCAGTTGGGCAGCGAGTGTGGGTGCGACGTCTTACCGACTGGGGTTGCGGGCCCCTGACGGGAGTTGGTTCAATCCGAACTGGCAAGACGAAGTGATCAGCGGGACCAGTTATGCCCTGCCGAGTCCGTTGCGGCAACAAGTGCCGTATGACATCTTTCTTTCCGCGCACAACGAGATCGGGTCCTCCCCAGCGCTGAAGGTGGGCAGTGTGACCGTGCAGGAACAAGGCATGATGCGCATTGAAAAGATTAACGATGTGCCGGAGCAGGTGACGTTCCGGGTGGACCCGAACGGAACGGGGCCGGCCCGGCTCAAGGTGACCGGGGTGATGACGGGCACGGCCGTGGTCAGCGATTACTCCAAGATCCGCTTCAGTTGGAAGCTGCGTGGCAGCGATGCCAGCCACCCGATCTATTGGAACGGATCGCGTTGGGAGGAAGTGTGGTCGAACAACCCCAACCGGCCGGTGGAACCGATTTGGATCACCAAGACCGGGTCGTTGAGTTACCCGTTTTTCACCACAGGAATGGGCATTCGGGTGATTTATGGGTCGTGCCCGAACACGAACCCAGGCTGCGATAAGGATTGGACCTTTGAATTCAATTGGTCGGATTGGGCGACTTTATCCAGTTGGCCGGAATTCTGGGGCGCAGGGCCCAGCGGGATCGATGTGCAGTTGTCGTATCAGGATTCGACCAATGTGTGGGTGGAATCAGATGTGTTCCCGGTGCTATTTGAGTATCCAGAGGCGATTAATCTATATGTACCGCCAACCACGTTGGTGGGTAACAGTCCAGCGCCCTTAAACCTGGTCTTCGATGATCGAGGCCGGACCAACGTGGTGAATTGGGCGTTTGCGTTCCAGGATGAGGAAACGGGCCAGTACTGGAATGGAAGTACTTGGCAAACGGCCGCTGCCTGGCAGGGTTTCAATGCGACAGCCTCGTGGTACAGCAAGACCCTAAACTTCAATGGGACCAACTCGACCCTGAACCTGACCCTGAATAATCCCAAGAATTTGGTGAGTGGGTCCGGACGGCCGGAACGGGGGATTCGGGTGATGTTGCGCAACACAGAGAGCCCCACGTTGCTGTCGTCAACGGCGCAGGTGAGTCGGTTCGTGTTAACGGATCCGTTTACGGCCGGGTTAGGGGTAACGAATTTTGGTCATGCGGCGATGGATGCCAGTTTGGGTCGGGTTCTGCCGGACCCGCAGACGGGTCTACCCTCGCGACAGTTCCAACAAACAGTAATTTACAGTTCAAGCAGTGGGTTGGCGATGTCCAAGGTGTACCTCAACCTGGAGTTGGTTCACGAGGAAACAGATGGAAGTCTGGTGACCCTCCGTTTCAAAGCCGTCCCGCTGACCAACCTGACCGCAACATTGGGCAATGGAAGTTACGATCTGAGCCGTTGGTTTGGAAGTCCGACGGGTTTGGTGGAAAGCGATTTACCCTACCGGGTGTATGCCTATCTGTCCGAACAGCCCAACAGCCAGGTGGTCTATGTGCCGCCGGCGGGCAATACGATGAGCGCATTGATGAATGGCCAGAACCTTTTATTGAGCCAAGTCGATGAAGCCAGTATCCGGGCAGGCGCTGTTGCGTTTTATTATCGCAGCCACAGTTTGTTTGAAGGCAGCAACCCGTTGTTGCAACAGATGGTGCCAACGGCCCGGGAGTTCCGCGCGTATAACGGCGGATATGCGGCTAATGTGGGTGACCGATTACACGATGCCACGAATTACGGTTCGCAGGCCCCGGCCCAATATGGCTGGGAAGTGCGGATCGGAGCCAACCTGAAGGGTCAATCGCAAGGACCGGTCAATACGGATCTGGAACTGACCGCCAGCCTGGTCACGAGCCCGACCCAACAGGACATCCAGGTCATCCGCAAACGCTGGGATGGCTATGGCATGCCCGCGAGTGCGACCTCGATCATCAAGAGTTACCGCGACTTTGCACCTACCCGCAACTACTTCCACATGGAGTTCCAAGGCGGAGATCAAGTAAATTTAATTTATAACAGTAAGAAATTGACGGCGAATGCTTCCGAAGCAAGTATCGATTATGCCTGTTTTTCGAAAACTTCAGGGCAAAGTTTTGGTCTGCGATTACTAGGGTTCACCCCGAATCCGGTTTGGAATGAATTAGAAAATATTAAAGGTATTACGACCCAATTGGGGTTCAAATATAGGTTTAGAGCTCAGTTTCCCTCAAATCAATACTGGATTTTAGGGGATTCCAGCCGATCTGGTTTTTGGGATGGGTTTGGCCTATCAGCCAGCCCATTTGAAACTCGTTTTCACGAGAACGGACTGGTGGAATTTCCGAAATGCCAAACGAACTACCTCACAGAGTTGAAAAATATTTGGGCAGGAGATGGAAGCCGGGATTTTTATGGTCGGGATGATGAAGGGGCGATCCTGCAATTGATGGGTTTACAAGACGACCGGTCGGGGAGGAGATACATGTACAATGCTTCGCCCAATGATCATGAGGGTCCTTACACTGTTTGGTTGCGTTACAACGGAAATCCGCAGGGGCAGGAAAATCCCTGTGATTGGGCACCCAACGATGCGGAAATCTCGCTTGCGGAAGTTGGTTGGCCATTCAATTATGTGTCGCCACCAACAACGATTAACGGGTGTAGTTGGTTATGGGATGCCTGCGGAGTTCCTCAAATTTTTCCCCTTCAACATCGGGTAGAATTTCCCCTTACGAGTAGTACTTTTGCCAATTTACGGGTCACTCCGCGTTTCCGTCAGGAGGACTTGGCCTTTTACGAGGCAGAAAACCCGGGAAGCTGGTATATGGTGGCCGAGTTCGAGGTGAATGGTAATCCAAAGATCCGAGCGGTTAACGCAAATACACCGGTCAACGGGACACCAATCAACTTGGACTTTGAGAATTTGAATCGCTGGATTTCGAGTACATGTGGGGGCTGGGAAAAGTTTTTTTACACCCATCATTGGGTGAGCTGTGAACCGGGCGACGCCCCGCCGATTGATTGGCTGGAAAACACGGAATACAACTTGAAAATCCGATTTGTGAAATGGGATCCGAATTTGAGTCCAGACCCCTTGTACAATGCGCCGGCGCTGTGCCAAACCAAGGTGGCCAGCCGGGTTGTGTTTAATGGGTCTAGTGTGTACATGCCGCTGCAAACCCTAGTGGTGAATCCCAATCCCAATACCGTCGTTGTGGACTCCACACTGTCGAGTCCGATGAACCTAAGCCTGAACCTGACGCCAAATCCCTTGGCTCCCAATCCTGCCCTAACTGAGAATCGGTTTGCTTGGCTCTGGGAAGATGTTGAAACAGGCAAAAAGTGGAATGGAACCTCCTGGGTCAGCAGCTATTTGGGCTCCAATTTTCCGTATAATTCAAGCTCTTCATTTTTTTATGGGTCGACCTTTCAGGCATCGCCCCAACCGCGAATCGTGGTGGGGATACCGCAAAACGAGTTTACCAATGCGTTCTGGGTCGACCGAAACCAGGTCTCCTTGCGACTGACGGTGAAATACAATGTGTTTGGCGATGGAAGCCGGTGGATCAATGCGTCCTGCGGGGTGACGATTGTCAAGCCTGGAGTGTTACCGACGGCCCTGACCAGTTTCAGCCTGACGGCTTCACCGAGTGCGTTGAGCATTAACCCGAGTGTAAATGATCCGGTCAGCCTGAACCTGGAAATGGGCAATCTGGCTCCCAGCAATGTGGTTCTGGATCCGGCCCGCATCCAATGGCGCTGGAAGCAGGGCAGCCAGTACTGGAATGGATCCAGTTGGGACAGCAATGCGGCCTTCCGTTCTCCGGGCTTTTTCATGGCACAGCGGTGAGTTATCCGCCCGGGATCCAAGCCTCAATCCCGCAGGACCAGTTCGGATCTGCGTTCTGGAACGGATCAAACAGCGTGGCCTGTAGCTTGGAACTGCAATACGACAACGCCAGCGGTTCGGATCCCATGGCCAGTGTGGGCGTCAGTTTTAGCCGCAATCAGCCGATTACCGGGGGTATTCGCTGGCCGCAATCTCTGGATCCGGGCCCGATTCCGTTACCGAGTGATGCAGACACGGTGTTGAGTGGAAACGCTGCGTTGGAAAATGCGTTGGCCAAGAGTTATGCCCCGGAAGCGGTGATTCTGGAACCCGATGATGCAAGCCTGAACAACCAGGCCCATGACCGGTTCTGGGTATTAGGCCAACAACCTCAGAGTGGAAACCCCGCCAGCCTGCCGATCGGGGATCTGGGATTGGACACCTACCAATGGCTGAAAATCCCTTACGATCCGGCTTTGTCGGAAAGTAACCAGCACCTGCTCTTCCTCGTCCCATACCCCGAGCACCTCAAGGACACGGCAGCCCCATTCACCTGGACCCATCGCCAGGCCCAAAGCCTGACCCGGGTCGGGTCCTGGGCCACGGTCCAGAATCTGATCTACCGCTATGAAAGTAACCGTTTCATCCTAGTGGTCTTTGTGCCGGAATCGGCTCTGAACCGCGGCGGTTCTGCAGCGATCCCCACAGCGGCAGCGGGATCGGAGCAGGTGAGTGCCAGCCAATTCAGTGCCTGGCTGACCCAGGTGGATGCGAATCACAATCGGATCCTCAATGTCAGCCACCAGGCCGGCGGTCGAAAGGCCTACAGCATCAGTTTCACTGATCGCTTGGGTCGCGCCCAGGAAGTCCGTGCATTGGGCAGCCACAGCCCCAGTACGGACCTCAATGGTCAGGTCCTGGTCTCGGGAACCACTACGTTTGATGCGCTGGGCCGCCCAGTGAAATCGGCCAAAGCCTTTTACCAGGCCCAGTCCGTTGCCAATTTCCCAGTAACGGGAACCCGTGCCCAAACCTATGCGGCCGCTAATGCATTCTGGTCCAGCGACAAAACGCTACCCGGCGAAAGTGTGCCCTATGTGGATGTACAGCCGGGCGATCGCACTTATTCCGAGAGACTGTATGAGGCGGATCCGCGTGGACGCGTGGTGGCGGAAGTCCCGCTGGGTCAGGCCCTGGGTTCCGATCCCGCCCTACCGGACTGGTCCACTTTGCGGTATCCGCGTTTCCATTACTTTACCGTCAAGGCCCCCAACCTGACGGGTCTGCCCACCTTGTACAGCCTGCCATCGGTCAAGCTGAACGGAACCTGGGTGTCCGGAATGTTCGGTACCTTGGCTGTCGATCCCGAAGGCAGTGTTATCGCTACCTTTAGCGGCAATGACAGCGAGATCACGCTGATCACCGTGGTCAATCCCAGCGCAGACCTCATGGAAAGTTGGGGCTTAACGGTGGTGACGGATGCTGGTCCGGAGTCAGCTGCCGAATTAAAACCTGATACCGTTTATTTACCTGCTAATTACGCAACCCGTCTAGACCAGAATAATGGGGATTCGGCCAACCTGGTCAGCTTCAATGTGGTGGATGGCTATGGTCGGTTGCAAAAAAGTTATCCGCCCCGCGCCTTGCAGGTTACTGCCGGAACAGCCCCCACCTGGTCCATTAATCAGGTAACCCTTGAAGCGGGTCTGGCGACCCAATACACCTACGACCGCTTCCAACGCATTATTCAGGTGACGGAACCCGATGCTGGAACCACCCTGTCCAAGTACAACAAAGTCGGCTGGTTGCGTTTCGCTCAAGATAGCAAGCAACGTGCAGCCAATCCCAACCGCTGGACGGAAGTGGTCTATGACGACTTGGGCCGGGCAATTGAGACCCGCGACATTACCTTCAGTCGGGCTCTGGATGAGGCCGATTGGGCCTATCAAACCGAACGGGTTCAATCCGCCAGCCGGGTCGACGATCCTGCCACCCCTGCGAACGAGCAAATAGCTCGGACGCTTGTTTCTAATTCGCAGCTCGCGGTCAGCTATGATGGGTATCCCACGGATACCAACCCGCCCTGGAGTGGGACTGAAGCGCGTTGGCCCAGCCTGGCAACGCTCCAAACCAGCTACGATTCCGTTTTTGGTGCGGGTTCAGCCACGTGGGGCAGTGGTTACGGCCTGCAAACCGAGACGCGTACCCACACCAGTGCCGAACGCTTGTACTACGATGATCGCGGTCTCATCCTGGCCCGAGTCCGCTTGATTCAGGGCTTGAACGAACCGCATGTGTCCTTCTGGAAATATGAAGGGTTCGATGGGAAATTGACGGAGTACCGGGACATGTTCACCGGCATGCAGATGGGTTATGCCTATGATGCCTGGGACCGCCTGGTCCAGGTCTATGATCTGCGTCCGATCACCTGGCGCCTGAAGTTGGAAGTGGCTTTTCAGGCCAAAAATGCAGGGGGAAGCAGCAGTCAGGCAGATCAGGCTACGACCTATCTGGGTCCGCTGGTCGATCCGGCAGCTGCTACAGTCGGCGGCTTCACACCCAGCAATACGATAGCCCAGCAAACCGCCGAGTACGTCCACGCCCCTACCGGCCACGTCGCCAAGATGATCGATGCAGCCGGCCTGGTTCGTCGGGCCCAATACGATATTCGCGATCTGGCCATGAGCGGGGAGACCCTGACCAGTAGCCAGTTCAGCGTGTTTAAACAATCTTTTGGCTATGAACAGGCCGCCAGTGGCTACCAGACCTTTAATGGCAACATCGGCGAAATGACAGAAACCTATGGACCGATTACCGGTTCAACCTTCCAGAACCAACGGCGCTTCACTTACGATCTGATCAGCCAACTGCTGCACAGCAACGTGGCGTGGAACACGACTGGTACGAACGAAACGGTGGAAAATAGTTACGAATATGACGCCAATGGCAACCGGAAGAAGGAATGGCGGGTCAATGTGCCCAGTGGGGCCAACAACCAACCCAATGACCAGGAATGGGAACTGTCCCATGCCGTTCCCAATGGCAAAAACCAATTGACCCAAGTGGACTTAGCAGTGGATGGGACCACACGGCCCCGGTACTACGACGCGATGCAATACGACGGCATTGGCAATATCACTTCCTACGCCACCCATAAGGACGGCAATTCACGCAATTACACCTTTACCTATGGCGATGCCCGCTTCCCGATTTTGCCAACAGCCATTGCCGTCATTGGGTATCAGCCGGTGCGCGAGACCTTTACTTACGATCATACGGGGACACGCATCAAACGGGAGTTGGACAGTGACTACAACCCGGCAACCCCCAACGAAATCACCTATTACATCCCCTACGGAACCGAAAACTTGGCTGAACTGGATGCACATGGGCGGGTCAAACGGGCCTACACCTTTGCCGGTAGCGAACGCACCGGTTACAAATCGCGCAACCGAACCGCCGTCTACGTCAAGGACCACCTGGGTTCAACCAAAATGACCCTGGCCCTGTACGCCAGCACCCTCCAAGAGGCGCTGATCCAACGGGCAGGTGATGCCGATCCCTACGGTGTCTCCTGGCGCGAAGCCTACTCAGCCTCCAGCGATTCCGAACCCCACCAATACACCGGTCAGGAAAAGGAACCCGATCTCGATCTCTACTACTACGGTGCCCGTTTCTACGATCCCAACATCGGCCGCTTCCTCGCCGTCGACCCCAAACGCGAATTCAACAACGCCTACTCCTACGTCGGCAATAGGCCATTGTTTTTTGTTGATGCTAATGGTGAGGAAGCCATTGCCATTATGGTGAATTTGGAAGAATCGCTTGGGACACCCCTGTCAATTGCAAATTTTAGTGCCGCATACGCAACGTCAACTGCTGCTATTGGGGCCTGGGGTACTAAAGATTATTTCCCAACATTTTTTAAAACACCAACCGACATATTAAGAAGATTATCCTGGAAAGGTATGATGGGTGAAACTGTTGTACAAGGTTATCTTGGCGGGTCTATCGGCGTCGGCCTGTTATGGGGTAACGATTTCAAAGGAAAATATGGAATTCAGGGGTCTGTCAATTTGCTTTATACTGCTGGCTCAATTGATAATTTTGGAGGAATTTCAATTGATTTATTTAATTTTGATGGCACATTCATTGCCAAACGAATACCAGCTCTGAAATTTTTGAATGTGACTTCGGTGTCTGTAGGGATAACTGCTCAGGGAGCATCCTTGTTAATGAACGCAAAAGATTTAAAAGAGGCTTACTTGATACTTGATGAGCACCTAATACTAGGTGTGGGAATTGGTGCAGGGGTTAATTCAAAAGCCAGTGTAAATATCAGCTTTCAAAGTTTGCAATCTGAGGTTCAAATAAAGATTCTGGAGGATAATGGTTCGTTAGATAAAATAAAAGAGTTCATCAGCGGAAAATTAAATATTGAAGCGTCAAACTGAGGTTTAGATAATGTTTAAGTTGGATAATTCATTACAGCCAAAAAGAATGCTCGATGGAATTTTACTTGCATCTTTACTTGCAACATTATTGGTGTTGAGTTTATTGATTGTTTTGGTGTTAAAAATTGTAATAAATCTTAATTTTAATATATTTGTATTGTATTTATTGATCTTCCCTGTGATTCTCATCTTGTTCTTTAGGGGAAGGTGTTTTTTGTTTGCAGGGTATGAAGCCGTTATTTCTGACTCTGGTGCGTTTGAAATAGTTGATTGTAAGGGGAGTATTGTTGCGAGCTACGATAAAAGGCAAATATCAATTCACGAAAATATGTACTTTTTCATGAAACATTTTTCATTTTTTCATGAAAATTTAATCGTGTTTTCTTGCAACTGTTTTTTTGATTACAATGAGTATTTATTGGTGAAAGAAAAGTTAATTGGTGCTGGGTATTTTTTTGAATGAAGTTTTTTGGAGTTCAGACCGCACCTCTGATGAATTGTTTGAAGATTTGGGAAATCTTGTTGACGGCCTTGGAAAGCAAATTGAAGAGGCTCCAGGAAAGTTTCGAAAAAAAATAGAAGAAAAACTATGGTCACCGCCGGATCGGATATGGAATGAATAAAATAGACAATCATTGTCTAGACCTACTATGTCACCATAAGGGGCCAGGGTCATTTGGTTTTCGTTTTTTTGCCTTTAGTTTTGATTGTCTCACTTTTTCATGCCTGAGATGCCTTTCATAAAGGGTTGCCTCAAAGTGATTAATCTCGGCCACTGAGGCACCCGTGAAGGAGAGTACCAGACGGTAGTGTCCAGAGTTTTTCGCACTTTTGTTTTTAGGGTAGTCCTTTTTTAGGTTGTTTTGGTATTTAGCCGGAAGGATTTCTACCTCCCTGGCTAGGCGAACTCTTGGTTGGCTTGGTAGCCAAACAGGTCCTCCATGTTCATATACCTTCGGGTTCCGCCTTCATTGGGAGGTCCTTTAATATTTAATAGTCCAAAGCAGCTTCCAGGGTTTCAGCGGATATCCAAAGTGGATGACCACGCCAAACGATCCGCCCGTCGCGAACGAGGAGTGCCAGCGGCAAACGGGACAGGTCCCAGCGGGTTTTCCATTCTTCGGGAACCACGCCTGCTGGAAAGCTGGTTGCACTGCTGCGCAAGGAATCCGCAATTTTGGCTTTGATTTCGGTTGTGTCATTGGGCGTTAGGCCGATGAATTGAACATCTTGGTCATTGAACTGGCACGAGAGTTCCTGGCTGTGGGGTAGGTCCTCAAGGCAATGCGGACAATCGGGTGTCCAAAAAACCAGAACGGATAATTTTGCGGGAGCGGGTGCGCCTTGAATCCATTGGACTGAATCTAATGACGGTGCCGGTTTGCCGATATCAACCAGGTTTTTGGCGAATCGCGCAACGGGTAAGGCGTGGTTCAGATGCGGATAATCGCTTATTAATTGCCCCAGCCCCCGGTGTACTTTTGCGACTTGCAAGTGCGAATAATCCGCCAAAATCTGGTCAAATCGAGCTTGTTCTTCTGGGCTTAATTCATTGTTTTGCCCAAAGGCATTCAAAGCAACCAGGCAAAAAATCAATACGGTTAAGGGGCGCATAGGCTTGTGGCTGCGTTTAGTAATACAGGAAATCGGGGTGGTTGAGTAGGACCCAAAACAGGTTGGCGACAACTTGGTTTGCCGGTTGATCGCTCAGGCCTTGGATCAGCACATTGACTTCCTCATCCGTTGCAGCCCGGAACAGCATTTCACGGAACATCTTTTGAATTACGTCTTCCCGGGTCAACAAACCCGCCTCCAGAGCTTGGGCCTTGGTTTTGAGGCGTGGATAAAAGTCGAGTGTTTCCAGATAGTAATTCCAACCATTCGCATTGAAGTGGCGCAAGGTGTTCTGAATGTTGGCCTTGGAGGTTCTCGGAACCCCATCTTCGCGGCTGCCACGACCCATTTCTGCTAAGGTGGTTCGCGCAAACTCTTGCAGGAAAAAAAACTCTTCCAGCGAAGAAAATCCCAGGGATTGGAGCGTGACACGCAGGCCATAACTGCCATCATCGCGGGCCATAAAGAGCGCGTAGGGGTTGGGTTCATCCGTGGATGGCAGTTGCCAGGCGGATGTAACGGGCTGATCCAGTTTTCCACTAATGATGTAGCGTGCTGGAAATCCACTAATTGAGGCAAAGGCATCCAAAAGGGATTCGGCCTCTAAGCGACGCGTTCGTCGATTTTCGCGCCAATAGGAAAAACTGTCATCACAAGGATCGGCTTGGTTTAAATAGTCCCATTGATAGACCTTGGATAAAACGATGGTTCGAATGAGTTGACGTATATCAAAGCCACTTTGGCTGAACCGGTCGGCCAGGAAATTGAGCAGGTCGGGTGAGATGGCTTGAACGCTCGTCTCAAAGGCTGCTGCCGATTCTGGGGTTAAACGCGCCAAATCCCAGCCATCCAAGGGTTCGACAAAGCCGCGTCCAAAGAAATGGGCCCACACGCGATTAACAAAGTTTCGGGCAAATTGCGGGTCCTGAACGATCATGCGGGCCAGGGCCATACGCCGGGATTCGCCGGGCTGGGGCGTAGCCCCATCGAGGTAGTAGCGCGGGCTGACCAAGTCGCCCTCGCGCGGTTTGCGCATGCCTTGCCCTGCTTCGCTCTGTGCCAGGTATTCTCCGGGAGGTGTGTCCTGATTGCCGATCAGGAAATGGGTGCGCTGGCTGTAGCCTGTGCCGTCCAAATCCACCATTTCCACGTGATAAAGCACATCGTCTCGGCGTGCATATTCGTAGGGAATGGCGGCATACATGGCGGAAAAGAAGGCCGCCATCTCCCATAATTGTTGGCGACGCATCACGCTTAAACCCTTGTTTATGTCTTCGAGGTGATAGGCCCCATCGTGGCAACTGATGCAATCGAAGTTGACCCCCAGGAAGGCTCTAGATGTGAAACTGGCCTGATCATCCAGATAATCCAAGCGGTAATCGGTGCGAAACATTTCCTTGAAATAGGTTTGGCTTGAGCCGGATCCAACCGAGAGGCCTGAATAGGTCAACACGTCTTTGGTAATTTGGTCCCAGCTTTTTTGTTCGACCATTGCGGTTCGCAAGGTGTCATGAAAGGCATTGCGAAATAAACCCTCTTCCACCAAACGGGTGGAAACAAACAACTCTTCCAGGAAAAACGTCCAACGATCGACAAAGGCAGAGCTGACGAGCAATTGGTCAATCAGTTGGGCGCGTTTATCACTTTGCGGATTGGCCAGAAACGCTTCGACCTCTTGGTCGTTGGGAAGTTTACCAGTCAGATCGATATAAATGCGGCGCAGAAACCCCAAGTCGTCGACGAGGTTTTGTGCGTTTTGGGCACACTCTACCTGTTTATAACTGTCCAAATCGGATTGGGCGAGGAGGGGAAGCGTTACGAGCAGCAAAAGCAGGTATTTCATTCTGGTCCTCCTCAACTAAATAAACCGGCGATGTCATAGGCCGGGCCCAACGGGGTTGGTGGCACCATCTCGAACGTACGACCTGAAGGCGTTTCGCTAAAGGTTTGGTACCAATCAAAACCCATGGCGGAATAACAGGTGGCTAAAATGTCGGGAATCCCCATGTAACGAGCGTGAGACCAGCCCGGATCCACAATATAACTACCATCACCGCTGGATTTGCCAATGATGCGGCCCGGCTTGATTCCACCACCGGCAAAAAAGGCGGGAATCACGTATGGGAAGTGGTCGCGGCCTTGGGAACTGTTGAGTGGGCCAGTGGTGCGGCCAAATTCACCCATAGCGACAATCAAGGTTTCATCCAAGAGGCTTTCTTTTTGCTGACCGGGTATCTGACTTAGGTTTTCGATTAAATCCGCCATGCCCGTATCAAAGGCGCGCGCCCGGGTCGGCAAACCAAATTCCTGGTCACCGTAGATGAAATCGTGGTGGTCCCAGCCAGAAAGCTGCAATTGGATCACCCGCGTTCCGGTTTTTTCAGCCAGTATCTTGGTGGCCAGACGGCACTGGTTGAGGAATTGACCTTCCAAGGAGTCGGTGTCGACCAGGCTGGCGCTTAAATTCTGCAGAACGGGATTGGCCATCATTTCTCGCGCTTGAATTTGAAAGCGCAACCAATCTTTACGTTGGTCCTGGCTTTCCTTTCGGACCGCCAACACGTTGTCTAACAGCGCGAACCGGCGGGCTTCACCCGAAAATGGGTGCTCAAGGTGTTGGATTTGACCATCATCACGTAATTGAAGGCCTTGGTGGCCAATATCGAGGAATCCGTTTTTTGCGGGATTGGCGCCGATGATAACGGCGGTTGCCAAGCTGTCCTGTGGTGAGCGTTGGTTTTCGAGCAGGTAGGAGAGCATGCTTGCGAAGTGCGGGACATCGGCCTGGAACGCAGCATTTTGACGATGTGCGGTGAGCAGTTGGTAAACGCCGCGTTCGTGGACGGCTTCGACCCCTGAAATGGCGCGCACCAGACTGAACTGATCGCTCATCGTTGCCAGTTTCGGCATGATCCCGGCTGGCCAAAGCGCACCATTGGCAAGTGTCACCGGGCCCAGCAGGTCTGGCGTGGAAGCCGATGTTTTGAGGTCAAAGGTGTCGACGTGGCTGGGCCCGCCCTCCAACAGCACAAAAATGAGGTTTCGAGCGGTGTTTATCGGCTCCACTTCGGTTTTTTGCACCTTGGGCAGTCGGGTGGCGGCCAGACCCAAACCGGTCAGGCCGCTCAGGAAAATTCGGCGTTTCACAATCGTCCCCCTGAACCAGTGGTTTTAACCATCATACGTCAGGGCGTAGGAAATTCCCTTATGGGGAGCCAATTTCCTTAAAAAAAAATCATAGGAATACCCAGCTGCCTGGGTATTCCTGTTTTGACTAGGCCAAACGTGTTCTGCGGATAAACATCAGGCCACCGAGTGCCAGCAGGGCAATAAAGCCAAAAAGGCCCCATTGAGAGAGAGTTGGTACGGAGATGGCCGTTTCAATGGCAAACGGCAGGCCTTGTTGGCCGACATCGTTTAAGGGACCCCATGCCGTGCCATTAAATTGAATTGCATTTCCGGTTGTGGTTTGACCGTTGATGGTAATCGGTGGTGCCCATGGACCACTGCCCAAACTTCCACCACAGCGCCAATCCAGCCAATAAGTGCCGGCCGGTAGAAAGGTTCCCACCGCTGCGGTATTGGCCATGATCGGCCGGTTGGTCGCTCCGGGTGCTGACAATAGGCCGCGATAAATCCCGCTCCAGGTCGTGGCTGACAAGACGTTTGTTGTCGTATCGCCCCACACGACGGAACTGCCCATTTGGCCCGGTTGTCCGTTCCAAATCTGCAGATTTAAGCTGGTAATGGTCGAGGTTGTAGTCGAGCCGGTTTGGTAGGCGTAGAAGGTAATGGAATCAATATTCCAGCCACCCGCAGGTACCGTAAAGTCGTCCGCTACACGGAAATTCCCAGCATTGGAATGGGCAAACCCAAAGGTGCCCATGGATAATGTAGAATCTTGAAGCAGGCTTTCGTCGGCGCCGCCAGGACCAGTGCCTGGGCTGTTGACCAATGGCCAGTTTTCATACACGAGGATCCCGCGTTCTTGAATATTTGAGGGTTGACCCGGGGCGGAAATTCCAAATCCGGGTGAGTTATGAATGGTCTCCGCTGGATCTCCTGTTAACGGAGATTCTTTTTGTGCCATGAGGGACAAGCCACATAGCAGCACTAACAACGAGAATAGGGTACGCAAATTCTTCCTCCAAATTGGATCCTGAGGTCTCGGCCTTCGAAGGAGTTTTTCTCCATTTGAATTGCATCTTCAGGATCAACTTGGCGCATTATCCTCCCGGCCATTTCAAGGTGCAATGGAATTCGTTATCAAACCAAAAGAACTTAAAATGACCTGTGATCCCGAGTGATTTTTGACTCTGCTAGAATGGCTCAGAGGTACTTATGGAACTCCCATACGAGGTTAGCCTTCAGGTTTTTGAAGGGCCGTTGGATCTGTTGCTTCATTTGATCAAAAAAAACGAAGTCGACATTTACGATATCCCGATAATCGAGATTACCAACCAATACAATGCCTATCTGGCCAAGATGGAGGAAATGAACCTCTCGATTGCCGGTGATTTTATATTGATGGCTTCTACCCTGGTACAGATCAAATCGCGGACCTTGTTACCCAAGCACGATCACGAAACAGAAGACCCACGCGATGAATTGGTGCGCCAATTGATTGAACATCAATTGCTCAAAGATATGGCCGATTCGCTTCACGAGATTCAGGTGTTGCGCAGTACCGTTCAAGGCTCCGGTCACGCGTTTATGAAGGAGTTTGAAGTAGATGGAGAGGTTTTCATTGAGGCCAGCATCTACGATTTGATTTCCAGTTACAAACAGATTTGCGATCGCTTTTCGGTGCGCAACACGCTGCAATTAGAGCGGGTGACTGTGACGGTTGCGCAGCAAGTAGAGTTGGTTCTGGTTGAATTAAACCTCTTTAAAACCTTGGTGTTGGAAGAATTATTTGAGAAATTGCCCGATAAATTACATTGGATCGTTACCTTTTTGGCGCTGCTGGAATTGGTGCGTCTCCAGTTTATCCGGCTTTACCAGGGCCAAACCTTTGGTACCGTGCGTCTCTTCCGCAATTTTGATCATTTACCGCCCGATAAAATTCAGGAAATCTGCCGCCAGTTTGGGGCGGCCTAGGCATGAATATGAATTCTTTACTTGTGCAAGATAGCCAGCTCAATGAATTTGCATGCCGCTGCGAAGCGCTGTTATTTGCCTCGGAGGAACCGCTCTCGATTGAGCGTTTTCAAGAACTGCTCGAAACGGATAATGAAACCATCCAGGCGGCACTTGAGCGCCTCAAGAGCCGTTTGGCCGAAGGTTCCGCCTTATGTGTTGCCCATGTGGCAGGTGGGTACCGATTGGAGACCAAGCCGGAGTATCTGCGCGATATCCGCGGATTTGTTCAGGCTCAAAAAAAATCAAAATTGAGTATGGCCGCCCTGGAAACCCTGGCTTTGATTGCCTATAAACAACCCATAACGGCTGTAGAAATTGCGGAGATGCGCATGGTGAGTTCAGTCGGCCCCTTGATCAAAAACCTACTAGAAAAAAAATTCATCAAAATGGCTGGCCGTAAACAGGTTGTAGGACGGCCCATGATGTATCGTACGACCAAAGAATTTTTGGTGCATTTTGGGCTCAATCACATAAACGATTTGCCATCTTTGGAAGAATTTGCCAAAACTTATGCAGCTCAAGAAGAAGCCGACCTACCTGCCATGGAATCCGAGGAGGCCTGACGTGAAGACACTTTTATTATTTTTGCTTAGCTTGAATGTGTTGGCACAGGAAGCCGGAGAGCCCATTTGGTACGGCGTGATTTACCTAAAAGACGGTCGGCAGATGTCAACCAAGGGCAATGTCGAATTTTTTGGGGATGAGGTCCGCTTTTACGATTTAAAAGATCAACTGGTTCAATTGCCCATCAAGGTGGTCGATGTGGAAAGGACCAAAGCCAAAAATCGCGAGTTGGAAGGGAAGTTGGCCGATGAACACGCGCTTCCGCCCGATGATGGCAGCCTCTTCGCCAAACATGCGCGCAGCAAAGATGCCAAAACACCCGAATCAGATATGGTCATAACCGATAAATCCTTGGGCAATGAAGATGCGGACAGCTCCGATTACGCTGATCCGGATTCCTTAGGGCTGGACGCGGATCAAGTCCAGGCAGAGGCCGAAGAAATGTACGCCGAAATCATGACCCGTTTGGAAACCGACAAAACGTTTCTTGCAATCGTTGTGGTTTACGGGATGCTGTTCGCTATTCTGGGCATCATTTCCTTTGCCACCAAATGCTATTTGACCTTCATCAGTTTTCAGGATGGGTTGGGCTGGGGCTTCTTAATGCTGTTTGCCGGGTTCACTCATTGGTTTGTGGGCTGCGCCAACGTTATTATTCAATTACCGCTTTTGGGATACATCGGATCGGGGTTTTGGTTTCTGCAACTGATCGTTTTGCCCATTTATATCTTTAAAAACTGCTACGCCCGCAAATGGAAGCTCTTTTTCTTGTGGTTTCTTTTCTTCATATGGTTCGGTATAGGGTTTGTCGCCAGTTTTTTTTACGGCTTGTTAGGCTAAACACAGTTTCCCGCTCCGCCGACCCTTTACAATAGTTTCACGTCCATTTTTCGACCAAACGAGGGGTGGTGTGCGTCCACCTAAGATAGCGGTTCAAAACGAATAATGCGGGTTAATGGGAGGCCTTAATGCGTCAGGCGAGTGTGATTTTCTGTCTTCTTTTTTGGTGGGGATGTGGTTCCAAACCCCAGCCCAAAACGAATGTGCCCAATGGTTTGGTATTGGCTTACAGTCAGGGATTGGTTTCCCGCATGGCACCAATTCAGGTGGAATTCAGTCGTCCGGTGACTGAATTGCCGCTAAACAGCCAGGATATTGAACTGATCCCACCCGTTTCCGGTAAGTGGCAAATCAAGGATGATCGGTTCCTGGTTTTTTATCCAGAAGGGCCGTTGCCCATCGCCACTGCGTACACGGCACGGATTCCGTTGGCACGGCTCTTTTCCGAGTTGGGAAAAGACGACCTTTTTGAGTTTCAGTTTACGACCCTGAATCGCGGGTATTCGCTCTCCCTAGGTCCGCTGCAATTGCAGAGCCAGGGCGATGCACGCTGGCAGATGTGTGAAGGGATTCTGACCAGTCAAGACTGGGAGTCTCCAGAGGATATCGCCTCCCTGTTAAGTGTGAAACTGGACGATCGCAGTCTGGAACCCGAGTGGACCCATTCACCCGATGGGCGCTACCACCGCTTCAGCCTGAATAATTTAGAGCGGCGGAACCGCAAACAACAGCTCAAGGTTTACTACGACGCCACCCATTTTGGTGTTGATTTTCGCGGCGAAGAGGTGCGCGAAATTTCCCCAGTCGACTCTTTTGAGATGATGTACCTGGCCGCGGCCACCGATCCCAAGCCGCATATTTTGATCGCTTTCAGCGATGCCCTCGATCGTGACCAGGACCTATTGGGCCTGATCCATTCCAGTCAGGATCTGGATTTTACCATTGAAGGCAATATCGTTCGGGCCTTTCCCAAAAAGTACCTGGGTCGTGATTTCGAGGTGACGGTTGAACCGGGGATTCGCAACCAGGCGGGCGCGCTTTTGGGCCAGAAAGTTGTGCGCGCCCTCTCGATCCCTGAAATGGCGCCGCAAATTCGCTTATTTGGTCAAGGCATTATTACGCCACAGGATGGTCGGGTCGTTTTTCCCTTTGAAACGGTCAATTTAAGCGCTGTAGATGTTCAGATCATTAAGGTGCTCGAGCAAAACATCCACCAATTCTTCCAAGTCAACCAGATCGATCAAAACTCTGAGTTGTACCGGGTCGGCGAAGTTGTCGCCAGTCGGAAAATTGAGTTGGATCCTGAAAACAAACGCGATTTGAGGCAGTGGGCTCGCCATAACCTGGATTTGAATCCGCTGATCAATTTGGATCCCGGTGCGCTTTACCGGGTCGAATTGGGGTTCAAAGCTTCATACATCCTCTATTCCTGCCCAGAGGGCTTGCCGGAAGACCGAAAAATGTTGAAGGCCCCTACGTTTGAGGAGGAAAGCCAATGGGATTATTGGTTTGAAGGTTATCGCTGGGATCGTCGTGACGATCCGTGTCACGTTTCCTTTTACCGCAATGATCGCGTTATCGCCCGCAATATTTTTGTGACGAATCTGGGCCTGATTGCCAAATCGGCGGGCGGCGATCGGCTGGATGTCAGCGTCAATAACCTCATGACGACCGAACCCGTGAGCGGCGTCTATTTGGAAGTGTTGGATTTTAAACGCCAAGTGGTTGCAACGGGTTCGACCAATGGCAGTGGTTTCGCCAGTCTGACCCTCAAAGATTCACCCTTTTTGCTGGTTGCGCGCAAAGGCAGCCAATCAGCCTACCTCAAACTGCTCGATGGGACGAGTAACTCTTTAAGCCGATTTGATGTTGGCGGTGCGCCCATTCGGTCGGGCATTAATGGGTTCCTCTACGGCGAACGGGGCGTTTGGCGGCCCGGCGATGCCGTTCACCTCACCTTTCTTCTGAACGATCCCGAACAGGTTTTGCCCGCCAACCATCCGGTTAGCTTGGAAATGACCAGCCCACGCGGCAATATTGTGGATCGGCAGGTCATGACCACTGGGGTCGACGGTTTTTATGCCTTTACAATCCAATCGGAAACACATTGGGAAACGGGTACCTATCTGGCGCGGGTTCGCGTTGGCGACCACACGTTTGAACGCACCGTAAAAATTGAAACAATTGTGCCCAATCGGCTTAAGTTGGCCTTCAAACCCGCTGATGAAATCTTGGTCGCGGGCCAATCGGGTCAGGCATCGATTGAGGCGGAATGGTTACATGGCGCCATTGCCCGCAATTTGAAAACGGACTTGAGTTTACAACTGAGCGCCGATAAAAAAGCATTCAGTCAATTTGAAGGCTACAGCTTTAACGATATAACGCGGACTTTGCGTTTTGATCCGGTCCCACTTTTTGAAGGGACTTTGGACGATCAAGGTCAGGTGAATTTTGAGTTGGAGTATCCCCAAGTTGCGGATGCGCCGGGTGCCCTGACAGCCCAGTTCACGTGTCGCGTTTTTGAGGCGGGTGGCGGATTCAGCATCGACCAATTCTCCCTGCCCTACCATCCCTTTACCCATTACGTCGGGTTTAAGACACCTAAAGGCGATGCCGCACGCGGCATGATTTTGACCGATGTGGATCATCCGGTCGAAATTCTGAGTATCGATCAAAAAGGACAACCCATTGCGCGTTCGGGCATTGAGGTCACCCTGTACAAGGTCGATTGGCACTGGTGGATTGAAAATAATGTGTCAGACAGCCAATTTCAACAAGCGCAATTGAGCTCCCCACTCGATCGCAAGTTTATTGATACCGATGAAAAAGGCTTTGGTGTTTACACCTTGCGGGTCAATTACCCCGAATGGGGTCGGTACCTCCTCGTTGTAAAAGATCCCGATGGTCATGTCGCCTCGAAGACCCTCTTAATCGATTGGCCCGGTTGGGCCGGACGCGGGCAGGAGGATAATCCGGGCGCTGCGGCCATGCTCCAGTTCACCAGCGACAAATCGAGTTACCAAGTTGGGGATACGGTCAGCTTAAACATTCCTACGGGTCAGGCCGGCCGCCTGCTCGTCAGCTTGGAAGGACCTGAACGCGTATTACATCAGGAATGGGTGGAGGCACGTTATGGCATGACCGTGTTTAAGTTCCAGGTTACGCGAAGCATGGTGCCCAACGTCTATGCACATGTCACCTTGATCCAACCCCACCAAAATACGGCCAATGATCGCCCGATCCGATTGTATGGTGTCTTGCCGATTGAGGTTCTGGATCCGGCCGCGCGGCTTGAACCGGTGCTTAGCATGGCCGATGAACTTCAGCCGGAAACCAGTGCGGTCATTCAGGTTCGTGAAAAAACGGGACGACCCATGACCTACACCTTGGCCGTTGTAGATGAAGGCCTATTGGGCCTTACCCGCTTTCAAACGCCGGATCCTTATCGCCACTTTTTTGCCCGCCAGGCGCTGTTTGTTAAAACCTGGGACGTGTATCCCTATGTGCTTGGAGCGCTGACAGGTGATTTGGAGGCCTTGCTTTCGGTTGGGGGTGACGAGGAAGGCAAAGCCAATGACGCGGCCAAAAAACCCAACCGTTTCCCACCACTGGTGCGGTTTTTAGGCCCATTCACTTTGGAGGCAGGCCAAACCGGCAAACATCAGGTGGATATTCCCAACACGATTGGGGCTGTCCGGACCATGGTGGTTGCTGCCCATCAAGGTACATTTGGACGTACAGAAAAAAGCACACCGATCCGAAAACCCCTGATGGTGTTAGGCACATTGCCACGCGTCCTGGGCCCTGACGAAAGTCTGGATTTTCCCGTGTCCATTTTTGTCGGACAGGAGGGCTTGGATCAGGTTGAGGTGCGTTTTGAGGCGAGCGAAGGTATCGAATTTGGCCTGAAAAACCCAACCCAAATGATCAAGACCCAAGGTCTGGGCGAGTATTCGGCCAGTTGTCCCATCCGTGTGGTTGGCAATGCCGGCTGGCGTCACCTTAAGGTGCACACAAAAGCGGGCAACATGGAGGCGATTTGGGAGACGGATATTGAAGTGCGGCTGCCCAATCCACCGGCCGAATCGGGTTTTGACGCCTTGGTTGAAGCTGGCAAAACCTGGGAAACCCAGTTAACCGCGATTGGGGTGCCCGGCACCAATCAAGGCAGTATCGAACTTTCTGTCCTGCCGCCGCTCAACCTTGAAAATCGGCTCGGCCAACTGATCCATTATCCCCATGGCTGTTTGGAACAAACGACCAGTGGCGCCTTTCCACAACTTTTCCTGAGCAGCCTGATGGATCTGCCTCCACAAAGGGTGCAAGAGATTCGCGGCAATATTTCGGCCGCCTTTGCCAAGTTCAACAATTTCCAGTTAAGTGATGGCCATTTGAGCTATTGGCCCGGGTCCGGGTATTACAGCGAATGGAGCGATTGCTATGCCGGGCATTTCCTGGTGGAAGCCAAGGCGATGGGCTACCTGCCGCCAGCTGGTCTCCTGGAAAAATGGTTAGGCGCACAGGCGCGTCGGGCTAACCAATGGTTGCCCGGCGAGGAAGAATTACCGCAAGCCTATCGACTCTTTGTCTTGGCGCGAGCCGGTCAGGCAGAAGTTGGGGCCATGAACCGCTTTCGCGATTCCGGTCTGGTCAAGAGTCTTTCGCGCTGGTTATTGGCCGCAGGTTATCAATTGGTCGGCCGAGCCGAGGTGGCGCGGCAATTGGTAGCCCAATCCCCGCTTTACGTTGAAGATTATCGCGAGGAAACGACTTTTGGCAGTGCCCTGCGCGACCAATCCGTGATCCTGATGTGTCTTTTGACCTTAAACCAAAAGGAAAGAGCTCAGGACGTGATCCGCTCCGTGTCCAAACGCTTGGCAAGTCCCGGTTGGTTGAGTACGCACGAAACCAGTTTTGGTCTTTTGTCTATGGCCCAACTGGCCCGCGACCTCTCCTCCGGTATTCAAGCGGCCGTTCAAATTGGCAAACAGCCCAGCTTGGAATTCAAGCTGCAAAAAGCCCTACAACAGCATTCCTTCTCGCCGCCCGAAGGGGCACCTTTTAACCTTGCGGTTAGCAATCAAGGGTCAGGTGTCTTGTTTGCCTATGCGGCCTTGAAAGGCGTGCCTTCTGCGGGTACGGAACAAGCCGAGTCCAAAGGATTGGAGTTGCGCGTTACCTATGCCGACCTAAAAGGAAACGCATTAGATGTTCGCCAATTAGCGCTTGGGGTCGATTTCTGGATTCAGGTCCAGGTGGTCAATCGCAATCCCAGCGGACCCGCCCAGAACCTGGCGCTAAGCCTTGTGACGCCCAGTGGTTGGCAATTGGCTAATCCGCGCATGGCCGCACCGGACTCCTCTGAATCCACATTACCGGCAGGCGTGCTTTACCAGGACTATCGCGATGATCGAGTTTTTAGTTACTTCAATCTAAAAACTCAGGAATCGCTCTCGTTAAAATTTTTGGTCAATGCATCCTACCGCGGCCATTTCTACCTGCCCGCTGTGCGCGCTGAGGCCATGTATGATCGTGGCTTATATGCCCAGACGGCTGGACAGTGGGTGGAAGTGGGGCAAAAACCCTAATGTGGAAGGTGGTTCTACGCCTTTTCCTGCGGGCGCCCTTTACGATGGGGGCGCTCGTTGGCGGCCTGTTGGCCGGGCTCCATTGGTTCGCCGTGTGTTTGCCTGACCCGCTGTTTGGCGAACCGTTCGCCACGGCAGTCTTTGACCGGGATGGCCGGATGCTAGGTGCTCGCATTGCTGCAGACGAACAATGGCGTTTTCCTTTGGCCAGTGAACCGCCTGCGCGATGGGTTGACGCTCTTGTTACAGCAGAAGATAAACGATTTTTCTGGCATCCAGGTGTAGATCCCATCGCCATTGGCCGAGCACTCAGCCAAAATATTCGCCAAGGTCGGGTCGTTTCGGGTGGCTCCACCTTATCCATGCAGGTGATTCGTATGGCGCGTGGCAATCCTCCACGGACCCTCCCTGAAAAGGTTTTAGAGGCCTTTTTGGCGTTTCGTCTGGAAATGCGCTATAGCAAGACCGAGATTCTACGCTTTTACGGCGAACATGCCCCGTTCGGCGGCAATACAGTGGGCTTGGAAGCGGCCAGCTGGCGCTACTTTCAGCGTGCTCCTGGCCAACTCTCCTGGGCGGAAGCTGCACTGCTTGCCGTTTTACCCAACAATCCGGCGGCGATTCATCCAGGCAAAAATCGCGCACAACTCCAAGACAAAAGGGACCGACTTTTGGATCAACTTCTGGAGAGCGGCAAGTTGTCCGTCGTAGACCGCGATTTGGCCCGATTGGAACCGCTGCCAGATCCGCCCGGTGCTTTGGAGAACCAAGCGCCCCATCTGGTTGAAGCTTACCGCGCCACGGGTCAAACGCTTGCCTTTTCTTCTTTGGATATCCATTTGCAAAGACGGGCAAATCTGGTGTTAAGCCGTTACGTTTCTGCTTTGGCGGGTAATGGCGTGCACAATTCTGCTGCCTTAATTATCGAAAATCGGACCGGCCTGGTGCGTGCCTACTGTGGGAATGTCGCCAGCGCACCGGAATTTCAAGCGGCAGTAGATCTCATCCATGCGCCGCGTTCCAGTGGCTCGATTTTAAAACCCTTCCTTTTTGCGGGTGCTTTGGATGATGGACTCATCCTTTACGACTCGATTCTGCCCGATGTACCGGCCCAGTATGCGGGATATGCGCCCAAAAACTTTGACCACACTTATGATGGAGCTATTCCTGCTAATGACGCTTTGGCTCGTTCGCGCAATGTGCCGTTTGTCTCGCTCCTGGCCCAGTACAATGTGGCACGATTTCAGATCCTTCTCCAAAAAATGGGCGCTTCGACCTTGGTTTACTCGCCGGACCACTATGGTCTCTCCCTGGTTTTGGGTGGTGCGGAAACCAATTTGTGGGATTTAGCCCAAATGTACAGCGGCCTGGCCCGGACCTTAACCTACCAGGAAGATCATGGCGGGATTTACCCGCAAAACGCATTTGAGCCACCGCGATTGGATCCAACTCAGCCTATCCAGCTTGTGGCTGGACCGCGCGTTCCCGCTTTACTTGAGGCCCAGTCCATCTACCAAAGCTTTCAGGCCATGACCCAATTAGAACGGCCCGAAAGTCAGGGGCTTTGGCAATTCTTCTCTTCGTCCCAGAAAATCGCATGGAAAACGGGCACCAGCTTTGGTTTCCGCGATGCTTGGGCGGTTGGTTTAAACCCGGATTATACGATTGCAGTATGGGTGGGTAATGCCGATGGCGAAGGTCGGCCCGGTTTAACCGGTATGACTTGTGCTGGCCCCATCCTGTTCGAGCTGTTTGGTTTGCTGCCTCGTGCCCATCACTGGTTTCAACAACCGAAAGCAGAACAGGTATTGGTCTGTGATAGATCGGGTTACCTGGCCGGCCCTTCTTGTAGATTGTCCCATCTGGCTTCGGTGAGTCCCAAGGGCACGTTAAGTCGTGTGTGTCCCTACCACCAAAAAATTTGGATTGATTCTGATAGTGGTTTTCAAGTTAATGCGACCTGCGATCCAAGCCTCAAAATCGAAGCCATCGATTGGTTTGTGCTGCCACCCAATATGGCCTATTTTTACGGCCAGCAACACGCCAACTACCGCAAACCACCGCGGTTCCACCCCAGTTGCCAAAACGAGAAAACCCATGCCATGAGTTGGGTCTATCCGGAGCCCAAAAGCCGAATCTTAATTCCGGTCGAATTAAATGGTCTTCAAGAGGCAGCCGTTTTCCAAGTTGCCCATTCCGACACAACCACCAAGATTTTTTGGCATTTGGATCAGCTCTTTTTGGGCACCACTGAGTTCCCGCACCAAATGGGAATCCAAGCGAAACCAGGCTTGCACCATTTGGTTTTAGTGGATGAGCGGGGCCAACAGTTGACCATGGACTTTGAAGTTTTGGCCAATAGCCAGCAACAAAAAAACATAAACATTCCGTAACCATAACCAGTGACAATCCTTGTGCGATAGATCACACTTTTGACAAAAAACGGCAATGAAGGCGGCTGGTACTTGGCTTATCTTGTTTATTTCAAACTAATTACATCGCCATGTTTAGGTTGGTCTGGGATTTGCTCTGGGTTTGCCATGCAGGAGCATGGAGTCGCTATCTTGATGGAAATACGGTGTTTAGAAGAAACAATCACCTTGGCCCCGCCGCCACCGGCCGACTGGTCCGAACCCTTTTATGGCGAATTTCTGCCTGCATTCCAAATCCAACCGTTGGATGATGTTTTGCACGAATATCAAACCCAACCCGCAGGGCAAAAGACGGGTCGCTTCAGTGTCCGAGAATCCAAGTTCCTGTGTTCTCAGGATTTTGCACAAAACACAATAACCGATTTGGTTGCCTATTTGTCTGAGGATTAGTGGTTAGATTATGTGTGGTCGGTTCAGTCTCCATTCGCCTGCCGAGATTTTAGCGACCTTATTTGAGCTGGATTGGCAATCGCTCGATTTGGAACCGCGCTACAACATTGCGCCCTGCCAGGATGTTCTGGCGGTTCGCGATGAGGATGTGGGTCGTGCTTGGTGTCGGTTGAAATGGGGATTGATTCCCGCTTGGGCCAAAGATGACAAAGGCGCTGCGCGATTAATCAATGCGCGTTCGGAAACGGCCCGTGAAAAACCTTCTTTCAGAAAAGCAATCCAATCAAGGCGTTGCCTGGTACCGGCCAATGGTTTTTATGAATGGAAATCTCAGGGTAAGGCCAAGCAACCGTTTTTTATTCATCCGGAACAAGGGCTTTGGGCATTTGCAGGAATCTGGGAAGAATGGTGTGGCCCAGAGGGAAACCGGGTGGAGTCGTGCAGCATTCTGACGACCGCTGCAAGCCCCAAAATGTCGCCGTTACACGACCGAATGCCTGTGGTCATTGCGCCCTTCCACTTCGATTTGTGGTTGGCCCGCGAACCTTTGGATGAGCCGGTGTATCAGGGGCTTTGTCGCCCAGTCCCTGATGCTGGTTTCAACTATTATCCCGTTTCTTCACAAGTCAACAGTGTGCGCAATGAAGGCCCACATCTGATCGAACCTTGGTCGGAGCAACAGGGCCAATTATTTGATGTCTAACGCAGCACCAGCAACAGGACCAATGCCAGAATGATGAGGGCCATAACGATGAGAATGGTGTTCTGATTGCGCGGCGGCTTGATGGAAAGGGTTTTTTCTTCCTGTGAGGGCAATGCGCCGGTTTTGGCCGGTTCGCCTGCGGCTTGAAGTGCTTGCCAAAAGGCTTTGATGGACTGGAATCGGTTCTCAGGCGCTTTTTCCATGGCCTTGAAAATGGCTTTTTCGATAGATGGACTGACATCCGTTCGATGGATCGGCGTGGGTGTCCAGCTGATTTGTTTGTCGATGATGTCCATCAGCGTTTTGCTTTGCATGGCCGGCTCGCCTTTGATCAATTCGTAAGCCAGTAGGCCCAGATTGTAAACATCTGAGAGGTAATTGACGGTTTCGCTTTTACACTGTTCAGGCGACATATAAGCAGGTGTGCCCACGATTTCGTTAAGCCCGGTCAACTTTTGGTGTGAGGTTTGGGTTTGCGCATCGGCGTAATAGGCCAAACCGAGGTCCAGCACCTTCAGGTGGTATTGATCGCCTTTTTTAGTCACATGCACGTTGTTAGGTTTGAGGTCACGATGGACGATGCCCGCCTCGTGGATAGCGGAAAGCCCTTTACAGATTTGCTCCATAAACGTCATAAACGTTTTGGGATCCAATCCTTCGGGATGGCGATCCATAAATTGTTTCAGGTTTTCGCCCTCGACATATTCCATAACAATGTAGGGTTTGCGATCATCCATCACGTCATAATCGACAATTTCCACCACGTTGGGGTGGTGAATCTGGGCCATGGCATGAGCTTCTCTGCGGAAGCGTTGGAACAACTGCTGATCTGCGGTGATCTTTTTTTCCAGCAGGGTCATTTTGATGACAAATTTTTTGTGCAGCTTCAGGTGGGAGGCCAAATAAAGGACACCCATGCCGCCGTAGGTTAAAACCTGATCAATGCGGTAGCGATCGGCAAGAATCGTCCCAACCAAAGGAGCTTGTTCAGATTCTTTGTCTCCACCTTGAGGAGGCGGGTCGGGCTGGTTACCCTGTTCTTTCTTCCAAACGTCGCTCAGGCCCATGTCGATCCCGCCACAAATTTGAATTCTTAGGGCAGTATTCTAGCATGAAGTCAAAGCGAGGGTGGACGGTTCCGAAAAGCAACAGCCCAATCCGATTTGGAAATTAATAGGCGTAGCTGAACCCCACGGTGGCGGCGACATTGGAACGAAGGCCCGCATCATTGAGCGGGACAATGATATTTGCCAAGAGGTTAAAACGGTCGGACGGTCCGTAACGGAAGCCCAAAGCGCCTGAATAAGTGTTGTCATCTGAACGCTCGGGAATATTGCTTAAATCGATTTCGCGCGATAGCGCGCCGCCTGCGACGTGATCCTCAATGGTAACGGAGCCCGGAAACAGGACAACGTTTTCCGAATCGTTGAGGTCGAAATAACCCATCAGCTCGGCGGCAATGGTGACGCTGTCGGTCATCTTGTGGTCGAATCCGGCGACGATTTGCAATTCGTCAGAATCCAATTGTGCGCCGCGTTTTTCATAACTCAGGTTGAGGTGCGGGCAAAAATCGCCGTCTCGTTTGGAGATCAGCTCGCTGATGCGAAACGAGGTTTTGCCCGTGCCCAGAAAATCCTTTTCATCGCCTGTGGGCAGGCGGGCATCGAGTTGCAGGGCCAGGTCGAAGCGTTTGCCTTGTAAGAAATTGAACTTGAAGCGCACGGCAATATCTCCGATTCCGCTTGCGGAACCGCCATAAGGGATTTGGGTTTCCAATTGGGGTTGGGTAGGGTCGGGGCCAAAGTTGTGATTGGCCATGCCGAGATTGGAAAAAGTAAAGGAGTTGATGCGAGCGGTAGCGGTCCCACCCAGATCCAAGCTAACAAAAGGCACACCCAAAGAGAAATCCACTGAGTCCGTTAAGCCGTAGGCAAAGGTCAGGGCATAGATCTCGGCATTGACGTCCATGTCGAGAAATAGGTCAATGGTATCGCTTTCATTGGGATTGTCGCCTAAATGCCCGTCTTGGCTGACGTCCAAATGGGTAAAGGTGAAGCGAATGTCTTGGGTCTTCAACCCGCGAAAACGATCGAGCGAGAGGTGGCTGGCATTGACATTAAAATACATTTTTTTGCGGCCAAGAGTGGAAGCCGTTTCACCGAAAATGGGCCCAAGGCTGCCCACAATTTTTTTGGGTGCACCTGATGAAAAGTCGTAGGTCACGCCGCTCGCGGTAGAGTTATTGGGAAACGAACTGATATTGGTCGCGATCAGAGCGTTAAGGGCCGGCACTAATTGTTGATTGGCCAAAGCCGCCTGCTCCCGAAAGTGACTGGCATGCTCGCCCGGGCTAAGCACGAGTCGGTTGATCAAAACCTCATTTACCAGATCCGAAAAGGTTTGGTTCAGTTGACCCCATAGAGGCGTGCTGAACAGTAGCGCGGCGATGGTCCAAAATTTCATCGAAGGGTCCCTTTCTTAGTGGTTGGAAACAAATTGGAGGTCGTCTCCTTTTTTCTCGAAGCGCCAAGTGACGGGCAATTGCCTGGATTCTTTTTTGTGTTGGCTGCGGTTGAGGTAGGACAAGGTGAATTTCATTTGGACAACCAGTTGGTTGCCTTCTTCTTTGGTTTCCTCGTCCTCAACGACCAGTTGGATTTCTTCGACATTGCCAAAAAAATCGCTCCAACCAGCCGCTTCTTCCTGGCTCATGCCAACATGTTTTTTGAGGGCATCGACTTGTTTGTTTTGGAATAAGCGTTGGTAGGTGTCGCGAAAAGTGCGCAATTTTTGAGAAAAATCAACGGGTTGCGCAGCGCTGGGACGATCCTCCGCTCGGCTCAATTCACGCGCAGACTGTTCATATAGGTCCAATGCTTTTAGCCATTGTTCGTTGTTTGCAGCGGTTTCGGCCTGTTGCGCTAAACTCTGAGCGCGTTCAAAGGCTGGTCCGGTCGCCAAGGGTCGGTTCTTAAACTGGGCAACGGATTCGGTTTTGGCCAGCCCGACGGTCAGGCGCAATTGGCTTTTGACTTCTTGACGGGTGCGCTCGTAGATGTCTCTGGCTTGTTCGTAAAGGTTTTGTGCCGCTTCAAAGGCACCCTGCGCTTCTTTTTCTTGGGCCAATTGCCGTTGATTGTCTGCCTCGCGCAGGCCCTGGTGATGGGCTTTGGCCACTTCATTGGGGTCCAATGCCGCTCGTGCGCGATTGGCCGATTCCCGGGCCGCGATCAGTTCAGCCGAAGGACCTGGTTTTGTTAGGTTTTCTTTGGGGGCTGGCGTATCGGTGATGGGTTTTGGTTTAGGGGCGGGCAGCGCATTGGTCGGCGGTTCAATTTGGGGCTCTTCTTTTGGCGTCTGGCCGTTTGCTGCGGTTTCAACAGGGGGCGTCGTTTCGGAGGATTCAGTAGGTGCCTGGACCGGTGAGGTCTCCTCAGGGGTTGCTGCCTCAACGGCGGGTTGGTTTTGCGTAGTCATGGGCGCGGGTTCCGGCCCGGGTTCGGGCTGCTTCCAATGTGTGACTAAATACCAACCCAGCACCAAAATTGTGGCCAGCATGGCGGCCATCAGAATTTTTACCCATGGGTTTTTGCGCACCTGGGTGGCCATGGTTGCTAAATCAGCAAGCTTGGATTCCAGCTGCTTCATTTTGGCTTTGGCCAAAGCGTTTGACGGGTCCAAACCCAAGGCCTGATTTAAGGACGCTATCGCATTCTCATAATTGTTTTCTTCGAGAAAGTGGTTGGCGCGTTTGATCAGGGTGTCGACCTGTTCATTCAAATTCAACTTACTGGTCACTTTGGTCAAGAGCTGGTTGATTTCGGCGTTATCCGGTTCGCGTTTGAGAATGTGGTCAAACACCTTTTTGGCCATTTGGTACTTATTGCGGGCAAAAAGTTTTTTGCCGTCCATCAGCAGCTTGTCGATCGACTGGCTGTCCATGTCACTCAGGACTGCGCCTTCCTTTTGATGTTCCTCTCTGACCTGATTGAGGGCCTTGGTCAGTTCATCAATGACTTCCTGCATGGAGGTGTAGCGGTCAATCGGTTCCTTTTTGAGGCACTTTTCAATGATGCCTTGGAAAAGGGGCTGAAACTCCTTTTCTTCCATGACCAATGGGTCTGCTTCAACCGAGGTGATTTTATAAATCAGGGCGGTCGTCGATTTGCCATAAAAAGGACGTTTATGGCTGAGTAACTCTTGCAAAACCACGCCAAACGAAAAAATATCACTGCGGAAATCGACCTTGTGCCCGCGAATCTGTTCCGGTGACATGTAGGAGGGCGTACCCATCATCGTTCCGGTTTGGGTTAAATTGGAAGCTTCTGGCTTGGCAATGCCAAAGTCCATGATTTTGACCCGGCCATCATCCAAAATGCGCACATTTTCAGGTTTGACATCGCGGTGCACAATGCGGTGTTGGTGGGCAAAGAAAAGGCCTTCCGCTAACTTGATAGCGATTTGGCATTTGTCTTCCAGGTCGAGGGCAACTTTTTCTTCGATGATGGCTTTGAGATCGGTACCGGTCAGGTACTCCATGACGATGAAGGGTTTGCCATCGATCTCGCCGATGTCGTGAACCACGGTGATGTTGGGGTGGGAGAGTTTCCCAGCTGAGCGCGCCTCTTGGTAAAATCGCGCTTTCATTTCCTTATCTTCCAGGATCTCGTCCAAAAAGACTTTGATCGCGACTTTGCGCTCGATGACGGGATCAAAAGCGGCATAGACATGGCCCATGCCGCCGCGCCCTAAGTCCCCTTCAATTTTGTACTTTCCGATAAATTCCATGTGGTGGTTTCCCGGTGCAAATGAAAATGAAACGCGATATAGGTGCGGCTAATGGCTCCATCATACCGGGTTTTGACGATCACAGCTGCAAGTTCCTGCAATGAAATCAGAATTTGCTTTTTGGCCGATCCATTGTCCGGGAATTTTTGCTGGCAATAACTAGAAGGTGTACCGCCAGTTGACGGATTCCAGTTTCAGCTCATCCTGTTCTTTCAGGAAGATGAGCGTGCCAATGCGATCTTCCGTTTTAAGGTAGAGACGCGACTGCCCCGCACCTTCCCAAACGGCGTCGTATTGGAATTGTTCGGGTAGGTCCAGTGAATAGGCCAGGGTGCTGATCCCACCACCCCACTCGCCGGCAAGGGTTTCTTCCCAGCTTTGGGACATGGCTTTGCGGGCCAACTCAATGTTTTCATTTTTAATGGCATCAAGGACGGATTTAAAGCATTTACCCTGTGCACTAGTTTCAGCTTTGCTGCCTTTCGCAGTCATTTGTTTCTCAAAATGCGCTGAGGTCACAATATCTGCTTCAAAAGAAACGTCTATCGACAGGCTGGAACCCATGATGTCCAGCGGCTGGCCCGTTGTTAATTTCCCCTTTGCCGTTTCCTGAAGCGTTCCAGAAAATTTCAGGTCGCCACCGCCACCGGTTTCACTAAAGCCTTTATGGAAGACAACGCCGCATACTGCACGCTTCTCATCAAAGCGGATTTCCAGGTAGCCCGCCTCAAAGGGTACTGTTTCATCGCGAATATCAATGGCCTGGACGGGTAGATCGCTTAACACAATTAACCACTCAGTTCGTTCGGGGAAAAATTCATTGGGCTGTTGCACGGCAGCCGCGTGGGAATAAGCCAATTGAAAACCATCCAAAGTGGCAGAACCGGATGCGGTTCCTGCCAACATTAAAAAACTAAAAATCAAGTTCATGAAGACCTCCAAATTGCAGAAACGGGTCCGGATCTAATTCCGAACAAAACGAATGAGCGGATGATCTTCTAAATATGGTGGCAAAGCTTGCATTTGACCATGCCGGATTTTCTTGCCGCTATCGCCGGTTCGCCGGGACTGATACAATTTCCCCAACACCAGGGCACAGATTTGGACCATTTATGTCGGCTTTTGATACAGTGCATGTCATTGGATCTACGATCTATATTTTCTATTCGATTCTGTTTGCCTGGTTGAGCCGAATCCCACGCACGCCGCCGGGAACAGGCTGGTGGGCTCTGGCCACGTTTTGTGCCTTTGGATCGCGCTTATGGTTTCTTTTTGTACCTGCCAACGCGGATCCCCTGCTTTTTGAAGCTGGTTACGCCATTTTAATCATTCTTGAAAAGACCTTGCTGATGGTTGGCATTCATCGATTTTTTGGTCAGGAGAAGAGTTTGGGCCCCTTTTTGGCTTTTTGTGCCTTAACCCTGGTTTGGGTGCCCATTTCGAATTTCATTAGTGCCAGTACCTTGGTATTTGGCTTGTTTTTTGGCGCCTTCAATGTGGTTGTGTTGTTTCGTGTTGCTTGGATCACTTTTACCTCTCGGGCGGAGGGACCGACCCAAACCCTGATCGCAACGGCGTTTTTCAGCTTGGTCCTCGGTTTGCATTGGAGCACTTATCCCTTTTTGCGCTTCTCGACTGGGTATCGCGTCCCGGGCTTCTTTCTTGGCACCTGCTTGGTTTTATTGCTTTACTTGAGTCTGCTGGTGGCCTTGTTGTTGATTTTTCAGAAGCGGTTGGAGGACGCAGAACAACATGCACTTAACCTGGCCTATCACGATCCGCTAACCGGTCTCAAAAACAAACGCTATATGAATGCCTTGTTTGACAATGCGTTGATTCTGGCTACCCGGCCGCATCAAAAGGTGGCCGTCTGTTATGTCGACTTGGACCACTTTAAACCCATAAATGATTCGGCCGGTCACCATATTGGCGATGAGGTTTTGAAAGAGGTAGCGAGTCGCCTGATCCAATCCACCAGAAGCACCGATATTTGTTCGCGCATTGGCGGCGATGAGTTTGTGGTCATTGCGACCCAATTGGAAAATGAGGCGCATATCCAAAAAATAGCTACAAAATTGCTGGAAAAATTGGCTCAACCCATCCGCGTCGAAGGCAAAGTTTTTCGTTTAGGTGCAAGTATTGGGATCAGTCTTTACCCTGTTCATGGTTCGGACCTGACGGCCTTGCTCGAATGCGCCGATGAAGCCATGTACCGGGTCAAACAAAGCGGCCGCAACGGCTTTCAGATTTATCAATCCCCTGAAAATGTCCCCATGCCCGATGCGACGTGACTGTTGCTTTTCCGTGTTCGGATTTTGGGCGGGATTTTCAGTTGGTGAGTTAATACTTGATTGCGCCCAAACAGGGCCTTCCCATTAAGCAAAGCTAAAAGTCCGCGAAGCACAATAAAGGAAAATAGCGAAGGCAAGAGTAGGGCCAAGCAACACAAGAAAATGCCGAATCCTCTCGATGCTGGTGGTCGTTTGATCAAAACGTAACTGCCGGTCAAAAAGACCAAAGACCAACCGAGCCACCATACCTTGGCGAGGGTTTGCCCGGCGTCCAATGCGCCGATGAAACACAGACCACTGGTGGCCAAAAAGCCAAAGGCCAACCAATAAATCTGGAGGAGCTGGCGTCGCAAGTTAAAAAAGGCACTTAAGGTCAGGGAAGGCCCTTGCGATTGTGCATGGGTTTGCGCATGGATTGGGCTTTGATAAACGTTCAAGGTGCGGGTTCCATTGTGGAAATTGGCCCGAAGGCGCGGATGAGGACTTGTTTATTTCATTTTGGATTTGAGCAATTGGTTAAACGGTTGGGGTCCACCGGGCTGGTACCCGGTTTGTAAAACGGGTTTTCCGCTGGCATCGGTCAGGAACAAGGTGGGGAAGCCCTGAACGCGGAACTGTTGGGCCAGGGCCGCATTGCGCTGTTTTTCGGCCTGACTCTGCTGGCGATAACGGGGGTAATCCAGCTTGAGCAGAATCAGGTTATCAGCGGCAAATTTCGTGAATTCCGATTGGCTAAAAACTTCTTGGTCCAGCCGTTTACACCAGCCACACCAGTCCGAACCCGTGAAGTTGATCAAAATGTATTTGCCTGAAGCAGCGGCCTGTTGTTTGGCCTGGTCAAAATCTGTCAACCAGACATCATCTGCGGCCCATCCGGCCAGACTCAAGGGGATCAAAATCAGCATTAAAACTTTTTTCATGTCGTCTCCAACTACTTTTTTATGGTTATACGGGCTGCCGCTAGTTCAGTTCACGTCTCGTTCTGGAAACACCAAGCGCGGGAAATATCTTTCAAACTCTAAGTTTCACCTGACATTACATATTGCGGCGGTATTGGCCGCCGACCTGGTAGAGCAGGTTGGAGAATTGGCCCAGGGAAAGGTAGGGCGCGGCCGTCATCATGGGCACAAACAGGTTGGCGTTGACCTTGGCCTGTTGGCGCAGGGCTTCCAATCCTTGACCGGCTTCGCTTGGAAACATGCGGTGGAAGCGTTCCAGGTTATCGATTTGTGCCTGCTTTTCCGCTTCGCTGGATCGGATCAGTTCCCGTTTGGCCAATTCGGCCTGATTGCTATGGGGATTGATAAAGGTATTCACCCCGATGATTGGGAGCAGGCCATTGTGTTTCAATGTTTCGTAATAGAGCGACTCTTCCTGGATCTTGCCGCGCTGGTACATGGTTTCCATGGCGCTCAGAACGCCACCACGCTCGGAAATGCGCACAAATTCGGTCAGGATCGCCTCTTCCAGCAGCTCGGTTAGTGTTTCGATAATAAACGCACCCTGTAACGGATTCTCATTTTTGGCCAGGCCCAATTCGCGGTTGATGATGAGCTGAATGGCCAGGGCACGACGAACGCTTTCCTCGGTGGGTGTGGTGATGGCCTCATCATAGGCGTTGGTATGCAGGGAGTTACAGTTGTCGTAGATAGCGTACAGGGCCTGTAACGAGGTGCGGATATCGTTGAAATCGATCTCTTGGGCGTGCAGCGAACGGCCACTGGTTTGAATGTGGTACTTGAGTTTTTGCGAACGGTCATTGGCACCGTAACGGTTCTTCATGGCCACGGACCAGATCCGTCGAGCGGCGCGTCCGATTACGGCGTATTCCGGATCCAGGCCATTGGAAAAGAAGAAGCTGAGATTTGGGGCAAAATCGTCAATGTTCATGCCGCGCGCCAGGTAGTACTCCACGTACGTAAAGCCATTGGACAAGGTGAGTGCGGCCTGGGTAATGGGGTTCGCGCCGGCTTCGGCAATGTGGTAGCCACTGATCGATACACTGTAATAGTTGCGTACCTTGTTTTGGATAAAGAATTCCTGGACATCGCCCATCAGTTTCAGGGCGAATTCTGTGGAGAAAATACAGGTGTTCTGGGCTTGGTCCTCCTTGAGGATATCGGCCTGAACGGTGCCGCGCACATTGGCCAGGGTTTGGGCATAAATGGCCTGATAGGTTTCGGGCTCGACCACCTGATTGCCGGGAATGCCGAGCAGGCCAAGGCCGTGGCAACGCGGGTTTGCCGGGTCGTAGGCCATGCCCTGGTATTGCGGCAGATCCAAACCCTTTTCCTGGTACTTTTTCTGCCAGGTTTTGCGAACGGATTCCAATTTGCCTTGTTCTTTGAGGTGTTTTTCAACGCATTGGTCTACGGCCGCATTGAGGAAATAGCTCAAGATCATGGGTGCGGGACCGTTGATTGTCATGGAAACGGAGGTGGTAGGTGCGACCAGGTCAAAACCGGAATACAGCTTTTTCATGTCGTCCAGGGTGCAAATCGACACGCCGGAATTGCCGATCTTGCCGTAAATATCGGGACGCGGATGCGGGTCTTCTCCGTACAAAGTGACCGAATCAAATGCGGTCGAGAGGCGGGCGGCCGGTTGACCTTCGGAAACGAAATGGAAACGGCGGTTGGTCCGTTCAGGTGTGCCTTCACCGGCAAACATACGGGTGGGATCTTCGCCTTCGCGTTTAAACGGAAAAACGCCGGCCGTGAAGGGGAAAGCGCCCGGCACGTTTTCGAGCAGAATCCACTTGAGCAGGTCGCCCCAATCCTTGAACAAAGGCATGGCCACTTTGGGGATGCGCAGGCCTGAAAGGGACGTGGTAAAGAGCTGATTGCGGATCTCGCGATCGCGGATCTTGGTGACCAATTCGTCCTGTTGATAGGCGTCAAATGCTTTGGGCCAGGCGGCCAGCAATTTGGCACAGCTGGCATCGAGTTGCTGTTCTAAAGCGGTTTTTTCTTGTTCCAGGCTGGCGATGATCTGGCTGGGGTCCAGTGCATTCAGCACCAACTGGGTGCGGCCCTGATCGTCGGCATCAAAACGCAAGTCCTTGCCTTGTCCACGCCGGTTGAAGTGGTCAATGGTGCCTTGGATTTGGTAGAGGTTGCGGGCAATTTCTGCTTGGCGGTCCACCCATGCCTTGTAGTGGCGCACTGTTTCGGCAATTTCACTCAAATAGCGGGTGCGTTCACCCGGGATGATCGGCGCCTTGTTTGGGATGCCAACCCGTTCAAAGTTGGGCACTGGCCAGTCCAAATCACATCGTTCGTTTAAGCCGCGCACCAACGCGGTAAACATTGCATTGGTGCCCAGATCATTAAATTGGGAAGCAATGGTTGGGTAGATCGGCAACACTTCGTCGGGCACATCAAAGAGTTGGCGATTGCGTTTGTACTGTTTGCGGATATCGCGCAAGGCGTCTTCGGCCCCGCGTTTCTCAAATTTGTTGAGCACCACCATATCGGCCAAATCGAGCATGTCGATTTTCTCGAGTTGGGTAGCGGCACCGTATTCGCTGGTCATGACATACATGGAAAAATCGACCAGATCGACAATTTCACTGTCGGATTGGCCAATGCCCGCGGTTTCGACCACGATCAAATCAAATCCCTCAGATTTGAGGGCATCAATGGCACTGTGCAGCGCTTCGGAAGTGGCGCGATTGGAGGAGCGTGTGGCCAGGGAGCGCATGAAGACTTGGGGGTGGCCTTGCGCCTCAGACCAGCTAATTGCGTTCATGCGGATGCGATCGCCCAGCAGCGCCCCGCCAGTCCGGCGTTTGGTGGGGTCAACCGAAAGGATGGCCAATGACTTTGCGGGGAAGCTATCCATGAAACGACGAGCGATTTCATCGGTTAGACTCGATTTGCCGGCGCCACCCGTTCCCGTAATGCCCAAAACCGGCACCTTAATTGAGGTTGGCTTACTAGGGGCTTCGCCCGTTTCCAGTTCTGTGATGCGCCGGGCTATTTTGTTGATGCGCTGCTTTTGCGCTTGGGCTGGGCCACTGATTTCGATGACCGAGAAATCGCACGCTTCCAACATGGAACGGATCATGCCTTCCAGACCGAGTTTGGCGCCATCCTCCGGTGAGAAGATTTTTTGGATGCCATAGGCTTCCAACTCAACGATTTCATCCGGGCTAATGACCCCGCCACCGCCGCCAAAAACCTTAATGTGGCCGGCACCGCGTTGGCCGAGCAAGTCATGCATGTACTTGAAGTACTCCATGTGCCCGCCCTGATAGGAGCTGATTGCGATACCCTGGACATCTTCCTGAATGGCGGCATCGACAATTTCGCCTACGGAGCGGTTATGGCCCAGGTGGATAACTTCCGCTCCCATCGATTGCAGGATGCGGCGCATGATGTTGATTGAGGCATCGTGGCCATCAAAAAGCGAGGCAGCCGTGACAAAACGGATTTTGTGTCGCCAAGTAGGCGCCGTTGCCGCAGGCTTCTGCTGCACATTTTTGCTTTTTGTGGTCATATTAAACCCTCCCAACTGGTACCTCATTCTACGAATCCAAACGCCTGGCATCAACCTCTTGCTGCACTAGCACTGCGTTGTGTTTAACCCGAGAGGATGGAATCGTGGCTGTGTTATGCTTGCGCCAGCTCGGGTTAGGGGAGCAGCACGAGCAATTTTGAATACCCGTGAGGAGAGGGCATGATCAACCATCTGGCATTTCATGCACAAGGCAAAATACAACCGGACAATATTTTTTTAGTAGGTGCCAAGGCCAAGGCGGCCAAGGCAAAATTTGGGGTCGAAAATGTAACAGATGCATCCGTAGGGATCCTGCTGGATGATGCCGGGAAAATGGCATTATTGGCATCTGTGGAAGAGGCAACGCGTCGCTTGCGCGATGACGAAGTGGCACCTTACGCACCCATCGGCGGTGTGGCCGAATTTCGCGAAGATGTGGTCAGCTACCTGTTCGGCCATATCCCCAACCGGCAGCCGGTTGCTTCCATCGCCACTGCAGGCGCAACTGGTGCGGTCTTTTTGGCGATTTGGAACCTCTTGTCGACCAATGACATGTTTATTACACACGACTATTACTGGTCTCCGTATGCAGCCATTGCCCGCAACAGTTTGCGTCGCTTGGCCCTTTTCAAAACCTTTTTGCCAGATGGACGCTTTAACGTCGCCGGTGCGCTGGAAGAGACGCAACGCAGTCTCGAGATTCAGGGCCGCGCGTTACTTATCATCAATACGCCATGCCATAATCCGACTGGGCTGTGTTTAACCTTGGAAGAGGCCAAATCCCTGAAAAACGGACTGGTCGAAATCGCGCAGCGTTACCCTTCAGCGCCGATCACCCTGTTGATCGATGCGGCCTATTGGGAATTTGAGGATCCTGCACAGAACCAGGCCTTTATGTCTTTGTTCCAGGGCTTGCCCGAGAATTTGCTCTTCACTATGGCCTATTCCACGTCCAAAAGTATGACCCGGTACGGCTTGCGCAATGGCGCTTTTTTGGCCAGTGGCGCCACTGAGCAACAGGTGCGAACCGTTATCGACACGTTTGAGAGTTCGATTCGCGCTACCTGGTCGAATACCACACGTATGGGCCAGAGCCTCTTTTCCAAGCTCTACCGCGACCCGCAATTGTGGGCCCAACTCTTGAAGGAGCAGGCCGATTTTGCTGCGCTTTGTAATAAGCGCGGCGAAACCTTTATGCAGGAGGCCAACCAGATTGGGTTGCCGCACACGCCTTACAAAAAAGGCTTCTTCGTGACCCTGCCCACGACCAAAAGTCAGGCGGTAAGCGACCGATTGGGCGAACTGGATAAAATTTTTGTGGTTCCGCTCAAAAAAGGGATCCGGGTTGCGTTCTGCGCCCTGGCCAGTGGGCAAGTCCCCGGCCTGGCAGCCCGTATTCAAGAACGCTTCGAGGCTTAAACTTCCTAAATGACGAGAGGGTCAGACGGCTTCTGATCCTCTCATCGGTTTGGTGTTGCCGAACTCCCGATTTATAGTTGGGAGGTGGGAGCATTGTGATGAGCCAAGAAGAATCAACATCGCGTAAGGCCTTTTTCTCCGAGAGCTTAAATCTCGTGAAAAGGGGCCTCAGCGTCCAACTCGATAAGAAACTGCACAAAATTCTGGAGGGTCCAGTTCGCCCACCGGGCGCATTGGATGAATTGGAATTTTTATCCAGCTGTACCCGCTGTTCCGCCTGTGTGGAGGCCTGTCCCTACCAGGCGTTGCGGAAACAGCCGCAAAGTGCAGGGCTTGCAGCTGGCGCACCTTTCTTGGATCTGGATCGTCAGGCCTGCCAACTGTGTTCGGATTTTCCCTGTGTTAACGCGTGTGAAACGGGCGCGCTTGGCAGTGGCGTTGTTCAGATGGGACGAGCCGTTGTTAATGAGGAGACCTGCCTGACGTACCAGGACCAGGTCTGCAGCTTGTGTTACGACGCCTGTCCCTATCCAGAACGGGCCATCGAATTGGGTCTCGACTTTCATCCGAAGGTCACGTCTGAATGTATAGGCTGCGGTGCCTGCACCCAAATCTGTCCTACTCATCCCAGCAGTATTCCCGTTTTGAGTCCGACCCAATGGCGAAAAAAAGAGCTCGAAGAGCGCCTGTTTTAATCAAGGTAGGCCGCAAGTGGCGCAAACCGCTGCTGTTCCTTTGCAGCGCGCTTGTTTTAATTTTGATGGCCCCGAATCTGTATGTGTCCTGGCGCAGTGCTAATCAGTATTCCGACCAAGTCGATTCTCTTGCGCCCTTCCAATGGGCATTGGTGCTGGGTTGCAGCCCAAAACTCAAGGGTGGAAAACCGAACCCCTTTTTTGAAAGCCGAATGGACGCATGCCTGCAATTGTATCGGGCCGGCAAAGTTCAATTCTTTATCCTGTCAGGCGATAACCTTGCGGCGGACTACAACGAACCCGCACTCATGCGCGATGCCTTGCTTAAGCGCGGAATCCCTGCTGAGAAATTGGTCCTGGATGGAATGGGGATTGACACCTATAAGAGCTTGAAATCGGTCCAAAGTAAAAACATTGGCCGGGTTTTAATTGTTTCCCAAGCCTTTCACAGCCATCGTGCACTGACCTTGGCCTACCATCTCCGTTTGGATGCTTATGCTTTTGACGCGCCGCCGGTGGGCGGCTTGGCGGGCCTACGCTTACATGTACGCGAAACCTTTGCCCGCTGGAAAATGCTTTTGGATGTGTTTAATGAGTCAAAGGCTTGAGTCGCTTAAGCCCGCTGCGGAGAATTTGCACAGCAAAACTAGGTGCTGGAGGCGCTTTCACCTATAATGGCCAATCGGGGTCACCGGGGTACCGCTGCTCGCCATGCGCGAGGGGAGGAAAGTCCGAACTCCACAGGACAGCATGCTGGTTAACGACCAGGCGGGGCAACCCGACGGAAAGTGCAACAGAGAGTAGACCGCCTAAGGCAATTGTTCCGCAAGGAAGAATTGAACGGTGAGGGTGAAACGGTGCGGTAAGAGCGCACCAGTGCGGGTGGCGACATCCGTAGCTCGGTAAACCCCATGCGGAGCAAGATCAAATAGGGAAACGCGATGTGGCTTGTCTGCATCAAGATGTGGTCCGCATCTGGTTTCCGGGTAGATCGCTTGAGGCTGGCGGTAACGGCAGTCCCAGAGGAATGGTATCCACCCTTCGGGGAACAAAATTCGGCTTACAGGTGACCCCTCACCTCTTCCACAGGATTGGGCAGTGACACAACCGTTTAAAATTGGTGGCTCGCAAGTCGTGATGGGCTCAGGCATTTGGCCTATTGCCCTGGCCGATTTGGATTGGTCAAACTACAGTGCTATTTTCGTTCAGGTGCAACCGCCCGTATTTGAGTTGTTTGGGGCTGAACTCAACCATCAATTGAATCAAATTGGCCTGCCGGTTCATGTTCGGGTCGTGGTTGATGGCGAGCGCCTCAAGACTTTGGACGAATTTGCCAAGGCTCAAAACTGGCTGGCTGAAAATGGCGCGGACCGAAAAAGTGTGTTGTTGGCCATGGGCGGTGGGGTTGTGGGCGATTTCACCGGGTTTGTGGCCAGTTGTTATATGCGCGGAATGGATTGGATTTTTGTGCCGACTACGCTTTTAGCGCAACAGGATGCTTCTGTCGGCGGGAAAGTGGCTGTCAACCTATCGCATGGCAAAAACCTGGTGGGTCAATTTTGGCCGCCCCGTTGGGTCTTGATGGATCCGCGCTTTTTTAACCATCTCACGGCACGGCATCAGGCAGCGGGTTACATGGAATTGCTCAAACACAGCGTTTTAGCCGGACCTGACCTGTACGCATCAGTTTGCCAATTAGCCCTGCAAAACGATTGGCAAGCGCATCTGGACTTGCTGAAAAAAGGCTTGCTGGTCAAAGCGGAAATTGTGGAACGCGACCCAACGGAAAAAAACGAACGTCGTTTACTTAATTTGGGCCATACCCTCGCCCACGCCATTGAGACCGCCAGTCAATATGAGATATTCCACGGGGAAGCGGTCGGATTGGGATTAATGTATGCCACCTTGCTCGGAAACGCCTGTGGCCATCGTTTTGACTGGTCGGCATTGCACCGTGCCGTTCGCCAACGAATGCCACCCAACGCTTTTCGTCCCTGGGATTTGGAACATTTGCTCGACTTGACCCAAATGGATAAGAAGTCCCAGAAAGGTGTGGCAACCTGGATCGTTCCCGCAGAACCCGGTCAGGTTGAATTGCGCTCCGACCTGGAGCGGCCCCTCTTAAAGGACGTTTTGCAACAATGGTTATCCTTGCTTTCCTCTTGAGCGGAATGGCCCAGGAAACACCTGCGTCGGAAGCCCAGGTGCTCGGTCTTTTATTGAAGGCGCGCTGGGCCGAGGAAAAAAATCAACTTTCCTTGGCTGAAGAATGGATCAAACAGGCCGTAACGATCGATCCCAACAATCCGGATGCTCGTTATTTGGAAATTGAAATTAAATCCAATCGGCTTAAATCGGATCCGTCTGAACAGTTGGAGCTCGAAGTCATTAACCTGCTCCAAAAGGGCATCGCTCAGTATCCAAATGATTTCCGATTCCCCAAGCGCTTGGGCATCCTTTTAGTCAAAGATTCCAGCTGGCGTCAACGCTTCGATTTACCCGAAGCCGAATCCTTATTGTTAAGAGGATTGGATGCCATGGACCCCAATCGGCCTGATCTTTTTAGTGATATCGCTGAATCGTATTATTACCTGGGCCAAATTTATGCGACTCGCGAGCCGCTCAAAGCAGGAAATAACTTTGAAAAGGCACTGGAATACCAGCCGGACCTCGAATGGGCTCACTTTTATGCAGCCCAAAATTTTGAAAATGCGGGTTTATTTCGACGCGCTTTGCAATTCTATGTCGCCTTTGCTGAGAAGGTTTCTTTTATTCCGCGTTCAACGCAATTGTCATTGCAGGGCAGCATTGCGCGCATTCAATGTTTGGTGCTGCGAACGGATGCGGCCCTAAATCAGCTGGAAAAGTTCTATTTGGAACAAAAACCGGGAGCCGATTTTTTATGGGATTGTTCTGAGTTTTTCTCTCGCTATGGTGCGTATTCCCTGGCTCAGACCACGCTTTCCTGGATCCCAATCGAAAAACGAGAGGCGCAGTGGGGTTTGGCCCAAACCCGAATAGCATTGCTGCGTCACAAGCCGGTTGAAGCCTTGAATTTGGCCATAGCGGGTTTAGCCCAGTTTCCCCGGGGAGAAGCGGGCCGGCTCTTCTGCGATCAGGCCTTGGATGCGGCATTGCTTTCCTACGATCCGGGCGCCTATGCGGTGCTCTCAGCCAATGCTGATATGCTTGAGCAGAATCCAAGGACGCGTTTTCATTGGCGCGCCTATCAGTACGGCCAAGGACGTAAGCTGGAACAGGCCTGGTTCGAGGGGGAGGTCAACTCCGATTTCATTCATGCTATACAGTTATCCGGTCAGCGCTGGGGGGAAAAAGCCGCCTTTCATTTGTTTTTGGCGCGGCTGTCTTTGGGTTACCGTCAATATGAGTTGGCCTTGGATTTGTATGGCAAGCTGCCGCGCGAGGTGCGCAAGGATCCGGAAGTTGTTCTGGAAATGGCTGATGTTTTTGCCTTGGCTGGTCAAAATTCAAAGGCATTTAAACTCTATCAGAGCCTGATTCGCAAAGGCAGCTCCAATCCTTCTGTTTACAATAATTACGGCTATTTCTTAGCGGAAACAGGCGAGGATCTGCCAAAAGCCTTAAGCCTTGTGGAGCAGGCGTTAAGACTCGATCCACAATGTGATTCCTGTATGGATTCGCTGGGCTGGGCTCACTTTTTGCAGGGGCAGTTGGCGCCAGCCGAACTATGGATTCGGCGATCTTTGCAGGCTGCGCCCAATGACGCCGTTCGATTGGATCATTTGGGCGATATTCTGTTCCAAAAAGGCGAACAGGAAGAGGCCATGCGTTATTGGAGTCGCAGTATGACCATCCAGGATGAGTTCCATTTGCAAGATGCCTTTTTTGATTTGCTGAACAAATTGGATCCAGCACTATGATTCTGCTCTTCCTGCTGGTAATCGGTTCCGGTCAACGCACGCAATTCAGCCTGGAGTGGCAAACGCCCGGAGAGTCGGCCTCGGCAGATTTAGTCCTCAATAAATCTGAGGCTGGCGAGGTGGTTTGTGTTTGCCGTCAATCGGTGGTGGGCAATTTGTTTTACCTGTGGATCACCACGAAGGGTACGGTGCTCTATTTTCCCAAAGACCGCATTGCGTTTCAGGGCAAAGCTGAAGTGCCCATACGCCTGTTCCAGGATGGACCCGCGCTGCTGGCGACGGATTGGCTTGCCGTACTTGAAGATGGTAGTCAACTGGATTTGTCGCCCTTCATTTTGGAATCCCACCCAGAAGGCGTCTCTTTGCGAGAACCGCAGCGTGGCTTCCAATTGACCTTAAGACGGGAAAAAGTAACCACCGTTTCGCTCAAGCCCAGTATTTTTGTCCCAACGGTCCCAGCGGGTACTGAATTGCGCAATTGGGATCAGTATGTTGTGCCTTGAAACAAAAAGCTGGGCCAAGATCAACCTTTACTTACTGGTAAAAGGCAAACGGGCTGATGGTTTCCACGATTTGGATACGCTTTTCCAGGAAATTGATTTGGCCGATCGTTTGGTGTGGTCACCCGATAGCGGTAGCCTTGAGATTGATGTGCTTGGCGCGGTCAATATTCCCCTGCAAGAAAATCTCTGCTTTAAAGTGGCCCAGAAGTTTACTGCAGTGACGGGGATCAATGTAAACGGAAGATTAATAATCCACAAACACATACCCATGGGCGGTGGTTTGGGTGGTGGGTCCGCCAATGCAGTCGCGTTCCTCAAACTGCTTATTTCACATTTTCAACCCATTGTAGATGAACAGGAGTGGTTGTCGCGTTTACTGGAAATTGGGTCGGATTTACCATTTTTTTGGCGAGGCGGAAGTCAGCGCGCCCAGGGACGGGGGGAGGTTTTGGCCATTGCGCCCCATAACGACTTAGCGGGTTTTCTGTTTCTTGCCCCGTTTGGGTTGCCGACAGCAAGTGTTTTTAAGGCCCTTATTCCAGACGACTACAAGGGTGATACCAATCCGCAGCTCGGCAAGAATCATTTGGTAAAAGCTGCGATTCGTGTAAATGCAGATTTTGGCTATTTTTTTAATAAGATGAAGCTGATGTGTGGAGATCACTTTTTTATGACAGGCTCAGGCAGTACCTGTGTGCTGGTTTTGAAAGAGTCGCTGCCTGCAGAAGTGATTGATTTTTGCGCGGATCAACAGGTTCGAGTTTTGCCTTTTAAATCAAAAGAACCGGGAGTCTAATAAGTTCAATATTCAGAACTGGCTAAAGAGATTTTGCATCTGCCCGATGATTTCTTTTGCCAAAGAATGTTTTGCTTTCTGACAGGCCATGGTCTATATAGCTGGTAATGTTCATCGATCGATGTGGTCCATGATCGCTGGCAAAACCAGAAAGAGGTTTGCCTTATGCACAATGCTCCCCCCGACAAGAACCCACCCCGAATGGATGCCAACGGGCTTGGGGCAGGGGTCCGGGCGGCGTTGGAAAAATTCTTGTTTGAGACCACACGTGGCCACGGGCTAATCCTGCAATGGCCGGAAGGGCAAGTGGTGGGTACGACCCTCTCGGCAGAAACCATTTTGGGTTATGCCTTGAGCGATTGGAAAAAGCCCGGCTTTTTTCAGCGGGTCATTCATCCAGAAGACCTAAAGAAAATCAGCCATTTACACGACAGTGGATTACCGTTTATGCCGGGGCTTGAAAGCGAATTTCGCATGTTCGATCCGGAAGGGAAAACCATTCGGGTGCGGGCCCAGGCGCGTTTACACCCGGATCAAAGTGATTATTTAATGGTTGTCCTATTCGAAATCCACCAAACTGCGAGCAGTACCGCGCCCCATTCCAACGACCCGTGGGAGGAAATCTTTGCGCTGGCGCCGTTTCCTCAGTTTTGTGCCGATTTCAGTGGGGTGAAAGCGCTATTGGAGACCTGGAAAAATACGGGTGTCAAAGATTTTCAGGAATTTTTTCAGGGCAACCCCGCCCACTTGCGTGAATGTGTTGCCCGCATCAAAGTTCTGCATGCCAATAGCGCTGCTGCCGCGCTTTTTGACTCGGAATCGGAAAAAGATTTATTGGACACGTTCCATCGGCTGAGCAATCCTCTGAGTTTTCGTATGTTTGGTCTGGCGGTTCGCCGTTTGGCTGAGGGCAACCAATCCTTTGAGGAATCGGTGGGTTCGTATGCAGAGGCGACCCATCGCCGTGAACTCAAAATTCGGGTTGAATTGTTGTCGGGTTACCGGGTCACTTGGTCCAATGTGATTATTTGGATCTTGGAGAATCGCGCACCGATCAACCCGGAAGTAGAACCCACCTTGGGCAGTGACTCGCTTTACCGGCAGATGTTTGAGACCAGTCCGAGCATCTTGCTGATTGTGGATCCGGATTCTGGTCGGATTGTGGATGCCAATCCGGCTGCATGCCAGTTTTATGGGGCAGCCCGGACCCAGATGAAAATGCTGAATATCAGCCAACTTGCGGCCTCTCCCAGCGAAGCCGTTTTTCAGGAAATGGCCTTCACCAAAACCAGTTTGCGGCCAAAACGCGGGGTGCGCATGGTGCAAAAACTGGCGGATGGCCAGGTCTCCGATGTGGAACTCAACTTTGCACCCATCTCGTTTCAGAGCCGAATCCTTTTGGCGTGTTCGGTTGTTTCGGGCCCTGAGATTAATCGCACTCAAGATGCCCTCTTAAAAGCTTCACGCATGGAGGCGACGGCGACTTTGGCAGGCGGCATCGCGCACGATTTTAACAATTTGATGGCTGTGGTTCTGGGTAATGCATCCCTGCTGAGCCAGCACCCCACATTGGCTGAATCCGAGCGGGACAAGATGCTGGGTGAAATCTCTTCGATCGCGGAAAAAGCAGGTCAACTCGCCCAACAGCTCCTTTCCTTCGCGCGCGGTGGCAAATACACGCCTGAAGTGCTCAAGTTAAATAAAGTTGTCAAAAAGGCGATTGAGTTGCAGGGGCCGGCCATCCCCCAGCGCATCACCGTGCAATTCGATTTGGATGATGATTTGTGGACCATCAAGGCGGATCCGACCCAGATTGAACAGGTCATCGTTAATCTCAGCCTCAACGCCTGTGAATCCATATCGGGAACGGGCTCCATTCGCATTTCCACACGCAATGCGATCGTCGATGATTTATTTGCACGGCCGGATGAGGGTTTCCCGCCGGGCCAATACGTGTGTTTAACCATTCAGGACAGTGGAATCGGTATGAGTGCCGAAACCCAATCGCGCATATTTGAACCGTACTTTTCGACCAAAAGTCGAGGACGCGGCTTGGGCATGGCGGCTGTATACGGCATTGTGCGCAACCACCAGGGTCAGATATTTGTGCTCAGTGAAGCGGGTAAGGGCAGTAACTTTACGATTTATTTGCCGGCCGTGCTTGAGGCACAACCAGTGCGCAAGATCCCGGAAAAAAGCGTGGTCTCAGATGTGGGTCCGTGTCGGATTCTTTTGATTGATGATGACGAGATGGTGGTCTCTGTCTCCAAGCGCATGTTGGAACACCTGGGCTACCATGTCACGATTGCCCGCAATGGCCAGGAAGCTGTGGATATCGCAAAATCGAATGTGCCCGCCTTTGGCGTGGCCCTGCTGGACATGGGTATGCCGGTCATGGATGGTTATCAAGCCTTTCCTTTGCTCAAGGCGGCGCGACCGGACATGAAAATCATTATTTGCACGGGTTACCATTTGGATGCGGTCTCGCAACAACTGTTGGGCACTGGCGCGAGTGGTTTTTTACGTAAGCCGTTTAACCTGGAAACCCTGCAAAATAAACTAAAAAAGGTGCTGAACCCGGGCGGTTAAAGCCTGATTGTGAATCGCGTTTCAAGCAAACGTGATTTTTGCTTGACTTGTTTCGGGCTTTTAGGCATCATACGCCTCGTGTCTTTTGTGGCTATCGACTGTGTTTGATAGACATTTTGTTGAAAAGTGCTGGGGAGTCGCCAAGCGGTAAGGCAGCAGGTTTTGGTCCTGCCATTCGAGGGTTCGAATCCTTCCTCCCCAACCATGTTTGCCACCACCCCACCGGGTGGTGTTTTTGTGAAGGACGACGGGCTGAGGAAAAACCATGGAATCGGGCGGCAAAGCACTGAAGGTATTTACAGGGAGTTCCAACCCGGTCCTCGCCAATGGCATTTGTGAGGCTCTAGGGCAACCGCTCGGCCGAATGGAAGTCAGCCGTTTCAAGGACGGCGAGGTCAGCTGTCAGATCCTGGAAAATGTGCGCGGAACAGATGCGTTTGTTATGCAAAGTACCTGCTATCCCGTCAATGATAATTTAATGGAATTGCTGGTCATGCTGGATGCTTTTAAACGCGCCAGCGTGGCGCGCTTGACTGCCGTGATTCCTTACTTCGGCTATGCCCGCCAGGACCGCAAACACGGTCCGCGTGTTCCCATTTCAGCCAAATTGGTTGCGGATCTTTTGCATGCCGCCGGTGCAGATCGGGTTCTGACCATGGACCTTCACGCCAACCAAATTCAAGGATTTTTTGATATCCCCGTAGACCACCTGTACGCGGCATGGGTTCTGTTGGACCGCATCCGTGAAATTGCCGCGGATTCTGTCATTGTGGCGCCGGATGCCGGCGGGGTGGAACGCGCACGGGCCGTTGCCAAAAAATTGAATAACAACTCGTTGGCCATCGTAGATAAACGCCGTGAGCGGGCCAATGTCAGTAAAGTCATGAACATTATCGGCAAGGTTGAAGGTCGCGACTGCTTTATCATCGACGACATTTTGGATACTGCAGGAACCATGACCCAAACTGCCGAAGCACTGAAACAAGAAGGGGCCAATCGCATTTTTGCCGCTTGCGTGCACCCTGTTCTTTCGGATCCCGCCATGGAACGCATCGAAAATTCCCACATCGACAAAGTTGTGGTGACCGATTCCATTCCTCTGCGGCCGGAACACAAACAATCAAAGAAACTCGAAGTGGTTAGCGTTGCGGAAATGCTGGCGGAAGCCATTAAACGCATTCACTTCGAATCGTCTATCAGCTCCTTATTTATTTAGAGCGAAACGGATTACTTTTAGGAGGCCATCCATGGGCATTCAAGAAATTACAGTGAAAACCCGTAAAACGACGGGTAAAGAAGATTCCGGGCGCCTGCGTCGTGCAGGTCTGATTCCGGCCGTTGTTTACGGATTGGGTATGGACTCCGTGCCGGTGGAAGTTTCCCCCAAAGCGGTTGGCAAAATTCTGCAATCGGAAAAAGGGCTGAATTCCGTCATTCTGTTGAAGGATGAAGCCGCCGATCGCACCCGCCACGTCATGATCAAGGACCTGGACCGTCATCCGGTAACCGATCGCTTGACGCACATCGACTTCATCCGCCTGGATATGGACAAAAAAGTACGCGCAATCGTTCCCGTTCATATCCAAGGCACGCCGCAAGGCGTGAAGCTGGGCGGCATCCTGACCATCGTTCGCCATGAACTCGAAGTCGAAGCGCTGCCTGCCGATGTTCCGGCAGCCTTTAACCTGGATGTCACCAATTTGGCCCTGGATGAAGCGTTCCGCGTGAAAGACGTTCAGGCACCTGAAGGCGTTAAACTGATCCTGGGTCTCAACCGCACTATTGCCGTTGTGCACTTGCCCGAAACTGAAGTGGCTAAAACCGAAGAGGAAGAAGCCTAATTCTGGTGGCCTTTGGCAACTGAATTTTTGTGGATTGGCCTGGGTAACCCGGGCCAAATCTATCAGGGAACGCGACATAACGTGGGTTTCGAATGGGTCGATCACCTGTTCGAAACCTTTTCTTTTGGTCCGATTCAACACCATCGGCTTTACGATCTTTATCCGGTCAGAATAGAAGGTCGCGAAGGTCGGCTGTTGAAACCATTGACTTATATGAACTTAAGCGGAAACGCGGTCATGACTTTTTTGCAAGATACCCCCATCGCGGCTGAACACCTCTTGGTGGTGTATGACGATGTTTCTCTGCCGATTGGCAAAATGCGTCTTCGCCAAGAAGGTTCTCACGGCGGTCATAATGGGTTACGGCACATCCTTGCATGCGCTGGCCATACGCAGATACCGCGCTTGCGCATCGGGGTCGGGGCACCCCCCGATGGGGTGGCGCTGCATGACTATGTTTTGGCGCCATTTGCCCCAGCAGAACGCGAAATCGTTGAAAAAGTCTTGGAAAATGCCGCGAAAGCGGCGAGAATGTTGCTTCTTGAGAATGTGCAAAACGCCATGGCCGCTTTTAATGGCCTGGATATGAGGGCAGATATGCAGGGTGAGGCTGCGTCTGGTCCCGATGCATCGAATTAACGGAGGAATGTCTTGGATAATTCTACACTTTTGCTGCTCTTCCCCCTTTCGGGAATTGTCGCTTTGGGATTTGCCTTTTTTAAATCTTCCCAGATCAATAAACAAGATATGGGTACCGACCGAATGAAAGAAATCGCGGGTTATATCCGCGAAGGTGCAATGGCTTTCCTGCGCCGCGAATACAAGGTGCTTTCCATTTTTGTTTTGGTCGTTGCAATTCTGCTGGCCTGGCAATATGCAGGGGACAAAAACAGTTCCCCTTTGATTGCGCTTAGCTTTGTGGTCGGTGCATTTTGCTCGGGCTTAAGTGGCTATTTTGGCATGCGGGTCGCCACTGCGGCTAACGTTCGGACCTCCAATGCAGCGCGTACCAGCCTGAACAAGGCCTTGGGTATCGCATTTGGTGGCGGTACGGTTATGGGTATGTCTGTTGTGGGCTTAGGCATTCTCGGCTTGGGCCTGTTGCTTTACCTGTACTCTCCGCTGGGTGCCGGTATCTTGGGCGATGTCCCCTTAATCCGCGTTGTGAACATTCTGACCGGTTTTTCCATGGGTGCCTCTTCGATTGCCTTGTTTGCGCGCGTTGGTGGTGGCATTTTCACCAAAGCAGCCGATGTCGGTGCTGACCTGGTCGGTAAAGTTGAAGCCGGTATTCCCGAGGACGACCCGCGCAATCCGGCAACGATTGCCGATAACGTGGGCGACAATGTAGGTGATGTGGCGGGTATGGGCGCCGACCTGTTCGAAAGTTTTGTTGGCTGCATCATCGCTGCCATGGTAATTGCCACTGCCTATATCCACGATGAGGGACAAGCACTAGCGGCAGCTCTGTTGCCGATGACCCTTGCAGCGGTTGGCATTATCGTTTCGATTTTTGGTACCTTCCTGGTCCGCACCAACGAAGGCGGCGATCCCCAAAAAGCCCTCAATATGGGAACCTTGACGGCTGCGGCATTAATGACCGTTGCTTCTTACTTTGTCATTAAATTTTTTACCGGTGACGTTGGTTTTACCTTCAATCAATACAATCACACTGTGACCACAATGGACTTGTTCTGGGCAACCGTTGTTGGCTTGGGCGCTGGTCTGGCCGTTGGTTTCACAACTGAATACTACTGTGCCAAAAACAAAGGCCCTGTAAATGAAATTGTTGCTTCTTCAGTCATGGGTCCCGCGACCAACATTATCTCGGGTCTGGCTGTTGGGATGCGTTCAACCGCTCTGCCCGTTATTTATATTGCTGCAGCAATCTATTTGTCTTACCACTTTGCCGGGATCTACGGGATTGCCATTGCCGCGTTCGGCATGTTGTCCACAACCGGTATCCAATTAGCTGTGGATGCTTATGGTCCGATTGCTGACAATGCAGGCGGTATCTCCGAAATGAGTGAATTGCCGCCTGAAGTCCGTGAACGTACCGATAGTTTGGATGCGGTGGGCAATACGACCGCTGCCATCGGAAAAGGTTTTGCCATTGGCTCGGCTGCCTTGACCGCACTTTCTCTTTTCGCTGCTTTTAAAGCGGCAATCGAAGTTCGCGGTGGCGCCCTTTCTCTGGACATTACCGAATCAGCCGTTATTGTGGGTGTATTCCTTGGCGGCATGCTGCCTTTCTTGTTTTCTTCCATGGCCATGAAAGCCGTCGGTTTGGCTGCTAATGACATGATTGCTGAAGTTCGCCGCCAGTTCCGCGAAATTCCGGGTTTGCTGGAAGGTAAAGGGCGTGCGGATTATGCGACTTGTGTGGACATTTCGACCCGTGCAGCCATCCGTCAAATGATGCTGCCAGGTTTGATTGCAGTCCTTGCGCCTGTCGTTGTCGGATTTGTGGGTGGTGCTCAAATGTTGGGTGGACTGCTTGCCGGCGCTACGGTTACGGGTGTTTTGATGGCCATCTTTATGTCCAATACCGGTGGCTCCTGGGATAATGCCAAAAAGCAAATCGAAGAAGAACGCAAAGAAAAAGATGCCGATGGCAAACAAATCAGCGGTAAAGGTTCCGACAAACACAAGGCTGCCGTTATTGGTGACACGGTTGGCGACCCGTTTAAGGATACCGCTGGTCCGTCCCTAAACATCCTAATTAAGCTGATGTCAATTGTTGCTGTTGTCATCGCTCCCCTAATTTAGTAGAATACCAACTTTGGCTTGACGCTCTGGTACCAGGGCGTTTTCTGCCCTGTCGGGCGTCATTATTCGGAGGCATGTGACCATGAATCACACCAATTACGAGTCGGTTTTTATCGCCGTACCGACTATTAGCGAAGAGGGAATGGAAAACCTCGTTGGCAATTTTGAAGAAGTTATCCGCTCCCATGGCGGAAATCTCACGGCGACCAATCGCTGGGGAAAAAAGCGGTTGGCATACGAAATCAAAAAGTTCAATGAAGGTATTTACACCCAATTTGAATATGAAGGTGATGGTGCCTTGGTGGCTGAGCTTGAGCGGAAGTTCCGTCTCAGCGACTCGGTTATTCGTTACCTGACCATTAAATTGGAACGTCCCAACAAGCTCGTTGCTAAAGGTGCTGCCAAGCGCCAGGCAAAAGAAGCGCGTTCCAAAAAACGTCAAACCCAAAACCAAGTTGCCGGAGAAGGTAGATAATCATGAGTAAAGAAGAAATGGAACGCCGCGGTGACGCGGGAGATAAAGGCGATGATCGCGGTGGCGATCGTGGCGGGGACCGCGGTGGAGACCGCCGCAAAGGCGGCAAACGTAAGTTCTTTTACCGTCGTCGTAAATTCTGCAAATTCCAGGCAGAGAAAATTGACTATATCGACTACAAAGATGTAGATCTTCTGCGTCAATTTATTCCCGAACGTGGCAAAATCGCGCCGCGTCGCACGACAGGTACCAGCGCGAAGTATCAGCGCATGTTAGCTCAAGCCATTAAACGTGCACGCCATCTGGCTCTTTTGCCCTTTACCACCGAGTAATGTTTGGGGGGCGGTTTTTCCGCCCCTTCTTTATTGAGGAGTTGCTTTTTGGCCAAGCAAGCCTATCGGGAAGAAGATAAGGCCTTATTTACATCACCCGAAACTATTAAAGCGTGTCTTGCGGCTTTTTTATTGCCCGGAATGGGTCATTTTCTGCTCGGCCGTAAGAAAAAGGGACTGATCTTAGGTGCAGTGCTTCTGTTGACCTTGATCCTGGGTATGCTCCAAGGCGGTGATTTCTTTCCTCGGACAGGTGAGGGCACCCTGCGCAGCATTGGCTGGTTTCTGCAAACGGGTATGGGTTTACCCGGCTTGGTTGCGCACAGCCTGATCGAGCGCGGCTCACCCTTAAATCCGACCTACGATTTTGGCACTGCCTACCTTTTGATTGCTGGCATGTTGAACTGGTTGTGTGTTGTGGATACCTTTGATATTGCGGTGGGTCGAAAATGAGTCAGGTTCTTATATATAAAGGTATACAAGTTCAAGCCCAAGACATGGAGAACGGCAAGGTTCTGGTGCAGACGCGGAATCCGGTTGATGCGCAAAAAGCAGGTATTCCATTTAAAGAGCTGCAATCCGGTGTGGCCATATTTGAGGCTTGGGTTCCCCAGGCAGAAATTGTTCCCATAAACTGATCGTTGAGGGTAGCGTTCATGACCGAATTTCCCAGAGTAACGGTAATCGGTGCTGGTCTGGCCGGGTCCGAGGCCGCCTATCAATTGGCCAAACGCGGATTTCGGGTTCGGTTATTCGAAATGCGACCCAGCCAGAAAACCGACGTCCACCAGAGCGATCAATTTGCTGAGCTGGTGTGTTCCAACTCGTTTCGCTCAGACCAAATGGAAAACCCGGTCGGCTTAATCAAACGGGAGATGGCGGCCTGGGACAGTCTGATTATCAAATGTGCGCGCGCTGCCAGCCTACCTGCGGGAGGGGCTCTTGCCGTGGATCGCGAAGCCTTTGCGGGCTCTGTCACCCAAGCGCTTGAAAACCATCCCAATATTGAAATCGTCCGGGAAGAATTTAAGGCGTTTCCGAATGAACCCGCCATTTTGGCCGCAGGTCCGTTATGCTCACCCCAATTGCACCAAGCGCTGCATTCTTTCCTTGGCGATGAGGCCTTGTACTTTTATGACTCCATCGCACCGGTCGTCGAATTGGATTCGCTCGACTTGGAGCGCATGTTTTTTCAGTCGCGATACGAAAAAGGTTCTGGCGATGACTATCTCAATTTGCCTTTAAACCAATTTGAGTATTTGGACTTTTATCAAAACCTCGTTCAGGCCGAACGTGTGATGGCCAAATCGCATGAAAAAATGATTTTTTTCGAAGCGTGCTTGCCTATTGAAGTCATGGCCGATCGCGGGGTTGATACCTTGCGCTTCGGACCAATGAAACCCGTGGGTCTGGTGGATCCCCGTACTGGTCAATCGCCTTACGCTGTTATTCAGTTTCGGCAGGACAATTTCGCCCGATCCCTCTGGAACATGGTGGGTTTTCAAACGCAACTCAAATGGGGTGAACAGGCCCGGGTCTTTAAGCGTTTGCCCGGGATGGCGGATGCCCAATTTGTCCGATATGGCATGATTCATCGCAACACTTATGTGGACAGCTCCAAACACCTCCTGCCCACGTTTCAGTTCCGCGCGCGGCCCGGCGTCTTTTTGGCAGGTCAAATTTGTGGGGTTGAAGGCTACGTTGAATCGGCAGCATCCGGCCTAATGGCCGGCGTTTTGATGAGCCGAAACCTCTCCAACCAGTCTGTCGTGCCTTTTCCGGCCCACACCGCAATGGGTTCGTTGGGCCATTACGTGGCTCATAGCGGCCATACCAAGCTGAATCCAACCAATGTCAATTTCGGGATCATGGCTCCTGAACCTTTCCATTTTAAAGGACCCAAACGCCTCAAAAAGCGCAAGCTTGTGGACCGAGCCATCGCAGAAATGCTGGACTTTGCGCGGGACTTGGGTGAGCCCATCGATACAACTGTCCTTGCTTGGCCTGAAGAGGCGGTTACGTGACCCGATTTTTTTGCATCGGGCTTCGAATAGGCTAGAATGTGCGAATTGTCGTGAGGTAACTGCATGGAAGAACGTCTCCCACCACCCCCGCCACCCAACCGCGACCGAAAAAAGAAAAAGTCGGTTGTGTTGCCCCTGTTACTGTTTTTTGTCACCTTCATCTTGTTATTGGGTGTGATCGGGATAATCTTGGTGGTTTCCGCCTTACGCAGTCCAAAAGCCATTTCGGCCCCGCGAAATTCGGTTTTGCGCATCCAACTCTCGGGCGAACTTCCAGAATACGTGCCGCCCAGCGGGTTGGCCGTTTTAACCGGGAAAAAGCCCTTTTTTTTCTACGACTACTTGGCTTTGATCGAAAAGGCTAAAAACGATCCCAAAATTGCCGGAATCTATCTGGAGATTTATCCGCTTTCTGCCGGGTATGCCCAAATGAGTGAATTGCGTCATGCCCTTCAAGATTTTCAGGCCGCCGATAAGTTTGTTACCGTTTACGGTGAAATGTGGTCTGAATCCGAATACTACCTGGCCTCTGTCGGTGACGATGTATTCATGACACCCGAGTCCATGTTGATGTTGGACGGTTTCATGTCCCGTATCAGCTTCTATCAGGAAGCTTTGGCCTGGGCTGGTATTAAAGTGGATGTTGCGGCTTTTAAGGAATACAAGAGTTTTGCGGATAGCTATCGCTATGCCGAAATGACAGATGCCCATCGCGAATCGACAACAGCCCTCCTGTCTGAGATCAATCAGAACTTTATCAAGGATGTTGCCAGTTCGCGGGAAATTGCCGAAGAAAAAGTTTCGGACGCACTGACCAACGGAACTTATGATGCGGAAACAGCCTTCACGGCAGGTCTCATCGATGGCGTTCAATACCGCGACCAGGTCGAGGCCAGCATCGCCAAAAAATTGAATACAGATGTAAAGAACCTTCATCTTATTGAGTTCTACCGTTACTTTATCCCCAACCACGGCCAACCCGGAGGCACCAATCAGGTTGCGGTCCTTCTGGCCAATGGCACGATCAACTCTGGAACTGCGGATCGCGGCGCCTTCGGTGACAGTGTGGTGGGTTCGGATTGGTTTGTTGATCAGGTTCGTTCGATTCGAGAAGATGACCGCATAAAAGCCGTCGTTGTCCGCATTGATTCGCCGGGTGGCTCAGGCCTGGCCAGCGATGTCATGTGGCGAGAGTTAAAAAATCTTGAGGCGGATGGGATTCCCCTGGTGGCCTCCATGGGCAATGTTGCCGCATCCGGTGGTTACTATTTGGCCATGGGCTGCCCAACCATTTTCTGCGAACCCATGACGATTACCGGATCGATCGGTGTGGTGGCCATGCGGATCGATATGGCCGATTTCTACAATAATATTAAGGTCAACGTTCAAGTCTTGAAAACTGGCCCAAATGCTGACTTCTTCGATCCTTATCGACCCTTAACCGATGAGGAGCGCAATGCGTTCTTGCAACGCACAGGTCAGTTCTACCAAGCCTTTGTTGAAAAAGCTGCAGAATCGCGCAACAAAGCGTTTGATGATTTTGAGCCGCTGGCCCACGGCCGAGTGTGGTCGGGAAGCGCTGCGCTTCAAAACGGCTTGGTCGATCGCCAAGGCGGGCTGATGGATGCTGTTCGGTTTGCCGCCCAGTCCGCAGGGCTCAGCCGCTACTCCGTCAGACTCTTTCCCGGAGAAAAGGATTTTTGGGCGCTTCTCCAGGACTCGCAGGTCGAAGCCAAAAACGACCCTGTTATAGATCAAGTTCTCCCGCCCTTGGCCAAACGGCTTGTTGACCTAAACGTGGCCAAACAACCGCAACCGCTTGCAGTCCTTCCTTTTGATATAGAAATCCAATAAGTCCAGGTGTTGAACCATGATTAGTGAAGCGCATTCCAAAGGAAAAATATCCGCCTTCGTTAAGGAGTACCGCGTTGAAATTAACTTTGTTGTGATCTTTATCCTGGGAGTCCTTCTGGCCTTCTTTGCGGTAAACAACAAATGGGCAGGCGATAATATTACCTATCCAATCACGGTGGCGGAGACGTTTGTAGCCAGTAAAGTGCTCAATGTGGTGGGCTATCCCAATACCCAAAAGGGCAATAAATTGGCCGGTGCGGAGGGCAATCCTTGGCGCATGGAGGTCCGCAACAACTGTAACGGCGTTTTTGAATCGATTATTTTTTTGATGGCCTTTGTCGCGATTCAATTACCTTGGCGCAAGAAAATCGGTTGGATGGCCTTTGGCTTTTTTCTGTTCCACATCATCAATGAGATGCGGCTCATCTCGCTCTTTATCATTGGCACCGACTATTCCCAAAAAACCTTTGACTTTTTCCACGAGACTTTTTGGCAGTACACCCTGATCCTGTTCACCTTGGCTATTTTTATCTTCTGTGCCCAGCGTTTATCCAAAACGCCTCAAGTTGAAGAAAAGAAATCGGAAGCATGAAACGCGAAGAACTCTACGCCAAAACACCCCAGATCCTGCGGAACATTCTGGTCCGTGCCCTGCCTTCTGTAGTTGTGTATTACCTGTTGTGGTACAAGGCGGGATTGATGAATTTATGGGGCTACTGGCTTGGGTTCTTGTTTAAAGGGTTGCGCTGGTTAATGCCAATTCATTATGAACCAACAGCCTTCTTTGGCACGATCCGTCTGCCCGGGGGCAGAATTTCGGAAATTGGTTGGAACGGGAATCAGCTGAACATTACGATAGCGATTATCATTACCCTCTTTGCTATCCTGCCGCACCCCAACCCGAAAAAAGCGCTGCGTTTTGTAGGCTGGATTCTGGTCGTGTTGACCTGTTGGCAGCTTTTTGAGATTTGGTTCCAACTCTACCATCTGAGTATCAGCGACGACTTTGCCAACCGGCAAAAGATTTTTTGGGAACCCTCCGTTTATTTCAGCGTCATCCATTGGTTTGCTAATTTTGATACGATGATCCTGCGCTATTGGATGGGCTTTGGTGTTTTTGGCATGGCCCTTCTGCTCAATAACATCGTAGGTAAGAAGTTGGATTAGGAACGGGGATCCATGATCCTTTTCCTCGATAATTACGATTCATTTAGCTACAACCTCGTCCAAATCCTGGGTGGACTGGACGACATCGAAGTGGTTCACAACGACACCATTCAGATCCATGAGGTGTTGGCGCGCCTCGATGATTTGGTTGTGATAGGACCCGGTCCGGGCCGCCCGAGCCAGGCTGGCATCTGCGTCGATCTGATTCGACACTGGCCGCCTGACCGTAAGTTATTCGGCGTTTGCCTGGGTCTCCAGGCCATGGTTGAGGCATTTGGGGGCCGGGTAATTCATGCACCGAGTTTGGTTCATGGCAAGACATCGGCCATTTCACATAATGGAAAGGGCGTGTTTAGGGGAATGCCAGAGGGATTTCAGGCGACCCGTTACCACTCCTTATGTGCCGACCGGGCCAGTCTTCCGCAACAGTTTGAAGTGACGGCGGAAACAAAAGACGGTGTGATTATGGGTATTCGCTCGCGCACCCACCAGATGGAAGCCGTCCAATTCCATCCGGAAAGTCACGCCACAGATGCAGGGCATCAACTTCTTGCCAATGCCCGTTATGGCATATTGGGCTGTGGCGCCTGATTTCCACCTCATTCTGAAACCTTCG
>JACJWC010000010.1:0-137500 GCA_020637335.1 Acidobacteriota bacterium | reverse complement strand
GTGAGTAGCGGCGAGCGAAAACGGAAGAGCCTAAACCGTGAATGTGCCAAGGTCCAAACCGTTGCATTCACGGGGTCGTGGGGCCGTTTGGGGTGGATTTGGAGCCACCCAAAGAGTTACCAATCTGTTGTTTAGAGGAACCGCGCAGGAAAGCCGGGCCAAAGAGGGTGATAGCCCCGTACTTGAAAAGCAGCAGACTCTTGAGCGGACCCCGAGTATGGCGGGACACGTGGAACCCTGTCAGAATTTGGGAGGACCATCTCCTAAGGCTAAATACTCCTTACGAACCGATAGTGAACCAGTACCGTGAGGGAAAGGTGAAAAGAACCCTTAGAAAGGGAGTGAAATAGTACCTGAAACCGTGCGCTTACAAGCGGTCGAAGCATGTGGCCAGAATCAAGAGGCCAGCGTCAAGGAGTTTTGATGATTAAACTCAAAGTACTCGAAAAAGCCTATCAAGCAGCTCTTGAAATTCATCAGGAGAGTTTGAGGTGGCCAAAATTTGAACAATTTGAATTGGCAGCCCAAGTCAGAAGGGCAAGCAAATCGATTTGTTCGAATCTGGTCGAGGGATTTGGCAAAGATCAATCCACCAAAGAGAAAGCTCATTTTGTCCGGCTCTGTATCGGTAGCAATGATGAGGTGAAACTGTGGTTGAGATTTGCCAAGGATCTAGGGTACCTAAATCAAGAGCAATACGAACACTTTCAAACGCAACAAGATGTGGTTGGAAAGATGTTATTTGGGCTTAAATCAAAACTGACAACTTGAATCTGGAATCTGGACTCTGGTCACTTGTGACGGCGTGCCTTTTGCATAATGAGCTGGCTAGTTAATTTTTGGAGCAAGGTTAAGGGATATCGAAGCCGAAGCGAAAGCGAGTCTGAATAGGGCGTAGAGTTCCAAGGATTAGACGCGAAGCGGGATGATCTAGCCATGGGCAGGTTGAAGCTTGGGTAACACCAAGTGGAGGACCGAACCAGTATGGGTTGAAAACCGTTTGGATGACCTGTGGTTAGGGGCGAAAGACCAATCAAATTCCGTAATAGCTCGTTCTCCCCGAAATAGCTTTTGGGCTAGCGTCGTGTGCTGCTTATCGGAGGTAGAGAACTGGAAGGACTAGGGGGCTTACCAGCTTACTGAATCCTATCAAACTGCGAATGCCGATAAGTGAACCACGGCAGTCAGACTGCGGGAGACAAGTTCCGTAGTCGAGAGGGAAAGAACCCAGATCACCAGCTAAGGTCCCAAAGTATGTGCTAAGTGGAAAAGGATGTGGGAGCGCTTAGACAACCAGGATGTTGGCTTAGAAGCAGCCACCATTTAAAGAAAGCGTAATAGCTCACTGGTCAAGCGAGCCTGTGCCGATAATGTAACGGGGCTCAAGCACATCACCGAAGCTGTGGCTTCTGACATTAGTCAGAGGGGTAGGGGAGCATTCTGTAGGCCTGCGAAGTTGGATGCGTGAGCACCAGTGGAGGTATCAGAAGAGACTCTGCCAGCATTAGTAGCGCAAAGACGGGTGAGAACCCCGTCCGCCGAAAACCCAAGGATTCCGGGGCAAGGTCAATCCGCCTCGGGTTAGTCGGTCCCTAAGGCGAGGGCGAAAGCCGTAGTCGATGGAAATCCGGTTAATATTCCGGAACCGACATAAACACGTTTGTACGATGCGGGGACGCAGAAAGGTAGTCCTACACCCTGATGGATGGGTGGTCAAGCCTGTAGGTAGATTTGGTAGGGAAGTCCGCCAGATCGTTAATCTGAGAGGTGATGACGTGTCACTGACTTCGGTCTTTGACGAAGTGGATGATCCTCCGCTGCCAGGAAAAGCCGCTAAGGAGTGTTTATGCCGACCGTACCGTAAACGGACACACGTGGGTGAGGAGAGAATCCTAAGGCGTTTGAGAGAACTATGGTTAAGGAACTCGGCAAACTAGCCCCGTAACTTCGGGAGAAGGGGTGCCCTTGGTAAGTGTAGGTCTTCGCGATCGAAGCTGAAGAGGGTTGCAGAGAAATGTCCCAGGCGACTGTTTAACAAAAACACAGGACTCTGCGAAGTCGAACACGACGTATAGGGTCTGACGCCTGCCCGGTGCCGGAAGGTCACGAGGAGATGTTAGTCGCAAGGCGAAGCATTGAATTTAAGCCCCGGTAAACGGCGGCCGTAACTATAACGGTCCTAAGGTAGCGAAATTCCTTGTCGGGTAAGTTCCGACCTGCACGAATGGCGTAACGATCTGGGAGCTGTCTCAACCATAGGCTCAGCGAAGTTGTAGTGTCGGTGAAGATGCCGACTTCCCGCAACAAGACGGAAAGACCCCGTGAACCTTTACTATAGCTAGATATTGAACTTGGGTGTCACATGTGCAGGATAGGTGGGAGGCTTTGAACCATGCTCGTCAGGGTGTGGGGAGCCACCGGTGAGATACCACTCTTGTGTCATCGAAGTTCTAACTGCGGCCCATGATCTGGGTCCAGGACCGTGTCTGGTGGGTAGTTTGACTGGGGCGGTCGCCTCCCAAAGTGTAACGGAGGCGCCCAAAGGTTCCCTCAGGTGGCTTGGAAATCCACCGCAGAGTGTAAAGGCACAAGGGAGCTTGACTGTGAGACTGACAAGTCGAGCAGGGTGGAAACACGGGCTTAGTGATCCGGCGGTTCCGAATGGAAGGGCCGTCGCTCAACGGATAAAAGGTACTCCGGGGATAACAGGCTGATCTTGCCCAAGAGTTCATATCGACGGCAAGGTTTGGCACCTCGATGTCGGCTCATCGCATCCTGGAGCTGAAGCAGGTTCCAAGGGTTTGGCTGTTCGCCAATTAAAGCGGTACGCGAGCTGGGTTCAGAACGTCGCGAGACAGTTCGGTCCCTATCTGTTGTGGGCGTAGGAGATTTGAGAGGAGCTGTCCTTAGTACGAGAGGACCGGGATGGACGAAGCTCTGGTGTACCAGTTGTGCCGCCAGGTGCAGTGCTGGGTAGCTATCTTCGGCTGGGATAACCGCTGAATGCATCTAAGCGGGAAGCCCACCTCAAGATGAGATCTCCCGGGGCGCAAGCCCCCTGAAGATACCTTCGAGACTAGGAGGTCGATAGGCGGAAGGTGTACGCATGGCAACATGTTCAGCTGATCCGTACTAATCTATCGTGAGGCTTGACCTCTCTATCGATTGCCATTTACCTCTATTTTTTAAACTTTGCGTCCGTCTCTTCTTCTCTCTTCTCTTCACCTCTCTGGTGGCCATATCGTTGGGGTCCCACCGGTTCCCATTCCGAACACCGAAGTTAAGCCCAATCGAGCCAATGATACTGGGGCAGCATGCCCTGGGAAAGTAGGTTACCGCCAGAGTCTCTTACCTAAAAGCCTCCAAGCTCCTCGCTTCGGAGGCTTTTTCCTTTTCTGGCCCTCATCCTTTCTGGTTTGCAAACCGATCCTTGATAGTGTGCTGCTCTGACAAGGTAACCCGCACACGGGACTCAAGATGATTGCCAACTTCCTTCTGTTATTGGCCTTGACCGATCCTGCAGAACCCCAAGGCCGGTTCCGCTTTAAAACCTACGGATTAGAACAAGGTCTCACGAACCAGGCGGTTCGATGTGTGCTTCAAGATGTGGTCGGCTTTATTTGGGTCGGCACAGAAGGTGGCCTGTTTCGTTGGGATGGCTTTAAGTTTGACCACTTTGGGGTAGAAGAAGGCTTGCCTTCAAACGAAGTCCATCAAATTTTTCAGGATGTGGATGGACGGCTTTGGGTTTTGACCCGGCTGGGTTTGGTTCAGTTTATAGATGGTTCTATTCGCGCATGTCCCGAAGGACTTCCGGACCAGGGCATTACTCAAGTTTCTGCTTTGGATAGGGTTTGGGTGGCCACCCAAACCGGAATTTATGGGTTGAGTTTTAATCGATTCCTGCCGATTCCGGGCTGGCCGGGCGCGGAGTGTTCGGCATTATTTGGCGATTTGCGCGGTGATACCTTGTGGGCAGCGCGCCGAACCGAGCGGACTGAAATATACACGTTGCGACATGGTCAATGGAACACGCTAAGTCTTCCCGAAGCCATGCAGACGGTTCGAATTGATGGTTTGGTGGTGGATGAGAATCGCAGGGTTTGGGCGCGATCGGCACGCAGTTTGTGGGTTTGTTCAGATGATACCAGCTTCGAAGCAGCAGAAACGCCTTTTGAGATCGTGAGTTCCTTTGGTTATTTAAAACTGGGACGTAAAGGCGATGTGTGGGTGCCGACCGATTACGGAATCGGCCATTTTTGGCGCGGTCAATGGCAGTTTCTCAATATGGACAATGGGCTTCCTTATGCCTGGAGTCGCGACGTGCTTGAGGATCGCGAAGGTTCGGTCTGGGTCGCTACCTCGGGCTTGGTTCGTTTATTGGGTCGGGGTGTTTGGTCATCGCACACCACCAGTAATGGTTTGCCTAGCGATGTGATTTGGTGCCTGAAGCGCGACAGCCGCAAACGCCTTTGGGTGGGCACAGACAAGGGACTTGCGTGGGCCGATGCCGATCGATGGCACCCGGTTCCTGCAACTGAAAAATTTGTAGTGCGCAGTATGGTGGAAAGAGAAAACCAATTGTTTATGGCCGGCTTTCCAACCGATCATTTATTGCGTTACGACCCGCAAACCCAAGTCACAACAAGTATTAGCTTACCGGATGGACTCAATTGTAAACGGATTTTCCGATTGGCACTTGATGTGGATCAACGCATTATTATCGCCTCTGATGGAGCCGGTCTGTGGCAGGAATCTGCTGTGGGCTCGCAAGTGTTTGCGCTAGTTGATCTGCCGGACCAAACGGAGAAAATGTCTATTCGCGACGTGCGTGTGGATCCATCTGGTCGAATCTTGGTTACCAGCCAAATGGGTTTGTATATTCGAACAGAAAATACACTTTGGCATCGGCTAACGAAGGAAGATGGGCTACTCAACAACTCTGTTTTTGCCACAGTGCCGATCCAAAACGGTGCCATGTTGGTGGCCTATAACGAACCAGCGGGATTAAGCCGGGTAACCGGCGATAATGGTATGTTTGATGTTCAGGCATTTCAAGTCGACGCGCGTCTGGCGGGTCAACGAGTATATTTGATCGGTCAAGACGCGATGGATCGCTGCTGGATTGGGACGGGGCAAGGTGTTTCCTTAATCGATGGCGAACGCGCGGTCCACTTTGGGATTGGCGACGGGCTTGTTGGCGAGGATTGTGACAATATGGCCTTTTGGCCTGAGCCAAATGGCGATGTTTGGATCGGCACAAGTGTTGGATTGGCCCATTTTAGTCAATCCGCTTATTGGGGACCCTTGGATCCACCGCGAACCACCTTAACCCAAATTCTTTTGGGCAAAAAAAACGTCCGAGAATCCGACAGCGGATTGGAGGTACGCCATACCGAAAACACGTTCCAAGCCCGTTTTGCGGGACTGAGCTTTGTCAATGAGCAACAAGTTGAATTTGAGATTCGAATGGTTGGTTTGGACAGCGGATGGATCTCTACAGACTCGCGGGTTGCACGTTACCCCGGTTTGGATTCGGGCGCGTACCAATTTGAAGCGCGTTCGCGTCTGGGCTCTGGTGCCTGGGGCAATCCGGTGTCGTTCCAATTCACCATTGTGCCTGCTTGGTGGCAAACCTGGATTTTTAAACTCTTTGTGTTTCTGCTTTGTATTGTGGCGATACAGGCCTTGGTACGCTGGCGCATGAAGCTTTTGCAACGCCGCAATCGACAACTGGAAGCTCTGGTCGAAGAACGAACCGTTGCGTTGCGCAGCGCTAATGAAGCCCTGGAACAGGCCAATCGCGCCCTGCTTAATCAAAGCTTAACCGATCCGCTGACCGGCCTTAAGAATCGACGTTACTTGGATGAGTGCATTCCCAATTATGTGGCCCAAACCACCCGCACCCACCGCGATGTGGGCCGTTACGAAGGGTCGCGCATTAATTTAAATATCGATTTGCTTTTTATCCTGGTCGATATTGACCATTTCAAAAAAGTGAATGATCAATTTGGTCACGTTTCCGGCGACATGGTCCTTCAACAGGTATCCCATATTTTGGAAATGGCCATACGCGATACGGACACGTTAATCCGTTGGGGTGGTGAAGAATTTCTGATCGTGGCGCGCAATACTTGCCGTTGGGACTTTTCTGTTTTGGCCGAGAGGATTCGAAGCCAGGTGGAAAAACACGAGTTTGTGATTGACCAAGGCCGGACGACCCACTGCACCTGCTCACTGGGCTTTGCCTTTTTCCCCTTGTTCCCCAAGTTCCCGGATCAGTACGATTGGGAGAAGATCCTCAATTTGGCCGACCAATGCCTGTATGCCGCCAAACACAATGGCCGAAATGCCTGGGTTGGCTTGGTCAATAATCCCCAACGAGGCCCGCTTCCAGAGGGCATTAGCGATCGTGCCCTGCAGGCGGCTGATCTCGTGGAAAAAGGTTGGTTTACAGTCGAGTCTTCCTTTGGACCGCAAGCGAAATTAGAATGGGTCCTTAAAGATCCATAGGCGGCCCACGATGAGTGTTTCAAGATTGAGCCATATTTCTCCTATTGGGGTGGAGCAAATGGCCCTGTTGGCGGATGCCCTTGCTGACCCGGAAGTGTTGCGTTTAGAAAATCTGGACACAGATTTACCACCTCCGCCTGAAGCCCTGTCCGCCAGCCTGGCCGCCATAACGCGCGATGATGCCAATTCCTACCTGCCTTTTCTCGGTCAAAATGAATTGCGACAACTGGCAACGCAGCATGTTAACCAAACGGCGTGTACTGACTACGATTGGAAAACCGAATCGCTCATTTCTGCCGGCGGATTATCCGGTATCACCAACTGCCTGCTCGCGCTTTTGGAGCCGGGCGATGGTGTATTGATGACTGATCCCATTTACATTGGGTTGATTAACCGGGTCCGATTGGCCGGGGGCGTTCCGCACTTTGTGCCTTTACAACCCCACACGGAGGGCTGGCGACTGGATGTTTCGGCCTTGGCCAGCATTGATCCCCAATCGATCAAAGTGATGTTGTTGATGAGTCCTTCTATGCCGACTGGTGCTGTATTTAACCCCATGGAATGGGATGCTTTATTGGATTTTTGCAGGCAAAGTGACGCTTGGATCTTACTGGATACTGCCATGGAGCGCATTCTCTTTGATGGTTTGAGCGTGTTTCATCCTGCGCGTAGACCGGGTTTCCGCAATCGGGTCATCACGGTGGGCGCCGCTTCCAAGGAGTTTCGGATGATCGGTTGGCGAGTGGGCTGGGTGGTCGGGCCGGCCCGAATCCTGGCCGATGTGGCGCGGGTCAGTATCAGCAATGTGGTTTGCCAAACCGGAATTGCCATGCCTGCGGTGGCTGCAGCATTTAAGGCTGGATCGGCAGGAATTCCGGCTTGCGTTGCTGAGTGGCAGGCACGTCGAGATATCCTAATGGAGCAGCTTTATGCGTTTCAATTAATCAGGCCTTTGGGCGGTTGGTCGCTTTTGTGGGATACACGGTCATTGGGCCTTTCACCCGAAGTCTTGTCTAAGCGGCTATTGGAAAGAGGCAAAGTTGCTGCTACCCCGATGACGGGTTGGGGTCCTTCCGGCCAGCATTACCTGCGCTTGGTTTTTTCCAATGAACCGATTGGGCGCTTGTCTGGCCTGAGGGAGCGCATCCAACGCGTCCTCGGGAATGTCCAATCCTGAACGCCATGCCCCAACGCACAATAAGGAGTTGTTATGTTTGGATTTCGCTATATTAAAGTGCCACCCACTGAGTACATTATCCAGGTCAAAAATGGCAAAGCTGTACGCGAAGGGGCCGGGTTGGCCTTTTTTTATTTCGCACCTTCATCGACCTTGGTCCGTATTCCGATTGGATCGGTTGATGTTCCGTTTATGTTTGAGGAAGTCACTGCGGATTTTCAGACCGTAACCTTGCAGGGTCAAATGACTTTTCGTATCAAGGACCCGCAAAAAATCGGGCAACTGTTGAATTTTTCACTCTTGCCAAATGGCAGGGAATACGCCTCAGAAGATCCCAAAAAGTTACCCCAACGCCTGGTCGGCCTGGCTCAGGAACAAACCCGGGCCCTGATCAAAACTTTGGCTTTGCGCGAAGCGGTAGCCAGTACTGATCCGATTACGGATGCGCTGTTCGGCAAAATGAAAACCGGAAGCATGGTGACTTCATTGGGGCTTGATATCCTGGCGCTGTCCATCCTGGCCATTCGCCCAACCCCGGAAACGGCCCGGGCTCTGGAGGCAACGGCGCGCGAACAAATCCTCAAACAAGCGGACGAAGCTATTTATGCCCGACGCAATTCGGCCGTAGAGCAGGAACGGGCCATCAAAGAAAACGAACTCAATACCGAGATTGCCGTGGAGCACAAAAAGCGCCAAGTCAAAGAAGCGCAAATGGATGCGGAGAAGTCTGTACAAAACAAACGCCGTGAGATTCGCGAGGCTGAAATGGAAACCCAGATCGCCTTGGAGCAACGCAATCAGGAATGGGTCAAATTGTCTAGCGCTAATGCCCGTGAGCAGGCAGATGCCAAAGCCTACGGACTGGCTGCTGCCATGCAGGCACTCAGTCAGGCGGATCCCAAAATATTACAGGCTTTGACCAGTGTCGGGATGGATCCTGCCCAGTTAATGGCGACGGCATTTCGCGATTTGGCTGCAGGTGCAGAAAAAATTGGTCAACTCAATATCAGTCCAGATTTATTGCGGGAATTGATGCAGGACCAAAAGTAATGCGGCTATCGGAACGAAAAATTGTTTTAGTGGTGCGTGCAACCCGTTTGGATGGGTTGCGCAAACGCTTTAATACCACCAGTCAGGCTCAATTTTACGTAGAGCACATGAATCAGGACTTTGGCGACTATTTGACAGAGGATGAGCATTACAAACAACAGCAAATCAGGGTTGAACACCTATTGACTGGTCTTGGCCGCGTGCATACTTTGCAGCGCGAACATTTGCCCAATTTTCTGTTTGGGCCAGAAGATATTGTCGTTGTTTTGGGCCAGGACGGATTGGTGGCCAACACGCTCAAGTATTTGGAACACCAACCGGTGGTTGGCGTGAATCCCGATCCCAAACGCTGGGAAGGTGTCCTTTTGCCCTTTCAGGTCAACGATTTGACCCGCCTGATCCCGGAGGTGCTTGAACAAAAACGTCCTACCCAGTTGATTAGCATGGCGCAGGCCTACCTGAACAATGGGCAGACCCTTTTGGGGGTCAACGATATTTTTATCGGGCCCAAAACCCATACGTCATCTCGTTACGTGTTGGCGTGGGCAGGCCATTCAGAATCGCAATCCTCGAGCGGTGTAATTGTTTCGACGGGTTTGGGTTCCACAGGCTGGTTTCGCAGTATTGTGACAGGGGCGATGGGTATCTCCAACCAACTTCAAGTCAAGACGCAAAAGGGTTCTTTCAAGTCCCATAAACACAAAGCCGAAGGCGCCGAGTCGACCCCTCCAAACCCCATTCCACAGGTGCCCTGGGATGCCGGCTACCTCTATTTCAGCGTGCGCGAACCATGGCCCAGCAAGTATTCCTCTGCCGAAACTACTTTCGGCCAAATCACGGTGGAACAGCCCCTAAAATTAATTAGCCAGATGCCAGAAAATGGCGTGATTTTCAGCGACGGAATTGAATCCGATTTCCTGGAGTTTAATGCAGGATCGGAAGTTGAAATCAGGATTGCGGACAAAAAGGCCCGATTGGTGCAGTGATCGATTTTCGGGTTATTAGGTGGGTTTCCCCGGACGATAAGTCTAATAAGTACTAGGGAGTCCACATATGGTGTTCCGGTCCTTCTATCCGGGGCTTCTCGTTTTCCTTATTTCGGGTACACCGATAATGGGTTGGACCTTGGATGGTCCCATTCCCTATGGGGTCCAACATTGGGAAATTCAAAATGGCCTGCCGCAAAATTCGGTTTCGCACATTACCCAGGACCGCGAAGGTTATATGTGGCTTGCGACTGAGGAAGGTCTAGTCCAGTTTGATGGCATAGATTTCCATGTTTATGACCGCAGCGCGGTGAAATTGATGGACCACAATGACGTGGTTCAGTTGGTGGCTGACCCTCAGTCCGGTGTTTGGTTCAGTTTGGTGACAGGAACCATCTTACGCTTTTCCCGCGGACAATTTAGTGCCCATGCTCCCTTTCCAAACCCAGATGGAAATCGTCAGAATCGATTGACAGTAACGCGGGAGGGCCAATTATTTGCGGCCGATCAACGCGGCCTGTTCCGCTTGGATGAATCGGGGTGGACGACCCTGTTCGAACCCAGTTTTGGGGAGACTCCTGCTGTGGTGGCGGATGCTGACAGCCGCGTTTGGGTTGGTCAAGGGAAATCCGTATACGTTTGGGATGCGGAAAAACAGACGATTGATACGTTTTCCATCCCCTATCCCGGTGCACAGGGCAGTATTCTGCGCCTGGTTTGGGCTGAGGACCGATTGGCGGTTGCCACCAGCCAGGGGCTTTATTGGGTCATGTCCGATGGCACGGTTTTGCCTGATCAGCGCATATCCACAGCGGTTCGCGATGTCCATCAGGACACGGTTGGTACCCTTTGGGTCGCTCAGGACCAATTGTGTGCCGTCCAAATTCACGAAATCGAAGTGAACCCGACGAGTCGGAAGGTGTTGAGCCCAACCGCACTATTTGAGGACCGCGAAGGCCAAATTTGGGTTGGCACCTCGGGACATGGTTTGTTTAAGTTTTCAGGAGCCAGCTTTGTGAGCTTTGGCGAGGATCAGGGATTGGCCGCGCACCCCATGACTGTTTTGGCCGGAGCACAAGACCAACTGATCGCGTTTAATCGGGCGGGCACCGGATTCCGCGCACAAGGCGGCCGTTTCATTCCGTTTCTCAAAACTCCAAATGGATTGGAAGTCACTGCCCTGCTAGCGGAAACCGATCGGGTATGGACCGGAACGCGCAATGGCTTGTGGGTCTGGCAACAAGCAAAGGGCTGGGAATCCATTTCCCTGCCGTTGGCTTCTGCATTTATCCGTGTGCTGTATTCAGATCCTTCGGGAAAAATTTGGGTGGGCAGTGACAGTGATGGGGTTGCTTGTGTGTCACCGGGTGCCTTGTGGGTCGCAGAACGGTCAGGCTTAAGAGACTGCCAGGTTCGCGACTTGATTCGGGATCAGGAGGGAACTCTGTGGGCCGCGACGTACCAGGGCTTGTTTTGTTATCGAAATCAGGCATGGCTCAAATGGGAGACCCCCTTTAAATCTTTGTATTTCCGCAAATTATTGGTAGATGCACGCGGGCGGATTTGGGTCGGATTTTACGGCGGTGGCCTGGCCTTGGTATCGCCAACGCCTGTTCAACGCTCAACCCGTGAGGGGTTTCCGACTGAAGTGGTCTATAACTTGGTTCCCGATAGGCACGGCGGTCTTTGGTTCAATGGGAACAAGGCGTTTTACCGCGTGGATCTGGATGCATTGGCAGCGCATTTTTTAGGTCAACAGCCTTTGCCGCCTATCGATGTGTTTCGTTATGCCGATGGCTTGGATTCGGTCGAATCTTTTGGTTTTAATCCTTCGGCCTTTAGAGACGCAAAAGGTCGGATCTGGTTTGCGACTTTAAAGGGTATTTCCGTTGTGGATCCGCAGGTCAATAAACGCGAAACGCTTGCGCCACCGATTCGCATTGACCACGTTTTTGTGGATGGGAAAGCCTGGAATTCCGATGAACCGTTGCGGCTCGGACCTAATGTAAGGCGTTTGGATATTCACTTTGTCGGCTTAAGTTTCATCGACCCTACCGGTATTCGCTACCGCACGCGCTTGACTGGCTATGATGAGAATTGGCAGGAATCCGGCTCATCGCGCAAGGTTTCATTCACGAATTTGCCTGCAGGTCATTACCTCTTCGAAGCGGTAGCAGCGCGTGGAAATAGCGATTGGTCGAGCCAACCAGCGCAGCTTGCGTTTCGGGTGATCCCTCCAATTTGGGAGCGCAACCCGATTCGTTTTCTGATTTTGGTTTGTTTTGCTTTGTTAATTTACGCCATTTTTCGCTTGCGGACTTTTCAGATCACCAAACAAAAAATGGAACTGGCCCGCCAGGTTCGCGAAAAAACGGCCGAAATTTTGGACATGCAGGACAATTTGATGGCGGTCTCTCATCGTGCGGGAATGGCGGAAGTGGCGGGTGAGTTTTTACATACGCTCGGCAATCAGCTCAACAGTATGTTGGTCTCGTTTTCACTCTTGCGCGAACATGTGGATCAAGGCCCCAACCCGCACATCCGACGTGTTTTTGAACGGATCAAAATGGAACCGACCAACCCAGAAATCTTAGACAAGTCGGAACAATATCTGGATCGGGTCCTACAAAATTGGGCGACCGGCCTTGAGCGGGAGATGGGTGAATTTCAAACCAACATCCAAAAGCTGTGTGAATTAATGGTTGCTCAGGAAAAATTTGCAACCGGCGAAGATGTTTTATCGCCATTTTTATTGGATGAACTGATAAGGGACATCTTGGGCCTGTTAAACGGGATCCTGCAAAAACAATCGATTGAAGTGGAATTAGATCTACCGCCCATGCCCCTCCTGGGTGAGAAACATCATTGGAGTCATATTTTGTTGCATTTGTTTCGCAATGCGTGTGAGGCGCTGGCCGAGGTCGATCGGCCGCGCCGCCTTCGGGTTGAAGCCAAGCGGGACGGCAATCAGGCCGAGATTGTAATTGAAGATAATGGGCCTGGTTTTAAACCCGAAATCTCCGCTGCATTGTTTCGCCAGGGTTTTTCGACCAAGCCAGGTGGTGCAGGATTGGGTTTACACTATTGTGCCAACATGTTGCAAAAGATGGGAGCTTCCATTCAGGCCGAGAACCGACCGCAGGGTTCAGGCGCCCGTTTTGTCATTCAGCTGAGTTGTTAGCGATTCAGAAAGGGTCGAATATCCAAAACCCAGCCTTTTTCGCCTTGGGCCAGAGGTTGAGGGACTTCGCTTAATGCTGCAATCGCTTCTTCTTTATTGGCAAATTCGCCCCAAACGCCAATAAAACAATCGCGTTGACCGATTTTGCGGGGCAGAATGCCGAAGGACTCGCCACTCTTTTGTAGATCGTAGATGGTGCTCGGTTCACAAGCCACGATGAACGCAATGGAATAGGAGGCATTGGCCTGGCTGAGTGAGAGAAGCGTATTGTTAATTTCCGAGCCAAAACGCCCGGTAGCTTGTTGAGTTGGTTTGGGCGTTGGTTTTTCAACGGGTTTGGGCAAAGGTTTCGGTTCGCTGGTTTTGGGTTCGCTTGTGACCGGCAGAGTTGGCTCCGGATTTGGCTTGGGTTGGGGTTTCTCCACTAACGGTTCCGCCTTTGTAATGGGTTCAGCCGGTTGAGGACTTTCAGCCAAGAGTTCTGTTGTCGTTGAATCATTTTTCGGTAATTCGGTCGGTTGATTGTCACTGGCTTCTTCTGGTTCGGCGTTATCCGGCGGTGTCACAGGTGGATTTTGTGCAAGTGTTTCTTCCGTGGGGTTTGCAGGGACCACTAACGGGATCCAGTATTGTTTGGTAAAAAACACGCCAGCAGCGAGTAAGAACAAAAGCAATCCAACCAAAATGCGTCCGGTCTTGCGTGGCTTTGCCTGTTTTTTTATAGGTGCTGGCGCTGGGCTATGGTGGTCGCGGTCGGGTAGTATGAAGCCGCGATCGCGTAGGGTCGGAGTGTCAGCTGCTACAGGTTCCTGGGCAGGGGGTGCCTTGGGCAGATCCGGTAAGGGTTTAAAGCCTTGAAGTTCTTCAAGTGTTTCTGCCGGAATGTTCATGGGTGCCGTAATCCCTTGGTCTTCTTCCACATCAGATAGTTCGTAATCTGCAAAGTCAGGCAGGGACTCGGGTTCGTCCAGGTCTGGGACGAGGTTTTTGATCGGTGTGCTGGGAACGGTTTCTTCGGCATCCGCATCGGGCGTTTCAAACGACAGGTCCAGTGAAGGACGGTCGCTTTCGTTTAGTGCGCGGTTCAAAGCCTCAACGGGGTCTTCATCATCCTTTGGCTGTAATTCGGGGAACTTGGTTTGGAGTTTTTTGAGCAGATCCGGTTCGGTGTCGTAGTCGAAATTGCGACTTTCACTTAGAGCAGATTCACGTTTGTCCGTTTGAGTCGGGGTGGGCACGTTTAAATCGCTGAATGTCATCTCTGAATCACTGCTAAATGAGGGCATTTCCTCCGAGGTGTCCAGCGGATCCAGGTCCAAATCCGGTTCGGCGCTCAATTCCAGTTCGGGCTCGGCGCGATAATTCAATTCCGGTTCGGATTCCAGCGGATTTAACAATTCATCCGAAATCGGTTGCATGATGGTTTCTTGCCCGGACAATTCCTCATTCAAATCCGCAAAAGAAGTCGGGTCATGATGGCCTTCGTCAGAATCCAATCCTTCACCCAGGTCGATTTCGTCATCTGGGTCTGATAAATCGATTGGCGCGTCGTCCTGAAGGTCACTCGCGGGATCCAGGAAAAAGTCATCTCCTGCGACACCAATATTAAAAGATTCATCTGAAATCTCGCGGATTTTGGCCATGCCCAACAATTGGAGGATATAGGCGAGTCGTTTTACCTGGGCCAGTTCAAGTAAGGCACCTTCTTGCAGCGTTTTCAGACTGACCGGTTCTTGTTGAATGTGATCGAGAATTTCGCGATAAGAGGGCGGTAAATTCAATTCATCCCGCATGCTGAAGAATTTTTGTGTGGGATGGAGTTCCATGTCGCCGTACAAGTCTTCGGGGAAAAGGGGATCTTCAACCAGCAAACAAGATTTAATGAATAAAGGTAAGGTATGGATTTTGAGTTTGGGGATTTTGGGTGGGATGGGTCCGTCTACTTCGTCATACTCACCCATTTTGGTATTCACGACTTGCTGAACGATACGCATAATTTGTTGTTTTAGCGCTTGTGCCAAGTGGGGCGCATCGGCAAGACCTTCATCGCGCAGTTTTTTGCCCAGGCTTTGGCCGGGCTGGAGCGTGCGTTGAACTTCTTCCAGGGTCTCAGGTTTAATAACGTCCAGTTCCAACAAGATGTTTGAGAAGCTCTCTTTTTGCATGTCCGAACTGGCATAGACCAGACTACCATCCTCAAAGTAGAGCTTTCTTTGACCGGGAAAAATGGTTAAGGACCCCGTAAATCCACTTTGGATCATGCCTATTATGGATTTGTGGATACTGTAATTGGAAAAGGGCTGACCGGTCATTTTGCTTTCTCCCAATTCAATCGGTGTCCCGAAATTTTTCTGCAACTACTTGCTTAATTGGAACAATCAATAACCAATCATACTATAAATAAAATGTAACCTTCTTTCTAAATCTACAAACAAAATCTCACATTTTTAAATCTTCTTGCACGTATTGCCCTAAATGTTGGCCGGTCCAGGTTAGGGACCGGCCTTGAAAAAGGATTAGGGGTTTAGGTCCTGGGCGGGCTGGTCTTTGCCCGGAAAGGGTTTGGCGCCTAGTTTCGGGATGGGTTCCTGCTTAATTTTGTCTTGTAAATAGGTAATTGCGGCCGTCAATTGCGCGTCTGTGCCTTTTCCGGTTGCCAGGGGTAAATTATCGACTTCGATATCGGGGCTGACGCCGTATCCTTCAACGATCCAGGTGCCATCCAATGCATATTGAGGGAATTCGGCGACCCGCGCCATGCCACCATCTGTGAGGCGGTTTAAACCCCTCAGCCAAACGCCAGCACCAGCGGTGCGTTTCCCTATTACGGGCCCCAGATTCAAGGCCTTGATACCAGCTGTAAAGGTTTCACCGTCCGAGTAGGTGAATTGGTCGGCCAGGACGACCAGATGCCCGCGGAAGGTTTGTTGCATATTGGTGGAGGCGGGGCCAATCGGTGCTTGCCAGAAAGCCCAAGCACGGCGCAGCAGTTTTTCAATAATCATGCTGTCGATATTGCCGCCGCGATTGCGCCGCACATCGATAATCAGGCCCTGCTTCTGGTATTGGGCATAAAATTCACGGGCAAAATCTGCCAGATCATCACTGCCCATGGCATACAGGTGTAGGTAGCCAATTTGATCTGAAACGTTTTGGACCTTCCGCTGATTGGCATAGACCCAATCCTTGTAGCGCAATTGGAATGCCTGACCAATTGAGACAGGCTTCACAACTGTTAAGTGGCTTACGCCTTTGCGTTCCAGCTTTAGCAGGACCTGTTTTCCACTTTGATTTTTGAGCTGATCGTAGAGGCTGGCCAGGTTGGGAGTCGGTCTTCCATTAATGGCCCGAATCCAATCGCCTGTTTGGGCGTCCACCCCGGGCTGCGCCAAAGGGCTTTGCTCCTGGGGCAGTTCGGGATCGTTGCGATAGATGTGGGCAATTTGGATGCCTTGTTCGCTTTGCCTGAGTTCAGCACCTAAATGGGCGGCTTGGGCCCGTTCTGGCGCATCGGGATAGTCCCCACCACGCACTTGAGAATGTAAGGCGTTTAATTCGCCCGTCATTTGACCGAGCACGTCATTCAATTCGTAGCGGTCATTTACTCTGGCGAGCAACGGCTCGTATTTTTGCCGCACCTGATTCCAGTCGACTTGGCGCATGGCCGCATCATAAAAGAATTCGCGGTGCATCAACCAAGCGTCCAGGAACATTTGTCGCCATTCCTCACGCGGATCAAGGCGCATAGTCCAAGTCTTGGTTTGCAGCGTGTTTTCCGATAGATCGCTCGGTAACTTTTCACCTGGTTTGACCACATAAAAGCTGGGGTTTTGCTGGCCCTTGCGGATCAGCAGCCATTTGAGGTCGCGTGAGAATTCAAAACCGCGTATGGCCTCGCCAAAGGTCTGTAACTTGGCTTTTGCAGCCAGTTTTAAGCTGAGTAATTTAGGCTCACCATTTGGGCCGTCTTGATCGTCGACATACAAAAAATCTTCGCAGACGGTTAGATTGGAATAATTTCCGGCCTCCACAGGAATTTGGAACAGTTGGGTGGCAGCGCTGTCCAAAGGTCTCAACTTTCCTTTTTGGTTCTCTGGTTTAGGATCTTTTGGGGTCAATTCGCTGGGTTCTTGGAATGGGAAAAGGCTGTTCTCCTGTAATGGCAAGGCAAAAATTTGGGTCCTGCGGTCCATAGCAGAGCCGAGGTCGCGGTCGCCCCAAGGGTTGCCGGGATAGGGATTGAATTGGCGGTCTGAAAGGAAATACAACCATGCACCATCTGGGGAAAAGGAAGGCGCAAAGCTGTTGTATTTATCGCTTGTTAACACAAATTCCTTTTGATTGGCCAAATCGTAAACGCTGATGCGACTCCTTTCATCCGTTTGGAAGTTACGGGTCAAGGCGATGTACTTGCTATCGCCCGACCAGACTACATGTGCAAAAGGACTTAGTGCGTTGTTCCCGCTGGCAATTTTTTGCTGCTTGCCACTTTTAATATCCAAAAGCCACAAATCGCCAGCTTTGTCATCATAGGCAAGGGAATTTTCATCGGGGGAAAGGTACAGATTCCAGCGAAAGACAGAGCCATCGCGTGTTAGCTGTTGGCTCTGATCGGAGCCATCTGCGGCAAAAGCCCAAATTTCCATAACGCCAGTCGCATCGTTAAGGGCATAGACCTTTGTGCCGGCAGCGTTGAGAATGGCGCCTCGTGTTCTGGAAGCAGTTGGTGTCTTGATTTCAACCAGGCGGGAGCCGTCGGTCTTGGCAACAATCACCTGACTTCTGGCCGTGAGAATAGCGGAAGTCCCATCTGAACCGGGATGGGCATCGGTCAAATATTCGAGGGGTTTATCGAGCCATCGTTCGCGTAAATAAGGGCGATCCGATACCAACTGAAGATTTAAGGCAGTAGTAGAACCATCCTGGCTATTCCACACTTTGAGGTCAGCACCCTGCTGAAAAATAATCTTTTGTCCATCGGTTTGGGCGGTCCGGATAGGCCAATCGCTATTCTGGGTTTCCGCTTTCAGGTCCTGGCCTGAAGCGGTCATGGACCAGAATTGATCGTTGCCATTGGCGTCGCTGATGAAAAAAAGGCGGCCATCCACCCACATGGGATTGCGTGCATCGCCTACATGATCAGCGGTTAACTTCTTGGCTTCCTGGTCACTGCCCATGCTGTACTGCCAGATTTCGCCTTCGGCCCCACCGCGGTAAATTCGGGCATTGTCGGTTGAGAGCTGTAAGCCGAATTGGGTAAAGAACAAGGTTTTGCCGTCTGGGCTGAGCGCGCCCTCACACGCATCCGCAAGGGGAATGGGTTGGGTTGCATGCGATGTGGGATCGATTGTTTTTAAAACCCAATTTCCGGTTGGACCAACTTCACTGTTGGTTGCATAGAGGATTTGGCCATCAGCAGTCCAATCCTGTAAACGAACATTCGCCATCTCAAAAGTAACCCGTTGGGCTTGGCCACCCGATGTTGGCAAAGTGTATATTTCAGTTGTGCCTTCATAATTGGCTTCAAATGCGATCTGCTTCCCATCGGGCGAGAAACGAGCTTGGGTTTCTTCAGCAGGATGGGTAGTTAATCGGTGGGCGGGTCCATTGGGCAATGCCGCAATCCAGAGATCGCCTTCAGATGTGAACACGACCTGATTGCCGTGGATGTCGGGAAAGCGGAAATAACTTAAATCGGCTGCTGCTAAATTCAAATATAAAAAGCCCCAAATCAGGACTGTTCGGAATGTCATGACTCCTCCTCAATTACTCACATGGCTCCGGCCCAATTGGCCCCCACAATTCAGCGCGGATTCGGGTGATCTCTTAGGCTTTCGTATTCAAAGCGAAATGGTTGCATTTTTTTACGCGTGAAACGGGGTCGAACCCTTGTCCTCAGATTTTGCTCATGGCTTGATCACGTTCTGCAGCTGTCGCGGTGCCCATAATCCAACCATTGCTTCGCAAGGAGGGCAAAATGCGTTTAATCATGAATTCGCCGCTTATCAAGTTGAGCGTCATTGGGATTCTCATCCTGGTGTTGTTAATTCCCATGCAATATGTGCGGGGTTTGGTTGCCGAACGCCAGGAATTTTCGCGGGCTGCACAAAGCCAGATTCAGTCGGGATGGGGCGATGCCCAGACCATAATTGGACCTATTTTTCGGGTTGAAACAAATAGCGGGATCTACCGGTTTTTGTTGCCCGAAGAGCAGAAAACACAGGTGGATCTTCAGACCGAATTAAGATCTTTGGGTATCTTTGAGGTGCCCGTTTATCGCGCCCGGTTAGAAGCACAACTCCATTTTCGTTTGGATGATCAGGAATCCGAGACTTTTAAGTGGGAAACGGCTCGTCTGATATTTTTGATTTCCAATAGTCAAGCCGTACAAAGTTCGATCATTTTGAAGTCAGAGGGCCGCGCGGGGGATTCTTTTGTACCTATGCAAAACGTTTTGGCTGGTTTCCAGGGGGTCGAACTTAATAATGTTCCGCTTCAGGAATGGATGAGGGAGGGTTCACCCTTAAATTTTTCTCTAGAGTGGGTCGGCAGCAAACGATTTGAATGTGTGCCCGCAGCCAAAAAGTTCGTTTTGAACATTCACTCCAATTGGTCAGAGCCTGGCTTCATCGGTTTCCCCTTGCCGCGCGAGCGGGAATGGGGGCCCGAAGGTTTTACTGCGCAGTGGCGGGTCGCTGAATTGGCGCATCGTTTCCCGGTGGCTTGGTCAGGCTCAGAGCTCAACGCCAAAGCCCTGGTAAATGACGCCTTTGGGGTTACTCTCCATCAGTCCGCATCGATTTATCAGATCATGGAACGCATTACCAAATATGCCATTCTGTTTTTTGTGCTGACTTTTGGTTGTTATTTTCTGTTTGAATTACTGCAGGGTATAGCCTTACACCCCATCCAGTATTTATTGGTTGGCTGTGCACTGTGTTTGTTTTATGTGCTTGTCCTGGCGCTTGGCGAACATATGGCATTTCATTTCGCCTACTTCACGGCTGCTTCTGCGCTGACGGGCTTAGTCTGTTTTTACAGTGCTGGTTTTCTAGAGCGCGGCCGAGGACCGTTGATTATTGGCGTCGTGTTATTTAGTTTATACGGCTATTTGTTCATAGTTTTGGCTGCGGCTGATTTCGCCTTGCTACTTGGATCATTGGCGTTATTCGTCCTACTGGCCAGCTTCATGACATTTACAAGAAGGACCAATTGGTTCCAGGTGACCAAACCCAAGCCTCCACCTGTGCCACATACAAGTGCCTGAGCCAGGGGCCGAGTTTTCGAAAGGGAACTCGGCCAACATTTTTGGTAATGCCTTAGGTCTTGGCGTCCGGATCTTGCTCAGGGTCTGCAGTTGGCTCGCCGTACACTCGGTTAAGGATTTTTTTGCGCACATTTTTAAATTCGGAATCCGAAATTCGGCGTTCACCGAATAAAGTGGCTAAATCAGCTAAATCCTGAGCGGCCTGCTGGTCCCGGTCGGCCTGGGTCACCTTGGGTGTCGGCGGTTCTTGTCCCATTTTTCCGGCTTGTTCGAGCCCGGATTGAACCCAACGGGTCCGAAGCTGTTGGTTTTCCTGACGAAAGCCTTGCAGTTCGGTTGCTAGGTGCGTAATGAACTGTTCCTGTTGATCCAATTGGTGTTGCAAGGCTTTTATTTGGCGTTCAAGTTCAATTTTTTCCGACATATTGCGCAGGATCAAGGCGAGTTCTTCTCGCCGGAAAGGTTTGTGAATGTAGCCATAGGCGCCAGACTCAATAGCTCGGATGGCGTCTTCGAGGTCGCCGTATCCGGTTACCAACGTCACCAAACTATTCGGATTTGTTTTTAAAACTTCGCGCAGGATGTCTAATCCCGAGTGGTCTGGCATCATCAAGTCGGTTAAAACCAAATCGAACTTTTTGCCGCTCTGGATGAGCTCAATCGCCTTTTGGCTATCCTCTAATGCGGTTACAGAACCGTTGGGCACACTTTGAGCAATGGATGCCATGAGGTCCAGGATGATGGGGTCGTCATCAACGACCAAAACGTGGAGTTGTGTGCCCGGCATTGAAGCAGATTTAAGGGCGGGAGAGAGGGGGCTCTCCCGCTCTGAAACCTAAGCGTGAGCGCTCAGCATTTGCGTGATTTTGCTTTTGGGCTGATTGCCCAACAGGCTATCTACGACTTTGCCATCTTTGAACAAGGCCATGTACGGGATTTGGGTAACACCGTAGGTTACGGCCACATCCTGATTGGCGTCAATGTTGACCTTTACGATGTTAATGTCGCTGTTTTCGTTGGCGATCTGTTCCAGGGTGGGGCCCAGTGCGCGACAAGGACCGCACCACGGCGCCCAAAAATCAACCAATGTTAAACCTTGTTTCGCGACGACTTCGCTTTGGAAATCGGCATCGGTGACATTTTTTAACAAACTCATGCAAAAGCTCCTTCCGTTTTTCTTATCAATCATCTTGACAGCGGCAGAATAGCGAATATTCCCATTTGGGTAAAGGCCCACCCAAAACCCGCAAAACATCGGTTTTACGGGTGGTTCTGAATTCCCTATTTTTGATGCGTGTTAATCGATCGGTTCAGAGGTTGAGGTCAGCGGGAACAGGTTCAGGTTCGTAAAGCTGAGATTCTCCGGCTGTTTTCCCCAGACAATTTTTTTAACCACATGGTCAACCGCTTCGGAAAAGGTCAAATTATTGCGGAATCCAGCACGGAAAGTCAGGCCCAACATTTTACGAACTGTGCGCTCAATGTTTTGGAGGGTTACTTCGGAACTCAATTTTTCTATTTCAATGTATTGAATCGAGCAGACACCGCCCATGTTGGCCACATAGTCGGGACAATAAACAATGCCGCGCGCGTGTAAGGTTTTACCGATTTTGGTGTTTTGCAATTGGTTATTGGCCGCACCGCACACCACTTTGAACTTCAAGTCCCCAACATTGGCTTTGTTGATGACTTCGCCACGTGCACAGGGCGCAAAAACATCGGCGTCAACTTGAAAAATTTCTTCGGTAGGCACTACTAATGCGTTGGGAACGACAGCCAACGCGCGCTGAATGCTCTCATCGCGAATGTCGGAAATCATGACCTTGGCGCCGGCGTCACTGAGGTGTTTGATCAGGGTCATGCCCACCTTGCCAAGTCCTTGAACCAGGACCGACTTGCCTTCGAGGCCGCGATGGCCATCAAACAAATCCATGGCAAAAAAATCAACCGAATAACGGATGCCCGAAAAAACACCCCATGCCGTGTAGGGCGAAGGGTCTACGGTCGTGCCGAAGATATTGCTGGTCATGCGCGAAACCACGTGCATGTCAGCAACAGAAGTGTTCATGTCCTCTGCGGTGTAATAAACGCTTTCGTCGCGGTTCACCCAGGCAACAAATTTGCCGAACTCTTCCAGGACTTTTTCCCGGTTTTCACCAGCGACTTTGGGATCGCACACAATGATGGATTTACCGCCACCCAACGGAAGGTCCGCAATCGCATTTTTAAACGTCATGCCGCGGGACAACCGCAGAACGTCTGTGAACGCCTGTGACTCATTTTCATACTGCACCATGCGACAACCGCCCAGGGCATACCCCCGCGTGATGTCATGGACGGCAATCATCGAAATGACGCCCGGCATAATCTCTGCGCGAAAAACTGCTTCCCAGCGCGGTACGTTCAGACGCGTTACTTTATTTCCGTCAAACATGCGCAAATCTCCTTCCGTTCGTTTGATTCAAAATTTCGACCTGTGGTCGGTGTCCACGGATTGTTGCGAAAAAAGCCGTGCACACATAAGAAAACTGAGGCTGGGGCTGGTTCAATAGGGTCGAATTCAGACGACAGCCCGCTTGAACAGGTTGCCATATTTGGGGTTGAAAAGCAAGTTGCCCAGGTCCCGTTGGACGAGCAAATTCAGGCCTGGATTGGACCTCCCATTTATGGCTGGTTCACGCTTGCCGCTTCCAGATGACATGGGTCAAAGCACGCAAATGAAAAGAGGATTTGCCGAAGGGTTCCAATTGGGCCAGAGCGGCCTGCATCAGGTCTTCGTATAATTTTTCGCTCGCAGCAACTCCGATTAGGTTAACGAAGTTGATTTTGTCTTCGTCTTGATGGGTATCTTTGCCGGTAACCGAACTGCTTTGGCCGTCCAACAAGTCATCCTTAACCTGGAAAGCCAGGCCCAAATTGCGCGCGTAGGCGCTCAACCATCCCAGCTCGCGTTTGGGCGCATCGGCCAGAAGACCGGGCAGGATAACGGCGGCCTGGAAAAGGGCCCCAGTTTTGTTGGCGTGAATGATTTCCAATTCTTTAAGTGTTTTGGGCTTTTCTTCTTTTAAATCCAAGGATTGGCCGGTTGAAAGGCCTGCTAATCCGTAAGCGTCATTTAAGGCGATGACCAACTGACGTGCTTTTTTATGCTTGGGCGGAATGGCCTCAATCAAGAGCAGGTTGGCTTCTGCGACCAAGGCCATGGCGGCTAAAACGGCTTGTGCTTCACCGTATTCCCGATGGGTTGTGGGTTTTCCGCGCCGCAGCATGGCATTGTCCATACACGGCAAATCGTCCAGGACGAGCGAGGCGCAATGCAAACATTCGATTGCCGCGGCCAAACACAGGGGGCCCTGTTCGGAACCCATCTGGTACAAATCAGCTGTGGCCAGGGTGAGCAGCGGTCGAAAGCGTTTGCCACCGTTGGTCAAGGCGTACTGGAACGCGGCCAGGGCGGGCGTCACTTGAGGTTTGGATTGGGGCAAATTCGACAAAAAGGCTTCGATGCGCTCTTTTTGCTTGGCCAGATACTGGTCCAATTGCCAATTTTCAGGGAGGTGTGGTTTCAAGGCGATGCTCAACATGATTGGTTCAGGTGCCACGGTTCAGTATAATGGCCGCCGGTTAGCGTCATCTTAGCCAACGAGGAAGCATACGCCTTGTTTCAAACCTGGATCAAATTTTCTCGACCTTTTACATTGATTGCCCCGATGTTGGGCGTGGTCTCTGGTGCACTTACCGCCTATGGCAGCGCTCATAGCCCGTACCGAAATCAACCCTTTCGTTGGGAGATGTTTTGGTTAATCGCCATCGCATCGCTGGCGGCTGGTTGGCTCAACGCGGCCAGCAATGGGGTCAACCAGATCTACGATTTGGAAATTGATCGGGTCAACAAGCCCAACCGTCCTCTGGTAGACGGAAGCTTGAGTTTGCGCGCGGCCTGGTGGCTGACCGCACTGGGTTTTATCGGCGCGGTAGCCGTGACTTGGTGGGTTGTACCCATTCCCGGTGCAACCTGGTGGCAGCGCACTATCAGCCCCTTGGCATCCCATGAATGTATCTTCTTTTATTTGGCTGCTTCAATCCTGACCTTGGTCTATTCGGTACCTGCCCTAGGTCGAACCAAGGCTAAATTGTTTTGGGCAAACCTGACCATTGCGGTTCCGCGTGGCTGGTTGTTAAAGGTGGCTGGATGGTCGGTATTAGCCAGCGTGTGGCATTGGGAACCTTGGTATATTGGCCTGTGTTTCTTCCTTTTTTTAATAGGCGCGGCTAGTACAAAGGATTTTAGCGACATGGCTGGCGATGCAGCTGGCGGGGTGGTCACCTTACCCCTGCGGTTTGGCGTGGTCAAAGCTGCCTGGATGATTGCACCTTGCTTTGTTTTACCCTGGTTGCTGATTCCGCTCGGAACCCTTATCAGCGTTAACGGCCACCCCATCCTGACCGGCAATCCATTTTGGCTCAATATTTTTGGTCTGAGCCTAGTTATTTGGGGCAGTTATGTGGTGTACCTCATCCTTAAGAATCCAGAGGATTTGAGCCGGGTGGAGAACCATCCTTCTTGGAAACACATGTACCTTATGATGTTCTGGGCCCAGATCGGATTTGCGCTGGCCTACTTGCTGCCTTAATTTCGGTTGGTAATTTTGTTTTTCCCCAATTAAGGCTTGGTCTGATCGGGTTTTTTGCTAGAATAGGGGCTTGCTTTGTCTTCAAGCAGACTATGTCTTTGCGGACCAAGCAAATACCCAGGTGATGAAGTACAGTCGGAGGATTTTTCTACGCCATGACCAACCAAAACCACGTCGAAGAGACGCAACCCGAAAACGTTGCCAGTGATGCAACCGCAGCTGAGTCCGTGGAAACCACGGAGCCCGCTGTTGCTGAATCCAAAGAAAAGGTTGAAGATTCCGCATCCACTCAAGAATCTAAACCTGCGACAGAAACTTCAGAAGAAACTGAAGTTAGCGCAGAGGCCGAACAGGGTGAGGCCAGTTTTGCTGAATTGTTGGATCAATACAGCAATTACAAACATTATCGTCCCGGTGACATTGTAGACGGTGCTGTCGTCGCCATCTCCGAAACTGAAGTTGTTTTGGATATCGGTGCGCAAACCGAAGGGGCGGTACCCATTGCGGAACTAAAAGATGCTGAAGGCAATGTGACGGTAAAAAATGGAGACAAACTCCAGGTCATGGTGCTGCGTCCGAATAAGGACACCTCGTACATCAATTTGAGCTGGGAACGCGCACGCGTTTCCAAAATGTGGGACACCATTGAAAACTTAAGCGCCAATAACGAGTGCATTGATGGGGTTGTCATTGAAAAGGTCAAGGGCGGATTCATCGTGGATATCGGTGTTCGCGCCTTCCTGCCCACCTCTTTGGCGACGTTGCATCCCGGTCGCGAACCTCAGGATTTAATTGGCCAAAAGGCCCAATTTCAAATCACCAAATTGCAGCGCAAACGCGGGAACATCATTCTTTCGCGCAAAGACCTGCTTAAAGCCGAATACGAAGAATCGCGCAAGCGTCTGCTCGAAACCCTTGAAGAAGGGGCCGTTGTTGAAGGAACCGTTAAAAACGTAACCGATTACGGTGCCTTTATCGATTTAGGCGGGCTGGATGGTCTGCTGCACGTTACCGATATGTCCTGGGGCCGGGTTGGCAATCCGCGCGAAGTGGTTGAGCCCAATCAAGCCGTCAAGGTGAAGGTCCTGCGTTTGGACAAAGAAACCGAAAAAGTCAGCTTGGGTATGAAACAGATCCACCCGGATCCCTGGCTGAGCGTGCTCGAAAAGTACCGCGTTGGCAGCGTTGTCGATGGCAAGGTTCTGAATCTGACCGGTTTTGGTGCCTTTGTTGAATTGGAACCCGGTGTTGAAGGCTTGGTCCATTTGTCCGAGCTGAGCTGGACCAAAAAAGTTCGCAACCCGAACCAAATGCTGAAAATTGGTCAGGAACTTAAAGTGAAGGTTCTCGATGTCGATTTGGAGAATCGCAAGGTTTCTTTGAGCCTGCGCCAAACCGAAGAAAACCCCTGGGAACGCCTAGCAGAACGCTTTCCTGTTGGCTCACGTGTCAAGGGCGTTGTTCGCAACATTACCGAATTCGGTGCCTTTATTGAAATCGAAGAAGGCGTGGATGGACTGGTCCACATTTCTGATTTCAAATGGGGTGAGCGCAATGCGAACCCGCACGACTATGTGAAAAAAGGTCAGGAAGAGGAAGTTGTGGTTCTGGCGGTTGATTCCGAGAACAACAAGGTATCTTTGGGCATTAAACAATTGACCAGCGATCCGTTTCTCGACTTCACCAAACCTCTAAAACTTGGCGATATTGTTAAATGCACGGTTTCCAAGCTGACCGATGGCGGGATTGCCGTGATGATGAATGGCAGTGTGGAAGGGTTTATCCGCAACAGCGAATTAAACCTGGAGCAAGGCAAAAAAGCTTCTGATCATTACAAAGAAGGCGAAGAGATTGACGCAGCAATTGCCCGCGTCAACCATCGCGAACGCAAAGTGGATCTGAGCGTGCGCAAGCTGATCACCGCTCAAGAGCGCAAAGTCATCAATGAGTTCACCAAGAACCAGGATAAAGGTGGCGCTACGCTTGGCGATGTCATGAAGCATTTCGTTAAATAATCGATACACCTCAACAAATAAGGCTCGCTCAGGCGAGCCTTTTTTTTTGGTTGGAGCGCTAATGCAATGAAAAATATAGATGTGGCAGTTGGTATCGTGGAAAAAGCGGGGTACATCCTGATTGCGCGTCGCCTGCAATCCAGTCATATGGGCGGATTCTGGGAATTTCCGGGCGGGAAAATCCAGCAGGGCGAATCGGCCGTGCAAACCGTACTGCGCGAATTGGTGGAGGAATGTGCGCTCAAGGTGGAGACCTTGGGTGAAATTTGCCATTATGGTTATGCCTTCGAGGATCGATACATCCAATTCACCTTTATCGCTTGCCGCTGGCTCGAAGGCGAAGCCAAACCCCACGCTGCGCAGGAGATACGTTGGGTTCCTGTCCAGGACCTGGGCCAGTTTCCCTTTCCGCCTGCAAATGCGTTGATCCTCGAGAAGCTGCAAATGGGTGGGTGGTTCCAAGCAAAAGACCGCTGATGTGCTTCTAGGATTGGTGGAGCCTTGCTAGAATGATGGCCGCTTCGCTTATTGGGGATGGAGGATTTTTTGCAGCCTATGGATTTGACCGTTGAGAATCGCGAATCCGACCAGGATGACTCTTTTCTCATCTTCACCCATAACCAACGAACGCGTATCTTTGTCCTGATTCTCTTCTCGGCCTTTCTGGTCTTTTTTGTGTTTTTAAGCAAAGCGTTTCGGGTCAAGGTCGTTGAAATCAAGTCACTACCGGGCATTTTCCAGGCCGATGGCGGCGGGGTGACCCAAGCCTTTCTCTTGGGTGGCATCATCTGGATTCTGGCCTTTTTGCTGTTGTTGTATTTGATCGCTGCGGTGATCGATGTGTGGGGTTTGCAAGTCCATTTGGGCCAAAGTCGCATTTTGGTAACCAATACCTTGTCTGGAAATTTCATGGCCAGTCTGTTTGGGGTGGGCATTTTGAATATGGATGATATTCGCGAGGTCAAAGGCAGAGCTTTTCACACTGAAATCAAAGGTGTGACCGGGCGGATCCGCTTCACACCCGTGGATCGTTTGGACCTGCTCATCGAAAAGCTTTACGAGTATGCGCCAGAAGCAAAATTTGATGTTTGAGAAAGGGTCGGCATGAAAGATCAATTTGAAAATCCCTTGGTGGAGCGCTACTGCTCCAAACAGATGAGTGCAATTTTCTCGCCCCAATTCAAGTTTCGGACCTGGCGTAAATTGTGGATTGAATTGGCGAAGGCCGAACAGAAACTGGGTCTACCGATAAGCGATGGCCAAATCCAGGAACTGGAAGCCCAGCAGGACAATATTAATTTTGAGGTTGCAGCCCAACGCGAAAAGGAAACCCGGCACGATGTAATGAGCCATGTTTATGCCTATGGTCTTCAGGCACCTTCAGCCAAGGGCATCATTCATTTAGGGGCGACCAGTGCGTTTGTGGGTGACAATACCGATTTATTGCAGTTACGCGAGGCGATGCGGCTGATTCAGCGCAGATTGGTCTCGGTTATCCGCGCCCTTTCTGCGTTTGCTCGGGCCCATTCCGGCCTGGCCACTTTGGGCTTTACCCATTTTCAGGCGGCTCAATTGACCACGGTAGGGAAACGGGCCTGTCTGTGGATCCAGGATCTGCTCCTCGATTATCACGATCTGGCGTTTCGACTGGAACGGCTGCAGTTCCGCGGGGTAAAAGGCACAACCGGGACTCAAGCCAGTTTCCTGGAGTTGTTTAATGGCGACCATCAGAAGGTGCGCGAGTTGGATCGCCTGGTAACGGAGGCTTTTGGTTTTCAGCCACCGACCTACGTGACCGGCCAAACCTATCCGCGAAAAGTCGATGCTCAAGTGGCTGGCGTCCTTTCCGGGCTCGCCCAATCGACCAGCAAGTTTGGACACGATCTGCGCTTGTTATCCCACCTCAAGGAAATTGAGGAACCCTTTGAAAAGTCCCAAATTGGCTCTTCCGCCATGGCCTACAAACGCAATCCCATGCGCAGCGAGCGCATGTGCGCCCTGTCTCGATACGTCATTACGTCGGCACAATCGCCGGCCTTCACGGCGGCCACCCAGTGGTTTGAACGAACTTTGGACGACTCGGCCAATAAACGCATCTCCGTACCTGAGATGTTTATGGCTATGGATGCCGTCTTGATCCTCTACGAAAATATCGCCAAAGAGATGGTCGTCTATCCCAAGATGATCCGGCGTCACATCGAAGATGAATTGCCATTTATGATGACGGAGAACATCTTGATGGAAGCCGTGAAGCAGGGCGGTGACCGCCAGGAACTACATGAGGCCATTCGGGTCCACAGTATTGCCGCAGGCCAAAAAGTAAAAGGCGAAGGCTTGGACAATGATCTTTTGGATCGCATTGCGGCCGATCCGGATTTTGCATTGGATCGCGACCAGCTCAACCAATTGGCGCGGCCAGAATTGTATGTCGGTCGCGCGCCCGAACAGGTGGGCGAGTTCTTGGAAGAACAGGTTGATCCGATCCTGCTGCGTTTCCCGGCCGAAGTGCAGGCTGACGAAATTCGTGTCTGACCCGTGGCTATTGGTTGGCATGGGCCGGTTAGGCTCGGCGCTGTACGCCTCGTTGCAGGCGATCCCTGTCGAATGCCAGATTGATCCGCCGGCCCGGCATAAAAGCTGGCCAGCGTCCTGGGCTGATCGATCCGTGTTGCTTTGTCTTCCAGATGATGTGCTGCACCAGGTCGCCAAATGGCCAATGCCGAAGCACGGCTTGCCCAAACACCTGGTTTTTTGTTCGGGTGCCACCCCGGTCAACCTGTTTCAAGACCTTGCAAAAAAGGGTGTTTTAGTCGGCAAGCTCCACCCGTTGTGTAGCTTTCCCAGTCGGGACCCCCAAGCTTTCCCTCCCGGCCTGACCTTTGCCCTGAATGGACCGGCCGAGCTGATTGGCGAGCTGTCGCGGTGGGTCCATTTGTGGCAGGGTGAAGTGCTGCATCTGGAGGACGTCTGTGCGGCCCAGTACCATTTAAGCGCGGTTCTCGCCTCCAATTTCCTGGGTCTACTGGTTCGTGAAGGTGCTTTTTTACTCGAAGGATTGGTTCAAGATCGGCAATCCGCGCTCCATGCATTGGCTCCCCTAGTTCGGCAAAGTTTGGCTGCTGCGCTGGATCCAAATATGGAAAAACCCTTTTCTGGACCTGCCGCACGCGGTGACCACCAACAAATCGCTCGGCACTTCGCCTTGTTGCAGGAGCGCGATCCGGAGTTGGCTCAGCTTTACCAAACGCTCTCAGCGCGAATCTTGCAAAGAATGTCCATGTCTCCATAAAACTTTTCGACTGTGGTTGCAGGTTTGGCGTCCAACCAACGTGCTACCAAGAGTAGGGGCAGGTAGGAATGGATATGAATCAATTGATGGATGTTGAACTGGTCCAATTGGCCCAAGAAGGAAAAAGTGAAGCCTTTGATGCGCTAGTCAAGCGTTATCAAAATAAGGTGACCCAACTGGTGTATCGCTACGTGCACGATAACGATACGGCGTTGGATCTTGTTCAAGATATTTTCTTTAAAATTTTCCGTAATCTGGGACGGTTTAAAGGTGAATGTGCCTTTTCGACTTGGATGTACCGAATTGCTGTGAATGATTGCATCGACCACACCCGGCGCCTAAAAGTGCGCCAGGAAACTTCGCTCGATCAGCTTGCCGAGGTGGGTTTTGATGCGCAGGACACCCGCAAGGAGGCCGATGTTTGGGCGTCGGTCCAGGAACGGATCGATAGTGCGATGGTTCGTCAGGCGTTGGAAAGCCTGCCCAACGATCAACGCTCGGTTTTGGTCCTCAAAGTGTTTGAAGAGATGACCTTTGAACAAATCGCTTCCATTTTGGGTGAGCCCATCAGCACGATCAAATCACGTCTTTACAAAGCTTTGGAGTTGTTGGGTCGACAATTTAGACAACAACAATTTCTTGAGAGGTTTAAAAAATGAAACATCTAAACGAAGAGCAACTTATTGACCTGCTGTTCGATTCGGCCGATGACGAGCAGCCGGAGTTGCGTGCCCATTTGGCCGAGTGTGAACCCTGTCGCGGTCGCTTTACTTTGATTCAGTCCGGGCTGACCTTTGCCCAGGCGGGCAAAATGGAAGTGCCCCAAAACATCACGCCAATCGGTTTAAATTACCGCAGTATGGCCAGAAAAACCTGGACCAACCGTTTTTTGCTGGCAGCAGCAGCCGTGTTTATTGTCTTTTCGATCCTTGGCTTTCGTGTCGACTATAACCGCGAAGGGTTTTCCATGTCGTTTTCCGTGCTGGGTGCCGTACCCAAAACCCAAAACGAACAAGTCGAAGTCTTACAGGAACAATTGGTTGCCATGGAAAAACGGCTGTTCGATGCTATGGCCGTCCAGAACCAAATGGCCTATGCTCAATTATCGGATCGCTTGGAGAATTACGAGTACGAACGCGCCGTTGAGTTAAGTGAATTCAGTCGTCAAATTGAGAGCAATCTGCATCAGGTTGATCGGGACAATGAGATTATGATGGCCAGTTACCGCACCCAAATTGGAAAGATGTTGGAAACTCAAAAAGTGAAAGGGAGGATCCAATGAAAACGCTTGGCCTCTTTCTCCTGAGTGGATATCTGCTCGCCCAAGAACCCATTTGGCAAGAAATTGCCCGAATGGAAAACCAACTGCAGCGCGGTATTAATGCGCTTGGCATTGAAGCTACTGTGTTTAATAACGATCCCGTGCGTGGCTATTACGTTGCCGGTCAGGGCGTTTTTGTGGTCATTCCCGTTCGTTACCGATTGCAGACGACCAGTGCGCTTGACGCCGAATTCCCGCGAAAACAGAATGCCGAAAAACGACAAATTGGCGAAAATCAACCCGCTGATCAAGGGCAGTTAAGCGAGAAGGTGCGCATGTGGAAACAAGTCATCAGCAAACGAGATGCGCTTAAAGAGGCCAGCTATGATCAGGTCCTGACCCATGTCGAAAAGACTTTGCCGGAGCTGTTAACGGAATTGAACAGTTTACCCAATCAGGAAACCTTGGTCGTGGTCATCGAGGAACATGAGCCGGCTTATGTGTATGCGACTTTCGAGCCCGTTAAAGAAAATCAACGTCGGGTTTCTATCCTGAAGTTGGGTTCTGATCAAATTCGTGCGCTGAAACAGGATTCTGTCGGTCAAAATGCGCCGATTATCACAACCCACACAGCCCGCTTTGCCCAGGGAATCGTACCAACCGAAAAAGAAAAGCAGGAAACGCCTGACACCCGCGCGCATTAATCGGTTGTAATCCGCTCCCCACAGGTTTGACAATAACGCGCCTGGCTGAGGTGTCTTTTTTCGCCACACCGTTGGCACATCGTCAAACTGCTTTCTTTTCTGCGCAATTCGCCCATTTCGACGGTTACGATTCCGGTTGGAACGGCGATTATCCCATAACCCAATAACATCACCATGGCGGCTAAAAAGCGGCCCGCAGGCGTTGCCGGTGAAATATCGCCATAACCAACCGTCGTCATGGTTACAATCGCCCAATAAATCCCTACCGGAATGCTTGTAAACCCGTTTTTCTCCCCTTCTAAAACGTACATCAAGCTGCCCAACACCACGACCAACGCCAAAACTGCCAGCAAAAATACGGCAATTTTTCGGGCACTGGACGCCATGGCCTTCATCAACAAATCGGCTGCACCAATGTAGTGAATCAATTTTAAAATGCGAAAAACCCGCAGAACCCGCAAGATCCGAATGGCAATCAAATAGTGGGCACCGGGGATGACGAGATCCAAGTAGGTCGGAAGAATGGCCAGGATATCAATCCAGCCAAAAAAACTGACCATGTAGCGAAGTGGTCGGCCGTGACACAATAGACGCAGCAGGTATTCCACTGTGAAAATCAACGTAAAGGCCCACTCTAACGTGAAAAAGAGGGAGCCATAAGTCAGCCGTAAGGATTTGACAGAGCCTATGACCACCGTCACAACGCTCAGCAAAATCAAGGCGATCAGAAACTCGTCAAACCGTTTGCCGGCGGGTGTGTCGTGCTCAAAAATAATGATGTAGAGCTTTGAGCACCAGTGATCCGGATTTTGCTTGGGTCTCAAATCCATTGTCTCCTGTAGGATCGTATCCGTAGCCTCAACCCGAAGTTGGCTGTTCGCGCAGGGTCATCATGGTGGCAGTCATGGTACAGACTAACTTTTCCTGAGGACTTAGCGACCAGGCTTGGCCTTCACAGACGGAAATGGTGCGTCCCGCCTTAATGACCCGGCCCAGGAAGCGAAAGGTATCACCTCGGGCAGGTGCCATCAGGTTAATCTTAAATTCGATACTCAAGACCTCCGCATCGGCGGGCATGAGCGAAAATGCCGCATAACCACAGGCGCTGTCCAATGCAGTGGCCATGATACCCGCATGGATATAACCGTGCTGTTGGGTCCATTGCGGGTTATAGGGCATTATTAACTCAACTTGACCGGCCTGAATGGCTGTCAATTGAATACCCAGGCCGTGCATGACGGCCTGGCGTTCAAAACTGGCGCGGACCCGCGCTTCAAAGCAGGGATCTTGTGCCGTTAAAGTCATGGTGGAACTTGTGGTTACGCATTACTGGATTTTTCGGCCCGGCGTATAGGGCACGGCCAGTTGGTCCAAAGTGGATTCGAGCGCCAGAACCCGCTTTTCCCACGCCTGATATTGGGGTAACCATTGGGCTAACCCTTCCCGAGCCAGGCGGACTTGGTCCCGATGGGTTTGGGTAACGGCAGCCGTTGCATTCCAGTGACCGTAAATGACCGTGTAAAGCCGGGATTGGAGACCCGGCAAGGTGGGTTCCTGACGGCGGGCAACCAAGCGATTGCCTTGCATGGTGCGCTGAAGAGGCTCTAAATCCTTTTCCAATTGGCGGATCTGGTCGTAGGTCTCGCGTTGAATTTGTGGCATGTCCTGAGCCGCTTTTTTGATGAATTTTAAGCGTTCGGCCATTTGGTCCATGCGTTCACCAGCCGTTGTAACCGTTTGAAAGAGCAGGGCCGTTTCTTTTTGAAAGGCCAGGAGCTCTTTCGGATCTTCCGGTGCAATTGAGTTGGTGACGGCCGCCTTAACCTCAAAACGAACGGGTGAACCCATTTCCTGCCATTGGTCCTGGTTGCGCAGAAACATTTGAACTTGATAGGTGCCCGGCAATACCTGCGGACCCAAAGGCGGCTCGCTAAACGGATTTTCATCTTTCCAGGGTTTGAGGCTGATGGGGAACGGCGAAGGATAACGCAAATCCCAATAAATCCGGTTCAACCCTTTGCTTGCCGGTCCAATTAACCGGCGAATAGGGGCTCCGGCCTCGTCCCGGATTTCCAGGATGACCTGTGCCTCTTCCTCTAAGGATTCCTGGCGCAGTTGTTCCCAACTGGGGTAGCCTGGGTCTTTTTTGTCGGTGCGTGCTTTTTTCTCAGCTTCCTCACGCGATTGTTTGGTTGTTTTGTAGCTCTCTTTGATGAAGTAGGTAATGGGTGCACCGTAAGGTGGGTTGGGCGCGGCAAAAAAGGATTCGCCCTGGAAGGCTTTATCTCTCAAGCCGAGCGGTAGTCGCGGCACGTATTGTAGGGCGGGACCGGCTTGTAACAACGCCGAATTTTCCGTACTTAAATTGCGTAACACGCGGTAGTCATCCAGTACAAAGAAGCCTCGGCCAAAAGAGGCCAAAACCAAGTCGCCGTGGTTCTCTTGCAGGGCAATGTCGCGAATTGCGACGGGCGGTAATCCCGCTTTCCAGGGCAGCCATTTTTGGCCACCGTCCAAGCTGACAGACAAGCCGAACTCCGTACCACAAAACATCAGGTTGGCTTGTTCTGAATCTAATGCCAAAGCGTAAATGGAGCCTCGAGCATCAAGACCAGTGGTTAAACTTTTCCAGGTTTTGCCCAAGTCGCGGGATACGAGCAGGTAGGGTTTGAAGTCACCGCGTTTGTGGTTGTTGAATGCGGCATAAAGGGTGTTTCGTTCGTGTTTTGAAAAAGCAAGCGCTTGGACATAGGTCATATCCGGGATGGCAGGGAACTTGTCCAAGCGTGTCCAAGTCGCGCCGCCATTTTCGCTAATTTGAATTAATCCATCATCTGTTCCGGCGGCGAGCAGTTGTTCGTCTTTCCAGCTTTCACTGAAGGAGACGATGTTGCCAAAAAACGAAGTACTCGCATTTTTAGCAACCGCGTCAATGGGCCAGATTTGATCCATTACCGGTAGGCGATTGCGGTCCACCTGACGGGTCAAATCCCCACCCAGTGCATGCCACGTCTGGCCGCGGTCTTCACTGCGGAATAAAATGTTGGCGGCAAAGTAGAGTCGCTCGGGATGATGGTGCGAAATCGCCAACGGCGAATCCCAGTTCCAGCGCAAGGCCGGTCCTTCTGCGGGGGGTTGGGGTTGAATATCCACATTTTCGCCGGTTCGACGGTCATGCCGGACCAAGCCGCCATATTGGGATTCTCCGTAAACCAAATCGGGGTTGGTCGGATCCACCTGCGGTTGAAAGCCATCGCCGCCGACGACAACAAACCAGTCCTGGTTCAAAATGCCATGCTGGTTCATGGTTTGAGCCGGTCCGCCCAAGGTGAAATTATCTTGGGTCCCACCATACACATTGTAGAAGGGTTCTGTATTGTCGACGGCTAAGCGGTAAAATTGGGTCACCGGGAGATTGGCCTTAAAAAGCCATGTGGTACCGCGATCAAAACTTTCGTAAATCCCGCCATCACAGCCAGCCAATAGATGGTTCGGGTTTTCGGGTTCAATCCACAACGCGTGATTGTCGACATGCTTAAATTTCTCGCCCACAGCAGAAAAGGTTTTTCCGCCATCGGTGGTTACCTGCATGTAGGTATCCATGGCGTAAACGCGGTTGATGTCCATTGGATCCGCAATTAATTCGTTGTAGTACTGGGGGCTGCCGGCCACGTAATCACTCATTTTTTCCCAATGTTCGCCACGATCAGTGGATTTAAAAAAGCCACCTTTATCCTTGGCTGCCTCCACAATGGCATAAAGCACATCGCTTTGATTGGGCGGGATGGTTAAACCGATGCGGCCGAGATCCACTTCGGGAAGGCCTTTATTGATTTTACGGAAGTTGTCGCCACCATCCGTTGATTTGTAGATGGCAGATTCCGGTCCACCATTGATTAAGGTGAAGACGTGTCGGCGCCGCTGGTAACTTGAGGCATAAAGTGTGTTGGGGTCCATGGGATCCAACCACACTTCGTTAACGCCGGTGTTTGCTGAAATGTCCAAAACCTTTTTCCAGGTTTTCCCCCCATCGACCGTGCGGTACAAGCCGCGATCTCCGCCTGAAGCCCAAAGGGGGCCTTGAGCTGCAACCCAAACGCGGTCGCTGTTGGTGGGATCAATAGCAATTCGTCCGATATGTTCGGAATCCTTTAAACCCATATGTTCCCAGGATTGGCCGCCATCGCGGGAGCGATAGAGCCCATCGCCATAACCCACGCTGCGTTGGCTGTTATTTTCGCCGGTTCCCACCCACAAAGTGTTGGGGTTACTGGGGTCCAGGGCCAGACATCCGATGGAGTAGCTGGTCTGACCATCGAAGATGGGGTTGAACTGCGCACCTCCGTTTTTGGTCTCCCAAACCCCGCCCGAGGCGACAGCGACATAATAATGATTGTGGTCGCGCGGGTCTACGGCAAAATCACTGATTCGGCCTGAAGTAAGCGCCGGGCCGAGCGCTCGAAATTTTAATCCGGATAGAACATCTGCGGTTAAATCATCCGCATTGGCCAACAAGACAAAGCATATCCAAAGCATCCAAGTTCTCCTTTAGTTGGGCGAAGGGGTGTCGATCAATCAGGCTCGTACGAAATTTTAACCTTTAATGTTTTAGCGCGTTTTAACCCATATTTCAGGGTGGACAGAGTAACGGTCACCTTTTCATAACTCTCTTCGGAATCCAGATTTTCTTTGTCGTTGTAACCGTCAATGACCACGCCATCTGCATCAACCCAGGCAATATCCAGGTGGGCGTCCCAATCGCGACTGGCCGAATTGGAGTACTCGATTTGAATTTGAATGGTTTGAAGATGTTCTGCATTACCCGGCCGCATGAGTTTGGATTTGGTTAAACCCCCACTTTGCTCAACGATTCGGATGCGGTGCAAGGTGACTGGGCCGTCTGTAGATTTAAGTTCAACCCATTGGTCGAGCTTAAATGGCACGTTTTTTTTGGTCTCACCAGCAAAGACCAACGAACCGCACAGGGCCATCAAGATAAGTGTTCGCAACATAAGAACCTCCTGAGTTTCCACCAGGATACCCAGCTCGCAGAACCAAGTCAAAAGTTGACTGTTCTCAGGGCGTAAAAACGAGGATCGATTGCCGGCCTAAGGTCGTGACCAATAAAGTGTTGCCCCAAAATGATACAGAAACAGGTTCGTCTAGTTTGGCGTCCTTATAGGTTTTGATTTCCGATCCGAATCGCGTTCCGGGCCAATCAAAAAGCTGGATTCGATTGTTTCCCGTATCGGCAACCGCCAATATCCCCGCATGCAGCGCCAGGCCCTGGGGCTTGGAGAAAAGGCCTGGTGTCTTGCCCGGCCCACCGAGGGTCAAAACGCGCTCGCCCTTGGCATTGAACCCCACCAATTGATGCGCCCCAACATCGCAAACCAATAGCATATCTTCTGGTGTTAGGATGAGGTGGCCCGGCTCCTTTAAACCTTTGATCGTGATTTGGGTTTTACCCTCACTATTAATTTTGAGGATCTGACCCTTGCCCTTGTCGGAGACCCAGAATTCACCTTGATCGGTTCGACACAGACCCGATAATTTTTTCCAATCCCCCTTCAGTAATCCTTTTTTACCAAAACTTTCATCCAACTTGCCATCCAGTTTATAACGCGCAATACCTTTGCTTGGGATGGCGAGGTAAATGCTTTTGCTGTCCGCAGCCATTTGTTCGGGCTCATCGACTACATCAAACTCCAGGAGCATGCGACCTGAAGAAGGATCTACCAAACGCACGCCTTCCCCGCTTCGATCCGCAAAGGCAAGCCTGTCACTCATAGCGACACCATCGACCAAATCGCCCCAATCCTCACCCCATTCCGAACGGGCTGTGACCGGAAATACAAGGGGGGCGGGCGCCGCAACCAGCGGTTCTGGCGCAGCGGTCGGCTTTTGGAGTTTGGCCGGCGCCGGTTTTGGTTTGGCCGTGCTTACGGTAGGAGCGGGCGTTGTTTTGGGCAGATTCGATTCCTCAGCGGTTGTTTCGGGTTGTGTCGCTTGGGTCTCAGGTGGGATGGGTTCCGGATTGAGTTGGTCGTCAGAGCGCTCTGGCACTTCAGGTTCTGGATCCTGGGGCGCCAAGTTCGTATTTGTCTCTGTGGCTGGCAGGTTGGATTCCGAAAAGGTCTCTGGCTCATTGTTGGTAGCCACTGAATTGTTCCGCTGAAGCAAATAAAATCCGCCAAATGAGATGAGCAGTAACACAAGCAAAAGTAAGCTTACCCACAAGCCCGTTTTTGACCTTTTACGATTTGGGCTTGGGGCCAGAATCGGCGGTGGTGGGGGCAACATTTGAGTGGTTTGATTGGTGGGGATAATCGGGCTTTGACCGCCAGCTGCATGGGCAAATCGGAAGGCCTCCATAAAGGCTTTTCCGTTTGCAAAACGTTGATCCGGTTGTTTGGCCAAGGCTTTTAGCAGGAATTGCTCGATGGGAATTGAGATGGACGGGTTGAGCTCTCTTGCTGGCGGTGGGGCAGCGTGAACAATTTTATAGGCGACCGTTGTCAAGGTTCCGCCACCAAAAGGTAATTTCCCTGTTAACAACTCGAAGCAAACGACCGCGAGCGAAAATAAATCACTTCTGTTATCAATAGTTTCACCCATGACCTGTTCGGGAGACATGTAGTTGGGTGTGCCCAATACGTGTCCTGTGGCCGTCATGCCTAACCCGGCACTTTTTGCAATTCCGAAATCCGTTAATTTGACATGACGTTGGGGGCCAACTAAAAGGATATTGGCTGGTTTGACATCGCGATGAATAATGCCATGTTGGTGGGCGTGGTCCAAAGCTGCGGCGATGCCCTCACAAATGCGCAGGACTTCTTCGGCAGGGACTGCTCCATGAGATTTGAGGAATTGCGATAAACTCTCGCCTTCCAAGAACTCCATCGCGATAAAATCTTCACCAACATCAAAAATGGTGACGATATTGGGATGCGCCAACTTACCCGCCAATCGGGCTTCCAGATGAAATCGCTCCAAGGCCGCTTTGCGTTCCGACTCTTCCACATACTGAAACGAAACCGTTTTCACAGCCACAACCCGGTCAATTTTAGGGTCGTAACCTTTGTACACCGTGCCCATGGCCCCTTTGCCCACGACCTGGTCAACCCGGTAGCGACCAAAGGTGGGATGTGTCGTCATGCTAGCCTCCTGGGCGTGAGCGCGTTCCTGTTTCTGCGATCCACTCCTATTCTAGTGGAAAGTTTGGTCCCAAGAATGGATTTAAGATCACCAAACGAAATGCCGCTAGATCCGCCACCTGAACAAAAAGGTCAGGCAACCTCCGTCCTGACCCCAAATCGGCTGGTGTGTCGAAGCTGTCAGTTCATCCTCACGGACCAGCCCCGTCGAATTCGCAGGCAGGGTCAGTGCCAGTTCGTTTTGGCCAATCCGTTCGGGCTCCTGTTTGAAATCGAGCTGTATGCTCAACTATTTGCCCTGCCCTTGGGCCCGCCCTCCTCTGAATTTACCTGGTTTCCCGGTTATTGCTGGCAGGTCCTGATGTGTCCGGGTTGTAACCAACACTTGGGTTGGTTCTTCAGTCGGTCGGACGATGCATTCTGGGCGTTGATCCGTTCGCGCATCCAAATCTTAAGTTACTAATACGCTCAAACTAAACTTTCGCATCCACAACACTACTATATATTGGATAATATACTTTTTTTTATACAATTAGACAAATTTTATAGTCAAAGTCATGGCCTTTTGTCATAATATACTTGCCTTAAACTCATTCTTTAGTATGTTTATGATGGATTGAATTGGCAAATCCTTTACATGTGAGTTTCAATTGCGCAAAATGTCATCCTTTATGTTTTATGTTGTTGAAAAGAATAGAGTTAAATCAGAATCGTGTTTGTCCTTATCTAGGTTTAGTGTGATTTGTCATGTGGAAATTGCGAATAAACTCACTAAAAAAATGAATACACTTGGTTTGTGTTTGGAGTGTGTTGACAGCGCTTTTCTGAAAATCTATTCTTATACTAAGGAGTGGCTTGTAAGGGGGAAAAGGTGGGAAAGCTGAGGACTGAACCTATCCATAAACGGATCATGTCCGAACACGAGTATCAGCGCATCAGTCATGTCTTGCATACCGCATTTAAGGCAGCCAAAGACAACAATATTTATTGGGACTTAGAAGAGGGGGAACGGGCCTCTGCCGTTCGAAAGTCATTTTTATACGTCGCCAAAAAAGAGAATTTGAATATTTCGATTCGGCGTGTGCGTGGCGAGCACAGCTTGGCCATCCATTTTTTGGAGACAAAAGCCAAGCCGACCCTGAGAATTGCCGCGGAGGAATCGCGTCGGCGCATCATCAAATTATTGGCTCAGGCGCGTAAACCCCTCAAAAAGAGTCAAATTATCCGCGAAACCCAAATTGCCGCATCCACCTGGAATCTGCGGATTAAGGAACTGGTCAACGCTGGAGTCGTTGAACGGCACGGCGACCGACGGGACACCACCTACACTTTGGCCAAGTCCCCGTTATAAGGTGGAGCGATGAAAATTGGCTTTATTGGGCTGGGCGTGATGGGTGCTCCGATGGCAGGTCATCTCCATCGCGTCTTTGGCCTTGTGGGAATCCATACGCGAACGCGCTCAAAAGCAGATCCACTGTTGTCACAAGGGGTTGCCTGGTTCGAGACCCCGCAGGCCTTGGCCCAGCAATGCGATGTGGTCTGCACCATGTTGGGTTTTCCGCCCGATGTGCATGCGGTTTATTTTGGGCCCGAGGGCATTCTTGCAGGCGCCCATAGTGGGCTGTGTTGTATCGATTTCACAACCACCCGGCCTCAACTCGCCAAAGATATTGCCAGCCAACTGACGACGTGCGGGGGCTTTTTTTTTGATGCACCTGTCTCCGGTGGAGATGTAGGTGCACGCCAAGCCACCCTCTCCATTATGGTTGGCGGCTCAAAAACTCAGTTCCCCATTATCCAATCGCTGTTGGAAGCTGTGGGCCAAAAAGTGGTATATCAGGGCCATGCGGGCGCAGGCCAACACACGAAGATGACCAACCAAATTGTCATTGCGGGAACCATGATCGGTGTGTGCGAAGCCTTGTTGTACGGTGTTCGTGCCGGCCTGGATCTGGAAACCATGTTGTCTTCCATTCGGCCCGGTGCTGCTGGTTGCTGGACTCTGGAAAACCTGGCGCCCCGTATCCTCAAGCAGGATTTTGAACCGGGCTTCTACATCGAACATTTTGTCAAGGACATGGAAATTGCCCTAAACGAAGCGAGTCGCTTGGGCATTTGTCTTCCGGGTTTGGCGCTCGTTCACCAATTTTACCGAGCAGCCCAAAACATTGGCCTCGGGAAAAAGGGCACGCAGGCCCTTTATCGTGTTCTCGAATCTTTGGCTTCGCCAACCTAGTCGTTTAAATCGTTGAAACGGTTGCGTAAGACATTGCCGTTGATTAAGTTGAGTTGGTTTGCCACAGCATACTTGAGATCCATCAGGGTCATGTCTTTTTCGCGAAAACAACTGCCCAACTGGCCAACCTCCAGTTTTACGACTTGCCATTCGGGATATTCCCGCTCGGTTCGGTTGGTCGGTTGGTACCTTTCGCCCGATAGTGTGAGGTTGTATTTAGTAATACGCTTATTGGTAAAGACGACAATGTAGAAACTCACGTCTTCCTTGTCATTTATCTTACCCCAGTCGATATGCAGGACAGGGCTGTTATCCGTGGTTATTTTTTCAGCTTGTTGGATGGCATCCTGCTGGGCGACGGTAGTTAAGCAATTGGCCCGGATCAGCAGTCGTGCTGCCGGAGGCATGTATTCCGCCCGTGTATATTTGGCTTCCCGAATGGATCGATCTTTGGCCTTAGAGCCCGGAAGAATACCTTCATTCACCACACGGACTTCGCCCTTAAGCGGATATTTGGGCAATCCAGGATATTTGTTGGGGGCAACTTTGGCTTGAAGGAGTACAAAGGAAACCAAGCTCAGAATCACGGGCAACTCCTTGAGAGAAACGTTTTGACTATTGTAAGGACAACTGGAGGCAAAAAAAAGGGGCACACGAGGTGCCCCACCCTTGTGAGCGCGGAACAAAACAGGCGTGACAACCACACAACTCAAGGGCAATGGTGGCGGGTACACGCGCCCGCCGGTGTAAAAAACAGGCGTGTATTGGGTTAATCTTGAGCAAGCGAGGTGCTTAGACTAAGCTCCTCTGTACCAACGGAACCTGTTCCCTGATTATTGGCTGAAGAGTCATCACCCTCCTGCGCAGGTTCGGTTCCCGCATAAACAATTTCAGCACCGCTGACGGCTACCATATGGGACAAAACCAATACAGGGTCCGTCGCGGTATCATTTACGAACATTTCGACGGTTAAAACAACTTTTCCATCGGTGTCCCAATTGGGATCGACGATTGCGTATTCATCGGCGCCGTCATAACCCACAGCATAAATGCCATTCATCAGGTAGGCCGGGTCGTCTGGGTTATTGGCAACCCAGAGTTTGTAATGCAGATTGAGTAGACCGTTGTTTTGTTCAACGTCTCCTTCGGACAACAACATGCCGTATTTACCAGGGGTCGGGGTCGTGCTGTAATCGCCGCGCAACAGCCCGCCAAAGCGCCATGAAGGCATGGCATCGGCGATCGCGCCTCCGCCACTGTCCAACGTGTTGGGGGTAACCCAGTACGCGGACATCTCTGAGCGTTCTGTCTGCAAAATTTGTTCTGCCGAGACCCGATAAAAATTATGCAATTTGGCGCCTGAATTAAAGATGCTTTGCGAACGGGCATCAAAAGTGAAACCCACGATCATTGACATAAAAATGAGCATACAAAGCAGCACCAAAACCATGGTGTTCCCTTTTTTGAGATTATGAAGGTTTTTCATTTTTCCACCACCTTTACTTGTTTGCGAGGGGAATGTGCGCATTTTTTACTTTAAATGTTTGTGACATCTTGCGAGACTTCAGGGCGCCACCTGAGCCATCTGCATTTGTGTCGCTGGTGTCTTTAAAAAGGGATCGCTTTTCTAATTCAACACGCAGGGCATAGGCGTGTTTCCCAAGTAGCTCCTTTGCCACCGAGCTACTGGCCATGTCACTTTCATCGGTTACCCAATCGCTTGAATCACTGCTGGCGGAGCCTGTCCAGGCATCCGTTATAGTGGCATCGCTCAACCCAACGGTGATGCGGAAATTGGAGATTTCGGTACTGAGGATCATGTCCTGATTGTTTTCTGTACGAATGATGGTGTCGCTATCCAATCGATAGGTCACCCGATGGAAGGTGTCCAGCGTTCCAACTTTACGGGCAAACCAGCTGTCAGGCGGGAAACGCACATTGCCCGAAGCGGATGGCGATTCAACTGCTCCAGCCATGTAGGTGCCCAAGGGTTGCGGTGGTACATAAGGGGTGCCCAGGTTTACCGTAAATGAATTTCCAAAAGTGCCGCTGGATCTAAATTGGACCCGCTTTGCGGTTTTAAAGGCTTTCGGACCAGCATTATAGGGATCGGGAATCACGCCATCTGAAACGCTTTCCACCTCAACAATGCCAGCCCCAATGGGGTGGGCTGTTTCATCAATCAGTCCCGTTGTCGGGTCCATATTGTCCCTTAACTCGGTCCAGTCGTACTCATATAAAAGGTCACCGTTGTAAATTACATATACATCGCCTTGTGCGATTGTCGAAAGGCGGGGGTCGTCAAGGATAGTTGAACAGAACAGCAGAGCAGGGAAGCTGCTGGTAAAACTGGCTGCTTTACCATCCTCCGTTAACACAGCATAAGTCGGATTGGAATCGGCGCTCGCCATGTTGTAATCAAACCATTGGAGGGTTACTTGCGAGCTGGGTGAAGTGGTCAATCCCGTTATGGAATAAAAATAATTTTCACCGGTTACAGCGGAATTGTTGTAATGGATTTGGTAGGCATTGAGGTCGCTGAAGCCTTTTGAAGACATGTAAATGTCGTGTTGAAACATGGCAAAGATCCCACGCATTCCCGTCGTCAAATCACTTGATTTGTTGGCGTTCCGGATGCCCTCGTTCATGCGTGAAAAGGTAGCAATCACACCGCCAAGAACCACTATGGAAATGGCCAAACTGATTAACAATTCAACCAAACTGAATGCTTTTTGACGGTTCATGGTGTGCCCCCTGAGCCAGCGCCTATGGTGCCGGCCAGCAAATCATCGCCGTATTGCTGCGAAATGGCCGTTACTAAGGTGAAGGCATTGGATGGTGCGGTCAATCCGAAGCCACCTTCTTGAACCTCAGTGGACCATCCCGTCCAATTCACGGTGACCTGGACCAAAATAAAATTGTCTGTGGAATTCAGGATGGAAACAGCAGGCGTGTAATACGCAGGGCTGCCGACACCGACCTTGTTGCCCTGATAGTCGTACAAGTGTTCATTGGCAATGGCACTGCTCGTAATTGCATTGGGGATATCGTCAAAAGGCATCGCCTCAAGGGCATCGACAATCGCTGCAGCAATCATCATGGCCTGGCTGTCATTTTTGCTGCTGTTGGTTTGATAGATGCTCTTTTGAAAAGCCAATGCCAGTCCCATGAGCCCGATCAATAGGATTAGTAGCGAAATCATCACTTCGACAATTGAAAATGCTTTTTTCATACCTAGTCGCTCCATGTCCAATTCTTGTCCTTTTCTTTGATCGCCATCTTCAATTCACCCAGCATGGTTACAAATACCGCACCACAAAATTCCTCTTTGTTGGCGACAAAAAACGCGCCTTGGGTTGGCGCACCCGCTTGGCTAAACACCTGACCGGTAGGCGTAACGATGAAACTGTCATTGGGGAAGCCTGAAATCCCATTCACCAAACCCGTCCAATGGTCTAGGGTACCCAGTCGAGAATCCGAGTCGGACACCATCTCGACGCCTGAAAAGGTCAATTCCACGGGCGTTCCCAATGCTTCACCAATCACCAAGTCGCGGTTTTCTTCGCCAAATATCCCGTCCCGATCAAAGTCCGTTACGGCATAGATGCGAGAATTTTGACAGTTAAACAGGACGGGCACGCTATTCTGTAAAGCAAAAGCGCGAGCCTTGTTTATTGAACCTTTGATGGCGACAAGGTTACTGACTACATTGGTTTGTCTTAAAACGGCTTGAGTTGATCGAATCGCTGCAAAGGAAATTACAGTAATAATCGCTAAAACAACAGCAATTTCAAGTAGCGAAAATCCAGCATGCTTTCGTATTTTCATACGATCCCTCCCGAAGTCCACTAGGCAATTGCTGTGCCGTTTTGCTAAGTGGCTAGAAAATATAGAAATTTGAGTTCGTCGCTTTGGGTGTTGCCTCTTTATTTGCATAATTTTAATGTGTGAGTGCAAAAAAATTCACATGCGTTCCAAAGTTTGAATGCCCAGAAGGGCCAGACCCTGTTTCAGGATGAGTCCAACCGCCTGAACCAGATGAGTTCGGGTCCATTTCAACTCCTCGCTCGAGGCTTTTAGGACCGGGCAACTGTCGTACATACGCGAGAATTCTTTGGCCAAATTAAATAAATAGGGACACAAGAGATTGGGTTTGTACTCCAGTGCGACCCGTTGGACCACGGATGGGAATTGAAGCATCGCCAACATGACCTGCTTTTCACAGGGATGGGTTAAAAGAGAGGCATTAAACGGCTTCTCGGGACTAAAGCCGGCTTCGCGCAGTATGGAACGTGTGCGTGCATAGGCATACATCATGTACGGGCCTGTATTGCCGGATTTGGCGGTCCACTCGGCCCAGTCAAAAACGATGTTTTTATTGGAGTCCTGGTTGAGCATGCCGTACTTTATGGTGGCCAAGGCAATTGCATGGGCGGAGGCTTCAATTTCCTGATCAGACCACTCACCGCGATATTTCTCCAGAAAAGACTGGGTGATTTCTTGAGTCAGTTGGCTTTTTAATTGGCTTAACAGGATGATATTGCCTTGGCGTGAGCTCATTTTTCCATCGGGCAAAACCACCAGACCATAGGCCAAGTGGTAACAGTCTTTAGCTTGTTCAAACCCCATCAGCTCCAGGGTTTTGAAGACTTGCTGAAAGTGAAGCGACTGGGAGGTATCGACCACATAAATCGAGTGGTCGATGCCGAACTCTTCAAATTTACGGCGGGCCAAGGCCAGGTCCTTGGTGGCGTAAAGGCCGGTGCCATCTGATTTTAGGAGCAGGAGGAAGGGCAGATTGTACGGGCTCAGATCCGCGCCAATTGCTCCTTCCGAGCGGACCAGGACACCCTTTTCATAAAATTCCTTGACGATTTTTTTGCCTTCATCGCCGACATCTGATTCGTAAAAAATGTGGTCGAATTGGCAATGGACCCAATCGTAAATACGCATAAATTCATCCATCGACCAGGCTTTGGTTTCCTGCCAAAGCTGGTGGATATGGGGTTCCTCAGCTTCCAAGTCCTGTAAGACTTTTTGCACAGCCGCGGTGCGCGCGAGGATTTCTGCTTCAACGGGTGTTTCCGGCGCGAGGGCGTCTGGAACTCGATAAAATTCGGCAACTGACATGCCTGCGGCCTCTTTTGGGAAAAGGGCCATTTTCATACCATCATCTGAAAGACCTAGCTCCCGCTCAGAGCAAAGCATGCCTTGGCTAAGGTGGCCAAAAATTTCTTTTTCCCCAACCAAGCGACCTTCGATGCGCGACCCGGGTTTTGCCCAGGCCAAATAATCGCCAACCGCATAATGGGTTCCGCCACAAATCACCTGTTTTTGGCCATCCTGGGTTTGAAAGCGGACGAGCGCTTTACCGCTATGGTCGGCCAATGGGGTGATGCCCAGGACCTGAACAATTTCAACATGCAGTATGGGGCAGCGACTCAATAAGGAAAAATCGAGCATTTCGGTTGCTCGGGTATACATTTCGCCAAGAAATTCGCCGCGGTGCTCGCTTGGAACTTCGCCTTTATAGAAATTGAGGTAGTACCACAGGCATTTGGCAATGTGGGTGCCTACGTCGCCGATGTAATTGGCGGCAATCACATCATGACCATACCACCTCAATGCGTGGACTAACGCCTCACCCAAAGCCACATTGCGCATATGACCGACGTGAAACGCTTTGTGGGTGTTCGGCTGTGAAAATTCCACCATGTAACGGTTTTGCGTTTTTTCGCGTTCCTTTTGGAAGGTCCCCGCCTCAACCGCAGGAACAAGCTTTTGGGCCAGAAATGTGGAATCTACGCTGAAGTTCAGGTAGGGTCCAGCTGCGGTGACTTGCGAAAATTCCGGCTGAATTTCGTCACTTAATTGGCTTGCCCAGTGGCTGGCAATTTGGGCCGGAGCCTTGCGCAGCGCTTTGGCAAAATGGAAACACGGCACAGCAAAGTCGCCCATTTCGGGGTCTTTTGGGATCTCGACCAGAATGGATGGCGATGGAATCCCCTCTGCAGCCGTCAATTTTTCGATGTGTTGAATGATCTTTTGTTCAAAATCCAAACCAAACCTCCCAGGATCTTAGCGGCGGAAAACCGCAGCGGTTCCCATGCCCAAAAGGACCAATATAATACTCGAAGCCTTCATCCCCGCGTGGTTAATTATTGCGCCGACGATCCACATGGCCAGGCCAGTTGCGAACAAAAAAGCACCTACAATTTTATGGCGCTGATTGGGTTTCACCATTTCTCCCTGGACAGAAAGTATGCTAAAAGTGCCAGAACGTTTCGATTATCGCACGAGCAGGTGAGCATGGTTCCGAATAACCCAAATGCCCAAAAGCGGACCCTGGGTTTGCGCAAAAAACGCAATGTGAAGATCATTTTTCCCAGCCTGATCACCAGCTTTTCCATGATTTGCGGCTTGTTTGCCATCATGAAAGCCAGCGATGGCTCTGAGTTCATTGTTCAGGCTTGCTACTTGGTTATGGTCGCATCCCTTTTGGACGGGGTCGACGGGAAAGTGGCGCGCTTAACCAATACTGCTTCCGAATTTGGAATCCAATACGACTCCATGGCCGATCTGGTTGCATTTGGGGTTGCACCTGCCTTTATTTATTTCAGGTATTACCTCTACCAAAAAAATATGGATCAGATCTATTTATTGTTGCCGATCCTGTTTATGGTCTGCGGCGCAGTTCGGTTGGCCCGCTTCAACATTACCGCATCCACATATGGAAAAAGTGCCTTTCAAGGATTACCGATTCCTGCGGCTGCCGTGACGATCAGTGTCCTGCCTGCGCTGAGTGAATGGGTTCAAACCAAGCCCTACTTAGTGAGCCGCGGTTATGCGGAATGGTTCCGTTTCGAAAATATTTTTCCATTCACGGTGGGCCTCCTCCTAATTTTAAGCCTCACCATGATCAGCAACCTTCGATTTGACACATTTGAAACGTTTTGGTTTAAGAAATTCCGTAGTAAAAAAATTAACATGCTGATATTTTGCGGATTTCTTTCCCTAATTTTCGTGCATTTCATCGTTTACATGACGGCGGTTGCAACTTACTACCTCTGCATGATGTATCTACGTGCCCTGCGCACGCGTTTTTCCAAACCGCTTTTTGCACCCGCTGCAAGTTTGGAAGCAGAGGCCGAGGAAGTGGACGATTCGCCGGAAGCCTAGGTCACATCCCAACCCAGGACCATGCGATAGCGCGCTTGATTTTGGCGCACCTTGTCTAACGCCTGATTGACTTGAGCAAATGGCAAAACTTCAATTTGAGGTCGCACCCCAGAGCGGGCACAGAAGGCCAACATTTCACTGATATCCATGGGGTTGCCAATAACGCTGCCTGCCACTTTTCGCGCGCCATTAATTAACATACTGGCCTGAATATTTAGCGGTTTTGGCGATGCGCCCACTAAAATCAAGGTTCCCTCCGGTGCCAGGAGCTTAAGGATTTGGCTCCAATCCAGGTCTGCCGAAACGGTACTGATCAAAAAATCAAAATGGCCAGCCAGTTTTTGAAATGTGCTTGAGCCATATCCGACCAAATCCACAGCACCATAACGTAAGGCTTCTTCACGCTTACTCTCGGATGTTGAAAAGGCATAGGTTTGGCAGCCAAAAGCATTTGCAAACTGGAGGGCCAAATGGCCCAAACCGCCCAAACCCAGGATGCCCACGGTTTGATTGGCTTGGATCCGGTGCGCTTTAAAGGGTGTGTAGACGGTGATGCCACCGCAAAATAGGGGGCCAGCTTCAGCTGATGCAATCTCATCCGGAATCTTGATGGCAAATCGCTGGTGTACCACGAGGTCACGAGCAAAGCCGCCGTGGCGGTGAACACAGGTCGCTTCGCTTTGGGCGCAATAATGCTCGTGCCCGCGTCTACATTGCGGACAAATACCACACGATTGCGACTGCCAGCCGACACCCACCCTTTGACCTAAGCGTGAACTATCGACTTGGCTGCCGACTTCCTCAATCACGCCAACGGCCTCGTGGCCCGGAACCAGCGGATACTGCGAAATGGCCCAATCGTTGTCAATCAGGTGGATATCACTATGACAAATGCCGCAATGGGTGATGTGAATCCTTACTTCCTGGCTGCCTAACGGGCGTGCTTCCCAATGAAAGGGTTCGCATGAACCACCCTGCACCAAACTTGCAAATCCGTGATTCATAAGCGCTCCTTGATGGCCCTAAAGGTAGCCTAGGCTTCGAAGATACCCAATAAAAGGTTGAAAAATCGCATCTGTAGTGGTTTCAATACCCTGAATTTCAATGGCCTGTAATTGGACCGGTGTTAAATGGGTAAGTTCCTGGCGGATCCAATCTTGTTGATAGGGGAAAAGGTCACCGCGTGCGACCCATACGCGATTCGGTACCTCTACCGAACCAAATACTCGGTAGTTTTCTGGGTTGGCCTTTACCACGCTGTCCGGCAATACGGTTAGTTGGCAGCGGCCAACCTCCAACATTTCTGGGATCTTGCGAAAGTTTTCAAAACGCAGGAATTCTACCTCTTTAAGGTTAATACCCTGGTCAACCAAAAAAGCGCGCAGGGCAATGTCGTAAAACGGATCACCGGGGCTGCCGAGTCCGACCTTGCGACCTTTGATGTCCTGTATTTTGAACACCGAAACGGATTTCATGGCCACGACAGAGCCCTTTTTGGTCATGGAACCCTCGCGTATTTCTCCGCCCACCAAACCCAAATCCGGCATGCGCCTTTTGGCTTCCATATATCCGATGGGGGTCAAAGGTGCAAAGTGGATTTTTCCTTGAGCCAACTGGGTGACCAGTTCCGCTTCTGTTTCAAAAATGCGCAATTTAACATCGCCCTGAATGCCATCCGTTTTAAAGCGGTCCAGGAATACCTGGCGAATAGGCCGGTATTGCTCAAACGTAAGGGACACATTGTTTGCACTAAATGTGCCCAATGAGAGAATTTCAAAGTCTTGTGCCAGCACTGAGCCCAATGCCAGACAGCAGATGCAGAATCCTCTCATGGATGCCCTCCCGACGGTTGGTTTTAGATCAATCCTACCGCATTTCGGACGTTGTTCACGGTTTCCCTTGCAACCGCACGCGCTTTTTGCCCACAGGTTTGCAAAATGTCCATAACCTCATCCGGTCGGTCCAGGAAGTACTGGTACCGATCCCGGTGGGGTTGCAAAAACGATTCCAATTTTTCAAGCAAAGCCAGTTTGGCATGACCATAACCATAACCACCAGCACGGTAGCGTGCCGCCATTTCGGTCTGTTCTGCATCCGTGGCGAAGTACTTATAAAGGTTATAAACATGGCATGTATCGGGGTCCTTGGGTTCTTCCAGTCCTTTAGAATCGGTGACTATCGACATGACCTGACTTTTGAGCTGTTTCGGGGTGCCAAACAAATCGATGGTGTTTTTGTAACTCTTACTCATCTTTTGCCCATCGGTGCCGGGGATAACTGCGACGTCCGGACGTATATCCGGATCGGGAATGACCAACAGTTCCCCATATGTTTGGTTAAACCGTTGGGCGATATCACGACAGACCTCAATATGTTGTTTTTGGTCCGCTCCAACTGGAACTAAATGACTGTTGTAGATCAAGATATCTGCCGCCTGAAGGACCGGGTAGGCAAATAAACCGTGATCCGCAGGAATACCTTTGGCCAATTTGTCTTTATAGCTGGTACAGCGCTGCAACAAACCCATGGGCGTTAAGGTCGACAGGATCCAGGTCAGTTCACACACTTCAGGCACATGCGACTGCAAAAATATCAGCGCCTTTTGCGGGTCCAGGCCAAGCGCTAAATACGTGCGCGCCACATCAATCGACAGTTCACGCAGCTGATCGCGATCGCGCAGAGAGGTCAGCGAATGGTAGTTGGCAATGAAGTAATAACATTCGCGATCGGCAACATCCTGCGCGGCAATGTGCTGCTTCATCGCGCCTAAATAATTGCCGAGGTGTAGCCGGCCACTGGGTTGGATCCCGGAAAGGACTCGTTTCTTCATCGGCGCATTCTAGCAGGGTGACGAAAACGGAATCAAGTCCGGGTCATCCAGCGAATAGGCAGGGCCTGTGCCAGTTCGTTAAATGGGCTGAAATGGAGGTTCGACGGCTTTAGGAACTGGTGCTGATAGGTTGGGTGTCCTTGGCGAATCACCTGGGCATGGGCCATGCCCGGGCCCAGCGCCGTGGTCAGTCGGTTTATTGCTTTTTGGCCCCAAAGGATGAAGGTGGGCTTGAGTTTTTGGTTGCAATGGACCAAGAAACGATCCATCCACATTTGCCAAAACCGAAAGTGTTGCAATTTAATCGGACTCTTTTTTGCACTGAAAGTTAAGGTCGCATTTAGCAATAAAAGGCCTTGACCTGCCCAATCCTCAAATAGGGTTGGCGGATCGGGCCAATCACAGGCAATTTGGCGGACCTGGTCCAAAGGGGTGCCGTAAGTCGCCTGCCCAGTGTGAATCGCCAGGGCTTTAAGCATATTGAACATACAATTGTTCCGGCGACGATCTTGCCAATGTCGGATGGCTGCATCGTAGAAGGCAATACCGCAAGCACTTTCTCTGCGCGGATAAGGGTCCTCTCCGATCAGGATTGCCAAGCAGGTTTTTGGGTTCGTCAACCGAAAGGCGCGAAAAATATCGGTGGGTTGGGGGCATAGGTGTTCCGGGTCAAATTGATTGAGGAAATGGGCCAGCTGCTCGAGAAACGCAGGTTGGTGTAAGTCGACATCTAATTGTTCAGACCACGCTTGCAAATCGGCATGCCAAACGCGCTGCAAATTTTCTGAATGATCATTCATTTTTCTTGCCTCCCGCGCGGCTTTGCGTTTTAATCCAAGGGTTGAGACCTGCGCCCGATTCAGGCATAATCCCAGCCTGATGGCAAGGGTTTGGTTGCAAGAAATTAGCGAAACAATCGGATCTTGATCTCGACGGTCCAGGTCGGTTTCCGGCCGATAACAAGCCCAAATGATTGAGGCCATGGAGGTTTTAATGAGTCAGGTGAAAATTGCGTGCCTTTTGGCACCCATGATCGATACAGAAGGACCCATGAATGTGAATGGGACCGCCCTGGATGGCGCCAAACGCATTATGGGCAAGTTTGGCGAGATTGGCTTGGAAACAGCCATTACCTTTGGTTCCGATCATCCCAATGCCATTCATACGGACATTCTTTCCATTGGCAGTGAAAAACAGGTGACCGCCTTGCAACAAACGGCGATCGCCATGTTCCAACCGGGCACACATCCGGGATCTTTGGATGTTTACGCCTTAAATAATGAACAGATTGAGTCCGCGGATGCCTTTGCGGTAGCCGGGATGTTATTGGGCATGATCGAAAAACTGCCTCATCGACCGGACATGATCTTTGTCGGCCGGGAGAGTTGGGACTATGGCCATGGTCTGGTTGGACCGTTTTTGGCCGAGAAATTGGGTATGCCTTATTTTTCGGGTGTCCATGAGCTCAAATTCCATGATGACTTCAAAAAAGTAACGGCTACTTTTTTGGCTGGAAGCGACAAAGTGGTATACGACATCGCATTACCCGCTATTTTTGGCACCACCGACTCGCTGAATGGCAAAGACAGTGCGCGTTTCACGTCTTTAAAAGGCGTGATGATGGCCAAAAAATTCCAGCGCAAAACGATCGAATTGGCTGATTTGGGCTCGGACCCCAACAATCGGACCGCGATCACCCAAATCGAGCCGGTAAAATCCGACCGCAAGAAACGCCGCATCGAAGACGGTGAAGGTCAACAAAAGGTCGACCAAGCCATCAACTTCCTCGTTCGCGAAGACAAAGCATTGGTTGCTGGTGATGGTGGCGCTGATGGATCAAACGCCTCTGGTGGCGGCATTCAATTCGCCAGTGCGGATCCGTCTGCACTGGGCTTAGCCAATGATGTTGTCTTAATTGGCGATCACGATGGCAAACAGATTCGCCTTTCCACGTTCCAAGCCCTGCGCGCAGCCAAGCAGGTTGGGGCCAGCATGGGCAAAAAAACCAGCTTAGTCATTTTTGCGAAGGATGCCAAAGCTGTGGCACAAAACGCTGCCCAATGTGGTGCGGATCAATTGGTGGTGGTTTCAGGCGACCTTTTCGAAAGGTCGAGTTTAACCGCCTATCGTCATGGATTGGACAAACTTATGGCGGGCTCAAAGCCGGCGGTGTTGTTAACCGTTGCAACGCCCTTTGGTCGGGATTTAGCCGCTCTGCTAGCGGCCCATTTTGACGGGGCTTTGTTGCAAGAAGTGATCAGTCTGAATGCAACGGATGGAAAATTGAGCGGCAAACGTATTATTTCCAATGCCCGCTTTGTTGCAGAGCAAAAAATCACCCACGACGGAACACAAGTAGCCAGCATCCGCGCAACAGCATTTGATCCTGCTGATGCAGCTCCGCTGGGCGCTGCTGCAGAAGTCAGCCTCAGCGACAGCATCGCTATGGCTGCGGTGGTTAAAGAGTTTGTCCAAGGCGTTGAAACCAAAGGTATTCCGTTAAACGAAGCGAAAATTGTGGTTTCCGGCGGACGCGGTATGAAGGGTCCGGAAAACTTTGCATTCCTCGATAAACTGGCAAGTTTACTTGGCGGTGCCGTAGGTGCCAGTCGCGCTGTTACCGATCTGGGCTGGGTTCCCCATAACCTGCAAATTGGTCAGACCGGCATGACCGTCGCCCCTGACATTTATTTTGCGATTGGTATTTCCGGTGCGATTCAGCACTTAACCGGTATGCTGGACAGTAAATATATCGTGGCGATTAACCCCGACCCGGAAGCACCCATTCATCAATATGCCGACCTGAGCATTATTGACAAATGGCAAAACGTTATGGAGCCGCTGACCGAGGCGATTGCCAAGGCAATGGGAAAATAACCATTGCGCAATTGAAAAAAGGTCCGCTTCGGCGGACCTTTTTTTGCCTATTGATCGGGATCCGGTAAATCGGGCGGCTCAGGCGGATCGACCTCATCCAGTACATCGGGCGGCGGCACAAACTGGTCACCGCGTCTATAGATGCCCATTTCACCCATGGTGACATTGCCGCGAACTTTTAAAATGCCGCCAACCGGTGTTTCAATTTTGGGCACGCTGAGGAACTCACCCATTTTGACGCTTGCATGCGCATCAACTTGGAGCATTTCGGGGATGGTGATGCGAACTTCGCCCATGCGCATCTTGACATCAAGTGGCGTATCCTTTTCCAGCGGCCCTTTGAAGCCCAGGCGACATTCGCCCATCGAGCTTTTAAAATCCATTTTGTCCGGGCGCAACAAATCGGCGTTGGCCACTTTGACCGAGCCCATTGAGAAATCGACTTTCAGCTTCTTCATGGGAATCGTGTTGCGCGATTCGCTGCGCATGGTCAGCTCACCCATCTTTCCATCTAAATCAATGGATTCAATGGAAAGATCGGTTAGATCAAAATCAAACTCGCCCATTTTTATTTCACCTTCCAGGGCGATGAGTAATTCCCGGCTGACGTGCACAATCAAACGATTATTTTGGTTGTCATCCGTAAATAAGAAACTCGATTTAACCGGCTTAAATTGGATTTCGTAAATACTGTAGTTGTCTTTGGGTACCACTTGGGTCGTGAAATTAAAATTGGCCCGATCGTAATCGGCATCAATCGTAACTTTGCCAGATTCCCCGTCGGGAATGATTTGAATGTCCGTCTGTGCCGTATCAAAACGCAGCAAGACCGGCCGAGCTTCTTCTGGAACAGTTTCCAGGTTGAGGCCTTGCAACTCGCTGGTTTCAAAGCTGTCGTCTTGGCTCACTTCCGTAAATTCTGGGGGGTTGGGACTATGCCTGTTGATTTGAAAGGCCATAAACCCACCGCCGAAAATCAGCAGCAGGACGAAACAGCCACAGCCCATCAGGCTACAGGACCAACACGAAAATCGGCGTTTCTCCAAAACAGCCTCCTCCCAAGCTTATACGGAAAAGATGCAACCCTGTTCGGTAAATCTCTTGTATCCTAGCGCAATCCCCATCTGCACCACAAAAGGAAACCGCATTGGGACTGCTGTGTAAGGTAAGATGGAAGACAAGGAGTAGGCTTACCGCATGGATATCAGTGAATTTCAACAACGCGCAAGCGACCTATTTGAACAGTTGCAGGACGGACTCGACCGCTATCAGGACGACTTGGACTACGAGTTTGGCCACGCCAAATTGGTTATCCAGGCCTTAACCAAGCCCGATGTCTACGTCGTAAACACCCAACAAGCCGCCTTCCAAATGTGGATGGCCGGCCAAGCCAAAGCCTGGCATTTTGATTGGGATGAGCAACGCGAAGATTGGTACGATGCTAAAAATAAGATTGGGATCCATGAAGCGTTATCGACCTGTTTATCGCAACTTTGCGGAAAAGCGATCACCCTCTGACGATGGCAAAACTGTATTTTCGCTATGGAACCGTGGGTAGCGCCAAAACGCTAAACCTGCTTGCAGTCGCCCACAACTATCAACAGCAAGGCAAAAAGGTTCTCCTGGTCAAGCCGGCATTGGATACCCGTTTTGGTTTTGCCCATATCCGCTCGCGGGCTGGGTTGGAGAAACCCGCAGATGTGTTGTTGCACCCGGATAGTGTGCTTCCCTTCGCCGATTTTGAAGCATGTGACTGCCTTCTTGTGGATGAAGCCCAGTTCCTTTCGCCTGCGGTGATTGACCAATTGCGTGAAGTCACCCGTCGCCTGAAAGTGCCAGTCATTTGTTACGGCTTGAGAACCGACTTTAGAACCCATCTTTTCGAAGGTGCACGCCGATTGTTGGAAATTGCAGATGCCATTGAAGAAATCAAAACGACCTGCAATTTCTGTAACCGCAAAGCCATCTTCAATCTCAAATTCCTCAACGGCCAACCCTCACTTGAAGGCCCAACCATCGACTTGGGTGCAGAGGAAAAATACCTGCCCGCCTGCCATGCTTGTTACTGGAGCCAACTCGGCTTGGATGAAAATTCGGCTTAACCCATAACGCGGCAGGAGTGCTTCCACTCCTGCCTTCTTGTCGTTTCTAGGGTGCAAATTCCCGGTTGAGGAAGTAGCGGAACCAGAAGCGGTTCTGGCCATCCAGCCAATGCTGAAATGCCCGAATCCCGTGGCGGGAAGTGGGGTAGAGCATGAACTCGAACGGGATATTGCTTTGCGTCCAGATCTCGATCAGCTGTTCGCTGTTCTGGAAATGCACGTTGTCATCGATACCGCCATGGATCAAGCGCAGCGGGCCCTTGAGGTTTTTGGCATGTTCCAACAGACTGCCCTTTTTGTAGCCTTCTGGATTTTCTTGCGGCGTGTCCATGTAGCGTTCGGTGTAAACGGTATCGTACAGCGACCAATCGGTAACGGGTGCACCCGCCACACCGTGTGTGAAGGTGTCCGGAGCGCCGGTCATGGCCAAAATGGTCATGTAGCCGCCATAGCTGTGCCCAGTAATGCCGATGCGCTGGGGATCAATATAAGGCTTGGACTTTAACCATTCTGCGGCAGCCGTCAGATCCTTGAGTTCGTATTGGCCGAATGAGCGATGCATGCTGGCAATGCCTTTTTTGCCGAAATGACCTGATGCGCGATGATCGACCGTTATGGTAATGATCCCTTGTGCGGCGTAATAATGCTGGGTCCAGCTATCCAATGATTGGTAGGGTGAATAAGCGTTTTTGACGGTTGGCGCATCGGGCCCTGAGTAAATTCTAAAAATCACGCCGTATTTCTTTGCACCGGATGGATCAAAATCCGCTGGCAGGACCCAGCAGGTTGGGAATTGGTACCCATCTGGACCTGGAATCTCAAAGTATTGAATCTTGCCTGTAATGAAGTCAGCTCGGTTATCCTCAGCCGTTTCCAGGACCTGAACCTGGTCACTGCCAACCTTTCCCATCCGTAGGGAAGGCGCGCGCCAAAAGTCACTAACGGTTTCGATATAGGACTTAAAGTCGGGACTGATCAAAACGGAATGGCTGCCCGTGCTAGCCCGGCCCTTGGGATCTGGGTTTGGCCCTATGCTTTGACTAATTTTTTCGATTTTCTTGCCTTTTAAATCGACCCGGAAAAGCTCCTTGCCGGCGCTGTCGTCCCGGTTGGCGATGAAATAGACGTAACCGTCTTTTTCATCGACGGCCTCAATGGACAAAACCCGCCAGTTGCCTTGGGTCAAACGCGCCTGCAGTTTCCCGTCCATGGCGTGGTAGTAGAGGTGGTTGTAACCGTCTTTATCGGAGCGCAGCAGAAACCCGCTTCCATCGGCCAGGTAGGTGATATCGGCGAAAAACTCGACCCAACTGGGCTGTTTTTCCTCGTAAATGGCTTTTTTACTGCCTGTTTTGGGGTCACACGCATAGATGCGCAAGGTGTCCTGACCGCGGTTCAACCACTGGACATGCAGGGTTTGACTGTCGGGAGTCCAAAAGGGCCAGGCCAGATAGGCATCCTCAGTGGGATCGAAATCCATCCAAGTTACCTTTTGGCTGCTCAGATCGTAAATGCCGAAGCGCACCTGCGGATTGGTATCACCCGATTTGGGGTAGCGGGTCTTTTCCCACTCACCGTAGGTGCCACCGGGATGGTAAATCAGGAATTCATGCACGGGATGATCGTCAAAACGCATAAACGCAATCTTTTGGCTGTCCGGCGACCACCAAAAGGCACGGTAATTGGATTCGCGACCCAAAATCTCTTCGTAATAGACCCATGAAGCATAACCATTGGTGATCAACGGGTCCTGGTCGTTGGTCAACTGTTTTTCCAATCCGGTGTTCAGGTCGGTGACAAACAGGTTCCCCTCGCGGGTGAAGGCAATTTTTTGGGCATCGGGTGCAAAGGTTGGATTCTGCTCTTCGCCGGGATTGGCGGTTAAGGGCCGCTTCTCTGAACCTTCGGATTGAACAAAAATATCGTTGTTTTCGACCCATACCCAAGACTTCAGGTCAGGGCTGGTATCGGCTTGAATGCCCCGGCCGGTCGGTTTCGGGTTGCTATAAGCCTGTTCTTCCTGGCTTTGAATATCCAAGCTGACCAATTGGCCATTGGTTTTGGCCAGGATAATGTGGGAACTGTCCAACCATTGGACTGGCCGTGAAATCCTGCCGATCAGTTCCGGGCCGCTATTGCGGAAGGCCATCTCCCAGGTAACAGGTTTTGCGGGTTCCTGGGCAGCCACCCACAAACACAATACGGGCAAAAAAAAGCGCAACATTCCAATCCTCCTCGTGTTTCAGCCCACCCTAGCATGAGTTTCTGCGTTTGAGTATCCCAGATGTTTTGACCACAATATGAGACAATTTTGGGTGATAAAGCCGCAGATCCTGATCGAAAACAGGAATGGTTGAAGCAAAAAAGGCGATGGGCAGGCTTGGCATACATTCTGCTCTAGCGCTTGCAAGACTTGAAGGAGGCCAAAAATGAAATGGATGACCTTAATAATAGCGAGTTGTGCACTCTGGGCGCAGGACAATCGATTAGATCAAGCTACTCATTTTCCCAGTCGGAATGGCCAAAGCGTTGAGCGCGATAAAAATGCCGCCAACGTTGAGAAATACCTCGCGCACGTATCCGTAAATGATCAATGGAAAAGCACCCTGCTCATCCGCAGTGATGCTAAGTATGATCAAAGGATTAGTTTGTTTTTTTATGGGCCAGACGGCCGACCTGCGCGGGCCCAATTTTCTACAACAGATGGCGCAAGTTTTCAGTCTGAGGGCTTTAATATAGATTTAACTGGTTACGAAATATTTGGAATCTCATTTCAGAATCTAAATAATTGGCCCAGCATGCAAGTTGTTGCTGTAACTAGCGAAAATGACCGGTTTTACAGTATCGAAAATACATACAATCGCTACGATGGCAGTTACAAATTGGCCGCAGTTGGTACTTTAGCAACTGAATCTTTTCCGAAATTTTTGATGGACATGGATGAACGCATTGACAGCTACTCGCACCAGCAAAAATTCCGTGGTTTTGCTATTTTTAATCCCTCCAGTGACCCATGTAATTGCGATGTGCTTTTGTACGATCATGGTCCGGAGGGCGCAAATACGATTGAAGAGGTGGCAAGAGTCAGCATGAACCCGATTCCCGCCAATGGCAAGTGGTTGGGTTATGCCATTGATCTTTTTCCCCAAATCGATAACCAACTGCCCAAAGGTTTTGGTTACATTTACACCGAATGCGATCGTTCTGTGTCGGTGATTGGCCTGTCCTTCGAAGAAAACAGCCCGATGACCGGCTCGGTGCCCGTTGAGTATCTGGAATAACCGCAGCCCCAACTGGAAAAACATCCTGTCCCGTGCGTCAGCCGAAGCATTTACGAGCTGCGTTGGGACAAGAAGGCATCAGTTCGGGTGTTTTTTTATTCGCCATCTGGTCGAAAAATGCGGCCATCACGCACAAGTTTTTGAAGGACAGCCGAATAATCCTGCCCGGTAGGGCACAAGGTCAGAACCCAGGGTGACGCCCGAAGGGCGAACCCTGGGCTTGGCCCCACAAAGGCTCGGAGCCCGGCAGGGCGACAGGATCCACCTGTGGGTCTAGGTCTCATCGTCCCCGCATCCTACGAAACTCCGGGCCGGGTCATCCAGCTCTGCATCGTGTGATTGGCTACGGTTTCCCTTTCGCCCCTCCGGGCTCCCTAACTGTTTAGGATTTTCCCAGGGTTCCGCGCTGCGCTTGTCACCCTGGGTTTTGGCCTTATGCCCTTCCGGGCATTCAGAAAGCTGCTCGAAAGGAGATTTCGAAATTCGCTTTTTATTGGAAAATTGCGAAGTGTGCACCGACCACGAATGGGATGCCCAAAATAAGCCTTCCCTGCCTCATAATGGGTGTTGGTTTGGCCTTGCCAAGGGACTCTAGTAAGGCACACTGCTGGGGTTAGAGCTCGGCGTCGATGAGGGCTATCAGGTCTTGGGTGGCGTTTTTGAGCTCAGGCCAGGGTTCTGTGCTGGCACCTTTTTCAAGCGCGCGAGCGGTTGTGGCGATGGGGTCCAGGTTGATGTTGAGTGCACTGCCCTTGAGCGCATGGGCACTCTCGCGCAGCAGGTCCCGGTTCTCCTCCGCACAGGCGCGCAGCAGGATAGGGAATTGTTCTCGCGCGAACTGGCCAAACAGATCGATTAACTCCTGGGCTACGGCTGGTGGTAAGCCCAGCGCTTCAGAAAGGGCAGCTCGATCAATCATGTCACCTTCTCCTTGTGATCGATTGCGGTCTGCAGCGTTTGTAAATTAAAGGGTTTACTGAGGATGGATGCCCTGGAAATGGCTTGGGTGTCAGGCAAGGTTTCGGGTGCGTAACCGGAGGCGAAAACGAAGTGCAGATGCGGGTGTGCTGCTTTGAGATGGTGCCAGAGTTCAACCCCGTTCATTTCGGGCATGACCAGATCCAGAATGGCAATTTGAAGGTCGTGGGCCGTGTTCTTGCAGGTCTGAATGGCTTCCTTGCCATTGGCAGCGACCAGGACCTCATAACCCAAGGCGATCAACATATCGCGGCCAATTTTGCGAAAGGATTCGGAATCGTCGACCAGGAGTGCTTTGCCTTTGTGGGGCTGAGCATGGGGGCCTTCGACATCTGTCGATTGATTGAGGGGTACAACTGGGAAATACAAGTGAAAAATGGAACCATTACCCAGTTTCGATTCAACCGTGACATAGCCTTGGTGCCCTTTGACAATACCGTAAACGGATGCCAAGCCTAGTCCGGTTCCCCGACCCATTTCCTTGGTGGTGAAAAATGGATCAAAAATTTTTTCCAACAATTCGGGTTTGATACCGACGCCGTTATCGGCGATGGCCACCTCCACATACTGTCCGCTTAACGCCTTGAAATGGGGGTTTTCCAGGGCACTCTGATCAACCACTTGGGTCGTAATCGTAATTTGACCTTGCTCCCCACTTGCATCTAACGCATTGATGAGCAGGTTCAGCATGACTTGGTTGATTTGGCTTGCATCCGCTTTTACGGGCGGTAAATCCGGGGCAAGATATTTGACAACGCTGATATTCTTCGTGGTTTGAAAGGAATCCACGGCATCCTGGATACAGCGATTGATATCAGTTTTGCGCATTTCATAGCGACCCTTGCGTGCATAACCGAGTAATTGCTGGGTCAGCCGGGCACCATAGTGGATTTGTTGTTCCATGCTGGCAAAACGAGCCCAATGGGGGTGGGTGGGGTTGATATCCATTTGCAAGAGGCTGATGTTGCCTTGGATGGCCATTAGCAGGTTGTTGAAATCGTGTGCAACGCCGGCGGCAAGGGTCCCGATGGCGCGGAACTTTTCGGCTTCGCGCAATTGCTGCTCGCGAATGATTTGTTCGGTGACATCTTTGATGATGACCATGAATTGGTTGGTGTCGAGTGGTACCAGCGGGAAAACTTGAACAAACACAAAGGTTTCGTTAAGGACCCAGGGATCGCCTGCCTCCATAAAATTGACGCTTTGACTCAAGTCCAAAGCTTCACAAAACGCTTGCTGGTAAGCTTGGGGCAGTAGGTGGGTCAGGTTTTCCCCGATCAAAATTTCACAAGGTTTTTGAAAGAGGTCCATGGCAGCGCGATTGGCAAAGACAATGCGGCCCTCCTGAGTCACCTCGAGGATGGCTTCAGACATGCGTTCCAAGACCAGGTTAAAGTACTGGCGGACCTTTAGCAGCTCGCGGGTAATTTCACGCGGATAAACCTTTTCAATGCCCAAAACCTTGTTGGTTTCATGGGACTCAATTTTTTGAATGGCTTCCAGGATGAGCGGACCAAGCGCAGCAAAAGGGCCCTTGGCAATAAACAGATCGGCATCGAGGTCGGTGGGCACCTCTTCCTCTGCAGCAATAGCGGACAAAACAATCAATTTGATGCCGCTATATTCAGGAATGCGCCGCACGATTTTACAAAGAGTCGCGCCATCAATATGCGGCATGATCAGGTCAACGAACAAAAAATCGGGAATATCCGCGCGCAGTAGGTCCAACGCTGCTAAGCCATTCTCAGCAGAGCGAACTGCATAACCTTCTCGTTCCAGTAGAGATTCCATGAACTTGACCATCATAGGATGGTTGTCGACCACCACCACTTTACGCACAATACCTCCGATTCCTACCCTATCGGCAAAAGGGAATCGGACTTAAACAATTGTTATGGTGTGCATAAAAAAAAGAAAACCCGGCTTGGGGAAGCCGGGTTGGGGGTAAAAAATAATAGGAGAGAAATATGACAGGCTTATTAAAAACGATTTTATAAGCTAGAGGTGTAAATCTTAGGTAAAAGGGGATTGGGCTCAGGTTTAAAAATGGTAGCCGACGGTCACCATATAGCCGGTTAAATCAGAACTATCCAAGCCTGAAATCGTATCAACGGCACTGTCTTTAATTGCGTTTGGGGTGTACATGATCTTGCCTTGGATCATGAGCTTGTCAAACAAACTCACCCCCAAACCCAAGTCCAAACCCCATTCATTTTCGATGACATCGCGATTCACATCCTTGACATCCAAATTGGTGTAGTTGGCGCCCACTTGCAGAAAAAATGTGGAGGCGACCGGAAAATACATGAAATCGACCGCAAAAATGTTGGAAATATCCAAATTGGCTTCGCCAAAGCCATCGCCGAGTTCATCCTCCAGGCGACCGCTACTGTCCACATAAAATCCTTCAATTTTGGCGCCGATAAAGGTGAATTTAAACCACAGGTCCACGCCGAGAACAAGCCCATTGTCGTTGTCTTCGATCCCTTTGGTGGGGGAAAAGGCGCCAGCTTGGAGGCCCAACTCCAGGCCTGCGAACATCGGTGCCGATAGAAATAGCAAACAAAACATCCATTTTTTCATGTTCACTCCAAAGGTTGAGGGTCGGGTTGCTGCAGGGGCAACCAACCCCAGTCTAGCAATCGGTCACGGGTTCGGACAAGGCTTCCGGAATGCGTTGACATGAATTCAAGGCCGCGTTGGCGCAAGTCTGCCAAAATTTCAGGCGATTGCAACAACCCAGTCATTTTCTCTGCTAAGTCTTCAAAGGAAACAACTTTAAGAATTGCGGCGGCTTCCATGGCTGCCTGCGTTTCTTCGGCAAAATTGGTCATGTAGGGACCGATAAGGGTCGGGCAGCCTGCAGCGAGCGGCTCCAGAAAGTTTTGGCCCCCGCGATTGCCAAAGCCTCCGCCCATCACACAAGCGGTGGCATAACGAAATGTCCCTGCCAACTCGCCTAGGCTGTCCAATATCAAGAGCCGGGACTGGTCAAATGCATTTTGGCTGCGCAATCGTGTAATCCCATCATCAAACAGGTCCCTATGAGCATTGGCTTGTTGGACCTGGCGAGGGGCATACAAAATGCGAAGCGATGGGTCCTTTTGCAGCAAATCCTGAATGATTGGGGCGAAACCGGTTCGTTCATCTTCGGCAACCGAAGCAAAGACAATAAAGGGCTGGTTTTCACACCAAACCCGCAAATTGGGTGGAATCTGGGCATTGGGTTTGAGATCAAATTTCAGGTTTCCTGCTGCCTGACCGTTTCGGGCAGGTAACCCGGCTGCGATAAAAGCTTGCAAGTCGCTCGCATTGCGGGCAAAAACCCGGTCCAGGTTGAAGAGAGTTTGGCGGATCAACGCTTGGAAGGGATTGCGTTGGTTTTTCTTGCCATAACGTCCGTTGATGATAGCGGTCGTCCCACCGTATTTGTGCACCAATTGGAACAGGGCCGGCCAAATTTCCGTTTCGACCAAAAGCAAATGGGTTGATTGCGCGGTGATGAAACGGTTCAAGCTTGGCAGCCAGTCAAAGGGCAGGCGGCGCTTTTGGCAAGGTTGTTCGAGTTGCTGCAAATAATTCCAGCCATTGGGTGTTACCGTGGTAATTAAAACCTGGGACCAATCCAAATTGTCCTGGGCTTGCAGCAGGCTGATGGCGAGCTTGAGTTCGCCCACACTCACGCCGTGGAGCCAGAGGGTATGCGGTTCCAGCGGACGTGGCCATAAGCGTTGCCAAAACCAAACAGCCAGGTCACGCCGAAACAGGAAGACGATAGGAAGAATCAAGACGGCCAAAAAAAGGGCCAAAGTCCATGTGAATTGGTAAAGCCAAAATTGAAAACGCGCGGTCATACCCAAATCCCAAGGGCGTTCATAAGGGCCAGGCACTTTTGGCGTGATTCGGCGTATTCTTTTTCGGGTTCAGAATCGGCAACAATGCCACCTCCGCCGTGAAAGCAAAATTTTCCACGATCGACCATCAGGCTGCGAATGAGGATGTTGGCCGTAAAATCACCGCCGGGACGGAGCACGCCAATGGACCCCGTATAGGGTCCCCGACACTCGCGTTCGAGTTCGGCCAGCCGTTTCATACAACTGAGTTTGGGCGCTCCGGTAATCGTTCCGCCCGGGTGCATGGCATCCATTAATTGGCGCAAGCTGAGGCCTTGATTGGCCTGACCAACTATATGCGACACCAAATGATGGACGTGACTGTAGGTTTCAATGGCGCAAAATTCCGGAACTTGTACGGACCCAAACCGACTGACCCGACCCAAATCATTGCGAATGAGATCGACTAACATAAGGTGTTCCGCCAGCTCCTTTTCGTTTTGGCGCAGTTCATCTGCCAAACGCTGATCATCGGTTGGGGATTTGCCACGGGGCCGGGTCCCGGCGATGGGGCGGGAGGCCAATTGCTGACCTGTACGCGAGATCAAAAGTTCTGGTGAACCCGAAAGGAGATGGAACCCATCCATGCGGAAAATACCCATGTAAGGGCTGGGGTTAATTTTGCGCATGGCACGGTAAATTTCTAAAGGGGGCCGAACCGTTTCGCCCAGAAAACGTTGGGATAAATTCGCCTGATAAAAGTTGCCTTCGTAAATGTCGTTTTGGATGACGGCAATTTGTTGCAGGTATGGGGCTTTGCCGTCCCGCCAGCCTAGAGCAGGGATGTGCGGCTTGTGCGGCCAGGTAAACTCGAAGACTTGCTTGGGTTCAGCGGGTCCTGTTAGGGTTTGGGTCCGACGATCAAAAAGCCAGGAATCGCTGGTCAGCAGCCAAACGGCCTGGGGTCCTGTCCACAGCGGGTGGGGAAGCGGGCTGGGCACCTGATGGTTGAGTTCATAAGTCCAAAGACAAAAGAGCCGGGCCGGCGACTCAGCTGGGCAATGCTGGCTAAAAGCCTCAACCCAATCAAAAAACTCAGTCAGCGAGATGCGCGCCTTTTGGTCCGTTTGCCAATTGGTCAGGTTGACACCAGCACCATCCTGCAGGAAAAGGCAAAGCGGCGACCCGCTTAAGGTGCTAAATCGTGATCGCTCGTGTACGGGCCCAGCCGAATCCAATAAAAAGGCCAGCGGCTGGTGTTCCAGGTAAGTGTAGGCAAAATCCAAAAATTGTTGTTCCGTGCAGGGGTTGTTTTCTGCACGAGGAACAAGCGCCGCAGGATCCGGTAACATGTGCTTGGCTCTCTATTTGCGGCGATTGGCCATTAAAACGGGGATTTGGTTCAGGATTTCCTTGTACGCATTATGCGCAAAAGGCGTGAGGTACTGAATGGCAGCATCAGCATAGGCAGCCGCTTCCTGGCGGACCTTTTCCAGGATTTCGTGTTGGTGCATTAGATCCATGATTTCCTGTAAGGTCGAATCCTGGCTATGTTGCCAAAAGCGAGCAGTTAAAGTGCGCGCGCGATCGGGCTCGGCCTCGAGCAAGCGCAACATGGGCAGGGTTAATTTTCCTTCACGCAGGTCACTCATACTCGGTTTGCCTAACTGTTCTTCGGATTCCATGTAGTCGAGATAGTCGTCAATGAGCTGAAATGAGATCCCCAGGTTAAAGCCAAATTCGCGCATGGCTTTGGTTTCGCGGCTATCGCAGTCAGCCAGGATTGCTGCTGTTTCGGTGGTGCCGGCAAATAAACTGGCTGTTTTCCTTTTCAGAATGTCGAAGTAGGTGATTTGGTTTTGGTCAAGGCTGAAATTAATGCGTTCCTGGAGGAGTTCGCCTTCAACCATACGTTCCGTGACGTCAGAAATAATGCGCAGGATTTGCAGGTTGCCTGCCTGAATCGCCATAGAGTTGGCTTTGGTGTAGAGCAGGTCGCCGTACAAAACGGTCATGGTGTTGCGACCCTCTTCATTCAAGGTGGCTTTGCCCCGTCGCACAACGGCACCATCAATGACATCGTCGTGAATCAATGTTGCGGTGTGGATCAGTTCAAAGGTGGCTGCATAGGTTGCGGCCAAGTCGCCTGAATAGCCCAGGAATTTACTGCACAGGAAAAGCAGGGCGGGACGAAGGCGTTTACCCGGATTGGAAAGGATGTTGCCGTGTAGGGTTTGTAAATAGTCGTGATCGGAGTGCAGGGCGCGGGCCATTTCCTGGTCCAAACGCCCCATATCCGTTTCGATAACATCAAAAATTGTGGTTGGATTCAACGTGCCTTCCCAGTTCGACCCAGTTTCCCCATAAGCATACCTGATTTTTGGATCGGACTTGAGCTGAACTGAGTCTCATTGCAAGGGTTTGTTCTTGATTCGGGCCAACTGGGTCAAGGTTCGAGCACCTGAAATCCGCAGGATATCAAGGACTTCGTCCTTGTTGGCTAGTTTGGAGCCATCAACCTGCCGCATGAGCTCATGTAGATGATGTTCCTGACGCAGGTAGAAATGTACCGTTTCCACTACAGCTTGGTCGGGCAGATGTTCCAACCAGCTGATGCCTTCCTTGTAAACCAAACGGGCCGCGATATCGGCACTGATCAGGGCCAAACGGTAACTGCGCGGGATTTGGGTCTGGAGCAGATCACCAAATTTTTCCGAGAGAATGGCTGGCGCATAAGCGCGAATCATCTGGTCGTAGACGGGATTGTGCATTTCTTCTTCGCTTAGACCCTGGAGATTTTCTGAGACGAGGTCGGTTACCCGGTTAATGACAGCCGAGAGAATCTTGGACAGCTGAACCAAATTGGTTCTGCGCCCGCGTTCGTGGTATTCGCGTAAGAGCAGGCTCGCCTCGGCATTGGCCTTGGCGCGCAACTTTTCCAACACCTGGCCTACATAGACCTTTTTGATCTTGATAAATTCTTCGGGCTTGATCACCAGGGCCGCCAGAATTTCAAATGAGGAGCAAATAACACCGCATTTGTTGGCTGAGCTGTCCTTAAACATCAACAGGCCTTTTTCCTGGAGACGTTCACGCGCTTCGTCGGTGAAGAAAATGTTGGCGCCTTCGACCACGGCCTGGGCAGATGGGCTGCCATCCGGTTGCAGGAAGTTTTTCCAGTTATCGGCATTAACGGTGTAGGGTCGACCGCCAGCTGGAATGAAGATATCGGCAACGGCTCGGGCATACAAGTTGTTGCGGATTTTGATGCGTTCGGGATTATCGGCCAGGATGACAAAGGCTTTGGGATCTTGACTCAGACACTCTTTTGAAAAATGGCTGATTGGCAATCCTTCGCGGACCAAGCGCAGCAATTCGTTCCAATTGAGCCCTTGGGGATCGTAGGCGGCGCCAAATCCATCGCCAATGGCTACAACTTTTGCATTTTCGCCATATTCGCGATGCAGGATTTTCAGCTCATTGCCGGCCACATCACCATCGGGACCGCCGGTTATCTTGACGGAAAAAGACTCACGGGTGGGATCAATCCCCAACTCGTGCAACATGTTGTCCAAGAAGACGTTGACCCCTTCACTGGTGACGCCGAATTCCTTGTGGTTGATCCCCGCACCCGGTTTGGAGGACATAAACGCGTTGGCGTAGCGATAACCCTGCAACTGGGCCAGATCCACAAATTTATCGATCAGCTCGTTGGTCACGTTTTCGTCTGGACCCAAGTAGATGTTTTCCTCCAAACCGTAGTAATCGATGATCGAAGGGTCGAGTTTTCCGGTTTTTGGATTGATCGTAATTAGGTTGAGCAGCGAGTCGACAGCGCCAGTGGCCGCCATTTCTCGATCAGCTCCGGGTCGCAGCAACAAAACAGCCTTGGCGCCGCCTTCCGGGATGTCCTTGTTTTTGAGTTGTTGGGCATAGGCCAAACCAATCACTTCATCGAATAATCCAGCAAAACTGACTTCGTATTGGCTGGAGTCATAGGGTTTAATGATGCGCAATCCGCCGCGTGCGGTGTCGCGGAAACGCACATGGAACCCGCGATAGCCGCGCCCGACGAAGTAGAAGAAACCAAACGGTTTATTCGGATAATAGGTTTGGTTCAGGCAGTTGGGGTCCATACGGAAAGACAACCCGGTTTTGCGCGGATAAAAATAATTGGTTTTGAGGATGCTGGTGAAAAAGTGCATGGACTCGGTCATGATGTCGTGCTCGATCCGATTGTCCAGATCGGCAATCGTTTCCATGATCGTCATGCGCAAACTATCGGCCTTTTCGGCGTTTTTGTGGCGCGGATCGAAGCGCTTGCGGAAAAATTCGATCATTTTGCTGAGCAAATCCGTGTATTTGAAGTAGGTTTTACGGATTCGCTCCTCCGAATAGTAATAGGGGTTGAGCTTGCTTAAGAAAATCTGGGTCCAATCGGAGGTCGCGCGGATTAGATTGATTTCGTTCAGAGAATAGGTCGTTTGGCCTTTATCGTTGGGCAACAGAAAATGCTCGTATTCGTCATTGTCAACCCATTTCAAGGTTTTGATCGCTTTGTTGACCTTCAGGAAAGGCACCATTTGGGGCGAAATACTTTCCGCACTTTCATGTTGCAGGATGGCGGTCATGATGCCCATCGGTTCTTCGTGTTGGTTGACGACGGTCATCATGAAACGCGCGACTCGAAATCCATAGCGGTCAAACAGAGAAAGTGCGCTTTGCAAGGTCTGGGCGACCGGCATCTTCTTAAAAGCAAAATCGAATCGGGCATAGTTTTGGTAGTAGTTGGGGATCACATGGGTAAACACATCTTCCCGGCGCTGCGCCGCTTGGTAAATTTTGAACAAGCGGCACAGACGACTGGGCGTTGCGTGAATAACCGTGTCGTGGTCCAACTGGTTCAAAAAAGCAGCGACTTCATCTTGCTTTTCTCCAGACAAGATTTCTTTGGCCCGATTGATCTTTTCCAGGTTTTTAGTGTTGCTTAGATCCACCGGCTTGTAGCCATCCGTAAAGAAGCTTGCGATCAATAACAACCCGTCATTGGAGGTGAAGGCGTAACCATTTTTTATGTTGAGGTCCTGGACGCGGCTGGCAATATCCTTAAAGATGCCTTCCTCGTTTCCGGGCCCCAAAAAGGTGGTTTTGGTTTTCTCGCGATTCCAGAGTTGCAGTTTTTGTTTGGATTCAAAGATGTGTCCGGTAATAACCGCATGGAGGTCGCGAACCTTTTCGTTGCGCGGGGTGGTTTGGTAATAGAACTGCGGCAAATTGGAGAAGAACCAGGGTGTGAGGATGGAGATGGACTGATCCATGGCAATGCGAACGGATTCTGCAATATCGGCGACGTAATTCTCCAAGTCGGACCCGCGTTTTTTACCATCGTTTTCGATATGGGAATCATCACCGAAGATTTCTAGCGCTTCCAATGATTCCCATTGGTTGTAATTCACGCCTTTGATGGCCATAACGTCTTGGCTTTCTGCCTGTTTTTTGTCCTGCTCACTCATTGCGGTGACCTCCACCATGGCCAATTGGCCGGATCGCATTTATTTTTTCGTCAAGTGAAATGATTCTTTCATGCCGGTCTGGCTTGAAAGCGCTTCATTCTAGCAAAAACCCGATTGGGTTTCAGTGGCATTTTGGGGCTCCCTGTGAAAGGGGAAGGGTCGGGAATCGGATCCATTTTAGATTATCGGACTCTTGGAATCTGGCATTAATAATCTTCATTTTCGCCAGGTGAATTCGGGGTTTTTGAATTGGGATTGGGCCAGGTCCAGGACCTGGGGTAATGCTTGCGGGTCGGGGTAATCGGTATAGTCCACTTGAAAAACCTCGGAAAAGGCTTGAAACAGGTGGTTGACCAATTGGGCCGTATGGGGGATGGGTCGTCCACTCAAGGCGCAAAGTTCGCCTAAATGGGTCATGTATTGGCGCATGGGCAACGCTGTATCGGTAACGGCTTCCAATTTGTCGATGGTGTCCTTCAGGGGGATGCTGCCATGTTGCAAAAAGGCGTGTTTGCCCACTTTTTGCGAACTGCCAATGAGTTTTTTCTTTTGGGCTGCGATTTCCGCTGCTGAGAGAGAGGCAAAGCAGGGGGCACCGCCCAAGCGCTGGACGGGATCCGGCGCTTCTGGCGTTTTATAGATGGTTGAACCGGGCGCAACGCGTTCTGAGAAGAGATGGAGTGCCCGGGCCAAGTCATCGTAGTTGTGCTGGACATTGGCGGAGAATGGCGGGTCAAGCGGGGCAACAACGGAATAGGTCAATTCTTCGTCGTGCAGCACTGCCCGTCCGCCCGTGGGTCTGCGTACAATCTCAACGCCGAGTGCCGCTGCGCGATCCCGGTTCACTGCCCGACGATGGGCTTGGTGAAAACCAAGTGAAAGGGTCGCGACAGACCATTGATAGACCCTGAGAACGGGGCGCGTTAGGCGCCCCTGTTCGGCTTCCAGAAATAGGTGCTGGTCCACCGCCATATTGACTTCGGGTCGCAGGGCTGGGTGGACCAAGCGGTACCAAGTGGTCATGGTGAATCAGCGCAGAACGCTATCCAATGCCGTAAATTCGCGCGATTGCGCCTCTGCAACAGCGGCATAGGTCAAATGGCCGTGATAGACATTGACGCCTTCTTTGAGGTGCGCATCGCTGCGGACGGCTTCTTCGACACCCAAATTGGCCAGTTTCAGCGCATAGGGCAGCGTAACGTTGGTAAGCGCGATTGTCGATGTACGCGGTACGGCGCCGGGCATGTTGGCCACACAGTATTGGGTCACTTCGCCGACCTTAAAGACCGGTTCGTCATGGGTGGTAGCTTTGGTTGTCTCAAAACATCCGCCCTGATCCACGGCCACGTCCACAATTACGGAACCGGGTTTCATATAAGTCAGAATGTCTTGGCGGGAAACCAATTTGGGTGCACTGGCACCTGGAATTAAAACGGCACCGACCAGCAGGTCGCAGGTGCGCAACTTGGCTTGGATGTTGTAGGTATTGCTGGCCAAGCAGGTAATACGCGACCCAAAAATATCGTCCAGGTAGCGCATGCGGGCCGCGGACGTTTCCAAAATAAAGGTGCGTGCGCCCATGCCAACAGCCATTTTTGCAGCGTTCACACCCACAATGCCGCCACCTAAAATCACGACTTCGCCGGGTGCGACACCTGGTACGCCGCCCAGTAAAACGCCGCTGCCGCCGGCGGGCTTTTGCAGGAAATAAGCACCCACCTGAATGGACATCCGACCGGCAACCTCACTCATGGGCGTTAAAAGCGGCAAGCCACCTTGTCGATCGGTAATGGTTTCATAGGCTACACCCACTACCTTCTTTTCCAACAGACCTGCGGTTTGTTCCGGATCCGGGGCGAGGTGGAGGTAGGTATAAAGGATCTGACCTTCGCGCATGCGGGCGATTTCGACTTTTTGTGGTTCCTTCACTTTGATGATCATTTCAGCACGGGCAAATACTTCATCTGCGCTGGCAACGATACTGGCGCCGGCGGCGATGTATTCGTCATTGCTGAATCCGCTGCCGACTCCCGCGTTATTCTCGATGAGCACTTGGTGACCGGCATGCACCAAGGCTTGAACGCCGCTGGGGATTAAGCCGACGCGATATTCCTGGTTTTTAATTTCTTTAGGGGTTCCGATAATCATGAACGGACCTCATTTCTTTTTATTTTTGTCCTCGTTGGAGGTAAGGGCATTGTCCTTGTTGGCAAGCATGTGCGAATAACCTTCGAAGAATCCACCCGGTTGATTAACAAAAATTTGGGTACGGATATCGCCGTACAGTTTTCCGGATGCTTCTATGGTTACGGTATGAGAGGCTTCAATATTGCCGCGAACGGTACCTTGAATGGTGATGCTGTGGCAGCGAATGGTCGCTTCGACCCGGCCTTGAGGCCCAACGACCACGCTTTTGCGGCATTCAATTTCTCCGCTGACAAAGCCCTCGATATGCATATCGTCGTCGCTACTCGATTTACCTTCAAAACGAAACTGGGGGCTGATTTTGGTGGTTTGGCCTGATCCCGGATTTGTGGGTTTAACCACCGGACTGGCAACGGGTGCAATGGGCTTGGCTGCAGGTTCTGGCTTTTTTGAATCAAAGAATCCCATGTTGACCCCGAATGTTGAAATGGATCCCACGTCGAATAAAAAGGTGCTCGACAGGAAGCGGAGCGGGAATGGAGCGGGCGACGAGATTCGAACTCGCGACACCAAGCTTGGGAAGCTTGTACTCTACCAGCTGAGCTACGCCCGCATCCGACGCCAAGCTATCAAAACATCCATTCGGGGTCAAGGTAAAAGCAAGTGTTGCAGATCGGGCTATTCCGGTTGTATCCAGCCGAGTTAAGCAAACCGCGTTTGAAATGTTTCTTCCGTTGATTTCAAGCCGGTTTTGATCTGATTGACCAATGAATGCGCAGTGCTTTGTTCGCCCATTTTGAGTTGGGCTTCCAGGTTTTGGGCCAATCCAAATACCGTCTCGGCCCCCACGTTTCCAGATGACCCTTTTAAGGTGTGCGCCACCTGGCTGGCAACCTCCAAATTTCCGGCGCTCAGAGCTTTTTCAATTTCGCTGAGTAAGTCTCGCGCATCCTCAATGAACATTTCCAATAGTTCGCGGCCGAATGTGGTGTCGCCCTGCGTTAATTCATCAATACGACTCCAGTTAATCCAATTCATAGGGCTCCCAAAAACCTTCGCTTATTTCCAGCCTATCGTGAAAAAATAGGAAACACTTTAGTCTGGCTGGAGGTCAGCGATGAAGGTTTCGGTTAATGTCCAGGAAGACGGCTTGTTGGTCAGTCAAAAAGACAACCATCAAATGGTCCTCCACGGTGGCCAGCCGCGTTTAGCAATTTCGCCAATGGAAGCGGTTTTGGGCGCATTGGCCAGTTGCTCTGCTATCGATGTGGTTGAAATCTTGCATAAGAAGAGAAAAGCGTTCCAAAACTTGGTTATCGACGTGGAAGCCGAACGGCGAGAACAACCCTATCCACGCATCTTCACGCGAATCCACATGCACTTCCACCTGGAGAGCAATCAGGTTCGTTTGGAAGATTTGGAAAAAGCAGCGGCGCTATCGGTCGATAAATATTGCTCAGTTGCAGGCATGTTAAAAGCTGCCTGTCCGGTGACCTGGTCCGTTCAAGTTAAAGATTTGGCTGTGCGCGCTTAATAAATGTCTTCTGCCGAGCGTAAGTGACGAATCGCGCGCCAAAGAAATAGACCCAGAATCGCAATTTCAATTGCGCCAAGGGTCCCCGCCCAAGCCGTGTAGCGCCAGCCTTCCAGATTTGGCCAGCCTGCTCTACGGAAATAGTACATTAACATCTCACTTGAACCCACGATGCGCAAAATGCCATGGGCCAACATAAAAAACATACAAACTGACATCAGCAGGAGCCCGCCCGGTGAAACGATCATCTTATTGGCGTTCTCGATTTTAGGGTCCATAAAAAGTAAACCAAAAACGACCGATGCGCCCATGATGAGCATTAAATCCCAGGCCGTGGCCATGCCTACCCGCAACAGCATACGCGGTTGCAATTCCAAAATAATTCCGCTGCCCAAAGACAGAATAAGACAGAAAAACAAAGTGGGTATGCCATAGACCTTCAATTTGGATTCAATCCATTTCTCCCAACTCTCCGGTGCTACTTTCATTAACCATAAGGCCTGACCTTCGGTGCTAAAACTGGTGAAAATGAAACGGGAACAGATGGAAAGCCCTACAAATGCCACGAATACGGTGTTGCCAAGCGCCAGTTGATAACGCGTTCCACCAAAAGGACTTAACGGAAGTTTGGTGATGGAGTAAAGGTAGAGGGCCAAAAGCCCAGCCAGGATAAATATTTGGGTCCACTGCGAGGGGTCACGCATAAACAGCAAAACTTCTCGCGCGGTTTGATTGCCATTGCGATTATCGAGACGATTAGACCAATAACGAGCCAAAAAGCCCATTTTCCCCGGTTCGGGAGTTTCACCGCTTAATGCGTGTAGCGCACGATCCCAGCTGGACCGGTAAAATCGATAGGCCGAAAACAGAAATGGAATCTGGAACATGATGAAAATGAAACCAATGCGGAAGCCATGCAATCGGGCCTCAGGCCAATTCTTTAACGACAACGCCGTCAGAAAATCGCCGGTCCACTTGGCTGGGTTCCAGGCCTGGGCCGTAGGGTTGACCAGATCCAGGTAGCCGTTAAATTCTTCCATTCCGCCGGGGCCGATGAATTTTTCGGGTTCGATGTAGCGGAAATAAAAAACCAAGAGCGACATCAGAATGATACTGATGATGAAAAGTACCTGATGGACGCGCCGAGCGGGGAAGAGGCGGATCAAGATGAAACTCAACATCGTGGCCAAAAAGACCATCATTGACACCAACATCAAAAAGGCAATCAAACCGACTGCTCTCAATCCCAGTGAAAGCCCGCTGAGTTTCAGAAAGAAATAGACAATGGGGCCGCCAAAAACCAATACCATCCAGCAGGATTGGAGAATCACCTGCGATTGGCGGTAATAAATCCATGAAGGGAATTTAACGGGCAGGCTGAATTGAAACTCCAAATCCTTGCTCATATAAAGATTCGAAATGGCTGTGGTTAACGAACTCATCGTGGCAACACCGACGGAAACCAACAGCATTAATTGGATCAACTTGGTGCACATAATGATGCCAACGGTTTCTTGATGGTAAATGCGTGCCAGCGCCACATAAGCGATTCGCAAAAAGCCGCCGTAAAAGAAAAGCAGACCTGCACTAATAACGAAGGCCTGAATCGGGTGGTGACGTAAAAAGCCCCAGGCCTGATTTTTGGCCGTGCGCAAATGCAACGAACTCAATAGGAAAAAGTCTCGAATCAAACGGGAACCCCTTCATCGAGATCCAGTGCATCAGCAGTAAGGGCCATGAAGACAGCCTCCAAGTCGCCGTCCTTGGTCGCCATTTTTGCGGTTAAACCTTTTAAGGATTCGTCTGCCACCATCCGACCTTTGTGGATAATGCCGACCCGATCACATAGCTGAGCTGCAACTTCCAGGGTGTGGGTGCTCATGAAAACTGTTTTGCCCGAGCGAGCCAATTGAGTCAGCATCTGCTTGACATGTAAGGCTGCGCGCGGATCAAGTCCGACCATAGGCTCATCCACTACCAAAAGGTCCGGGTCGTGCAGCAAAGCCAGGGTCATGACCAGTTTTTGTTTCATGCCATGGGAGAATCGCTCGATCAATTCATCCTGGAATTCGATCAACTGAAACTGAGCCAGCAACTCTTTGCCTCTCTTGCGGGTGAAATTCGGATCCAAACGCCGCAAACTGCCCATGAAGCGGATTAATTCATTGGCCGAAAGCTTGCCATACAAAAATGGACGATCGGGGATGTAGCCGATCCGGTTGAGGATATCGCCGCGATTTTTCTGGTAACTTTGACCAAATATACGCAGTTCGCCGCTATCGGGCTGCAGAATTCCCGTGATCATGCGGATGGTGGTGGTTTTCCCGGCACCGTTGGGTCCCAAAAATACATACAGGGTGCCTTCTTGAACCGTAAGGTCTAAGTGGTGGACGGCCACAAAATTTTGAAAAGTTTTTCGAATTCCCTTCGCCTCTATCACCTGGTTCTCCGTCTATATTCTTCTTAAAGCCATGCTATGCGAGACTGGTCCTGGCTACAAACAATTCTTTGCTTGGACTCATTCCCAGACCTATCGGACGAAAAGGAAACCACTAAAATGGCCCAAATCATCGCCAAGTCTGCTAAAAAGGTCAGGATGAAATGCACATGGATTTTCGCTTCGCTGATAGGGATGATGAGCTGCGTGGCCCCTAAGGTCTCGATTCAGCCGGATTTGCCTGCGTCCTCTGGGCCGGTGGCAGCCCCCGCCACCAATCCGGTTGATTGGGTGGAATTGGTCCTTGCCGAAAGTTGTGCTCAATTTGAGGAGGGTTATCAACTTTGGCTTGCTGGCGATTTTGAGCGTGCGCAGCTTTGCCTGGATCAGGCCTTATGGATTCCTATGACCATGGAGGCGGAGCTTCCAGATCCTCGTTTACGCGTGTTTATTGAGGAGGTATCGGCCCAAATCATTGCCTTGGTCGATGAGAACCCGCAACCCGAAACCAATACACAATACGACGAGGCCATGTTGGAAAAGCTCTTGGAAGGCGAATTATTCGAGTTTGCTTTTGCAGAAATGGAAATTGAACCTACGGCGCCAGAAAGCGAAAGCAATCCCTTTCCGCTCACCCATAATGCAGTGGTCGACAGTTTCCTGAACGTGTTTACGGGCAAAAAACGCCAGGCCATTGGCGATTCGCTCAAACGGTCGCAGTTGTATGTTCCTTTTATTCAAGCGGTGATGCAGGAGCAAGGTGTTCCGCTTGAGTTGGCCTATTTACCGCTGATCGAATCCGGGTACAAGAACAACGCGCGTTCTCGCGCTTCCGCGATTGGCATGTGGCAATTTATGGAGGGCACAGCCACGGATTTTGGTTTGCGTGTGACGTGGTGGGAGGATCAACGGCTCGATCCTATCCACTCGACCTTCGCCGCAACGCGCTACCTCAAACAACTGCACCAGGAGTTTGGTGACTGGTATCTGGCCTTGTGCGCTTACAATGCCGGACCTGGTCGGGTAAGATCCGCCATTCGACGGGGGGGCACGCGTGACTTTTGGGTACTTGCCAAGAAAAAGCTGCTACCCCGCGAAACGATGGCCTATATTCCTGCTTTCCTGGCCGCTCTGCACATCGCAAAAGCACCACAAGATTTCCTATTTGAGGTGCCGGATGCAGAAGAACGGGTTTTTGAGGAAGTTGAGATCCCTTTTTGCCTGGAATTGTCTGTTTTGGCCAAGGCCAATCGACTGTCCAAAGAAACGCTTTTTGATTTAAACCCGGCCTTGGTCAGACGGGTCGTTCCACCTGACCAATTGCCTTATTTGCTGCGGGTTCCTCTGGGGACGGCCGAACGGGTGGTTGCCTCTTTAAGCCAAATCCCTGAGGCTGATCGCTTGCAGTGGACGCGCTACAAAGTCCGCAGAGGTGATACGTTCTCTGCCATTGCCAAGCGCAATGGCGTGAGTGTCAGCAGTCTTCAACAAGCGAACCCAGGTATTTCGCCCAAACGGTTGCAGATTGGTCAGATGTTGGTGTTACCGATCAAAGGCGGGGCAGGTCCCTCCATTCCACTTGGTCTATCAGAAGATTTTTACACCGTTCGCTCCGGCGACACCCTCTCCCAGATTGCCCAAAAAGTAGGTGTTTCTGTGCGCCAGTTGCAAGCCTGGAACCCTTCCATCCGACCCGAAAAGCTGCGGCCCGGTCAGCGCATACGGGTTCGAAAATCAGGTAGTTAAGACAGCGCCACCAATTGGCCCCACCCCGCCAATGTGATACAGTTCCATCTTAAAAAATCCTTTTGAGGTCCTCATGGAACCACAGCCACCGCCGATTCCGCCCCATGATCCCTATCAACCCAGTCAATACGATGTTTACCAATACGATACGGAACCTCAAGGTGAGGAGCCGCCTTTAGAAGATCCTCAATTTGACGAAGGCCTGGGCAAAGCGGTGTTTCTGACTTTTTCGAGGGCGCTGTTCCAATGGGATCGGTTCTTTCCCGGCATGCGAGAGGACCGCTCGCCAGTCCCCGCCATTTGTCTGGCCCTGTTTTGCGGCATCACCATCACCATTGTGAATGTTTTGATTAACTATCTCATTCTTGGCCCAGATGGGGGTGTTCAGGCATTTCTCCAAGAGCTTCAAAAACTGTTCCCGGAAATGCAACTGCCGGATCAGGACTTTGGCCAAGCCTATCAGACGGGCATTGTGGTTCAGGTTTTTCTGGCGCCGATCATGGCGGCCTTCCAGTTCTTTTTTGGGCTGGTCATTTTTTACTTGAGCAGTCAAATCTTTAAAAGCCACAAGGGCAGTTTCTCAAAATTTGCTCGAATCTACGCTTACAGCCATTTGCCTAGCCTTTTTGGTCTAAGTTATTTCGGTTTGTTCACCTGGGTTTTTAGTTTGGTCTTGTTGGTCGTTGGATTGGTCAAGGCTGAAAAATCATCACCGGGCCGAGCAATCCTGACCGTGCTTGCGCCATACATCTTCTTGTGTTGTTTGGGTGCAACCTGTATCGGAATTTTTACTGCGCTCATTGCTGGCGGGATGAGTGCTGGTTGAAATTCAGGTTACGGGTCGGGGCGATTTCCCCTGGGCGGGCTCTATTCTTCTCAGTGGCCTCGCCTTTGCGCTTAGCTTCTTTTGGCTGGGTTTGGAATGGTCTTTTGTGTGTCCTTTCCGCCAATGGTTTGTTCTACCATGCCCAAGTTGTGGCCTGACCCGCATGGGTCTCTCTGCCTTGCAAGGTGATTGGCTGCGCGCCTTCTTGTGGCAACCCTTGGGGTTTTTGGCCGCACTTGCGCTTGGCCTTTTTGGCATTGTGGATTCCTGTTTATTCATTAAAAGGCGCAAATTGGTGGTGGGTGCCTGGTACTTGACCCGTTCGGCGCGTTTGGTCTTCGTCCTGATGGTTCTGCTTAACTGGTATTATTTAATTCATTCCCCCGTGTTTTGAGGATTGTATGAGAAATTCGCTTAAATTACTGATTGTTGTAGCCTTAGGTCTCCTCGGTTATTTGCATGCCCAGGAAGTTCGCGCCCAGTTCGATATCCAGTTTCGGGTGAATTACACCGATCTCTACCTCTTTCGCGGCCATGTATATGATGAGGAACCGGGTGTTCAAGGCGATTTGTTGTTGGGCGTGGGTGCCTGGTCTTATTCCGTTTTTCATCATCCCGGATATGAAACTGAAAAATTGGATGAATTTGTGCATGCCCTCGAATACACAACGATCGGGCGCGGAACCGTCCAGACTTTGGGTTACCGCTTTTATCAATACGGATTTGGCCGTCCGGATTCGCAGGAGCTTTTCTATCGCATCCGTCAGCGCACGGCATGGAACCCGACCTATGGCATTGCCTATGACATTGATGCCTATCGGGGTACTTACATTGATCTCAATCTTTCGCGCGCATTTCCGCTGACCGCCAAAACAGACATTGGCCTTACCTTAAAAGCCGGTGGAAGCTACGGACTGGAACCCAAAGTTACCCGCAGTGGTGAGGTGATTGAGGCCGGCTTTTATGAGAAGGACGGTTTGGCCCATGCCAGCGTTGCCGTTGATTTCACCCGCCCTATGGGCAAACACCTTTCCTTACGCGCCAGCTACGAGTATCACCAAGCCTTTGACGATCTGTTAAAAGAAGACCCCAAAACCGGAAAAACCAATCAAAATTGGCAGGTCTCACTTAAATTAAAGACGCGATAAAGCCGAAAAGGGCGCCGCTGATCGCCGTATTGGCAAAATTGACTGTGTCATTGGTCATGTAGCCGGATTTTTGGAGGCTAATGCCCAATACACTGTCAAACCAGGTGCCAAAAATCCCAGCCAAACCAACCAGGACCCAGCCCAGCCCTTGTGGTTGAAGCAGATACCACAAGCCGGCCATGCTCAATGCGCCAGCCACACCAGCTAGAGACCCTTCCAGGCTGATGGCCCCATCGACCCCGCGTTTCAGGCTTGAAAAGCGCAGAACATGGACAAATTTTTTGCCATATAAAACGCCGAACTCACTGGAGAACGTATCAGCGAGTGCGGCGGAAAGGGCACCAATTGCGACTATTGCCAAGACTTGGTTCCATTCGGGCACGAACCAGCCCAACCAGCCGGCCAATCCTGCAACCCCGCCATTGGCCAATGCGTGGCGTATAGATCGGGTGCCCTCATTTTCCTGATCGAGTCCCCAGGTTGCCTTTTGCTTTTTCCCAAAATGACTTGCCAAGGACCCGGCCCAGAAAAAGAGAAACAATGCGCCCAATCCGAGCCAGGAAAAACCCAGCCAAAGCCCTAGTGCTATTGCGCCGCCGACCAGGGAGCCGCTTGTGCTGATTTTTCGTGCCCATACGGCTGCCCCCATCAGCGCGGCGATCAAAACGAGGGCGACCAAACTGTTGGTTGGCCAATTATTGGGGACCGGTTGGTTGCTTAATTGAAAAAGGAGCCAGGCCGACAGGGCGGCGACTAATGGGACAGAAAAGTTATCATCAATTAAGCCGGGCAGGGACTCCACCCAGGCGGAAACAGCCATGACGGCCAATACGATAAAAAACCAGGTGGTCCAATCAGCAGTCAGGAAGAGCTCTTTGGGAAATAGGGCCAGCCACAAAAGGGTTGCCAAACTGCCAAGCAACCAAAATGCCCCGGTCCCGATGTAAGACTTAGCCGGGGACCAAGCCCAGGTTTTTTGGCCAAATTTTCGGCCGATTAATCCGCCAAATCCGTCGCCAAATGCCATTGCGCACCAGCCCACCAAGGCAAAAATGGGGGTTTGCCAAAAAATCATGTAGAGCAGGGTCAGGATGGCTGGATACATAAGAATGCCCAACGCAAATCCGCGGGCCCGGTCCTGCTGCCGCATAAATATTTGACCGCCCAAACGATTGAGTATCAACAAGTTAAAAAGAAAAGCTACTACGCAAGCGCCAACCATCCACGCGCTGGGTAGGCGCCCGGTCCCCAAAGAGAATCCGATCATCGCAATATGTAACGCTTTGCGGGATCCGTCCATTAGAAACGCCGACCCAATTCGCCCAAATTGCGGAAGTGGACGACTAATTGAAACCATTCCTGATCGGCGTTCACGCCGACAAAAGGCGTACTGACAAAACGCCCCGAAACGCCCATGCATGCGCCCATATAAGTCAAACCCAATTCCTGGCTTTTAAATTGATTGAGCTGGAAATCGTAGTCATAAAGGTAACGAATTTGGGTTTTGCGCACGTTCAGGTTGAGGGAGCCAATCAGCGAATCCTGGTTTGTTTCAGCAAGTGAACGGCGCACATAACCCAATTGTCCGCTGGCATGGCGAAATTGTAGGTTGGAGTACAGGGTCAAGGTTTCCCATTCGCCAGTCTCTGGATTGTATTGAACCAGCGCGTTGCCTTGGATGCGGCGGTTTTGGGCAATGCGGGCGCGTAACTCGAGCGGCGGTGTTTGGTCGCTGTTCCAATAAACGCGTTGACGCAACTCCAAATCAAGCCAAGGTTGGGAAAAACCTTCGCGCGATTGGTAGAAGCGTGAGCGAATTTTCCAAGTCGTGTTTCCGCCACGGCCCTGCTCCTCCAATCGGGCGTCCAGTTCGTCCAAGATGACGTGATCTAAAAACGGATCCGAGCCTTCTGTACCCAAGCGGTTATCCAAACCGAACTCGACAAAATGCGTCCATTTTTCCTGGGGGCCAAAGGCTTTGTACAGGCGCGGTCCGAGTAACTCAACCCCGATAAAAGGGCCGCCTTGCGTTGCAGAATCATCAGAGCTGCGCCAGTAGGCACCTGTCAAGCCAACAGAAGTTCGACTGTGGATCCAGTCGCCCAGATTTTTGGTTGTCGAGACTGAGGCATCAACGCCAGCGCGGAATACGGCCGCATCTTCCTCAAGCGGGCCAAATTGGCGCAATGACCAGTGGTCCAAGTAATAGCGGCTGCGGTAAACCCAGTTGTCGCCCAGCAGAATTGCCGGTTGGAATATTTGTACGCTGGGCAGGTTGTCCCAATGGGCAATGGTTTTTCCATCGCTCAGGATGCGTTGATTCTTTTGCAGGTCGACAAAAATGGCGTGGTTGCCCCAATAGGTGGAGTATTGGGTCTGGTAACTGTAGTCCCGCACGCGTCCTGCGGTCGCGCCGAGTACGTAGTCCCGGTCAATTTGGAAATCAGATCCCCCATCCCAGCGATGCAGAAGCAGACCTTTGCCGAGGGGTTGTTCATGTTCCCATTGCAACCGAAAACGATCGGCTTTTATGGGTTTGCCATCCTCGATCGGTACATTTGCGCCTGCGCGGGTCGCATCGGCCAAAATACGGTCGCGAATGTAGCTGGCATTCAGAACACCTTGTGTTTGAAATGTTGGTTTGTAACGCGCTTCGAGGCCCAAGCGCAAACCGGCCTCCTGGAAGAAGGTGGGGGTCAGGGTAAAGTCAAGGTCTCTGCGCGGCGCCCAGTAGAAGGGCACCCCCAGAAAATAGCCATTGCGTGAGGAATCGCCAGGCTGTGGGGTCAATAAGCCCGTACGTCGCTCGCTGAAGGCTGGAATGATCATATAAGGAAGGTAAAAAACGGGTACGTTTCCGATCCGAAAAGAAGCATTGCGCAATCGGGCATAACCCTCGCGTTCAATCCAAGCTTTATGGATGGCAATGGACCAATGGGCTGTCGGTTGGTTACACGAGCTGAGTTGGCCGCTTTCAATAAAAAAACGATCTTTGCCCATGACCGTCAGTTTTTTACCGACAAAGTAAAACTCATCGGAGAATTGGGCCGCCACATCGGTGAATTCGCCACTTTGTGTGCTGAGATCAAATACGCCTTGATCCGCGTAAATCTCTAGGTAGCCCTGATCCGTTTGCAGGTCAATCTTGATGTTGCCGTGGACTTCTACCATTTTATTGGGTCGATAGGCGGCCTGATCGGCGGTCAGGATCAGGCCTTCAGCCTCCATGCGGAAGTAGGTGTTGAAGGTGATTGTGCCATCGGTTTGGCGAATGGGGCCGCCGCTTCCGGTAACGGTCACCGCAATGTCCTGTGCCCAAAAAAACAATAAAAGAATTGGCATTGTTAACGTTTGACCTGCTTGAGGTTTGCCGAAAATGTAAAGGCGTCAGGGCCAAAGTACAGTTCGCGGATCCGCAATTCATAAGAGCGCTGGAATCGGGAGCCGGGCATGGTAAAAGCCAAAATCTGCTCCGCTTTTTCCCCAGGCGGGAGGGTCCAATTATTGCCGGCAAATTCATTGGCCAAGATATCCAAACTTTCGCTAACGCTCAAGTCTCGCCCAAAAGTAAAGAAAAGGGGTGTCACTAAAATGCCTTTGGGTTCATCGCTGTGATAGAGGCGGCATTGGTCCGGATTGAAATGCAGATCGTGTTCACCCTTGTTTTCAGCTTCCAAACGAAAACTAATGATGGAACGCAAACGCAACTGCGTGTCAGGATCCTGTAGGACGCCTGGATCGGGCAGTTTGGCGCGGAGCATCGCCTCCAGTTCGTCAGGGGACAGGGGTGTGATTCGAACGGACGCGCCTGATAGGGAAAAGACCATGCTAGTCCCCTGTAAAGTTGCATGGTTGCCCTGCACGGATTGAATCCTAAAGCTCGGGGGGACATCCGAAAATAGCAATAAAATCAGGAAAAAAAAGCCTTTAGCCATCATGCCGCAATCTTAAACCAGTGGAATCGGGGACTCAATCGAAACCCGCAGAGGCAGGCCTTTGACCAATGGGCGCGCTTAACTCTATGGTTTCGCTTTGGCAGCGTATATGATATTTATGGTATTCAGTTTTCAAGCTCGGATGTGGACCCAGGACGCAAATGAAACAGGCTAAGATTCTAGTGGCTGACTATGATGCGAAAAGCCTCAAAACTATCGCGGGTGCAATGGAGCGCGCCGGTTTCCATACCATTTTGGTCAATAATGGAAATGAAGCGCTTGCCAAGTTGCAGTCGGATGGTCCAGACCTGTGCATTATTGATCCGATGTTACCGGGTGTGAACGGATTTACCGTCAGCCAAAAAATCCGCGAAATTGATCGCAAGATCCCGATTGTCATTTCGACTGCGGTTTACAAAGGCGAAAAGTATAAACGCGATGCCAAGACCAAATATGGGGTTACGGCCTATCTGGAAAAACCATATTCGGATGAACAACTCGTCCATACCGTCAAAACCTTGGTGGAGAACAAAGCGAAACCCATGTTGGATGATAGTTTGGACAAAAAGCTGGAATTTACGCTGAGCAGCCTTTCCAGTGCCATCAAAACCAAAAAACCCGAAAACCGCAATCTGGATGACGACTTAGAGAAACGCTTGGAATTTACCCTTTCAGGCTTGGAGTTGGGCAAAAAAGATCCGTTACAAAATTCAGGTAGCTTACAAAGATCGGGGTCCATGCAACGCTCTGGTTCCATGCAGACTTCAGGATCGATGCAGCGTTCGGGTGCGCGAAAAACGCCAGTTGTTGAGGTGCACGTTCCCGAACCCGAAGCGGACGACAGCGGCAATAACCGAACCATGCGGGTCAGTCCGGATGAATTGAAAAAAGAATTAGAAAAGATGAAAAGCAATACGGGCGAATACCGGCAATCCTTGCCTCCACAACCACCTATTCACGTGGATGTGCAAGCGCCAACCCCGCCCGCTGCTCGAAATTTTTCGATGACGGATCCCCAAAATGCCCGCAATCTGGAAGAAAAATTAACCAGCAGTGATATTTTTGGGGCTTTGATTGACGATATTGAAAAGCAGACCAAGGAAGAGCTGAAAAAGGAAAAAGCGCCCATTGTAGCGCCGAGACCTGCTCAACCGGGGCCCCAACCGACAACCCAGCCGACGCCTCAAGTGCGCAAACCCGCGCCTCAAATCGCACCACCGGTTCGAGAAATGCCTAAACCGGTTGTAACGGCCCCGCCAAAACCGGTTATGCCGACGGTTCAACCAACGCCAGCACCAGCTCGTTCTGTCCTGAGCAGTCCGCCTGCTACCAAACCCATGCCCAGTCAGGTGGCCGTTGGGTCGCCTCAGATTGGATTGGAACCCGCCCCCAAAAAACAAGCCGAGGGCGGTTCAAAATCGAATGAGTATCAGTTACTTTCCAAAATTGCTTCCGGCGGCATGGCCGAAGTTTGGAAAGCGCGTTTGGTCGGCGAAAAAGGTTTCGAAAAAATTGTGGCGATAAAAAAGATTCTGCCCCATCTCAGCGATAACCAGGAATTTATCACCATGTTTATCGATGAGGCTAAAGTGGCAGCCAATTTGACCCATCCCAATATTGCCCAGATTTACGAATTGGGCCAAATGGACAATTCGTTTTTTATTGCCATGGAATACGTGTCCGGCCATAACCTGCGGACGATTTTGAGCCTTTGCAATGAATTGGGTGTGCATCTCCCGGTGGAGATCGCAGTGTTTATGGGCATGAAATTGTGTTCGGCCCTTTTTTATGCACATACCAAAAAAGATTATGGTAATCGCGATCTGCACATAGTCCATCGCGATATTTCACCACAGAACATCTTGGTTTCTAACGAAGGCGAAATCAAGTTGGTTGATTTTGGCATTGCCAAGGCTTCGATTAAAGCCTCACAAACCGTTGCGGGCAGTCTCAAAGGCAAGCTGTTGTACATGTCGCCGGAACAAGCTGAAGGCAAACCCATCGATCAACGCAGCGATATTTTTAGTTTGGGCAACGTGTTGTATGAGAGTTTAACGGGTCGAAAGCTGATTTCTGGAGACTCGGAATTATCCATTCTTAAGAACGTTCGCGAGGCGAAGTTTGATCCGCCCAGCGTATACAACCCTAAAATTCCGAGTAAGTTGGAGAAAATTGTGCTCAAGGCATTGACCTTGGATGTCAACGCCCGGTACACCAACGCCAAAGAGTTCGAAAAGGATCTTAAGGATTTTGTCCAGCAGTCCAAGTTTCACACCAATGAATCGGATGTTGGGGATTATTTGCGCAGCCTCTTCCTCAAAGACCTGCACCTACTCAATCAATACGATCAGAAAAAGCCCAAAGCGCCGACCAAACCGGCCTTCATTATGCCGGACACCGGCATGATTCAAGCGCATCAGCAGGCCCAAATTAACCAGGTGGGTCCTGTCCAGGCGCCCGCCAAGAGTTCCAAGGCATGGCTTTGGATTTTGGTGGTGGTGTTGTTGGCCGCAGCTGCTGCGGGAGGTTGGTTTGTATTTATGCGAACACCTGCAGAACCCACGCCGGTTGTTGGCCAGAACACCCCGGAGCCCAAAGTGGAAGCCCAATCCACGCCAGCAGAAACGTTACCTTCTGAGGAAGGCACACCCATCGAAACTCAGGATCCAGCCAATTTGGGGGAAATCCCATTGACTGCGGAGAATTCAACTACAGCCGGTGATCCTGAGAATGCAGCCGCCGAAGAAGCCAATAAAGATCTTAAGGAAAGATTGGCCAAATTGCAGGAAGAATTGCAGGCGATGCAGAAAAAAGAGCCAGATTCTAAAAGCAAATCCAACAAACCGCCCAAAAAGGATTGAGCTTAATGCGGATTCGGGCCTAGCGCCTCATCAGAGCATGAGGTATTATGAAAAGCCTTTGTAGGGGAGCAAATTCATTTTCTTGGTCTGACCCAAGCAAACGATTGAGGAGGAGACGACGGTATGGATGCCGAGCGCCGCGCCAAATATGAGAAATTGTTAAAAGATACGCGGGAAGACATTTCCCGGATCGAGTCACAAATTGAAAAAGAACTGGCTGCCGTTAAAGAGCGGTTGCACGGGTTACAGGAAGAGAAAAAGGCCCAATTGACCATCTACAGCGGTTATTGTGCACTTTGTGGGGTTGAGAACGAGTTTGATGCCCTCGGCGACGACTAAATTTTAAGCGTACTGGACGAAACCGGGAATTCGTGTGGTACACTTCTAAGCCTTGGGCTGGGCGGGGTGTTTTCCTGCTTTTTTTTGCGATTTCCCGAGACTTTCTTTTTTAAGGTAAAGGCATGATTAAAGGCAAGTATTTGACTGTGCTTGTGTTCAGCGATGAGATGGCCGAGCATAAGCAATTCAAACTCTCCGCGCGTATGATCAAGGCTTTTATTACATTAATGGCATGTTGCCTTTTATTGTCCTTGAGTTTTGCTGCCCTGTGGCTTCGCGCTTCGCGGCAGAATAGTACCTTTCACGATTTGGCCTCTGAGAATTCTGCATTGAAGCAAGCGAACGAGCGCTATCTCAGCGCGACCATGGAAATCGAAAAGAAGCTGAAGTATTTCGATGACAAAACCATGAAGCTTGCGGGCATGATTGGGGTCGCTACCGATGATCAGTCGGTGGCCGGTTTAGGTGGTGCGAGTCTGTTTGAAAATGAGCTCAACCAGTATCTGCGTTATGATTTGTCGCTGATCGAGCAATCTTCTCAGCTGCTTGAAGCACGTATCGATTCGCTGGATGAGGCGTATAAACAAAAAAGTGAACTGTTGGATTCAACGCCTTCCATACTCCCGGCGCGTGGTTGGTTGAGTAGCGGCTTCAGTCACAGGGTCGATCCTTTTACCCGCAAACGAGCTTTCCACTCCGGTTTGGATATCAGCGCCCCCATCGGGACACCCGTGTACGCACCTGCCAGTGGGGTGGTTACCGTTCAGGGGCTTCAGGGCGGATTCGGCAATACAATTGTGATCAGCCATGGCAACGGTCTTGAAACCCGATATGGTCATTTATCGCGTTTTAATACGGCCAAAGGTCGGAAGGTCAAGCGCGGAGACCTGATTGGCTATGTCGGTAATACGGGTCGCTCCACCGGGCCCCATCTCCACTTTGAAATTCACAAGGACGGCCAGGCGGTCGATCCGCTTAAATACGTTCTCGAGGATGTCAAGCCCTTTTGATTCGGCATGACCCTCGCATGACATTATCGGCCCATCTGAGTCGCTTTGGCTCGGATGGGCTTATTTCTTAAATCGAGGCCATTTCGCATGCTCCAGATTATTTCCAAGGTACTCGGCACCAAAAATGACCGGGAAATTAAATCGCTCTATCCGATCATTCGAAAAATCAATGAGTTGGAACCCCAGTTTGAAGCGTTGAGCGATGATCAAGTCAAAGCCAAAACTGGCGAGTTTCGCCAAAGATTAGCGGACGGTGAGACGTTGGATGATTTGCTGGTTGAAGCTTTCGCCACGGTGCGTGAAGCATCGAAACGGGTCATGGGGATGCGTCATTATGACGTTCAATTGTTAGGTGGGATGATCCTGCACCGCGGTTCTATTGCTGAAATGAAGACCGGTGAGGGCAAGACCCTTACGGCGACCCTGCCCGTTTACCTCAACGCGTTATCGGGTTTAGGCGTTCACGTTGTTACCGTTAACGATTATCTTGCCAAACGCGATGCGGAATGGATGGCCCAAATCTACAATTGGTTAGGCCTGAGCGTTGGTGTCATCCTGCACGGCTTAAACGATGAGGAGCGGCGTGAAGCCTATTACTCCGACATTACCTACGGCACCAATAATGAGATGGGTTTTGACTATCTGCGCGACAACATGAAGTTCACGCCCAGTTCTAAGGTTCAGCGTCGGTTTAACTACGCGATTGTGGATGAGGTCGATTCCGTCCTGATCGATGAAGCGCGCACCCCACTAATTATCGCTGGCCCCACCGAGGAAAACGTCGACAAATACTATCAGGCCAATGCCCTGATTGAGCGATTGCGGGGCGAACATTACACGGTTGATGAGAAGGACCGTCTGGCCCTGTTCAATGAAGAGGGTATTTCCTGGATGGAAAAACAGTTGGGTGTCCAAAACCTTTATGACCCCGACAACATCGAAATCCTGCACTGTTTGGAGCAAGGTCTCAAAGCGCACCACCTCTACAAACGCGATGTCGACTACATGGTTCAGGAAAACAAGGTGGTGATCATCGATGAACACACCGGCCGGCCCATGGAAGGACGGCGCTATTCGGATGGTATGCACCAAGCGCTGGAAGCAAAAGAAAATGTCAAAATTGAACGCCAAACGCAAACTTTGGCATCCGTTACCTTCCAGAACTTCTTCCGCATGTATGAAAAGTTGAGTGGTATGACCGGTACCGCTGAAACGGAAGCGACTGAATTTATTAACATTTACAAGCTAAATGTGTACGTCATTCCGCCCAACCGGCCAGTTATCCGCAAAGATCTCAACGACCAGATCTACCGTTCCAAAAAAGAGAAGTTTGATGCAATTTTGGCGGAGATCGACGCGTTGCACGGCAAAGGTCAACCGATTCTGATTGGAACCATCGCCGTGGAAACTTCCGAATACCTAAGCCAACTTTTGTTAAAACGCGGCATAAAACACGTTGTTCTGAATGCCAAGTACCACGCCCGCGAATCCGAAATTGTCGCCCAGGCAGGCCGGCTTGGGGCGGTTACCATCGCCACCAATATGGCCGGTCGCGGAACGGACATTATTTTGGGTGGGAACGCAGAAATGTTGGCCAAAAACGAATGTGCCAACAATCCTGAAGCGGATTATGACGCCGTTTTGGCCCGCTACAAACAGATCTGCCAGGAAGAAAAGAAAAAGGTTCTCGAGGCGGGTGGCCTGGCGATTATAGGCACGGAGCGTCATGATGCGCGTCGGATTGATAATCAGTTACGCGGGCGTTCTGGTCGTCAGGGCGATCCGGGTTATTCGCGTTTCTACCTGTGCCTGGAAGATAACCTGATGCGTTTATTTGGCAGCGAGCGCACCCGACGGTTTATGACCAGTCAGATGGAAGAGGGCAAGCCCATCGAACATCGCTGGATATCAAAAAGTATTGAACGCGCCCAGAAAAACGTGGAAGCACGCCATTTTGAGTACCGCAAACATCTACTGGAATACGACGATGTCATGAACCGTCAACGCAACACGTTTTATGATTTGCGCCAGCAGATTCTGGAGTCGGACCCGCGACCCTTCCTGTTTAAACGCATGGAAGAAATTGCCAAATACATGGTGGAAACCCATTTGGTTGCGCGTGAAAGTGCTGACCCCCAAACCTTTAAGGAAGCACTCAAACACCAGTTCCTGTTCGAGGTGGATTCTGAAGCTGCAGCGACTCGAAAAAGCGATTATGTAGAAGATATTCTCGAAGCGGTTAAGGCACGCTACCTGGCCAAATGGGATGCACTGGGGATTCCGGAAGAAGCCGTTCGCGACCACGAACGGTTCCTGGTCTTGTATGTTATCGATCAACAGTGGAAAGACCACATGCGTAACATGGACGCGCTTAAAGAAGGCATCAGCCTTCAGGGCTACGCCCAAAAAGACCCTCTAATTGAATACAAAAAGCAGTCGTTCGCCATGTTTAACGAACTGATGGATCGCATGGATGAAGAGGTTGTTCGCACCTTGATCCTCTTGCAACCGCGCATCGGCAATGACAATATGGAACGTATGCGCCGCCGGCGTGCCGATGAACAGAAGGCGGCCAAAGCGGTGGGCAGTGATACCGACCAGGGATCCAAAACCGTTCGCCGCGAACGACCTAAGATCGGTCGTAATGAACCGTGTTACTGCGGCAGCGGCAAAAAATTTAAACAGTGCCATGGCAAACAGTCCTAAGGAGGGGCCCCATGCTGAATTACCCGTTAAATGATGCCTTGACGTTTGACGATGTGATTTTGATTCCGGCAAAGTCGGATATTCACCCCAACCAGGTAGACCTCCGGACCCGTTTAGCTGGAGATATTTGGCTCAACATACCTCTTCTTTCAGCAGCCATGGATACAGTTACCGAACATCGGCTGGCCATTGCCCTGGCCCAACAAGGCGGAATGGGTGTCATTCACAAAAATATGCCGATCCAAAGTCAGGCTGAGGAAGTGGATAAGGTCAAGCGATCGGAATCCGGAATGATTGTGGATCCCATAACGATCGGGCCAGAGGCCACGATTAACGAAGCGGAAGCCATGATGAGCCAGTACAGAATCAGCGGTATTCCTGTGGTTGATCGAGAAGGTACGTTGGTTGGGATTGTCACCAACCGCGACCTGCGTTTTGAGACGAATTTTGACCAGGCAGTTAAAAATGTGATGACTTCAGGTCGCGATCGGTTGGTAACTGTTCCGGTTGGCACCACCTTAGAGGAAGCGCAGAAGTATTTGCACAAGTACCGCATCGAAAAAGTCCTGGTGGTTGATGATCAGTATCATTTACGCGGGTTGATCACGGTCAAGGATATCCAAAAGAAGATCCAATACCCCAACGCGTGTAAGGATGAACAGGGGCGATTACGGGTGGCTGCTGCGGTTGGCAGTAGTGGCGACTTTCTGGAACGGGCTCAGGCCCTGATTAACGCCAAGGTCGATGCCCTGGTGGTAGACAGTTCACACGGCCATTCTTCGGGCGTCATGCGCGCCTGTCGCGAGCTGAAATCCGCATATCCGCAGCAGCTCATCATTGTCGGCAATATTGTTACAGGTGAGGCGGCTGAGGATTTAATTGAAGCGGGCGCGGATGCCCTCAAGGTTGGCATTGGGCCGGGCTCTATCTGTACAACCCGGGTGGTAACGGGCGCAGGCATGCCGCAAATCTCGGCAATCGATGCTGTTTACCGAGCGGCGCGCAAACGGGATATCCCGGTGATCGCCGATGGCGGCGTACAGTATTCCGGCGATTTAACCAAAGCCCTGGCTGCCGGTGCGGATTCCATTATGTTGGGACGCTTGTTTGCGGGTACCGATGAAGCGCCCGGCGAGATGGTTTTGTACCAGGGTCGCACGTATAAAACCTATCGCGGAATGGGCTCCTTGGGCGCTATGAAGCAGGGCAGTGCGGAGCGCTATTTTCAGGAAGCATCCGCTCAAGCACAGAAGCTTGTTCCGGAAGGCATCGAAGGCCAAGTTCCCTATAAAGGCAGCCTCTCTGGCGTGATCACCCAACTGATTGGGGGACTGCGTGCGGGTATGGGTCTGGTGGGTGCGGAAAATATTGCTGCGCTGAAGCAAAAGGGCTCATTTATGCGGGTCAGCCAAGCCGGTTTGGTGGAAAATCATCCCCATGATGTCATCATCACCAAGGAAGCACCGAACTACCGTTTGAAAAGCTAAAAAGGCCGTGAAAAAGCTTTTGACTTTCCGCACCAAGTCGTGTAATTTAGGACCTTCGTGCGGATGGCGCCGGCCGGATCACCACTTTTATGCGTGGCCAGCACTCAGACGCCGTGATGATTTCTTGCGAACCACATTGAGGAGCTTTACATGTCTACGTTTTTTCCGAGTACGGAAGATCAAAACCGCAAGTGGTACTTAGTGGATGCTGCGGGCATTCCCATTGGCCGCGTCTCTTCCTTTGTGGCCAAAATTCTGATGGGGAAATTCAATCCCAAATATACGCCGCATATGGACATGGGCGATCATGTTGTGGTGATTAACGCAGAAAAAGTTGAGTACACAGGCCGCAAAGCCAAGAAAAAAGTTTACCGCCGCCACTCTTCCCAACCGGGTGGATTGACGGAAGTCCATGCCGATAAAATGCTGGAACGTTTTCCGACCCGGCCCTTTGAATTGGCAGTCAAGGGCATGTTGCCCAAAACGAAGTTAGGTCGTGCGATGTACCGCAAGTTGCATGTTTACGCGGGTCCCAACCACGAGCAACAAGCGCAGAAACCTGAAACCATCGCAGTACAGCTGTAAGGCCGGAGGAAATTGTGACCACGATTCAATACTATGGTACCGGACGTCGAAAAACCTCGGTAGCGCGTGTTTACCTGCGCCCGGGTAAAGGCCAAATCATTGTTAACCACAAGAGCATTGATGATTATTTCAGCTCTGACTTGTTGAAAATGGTGATTCGCCAACCTTTGACCCTGACCGAAACCCAGGACAAGTTTGATATTTACGTCAATGTGGCCGGTGGCGGCCAATCCGGTCAAGCCGGTGCTGTGCGCCATGGCATTGCCCGGGCTTTGTTGGAGTTTAATAACGAGTTGCGTTCCAAGCTGAAGGCAGCTGGCATGTTGACCCGTGACCCCCGCGAAAAAGAACGGAAAAAGCCCGGTCTGGCCGGTGCCCGTCGCCGTTTCCAATTCTCGAAACGTTAATCCCCGCATTCCGGCTCTGCCGGGCTGCATAACCCCGATAAGATTTTAGGAAGGCACTTACGATGGCAAACATTTCCATGAAGGAACTGCTTGAAGCCGGTGTTCATTTTGGTCATCAAACCCGGCGCTGGAACCCAAAGATGAAGAAATTCATTTTCGGGAGCAGGAATGGAATATACATCATCGATCTTCAGAAGACCCTGAAGAAGTACAAGGAAGCCAGCCAGTTCGTGACGGAGAAGGCCCAAACCGGCAACAAGTTCCTGTTCGTCGGCACCAAGCGCCAAGCCCGTGAAGCGATTGAGGAAGATGCTCGTCGCTGCAACATGCACTTTGTCAACACCCGTTGGCTCGGCGGTACCCTTACCAATTTCCGTACCATTCGGAAATCGGTTGAGACGCTGCGTCGTTATGAAGCGATGCAGACCGATGGTTCGTATGAAAAAATGACTAAAAAAGAGATCATCGATCTCGAAAAGAAAAAAGACAAGTTGGGCAAGGTTCTTGATGGTATCAAGGACATGACAAAATTGCCAAATGTCCTTTTTGTTGTAGACCCGAACCGCGAGCATATTGCTGTTGACGAAGCTAAGAAACTGGGGATCCCCGTTGTTGCTATCGTTGATACCAACTGTGACCCTGACAACATTGATTACGTTATTCCCGGTAATGATGATGCGATTCGTGCCGTCAAACTGTTTACCAGCAAGATTGCCGACAGCATTATCGAAGGGCTTCAGGAACGCGAAGCTGGTGGCGCCGAGGAAATTGATGAAGAATCGATTGCCGATGCACCTGGACCCGCTGTATACCACAGCGACGGTTCTACCCCTAATTACCAAGAATAATCGGAATAAAGAGGAGCTGACAAATGTCGATCACCGCTGGTGCAGTCAAAGAACTGCGCGATCGGACTGGCCTTGGCATGATGGATTGCAAAAAGGCCCTGGAAGAAAGCAAAGGAAATTTTGAAGAAGCTGTTGAGTGGTTGCGCAAGAAAGGTCTTGCCAAATCCACTAAATTAGCTAGCCGTATTGCCTCTGAAGGTGCGGTACACGCCTACATTCACGGCAACGGAAAAATCGGCGTTTTGCTGGAAGTGAATTGCGAAACGGATTTCACAGCCCGCAACGAAAATTTCCAAGAACTGGTTAAGGATATCGCCATGCACATTGCTGCCGCGAATCCCTTATACCTCAATCGGGATGAAGTTCCTGCTCAGATCCTTGATAAAGAGCGTGAAATTGCCCGTGAGCAGTTGGCTTCTTCTGGCAAGCCGGCCCAAGTCATCGAAAAAATTGTCGAAGGAAAAATCGGCAAATATTTCGAGGAAACCTGCTTGATGGATCAACCTTTTGTCAAAGACACCGCCAAAACCATTACCGATCTGGTGAATGAGAAAGTCGCGTCCATTGGTGAAAAAATTACCATTCGTCGCTTTTCCCGTTACGCCTTGGGTGAAGGTCTGGAGAAAAAGGTGGATAACTTCGCTGAAGAAGTGGCCAAGCAAATCCAAGGCTAATTTAGCCAACCCATACGTTAAGGGCGGGGATTTCCCCGCCCTTTTTTATTTGCCGGCAACAGCATCAATCCGATCGAGTTTGATGATAATAGACCCGTATTCCTGGTTGCGCACTTCGACAAAATCCTGGCCGATTTGGACCACAATTCCCGCAACTGTATTGCCTTGGATATAGAAGGTTAGCCCTCTGCGCTCCTTTTGGCTCCACTCAAAAAGGGCCTGCCATTTTTCTGCCATTTTAACTTGTGCAGTCGATTCCCCTTCCGGTGTCATTCCGGGCACGACACTAAAGACAGAACTCAATACAAACAAACTCACTAACATAGTTGAGACTCCTCCCTTGGATTTGGCGTTTTAACGCTTGCAACAAAGTTAACGGTTTTCTGGCTAAAAGGCGAACAGCTTTTTTTAACCTGGCAATAAGGAGCAAAAAGGAAATCGTTTACGAGGACCAGCCCCACGCCTTGATTTGCTTTTTCAAGTTCTTGCGCAGATGGGCCAAATGATTGCGCAACGTTGAGGGGTTTATGTCCGCTAAAAGGGCGGCTTCCTGTGGGTCCAACCCCTGTTCACAGCACAATCGGAAAACCAACCGCTGACGCGGCGCCAGGCTTTCCAAACACTTGGTTTGGATCTGTTTAGCGAGCAGGGTGTCAAAAGGGTTTTCCTTGGGATCGTTCATTTCCTCAGGAAAAACGACTTCGCAGACTTTTTGTTTTCGCGTCCAATCGATAAGCAAATTTAAGGCAATGCGTTCCAACCAGCGGAAAGCACCCTTCTCGGGCTCAATGCGTTTTCGGTTTCGCCAAACCTTTAGCCAAAATTCCTGGAGTAGGTCTTCGGCGTCTGCCGCTTTGCCAAAGCGTTTGAGGCTGCGTTCAAAATAGCCCAGAAAGTGGTCCGATCGCGACTGGATCAGTTCTGCCAAGGCGATTTCATCGCCAATGGCAATTGCACGCATTAAAGCTTCACAGCTGGTTTCCATCATTGGCTGTTCAAGTGCGACAACAAGTGGGGCAAGACATCAACGGAGGGTCCGCGCTTTAATAACTGTCCCTTCGCGTCATAAACAATTAAGTAGGGCAAGTCTTTGATTCCTTGTTGTTGCGCAAATGCGGAATCGAAGGAAACCAAATCGCACTTCTTAATGTTTATCCGCGTGCCATAGGTTTGTTTGAGGTCCACCAGCGTTTGGTTCATTTGTTTGCACGGTCCACACCAATCGGCATATACCTCAAAAACCGTAACCTGGCCCGAACTGATATGCGGTTCCAATTCCAGTGCCTGGCCATGGGTGATCGTTTCGAATTTGGCCTCTGTTTGAGCTGAGCCAGACGTGTCCAACATACAGGCTTGCGATACGATAGCGAAAATTAAGCTGCCCATGAAACGTGTCATAGTCGCATCATACGCGATCCTGCCTGCCCTTGACCAGTCCCTAGCCTTTGGATTTTGGACTCATAAACCCTGCCTTCTCGATATAATGGGCAGATCTGGTAAGGCGGGTGAGGCCGGTTCATGAAACAGTCCGAAGGTATCTACGTCCCCAAAAAAGTCATCATGTGGATGATTTTTGCATCGGTATTCATTAATATTCTCTTTTTGCTTATGGGTATGGTCATCGGCAAGGACGATAAGTTGTGGCGTTCCGATCCGACCCAGACGCCGCTTACCCAATCTGAAGCGGTACCAACAGAAGATCCGGACCAGCAAGCTTTAAATGTAGAATTATCGCTTTACGAACGCGATGAAAATGCGGGACCACCCAAACCGGCCGACGTTTCCTATTTAGAAGATTCCTCCTGGCAGGCGCTTCAGGACCAATCCAATCAGGCCACGGATACCGCCGAAGAAAATTCTGCTTCGCCTTCGCCTGCTGAAAACCAGCCTGAGCCGGAAGTGAAAGCGGTTCCACAGCCTCAACCGGAAACACGAAGAGAGCCTGAGCCCGTGCGCCCATCCGACCCTCCAATAACCTCAGGTGGGGCTTATTTCATCCAGGTAATGGCCTCAAAAGACCCGTCTAAAGTGAAACAAATGGAAGAGCAACTCACCAAAATGGGCTACCGGGTCTTTTTTGAGAATCAAGGCGATATGACCAAAATTTGTGTCGGTAACTTTGCCAACGAATCGGAAGCAAACCACGGAAAATCAGTCATTGACCGGGCCTTTAAACTGAATTCCTGGGTGCGCAAAAATTAGGCCCCACAATTAGCGGGGCCAGTGTCTTATTGTGGATATTGGGCCAGAAACGTATCGCTGAGAAGGGCGCGGGCAAGCCTTGCTTTGGGACTTGCAATTCGATCGCCTCGTTTGGCGCCTCTTTCAGCCCGTTTTTCGTTTTGTTTATGGTCTCGAGCAAATTCCTTTATCGTCTGGACCTGGTTTTCACTCAGGATATCGGGGAGTTCCACGCAGGCCAACTGTAAAGCCAGCTTGGTTTTGGTATGAACTTGGCGAAGGCTTTTGTGAATGGCCTTAATCTCACGCTCAAGGTTGGGATCGGGGGTCTGACCGCTCTCTACTTGCTTGCGGAGTTGGCTTGTCAAATCCAACATTTGCTGGGTAAGCGGTTGTTCTTCTTGGTTTTTTTGATCTCTGATCTGCTCACACTGGGCTTTTATTTGCCGCAGATGTTGTACTTGAGCTGAATCCAGTTGCAGCCTTTTTGCTAGGTCGATGAGATGTTGGTCGCGCTTAAAGGTTTTGATGACTTGAACGTTTTCGCGGATTTTAGCTCGTTCCGGGCTGTTCGCCCAATCGTTGTCTTGAGCTAGGCCAACCACGGAAAGGGTGATGATGATGGTTCGAGCCAATAGAGCCTTAAGCATTTTTGCCTCCTTGAGCATTGCAGGCGATTGCCTGTTCACTCCTGAAGACAAAAACATTGCGCTTCCGGTTTAATGGGAAATCGACTTCTTTTTATGCAGGGTCGCGTTTTTGATTAAAGATGGCTTGATAGCGGATGCCTTGCGATTGCCTTTCAATCGGCACCAAAAACAATTCCAGCATCACATCTTCCCCTATCAGGCAATAAGTAGCCTGCGGTAAGACAGGCTGTGCCGGACCTATGAATTCCGCGCTGAAGCACGCATAGCCAGTTGGGGCCTGGGGCGATTCAACCACCTGGTCAAGCTGCAATTGAAATGCAGGGCCATCCGTCTTGAGGGCGAAGGATGCTCCCAAACGTTTTTGAAATTCAGTAATGTCCAAATGCGCCTCCAGGTGGAAATAATGACCGGCTTATCTTAACAGATTCAAAAAGGGGACTCCATCCAGATTGATTCCCCGATTAAGGGAGAATGCGTGCGGCTTTATTGAGATTAAAGTGTTTTGTTCCTTGGGTGATCCGTTGATCCAACTGGTTTTTAGAGTAGAATTGGGAATTGAGGATAGCACTTTGGGAGGTAATGGTGAAAGCAGTATGGTTTGGTGTGGTTTCTGCCTTGCTCCTGTTTAACTGCGGTGGCGGCGGAGAAATTGATAAAGCCAAAGCGCTTGCCGCTGAAGGCAAAGTGATTGATGCCAAAAATCTTTATGAAGCTCATTTGGCAAAAGATCCCAACCCCAACGTGGAGAGAGAATTTATCCAATTTTTATTCGACAATAAGTTTTACGTTGATTTCAATGCGCGCGCTAAGAATTTCCTGGCCCGATTCCCCCAAGATACGGTCACCAAAAACTTGATGTTTGAATATTATTCGCGTTTGGCCAAGGATGCGGAGCGCCTGGGCAATTATCAGACCGCAATGGAACTGATTGCAGCGCATTTGCTTTCGCCAGACTATTCGGAGTGGCGCAAATGGGAGTCTCGCCAGCCCACAATCTTAAAGAAATGGTATGAAGCAGCCGCCGAGAAAGGCGTGGAAAGTGACATGAAAAAAGTCCTGGTCCAAATCAGAGCCTTGGGTTATGACAACCTTGCACAAACCTTAAACGCAGAGCTGTTTGCCCAAATTGAGGCCGAAGCAGCTCGATCGGAAATCCCTGCTCAAGAACAACAACCCTAATCCATTTCAAGATAAGAGTCCGCAATGCAAGCGAAAATGGCGACGGCACCGCCTTGGAAAGTGCGTCTGTACCAATGGTTTTTTGGCCTTTGGTTTCCGGTTTTTTTACTGCTCAGCAAGTGCCCCAAGGTTATCTTACCGGTGGCCTCCTTTTTTATGCGGGTCTTTTTTTGGATCCGGCCCCAATACCTGGAGGCGATTGCCTCCAACTACCAAACCATCTTCCCTGATAAGTCCCCGGCAGACTGTAAGGCGCTGGCCTTGCAAATGGTGGATAATCACAGTCGATACTGGGTTGAGTTTTTTAAATTCGGCAAATTAACAGGCGACCCCACGCGTTTGCTCGAAAATCCAGAAGCTTTGGACCAGGTTCTCACGTATACGCAAGCGGGACAGGGCGCGATCCTGGTTACAGCTCATATGGGCAACTGGGAATTGGGGGGTAATTTTTTTGGCCGCCTTGTCCGGCCGCTGACCGTGATTTACGTACGTGACCGTTTCAACATTGTCGAGCGATTTCGTTCGCGCTTTCGACGTTATTCCAACATCAAAGAGTGTCCGGTTGATCGTTCCCTTTTCTCCACTCTACCGGCGCTGCGGGCTTTGGAACAAGGCGAATTTCTGGCCCTTCAAGGCGACCGCGATTTTAATGAGCGGGGTGTTTTGGCCACGTTTTTTGGCAAAACATGTACGTTTCCTGAAGGGCCCTACCATTTAGCTCTGCTGGCTCGTGTGCCGGTAATTCCCTGTTTCACGCTTTACGGCAAAGATGGGCGCTACCGAATCCACCTTTACCCGCCAATTCATCCGCCAGCAAATGGCAAGCGCGAAGATCGCGTTCAGGAAATGTTGAATCAGTATCTTCGGGTTCTTGAGGACGTCGTCCGCCAATATCCCGACCAATGGTATACCTTCTACCCCTTTTTTGAGATCAAGCCGGATCATCCAGCCATTTCAAATGCTGAAGGTGCCTGATTTGGCCAAAGCAAAAAACCTTTTTGTATGCAGTGACTGTGGCTTTCAATGCCCCAAGTGGTTGGGTCAATGCCCTGAGTGCCATGCCTGGGGCACGCTGGAAGAAACGCTTGTTGAAAAGAAACTCCAATCTTCCGTTTTAAAACCGGTTGAGGTGAATCGTTTTGCGGATATTGGTTTGGACTCAACGACGCGCATTCATTGCGGTAATACTGAAATGGATCGGGTCCTGGGTGGTGGTTTTGTGCCCGGAACCGTTTTGTTGTTTGGCGGAGAACCGGGCGTTGGAAAATCCACTTTGCTATTGCAGCTTTTTGCCAATCTGGCCGATGCCTACTCCGTTCTTTACATTTCGGGCGAGGAATCGGTAGGCCAAATCAAATTGCGTGGTATGCGCCTAGGCTTATCTGCTGATGGCATTTTGGTGGCTCACGAAACCCGGTTGGAACCTTTAGTGGAGTTGCTTGAGCAATTAAAACCAAAGTTTGTGGTGGTGGACTCCATTCAGACGCTCCAATCTGTTCAGCTAGGGTCGCCATCAGGAACCGTTTCCCAAGTCCGCCACTGTGCGCAATGCTTGATTGACTGGACAAAAGGTGCAGCAGCAACTCTAGTTCTGGTAGGGCACATCACAAAAGAAGGAGTCATCGCAGGTCCAAAAACCCTTGAACACATGGTCGATGGGGTTTTTCTTTTTGAAGGCGAGCGCGACGGCGAATTGCGGCTGATTCGAGCACAGAAAAACCGCTTTGGACCCATTTCCGAATTGGGCATCTTTCGCATGACCGAAAAGGGTTTAGAGGTTGTTCCCAATCCCAGCGCGCTGCTGATCCGCCAGCGCCCGCAAAATGCACCGGGTAGTGTTATCGTTCCTTGTGTGGAAGGTAGCCGCGTTTTTTTGGTTGAGCTTCAGGTCTTGGTTACCTCCACTCAATTTCCATCGCCGCGACGATTGACCAATGGTGTGGACCCTAATCGACTGGCCATGGTTCTCGCAGTTTTGGAAAAAAAGGCAGGCCTGCAGATTCAGGGCTACGATGTTTTTGTTAATGTTGCTGGCGGTCTGCAAGTGCGCGAACCAGCCATGGACCTTGCTATTGCTGTTGGCGTTTATTCCGCATTCCGCAACCTTCCCGTGGCTGAGGAGTTAGCCGTCTTTGGCGAGTTAGGTTTGGCCGGCGAGGTGCGTCCTGTTTCCAAGTCGGATCTGCGCATCCAGGAATGCAGGCATTTTGGCTTCAAAAAGGTGCTGCGGCCACCAGCTGAGGGCGATGAAGCCTTAGGTCAATTCACAAACTCCCTCATGGCTGCGCTTGAACGGGCTTTTTGATGAAATTGGGTTCAAGTACCAGCGATTGAAATCGGCTTGGGCAGAGAAACTCAAAAGCCAAATTGACCTTTCTAAATGGAAACAGCCAAAAAAAAAGCTGCCTCGAAAGGCAGCTTTTTAGCGCTAAAACGTTGGTTATTAGATACGACCAGAAAGGTCGGTGCTAGCAACTGATTTCACATATTTGGTCAAGGTTGAACCGGTAACACCATACAGAACGCCACCTGTGGTGGAGTCACGGTTGATGGTGTAAGTGAAAACCAAGGTTGATAAACAGCTGGGGTTATTAGCAGCATTTGCAGTTACAACGACGTTCACTGTGTTAGAAGTCGCAGCACCGGTAAACGTGAAACGAGCTGTTTTGGGGATTTGGCAGTTGAAAGCTTGGTTTAATTGGTCGATGAACGAGGTTTGACCAGTAGCTGTCAACGCAGCGTCATAATCATCATCAACAGCTGCAGCGCCAGCTTTTACGTCTGCCAATTGTTTTACTGGCTCATTGGCCCGCGTTTTACAAGTGAAATCTTGGTAAAGGGGCAGAGCAATAGCTGCCAGGATAGCGATAATGGCGATAACCACCATCAGCTCGATCAAAGAGAAACCTTTTTTCATACCTTTCATGAAAACCCTCCAGAGTTTTTTGAGTAAAGTCTGTCCTTCCGACAGGATCTTTGTATTCTACCTTGTTGCACGAAGCGTGCCATGGAATTTTTTTGCTGATTTGTTGAGTGGATGTTGAGATCCAAAAAAATTTCTGTCAAAAAGTGTCAACTCGAGTGCGAGTTGATTTAATTCGTGACAAAAAGTGGCAGGCATCATATTTTTCCGCTGAGGGAAGACGTTCTAATATATCGGGAGTTTGCCGTACTTGACACCCGATACATGATTCCACCGTTAGAACCCCTTACTGCCTGCCATGTGAAAGCAAAACCTTGCAAGCATCCCGGTTGGACACTATTAACCGCAGTTGCAGTTATGTTTAAGATGCTGGCTGTTGCACTGCCGGTATAAGTCCACCGCGAATGAGGGATTTCCACCCCCAAATTTTCCTGGATTTCCGTTACCGTTGCCCAGGTCACACCGCCTACCGTGAAATCGACATCCGTTGAGGCAAATGCCTGTATGGATCCTTTAATATCCCTGAGTGCGTTCATCGCCTCATTTGCCCGGGTTTTGCACAGAAAATCCTGATAGAGGGGTAAAGCAATTGCCGCAAGCAAAGAAATAATTGCGATGACTACCATCAACTCGATCAGTGAGAAAGCCTTAATTCTCATTTTCTCCCCCTTTTCCGTGGGGTAACAGCAAGTTGTGGGCCAATTTAAGTTTTAACTTGGACGTCTCGGTAAACCTGGATTAAGGCCCCTTTCCAAGAAAAATCACTTTTGAACAAAACCTGCAGGAGCAAGCAAATGTTGATTAGGTAGGTCCCGCAACAAACAAGGCATAAACTGCCAATTAGCCACTTGCTAATAACAAAGAGGTAAATGCTGATCAAGAATCCTAGCCCTTTGAATACCGAAGCATAGAAGGACAAGATTTGTTCTTGTAATCTGCGCGCCCAACCCAGCAGACAAGCCAAGAGAAAATAGTAACCCAGGCCATAAACGGCAAGGGGAATGCCCAAGACCTCACTAGACGAATGCAGCGCGACGACATCGCAATTGATGTCTTCCGATACGGTGCAAAAACTTTTTTTGCTGGGATCTAATCGAATTTCGTAGTGGTGGTAAAGCAAATAGCCAGATAGGATAATTCCAATCGCCAAAAGAGCGTACTCTACGGAATCTCTGGTGCCAACGCGCATCTGGAATTTCCTCGAACCCAAATCAATTAAAACGAATTTTGGAAAATCTTTTGAAAACGCCTGCTGCAAACATCCGCTTTTTTTCCTATCTGGTGCTCAGTTTGGTTTTGATCATAGCACTCTTCCGCATCATGATGTGGGTCCAAACCGTTCGTGCGGGGACAATGCCCGTCACGCGGGTTGAGGCTGGCGCCCCCCTAACCTTAATCTATTTCCACCGTCATGGGTGTCCGCACTGCGCACTCGCCAATCCGGTAATGGCGGAATTGGAAAATCGCTATCGGGAAACCAATTGGCTCGTAGCCGAAGTCCGTCCTGATATGGATCCTCAGGCAGCGCGTCTTTATCGGACCTACCTTGATGAGATTGGTGAAAAAGGCATTCTTACACCACTCTTAGTCGTTGGATTTAACAGCGAAAAAGTGGAGCTTTTTCCAGGCTTTGGCGAGGCACTTAACAGTCGAGAGCCGATTGAGAATGCGATTCGGGAAAGGCTCGGCCTTCAGCCGGTGGACCTGAAAGCGGAAGGCATTCGGTTTCCTGTCGTGGGGCTTCAAGTGTTGAGCGATTTGCCGATTCCTACCGTTAATCAAATGCTCGCCCTGTTGTCGGGTGGGTTACCGGTTAGCATTTTGGTATTTTGGGCCATGATTTGGGCGCCCGTTCGCAGGACCTTTCGTTTTGCATGTGGCGCTTCCTTTGCTTTTGTTCTGGCAAATATTGCCCTTCAACTGGTTCTGTTCTACAGCGGTGGCCTGCGTCATAACTGGTTCCACTCCTGTCTGCGCTGGGGACTGGCATTATTGCTGATTGTTTGGGGTGCTCGGCTATTGCGGCACTTTTTCCTTTTAGCGGGGAAGCCTCTCTCCTCGGATCCTCAAAAGTCAACCCAAACCTCCAAGGCGGATGGTTTACTTCTCCTAGCCCAATTTGGCTCGCTCCTGGTAGCGGAAAAGTTGGCAACGGCTTGGTTGGCCGAATTCGGGTATCGAATTCTGGCGTCCGATTGGTCGCTGCTCACTTGGTTGGGTTATGGCTCCATTATTCCCTGTTTGGCCAGTAGCATTGGCCTTATTTACCTGCGCTTTGGAGAATTTAATCCTCGCGCCAAACGCGTAGCCAGTTTGTTTTGCGGCCTGATTATATTGCTGTTGGGCTGTTTTTTACTGTTTGCACTGGGGTTCCGCGGTTATGGTCCGCTTTGGCCATGGGAGGTGGGTGCTTGAGCCTGGAACCCGTTCTTTTGGCCTTATGGGGGTTAATTGCCTTTGTCGCTCTTTTTCTTCTGGGTTGGGGCTTTGTCCGGCTTTCTGTTCGCTTTTGGAATATGCGCGATGAACAACCAAAAGGCCCTTGGTGGGTCGACCTGGTCGAACAACAGACCTTAAATGTGCGGCGATTTGAAGCGCAGGCGCAGGAGAATGCCCAGGATTATCGGGCTTTGGCAGATCTGTACCAATCCATCATGGCGCACGTGCCCTGTGGGTTTGTAGTTTTCAACAAAGCTGGACAAATCCTTTTTGCTAATGAATTTTTTAAAGTAAATCTCGCTGCGGGAGATCCTGTTTGTTTGGAGGATCTTCCAACCGCTTTGTCGCAGCAGCTTAATGTCATCGCTTTTGAGCGAACCGGCGAACCATTGGGCCAAATACATCTCGAGGGGAAAGATCTGGAATTTCAAGTTTTTGCGCTCCCTAAAGGCGATTGGGTGGGCATGATTCAGGACCGGACTGTTGAGCTGCAGCGGGTTCGTGAGGATCAAACCCAAAGGGAAATGTCCTATCTCGGCGCAATGGCAAGTGGAATTACGCATGAGGTCAAAAATGCTTTGGCCGTGATCCAGGGTTATTTACAACTCTTGGAAATCGATAACCAATCGCCCGAGGCCATATCAATGATTCGTTCAGAAGTCGAGCGGTTAAGCCAAATGACAAGCGCACTTTTGCGCACCAGCAAAGAAGCAAGCCTCGAAACAGGCTCAGTGGATCTCGGTACCTGGTTTGCTGAAGAACAGGCCTATTGGCGGCAACGCAATCCTGATACGCATGTAGTCTGGCACAATCTTTTGCCCGAGAACCTGGTTTTTGCTATGGATTGCGCCCAAATGAGTCTCGTTTTGGGCAACATCATCCACAATGCCTGTCAATCTTGTGAACAGCAACCTGGCCCAAGCATCACTGTTTCTTTAGCTTGTTCGGCCAGCCATTGGTGGTTTTCCGTTGAAGATAATGGGCCGGGCTTTACTGAGTCGGCCATGCAAAAATTGTTTGTACCCATGGTGACCACCAAACAAAATGGGACTGGGCTGGGCCTTTTTCAGGCACGTAATATAGTTCGCGCCCATGGGGGCCACATGGAGGTCTTTCCTCTGCCCGCGCGCGTTATTTGCCGATTCCCAAAAACGTCACAACAGGGTGAACTTTCATGAGTGGTATTCTCATTGTCGAAGATCGAGCCCCTTTACGCCAACTGTATACAAAATTTTTACAACAGTTGGGGCATTCCGTTTATGACTGTGAATCGGCCGAGCAAGGCTTGGCTCTGCTTAAGCAATACGATATTCAACTCATCCTGGCAGATTACATGCTTCCGGGTATGGATGGGCTCCAATTTTTAGCACGGGTGAAAGCGACTGAACCAGATGCCCTTTTGGTTTTGATGACCGCCTTTGGCGAAGTGAAAACTGCAGTCCAAGCCATGAAACTGGGCGCATTTGATTTCTTGGAAAAACCAATCGATTTGGATTATCTCAAGCTGGTTGTGCAAAAGGCTTTGAACCTGCGCAGCCTCCAGCTGAGCCAGCAACGAATGCAGAGCCAAGACAAGCCCAAGCAACTGATTGGACAGGCCAAATCTTTGGAAGCGACGCTCCAATTGGCCGATAAGGTTGCCCCCACCAAAACGCATGGACTTATTTTGGGCGAATCGGGAACCGGCAAGGAGCTGTTAGCCCGCCGGATTCATGACCATAGTCCGCGTAATGAAAAGCCGTTTATTGGGCTCAACTGCGCCAGTATTCCCGCAGAACTTCTGGAAAGCGAATTGTTTGGCCATGAGAAAGGCGCTTTCACGGGTGCCCATGCCCGCAAACTGGGCATCTTGGAAATGGCCGAACACGGTACCTTGTTTTTAGATGAAATTGGTGAGCTTCCCATGAACCTTCAGCCCAAATTGTTGCGTGTCATTCAGGAAAATGAATTTAGGAGGGTGGGCGGTAGCCAAATTATTAAAGCGGATGTCCGTTTTGTGTTTGCAACCAATCGCGATCTGTCTCAGGAAGTTCGGGAAGGCCGCTTTCGCGAAGACCTTTATTACCGCATCGCCGTTTTCCCATTGGAACTTCCACCCTTGCGTAAACGCTTGGAAGATATTCCGCTTCTTTTTGCGCATTTTATGGCCCAATGGGGTTATGCGGATTCCAGCCTCGATCCAGAAGTACTTGCCTTGTTACAACGCTATCATTGGCCGGGCAATGTTCGTGAACTGGAAAATGTCTTGGAACGAGCCGTCATTTTGAGTCAAGGTAAACCTATTCAAACCAATCATTTACCTGAGAATCTTTTGGTGGATCAGCTCAAGATAATATTGCCATTAGATATCCAAGCATCGATTCGGGACAACCTAGCCCGCTTGGAGCCATTGGTCGAGGCACGCCTGATCGAATGGGTTTTACGCGATTGTCAAGGCGATAAAGAGGCGACTGCCAAACGATTGGGTATCAGTTTAAGAACGTTGTACAACCGCCTGCAGGGAACCGCGCATGAAAAAAGCGACCAAGAGTAAGGTTTGGACAATGAATACAGTTATGCTAACGCTATCCCAGCCCAAATCTTGAGCTTGCCAGTCCAGCAGCGTAAATCCACGGTTCATGGGTGGGATCAACCATTCCGTCCAGGCAACCGGTTTCAGACTGGGCATGTTGAGGTATTCAATAATTTGACTGATGTATTGCGCAAACTGGGTCCACGCCCAAAACAGGGACCAGGTCACCCAGAACTTGAGGGGTTGACACCACTGACCCAAAAATCTGCCCCATAGGAAAAGCAATCCACAAAACCAACCCAACAGTGCCAGACACACGATTCCCGTGAGGCTAGATTGACCGCCCTTAAGCCATCCAGCCGCAAGAATTGGCAAGCCCCAAATCAAAGGCGTACCCATTGCCAGCAGAGCGTGCTGCCACCATTTTCCCGTTGCGTGAAGGCCTAATGCTGCCGGCGCAATCAGCCAAAGCGGTTTAAGGATGCTGACCAAGGCAATCAGCAACTGGGTAGTGTTATAGGAATCGCTGATCGGCTGATCCCAAATTTGTAGGCCCCCGTCGGCAAATCCAATCCCAAATACAATCACGGCTGCGGGCAGCCCGGATAAGCCGAGTATGAGCATCAGCCAAAAGCGCTTCATATTGCCTCCAACACGGCCAAACCTTATCGCAAGTAATTAATTGCGACAATAGCCTCAGCGTAACCAACTCTTTCCAAGTGCAGCCGGTTGGTCTAAAGTGAGGCCATGTCAGAGCTCAATGCGTCAGGATCCCATCGCGAAAAACCCTTTTCAATTGTTCAACTGACCTTGCGCATTAAGGCTCAATTGGAACTGAATTTCCCACGGGTATGGGTCGTGGGTGAGATCTCGAATTTTCGACCTGCCAATTCAGGACACTGGTACTTCAGCCTCAAGGACGATGAAGCCCAAATTCGAGCAACCATGTGGCGGTCTTCGGCGGGCAGGGTAGCCTTCAAACCAAAGGATGGCATGGAAGTGCTTGTTCAAGGCACCTTAAATGTCTATCCGCCGCGCGGTGAATATGCACTGATTGTCGAAACCATGGAACCCCTGGGCCAGGGTCGATTGCGTGCCGAATTCGAGGCGTTAAAAAAGAGACTGATGGCAGAAGGACTTTTTGATACCGGCAGTAAAAAGTCATTGCCACTCTTGCCTCAAAAAATCGGTTTAATCACTTCACCGACCGGTGCCGCAGTCCGGGATATGATACGCGTTCTTACTTCGCGCTTCCCCGGTCTACATATTCAGGTTTTCCCTGCCCGAGTCCAAGGGGATGGCGCGGGTGCAGAATTGGCCGAAGCGGTCGCTTGGATGGATGCACATGCCAATTGCGACCTCCTAATCATCGGCCGGGGCGGGGGCTCAGAAGAAGATTTGTGGGCCTTCAACGATGAGGGTCTTGCTCGAGCTATTTTTGCCTGTCAAACGCCCATTATTTCCGCAGTGGGCCATGAAATTGATTTCACCATCTCGGATTATGTTGCTGATGTGCGCGCTGCTACACCGTCCAATGCGGCGGAATTGGCCGTGCGTACCCAAGCCGAATATATGCAAATGGTTCAAATTCAGAGGCGTCAGCTGGAACGCCATGTTCAGGCCTTAATTCACAAAATCCGGTCGCTTCTGAATTTCAGTGAAAACAGTCCGGCCTTTATTCGGGTTCGCTCGCGCTTTTATGATGCGGCAAGTCGTGTCTCCGACTTGGAAAACCGCTTGCATCGGACAATAGAAAAAAGACTTAGTAAGCTTGAGCAGTTATTGGCCCGCGCTCACGGTCGTTTTCAAATTGGACGGCTGCAGAACAACGGTTTGCGTCTACGCCAAAAATTAGAGGTTTTGTGTGGTCGACTTGAGGAACGGTCGCGCCACCGCTTGGAAGGCCAGCAGCAACGCTTAGCACTTTTGGCCTCGCGACTGGAAGACCTTTCGCCCCTGCGGATTCTGGCACGTGGCTTCGGGGTTGTTTATAATGCTCGTCAACAGGTCGTTCGGTCGCCAGATCAAGTCCGTTTCGGCGAAGTGCTGCGCATTCGCGTCGAAAAGGGAGAGCTGCACGCAAGGGTGGTTGAAGTTGAGAACCCGATCCAACCTGATCTTTTTGAATGAGGTTTGCCATGTCTGAGGCCCAGAAGCCGACATTCGAGCAACAAATCCAGCGCCTTGAATCGATTGTGGGTCAAATGGAAGCGCCCGACTTGCCCTTGGAACAGGCGATGGCCCTGTATGAACAAGGCGTGCAACTTGCCCGTGACTTGAATCAAGTTTTGACCCAGGCCCAACAGAAAATTGAAATCCTCGCCCGCGATGAACAAGGCGAAATAACTCCAAAACCAATGGCGGATCCTCAAACATGATGCACCTGCCCCAAGTCTCAAGATGGGTCGATTCGGTTGATAACCAGTTGATTCAATATTTTAGCCAAAAAGACCCGCTTACCCATCCGCTTGACCGCGCGATGGAGTATTCGCTTTTGGCCGGTGGAAAACGGCTACGCCCTGTTCTTACCTTGGCGGTTGTGGACTGTTTGGGTGGTAATACCGATTCTGCTATTCCCTTGGCGTTAGCATCCGAACTTTTACACACTTATTCGTTAATTCACGATGATTTGCCTTCCATGGACAATGATGACCTGAGGCGCGGTAAACCGACCAACCACATCGTTTTTGGCGAAGCGCTTGCCATCCTGGCTGGTGATGCGTTGCAATCGGAAGCATTTCGTTTATTGATAGACGAGCCCTGCCCAGACCTAGATTTAGCGACTCGGCTGGCCATTCTCTCCGACTTTGCTCACGCGGTCGGCCGCAACGGGATGGTGGGCGGTCAGGTCATGGACCTGCAACAGGCCGGTAAGCAGTTCGATATTGAGCGGCTCCGGCAGTTACATGGTCGCAAGACCGGGGCGTTGATCCATTTTTGCGTGCGTTTGGGTGCCCGATTGGGACGGGCCAATGCCCGGGAAATGGCCGCTTTGGATACCTATGGACACGCATTGGGATTGCTCTTTCAAGTCACGGATGACATTTTGGATTTGGAAGCCGAAAGCAGTGTTTTAGGTAAAACCGCGGGCAAGGATCAGGACCAGGACAAAGCCACATTTCCCAAACTCCTGGGCTTGGAGGGTGCCAAAGCCTTTGCTGATGAAACTCTGTCCCTGGGTCAGGACGCCTTGACAAGCCTTGAGCGGGACTGCAAGCTATTATCGGACATTGCTGAATATGTCCGGAACCGAGGTCACTAACTATGAGCGAAACGATTTTAGAGTTTTTTGAATCGGAAGTGTTTGGCGATCGAGAGAAAGAAGCGTTTCCGCTTATCAGTCAAATCGACGATCCTGCAGACCTCAAACAATTTAGGCTCGACCAACTCGAAATGATTTGCCGCGAAGTGCGCCATTTCATTATCCAAACCCTCACTCGCACGGGTGGGCACTTGAGTTCCAATTTGGGCACGGTTGAGTTGGCGACAGCGTTGCACTATGTGTTCAACTTCAAGGAAGATCGCGTGGTTTGGGACGTAGGTCACCAAGCCTATCCGCACAAAATTTTAACAGGACGCCGTTCCCAATTTGGAACGTTGCGCCAGTACAAAGGTATTTCCGGATTCCTCAAGCGCGATGAAAGTGAATACGACCATTTCGGTGCGGGTCATGCCTCTACTTCTATTAGTGCCGCCTTAGGAATGGCTGCCGCGCGCGACCTAAAAGGCCAAAATCATCATGTCATGGCCGTGATTGGCGATGGTGCCATGACCGGTGGAATGGCCTTTGAGGCACTTAACCAGTTGGGTTACCTGAAAAAGAAAGTTATCGTTATTCTCAACGATAATGACATGTCCATTTCGCCAAATGTCGGTGCCATGAGCGGCTATCTCAACCAAATCATTTCCGGTCAGTTTTATACCCGTACACGCGAGCAAGTTGAAAAGTCACTTAAAATGATTCCCGGTATTGGCGATAAAATCGCGCGCCGCGCTGGCCAAATTGAGCATGTGGTCAAAACCATGCTGGTGCCCGGCAGCCTTTTCCAGGAGTTGGGTTACCACTATGTGGGTCCCTTAAACGGGCACCATGTCGAATCTTTGGTGAAGACCTTGCAAGCAGCCAAAGAAGTGGATGGCCCGGTTTTGGTCCATGTGCGCACCGTCAAAGGTAAAGGCTTTGGCCTGGCCGAAAAACACAATGAAACTTATCACGGTGTTGGTGTCGGCTATTTGCCCAAAACGTGTACAGTCGAGCCTGTAGGTGCGCCTGCAAAAAAGGCCTCTGCGCCTTCCTACACAAAAGTTTTTTCCCAAACCATGCTCCGTCTGGCCAAAACCGATCCCGATATCGTGGGTATTACTGCGGCTATGCCCTCTGGAACGGGCCTTGATGCCTTTGGTAAGGCTTTTCCGGATCGCTATTTTGATGTGGGCATTGCCGAACAACACGCAGTCACTTTTGCTGCCGGTTTGGCAACCTGTGGCAAGAAACCAGTCGCCGCCATCTATTCCACCTTTCTGCAACGCGCCTATGACCAGGTCATCCACGATGTGTGTATTCAGGACCTGGATGTCACTTTTGCCATGGACCGCGGGGGTTTGGTCGGCGCTGATGGCCCAACCCACCACGGTGTTTTTGATATAGCTTATTTGCGAGTGATCCCCAATTTGGTTGTAATGGCTCCGTCTGACGAAAACGAACTCCAACATATGTTGAATACGGCCATTCAGCACAAAGGCCCGATCGCGCTGCGCTATCCGCGCGGCAACGGAGTGGGCGTTGTCATGGATGAAGAACTACAAACGCTTCCCATCGGCAAAGGGCGAATCTTGCGTCAAGGCCAGGATATTCTATTGGTGGGTTATGGGCCTATGGTTTACACCCTGCTAAAGGCTGCGGACCAATTGGCTGAGGAAGACATTTCTGCAACTGTTCTCGATGCCCGCTTCGTTAAGCCTTTGGACCTGGACTTGGTTCTAGCCAACCTTCCCGCAAACCGCTGTGTGTTGACGTTGGAAGACGGCTGTCGGCAAGGTGGGTTCGGTTCTGCATTGCTCGAGGCTTTGCAGGATGCAGGGCAGTTTGATGTTCGGGTCGTGCGAATGGGTATTGATGACGCATTTGTGACCCATGGCGATGTGAAATTGCTCTACAAGGAACAGGGCATGGATGTGGAGGCCGTCCTTCAAAAAGTGCAGGCCATCCTGGCGCCCTAAAGCTTAAGTTTCGAAAGGAATAGCCGAAATGAGCGGGTGGAGGTTGTAATGCCAGTTATCAATCTGGAAATCCAATGCCCTGAGTGTGGGAAATCCTCAACCATTGATTTCCACAAAGTACCTGAACGTGCTATCTCGGCCACGTGTAACGGCTGCGCTCACAAATTTGTTTTGGATAAAACCAAAGGTCTCAATTGCCGCATTCATTCGACATCCAGTGTGGATGAGACCGGATATGTTGATCCCAAGGTGTTGGAGGAAGAGGGCGGCTACCAAGTGGATCATCCGGCCTGTCAGGGCATTAGTTATACCGTTTCTGGCATTGGCGGGCTGATCCGCAGTGGTTTGGTGACAACCCGAACGATGATTTTGCCACCGGGTGCCCATCGATTTTTTGAGGCGCGGGAGTTAGTTCAATTGGTCAAGTATTTTGAACAAAGGCTAAAAGCCAACAAATCCTTCAAGGCGCGGCAAGGCGATTAGGAGGCCCAATTGGACAGTCGGGTGCGCAGGTGGTTTTCGCCCCTTTCGATGACAGAGGAAAGCCTGAGAGATCGCTACGACGAACTTAAACAATTTGGTTTGGGGCAGGCCGACATCCCCTTCATGGTTCAGTTGATCGAAAACCCGAAATACGATCTGCCGTGGATTGATATTTTTCACGGAGCGACGGATCTCCGCACCCACGATTTGATCCACATCCTCTTGGGTCGAGGCCTTTTGGCCAAGGATGAAGCATTTGTAATCGGTTTTACCATGGGCTCGACCGACCGGGTTTCCAGCCAGGAAGAAGCGCTATATACCTTTTTTGCCAAGTATTTGTATCCCAAATCCTATCGTTTTAACGACGAGGATGTACGGGTCTTCAAAGATGCAGTGAAATTGGGCTACATCTCAGATTGTCAACCGCTTCATCGAGTGGATTATGAGCCGTTGCTGGATTTGAGCTTAGCTGAGGCTCGCCGGGCCGTTGGCCTTGAAACCGATCTGCTTCGCGCTTATTACGCCATTGAGAGACGTCGTTATCCGGAAAGCCCGGAGAGCCAGCGGTTGTTGGATTAGGCTTTTCTCAAGCGCTGATTATCGAAAAACCCTTTATTGGAAGAGATCTTTTACCTTTTGGAAAACGGAGCGTTCGCCAATCGGTGTGGTTTGTTCTTCCAGCTTGGCCAACTCAAGGAAAATTTCTTTTTCCCGCTTACTGAGCTTGGTCGGGGTGTGGATGATGGCTTCCACAAAAAGGTCGCCATGGGTTTTTTGGCCTAAAACGGGGAAACCGGCATGGCGAACACGAAACCGCGTACCCGACTGGGTTCCAGCAGGGATGTCCAATTGAACGGCCTTATCTAAAGTTTGAATCTCCACCGTCGTACCCAATGCCGCTTGGGAGAAACCAATGGGCAGGCGGTAATAGAGATCGTAATCTTTGCGTTCAAAATCGGGGTGTTCTTCCACCTGGATCACCAGGTACAAATCACCTGCGGGACCGCCAAAAAGTCCGCCTTCGCCCTGGCCGCGGACGCGCACGCGCATGCCTGTATCCACGCCCGCTTGAATGGGTACGGTGATACTGCGTTGCCGCTCTATCAGGCCTTTACCGCGGCACTCGCCGCATTGGTCACCGGGTTGAACTACTTGTCCCGCGCCCTGGCAGTGTGGACATGTGCGGCTAATGGCAAAAAATCCACTTTGCATTTGAACCTGACCATAGCCGCCGCAAGTTCCGCATGTTTGCAGACGCGCCCCTTTTTTAAGACCGGAACCGTCACAAGAATCGCAAGCCTCAGGCCGGGTCAAATCCAAGGTTTTTTCAACGCCGTGAAAGGCTTCTTCAAAAGTGATTTTTATGCCCATCTGCATATCGCGTCCGGGGCGCACACGCGAACCGGAGGATTGGCGTTTGCGGCCGCCGCCAAAACCAAAGAAGCTGCCCAGGATATCCTCAAAATCCGCAAAAATGGTCTGGTCAAAGCCGCCAAAGCCACCGTTGCCTTTGAGTCCTTGGTGACCGTACTGGTCGTAAATCCGCCGTTTTTCAGCGTCAGAAAGAACAGCGTAGGCTTCCGCTGCTTCCTTAAACTTCTCTTCCGCTTCTTTGTCACCGGGATTTTTGTCCGGGTGAAATTTCATGGCAATTTTGCGATAGGCTTTCTTAATCTCGGAGGTATCGGCTTCGCGATTGACTCCGAGCAGATCGTAATAGTCTTTTGGCATGCACCTGTCCTGTTAAATTATTCCTCGCCCCGCTTAGATTGCGGATTAAACATGATGACTTCGGAGAGGGTTTTGGATAGTTGGCCCAATCGATTGAGCGATTCTAAGACTTTGATCTCTTCCTCACTGGCCAATGCGCGTTTGGCGTTGACGATCTCATCGCGCAGTTTTTTGAGTTCGACTTCATTTAAATAAGCGCTGTACTGGGCTTGTGTGCGTTCAACGGTGTAAACGAGGCCTTCCAATTTGTTGCGCTTTTTAATCAATTCCTTGCGTTTATCGTCTTCGTCTGAATGTTGTTCTGCCCGTTTGATGATCTCTTCAATTTCATCGGGTGATAGGCCACTAGACGGCATAATTTTGGTCGATTGTTTGCGGTTTGACAATTTGTCTACCGCGCTGACGTTGACGATGCCATTGGAATCGATTTCGAAGCTGACCTCGATTTGAGGCACTCCCTTTGGCGCAGGTGGAATATCAACCAGCTCAAAACGCGCCAGTGATTTGTTGTTCTCGGCCAGTTCCGATTCACCCTGCAGAATGTGAATGCCTACCGTTGTTTGGTTGTCTGTTACCGTGGTGAAAATCTGAGTGAAGCTGGTCGGGATATTGGAGTTTTTCTCGATCATCTTGTAAACCAGCCCGCCCTGGGTCTCGATACCGAGCGAAAGCGGGGTGACGTCCAGCAGGACGATATCCTTGACATCACCTTTGAGAATGGCGCCTTGGATAGCGGCACCAATGCCAACAACCTCATCCGGGTTTAAATCGGACGTGGGCGGCTTTTTAAAAATCTTTTGCACCATTTCTTGAATGAGCGGCGTCCGGGTCTGGCCACCGACCAAAATAACCCGGTCTAAATCTTCCACGTTCAGCTTGGCTGCGCCCAATGCGTCTAAACACGGCGGTTTGGTTCGCTCGACCAGAGGCGTGATCAATTCATTGAAGGTCGAGCGGTTCAGTTTGAGGTTTAAATGTTTTGCACCCGTGGCATCCGCCGAAATGAAAGGCAGGGTAATCTCTGTCTCCATCACGGAGCTCAGCTCGCATTTCGCTTTCTCCGCGGCTTCCTTCAAACGTTGAAGCGCCATCTTGTCAAATTTCAAGTTGATTCCGGTATCGGCCTGGAAGCATTCGACCATCCAATCCAAAATGGCCTTGTCAAAATCTTCTCCGCCCAAAAAAGTGTCACCGGAGGTCGATTTAACCTCGAAAACGCCGTCTACGACCTCGAGGATGGAAATATCGAAGGTGCCTCCGCCCAAGTCAAAAACGGCAACCTTGCCGTTGAAGCTTTTTTCGAGGCCATAGGCAAGCGCAGCCGCAGTCGGTTCGTTGATAATCCGTTTCACATCCAAGCCGGCAATCGTGCCCGCATCGCGGGTCGCCTGGCGCTGGATATCGTTGAAATAGGCTGGAACCGTAATAATGGCTTCGGATACGGGTTCGCCCAGGTAGTGTTCGGCGGCCTCTTTCAGGTGCTTGAGGATCATGCCCGAAATTTCTTGAGGCGAGAAGTTTTGATCACGGATCTTTATCCAAGCATCGCCATTGGCTGCGGGCACAACCTCGTAAGGCAGAACATCCAGTGCTTTTTGGGTCTCGGCCCCCTCAAACTTTTGGCCGATCAGCCGCTTGGCGGCAAAAACCGTGTTTTTGGGGTTTGTAATAGATTGCCGGCGGGCAATGTGACCGATAAGGCGTTCACCTGTTTCCGTGAATCCGACTACCGAGGGGGTTGTTCGGCTGCCTTCGCGATTGGGGATCACTGAAGGATTGCCGCCTTCGGAAACGCACACACAGCAGTTGGTCGTTCCCAGGTCGATACCAATTATTTTCCCCATGATTACCTACCTTGTGGTGCCGCATCCGAACCAGGTGGCTCAGGGCTCTGTGGATATACCGATACTTTTACCTGACTTGCGCGAAGGAGTTTCCCGTCCAGTTTATAACCTTTACGGAAGACCTCTAATACAGTGTTGTCGGGCACTTCCGTAGATTCCATTTGTGCCAGCGCTTCGTGTAAATAGGGGTCGAATGGCTGGTTTTCAGCAGGTATTTCTTCCATCCCTTGGTCTTTGAAGAAGTCCTGCAACTGCTTGTAAACCATGGCGAGTCCTACTGCCAATGGGTCTTGGGGATCGTTGACGGCGGTCAGCGCGCGGTCAAAATTATCAACGATGTTCAGGAATTGGCGCAGGAATTGCGATTTTGCCATCGCAATTTGATTGTCTTTTTCACGTTCCAATCGGCGTTTGTAATTCTCAAAATCGGCCCGGCTCCGCAAGAGCTGGTCGTAAAGGTTGCGGTTCCCCTCTTGAAGTTGAGCAATAACTTTTTGTGCATCGTCAACCGACATGCCAGGGGGTTTGGGCGCCTCGTCCGATGTTTCTGGAGAAAACAACTCAATGTCTGTCTCTTCTTGGGGAATCGGATCGACTTCCTCTGACTCATGCATTTCGGGGTTATCTCCCTCAAGTTCCGTTTGGTTCACGTCATTCCTCCACTACAAATTTTTGATTATAACAAAATTGGGGATTCCGTTTAAGCTTCGACAAAAGACTTGGCCAAATGCCGCGCGTACTCCAGCCATTGAAGTACCAAGGTATAGGGCATGCGCCTGGGGCCAAACACGCCAATACCGCCAAAAGGGGTGTTGCCACCCACATAACCCAGAATGACCGAGAGGTGGGTCAAGTCAAGCCCTTCCATTTCGGACCCGATCCAAACCCGGCTGGGGCCCTCCATACGTTCGGATCGATCAAGCAAGCTTTTTAGCGGTGAGACTTTATCAAACATCCGAATCATTTGTGATTGCGGCTCCGGTTCTTGCAATTCAGAAATATCGCTTAAGTGGGCCAAACCGTAATAATCGAATGCGCTTGGACCGCGGGTGGCGCGATCAATTTCGCCGACCATGCGCTGAATCCGCCGAAACAACAAATCAAAATGGTGCGGATTGGGAGGATGGGCCAAATGCTGATTGGCCTCATGCAGGAACTTGCCCTCCAATTGAAGCTTCAAAGCGGTTTGAAGATTTTTAAACATCGCGTTTCCCAGGTCAGATTCTTCCCATTTAATGTCGACATTAATATGTTCACCGGCCTGGGTAATGGTGTGAATGCGAAGCCGATCCAGGCCGAGCCGCTGCATGTAGACATGCTCGATACGACTTGCCCGTTGGAAAATGCGCCAGGTGAAGCACGGCAGGCCTAACTTACGGCTCAGCAGCCCTGCACCGCCTGAGAGAAAGCCGGCCTGGTCCGCTTGATTCTGGACCGCAGTTTCAAATGCGCGCTTCTCCAGGCTACCCAACGGATCTATCTTCAACATTTCACCGTTCACGAATGCGCGATACCCTAGGTCGGTGGGTAAGCGGCCCGCGCTCGTATGTGGCTGATGTAAGTATCCGCGGGCCTCCAAATCGGCAAGGACGTGGCGAATGGTGGCGGGCGAGAAGGGCACAGCACGCGTCTTGTGAATTAAATCGGAGCCTATGGGTTCACCCGTTTTTAGGTGTAAAAGGACTAACTGCCGCAACACGCTCAAGGGTCGGGCAGGTAGAACTCCCTGGTGTGGCGTGGGCATTGATTTCCCTTCGACTAAATTTGGACCTGTCAAATTATCCGAGCCCGGCCTGCGCTTGTCAATTTGGCCCCCAGTGTAAACCCATATCTAAAAAAAACAATTCGGTTACACTATGGGTCTCGATATCCCCTGAAGGAGCTGAGGTGGGTCAAAAGGAAAAGTGGTATCTTCTAGAGAAAATGTTAGTTCTGGCTATTCTTGGCCTTTTAATTTTTATTGAACAACACACCTTGACGGGCCTAATTCAGAAAAATCCACTCCAAACGCGCGAATCAATTCTGAATGTCTTAAAGTCGTTAAGCACATTTTTTCCTGATTTTCATTGGCGTTACGGCCCTTACTTCCTGGTCATAGGATTGATTATGAGTCTTACGCCCAGGCTTCGCTGGTTTCTATTGGCTGTTTTTTCTAGTTTTTCTGTATTGCTAGTTATTGGAGATTTGGTTTATTACCGGTTCTTTGATTCTTTTGCAGATGTCAAGGCACTTGCCCTGCTTGGCCAGGCAGTCAAAGTTCGAAGTTCCGCTTTTGCTGAGATGCCTTGGTCCTATTATCTCTATTTCATCCCACTTTATGCCTTGATTGCTTTAGGCTACAGAGTTGCTGTTCGCGTTGATCAAAGTGAAGTTGGCACGGAATCCCAGAAAAAGCGATTTGTATATATGCGAATATTTCTGGTGTTGATACTTGTTTTTCTGGGGATTAAGATGATGATGAATGCAAAGATTTATTATTCATCTATCAAGCTCGAAGGGGTTGGTAAGAAGGAGACGTTTGTTCCTCCGTACCAGAATTCTGATAAAGAATTTTGTTTAATATTTGGTTTATCAAATTATTTTTGGCGCTCAACATATCAAAAATTTTTTCCACAAACAATTAAAATATCCGAAGAGCAGGTCGCTGATGCGTACCAGCTATTAAGTACAATCAAAAAGAACAATGAACAGCCAACACCCCTTTTGGGCTCAGCAAAGGGACTGAATGTAATCCTGATCTCCGTTGAGGCGTTACAGTCTTTTGTGATTCACGCTGAGTATGGTGGGCAGGAAATAACGCCTTTTATAAACCAAATAGCGCGAGAGGGCATTTGTTTCGATCTGACGATTGACAATGGGCTAAAAGGGGGCACGTCGGATGGTGAATTGGCTTCTCTAACGGGGTTGCTCCCGGATCCACGATCCTTAAGTTCACACATTTACCCGATAACCAAAGATCTACTCGGGATTCCTAAACATCTTCGTCAATTTGGGTATGCAACTATTAGCATGCATGGGAATGAAGGCAATTTCTGGGAACGTCGAAAGAGCCACGTAAGATTAGGATTCCAAAAAAGCTATTTTGAGGAAAGCTTCCAAACGAAAGCCCAAAATGGGCTGGGTCTTTTGGATGGTGATTTTTTCCGCGAATCCTCCCAAATACTAATACACGAACAAGAACCCTTTTTCTGTTTTATGATTAGCTTAACCGCGCACCATCCCTACACAATGGTTCCAGATGATGTTATGCCTATATCAAGTCTACCCGCACCGTTGACTATTGGGTACTTGCGTTCACAACATTATTTTGATCGCGAATTTTCAAAGTTCGTTGAACAGCTTGGGGATATTGCTCAAAGAACGGTTTTTGTTCTTTATGGCGACCATATGGCACCCGGCATATCGATTGATGCTGGTTTTTTAAAGGAAAATTTCAATTTAAACGTTAATTCTGCCCGGAGCAAATTGATACCCATAATTATTTGGAGTCCCAGTCTTCGGGGCGAATTTAGTTCGTTTGATCCTCATCATCCCAAAAGCTTAAATGATATATTTCCTACCCTATGTCATCTACTTGATATACCCGTTCCTTTTGGGGTTTCCGGCCAAAATCTTCTGCTGAACACTGGGCGACTGGGTTTACCCCTGGCTAAGTACAATGGGATTTGTTTTGAGGATGGCATTTATGCTTGGAATGGTGAGCCCATTTTTGACGAGCGAGGTTTTATTTTTGAGGGTGATCCTTTAGACCGAGAAGCGATTGGTCAAGGTTTAGTTGGAGCATACCGTTTAAAACAGATGCACAACAATCTCTACGATGGAAACCTGCAACCCATTCTCATTCAAAAGTATCAGCAAAATGCACAACATTAGGGCTTTTCGTCCCAACAATTCAATATCGTGGGAAAAAATTGAAAAAATCAGCCTCTAATCCAAACAAAGCGGAGGTGCCAAAATTTTTTTCGCTGGATGCGCCGTTCAAACTTTGTTGGTGGTGTTTTATGGGGTCATTTCTGCGCGTCAGGGCCTGAGTACCACGGACGTTATTGACCGTGCCAATGAAATGGGTCGTGTTGAAGGGGAGCGTGCTGCCTACCGTTGTTTGCATGACCATTTCCAAATTGCAAATGGGAGCCTCTCGGGAACTGATCGGTTCAAATTAGAGATTCAGATGTGGCAGTGGGCCCAAAATTGGGCAGACATCACCACTCTGGAGCGACATGCCAAACAAGCTTTATCGTTGGCCCAAGTTTCAGGAATTTCAAATCAAAACATCGAGGCCCTCTTGGTTTCGGGCGATACGGCATATCTCAAGGGCGATTACCCCCAGGCACTTGATTATTTTCAACAGGCCTGGCACTGGGTCGGTCCGACAACCGATTACGGGCTTAAAGCAGACGTTCTCAAAAACATGGGCATTTTGGAACGTGATCTCGGCGATCACACAGCCTCGCTTGAGCACTTAATGGGCGCTTTGACTTTGGTAGATCAGTACAATCAAACCGGCCAGAGGTTATGGTCAATTCGCCTGAATTTGGGCATGCTGTATGCGCAGCTAGGAGATCGCTTACAGGCTGCAAATCAATACGAAGCGATCGCCCGTGATCCAAACTTGGAAAACATCCCGATGGATTGGGCCGCATTACGGGTTCGGCAGGCTTTTTTAGATTTGCAAACAGGAGCAATAACTCGGGCAATCGAACGATTTGAATCTGCCATTGCTGTTTACCGCCAATACAAACCGTCTGAATTGGGCTGGCCACTCGATGGATTGTGTGAAGCCCTCGCGGCGCAAGGTGATGTGGAACAAGCCATTACCCTACGATGGAGTCTTGTTGATAGCGAATCTGGACCAGACTACGGCGCCTTGTTGCGTTTTGGCAATTTTTACTTAAAGCAGGATCCCGCTCAGGCACTCAATTTTTTTCTCACAGCTGAAACCAAATTGCCCACTTTACCGAGTCAAGTCTGGCGCCTTTATTTTGGGATGGCCCGCGCTTACCGTGCACTTGGTGACTTCGAAAGAGCTGCTCAGTCTGCATTAAAGGCGATTCAGCTCTTTGAAGACTACTGGGACGACTTCAGTTCGGTGGGCTTTCGGGAATCTTTACTGGGTCAAAATCGTGATTTGTTTGTTGAAGCGGTTGAAATCTGGGTGGAGTGGTTTAGGCTTGAACCGAGCGATGAAAATCTGAATACCCTTTATTTTCTTTGTCAGCGTTCCAAAGCCCGCCAATTTTTGGAGGCATTTCCAGATCAGGAAAAGCGTTTGGACCCGATTCAGTCTGCAGGTTTGCCCATTCCGCCACCTGAGGAAATTTGCGCCAATCTCGGGTCAGAGGATCTGTTGGTGGACTATTTGGTGTGTCCCAATCAGGTTGTCGTTTGGGTGTTCAATCAGGAAAGATATCAGTTTTTCACCCTATCCATTTCTGCAGATGCTTTGCGTCTTCAATCACAAATATTCAATCGCTCGCTTCAGTCAGACGGCGATAGCACAACCCAGAACGAGCTTGCCAGCCAGATGGGCCACCTGCTCCTGCAGCCGGTCTTGGAGCGACTGGGTTATGTTCCACAGCGGTGGTTGCTGGCTCCTGATGGTGTCTTGAAAATGGTGCCCTTTGAATTGTTGGAAACAGTCCAATCCGGCGTAAAGGGCCCTTTGCTTCGTTTTGTTCAGGTCTCTTTAACACCCTCTGCGAGTGTTTTTGTGGGGCTGAAAAACCGGCGCTTGGCGGCCGCTGAGTCAAGCGTGCTATTAATGGGTGCCCCTTCCGATCAGGATGCCAGGCCAATTGAATCAACGCCTTTGCAGGTCTACCGCAACGAAGGTTTTGTTTTGGAGGCATTACCTGGAACACAAAAAGAATTGGATTGTGTTTCAAACCACTTCGCCCATGTAACGCGTTTGCAAGGAATGGATTTTAATCCCGATTCAATTGCAAAATTGTCCCTTGCGGAATATGGCGTTGTGCACCTGGCCACCCATGGCTTGCATAGCCAATGGGATCCCCAGCGATCAGCCTTTTTATGTCGCGATAATTCGGGCAATTGGGTGCCAATTTGCGCTGAAACTATTCGTCAATGGCGGCTTAATGCAGATTTGGTTGTTTTATCGTCCTGCCAGAGCGCTGTGCCAAGTTGGGTCGGTTCCCATTATGATTTGGCATTATTGGACGCCTTCCTCCTGGCGGGAGGGCAGGCGGTTTTGGGTAGCTTGTGGCCGGTTGAAGATGGGTTTACCGCACAATTTATGGAGGTTTTTTACACCAGGTTGGCACGCGGAGAAGATTTTCAAACTGCGCTTCACCAAACCAAAATTTGGGCCCAAAACAAACAAATCGCGCCGCGCTATTGGGCTGGTTTTGTCCTGGTCGGAGAACCCTCTCGGACGCTGCCCTATGCGGTTGGCAGAAGGACTTATTTTGTAGAAATACTGACTTTTTTGGGGCTGGTCCTTTTAACTTATGGCGTTTTTCGGTTAAGGAACCAACGATGACGCAACGCAGCTCAGAAGGCAAATTTGAAGACCTCATGCGCGAGCATGCACACTTGATTGCCTACGCCCTCAATCGGGTATTGCAACGCGAGCATCGCGAACTAATTGCCGATGCTGAGCAGGAAATCTACATGGCCCTTTGGAATCAATTGCAAAAAGGGAATCAATTGGAGTATCCAAGCTCTTACATTTATAAGGTAGCCCTCAGAATTGGGCTGAAATTGAAGCAGCAGGCCAAAAAAGAAACGCTGATGGAACCCGAATTGACCGAACGAATTCCTGCCCAATCAGGACCGGATTGGATGACGATGGAAGTTTTAAATGTGGCCTTACAACAATTACCTCGCGAATCTGAGCGGGCCATACGCGCTTACTTAATGGGATATGACCACAAGGAAATTGCAGCGCTTTTCAATTGGAGTGAACCGGTAGCGCGTCATCGAATCTATCGCGGTTTAAACAAGCTGAAAGTACTTTTGAGAGGTCGATATGTCCCATCCGAAGGATGAATTGCGGAACTTGTACCAAAAACACTTTACTAAGCAAAGCACACCTTGCCCGGACACGGATAGACTCTGCGACCTCATTGTTTCGCCAAGTGCAGACGGACTGGATCCCATCCGCGAACACGTACTGGTGTGTGTGTCGTGTGCCACGGACTTTAAAGAATTATTGTCTATTCACCGTGTCGTTCCGTCGCGAAGGCATTCAGGCGCCTATCTTTTGGCGGGTGCTGCCCTTCTGATTCTGGCGGTCCTCGCCCACTGGATTGGGCAAACAAGCGCCCGGGTTGCCGAAACCTTCCGCAGTTCCAAGGTCAGCCGGGCGATTGAGCCCTTGGATGGTTCGCGATTAAATCGGTTGCCGACCCATTTTGATTGGCCTGATTTGCCCAATGTAGCTGGATATGAGCTCATTGTGTATAACACACAGGGCCAAAAAATTCTGAAATCAGGCCCCTTGGACCAGTCTGAATGCCAAGTTGACTGGCCAAAAGCGACTTCAGGGTATGCTTTTGCCTGGGAAATCAAGGTTTTGGGCCCTTCGAATCCCGCCCAATTAGGACCTTTTATCTTTTTTTATGCGAGCGGTCAGGGACCATAATTGACAAGCTTTGGCCTGGATCCGCTCGGGTTTAAGATGCCTTAGAATGCCTGGCTCAAATCATCCAAAACAGCTTGCTCGGCTGCGGAAATTTTGTGAACGAGTCCCAAGAAACCTCCAGCCGCTTCAGCTACGGCCCGAGCGCGGCCCAGGATGTTTTCCTTGATTTCCATCAAGGCAATGTCTTTCATTTCCGCTTTCAACGCAAATACATAATCTTTCCAGGTCTGGATAAGCTTGGCGTCGGGTTGATGGATCATCCAATCGCGCAGAATCTCCCAGGCGGGACTATCTTCGTGAATGCCCATGTCCTTGGCTGAGCGAAGGATCGCTTCGGCCTCACGTGTATCGAGACTCCCGTCTGCCCAAGCCACCGCAACCAGAGGAACCAGGGAAAAAGCGACGAGGGTTTCCGCTTCTACTCCGCAGCCCATTAAGTGGTCCAAAACCTTTTCGTCCTGAATTCCTGTGGCCTGCGCCAATGCTTTTTTATCTTCTTGGACTTTGGCTTTTTGGCGCAGGGCTTCGATTTTTTGTTGGTCTTGACGGCTAAAAAACCCTTCTTCCAACGCCTTGCGTCGATCTGCCATAAATTGCTTTTCCATATCATGTTCCCCTGTTGTGTTCTCAGGCCGGGCCCAACTGGATTCTAGCGGAAGAACGGGCGGTACTCAACTGGGATTGACTCAACGAATCGAGGCCGGCAAACCGGTTGCCAGGAGCTTGCGTTTTGGACATAATGAGGAAACTTATTAAATTGTGAGGCTTTAGAAATGGATACAAATTCCCAAAATCCCGGCCAAAATCCCATGATGCAAATGATGCAAATGATGCAAATGATGATGGGCAACATGGGTGGCAATATGCCGTTTGACCCTTCCGCCTTGCCATTTTCGGCGCCCCAAGCTGCCGAGGATGAGGACAAGGGTCTGGATGCCGATATAATTCGTCCGGCTCTGCTGGATAATCTTTTAAAGCAGCAAGAAGCAATCAATTTGGGTTCGGTGTTGGATGATTTATGTCTGACCGAAGATGGTCAAAATTCGCTGGGTGGGATTCCAAAAGGCTGTACGATTGCCCTGGCTGGACCTCCGGGAAAAGGGAAAACCCGCTCTGCTTTGGCGGGCCTGATCCAATGTGCAAGTCGCGGGGAACAAGTTGCTTATGTAATCGCCGAAGAGGGCTTTCACGATGCGGTTCAAGCTGGGCGCGATGATTTATGCTCGCGGTTAGTTAAATTAGGAATGAATGTGACAGGCCTGGATCTGGAAGCCTTTAAGGAGAAGGTACTCAAGAATATTTTTGTGCTCGAAAGCCAGTATCACAAAAGCCATACCTGGGATGATTTCATTCAACGTTATCGTTACTTGATTGAAAAGAAACAAATCAAATTTGTGGTGATCGACTCGTTGAATATGCTGGATCCCAGTAAAAACCGCACTGCTGACAACTTATCCGCCTTAAAAACCTATAATCACGAAAAAGGCGTGACCTGCATTTGTATTGGCCAAATTCGCGACTCGGGTGGCCCGGTCGGCGGTGAGGCATTGATGCATACGGCGGACGCTGTTTTTTTGATTGAGGAGATGAGCCTGGGCAGCAAAGAAATTGCTGATTTTTGGGGCGGAAAGTATCGCGATAAAATCGATGTCATCAACGCCGTGAAGAGCGTTACCACGCCGATTTTTTCCTTTCCTCTGCGGATCGATCGACAAGAAGGCACCGGCATTATGGTGGCCTCGGTTCACCAGCCAGATGTCTATAAGCCCTTGCCTAGGAAATAAAATATGCAGCGAGTCACACGCGAGGGGATGGTCGCCGATCTGATTGATGGATCAGATTGGTCCTTGATGGTATTGGGGCCCAATCAAAAGTCGCTAGACGCCCAATTTCTCAACGAGTCGAGCCGTTTACCCCTCCATTTATCTTTTTGTTTGCAACAAAACCCGGCCACCTCCCGCGCGCAAGTTCCCTTTGCCTCAATTCCATTTTTCAGCTTATGCAAAGGCCTTTTTCTCCCGCTTGCTGGATTGGCACCTGATCGAATTGCTCAGTTTTTTGGATTTTCGTTTGCCCAATCCAAAACGGAGCGCCAAACCCTAATCCAGGATTTTTTGGGTCGTGATTTGGGATTAAGTCGCAGACAAAAGATTGCGTGTGTACTCGGCGACCCGTTTTGGGGCGGGCGGGTCGGGCTCAAACGCGATAGCCTAATGGGCTTGTTGGCTTCGATGCAGTTCACGACGCGCAGTCAGCAATTGGATCAATTGCGCAGGGTAGGTGATGTAGCGTTTTTGTTTGCCGAGAATGCGACTCCAATCAAAAGCGAGCCGGCCCTGACCGCAGGTGAGGTTTTGGAAACCCTTTTCCATCTGCCCAAAGTGGGAAAGGCCCGCAAATTGGCCATTTTGCGCAGCCTATTTCGACGAATGGGCAAGTTGGAAGCCTACTTCACGATTAAATTAATTTTGCGTCGTGCGGGCATTGAGCATCGTTATGAGGGTGACACTACGGCCTCCATTCTGGGCCACTTATTTGACTGCGACCCCCAAGCTGTTCGCCATGCCATGGCCTTAACGGATGTCTTTCAAGTGGTTGAGCTCCTGGAGGCGCACGGTGAGGAAGGCCTGAAAACTGTTCGACTCAAACCCTTGGTACCGTTTCGGCCTGCCCTGGCCGGTGGCGTGACCGATGACTTGACTCAATTTCCTGTTTGGGTCGAGCGCAAATACGATGGAATCCGACTCTTACTGCACAAGTCTACGGATGCGTGGGGCGGCGTATTGTGTGGCGCTTACTCACGTACTCGCTCCGATTTTATTGAGCAGATTCCCGGCCTGGAGCGGACCCTGCACATGTTGCCTTCCAGCCAGGTCATTCTGGACGGAGAGTTGTATGGAACAGTACTGACTGAGGATGGGCTGCGGCCCGCTACGGTTTACGAGGTTTTTTCCAGTATTCAGGGCGGCGCAGGTCGGCCGGTTCAACTTAAATACGCAGCGTTTGATCTGCTTTACCTCAATGGGTTGGATTTGACCGGAAAATCGCTGCGTGACCGGCGGCAATTCCTCTCGCAACTTGTTAGTGCCCCGCATTTACAGACGCTTCCTATACCTATCGCTCTGGCTCAGGGCCAAATGGCTCAAAACAAAGAAGATGTTAATCGTTACTACCACCATTTCAGGGCACAGGGATACGAAGGCATCGTCGTGAAAGCGCTGGATGGTGTCTACCTAATGGATCAGCGCGACCCCAATTGGCGCAAGCGAAAGCCGGAAATAACTTTGGATCTCGTTTTATTAGGTGCGGTTTATGCCGTCACGACCCAAGCCCAAAAGGGCATGTTTGGGTCGTATATCATTGGGGCGCGCGATGAGCGCGGCGGTTTTGTCGATATTGGTGACGTCGCGGGCGTGGATCGCCATCGGGATATGGATATTCAGTCGCTGATCATGCGCGAAGGCTTGGCGACCGGTCGTCGATTGGAACGCGCCAGTGCTTCGGGTGTGCGGCCGGGTTTTGAACTGCGTCCGTTCATCGTGGTTACGGTGAAATTTGAGGGCATCGTGCGCGATCAGACCACTCAGAAACTCAGTTTGCGCGACCCCAAATTGGTTACGATTCGGTCGGACAAGGCGGCGTCAGAGTGTGACAGCGTGCGCGAAATGGAGGAAATGATGCTGCGCGGCCGTTTAGGCTGATTTTTTTCTGATTTTTGGCCATTTTTTTCTGTTCCCCTTCTTCATATTGTGTATTATTAAGCAGCTTATTAGAGGAGGCAGAATTGAAAAAGATAATTATTCTATTGTGTTTGGCGTGCACGGTTGTTTACGCTCAAAAAGAAGATGATGGTGGTAGTCGTGGTCCCAAGGGAGAACCCAGCACCTCCAATCTCGCGATCAATGGTCCCGTAACCCCTCGTGGTGGTGGCGACTCCTACGCAACTGGATTTGAAGGCAGTGAAGGCTTTACACCCGGTTTTCTGGGTACCCAAGGCGGGTGGTCCACTTTCCTGGTAAGTACTGCGCAACCTGTTATTACCAATGCTAATGCAAATGGCGGTACTCAGGCCCTGCGTATTGATGTTGACGGCTCCATTGGCGCTGGTAATCTTACCGGTGGTTTCTCCCCATTGACCACACCCACAGACCCGATGGCACCGACCCGTTGCAGTGTCAATGTGTTCATTAGCGGAACCGGTGGCGCCGATTATGACGTTGCACCCCAAGCGCCTAGTCAAGGCTTTTTGACTGCGCGGGTGAATTTCCGATTTACCGGCCCGATTCGTGTCCTGGATGGCGGTTCTTTTGTTGATACTGGTGTTACATGGCCGGTTAATCAATGGTTTAATCTCACTATTGACTGCGATCCTGCGGCACCTCGTTTGGACTATTACATTGATGGTAGTTTGATTTACACCGCTAATGCGTTGGTTGGTGGCACCACCATGGAGCAAGTGGTCTTAATTTCCGATAACTTCCACTTTGGTGATGTCGGCGACTTTGATGATCTTGAATTTGGTCCCCCGGTTCTGGTCACCATTCCCACCCTCAGTCAATGGGGATTGATCGGATTCCTCGCACTCATGCTGTGTGTGTCTTTTGTTTTCATCCGCAAACAACAAAAGGTCGAAGCCGTTTAATCAATTCGTTTCAACATAATAAAAGGACCAGGTCAAACGACTTGGTCCTTTTTTTTTGGGGGGTGAATTGGAACCTACTGGGCGATGACCCTGTGCCGGGCTTTTCCGCCTTTTGCCTTGATTTGGATTTCGCGGTCGCCCTTGCTTGCTTTTGAATAGTAATCCAGGTAGTAAAAGGACTTTAATTCTTCGTAAATCTGGTCAAATTCCTGGTCGAGGTCGCGGACTTTTCGAACTTTCGTGGCGATCGAACCTGTGTATTTAGCAATTTCTTCCAGAAACAAATTGCCGAGTTGATTGCTTTGGCCCAAAAAGTCGCCTGGCATGATCAGACTGTAAACCATGGCAGAAGAACGCTGTAAGGCCTGTGTGACATGGATATCGGTGCTGACGGATGAACTGTCCGAACCGTCAGAAACGATAATGATGACCTTGTTCCCGTTCTGGCCATTCAGGTCATCGACAGCGGCCAGGATGGCGTCGTAAAGGGATGTTGATAGTTGGGGACTGAGGGTGAACACCTGGTTGCCCATAACGTCAAAGTGATTGGAAAATGGAGCTAACCGCAGGACACGATGGTCAAAGGTATAAATTTCCGCGCGATCCTCTGGCTGAAGTTTACTCAAAAAGGAATGCACCGCATATTGGGCGTTGTAGAGTTTTTCACCAAACATAGAAATGGAAGTGTCGATTAGGATAGCGACGCGTAAGGGACTTTGATCCTTGCGAAAATGCTCAATTTTGCATTCCTTACCGTTCTCGAATACTTTGAAATCCTCCTGGTTCAGATCGGTTAGAAATTTGCGTGATCCTGCCGTAACCACCGTGCGAACCGGCACCAGATTGACCCATTCTTCCTCATCCACATCAACGGTCCGAACCCGGATCCGTGCCTCCTGGTACGTCTCGTTTTCAAAATAAGCCATTACGCGTAGTTCCATACTGCGCTGGCCTCCGTTGGAAGTGAATGCTGCCCTAAAGGGCGGTTCCGTCATGGAGCCAATTAATTCTTCATCGGCGTAGCAATCAATCTGCAATATTGGGGCATCATGGGCTGCTAAAGCAAATTCCAAATAGGTTTTCCCGGTGACCATGTCCATATTTTCAGGCGCGGTGATTTTGAGTTCCACTTTGCGGTCTCTGCGAAAATCCCGCCGTTTGCCCAGTAAAAAATTGCGTTTTTGCGAAGCTTCCGCAGCCAAGCTCTTTTGGTTTGTCAACCCATCGCGGATGGTCGCAAAGATTGGTTGGAACCGGCTGATCAGGCTATAGGCTTCATCCTCCATTTCCTCAGAGAGATAGAGGTCCATGAGGAGTTTTAAGGCCTTTTTGTCCGTCGGAACCATTTGCAGATATTCTTCCAAGCCTTGAATGGCTTGGTTAACCCGATTGTTTTGTTCGTTGACCAGGACCTGCTCATACAATTCGATTGCTTGTTTGTGGCGGGCCAAATAGGTGGAGTTTTCTTGAGACCATTGACCTGAATCGAGATGGGCATAGGTCGTGCCCAGGTGGATCTTTATTTTGGTAATGGGTCCTTTATTCCAAAGGATCAGGGAGGGGAATAAATCGAAAACATTAAATTCGGACTCTTTGACCAGGACTTTGGGCCACTGAAAATACAAATCAACCAAAAAGGCATCCTGGTTGTTGAGTGCAAAGGTTTTGGATTCAAACGGAAAAATCAAATGTTTGAGGTAGGTTTCATATGCGGCCTGGTCGGTCAGATCATTCAGTGTGAAGGCGAATTCCTTGTCCTCAAATCGAATCAAGCCTTGATTTTCTTCAGCGCCTAATACCAGTGTGGTTTCGTACTCGTACACCTCTTCGGGTTTACCCGTCAGGTCGCGCTTGGCCAATTCCCATTTAAAAGAAAGAATTTCAATGGGTGCTTTATTGGCCATAATGGTCCCGCGATTGCGCTCCAAGGTTCGCATCAGGTACACGGTTTGGCGTAGCGCAGAATCCAAAGACAATTCGACCATTGCGCGGTCGATATTTTGCCGATCGTCCTTTAAGGTTTCAAACGAGACAAACGGCGCCGGTTTTAATTGAACGGCGATCTGTCCCTCCTGAACTTGAACAGGCAGTTCCATGTAATACATAAAATCCGTTGCCCAGACCCAGCTGGACAAACACAAAAGCAACCCAATACGCATACGACAACTCCTTCAGTGGTTGTCGGCAAGGTGCAAAATTAAGGCCACACACTTTTATTAACCAGTGTAGGGCTTGGCTGGTTTTGAGCATCCTCAATATGAATACAAAACGCGGTGAATGTCCTTAATGGAGGACAAATGTGGCCTGACTTTGGTTGGACTTCTTAATTTCCTGCGCAATCCAAGCATAAACTTCTTTTAGGCCTACTTGAAGCGGCGTATTGGGTTGCCAACCCAGTACTTCACGAATCATGCGATTGTCTGAATTCCGGCCCCGCACGCCTTGCGGTCCAGGAACATGCCTCAATGCGATCCTTTTTCCGCTTAATTCAATGATCATTTGGGCCAATTGGTTGATACTCACCATTTCATCTGAACCCAAATTGATCGGAGGCACTGGGGGCGCAGCCATTAATCGGGCGATGCCCTCCAAACAATCTTCGATGTAGGTGAAGCTGCGCGTTTGATGGCCATCGCCCCAAATCTCAATCGCATCACCCTCCTGGGCCAATGCCACTTTACGGCATAGCGCTGCTGGTGCTTTTTCACGTCCGCCCTGGTACACGCCAAAAGGGCCATAGACATTGTGCAAACGTGCGATCGTCAACTCAAAACCATACTGTCGGGCAAAACTCTGATATAAACGTTCGGCAAAAAGTTTTTCCCAACCGTACTCGCTATCGGGACTCGCTGGGTAGACGCTATCCTCGTGGCAATGGGGTGCTTCGGGGTTGTTCTGGTTGGCGGTAGGATAAACACAGGCACTCGAGGCAAAAAATAACCGTTTGGAACCACTTTTGCGAAAAGCCTGGGCCACGTTCAGATTGATGAGGCCACTGGCGTGCATAATTTCAGCGTCATTTTCCCCACTAAAGATGAAACCTGCACCGCCCATCTCAGCTGCAAATTGGTAAACAGCATCATAGGGTTGATTGAACAAGCTGGTCATTTGGTTGGCATCGCGCAAGTCTGTCATGACAAATCCATCAAATGGGATGGGTCGAAATGCCGGCGCAACTCGATCCGCACCAACAACATGATGACCTTCATTTTTTAATCGCACTGCCAAATGGCTCCCCAGAAAGCCACTCGCACCGAGAATCAAAACCTTCTTCATGCCCAAATTCTGCCTTATCAGCTGATTTGAAACCATCTTTTTTTTTGTGCGATTAGGCAGGCAAAAGCGCTAACCAAATCCCCGCCCCCAAGGTTGCCAACAAAATCAACAGCCAAATTCGAGCAAGCGTTTCAACCGGTTTTCTCAAGACCCAAGCCCGCAAACCCAGAAGTGCCGTGGTCAAGCACAATACACCGAACAACAAGGTCACTAAGCGCCAGTTTTGGCTGGTTTCATAGAGAAAATAAATACCACACAGCCCAAAGACAACGGTTGTAAATGTACCCAATAAGCGTTGCCCACAACTCGTGGCAAAAACTCCCTCTAAAACATCTTCGATCACTTTTCGTTACCTCTTGCCTGGATTGTGAAACGCAAGTTGATGCCATTCCGTTAAACTTCACATTAACATGCCACGTTTTGGAGGTTTTGATGCGCTACCTTGGGATATTTGGGCTCTTTATTCTTCTCGCCTGTGGATCCAGTGCAGAACGCAAGTTGCGTGGGGTATGGGTTTTGGATACACAGGAAACGCTTGAACCTGATACCCAAACGAACCCAGATCCTGCCGCCAAACCCTCTGGTTTCAGTGTTTTTCTCAAATCGCTGGCCGCCAATGTTCAACTAGAACTGGAATTTCAAAAGGGCGGTACCCTGATTAGCCGTCGGTCGATATTAGGTAGCGGAACCTCTGAAACACGCCAATGGCAGGTAGGCGAATCCAAGGATCCGATTACCCTGCGTTTGAGCGATGACCAATTTCGGACCTTTGATGAATGGCAAATCCAATTTGTTGATGCTAACCACTTTAAGGCCAAAGTGTTCGGCCAAGCCATCCAACTGAGTTTTAAGCGGGTAGAGCGCTAATCCCCAGATCAACCCAACAAAACCAAAAAAATCGCTGCGTAATCGCTTGACAACGATTCTGTCGCAATGCATCATAAAAAATGAATGATCATTCATAATTCTGGAGGCGTCGAATGAAAGTTCAGAAGGTTGGGGTGCTTGGAGCCGGTGTGATGGGAGCGACCATTGCGGCACATCTTGTTAATGCAGGCTGTTCCGTCACTCTTTTGGATTTGGTTATTGAAGTAGATGGCAAACCCTTGCCATTGGCCGATGCGGCCGTTAAGAAAATGGTTAAGGCGAAACCCTCACCCATCTTTGATACGAATTGGTTGGGTCGGATTCAGACCGGTTCGCTTGAAAAAGACCTCGGCCTGTTGAAGGGCTGTGATTGGATTATCGAGGTTGTTAAAGAGGATCTTGCCATCAAGCACAATCTGTACAAGCAGTTGTTGCCGTATCTTGGACCTGAAACCATTTTGACAACGAATACCTCCGGTATTCCGATTCATTCGCTGGTTGAAGTCCTACCGGCGGAGGTACGTCGCCGGTTTTTTGGGACGCATTTTTTTAATCCGCCCCGATACATGAAACTGTTGGAAGTTATTCCAGGCCCTGAAACTGATCCCCAACTCTTGGAAGCATTCCAAATTTTTGGGGAAAAAAGGCTGGGTAAAGGGGTGGTCTTTGCCAAAGATTGCCCGAACTTTATTGCCAACCGCATTGGGGTTATGGCGATGATGGGTGTTTTTCACACCATGTTCGAAATGGATTACAGCATCGAGGAAGTCGATAAAATTATGGGACCGCTGAGTGGTCGCCCCAAATCTGCTGTTTTTCGCACGGCCGACTTGGTGGGCTTGGACACGTTTGCGCATGTGGCAGATAACTTATATGAGAATGCACAAGCAGATGAAATGCGTGAGTATTTCCGCATGCCCCAACCGGTTCGCGCCATGATCGAAAAAGGGCTGCTCGGTGACAAGACCGGCCAGGGTTTTTATAAAAAAGAACGCGGTCCTGGCAAACCGGTCATTAAAACGATTGATTTGCAAACCTTACAATATCGGGACCAAATCAAGCCCAACCTGCCCAGCATTGAACTACTCAAAAATATTGAAGATACGTCTGAGCGATTGCGCAAAGCAGTGGCAAGCCCCGACCGAGTGGGGACCTTTCTTTGGAAGTGTCTCAGCACCATGCTGGTTTATTCGGTGAATCGCCTGGGCGAAGTTGCTGATGATATTGTCAATGTGGACCGGGCCATGCGCTGGGGTTTCAATTGGGAATTAGGGCCATTTGAAACTTGGGATGCCTTGGGTGTCGAAAACGTGACCAAACGTCTCGAATCGGAAAATCGTGCCGTGCCGCAGTTGGTCCAAGACATGTTGGCGCAAGGTGTGCGCTCGTTCTATCAAGCCGAAGCGGGTCAGCCCAGCTATTACAATTACCAAGCCAAAAGCTTTGCCGCAGTGCCGAGCCGCCCGAACGTGATCATCCTTACGGATTATAAAAAGCAGGCGAACAAGGTGGTGAAAACCAATCCGGGCGCTTCGCTGATCGATCTGGGTGATGGTATTGCCCTGTTAGAGTTCCACTCCAAAATGAACTCGATTGGCAGCGACACGATTGCCATGACCAAATTCGCTGTCGACAAGGTCGCAACCGACTTTGATGGATTGGTGATTGGGAACCAAGGTGGAAATTTCAGCGCAGGCGCCAACTTGATGTTACTGCTTCTGGAAGCGCAGGAAGGCAATTTTGAGGATATCGACCTGATGATTCGGGCCTTTCAACAGGCGACTAGCTCGGTGCGTTACTGTCCCAAACCCGTTGTAGCGGCGCCTTACGGATTGACCCTGGGCGGTGGATGTGAATTTTCCATTCATTCCGATGCCATCCAAGCTTCTGCAGAAACCTACATGGGATTGGTGGAAGTTGGCGTGGGTCTTATCCCGGCTGGTGGCGGTACCAAAGAAATGTTGTTACGCCATGTGGGTGGCGCTGCCAAACGCGGTGAAAAGGATTTATTGACCCCCCTGCGTTTTATTTTCGAAACGATTGGCATGGGCAAGGTCGGCACTTCCGCTGAAGAAGCGCGCAATTTAGGCTTTTTGACGCCTCAGGATGGGGTTACCTTGAATGGAGATGCCCTGATTCAGGAGGCTAAAAACCGCTGTTTGGGCATGGTGAAAATGGGTTACACGCCACCCAGCGTGCCTGACGACATTCCCGTTTTGGGCGATCCGGGCTTCTCTGCCTTGAAGCTCGGCCTCTACATGATGCGCGAAGGGGGCTACATCTCTGAACACGACCAGAAGATTGGCACCTATTTGGCCCGCATCTTGACCGGAGGCAATTTAACGCCTGGCACCACCATGACCGAACAACACGTACTCGATTTGGAGCGCGAGGCCTTTTTGCGGCTTTGCGGCGAGCGAAAAACCTTGGAACGCATTCAATTTATGCTTTCCAAAGGAAAACCCTTACGCAACTAGGAGCAAAAAAATGAATGAAGCTTATGTCGTTTCAGCGGTCCGAACCCCCGTTGGTAAGGCTTACAAAGGGGGATTGGCCCAAACTCGACCCGACGATCTTGCAGCAGAAGCCATGCGCGCTGCGGTGGACCGGGTTGAGGGACTCAATCCAGAAATGTTGGAAGATATTGTTCTCGGCTGTGCGATGCCGGAGGGCGAGCAAGGCATGAATGTGGCCCGCATCGCGCAGATGCGTGCCGGATTCCCCGAAAGCATTCCGGCCATTACCATTAACCGCTTTTGTTCCTCTGGCTTGCAGGCGATTGCTTCCTGTGCGGACCGAATTCGCAGCGGAGCAGCCGACTGTATGATGGCCGGCGGGACAGAATCCATGTCCATGATCCCAATGGGCGGCAATAAAATTGCCCCTAACCCTTATTTGGTCGATCACTACCCTGAGGTCTACATCAACATGGGGTTAACCGCAGAAAAGGTTGCGGAAAAGTGGAATGTATCGCGCGAGGATCAAGATGCTTTTGCTTTGCTGAGCCATCAGCGCGCGATTAAAGCCCAGGAAACCGGTGCTTTTGATCAGGAGTTAATTCCGATTACGGTTAAGCAAGTTCGGGCTGGTAAAGGTTTTAAGACTGAAGAGCATAGTTTTCAGGTGAACCGTGATGAAGGGCCTCGCGCCGACACCTCGATTCCAGCCTTGGCCAAGCTCGGCCCTGCTTTCAAAATGAATGGCACCGTAACAGCTGGCAACGCTTCGCAAATGTCTGATGGCGCGGCTGCAGCGGTCATCATGTCCGATTCAATGGTCAAAAAACTCGGAATAAAACCCTTGGCCCGCTTCGTGGGTTACGCAACAGCAGGATGCCGACCAGAAGTTATGGGGATTGGACCCGCACTCGCCATCCCCAAATTAGTGGAAAAAACCGGCATATCGTTGGATCAAATTGGATTGTTCGAATTGAATGAAGCCTTTGCGGCCCAATCGTTAATGGTTATTCGCGAATTGGGCCTTGATCCCGAAAAAGTAAATGTGAATGGGGGCGCCATTGCCCTCGGCCACCCACTGGGCTGTACAGGTGCCAAACTGACCGCCAGCCTGATCTACGAAATGAAACGCCGCGGCACACAATACGGTGTGGTCACCATGTGTGTGGGCGGCGGTATGGGGGCCGCTGGCCTCTTTGAGTTGATGAATTAAGGAGCAGTCATGCAAACGACGGAAAAACCTGTACAACATGTGAAAGGGGGAAGTTTCCTGGTCGAATCCCATCATGCCGACCAGGTTTTCACGCCCGAAGATTTTCAAGAAGAACACTACATGATGGCCGAAACAGCCGAACAATTTATTGACTCGGAAATAATGCCGCGCATGGCCGAACTGGAAACCTGCAACAACGATCTCACAGCTTCCATACTCAAAAAGGCGGGCGATCTTGGCATGCTGGCGGCTGAAATTCCAGAGTCCTACGGCGGATTAAATCTCTCCAAAGCTGCCGCTTGTCTGGTTAGCGAAAAGTTCAGCCGCACGGGCGGGTTGATTGTCAGTTTAGGTGGTCATTGTGGCATTGGCACGATGCCAATCACCTATTTTGGCACCCAAGAGCAAAAGGATCGTTACCTGCCTAAATTGGCTACGGGTGAACTTTTGGCGGCATACGCCTTAACGGAAACCAGTTCGGGTTCGGATGCTTTGAGTGCGCGGACCAAAGCGGTGTTGAGTGCCGATGGTACCCACTACGTGCTGAATGGCAACAAAATGTGGATTACCAATGCCGGTTTTGCTGATGTTTTCATTGTTTTTGCCAAGATTGATGGCACTGATTTTTCCGCCTTCATCGTCGAACGCAACTACCCTGGCGTCAGCGTGGGCGCGGAAGAAAAGAAGATGGGCATTAAATCTTCTTCCACCCGCATGCTCATTTTGGAAGACGTCAAAGTTCCCGTAGAAAATCTGTTGGGCGAAAAAGGTAAAGGCCACAAAATTGCCTTCAATATTTTAAATATTGGACGTTTTAAATTGGGTGCGGGTGCATTAGGTGCGAGTAAAGATGCGCTTCAACTTTCGGCCACCTACGCCCAGGAACGCCGAGCTTTTGGCAAGTCCATTTCTGAATTTGGCATGATTCAGGGCAAATTAGGCGAAATGGTCGTGCAAACGTTTGCCTCTGAATCCATGCTCTACCGCACCGCTGGTTATATCGATCAAATCCTTCACGATGTGAAGTTTGGTGAAGCGGGTGCTGAAGAAACGATCCTTAAGGGCATCGAAGAGTATGCGATTGAATGCGCCATGGTGAAGGTCTTTTGTTCAGAAGTACTCGACAAAATCGCAGATGAGGCCGTGCAAATCCACGGGGGATATGGCTACAGCCAAGAGTATACGGTTGAGCGCATCTACCGAGACGCGCGCATTAATCGGATCTTTGAAGGCACCAATGAAATCAACCGCATGCTGACCATTGACATGCTCATGAAACGCGCGCAAAAGGGCGCAATTCCGTTGATGCAAAAAGCTGCTGCGCTGATGGGCGAATTGATGGGTCCGCCTTCCTTCGATTTTGACCAAGCCGAAGGCTTATTGGTTGAAGAGCTTAAATTGATCGAGAATGCGAAAAAAATATTCATGTTTGTCGCGGGTGCAGCTGTTCAAAAGTACATGGACCGCCTAGCCGAGGAGCAGGAACTCCTGGGTTTGGCCGCCGACGTGTTGATGGACTGCTATGTGATG
>JACJWC010000001.1 GCA_020637335.1 Acidobacteriota bacterium | reverse complement strand
ATGCCCTGCTTGTTTTAGGACTTGGAATTCATCGCTAAAATGCGCATCGACAGAACCGACTTCCAAGGGGTCGCCAGGAAATAAAAAGTGCATTTTCTTATTGGCCTTTGAAAGGTGGAATACAAATTTCGTGTGAAATCAAAAGTAAGAATAGGCCAAGTTGATTGTGGACGTCACGCCCTGAACGGATATTGCGAAATTTATTCAAATGGGCCTCTGTCCGCAAGGGTATTTAACGGAATCCTGCTTGATTTTCTCTGCAAAAATTCCCGTTGAGGAATTGCGAATTTGATCCGATAGATAGGCTATGCGCGATATTTCTTGGCACGATGCGGATCAACTGGAACAAGCTCGGCAACGAGCGCTATTCGGCATCGCTGCCCTGATCAATCAGAATCTGGAACTTTCAACTTTCTACCAGGCGATCCATAGCTTGGTCGGTGAGCTACTGCCCGCTAAAAACCTGTACATCGCCATCCGCGAGCCCCAATCCGACATCATTCACTTCCCTTATTTCGTCGATGAATACGATCCTTACCCCGATTCGCGCCAACTGGAAACGGTGCAGGACGTCGAAAGCGGGCGGGTAACCGACTACGTTTTTCGCACCGGACAACCCAAGTTGATGCTCAAAGAAGATCAACTGCGGCTGGGCTTTGACAAACGCGAAATCGATGCGGGTTCCCTATCTGAGGCTTGGCTTGGCGTACCCCTAAAAAATAACCAGGGCGAAACCTTTGGCGTTCTCGCCGTGCAAAGTTACAACCGCAGCTGGGTCTATGGCGAAAAAGAGAAGGACCTGCTGATCTACGTCTCCCACCACATCAGCGCCGTCCTGCAGATCAAATGGAAAACCGTTGCCCTGGAACAGGCCAATCGCGAATTGACCGCTCTGAACGATTTGCTGGAGACCCGGGTAGCCGAACGGACCCAAACCCTTTCCGATGTGAACCGGCGCCTGGAAGAGAAAAACAACCTGTTGCAACAGACCCAAATGGAACTGATGGAACAAGCCCATGCAGCAGGCATGGCCGATATCGCCTCCTCGCTTGTCCACAATATTGGCAATGCGCTGAATCAGGCCTTTGTCTCGCTGAACCAACTCGCCGAGAAACCTTTTCAACGCTGGGTGGAGAGTATGGACAAACTCAGTCAATGCTTGGCCTTGATCCAACAAGACCCAAGCAAAGCGCCCAAAGCCCAAGATTATCTAAACAAAATCATACTTAGCATGACCAATGCAAATGAAGCCTACACGGCCGAGATAAACAGTCTGCAGGGTTCACTGCTGCAGGTGCAAAGCTTAAGCGAGTCGCAGTATCCCTTAACCCAATCCAAAACCTTTTTGGCAACGGTCAATTGGCCCGATTTTATTGCCAAAATTCTGGCCAATTTCTCCAGCCGCATCGAACTGGGCGCCGTATCCGTGCACATTCACCTACCCCCACCAACCCCTGTCCTTTTACCGATCTACACCCTCAAACGCGCTCTGTCTTATCTGATTGACAACAGTTTGGATGCCAAGGAGGCAAAGGGAACCTTGACCCTCAGCGTTTCGAGTGAAGCCGACCAACATCGCATCAGCATTGAGGACGATGGATGCGGAATCGCACCTGAGCACATCCCTTGCGTTTTTCAGCTCGGCTTCTCCACCAAAGACCGCCACGGGTTTGGCTTGCATTACGCCTCCAATGCCATCAAGGCGGTCGGCGGCACGATTGAATTGCATAGCCAACTGGGTTTTGGAACCAATGTCACGATCCTGCTGCCCCATTATTCAGACCACCAGCCCTGACCCTCCGTTTTGAGACCGTGTATTTTCCAAGGCTTTTCGCTAGAATGGAGGTTCTACGGAGGCAGCTTGATTTCGGTTACCATCCCCGTTTTTAACGAAGCGGACAATTTGCGTGCGGTCTTTGACGAGTTGGTGACGGTCCTCAAATCGCTGAATCAACCGTATGAGATTCTATTCATTAACGATGGCAGCAGCGATGCCAGCGAGTCCGTCCTGGACACCATTGCCGAAGAAAACGAGAGAGTCAAGGTCATCCATTTCCGGCGCAATTACGGTCAGACTGCCGCCATGATGGCCGGGTTTGATTTCGCGAATGGCGACATCATCATCCCCATGGATGGCGATGGCCAAAATGATCCCGCTGATATTCCTGCCCTCCTCGAAAAATTAGATACTGGATACGACCTGTGCAGCGGCTGGCGGAAACATCGCCGCGACCCGTTGTCCAAACGGGTGTTGTCGCGCATGGCCAACTGGTTAATCTCAAAAGTGTGCAAAGTCGAACTGCACGATTTTGGCTGTACCCTGAAAGCCTATCGCAAAGAATCCGTCGAGGGCATCAAGCTCTACGGTGAAATGCACCGCTTCTTGCCCATCCATGCGGCCTGGCAAGGGGCGCGCATCTGTGAACGGATTGTTAACCATCGACCGCGCACCCGTGGCAAGAGCAACTATGGCTTTGAACGGACGCTTAAAGTCTTTTTGGATTTGATGGTTGTTGGCTTTATCGACCGTTTTTTTTCCAAGCCCATCTACCTGTTCGGCACAATTGGTTTGCTCAATTTCCTAATCTCAACGGGTGCTTTTACGGCTTCGGTCTGGTACAAAATTTGGGGCAACAAAAGCTTTATCGAAACGCCTTTACCCCTGCTCGGTGCCATGACTTTCCTGACCGGTTCCATCTTTATATTGATGGGCATTTTGGCCGAACTGATGATCCGCACCTATTTTGAGAGCCAGGACAAAGCCACTTATCGCGTGTCGCGGGTTGCCGAATCCAGTCCGCCCAAGATCGGTGTGGTCTCGCAAACCCGCTGAATTCTTGCAGAAATCCTTAGACCCGCTCCCATCCTTGTGTTAGGATGTGCGCTTGGTGTCTACAGGCGTGGCCTGGAGAAATTTACACAGGAAAGTTAAGACTCATGGAAAAACAAGTGAAAACGAATGTGATCGAAAAGCATCGTACGCATAGCAACGACAGCGGTTCACCCGAAGTTCAAGTTGCCCTTTTGACCGAACGGATCAACGGGCTTCGCGACCATTTCGAATCACACAAAAAAGATCACGCTTCCCGTCGCGGGTTGTTGAAAATGGTTGGGAAACGCAAGCGTTTACTCGACTACCTGCGCAAGAAAGACGTGACGCGTTACCAAAACCTGATTCAAGAACTCGGACTGCGCAAGTAATTGCGACCCCGATCGACGGGAGTCCTCGCACACGACCTGTGATCCCGGCCTTTTTTCTTTGGCGGATTGTGCTCACCCACAATCAGTGAAAGAAAAAAACCGAGGCTCACTCACACCGTGCAGGGCTCCCGGCCGTTACCTTCCCGATCGCGTCGCACCCATAAGGTCTGCTCCCCGCCGGGTTGGTCCGGCAACCCTATTTCAAGGAGTAAGCCTTATGATAATTAAAGAATCGATGATGCTCGGAGACGCCGAGTTTAGTCTGGAAACCGGTCTGTTGGCCAAACAAGCCCACGGTTCCATCGTTGCCCGTTACGGCGACACCATGGTTCTGGCTGCCTGTGTGGGCAGTGAAGAATCCAAACCCGGTCAGGATTTTTTTCCGTTGACCGTTGAATATCGCGAAAACTACTTTGCGGCCGGCAAGTTCCCGGGCGGTTATATCAAACGCGAAGGCCGCATGACCCTCAAGGAAACGCTGACCAGTCGTCTGATCGACCGGCCGTTGCGGCCTATGTTCGCAGAAGGGTACCTGGGCGATACCACCCTGAACGCATCCGTCATTTCATATGACAACACCAATGATGCGGATGTGGTCGGCATGGTCGCGGCTGCGGCTTCCGCCTACCTGTCGCCCCTGCCCTTACACGATGCCATTGCTGCCGTTCGCGTCGGTTACGTCGACGGCAAATTAATCGTCAACCCCACCGTTGACCAACGCAAAGATTCGACCCTCGACCTCATTGTTGCCGGTACCAAAACCAGCATCACCATGGTTGAAGCTGGCGCCAAATTTGTCTCCGAAGAACTGGTCGTTGATGCCCTGGAATTCGCCCAGCAGAACATCGCTAAAATCGTCGACCTGATCGAAAAAATGGCCAAGAAAATGAAAATCGAAAAGTGGGAAGTTTCCAAACCCGAAATCGACACCACCTTCTACAAAGCCATGGAAAAGAAAATCGGTAAAAAGCTAATCACTGCTTTAACCACCAAAGGCAAGAAAAAAGGCGAAGTCGCCCTGTCTGACCTGAAAAAAGAATGGGTCGCCAGTTTTGAAGACGAAGAGGAACAAGCCAAAGCCGCTACCTACTTCAGCATTTTGAAAGAGCGTTCGTTCCGCGACTACACTCTCAACCAAAAGAAACGCACCGATGGTCGTGCCTTCGACGAAGTTCGCCCCATCTCAATTCACGTTGGCTACCTGCCCAAAGCGCATGGTTCTTCCGTATTTACCCGCGGCGAAACCCAAGCTTTGGTCAGTTTGACCCTGGGCACCTCCTCCGACGCACAAATGGTCGACGGCCTGGCCGGCGAACAAAAACAGACCTTTATGTTGCACTACAACTTCCCCGGTTTCAGCGTTGGTGAACCCAAACCGAGTCGCGGACCCGGCCGTCGTGAACTGGGCCATGGTGCCCTGGCCGAACGCGCCCTTGCACCTGTTGTTCCGTTTAACGACAAGTTCCCCTATACCGTTCGCCTGGTTTCCGACATTTTGGAAAGCAACGGGTCCAGTTCCATGGCCTCCGTCTGCGGCGGTTCGCTGGCCATGTTGGATGCCGGCGTTCCCCTGGTAAAACCGGTTGCCGGCGTTGCCATGGGTTTGGTCATGGAAGGCGACAATTACGCAGTCCTAACCGATATCCAAGGTGCAGAAGACCACTACGGCGATATGGACTTCAAAGTCGCTGGCAGTGAAGACGGCATTACCGCGCTGCAAATGGACATTAAAGTCAAAGGCCTGACCCGCGAAATCATGGCCAAAGCCCTGGATCAAGCCCGCGCTGGCCGCCTGCACATCCTCGGAAAAATGAATGAAGCCATCTCGCAACCGCGCAAAGACCTGGCCGATCACGCACCCCAAATCGAAACCATCATGATTCCGGTCGACAAGATCCGCGAAGTCATTGGACCGGGCGGAAAAGTGATTCGCAGCATCGTCGAAAAAAGCGGCGCCAAAATCGACATCGAAGATTCTGGCAAGTGCGTAATTTTCGGAACCGACACCAAGAGCTGCCAAACCGCGCTGCAAATGGTGCAGGACCTGATCGCTGTCCCCGAAGAAGGCAAAACCTATCTGGGTAAAATCACGCGTATCACCGATTTTGGCGCCTTTGTCGAGATCATCCCCGGAACCGAAGGCCTGCTGCACATCAGCGAAATCGCCAACTACCGGGTCCGTGCCGTGACCGATGAACTCCAGGAAGGTCAGGAAGTTATGGTCAAAGTTCTGGCCCTGGAGAAAAACGGCCGCATCAAGTTGAGCCGCAAGGCCCTGCTGGAAGGCTAATCGTGAACTTTGTGGAGCGGCTCCAGGCCCGCATCGAGGAAAACCAATCCCACCTGGTGGTTGGGTTGGATCCCCACTGGAGCCTGCTCCCCAAAGACATCCGCGAACAACCTGACCCCGACCAACAAGCCCACCTACTCGAAGCCTTTCTGACTGGCATCGTGGAAGCGACTTGGTCGCATTGTGCCGCTTTTAAACCGCAAATTGCCTTTTTTGAACAATTGGGTGCCATCGGGTTCCGCGTTTTGGATGCCTTGATTCAACGCATGCGGCGCATGGACGCCATCATCATCATGGATGCCAAACGCAACGATATTGGCAGCACGGCTGATGCCTATGCCCAAACCTTTTTTGGCAAACCCAACCAACCTGCCTGTCTGCAATCGGATGCTTTAACCGTCAATGGTTATCTGGGCTGGGACGGCATTCGGCCCTTTGTTCAATTCGATATTCACGGCTTGTTCGTACTGGTCAAAACCAGTAATCCGAGTAGCGGCGATTTCCAGGATCTAGAGCTGGCCGACGGCCGGCTGCTGTGTGAGGCGGTTGCTGATCAGGTCAACACCTGGAATGAAGCGACACGAATCGGCTCGGGTTATGGTCGCATCGGCGCCGTGGTCGGAGCGACTTATCCCGAGCATATGACCCGATTGCGCAAACGCATGCCCCATAGCTTTTTACTCGTACCCGGTTACGGCGCACAGGGCGGGGACCTTGCCGCCATTCGCGCTGCCTTTAATGCCGATGGGACTGGCGCCCTGATCAATGCTTCCCGCTCCATCTGTTTTCCTACCGATTGGGAGCGCAAAGGATTTAAAGCGGTTGCTGAATCGGCCCGCCTGGCCCAACAGGAAATCCAAAGTCTTCGCCGCTAAACGTCCAATATCCCGTACGGGCATCCAATAATCTGGATCAAGAAGGCTACACCCGTCTTGGGCGCCTGAACTTTTCTGATCACATCAACGTATGGTTTGCGGGCCCTGGTGCGTTGCCTATACTTCATTTACCTTGCCCCAACCTTAAACCTAATTTTGCTCTAAAGATTTCTAAGGAAGCCTAATCATTGGCCGTTAAAGACTAAAGGTGGGGGATTCGGTCATCAAATTGCAGGTTGCCCACTGCTGAGAGGTGTCTTTTGAATTTGCGAAAAATTTGGGTTGGCGATTGGCTTGTCATCGAATCGGAACAACGTATTGTCCGCGGTGACGAGAATACCAAGGCAGAACCCCTGCTTATTTCCCTGTTATTACGCTTGGCCGAGCAGCCCGGTCAGGTGGTCAGTAAAGAAGCGTTGACCCACGATGTGTGGGCCTGTGAATTCGTTACGGACCAAGTTATGGCGGTTGCTGTTTATAACCTGCGCAAGATCCTGGGCGACAATGCCAAGGAGCCCCAGTTTATTCAAACACTGCCCCGCCGCGGCTATCGCCTGATTGCGCCCGTCCGCTATTTCGAGGAACCGCCGGAGTCCGCAGCAAACCCGTTGGACTTAGACGAAACCCAAAATCAGACCCCAATCCCGGAACAGACCCAAAAACGGCGCAAAGCCTGGATTCTAGCCCTTGCGGCGTGCCTGCTGGTGGCTGCGCTCAGCCCGCTTTTGCCGCGGGTCTTGGCAGCAAAGAACTCAACACACCCCGTCCATCCACCCAGCATGGCCCTCCTGCCCATTCACCCTTCTTTTGATCCTCAAAATCCACTCGGCCCTGCGCTGTACACAGTCATTCAGGGCGAGCTGGAGAAGATGCCGGATATTCAATTGGTTGGCGCACAATCATTGATCAAGATGCCAGAACCGCTGCCCAGCCTGAATGAACTGGGACAAATGCTGGGCGTAAATCAACTCCTTCGCGTTCAATTGGATAAGCGCAACAGCGAACTCTACTGTAAGGCCGAGATGTTGGAACCCCAATCGGGTACCCTGCTTTGGAAACGCGAATTTCATAGCGGTGAAATGAGCGAACTGCATTTCCAGCGCCATGTGGCCTTTAGCATTTGCTCCGTTTTTGATCCCAACTACAAAAGCCCAAACTACCAAGCCGAGATGGATCCACAAACCTATCGTGATTTCTTGGCTGTGGCCTACGACATGCAGCAACCCGCTATGGAACGCATTGCCAAACTGGAATCTTTCCTGGCAGAAAACGAAAACTTTTTTATGCTGCGCATGGAATTGGTTAGTGCCTACCTCTTCGCCGGTATTTATGGCCAGCTACCGCGCGATGAAGCCTATTACCACTCGCGCCAACACCTGGAAAAAATTCGCGAGATGGAACCTCAATCCAGTTCGGTTCTCATGATGGCCGGGAGTTTTGCTTTGTTCTTTGACTGGAACATCGCCGAGGCCAAAATGCTGTTCGAAAAAGCACAAACCAAGGAATCGGTCGGCTACTGTTTCTTTGGCCACATAGAACTCGAAGCCCTGTTGGGGAATTTTGATGAGGCCAGCCGCTTATTGGCCCAGGCACGGATGCGGGAACCCCTGGTTACTGAGTGGGATACCCTGGATTTTTATCTGTCCTTTTATGAACTGGACACCCCGGCCGCATTCCAAAAATTGGATAAACTCCGCGCCAAACTCAACGAAGCCACCATTCTCTTCCGCGAATACCCGCTATATCGCGAAAACCAGGATCAAGCGCAAATGCGGCGCATTGAGAATCGCCTGTTGGAACTCAACGAAAACAGCCCCGAAATTATCGCGCAGCACAAAACGCTTTCGGGGTCGCAAGCCGCACATTTCTGTTTTAACGAAATCCTGAAAACTGACCAAGAGGCTGCCGAAAAGGGCTACTACCCGCCCGTTCAAATGGCGGTTGTCGCAGCCTATGCCGGTAATGACGACGATGTTTTTCGCTACCTGCAAGAAGCTTTGTTAAAAAAAGATCCCCGTTTAATCATGGCTCCACTTTACCCAGCATTTAAACCCTATCGCAATAACCCAAAATTCCACGAAGTACGCGCCAAACTCGGTTTGACTGCCTTGCCGGAAGAAATCGCGGTTAACGAACCGCAAGCCAAAGAGGAAAAATAGGGTTAAACCGCACTACCAACAACTCAATGTGAATAGGGATGGCTTGCCATCCCTTTTTTTGTGGCTGAAAAACAAGCCTCCCCTGGCAATGCGCCCCCCATCTTTTTGCAGAATAGCGATGTTTAGCCCCAAACCCCTGGTTTATCGTACTGGAGGATCCGCGCAAAAACGCCAATGCGTCCGGCAGGATTCCAAGACCCCAATAGCCGGCCCCAAAACGGATCGACCGAACCCCTTTGATCGATGCGATTCTCCCCCCATCGTGGTCGCATCCGCGCTTGGACACTCCGGTAAAATTTGCCAAGCCTGCATCGAGTTGATTTGCTTTTTTCTCCACAAAAGAGCAACCCAAAACGCTTAAATGGACCCATCTTCGGCCGTTTCCACCCCCACGCCCGCGACCAGACAGGAAAAAGGCCGATAAGGCTTCGTAAAGTACTGAAATAAAATACTTTATAAGCCTTTGATTCAATCAAAATTTCCCATAAATCTTCATCTTTCCTTAGACGTCTTTAGTCGTTTTTTTAGCCCATCAGGGCCTAAAACAACAGCAGCCGGATCAACCACCCCGGTAAATCCAAATACAAAGGAAAGCAAAAATGCGGATGCAAAAGATTGCAGTTTTATTTTTGAGTTTGCTTTTCTGCTTGGGGTCCTGGGCTCAGGATTATAAAGGTTCCGTTTTATTAACGGTTCAAGATACCAACCAACAGCCCTTACCTGGAGCAGTCGCAACATTAACCTCCGACACCTTTAACCGAACCGCCACCAGCGATGCTGCAGGCCAAGCCCGATTCATCGGCCTGTTCCCCAGCAGCTACGATTTAACCGTGAGCATGGCCGGGTTTGAATCGGTCAAACAACAAGGCCTGGTGATTGAAACAGGGGCCAACGTTAAATTGACCATCACCCTCAAGGTGGAATCCACCCAGGAAGTGTTGGTGGTCACCGCCGAAACACCTTTAATGGACGCTCGAAAATTTGGAACGTCTACTGTTATCACCGAAGATGAATTAACAGCCTTACCCCAAGCTCGGGATCCTTGGGCCGTCATGAACACTGTTCCTGCCATTCAAACCGACCGGGTCAACATCGGCGGTAGTGAGTCGGGCCAACAATCTAACTTAGTTGCCCACGGCGATAATGGCGACAATACCACCTGGGTTATCGACGGTTTGGAATTTGCCGACCGTTCAGCCGAAGGTGCCACTTCCTCTTACCTGGATTTCGGCATGTTCTCGCAAGTCAGCTTTGGGACCGGTGGCAGTTCAGCAGAAGTTGGCGGCGCAGGTGTTCGTCTGAACTTTGTTACCAAACAAGGTTCCAACCAGCACACCGGCCATTTACGCCTGCTATGGGCCGACAAAAGCTTTCAAAGCCACAATATTCCCGATGATTTGGCCGCCCAAGGCTACGTTGGCAACCGCATCAATGAAACCTTTGAAAAGGGGTTTGAATTGGGCGGACCGGTTGTAAAAGACCGCTTGTGGTATTACGCCGCCTTTAACCAAAACGATATCGATACCTTGGTCATTACCGGTGCAAGTGACAAAACCAAACTGCGCAACCTGACCTTAAAATTCCACGGCGACATCACTTCCAGCACGCGCTTCAACGTTCTGTACACCGAAGGTGACAAAATCAAAAATGGTCGCGGTGCGGCAACAACACGGCCCCAAGAAACGACATGGGATCAAGATGGTCCAACCCCCATCTACAAACTCGAAATCAACCAAATGGTCGGCACCAACACAGAACTAACCCTGCTGGCCGGCCACGTCGGCGGCGGCTTCCAACTCACACCCAAAGGCGATGCCAATCAACAAATCACCTATAACTACGATGATGGCGTATGGGGCCGCACTTACTACCACTACCAAGTCGAACGCCCTCAGGACCAAGTCACCCTGCGCGGCAATAGCTTCTTCACGACCGGTCGTTTGACCCACGATTTCGAATTCGGTGCCTTCTCCCAGAAATTTGAAGACAAAACCAATTTGGACTACGGTACCGAAAACCAAGTCATTGCTGCCTTCTCCGGCGGCCAAGGTGTCGAAGCGTGGTTGTATCGCAACCAGGTATCGGCTTCCGAATTTGATACCAAAGGTTTATTCCTCAACGACGTCATGGAATTTGGCGATTTCACCTTTAATGCCGGTCTGCGTTATGAAGTCCAAGGCGGCAACAACTCTGCAACTTCTTCACCGGCCAACTCCATTCGCCCCGACCTGTTGCCCGAACTGAATTACAGCGGTTCCAACCAAGAATTTGAATGGAAAAACATTTCCCCACGTTTGGGCCTGACTTACACCTTCGGCGATCACCGCCAATTCCTGGCGCGCGCCAATTACGCCATCTATTACGATCCCATCGCTGCCACCGAAATTTCCTTCAACAACCCTACCGACCAATCCGAAGTCGACCTACCCTGGACCGACCTCAATGGCGATGGTTTGGTGCAAGGCAATGAAGTCGACGACACCACCATTCTCTACACTTACAATTACGACCCGGCAAACCCAACCGCTGCGAACTCCGTTAAACGGGTCGATCCAGACCTGAAAGCACCAAAAGTGAGCGAAATGATCCTCGGTGGCGAATGGTCTATCACCCCAGAATTTGTTTTGGGTGCCACCTACACCTACCGCGAACGCACCGATGAGGAGTGGTCGCCTAACTATTACCTGGACGCAAATGGCAATGTTCAAATCTTTACTTCCGCCGATTATGAAGCTGCCGGAACCGTAAGCGGAACCAATGCCTATGACAATTCCACCTACGAAGAAACCTATTACCAACTCACCGATGCTGCTCTGGCGGCCTGGAATGCCGCAGGTCGGGGCACCTACCTGACCAATCGCGACGGCTACAGCGAAGAGTATTCCGGCATCGAGTTAACCGCTACCAAACGCCTCTCCAACAAGTGGATGATGCGCGCCAGCCTCTCGACCAACGATTGGACCAAACACCTCAAACCCAACGCGATTCAGGACCCGACCAACCAACAGGGCGGTTCGACCGAGGACGGCGGCGAGATGGCCGTTCAGTCCGCTGGATCGGGTAGCCGCGGCAATATCTGGGTTGGATCTGCCAGCTGGCAAGCCAACCTGAATGGCCTCTACCAACTCCCCTTCGGCATGGCCATTTCCGCCAACCTGTTTGGTCGCGAAGGTTTTTCAGCGCCCCTGTATGACCTGAGCCCGTCCATTCGCGGTGAAGGCCGGAAAAACGTTGCTGTTGGCCGTGTGGGTGATTACAAGTTCGACGATCTCTGGAACCTCGACCTGAAATTCACCAAAACGATCACCAAGGAACGCACCACCGTCGACTTGGCTTTGGAGGCTTTCAACGTCCTAAACTCCGACACCAGCCTGGCCCTGCAAACTCGTTTGGATACCGCCAATGCCGGTCAATCCGTCGAAATTCTCTCACCGCGCATTCTGCGCCTCTCCGCAACCATCCACTTCTAAAGAACCCTCAGCAAGGCGGTTCCCGCCGAAAAATGCCCGTGCCCCGCACGGGCATTTTTTTTGCCCAAACTACGGGAATAAACCGGACTGCTACAATGAAACCGCGGAGGTCTCCATGCAACCCATCGTTTCAGCGCAGCAAATGATCCAGGCCGATCAACATACCATCCAGTCCGGCACACCCGGCGAAACTTTGATGGAGCAGGCCGCTCGGGCTTGTTTTGAATGCCTGAATGTCCATCTCAGTGACCGGGATGAAATCGCCATCCTGTGCGGCAAAGGCAATAATGGAGGCGACGGCTTTGCGCTGGCCCGCATCCTGACCCGGGCCGGCTTTCGCACTAAAGTTTATTGCTACACAGACCCTAATGCACTAAAGGGCGAGGCGGCCCACCACTATGCCAAAATGTGTGCAGCTGATGTTGAACCGCAAATCGTTCAAGCCCCTGAATTACCCATCGATAGCCGCACAACCTGGATTGTCGATGCGCTTTTCGGTACCGGCCTGAAACGACCCTTAAAATCCCCCTGGGATCAGCTGATCCAAGCCATCAATGCTTTTCCCGCCCGAAGACTTGCCATTGACCTGCCCAGTGGTTTAAATGCCAGTCTTGGTTCCGTCGATGGTGCGCACATCAAAGCGGATTTAACGGTTACGTTCAACGCGCTCAAAGTCGCCCACGCGCTTACCCCGGCCTGTTTGGCCTGTGGCGAAGTCCAAGTCCGCGACATCGGGATTCAATTTCCCGACGATCATCACAGCGATCTGTATTTTTTGGATATGCAGGACTATCAACGCGAACCGCGCCACCTCAATGCCCACAAAGGTAATTTTGGCTGTCTGGCCATTTTGGGTGGGTTCCGCGGGATGGAAGGGGCCGCCAACCTGGCCGCACGCGCGTCCTTGCGGTTTGGTGTCGGCAAGGTCCGTATCCTGACCGACACACCAGAAAGCGGCCGATTTCACAGCGATTCCGTTATGGTCGGGTCCGCTGCCAAACCCATCGATCCCAATCAGTACCAAGCCTGGGTCATCGGCCCCGGTCTAGGTCGCGACCGCGAAAACTGGAAGCCCCTGGATGCACTGGCATTGGAGAATCATTCGGTCGTTTGGGATGCGGACGGTCTGTTTTACTTGATGGCCCGCCAGCACAAAACCATCGGCCGACAGTGGGTTCTCACGCCCCATCCCGGCGAAGCTGGCCAACTCCTGAACTGCTCGGCCGGAGAAATCCAACGCGATCGCCTGTCCGCCATCCACCGTTTGGGTGATCATTTTCCCAACGCTTGGATTCTGCTCAAAGGCTATCGCAGTTTGATCCGCAGCCCTCAAGGCCATGTCCTCGTCATCGGCACCGGCAACCCGGCTCTGGCTACCGCCGGGTCAGGTGATGTCCTAGCCGGCATGATCGGGGCCTTGTTGGCTCAAGGTTTGGCCATCGAGGACAGCTTGGTTCTCGCCACCTTGCGCCATGGTTATGCAGCTGATCGCTGGATTGAAACCCATTGTGCCCACGGCATGATCGCTGAAGATATCATCGACGACCTTGCCTGGCCCGTCAGCCACAAGGATCCGCTGCGCCCCCAACCCTGACCCTGCCGGTTTAGAGCGACACTTCCATAAATCCAGCAAATTAACCGCAGCGAACATGCCTATTCGTCGAACAACTAAACGCTGAGTAAACCTGGAAGTTAAACGATAGTCCTTTACCTGAATGGCCGTTTTCCCGACCCCACTGCCGATTCTTTTTGATTAGCGGCAAATGGTCGTTTGTGCAAAAATTTATTTAAGACAAAAAAACTTATTGACACATTTTAAAAGAATTTGACATGATTGGCCCTACAAGGCACTTTTATTATGACTTATGGCATTTTGAGGCTTGCTTTGGCTGTGCAATCACATGCTTTTGAAATTTTTCCGGAGGGCGCTATTGTCTTGCTTCTCGTAAAGGCATTATATGTTTTTGACGTTTTCATCCTGAGGCCAATGTCTCCTTCAGATAAAATCCTTGGAATGATCCCGCCATTACCAAGATTGCCCAGAGTCCCTGGCCAGTATTGAAAACGCCAATCCCACTGCTACAGAGCTGCAGGCTTCCGTCCTGCCAAATGGGCACTATTCGCCCCTACAACCCGATCCCCCAAAAATAGGAGATGAAAAAAATGCGATATTTTCTGTTGATTACCCTAGGCGCGTGCGTTTACGCGCAATCCGTTGCGAACATATACGTCTATGAAGAAACGACCGGAAACTTGCCCGGCCCCTTTACTGGGATGAACATTCCAATCGGTGTGTGGCACCTGTTGCAGTATTCTGGCATGTGGGGCGGAGGGATTAACCCACCTCCACCCCCTCCGCCCAATGGCTGCACCGCTGGCGGAAACGGCTCTATGTATACGGATGAAGTCCTCATGTTTGAAGATATGAATAGCAACACATTTGCGGCTGCACCGTGCAGGGGACGCTGGGGCAATTATTTCTCGGCTTCATTTGTTGCCGTTCGAGCCCAAGGAGAAAGCTGGAGCAATCCCAAATTGGAGGCCCAAAGCAATTATGGTCAATGGGAGTTTTTTTCCAGCCTCTTTGCCCAAGGTTCTGGTCAATATGTTTCCATTGTTGGCGATTTCAACTCTAACCCAAACAATTCAAACGGCGTTTTGACGCTTCGCGGTGAACTGCGATTGCGCTGCGGCTCCCAAAGCCCGTACATTGTTAGCCAGACCTACACTTTACAAATGGGCGACCCTAAATTTGAGATGATAGGGGAATACCTTTACACAGACTTTCAAACACGATTAAGCAGCTGGACTCTTGGAGATAAGACTTTTTATGAAGCAGGTTATTGGCCCGTTCCATACGAAATACGCTACCCAAATTTTATTGTGGGTGGAACCACTTCCGATATCACAATTTCAGATGTTATTAACCAAGCACCGCCTTCGCTGGCATTAACGGAAGAGTCTATTATTGAGGCCGGCAGACTGGTACTTTTGGGAGTGGGAACTTATCCCGTCTATGGTCACGTGGACCGAGAAGGGCATGTTTTCGACATCCAAAATTTCGACTGGCTAGGTCAAGCCAGAGTTCTCACCAACAACAAAATGGTTTTTGTTGACCATGACATTACAGTAGATACCTCTGCGCAATAACCCGTTCCTTGCGAAGGCGTAAATGAAGAAAAAGGACCCATGGGGCGTTGCATGCTGCCTTCTAAAGCATGCCTTTGCAACGTTGTTAACTTAAGGCGAAAGGAAAGCCCCTGGGTCCTTCAGGAGGCCAGTTCCCTGAGAATTTAACTGGACCAGAGCATGCCACACGGAACACAGTCCGGAGTCTTGGCGTGGGCACCGCGAATACAAGATGAGTTAGATTCGGGAAAAAACAGATAATTGAGGCAATACTTGCAGAGTGCTATTTCTCCGTAAAGTTCTTAGCCATTATCGAAAAAACTAACCCTCCTTAGAAGATTAGTGAAACTGGGCATGGCGAAAAAGAGGATCGTCTTCTCGCCTTCAACCTGATCAAAAAAAATTAGGAGATGAAATAAGATGAAATATTTTCTATTGATTACCTTTGGTGCGTGTGTTTACGCACAATCCATTGCAAACATTTATGTTTTTGAGGAAACGACGGGAAACTTGCCCGGCCCCTTTTCTGGAATGAACATTCCAATCGGCGTATGGCATTTATTACAATACACAGGCACATGGGGTGGAGGGGTTAACCCGCCCCCGCCCCCACCGCCCAACGGCTGCACCGCTGGCGGAAACGGCTCTATGTATTTGGATGAAGTACTCATGTTTGAAGATATGAATAGCAACACTTTCGCAATTGAACCGCCCAAAGGCCGCTGGGGCAATTATTTTTCGGCATCATTTGTTGCCGACAGAGCTCCAGGCGAACATTGGAGTAACCCCAAATTGGAGGCACAAAGCAATTATGGTCAATGGGAGTTTTTTTCAAGCCTCTATACCCAAGCCTCTGGCGAATATGTTTCCCTTGTTGGCGATTTCAACTCTAATCCAAACCATATTAACGGCAGCTTAACCCTACGTGGCGAACTCCAATTGCGCTGTGGCACCCAAAGCCCCTACATTGTTAGCCAAACCTACACCTTAGAAATGAAGGATCCCCGGAATGAAATCCTAGGTAGCCAGGCTTATTCATACGGTCCAGAGCAAATAAGCAGTTGGATTATTGGGAATAAAACGTTTCCTCAAGCAGGAGATTGGCCCGTTCCAAATGAAATTCGTTGGAATAATTTTTTTGCGGCTGGACCCAACCCCATCATCACGATTTCAGAAGTCATAGCCCAAGCCCCTCCGGGCTTAGGGTTAACGGAGCAAACCGTACTTGAGGCTGGGACACTTGTTTCGCTTGGTGAAGGCACCTACCCAGTCTATGCGCACGTGAATCGATTCTTATTTGTTTTTAATTTGTTTTATCCCGATTGGTTGGGTGAACCAACAGTGCCCGCCGATTATCAACTCACTTTTGCTGACCATACGATATCAGTAGATGCCTCAGCGCTTTAGCCCCTTTTCTTGCCGCTGACCAAGCTCAAGGACGAGTCTTTGGTAAACCCTTTCACAAATGAGACGCTTTTGGGCCCCATTCCTGCCCCAAGTGGAGTACGGGTTGGCCATGGCTAATCGGCCATTGCCAACCCCACATTTCACCCCGAAGATCCTTATTCCAATTTTGTTATTCATCGGCCGAGGGAAAGGGTTTCCTATCATTTCCGATTTAGCCGGCAAACTGCATCTCCTGTTCGAACTCATCTAAGCAACCCCTGTGATTGCAGGAACTTTTTGTATACGAGCCAAAAAAATCCACAATTTTTAAAAGTTACCGGTTCTGATGGGCTATTGGTTGCCGAATGGGCTGCTTCACCGTATAAAGGTAATGGAAGTGGAGGCTTTGCCCATGCTGTTTTGTTTTTTGAGTCTTGTGTTTGCTATTCAAGGCCCTGAACCCGCCCTGCCGACCAGCGAAAGCGCGGAGAAGGTTTTGGTTCTGCCTATCCACGATGAAGATAACTACATGGTCGATCAAGTCCAGGCCGACTTCATCATTGACGCACTGGAAAAGGCTGAAAACGAGCACTACCGTGCCGTCATCCTGACCATCGACACTTATGGCGGAATCGTCCATTCTGCCCGCGAAATCAATGAAAAACTGTTGCGTATGACCATCCCAACCTACGCTTATGTTGAGAAAAAAGCCATTTCTGCCGGAACGTTCATCGCTTTTGGCTGTGACACGATTGCCATGGAAAAAATGACGACCATGGGCGACGCCCAAGTCATTATGCAAACGGAAAAAGGCATTGAGGAAGCGCCCGAAAAAATCGTTACGGTTTACCGCAGCGACTGGAAAAAAGCCTGCGATGCAAAAGGGCATCCGTTTGCGCTGGTCCAGGGTTTCTTTGACAAAGATGCCGAAATTCTATGGGTCGGCGACGACCAACAAAAAGAATTTATGCTGCGCGAAGATTACGACGCCTTGCCCGAAGCCCAACGAAAACCGATCCTGCGCGTCGTCTCCAAGGCTGGTCAACTGTTGACCCTGCATGCCAATGAAGCCGCCGAACTCGGCCTGACCAAGGTTTACGATAACTTCGATGCCTTCCTGGCCGACATCAACATTCGGCCCGAATCGGTGGTACATCTGAACATGGAGTGGAACCAAAAGATCCTGCGTTTTTTGGGTGCCAACTCCTGGATCTTTGTCATTTTGACCCTGATTGGCCTGAACGGGATTTATACCGAGCTCAAGGCACCCGGCTTCGGCATTGCCGGTTTCACCGCGATTGTCTGTTTCGCCATTGTGTTTGGTTCACGCTTTATTCTCGGCACCGCATCCTCCTTTGAAATCGTCATGTTCATTCTCGGCGTCGTTTTATGTGCTGTAGAAATTTTTGTGCTGCCCGGACTTGGCGTCGTCGGCGTAACCGGCCTGATCATGATCTTCGGATCGCTGGTATTGAGTTTTATGCCGGATTTTGGGCCCGGTCCGGTACCCACTGTCCCTCAATTCGATTTGCAATGGCAAATCCTGGGCAATGGCATGGTCTCAGTGTTTATCGCCTTTGTCCTCAGCATTGTCACCTTTGCCTTTGTGTTCCCCATGTTCCTCAAGATTCCGTTTGTTCAAGCCAGAATCATGGGACCGGTTCAAGCACCCGAGGCCGGTTATGTATTCGACACAGTAGAAAATGAATCCGAGTTGATCGGCCAGGTCGCCCAAGTGGAAGGCGGTTTGCGCCCCTCCGGGAAAGTACGCCTCCAAGATGGAACCCTGATGGATGTGGTCTCCAGAAGGTTTTATCATTGATGACCAAACAGAGGTCCGCATCGAAAAAAGTGGATGGCAACCGCGTTTTGGTCCGCAAATCAATAGCCTAGAGGTTATCCATGTTAATAGTCGTCTGACTTTTGTTGGTTTTGCCTCATTTTGATCGATCTGCTTTTTATTCCAGGAATGTTGTTGCTGACAATTGGTAGTATTGCGATCCTGTACAGCGTTTATTTCAACTTCATTGAAAACGGCTTTTTGGGCAGCCTTACACCTGCTCGCCTGTTCAGCCGTTGTACCAAAATTATTACCATCAGCCTTAACCGCATCGCGCTTAAAACCGAAATGCCCAAAGAAGACGGGTATCTGGGCATTCCAGACCTCAAACACTTGATTGGCAAAACCGGAACCGCATTTTCCGATTTACGACCTTCTGGCAGCGTGGAACTAGAGTTGGAAGGCCAGAAAGAACTGATGGATTGTATTTCAGAAGGTGGTTACATCGAGAAGGGCCGGTAATCGTACGCGAACAACGCGGTCCAAGCCTCGTCGTTGCCAAATCCTAAGCCCATCCATGCGTGCTAAGATTCACATTAAAAGGTACCGCATAAATTTTTAGAGGAGAGCCGAATATGTCTGTTCTTGTTTCCGCACTGATTGGCCTTGGTGCCATTATTGGTTTCATCGCTTTTTTCTTTGCCCTGGGTTCCATTAAGTTATGGGTTCAATCATTGGTGTCCAGTGCCCCGGTCTCCCTGATCTCGATCATTTTGATGCCAATCCGAAAAATCAATCCCAGCCTGATCGTGAACAACTACATCGTCGCGCGAAAAGTAGGCTTGGCCATCAACGTCGATATGTTGGAAACCCACTACCTGGCCCAAGGCAACGTGACCCGGGTGGTCAATGCGTTGGTTGAGGCCAGCAAGGCCAATATCGACCTCGACTTCAAGAAAGCGACCGCCATCGATTTGGCCGGCCGCGACATCTTGGATGCGATCAATACCTCGGTCAATCCCAAGGTGATTGACGTGCCCAAAGCCGGCACCAAACCCAATATCGATGCCGTTGCTAAAGACGGGATCCAGTTGCGTGTACGTGCCCGGGTTACCGTTCGCACCTACCTGCCGCGTTTAATCGGTGGCGCGACCGAAGAAACGGTCATCGCCCGGGTTGGTGAGGGGATTGTTTCCGCTATCGGTTCGGCCGAATCACACAAAAAAGTGCTGGAAAATCCCGACCTGATCTCCAAAACGGTATTGGCCAAACAACTCGACGCGGGTACCGCGTTCGAAATTCTCTCCATCGATATTGCCGATGTGGATGTTGGCGAAAATATCGGCGCCAAACTGCAAGCCGACCAGGCCGAAGCGGATAAACGTGTGGCTCAAGCCCGTGCCGAAGAACGCCGGGCCATGGCCGTTGCTGCCGAACAGGAAATGCGCGCCCGAGTCGTTGAGAATCGCGCCAAGGTCGTGGAGGCCGAAGCCGAAATCCCAATGGCCATTGCCGATGCCTTCCGTAAAGGCAACCTGGGCATCATGGACTACTACAATATCCGCAACATTCAAGCCGATACTCAGATGCGTGAAGGACTTTCACCTAAAAAGGATGAACAAACCTAATGGACCTGATCATCCGGGCGATCATCGCCATCTTTGAAGCCATCTTTGAGGAGGACGCCAAGAAACGGCGTCCCACTCAAGACCCCCAGGCTCGGGGCAAACCGCAGACCTTAGAAGAATACAAGGCCGAACTGCGCCGTCAGGAACACGCGGCCAAAAAGAAACAAAAGGCTGCGCATCAGGAAAAACAAAAGGTAGCTCGCGCCAATAATCCCATTCCAGCCTCAGTAGAGGCACGGGTTCAAACGACATTTGAACACGTCCCAGACGACGCCTTTCACCCAGCGGATCATACATTCCTGGTCGATTTTGACCCGGACAGCATCCATCACCTAACGAAAAGTAAACCCAAAGAAATCAAAGCCTTCCAAGTCCCCGGCAAAACGGAGTTTGAAAAATTGATTTTGGCCCAAGCCATCCTCGGCCCTTGCAAAGCGCACCAGAAGATGGGGCTTTCCCGTCGCATCTAAATGAAAAAAGGCCGGAAACCCGGCCTTTTTTTCGATCAATGATCGTTTGGATCAGAAGCGGTAGCGGACACCCAGATTTAAATAGTGGCGCTGGGTTTCATACAATCCATTTTGCAAGGTATCGTAGAGGTAATCCGGTTCTTCCAACGAGATCAGTTGTTCTTGATCGCTGACCTGGCGGTCGCGGTATTGAACGTATTGGTAGGCGGCCTCCAAGGTCAATTTTTCAAAGGTGTAACTGACGCCAAATGAGTAATGAAAGCGGTCCGCATCGGGAAAGCTGGGCTCAATAGCATTTTGATCGGCGATACTGCGCGAACTGGCCAGGGCCAACCGCCACAACAAAGCTTTTTTCTGTTGGAAATCTCCGGCCACACGAAAAGTGGCCACATCGCGGAACTGACGATCAACAACGACACTGCCCGTTTCACTATCAAACCGTTGCTGTTCGATACGTGACCAGTCCTCCCAATCAACATCCAGCTCCAGCCGGGTGCGAATGGTGACTCGGGTCGTAAATCCGGCACTGATTTTTGCGGGCAAATCGAAATCCGAAGTGAACCGGCCATCTTGAAACTGCTGGCCAAAGCGTTGGGCGGCCGCCGGAATCTGAGTCTGGGTCAATTGCAAAAACGAATGGTCTCCGCTGAAACTGAGACTCACGGGGCTCTGGTAGGCCAAACCAAAATTGAGTCGGCGGCTCTTGTAATACTGCAGGCCAAATGAAAAACCGGTGGCGCTATCAGAGCCATCAAAGCCTTCGCGCACCTCATACAGTTGTGGTTGATCCAGCCCAATGTCAAAGGCACCCAATCGACGTCGCGACCAATTCATATCCGCCTGAACGGATCGAATCCCCACTCCAACTGAAATTTTGGAGGGCAGTTGGTAGGCAACACCGAGCACATGTTCGCGGGCTTCAAAGGTCATCCCAGTCGCTAAAAATCGGCCTGGAAAATCGTCATCTTCAAATTCATGGCCGTACGAGTGGGTAACGGCGGTCCCGACCGCAAAAGAGAATTTTCCGATACGGTCCTGGTAGGCCAAAAAAGGAAATGCCGATTGCTCGCCCTCAGAATCCCAAACCGATTTTCCCGGCGTAGAGTAGGAGCTGCGCTGATCAGACAAGGCGACACTGAATGTGATCTGACGATCCAATCGGATCAGACCCGCAGGATTAATGAATAAAGCACTGGCATCCTCAGCACGGGCCACAAACGCACCACCATTGGCGGTCGATGAAACACCCGCTGTACCACTGCCCAACCCGCCGGCCCAAACCAGGCCTCCTACGAGTCCCACAAAAACAGACACCGTTCGAAAAAGCATGCTCGTTCTCCACGTTACTTGGCCGAATTCCTGGCTCATCAGATCATGAGACCCGCTAGGATAGCAAAGAACGGGCCGAAACTAAAGAGAACCGGCCCTTTTGGCCGAAAACGCGGCAAATCGTTGCAAGCATGCCAACTTTTGGCTAAACTGCTCGATTCAACGGCCACCGGGCCAAGAGGAGGAGGGCCGATGAAAACCCCCAAGGGGACCCGGGACCTTTTACCCGAAGAAACCCGCTTATTTCAAGCCATCGAACAACGAGCCATCGACTTTTTTGGTCGCTATGGGTTCCAAGAGATTCGTACGCCCCTGTTTGAAGAAACATCCTTATTTATCCGTGGAATTGGCGATGAGACCGATATCGTCACCAAGGAAATGTACCGTTTCCAAACCAAGGGCGGCGACGATTTGACCTTGCGGCCCGAGATGACCGCGTCGGTTTGCCGGGCAGTCGTCCAACATCACTTGGTGGGTAAAGACGAATTGCTCCGCTTGCTCTACATGGGCCCCATGTTCCGTTATGAACGTCCGCAGGCCGGTCGGTACCGTCAGTTCCACCAGCTAGGTGCCGAGGTGTTTGGCAGCGCCGATCCCTTAATCGATGCCGAAACCATTCAGGCCCTGATCGCCTTTTTGGAACCGTATCAACTGCCCAACCTGACTTTGCACTTGAACTCAGTTGGTGATGAAACCGATCGCCCCCAATACTTAGCCTACCTACGCGAAGCCCTGACGGCTGTGCGCGATCAGCTGTGTGCCGACTGCCAACGCCGCTTGGAAACCAATGTGCTGCGTCTGCTCGACTGCAAAAATCCCACCTGCCGCCAACAATTGGTCGCCCTCAAGCCGATATCCGATTTCTGGAGCGCTGAGAACCGCCAACACTTTGAAGCGGTCTGCAACTACCTCGCCCAAGTGGGGATCCGCTTTGAAATCAACCCCTTCCTCGTTCGCGGATTGGATTACTACACCAAAACCGCTTTTGAGTTGCTGAGCGGGGATCTGGGTGCACAGAGCGCCGTCATGGGTGGCGGGCGTTATGACAAACTGCTCGAACAAATCGGTGGAAGCCCAACGCCTGCTTTTGGGTGGGCACTTGGCATTGATCGTCTGGTAACTCTGATCCGAAATCAGGGCACTAGCCCCGAACCCGCTACCGATTTATTTTTCGTTTTCGGCGAACGCGCCTGGCTAGATGAATCCTTCGCCCTGATTTGCCAACTGCGCGCCCAAGGTTTTAGTGTCCTGTACGATCCGCGGGTCGGCAGCTTTAAATCCCAAATGAAACGGGCCAATAAACACCAGGCCCGATTAACCGCCATCATCGGCGAATCCGAATACCAATCAAAAACCGTGACCCTCAAGGACATGGCCAAGTCCGAGCAACAAACGCTTGCTTTGGACCAATTGGCATCATATTTAAAAGAGGTTTTGGCATGTTAGACCACTTAGGATCCCTCAAACGAACCCATGATTGTGGGGCACTGCGTCCCGAAAACGACGGCAATCGCGTCACCTTACTCGGCTGGGTTGCTAAACGTCGCGACCTCGGCGCACTCATCTTTATCGACGTGCGCGATCGGTACGGCGTGACTCAGGTTCTGTTTAATCCCGAAATTGCGGAAGATGTACACAATAAAGCCAAAACGCTGCGTTCTGAGTTTGTCATTGCCGTCAGTGGCATAGTGCGCAAACGCGATCCGAAAACCGTCAACGCCAAATTGGCTACCGGCGAAATTGAAATCTACGCCGACCAACTGCACATCCTCAATACTGCGGCAACACCACCCTTCCCGATCGAGGACAATATCGAGAATGTGGGCGAAGAATTGCGCCTGAAATATCGGTTTCTCGATTTGCGTCGGCCCAAATTGCAAAACAATTTCATCCTGCGCCACAAGATCGCATTAACCGTTCGCAACTATTTGGATCAACAGAACTTCCTGGAACTGGAAACGCCGATGCTGACCAAATCCACCCCGGAAGGCGCGCGCGATTTCCTGGTACCCAGCCGGGTTCAAAAGGGTCGTTTTTACGCCCTGCCTCAATCGCCTCAGATCTTTAAACAATTATTTATGGTCAGCGGTTTTGAACGCTATGTGCAAATCACCCGCTGTTTTCGCGATGAGGATTTGCGCGCTGACCGCCAGCCAGAATTCACCCAAATCGATATGGAAATGAGTTTCGTCCAGCGCGAAGACGTATTCGCCATTCTGGAAGGCATGATGACCCGCATTTTCCAATTGGTCGGCGAGGATATTCAGGGCCCATTCCCGCAACTCAGTTATGCCGAAGCCATGAATCGCTATGGATCTGACAAACCCGACACGCGTTTCGGTGTCATGATTGAAGATTTCAGCGAGGCTGCGCGCACATGTGGTTTTAAAGTGTTCAGCGATACCGTCAGCCACAACGGTGTCGTTAAAGGTCTGTGTGCACCTGGTGCCGCCGGCAAATCGCGTAAAGACATCGAAACGCTTGAAACCTGGCTCAAAAAAGATTTCGGCATTTCCGGATTGGCCTGGCTGAAGTGGGGCGATGAAGGATTTAGCGGTCCGATCCTTAAATTCCTGGGTGAAGAGCTGGTCAGCCAACTGTTTGCCCAAGCAGGTGGAAAACAGGGCGATTTGCTGCTGCTCGTGGCCGGTCCCAATGAAAGGACCTGCCAAGCATTAGGCGCTCTCCGACTGCAATTGGGCAAAGACCTCCAATTAATTGATGAATCCAAATTTGCCATTCTGTGGGTCGTTGACTTCCCACTGCTCGAACTGGATGCTGAAGCCGGTCGTTACGTGGCTCTGCACCATCCCTTCACTTCACCGTTGGATGAAGACCTGGAAAAGCTAGAAAGCAATCCGGGCGAAGTACGCGCCAAGGCCTATGACCTCGTGCTCAACGGCTTTGAAATCGGCGGCGGTAGCATTCGTATTCACCGTCGCGATGTGCAATCCGCCATGTTTAAAGCGCTGGGTTTAAGCCCGGAAGAAGCCCAGGAAAAATTCGGCTTCCTGTTGGATGCTCTGAGTTTCGGAGCGCCGCCGCATGGTGGGATCGCCTTGGGTTTGGACCGCATCACCATGATCCTCAGCGGCGAAAAGTCACTGCGTGAAGTGATCGCCTTCCCCAAAACGACCAGTGCGACGTGTATGATGACGGAAAGCCCATCCGAAGTATCTGTCCATCAGCTTCTGGATTTGGGCATTCAGGTTCTGCGTCAAGGTTAAGGGAGGTTTTATATGGGTTTCATGGCTGGTTCTGTCGCGTGTACGCGCTTCAACGTGGTGGCAACACCGACCGAAATCGACTTTGACCGCTATGCGTTCAGTCCGATTCTCAAAGGAACCTATACCAAGGAATCCGTCGGCTTCATCCCTTTCGAGCCGGGTGAACCTTACGAGGTTGGTCAGGGCCGTTATGCGTTTCGCCTGCGGATCGACAAGATCCAAATCGATTCGACGCAGCTCAAGGAACGTCTGCGTGAACTGATCAAAACCGAAACAGAGCTGTCTGGACCGCCCGGCAAAAAGAAAATGCGCGACCTCAAGGATTTGGCCGAAGAAGAATTGTTGATGGTCGCAACCCCGCGCACCAAGATCATTGAGTGTTACCTGGACCAATACATTTTATTTGTGGCCACGACCTCCAAAGGCCAATTGGGTACCGTTTGTTCTTACCTTAAACGATTGGGTGTCGAAGTCGAATACAAAACGCCTTGGCTGGACCACCAGTTGGAAAAAGATCCGCCTGAGTGGATGGAACTTAAAGATCCAGCCCAATCCATTCTCGGCTGTGAATTTATCGAAGGCATCACCCACGATGAGGAAATCTACCTTGAAGGCGTCAAAGGAAGCGTCAAATTGGCGACACCGGAAGGGGCGGTTGTCAGTTTGCGCGGTGTGGTTGGCCAGGAATTGGAACGGTTACTGGGCGCTGGCGCACATGTCATCAGCGCCAAGCTGCAAATAGGCGAAACACCGCTCAGCTTTGATGGCTCCAGCTTCCGTATAGGCACCATGAAACTGCGCGGCTTCAAGGCAGATCACTGGACCATGCGCCTGGAGAGCCGCATGGAGCAGATCCAGGCTACCTTCGACTTTCTCGAAGAAAAATTTCAGAAAAAAGTGTCTGCACCGAGTCCTTCGTGATCGTGCCTGTCCAACTCGAGGTCGCCGAACTCAAGGCCTGGCTTGATGAAGGGCGCAGTTTGCAAATTGTGGATGTGCGGGAACCTCATGAGTGGGCCATCTGCAAAATCGGACCTACAACACATTACATTCCACTCGCGCATGTACCGTCGCGGGCCAATGAACTCGATCCCGATCAACCAACCGTTTTGGTTTGTCGCTCCGGAAAACGTTCTTTACTGGCTTTGGCGACGCTATCCAATCTCGGTTTTGAAGATTTGTACAATCTCAAAGGTGGGGTTCTGGCCTGGTCTGACCAGATAGATCCGAGCCTGAAAAAGTATTAACTGATCCCCAAACGACGCGGTTTGGTCCCAATTCCAGATCCCAACTCCCGTAAAAGGCAGATACTCAACCAAACTTTTTTATGTGCTTTTTCGATAAAGGAAAAAACACCGCTTTGGGAGCATGCATGCTAACAGCCCTATTTGTTTTGGCCTTTTGGGCGCAGGACTCGTTTCAGGCCTATCCGGTCCAAACCTCGATTTTGGTCGATGGAAAGCTGGAAGAACCCGATTGGCAAACGGCTAATCCTATTACGGTCAACACCGAATGGTTTCCCAATAAAAATGTGCCAAGCCAGGTGAACACCCAGGTTCGTGTTTTGTTTAATGCCTCTTACCTGTATTTTGGCTTTCGTTGCGAGGATCCAGCGCCCAATTTGATCCGAGGCCATTTAGCCGACCGGGACACGCCGTTTAATGACGATACCGTTGGGCTAATGCTGGACACCTTTCACGATGGTCGTCGGGCCTATCAGTTCCGAGTCAATGCGGCCGGCGTTCAAATGGAGGCGGTGAACAGCGATGTCGATGGCAGCGAAGATTGGAGTTGGGATGCAATCTGGGAATCCGCCGTCCACCGCGACGCCAAAGGCTGGACGGTTGAAATCGCTATCCCCTTCAAACAATTACGCTTAAGCCCAGCAGCGGGTCCCCAAACCTGGGGCGTTATGTTTATGCGGGATTTTCCCAGAACTTCGCGGTTCCGCATGCGCTCCTTGCAAACCGATTACAGTCGCGGCTGCCTCATTTGTCAGTTCTCAGCATTATCAGGCATTGTTCCAGGCAAAAATGGACGAAACCTGGAAGTTGCCCCAACCTTGACCAGCTCCCGAGAAGAAGCGCGTTCGCCTTTTCCGGGAAGTGATTTAGAGAAAGTGGATGATGGAACAGAGTTGGGCCTTTCAGTGCGCTGGGGCATTACGCCCTCGTTGACCCTGAATGCCGCAGTCAATCCCGATTTTTCACAAGTGGAAGCGGATGCTGCACAACTCAATGTAAACCAGCGTTTTGCACTCTTTTTCCCGGAAAAGCGGCCATTTTTCCTCGAGGGCAGCGATTATTTCAATACGCCGATCAATGCCGTTTTCACGCGAACCCTTGCCGATCCCGATTATGGGCTGAAATTGACAGGAAAACAGGGCGCACATGCCTTTGGCATCATTCAAGCACGTGATAATCTCAACAATCTCCTGTTCCCGAGTAACGAGCGGTCAGGACTGGCCAGCCTGAACCAGGAAGTAGACAACACCATCGTCCGTTACCGAGCCGATATTCGGGGCGGATCCAATATTGGCGGACTTTTCACTTCTCGAACAGCTGACGGTTACCACAATCGTGTTTATGGAATGGACGGTGTTTACCGGCTCACCCCGTCCGATACTTTTCGCGCCCAAATCCTACGCAGTGAAACCGAATATGCACCACAGGTCAGTAATGACTATCATCAAAAAAGCGGCACCTTTTTTGGCGATGCCTTTTCTTTCTCTTACAATCACGAGGGCAATGATTGGGATAGCTTCGCCGAGCTGAACGCCAAAGATCCTGATTTTCGTGCAGATACTGGATTTGTTTCTCGAGTAGACACCCGATCGGCAGTCGTCGGCGGATCCAAAACGCTTCGTTCTAATGGGCAGTCCTGGTTCAACCAGTTGGTGTTTGGGCTCAGTATGGATGGTACAGAAAATTACCAAGGCGAGACGACGGATTGGGGTATGGACGCCGAAATCGAATATTTTGGCCCGAAACAAACTTATGCAAACATTGCGTTTGCGCCCAACAAGGAACAATTCCAAGGTCAGAAATTCAACCACAACCGCTGGAGCACCTATATCCAACAACGGCCCGGGACGGATTGGAACTGGTGGCTTTTTGCCCGAGCCGGCGAGGCAATTGACGTGGAGAATGTGCAAAGCGCTCAATTTTATGAACTCAATGGGTCGCTCGGCTTTTACCTTGGTCACCACGTGGAATCCTCCCTGGAATACCTGATCCAGGATTTTGACAGCGAGACGGGTCATTTGTTTCAAGCCGAACTGTTCCAATCGCGCTGGGTATTGCATTTCAATCAACGCTGTTTCCTGCGCTGGATAGCGCAAATTCAGGATGTCACCTATGACACCTACCAGCTGCGAGCCGGGTTCCAGGACAAGAGCTGGTTCAACCAAGTATTGTTCAGCTACAAGCTCAACCCCCAATCGGTTCTGCTGGCAGGCTATAGCGACACCTCCTTAGGTAACGAAACCTTGGATTACCTCAAGGCAGACCGAACCTACTTTGTTAAGATTGGTTATGCTTGGCTGCCCTGACCGATTGGGAATGATGGGTGAAAATCCACAACCAAAACGGAGGTAAAAGCCAAGCCATCTCCAATTGGGCGGAGGAAAGATGCTTTTCCCCTTGTGGTTTTGGTTAATTTGGTTCCAGACGGACGCAACAATCCTACGCGATCTCACCGAATCGGGTCGTATCCGTCGGGTGGGTGACCCCGGCTTATTTCTGCCCGTCTTTCACGAACGGGTCCAACCGGACTATCCCCCTCAAGCCCAGAACTCGAAAGCAGAAGGATTTGTGGTTCTTGAAATTGTGCTTAAGGCGGATGGAACCATTGGCGATTACCAGGTGCTGCACCGCTTTGCCGATCCCAGTTTGGGCTTCGAACAGGCGACCATGGACGCCTTCCGTCAATGGAAATGGTCGCCGGCCGAATGGGAGGGCCAACCGGTTGATTGCGTTTTTCGACTCAAGATGGATTTCCAACTGGAATAACAAGATACCTACCGATGTTGAGGCATCGTTTACTTATCAGAGGAGAACTTTATGTATTTTCTAATATGGAGTCTGCTTTTTTTCCCTGGTGGCACAGACGATTCCAAAGTGGAATTTAAGGCCTCAGAACTGGCCAAAGGTTTATGGATGCTTGAAGGGGTTGGCGGTTTCACCGGCGGAAACCTTGGGCTGTTGGTTGGTCCAGAGGGCGTCATCTTAATTGATGATAGTATGCCGCCCTTTTCTGAAGAAATGCTGGCTGCCATCCGCCAACATACGGACAAAGACATTTCATTTGTCATCAATACCCATGTTCACGCGGACCACACCGGCAACAACGAAAATCTGCAAAAACAGGGCGCAACCATTGTGGCGCACGACAATATTCGGGCCCGCATGCTTAAAGAAGGGGTTCCGGGTCCAGATGACACCATGGTGCCTGCGCCAAAAGGCGCTTTACCTGTTTTGACCTTTGCCGATGGCATCACGTTCCACTTTAATAGTCAGGAAGCTCAGGTAATCCACGTCGCAAAAGCCCACACCGATGGCGATGCCATCATTTTTTTTAAGCAAGCCAATGTCATCCATACAGGCGATATCTTGTTTAATGGGCTTTTTCCCTTTATTGATCTGGATGCAGGGGGTTCGGTTGCCGGTTACATTGCAGCACAAGAAAAAATCTTAACTTTGGCCAATGACCAGACCCGCATCATTCCAGGCCATGGTCCGCTGGCCCACAAACAAGAATTGCAGGCGAGTTTAGACATGCTCAAAGAATGTGATCGCCGCATTGCAGACCGGGTTAAAGCCGGAAAAACGCAAGCCGAAATCCTTGCAGAAAATCCACTTTCCGATTTTCACGACACATGGAATTGGGGTTTTATTACGACAGAGCGCATGACCAAAACCCTGATCCGCGAGCACCAACCCTAAGTTTCATCACGATTTAATATTGTTCGGGCCCAAAGTCCAACGGAATAAACCGCAGGGCTTTGGGTCGCTTGTCGGTTTGGCCTTTCGGCGATATGGTTAGACTTGTAGGAGCGATGTGTGTTTCCCGAGTCTCTCTTAAAAAGCGTTGAGGAGTTACCCGCTAAACCGGGCGTTTACCTGTTTTCAGACAAGAAGCGCAAGCTTCTCTATGTCGGCAAAGCGCGGTCACTCAAAAGTCGGGTGCGTTCCTATTTCCAAGAGGCTTGGCGGGGTCCGCGCATCCAGAAGATGATCTCGCGTATCTATCACCTCGAAGTGATCGTGACCCAAACCGAAGGGGAAGCACTCCTACTCGAAAACTCCCTGATCAAGAACCAGAAACCCCAATACAACGTCCAGTTGCGCGACGACAAAACCTATCCCTATATCAAAGTTACGGATGAAGCTTTTCCGCGCGTTAAATTCACCCGCCGAACCGAAGCCAAAGACGGCCGCTATTTTGGCCCGTTCCCCAGTGCCAAAGCTGCACGTCAGGCCATACGCCTGATGCACCACCATTTTAAGATTCGCAATTGCGACCTGGACTTGGGCAAAAAGGAATACCAACCCTGCCTGCAATGGCATATGAAGCGCTGCGATGCACCCTGTGCGTTCAAAGTCGATGCTCCAACCTATCAACAGGGCGTTCAGCGCGCTAAGTTGTTTTTATCGGGTCAGACCCATGAGTTGATGGAGTCCTTAAGTGGCGAAATGCGCAAGGCCGCACAGGAACTCGCATTTGAAAAAGCCGCATATTTGCGCGACCTTTTAGGACTGGTCTCCTCGGTGCAACGCCGCCAAGATATTGCCAATTTACCTCTGCGCAAGACGGACGTGGTGGGTTATGCGCACAACCAATGGCAGGTCTCCGTTGCCATTTTGGTTATTCGCGAAGGAAACCTGGTTCGTACTCAACAGTTTCAAATGGATTGGGAAGAGGACCTGCATCAGGACGTAGCCACGTACCTCAGCCACTATTACCTCAACCACGAGGACCCGCCCGCAGAAATCGTCGTTCGCGAGGGTAACGCCTTCGGCCTTTTGGATCAGGCATATCTTCAATTGGATCGCACGCTTGCCATAATAAGCCCAAAGCAAGGGGTTAAGGAACGACTGCTGATCATGGCCGAGGAGACTGCACGAACGCAGCTAGATCTGCACCTTCACGAAGTGGGTGCGGATCCAGCACTGAGCCAATTAGCAGACACCTTGGGCCTGGATGAGCTGCCGCGCACGATCGAATGTTTTGATATTTCTAACACGATGGGCACGTATTCGGTCGCCTCCATGGTGCGGTTCCAGGACGGCAAACCGGACAAAAAGAACTACCGTAAATTCAAAATCAAAACGGTTGAAGGACCCGATGATTTCGCCTCCATGGCAGAGGTAGTCACCCGTCGATATCGGCGCTTGTTGGATGAAGGCAAAAGCTTGCCCGACCTGATCATGGTCGATGGAGGGCTGGGCCAGCTCCATTCGGCCCACCTGGCCTTGAGCCAATTGGGTCTGGCCGACCATCCCCTGATCAGTTTGGCCAAACGCGAGGAATGGGTGTACACCACAGCGGACAATGACCCGATTATTCTGCCTCATCGTGAACCGGCTTTGCGGTTACTCCAGCATTTGCGCGATGAGGCGCATCGATTTGGCATTACGTTCCACCGTCAACGCCGTAGCAAAGCCATGTTGCAAAGTGAACTGGGTGAAATCCCCGGTCTCGGCAAGGTGCGTCAACAGCGTTTACTCCATCATTTTGGCAGCGTGGCCCGCGTCAAAGGGGCAAGTTTAGATCAACTATGTAAGGTGCTAGGCAAAAAAACGGGCGCCTCGCTTTTCGCTTATTTTCGAGGCGAACCGGCCAAAACAGGCCCAATACAGGCAAACGAACCCTAATCCCCCAAAACGCGGCCTAAAGAAAAAGGCTGATTTGGCACAGAATTCGCTTTAGGGGAGATGTCTATATATTCTCCTCCTCCTAACTGCTCCAGGCTGGCCTTCGGGCCAGCCTTTTTCCTTTTAAGGCGTGACTGTCCAGGTTAAACCGGACGCTTGGGGCAGGCTGTAATGCGGAGATTCACTCGTGCCGACCTGAAATCGGATACGGCCCAGCGGGCCAATCAATTCCAGGATATTCCAATGATCGACCAATAGACTCAAATCGTCCGTATACAGTGACACCCCACATAAATTGGGATTTTCCCAGTACAACTGATACAACGGGAAGGCTTGACCTTTAAGGTCGTAACACAGTTCACCTTTGGCGTTGAGGGTCATAGGGCCCTGCAACAACAAACGTTGATGTTGGCCAATTTGACGCCGAAAACTATCAGAACTGATCCCATCAGCGGAGAACCAGTCCAGGCCTTCGCGGGGCAGTTGTTGGACAAAATCGTAAAAGGGCCCGGAGGTTTTTTGACTCAGGACCAAGGTCCCACTGCAGGCCTGCTCAACGGTTGAGGCAAATCCCGCAAGCGAAAAAACCCATTGAACAGCATGCGCTGCAGGTAACAAACCGACAAAACCGGACAGAATCTCTGGATCTTGCAGGCTGCTGCTGGGACAAATCCATACATTTCCAGTCGTTTGCGTTACCGGACCTAATCGCGAAGCCAATAGGCGTAAACGCGCCTCGGGTGCGCGGTTCAAGAAGTCTGATTTCGAACCTAGACCAATACAAATAACTTGGCTGGAAGAGAACAACAAGAATCCGATTTGTTGGTGGCCTTCAATAAAATGCAACAAGCGATCGCCCGGTTGCAGAATGCCCTTGATTTCTGCCGCGTTAACAATGACGGGTTTTTGGTAACTTACATCCGTTTTTGCCCAGAGCTGGTCCAAAAGCTCCAAGTTTTCGTTGTAGCGTTTTGGGGACAGGGTGTAGTTGGGAACTTCCGCCAAATCGGTCAGCATGGAAAGGATAGACAAACCCATTTGGGAAATTTGATTGGAAATGACGCGATTGGTGCTTAGGCAGCCATTTTGATACGCCAATTGCCGAATCTGAACCCAATGCTGCAATTCCGAAAAATAGACCAACGGCGCACTGACATCTTTGCGCAGGGACTGCTCCAACAAACCGTCCAAGACCGCGCCAAATGGACTCACCAATTGAACCGATTCAGGCCCCGAAAGTTCAACAACCGTGCGGTTCTCGCGCAGGAGTTGGGTCGCTGCAATGCGGTACCATTCGGCTTGATCCGCGTTGCGTTCCCGTTCGTAATAATCGCCCATGGCCGCCAGAATTTTTATTTCCAGCAGGGAGAAGGGCTGTTCGCGAACAGCTTCCTCGGCCTGTGAAAGCCTATCGTATGCCGATTGCAAACGCCCGCCGCGAAGATGTGCCAAACCTTGCAAATAATCAGCATAAATCTTTTTGTAGGATGTATTTAGGTTAAGGGCAGCCAAGGCGGGTCTCGGATTGTCGAGCAGGTTCTCCCAAATGGCACGCTCAATCCCGGGCAAGGTGGCCAAATTGGTCGGCACGACCTTGATCCGATCCAACAAATCAAACGATTGCAAGCGCGGCTTGGCGGTTTGGTTGGGCAGCACTTCTTCAACCGGATCCTCCGCATCGGGCTCAGATGCAGGGGTAGGTGAAGGAGTGGGTTGTGGCTGGGTTTGACCGAGCGGTTGCGTGCGAATCGTTTCAATTTCCTTTCGCTCACTCTCGGGTCTGGCTGTCGGAGGCGGATCCTCAGGTTTGGCGTCATTGCCCCTGTCGCCAGGCACCGCTTCAGTTGGTTGTCCCGAAACAAGGGGTGGGATCAAATTTTCAGAGCTGGGCTCTTCTACGACCGTTTCGACCGGTAAAGGCTCCGGTTCAACCGGAACAGGCAGATCACCAGGTGGCGGAGCCGTTACTTCTGGGGGAGGCTCTGTTTGCGTTTCGGAAGATTCTGTCGCGATTACGGGCTGTGGCGGTTCCGGTTGGCCGGGTTCCGGTTCGGCTTGATGGTCGGTTTCAAGGCTCACCGGTGGCGGAAGATCTGGCTCCACGTCCTCAAGCGGAGTTTCTGAAAGGGCCACGGGTAACTCAGGCTCGGGCAGGGGTCTGGTCTCCGGCTGTGACGATTCGGGCTCAGCAACTTGAACCTTCAAATCGCGTACGACGCGCCAAGGGAAAGCAGTCCAATCCACCAGGCGCTCAGCATATTCCAATTGTTTTTGAGCACGATCAGGCAAGTCCAGTTGGTTCAGAACTTCTGCTTTGATGAGAAAATACAGCGCCTGAAGATCGCGATATGGCTTGAAATCGGTTTGATCCAAACCATTGAGTTTGGCGACTGCAGATTCCAGATTGGGCATTGCGTTGCGAACAGCCAATAGTTGGTTGAGTAATTGAACCCGAGTAGAAATTGTTGGCGCCGCCTCATCCGTGCTGCCCGGGTTAGCGATAGTCAAAAAGAGCCTGATTTCCTGAGGCATCCAGGCTTCGGGCGCCGGGTAGGTTTGACCTGGCTTTAAGGTGCGGCACAGATAAAAAAAGCGCGTCTCCAAATGATCGGAAGCCAGACCTAAACTACCCGCACTTGCGGTTGTCTCGCGCGCGAGGTGAAAAGCCAACGCCAGCGCCTGAACGCCCGTCTGGTTGGGATATTCCCGCAGGAAGGCGGTGGCATTTTCCTGGAAGGTATCCCAATCTTGATCGTGCCAAGCCAAACTGGCCAATACGTAAAGCGCTACACCGCGTTGCGCGGGAATCTGGGCACGCGATTCAAAATAGTCCGCTTTTGCGGCGGATCCACCGAGTTGCAAAGCAATTTCGGAGAGCAGCGCACCATAAGCCGCTTCACGGCCAGACGGAACCTTGGCTGACAATAACAGACCTTCCGCATCCAGGATTTGACCTTGAGCGCGAAAATCATAGGCTCGGTCGAGCAAGGATTCCGATTGAAACCAGGAAACGCACAGCAAAAAAAGCAGAGACATCCAAAAACTCCAGCAGGGCAGACGGAAACATATTGTAGCAAAAGGAAATCTGGGTTCAGGAAGTTAAAAGGGAGAAACACTCCTGATAGCGTTTGGCCGTTCCCGCAACAATGTCATCGGGTAAGTTGGGGGCAGGTGGCGTTTTATCCCAACTCAAGCCCTCCAGGTAGTCGCGCAAATACTGTTTATCAAAGCTCGGCGGATTGGCACCGGCTCGATAGGCGTCGACAGGCCAATAACGGCTGGAATCCGGTGTGAGCACTTCATCGGCCAAAACTAAAGTACTTCCCCACAAGCCAAATTCGAATTTGGTGTCGGCAATAATCACGCCGCGTGTTAACGCATATTTAGCCGCACGTTGGTAAATATCAAGCGATAAAGCACGCAACGCCTCAGCACGTGCCTGGCCAATACGCTCTACCATCGTTTCAAAGGCGATATTTTCATCATGCCCGCTCTGCGCTTTGGCTGCAGGGGTGAAGATCGGTTCTGGTAATCGATCGGCCAGCTTTAAGCCAGCTGGCAATTTCAAGCCACACACGGAGCCTTGCGCCTGATATTCCTTAAATCCACTGCCCACCAAGTAGCCGCGCACCACGCACTCTACTGGAATCATCTCCAACTTCTGAACGATCATGAAACGACCGTCCAATTGCTCGTGGAAGGGGGCCAAATCCGCAGGTAAGTCGGAAAGTTCGGTAGAAATCAGGTGATTGGGCGGTTGATCGGCCAGGTACTCAAACCAGAATCGGGAGAGTTGGGTGAGAATCCTACCTTTGCCCGGAATGCCCTGAGGCATGATGCAATCAAATGCAGAAATGCGGTCAGTGGCGACAAATAAAAAACTGGCACCGAGATCAAATATCTCGCGAACTTTGCCACTTGCCACTTTGCGATACCCAGGTAAATCAAGCTTCAAAACAACCGGGTTCATGATCGCAATTCCTTGCTGGTAACCCCAAAGGGATGGTGGCCAGTGACGGAATCGAACCGCCGACACGAGGATTTTCAGTCCTCTGCTCTACCGACTGAGCTAACTGGCCAACAGGCGCAAAGGTATCAAATTCAAAGGAGCCTGGTCAAGGTAAATTTAATCGGCATCCGAGGATTTTGATTTCATGCCTTTTTGGCGGATTTTTTGGTCGATTTCCGCAGCCACTGCCTCGTTTTCTTTCAGGAAACGCACCACATTGTCACGGCCCTGGCCCAGACGGTTTCCATCGTAGGAATACCATGCACCACTTTTTTCAACCAGTTTGTTTTCAACACCCAGGTCGAGAATCTCGCCGTAGCGGCTAATGCCTTCACCATACAAGATATCGAACTCCGCCTGACTAAAGGGTGGAGCTACCTTGTTTTTGACGACTTTGACCCGGGTCCGACTTCCAACCACGTCATCGCCACTTTTTAAGGTTGCGATCTTGCGAATGTCCAAGCGTACCGAACTATAGAATTTCAGAGCATTGCCACCGGTGGTCGTTTCCGGGTTCCCAAACATAACGCCAATTTTCATACGGATCTGATTGATGAAAATCAAACAGGTATTGGAACGCGATACCACCGCCGTCAATTTTCGCAGCGCTTGCGACATGAGCCGGGCTTGCAAACCCATGTGTGAATCGCCCATTTCCCCTTCCAACTCGGCTTTGGGCACCAGGGCAGCAACGGAGTCGACCACAATGACATCAACGGCCCCGCTGCGGACCAAAACCTCGGCAATCTCCAGCGCTTGTTCACCGCTATCCGGCTGTGAAATCAGTAAGTTGGAAACATCCACGCCCAGTTTTTGCGCATATTCGGGATCTAAAGCATGCTCGGCATCAACAAACGCGGCAACCCCGCCTAATTTCTGAGCTTCGGCAACGATATGCAAAGTCAGGGTCGTTTTACCCGAAGATTCAGGTCCGTAAATTTCAACGATTCGGCCGCGCGGCACACCGCCACAGCCCAATGCTGCATCCAACGCGATCGACCCGGTTGGGATAACGGGGATCTTTGTAATCTCTTTGGCACCTAGGACCTGGATCGACCCTTTGCCAAACTGCTTTTCGATTTGGCTCATGGCCAATTCAAGCGCTCGTTGTTTTTGGGCAGCATCTACATTTGACATGACTTTACCTTTAGTTTGAATTTACGCCGAAAAAGACTTTTCCGATTATACCAAAGCTGCGATTCGGCTTTCTACATCTCGATACTTCGGATTCTCATTTTGGATGGAACGAAATAATTCCAAAGCGCGGTCCAACTCACCCAATCCTTCATTGGCAAGCCCACACTCGTAGGTTATGGCCAAGCGGTCCTCTGGTTTGAGGTTGGGACTCGTAAGCGCGCGCTCATAATGAGAAACCGCTTCTTCCGATCGGCCCAGTTCGATCAAACACGCACCAATCATGGCCGTACATTCCATAAACCGGCTGTTGTCGCCCATGGCTTTTTCGAATTCCTTGATGGACTCTTCAACCAAACCCATTTCTTTATAGGCAATGCCCAGATCGTAATGGGTTTCGTAATCTTCATCGTCGATTTGCTCAGCAACACCTTTTTTAAATTCTTCGAAGAGTTCATCCACGGATTGGATCTCCTCCTGAGAAGCATTATCCGTAACCTCGGAAATGTCTTCGTCAAATATTTCGTCCTGCAACTCGGCGGCAAGATCAAAGAAACCGGTTCCATCACTTTCAAAGAGGTTGCCGGATGCAGTCGAAGAACTGGGGCTCGGCTGCGGTGCGGAAGGCAATTTAGGCAACAACTGTTCTTCATAGGCGACCAATTCAGGGACGCGGCCATATTTTTCCAACGCTTCTCGCAAGAGATTGCGCGCATCGTCAACCGCATCCATGGACAGAAAAAATTCGATTTCCTCGATCTCTTCAATTTCCTCGGCCGGTACGGGCGGTGGGGAGCTGGCAGCCACCGGAACCGGAGGCGGTTGCGGTGGCAGTTTGGCCTCAATGGTCGGTTCGGGTTGGGGTTCGACCTCAATCGGAACTTCAAGCCCTAAAGAATCATCCACACTCTCTGAAGATTCAACCAAATCCAGGTGGTCAAAATCCTCGACTTCAATGGATCCAGAATCAAAGGCACGCGAGGCCGATTCGTCTTCCTGCTCAAAAATTTCCAAATCGGATTCGTCAAAGGCATCAATGGCCGGTTCCTCAAATTCTGGCTCGAGCACTTCGGTATGTTCGACGGAATCTTCAAAAGCAACCGGTTCGTCCAGGTTAATTTCGTCCGCGAGCATTTCATGGGCATCGCCCACACTGAAATCCAACTCCATACTGGGTTCGGATTTAGGTGCATCCGTTCGCGGAATATCCAAAGACCAATCTTCGATTTCAGCAGCATCCTGGGCCAGGATTTTCATATCGAGTACGTCGTGTGCCGCGACATCCTCAATTACCAAATCCGACTTCGGCTCTTCAAAGTGGATTTGGTCGGCTGCGATGACCTCTTCTGAAGGCGGCGAAGCCAGATCCAATTCAAAACCATCACCTTGGGCAAACAGGTCATTTTCGGTCCGGTCCTTGTGGCGCAGGGACTCCAACTGACCGCGATAAAGACGGGAGATGCCGGGTTTTATTTCCTCAGCCTCATTTAATAAATCTTCAGCCTGGCCTAAATCGCCTTGCTCCATTGCAATCGAGGCCATATTAGTCAAACACGCGACTGCTTTGTCGGGCTCACGGCGGTCCATGTAAATTTGTTTGAGTTTTTGATTGGCATCAAAGTGGCGGGGATTGATGTCGATGATGGCCAGCAGGTGGGTTAAGGCCTGATCAATAATGCCGTATTTCATAAAAACATCGGCTTCGGTCAAATGGTTCTGGATTTGGGTTTCCGGATCATCCGGTTCCATGGACAATTCTTGAGAACCATCAATCGAAAGCAAGGAGGACTGGTCGACCTCTTCGACCACCGGCTTGGGTTCAGGGCTCGCAACAGGTACCGCTTTGGCTTCCTGCTTTTCCAAAACGAGCGGTGCGCCACCCCCCAACGAATCCATGCGCGACCGCCACTCCAGGTTATCGGGATCCAATTCCAACAATTGCAGAATGTAATCCTTGGCGGCGGCTTGATCCCCCTCTTCTAAACAATAATTGATAAGTTTTTCAAAGGTTAAGATCGCATTTGGCAGTTGATTGGCGCTTTTGTAAATGGCCACCAATTTTTCCAATGAAGGCTTATGGCGTTCATTGGCGTAGAGCACCAGGCGAAACAATCGGGTCGCTTCTTCGGAATCGCCTTTGCGCAACAGGCCGTCGGCAACCGGAATCAACGCCTCGAACGCTTCATCGTGTAATCCGGCCTCAATCAGCTGTTTGGCGACATCCTCCAAGGCATGCGTTTGGGACGGATCAATATGCGCAGCGCGTAAAAAACAGGCTTTCGCCTCGGAATACATTTGCTTGCTTAAATAAGCGCGCCCCAACGTCAGTACACCTTCGACCTCGCGCGGATTGCTTTCACACAGCTCGGTCAGGTGTTTGATCGCCTCATCCACCTTGCCTTCAGCGAGGATCGTACGGGCCAGCAAAACCTGAATCTTGACGTTTCGTTCGTCAAATTTGACGGCTTGGCTCAGGATTTTTCGCGCTTCCTGAACCATGTTCTTTTCGAGAAGTTCCTGGCCCATCTTATAGAAGTGGGCCGAAGCTTCATCATTTTTGCCTTCTCGAATCAGGATCTCGGTCAATTTGATGCGCGCATCCAGATTGTTGGGTTCGATTTGGACAATTTTTTCCAACGCAGCCATAGCCCGAGCCGGCAAATTATTTTCCAGGTAATGCTGCGACATACCTTTCAGTTCGGCTTTGGCTTCAGAGTTGTGGCCCTGTTGAATAAACAGGTCGACTAACTTTTCGCGGCCCTCCATGTAGGCTGGATCCATGCGAATAATTTTTTTGTACAACGCAATGGTCTTGGGATAAAAACCACCCTTGCGATAGGATTCGGCTACTTTTTCAAAGTAGGGAATTGCACTTTTGGTATTGCCCAGTTGGCTGTATAAATCGCCGATTTTGTTCAGGAGATTGGTGTCATTTGGAGAGCTTTGCACCAATTTCAAAAGTTCATTGAGCGCTTTGTCATACTTTTGTTGCGCGATGTATTTATCAGCGACTGCGAGAATTTTACTCCGATTTATTGCCATGGCAGGTTATCAAAACCGTTCCAATTAGTGGTGGTAGACAAAGTGCTTTCGCCCCTGAAGATCGACTCAACGGTATCATGAAGCCGATAGGTCGTCAATTGAAACTGCCAGCCGGCCAAACCACGCAAAAGCATTGAATTTTTGTGGTTTTCCTCAAAGCTTTTGCTTGCGCGAATGCGCAGATTCGTATAGACTTCTGCGGTCTGTGCATGGCTTGGCACCGGTAGCTCCCACCCCAGTACCCTTTCCATCTATCAGCCATCGGGTGGTGGCTTGGCCAAAAAGAAGACCGGCGAAACTCTGTTGAGGGAAAAAAATCAGCATGAACGATATTGCAAAAATGAGAAACATCGGCATTTCCGCGCACATTGATAGCGGAAAAACCACCCTGACGGAACGCATCCTGTACTACGCTGGACGCATCCACAAAATCGAAGAAGTCCGCGGCGGCGGATCTGGTGCCACCATGGACCACATGGAATTGGAGAAGGAACGGGGGATTACCATTACCTCCGCTTCGACCACCGTGTACTGGGAAGACAACATGATTAACATCATTGACACCCCGGGCCACGTCGATTTCACCGTTGAAGTTGAGCGCTCCCTGCGCGTCCTGGACGGCGCCATCCTGGTGCTGTGCTCGGTAGGCGGGGTGCAATCCCAGTCCATTACGGTGGACCGTCAAATGAAGCGCTATCGCGTTCCACGCCTGGTCTTCATCAACAAAATGGACCGAACAGGTGCCGACTACCAAAAAGGTATTCGCGAATTAAAAGACAAATTGAATTTGAATCCGGTGCCTATGCAAATCCCGATCGGCGCTGAAGACAAGTTTAACGGCGTGGTAGACCTGATCAAAATGAAGGCTTATTACAACGTCGGCGATAACGGCGAAACCGTCCGCGAAGATGAGATTCCAGCCAATTTGGTCAGCGAAGCCCAAGCGCGTCGCGAAGAAATGTTGGAAGCCCTTTCCGACTACAACGATCAGCTCATGGAACTCCTGCTGGAAGGCGAAGAAGTTCCCGAGGACCTGATTCACGAAACCGTGAAAACCGCGACTTTGAGTCTGGGCATTGTACCTGTGTTCATGGGTTCAGCGTTTAAAAACAAAGGCGTTCAAAAACTGTTGGATGCGGTTCTGCGTTACCTGCCCTCTCCGCTCGAAGCGGAAAAACAAGTAGCCACCGACCTGGAAAACAACCAGGACGTGACCTTGGAACCCGATCCCAGTCTGCCGCTGTGCTGCTTGGCCTTCAAAATCACCGACGAGCAATTCGGTCAGTTGACCTATACCCGCGTATATCAAGGCACCTTGACCAAAGGCACGCAGATTGTCAATGCCCGTACCGGTAAAAAGATCCGGGTCGGTCGTCTGGTGCGCATGCACGCTAATGACCGCGAAAATATCGATTCGGCTGGCGCTGGCGATATCATCGCAATGGTCGGCGTTGACTGCAGCTCTGGTGACACGTTCTGTTCTGAAGACATCCACTTCACCTGTGAATCGATCTACGTACCTGAACCGGTTATCAGCCTGGCTGTTAAAGGCAAGGACAACGAGTCAAATACGCGCATGTCCAAAGGTTTGAACCGTTTTATGAAAGAGGATCCCACCTTCAAAGTTAAAATCGATGAAGAATCGCTCGAAACGATCATTTCGGGTATGGGCGAGTTGCACTTGGACGTTTACATTGAGCGTCTGCGTCGCGAATACAAGGCCGAAGTTGAAGTGGGTCAGCCCCAGGTCAACTATCGTGAAACTATCACCCGCAAATCCAACTACGACTACACCCACAAAAAACAAACGGGTGGTTCCGGTCAGTATGGCTGCGTTGTGGGCACGATCTTCCCGCTGGACTCCGATTCCAGTGATAACTTCCAATTTGTCAACAACATCAAAGGTGGCGCGATCCCGGGCGAATACATCCCCGCCTGCGAAAAAGGTTTCCGCGATGTTATGGACAAAGGCCCTCTGGCCGGATTCCCTGTAATCCGGGTTGGCGTCACCCTGGACGACGGTAAATACCACGATGTTGACTCCAGTGAAATGGCCTTCCGAATTGCGTCCCGTGCCGCGATGCGCGGTGCGATCCGCTCGGCTGGCCCCGTTCTCTTGGAACCCATCATGAAAGTCGTGGTTGAATCGCCTTCGGAATATCAAGGTTCGGTTGTTGGTAGCTTGTCTTCACGCCGCGGCATTATTTCTGGCATCGATTCGCTTCCGGATGGAACGTGTTTAATTAACGCTTCCGTTCCCTTGGGTGAAATGTTCGGATATTCGACTAACCTGCGCAGTTTGACCAGCGGTAAAGCCAGCTTCACCATGGAATTCGAAAAGTACGAACCGGCGCCCAGCAACATTGCTGAAAAAGTAATGGCAGAGCGTCGCGACAAACTCAACGAAGATTAATCGAAACTTCTATCTAAAAAAAGGCACCCAAATTGGGTGCCTTTTTTATTTTCAGGAACTGACGGCTTATTCGGGTCCGTGACAATCCCAACAGCCATCATCCATCCAGTCCTCTTCGCCATCGGGATGTTTAAATTCCAGGCTGGTTCCAGTCTCAATTTGATCCCCACCTTTAATGCGGGTGATGCTGTGACAGGTTTCGCAATCATCCGGGATCGCTTTGCCCGTATCGTCCTTATGTTTGCCATCGTGGCAGCGCATGCAACCCGGGAACACCTGGTGACCACCGTAATTGTAATGGGTCCGCCAATCCACCTTCATGCCCGGGAACATTTGTGAGGCGTAGAGCTGGCTAAGCGCATCTTTTATCGACTGAACCGTAGCGGCATCACTGGATTGTGGGGAAAAGTCCGCAGCCGCAATTAGATTTAATCCCGCTTCACGCGTTTCCTGATCCGCTGCCTGCTCCAGAATATTTCGCGCGTTGCTTTTTATGTTTGGCAAACCCTTATCCAAGGTCCCGTCCGCCAACAAGCCATCGATTAGACGCGCAGGCCGTTCATAGCGGTGCGCCGGACGATTGTGACAATCCAAACAATCCATGCGTTTCCATTCCGCATTAGGATCAATCGTGCGGTCTTTTCCTTTGATAAAGAGACGCTCACTGCCATCCGCTTGGGTAATCCGGACGGCTTGAACCTTGTTGGGATCCTCCGGATCGCGCAGAATATCAACCGGCTCCTTGATATGCCAATGGACGCCTTTGCTAATACCCTTGGTCCCATCTAAGTCAAAAAGCAAGTCGTAGGACCATTCCGGCTGGTTTTCTTCGTCGCCAAAGAAGTGGGTGTAACGTTTGAATTTGGTACCCATCTGGTCCATGTCATGGCAGTTCAAGCAGGTCCCTTCGGGCGAACGCATATTGTGAACCGGAGTGGGAATCGGCTTGGCATAGGTGCCACCCACCGCTTTAAAGAGCTGGCGTACCCCGGACATCTTGGCGTGGACATACGAGTCAATGCCTTCACCCACATGGCAGCCAACGCAATCAATTTCAGCATGAGGGCCCTGTTGATGGGCTACATATTCCGGCTCCATTACGGTATGACAGGTTTCGCCACAAAAGACGTTGGACTCACTGAATTCATACAAGCGGTAGGACCCAAACCCACTCAAAAGCATTAAACCAGCAGTTCCCAAAGCAAACGTCCAGAAACTGGCACGAACCTTAGGATCGCCAAAATCGACCAATGGGTATTTGGCACCCGCTTGGTGACGCTTGCGATATCGCCACATGCCAAGCGGAATCAGGGCCAATCCCAGAATAAGAAATATTGGAACAATTAAAAAAGTGAGTATGCCGAGGTAAGGAGAACTTTGGCTAGAGGTTTGCTCTAAAAGGACCAAGACAACAAATGCGCCAAAAGCAAGCAGGGTAACCAGGACTCCCGCCATGGAGATCCAGTTGTACAGAGAAGCCGGGAACCGTTTAGACATAAAAACCCTCCAACCAAACAACGGGCTTTTGTCTGCAACGCGGGCGGCCAACAAGCCCCAAAATGAATTGTCGGATAAACGGACCTTCAGGTCAAGTATTCAGTTTTTGGTTGGACTGATGTTGGGTTGCCAGAGGTGTTCCGCTTGACCCGATTGCTGCAAAACCCAGCGGCTCCACACAAAAAAGGCATCGCTCAGGCGGTTCAAATATATTAAACCAATCTGCCAGGCCTCATTGCTCCACTCGGGATGTTGGTTTAATAGGGCAGACAAGACCCGCTCGGCGCGACGACAGACAGTTCGGCAAATATGCAAATGCGAATTCAGGGCAGAACCGCCCGGTAAAACAAAGGAACGCAGAGGCGCTAAGTTGGCATTAAACTGATCGATTTCTTGTTCGAGCCGCTCAACATCCGCTGGTCGAATGCGCGGCTGCTGGGGGCCCATGTCCTGCGGTCGAGTAGCTAGGATGGAACCCAAGTTAAAGAGTTCGTGTTGGATGCGAACCAAGATCGGATTCAAAGGATCCGCGCTGGGTTGTTCTGCCAAACAATCGCGGGTGGCGCCGAGAAAGGCATTCAACTCATCCAGTGTCCCATAAGCCTCAATTTGAAGATCGAATTTTGGCACCCTTTGCCCGCCGACCAGGCTCGTTTTTCCAACATCGCCAGTTTTGGTGTAAACCTTGGAAATAGAAAGCTTGGGGTCACGAAAAGAATCCGTCATGACAACCTCCATCGTGCGCAGTTTACCTCAGAATTCGGTCAAAAATAGCGAAACGCGGCAATAATTCCCTGACAAGCCTGTTCCAGCCATTGCTAAAATGAGGGCCCGGAGGTTGGCATGAATCGCGTTCAATTAATGTTCCAGGCGTCTCAAGGCGCAGGAAAGATTCTGCAAACCTTTTTTGGGAAAAAAGGTGCAGTGCGACGCAAGGGTGAATTGGACTTGGTAACGGATGCAGACGAGGCTGCCGAACAGCACATTCTCCAATTAATCCGTACGCATTTTCCTCAGGATGCCATTCTTTCGGAGGAAAAAGGCAGTCAACCCATGCCTGATGCAGAATTCGAATGGATTATTGACCCACTGGACGGCACAACCAATTTTGCCCAAGGTTTCCCTCATTTTGCAGTTTCAATCGGCATACGACGCGCCGGTCAGCTGTATGCCGGATGTATTTTTGATCCCATGAAAGGTGAATTTTTTAAAGCGATCCGGGGAGAAGGCGCCTTTCTAAACGGAGAACTCATCCAGGTTGGCCGTATCACACAGTTGAGAGATGCAGTGGTCGTGACTGGGTTTCCATATGATCGTCGATCGCGTTTGCCAGAACTGCTCGGAAGAGTGGAACGTGTCCTCAACCAGGCTTTGGGTCTTCGCCGCTTAGGTGCCGCTTGCCTGGATTTGGCGTACGTGGCAGCGGGTCGCTTACCGGTTTTTTATGAAGATAGCCTGAATCCCTGGGACATTGCGGCGGGCATATTGTTGGTCGAGGAGGCCGGTGGAGTCGTTTTGGATTTCAAGGGTCAGCAGGCCAGCCTGGAGACGGGCCAAGTTATCGCAGGGAACCGCGATCTGGTCAAAGAAACCTATCAACACATTATTTGTGGTTAGCGGCGACGCAGGTAGGCCAGGGCCCGACGCCAACGCAAAAGATAGAGCGATAAAAGGCCTTTTTGACCGGATGGATCATATCGGTTTTGCATATATACCCGACTCGGACAAGCCAATTCCTTGAGGTACACCAGTTTCTGAGGCAGGCTCAAACTGGTGAGATCATCCCAAACCCGTTGCCATTCAGGGCTAGGTTTTATTTCTGGGAAATCGAGTCGCTCGCCCTCTAAAAAGGCCAGGTATTGCAGCGGCGGGTCGGCATATAGGCTGAGGGGCCGCTTCGAACACTGTGATTGGAGCTTTTGTCGCGATTCATTGTCCAATTTTTGGCGCATGAGCCACAAATCCAATAACCAGATTAAACGTACCTGATTGGCATGATGACCGCCCAAATGCATCAGGAGGATTAGGAAATGATCGGACCAATTTGGTACGCGCACCGCCCAGCCAGGCATTTCCATGCTTCGGGCATAAAAGCTATCGAAGTCAAATTTCGGGCGAAGCGCCGGTCGATCAAAAAGCGACCAATGCAGGTCCAATTGATGTGTGTGCCCGAATGGATCTTCATGAAGGTAAATCTGTTGGTGGCGTACTAGCTCGCCAGTCAAGGTAGGCTTGATTAGCCAACCTGATTGCCTTAGCAATGCATCGACCTCGGCCCGGTTTTCAGGCTTGATCCACAAATCCGCATCACAGCGCACTCGTGTATAGGGCTTGGGGTAAAGCATTTGGGCCAGAGCGGCACCTTTTACCACTAAAACCTTGAGCCCAGCCCTTTGAAAAGCATCAAAAGTTTGGGACAACAGATTTGCAGACAGGCCTTCAGCAATTGCAGCCGGTTGGACCAGAGCATGCAGGGCCTTTTGCCAGCTGCTTGGCAATTCAAGACCAAGTTCATACAAATAGGGGGCAATACCGTGCTGGCGCCAGAATTCTATTGGCGGTGGAGCCGAATCGGGCAGCGATTTTGGCGACTTGGTAAACAGCGCCTCAAGGTGCCATTTTAAGATGGGATCCATGCCGCTCGCCACTCAGATGGTCAGCAATATATTGGCAGACAGAATTTAAATGTTGCATACCGCGCGGGAAACTCAGTTGGAAACACGGCAATGATTCCAGCACGCCAGCCAATTTGGCCACCCTGTGGGGATAATATTCCATTTTCTCAAGCAATTCCACCTGGAAGCTTTCAGCCAAAGCACGGGTAAGTGCGCGTGCTGGCGGCACACTGGCCAAGTTTAAATCGGTTCCATCCGGCGGTTCCAAAAAGAGGATGCCGCCCAAGGATGCGCGGTCGGACTGGGGATCAAACGCAACTTCCCGCTTTTCGAAATCGGGATGAACTTTGGGTTGGTTCGCAAAATCTTCTGTCAACTGTCCAACATCCGGCCATAGTCGCCAATTGCCGGGCCCGGGCAACACCTGAGCTGGATTTCCGTAGAGCGTCACCAAGTCATCGGCCAGGCACGGAAACCCAAGTCGATTCAGTCCAAAAGACAAGGTGGATTTTCCAAATCCTTTTGGACCCACCAAAGCGAAGGCCCGCCCACCAATTAAGACGCAACTCCCGTGTATAACGGGGTTTCCGTGTAATTCAAGAAAAAAGGCGAGCGCGCGGCCCAAAAAGAAGGGCCGCATCCGCTCAAAGTCCAAGGCATAAACATGGGCAGTATCCCGTGACAATTGGATTTGGCCCACATGGGCAAAGTCCAGCACATAATGGTTAGCCTTACGAAAAACAGAAAGGACAGGTACACCGTCTGGATAGCACATGAAACTCGAGCCAATCCACTCACCGGTTATGGGCAAATGTTCACGGTGCCAATGGGTTTCTAAAGAAAAAAAAACCTCGGATTTGCTGGGCAGCACTCCGAGGGAAAATTGACTTAGAATCTGGATTCCGTATAGACGGTACTCGGACATTAGGAGGTCGGGGTCAAAAATCCAGTCATGGGGGCATCACCACCCGAACTAAAGCCCGCTTGAGTTAATTGACGAATATCGCCGCGCTCGATCAACTCGGGTCGATGGTATGAAGATTTAGCTGCGCTATCCAAATTGGATTGCCCAAATTGTTGGTCTTCCCGAAGCATCGATGGACTCCTTTTAAAAAACATTGATAATACCTATAACGGCTACCTTATTTTAAAACTTAATGGCGGTCAAGTTAAAGCCCTAAGTTTTTAGGATTTCGTAATTCATCTGACATTTTTTTTATTATCTGCTTCTAAATGCCTGCGCACAAAAAGCTCTGCACCTGCCGCAAACATGAAATGGGAACGTGTCGTATTGGGTTGCCCATAGTATTGTTCAAGAGCATCCAAATAAGCATTTGAATCCAAGAGACCCAACTCCGACAGTTTTGGCAACTGACCCATTGCCTCAAAAAAGCTGCGATTCTCTAGGAGACCGGCATGGTAAAAATCTCTCAAATCTGGTTTTTCATGCTGATGCAACAAAGCGGCAGGCAGTTTATTGACCATGGCCTTGCGCAGAATCCCTTTAGGCATAGGCTCGTCCAAAAATGAGCTCGGGTCACTCTCCCAAACCAGACGCACGAGATCCAAATCAAAAAAAGGATGTTCAACCCGAACCCCATATGGCGCGGCCAAACGTTCATACCAGTGAATCGCTCGGCGAATCCCACCCACATCCACGAACAGTTGCCGATACAAGGCATTCCAATACGAACCGCGCATTGCGTTTCCAGCCGGCAATAGAAAGCTGTCCAGGTGGTACTTACGATAGGTCTCCTTGGATAGGTAGGTCGGACAATAAGGAGTTTTTGCCAGTCCTTTGCGCAAACCCAATTTCAAACTTTGGGGCAGGTGACAGGCCAAAAAAAGTCGATAAAGGCTACGGGCAGGTTTGACTTTCCTCTTTCTAAAGTCCTGCATTAAAGCGGCTCCAAAGCGCAACTTGCCTTTTAGAATTCGATCGGCCCAAAAAGCGGGATAAAGCCATCCACCCCATAAATTGTCTCCAAATTGGCCCGTTAACAACCAGAGTGAATGTTGGGGCATGTCCTTAAAAACCTGGGTGTCGACCTGATCCCAGCCAAAAAAAGGATTCTCCAGGAAGGCCGGGTCCTTTGGCTCGGCAAACAAACCCCATTGGGAGGTGTCGATTTTGAAATTGGATAATCCATATTGGGCAACGACTTGGTCACTCAAATGGGTTTCATCACAACTTGCCAAATGGGGAAACCAAAATTGATAGGCCCGAACATCCAGCCCTGACAAAGCCGCAGTTGCCGTGACCGAGGAAGAATCCATGCCGCCACTGAGGTGGCAGCAAATCCGGTTTTCTTCGGGTGGAATTCGATTGCCCACCGCATTAAATATGGCTTCACTAACCCGCTCTGGTGAAAGGGGTTTTGAACCCATTTTCCAATCTTGAAAGCGGAAATAGGTATGAAACGCCAACCGCTGATTTGCCCATTTTAAAGCGCTGCCCGGCGGAACGTAGTGAACGTTGTCAAACTGGGAAACGGGGTCAGGATAGTGATTCACCAGCCATAAAGCCAAGCCGAGCTGATTGAGCGAACTGCGCGGTGAAAGGGCTGCCAAGGCCTGGGCTTCACTAGCCAAAACAAGGTCCGGCCCGATTTGGCGATAGGCCAGAGTTTTTTTGCCTAACGGATCGCGGGCAGCCCATAAAATTTTCTGTTGCGGATGGTAAAGAACGACAGCGAAGTCACCGCCAACCAGCAGGAATCCGTCCGGTCCTTTGGACAAAAACAGGTCCAACGCGCGTTCTGCCCATCGTTCGAGTCGTGTCCTAATATCACCTTTAAATTCAGTCCAATTGGGTCTTCCGACTATAAAAAGGTGCCAGCCCTCGCGCTGGGCCTGGGCAATCCCGTTTTGATCGGCACTCAAAAAACCGCAGGTAGCTGAGTCCCAGGTCATCGGTTGAGTTAATGGTCCGCGATGGGCCAAACGCTGCGCCACCGTGCCCAAGCGTATTTGCGCCTGGTCAGAGGTGTTGGCGCTGCAAAAGATCAAGCCATCCACTGGCTAAAATCCCCATTAAATTCCACATATTCCGCTATGTGTTCCGCATTTTGGAGTAAAGGTCCATCCTGACCCACCAGCCAGGCATGCGCTTTAAATTGATTTTGAGTCGTTACCCCAATGATCAAACGCGTTGAAACTTGGTGTTGCAGCAATCCTTCATGCAGCAGTAATGCATCGCGTAAACAGTTACGCGGGACCCACATCCAGCGGAACACCCGCTGGTAGGCCAATAAAACGGGCTGGACACGGTCAGGGACCGGTTCGACCGGCGCTGACATTGCGGAAATAAGCCGAACCTTTAAGTGCCGATAGCTCAATTTGCTAGAAAAAAAAAGCAGCCACGCTTTGAAAAAAAAATGCAGGAACCACTTCCATTCCAGCCGCGACCACTTCAGGGGTCGTGCACCTTTTTTAAGCCGGCGAAACCAATAAGCCATTACGGGAGAGGCCTTGAATTAACGCTTCCAGGTCCTCAGCAACTATATCTTGGGAGACTTCAAACTGATTGAGGACCTTGGCAATAACCGACTCGCGATCGGGTAAACTCGCCATCCATTCCAACATCAACGTACCCATTTCATTGAGTTCAAAATAGGTCCCTTTTTCCAGGTCCAAGATTACGGTTTCGGACCCAACCCGCTGAAACAGCGCGCGTGGCGATAGTTGAATCAGACCCATGCTCATCCCCCATTGCTGGAGAATTATAGCACTTAGCTACCAAGCTCCGCCAAGACAGCGGCTCGATCGGTCTGGCGTAAAATACGATCCACCGTCACGCCCTTATTCCCAATTGGGTCACCCAGGATGTGATACGCACGGGTGGAAAGCTCCAAATAGCCCTGGCTTTTGAGCGGAATTAGTTCATAAAAGTTGGGCAGTCCGAGGGTATTTTCGCCCAATAAGAGTGCTCGTTTTTGGCGCTTGGCCAGGCAGGCAAAAGCCTCGGCCGAACCGGAAGTCGAGGCATTCACCCAGACAACCAGGGGGAAGTCAGCAAAGGCCCCGTCTTTTTGGACCGCCATGGTCATGGATTGGTGCGGCCCTTGAATGCTGCCAATCGGCCCAGATTTAAAAAAGAGGTCGGCTAAAACCTGTAGTGCTTCAGGTTGACCCAGACAGTTGTGACGCAGGTCCAAAACAATTTTTTGGGCTTGTGGGAATCGCTTTAATTCGGCGGGCAACCAGGTGGCCAAATCACCAGTGAAGATAGGTAACTGAATAAAAAGGGTGTCCCCTTCCAAGGCAGAACTCGCATTCGGTAAACGGGTCCACGCTCCCGGCTTCAACATGATTTCCTTTTCTTCTTGCGCCGTAAATACCGTGCAATCGATGGGCTCAGTGGCCTTGATCAACCATTCCCGAACCTGGTAATTACTGCTGGTCCGCGTGGTTAGGGGACCCACCCGCGTCAGAATCTCGCCCGGCTGAAAACCCGCTTGTTCAGCAGGACTTCCCGGCATGACAGCGGCGATAAAGCCATAACTTTCGCGCTTGGTCAGAAAGATGCCATATCGTTTAAAGACCTTATCAGCCAGGTTCGAAGCCGGTACCCCATTGGGAATATAGCTGGCTCCTGGATCCACATTTTCCAAGGCGCCCTGGAAAGCACCGCCCATCATGTCATTGAGATCTACCTCATCCACGTAGGCCTTTTGCACCAAATCCATCAACTCTGGAAAATCTTTGACCTGGAAGTACAGGGAATCTTGCTGGTGTCTTTGGGTGAAAAAACCGACCAAAACAAGAGCCGTCGCAAAAATGAATCCGGATTTATAGGCCAATGACATACCTCGTTCACCCTTTTAAGGCATATTCTTCCATCGAAAATCCATCTTGACCCAATCTTGCCAATCTTTAAAGGAGACCCCTTGTTGGACCTCCATGAAATGGCTGAGGTTGGACCATGACGAGGGGTCGCACTGACCGAACCCGTTTTTTTGGGTGTACAAATTGGACCAGTAGGGCAAGGTCGCCATCAGAACTTTGTACTCCGGACTCGCTTCGGGATCTGGATTGACGCCGGCCAGATATTTTGGCGCAACCAGCGCAAAACATTCTTTTGGCGAGAGAACTACGTCGACAAGCCCGCGAAAGGTGGCACGTAAGAAGGCGCGAATTGGCTCACTATCCTTTTCCCATTTATCGCGGTTTACCATAAAACCAACCCCGGGAAAGGAGTTTTGATAGCTGAGTTTATACAAGTGGGTTTCAACTCCCTCCTCGGCTAAACGGACCGGTTCGTTGTTGGCGTAACCGACAACCGCTTCGACCGTACCATTGCGCATGGCCGCCACCTGGGTATAACCAATCGTGACCAAGTCGAGGTCTTGAAGTTTCAAGCCAAGTTGATCACACATGGCTTTCAGGCCAAGGTAGGAGGACCCATATGCCCCACTAATTCCGATGCGTTTGCCTTTTAAGTCCGAAGCGCTATGGACCGGTTTTTTCGAAATGATTGCCAGTGGATAGTTTTGGTAAAAGGTCGCCACGTGAACCAGGGGCAGCCCCTGCTGACAGGCACTGAGCAACCCATCGGGATCCGCAGAAGCGACGTCTATTTTGCCCTGGGCTACCAGTTTAAAAATATCGGAGCCCACGGTGTAATCAATCGAAAGCTCAATGCCCTCTTCGCGGTAATAACCGCGTTCCAAAGCCACATAAAATGGCAGAAACTGAACGTTTGGAATGTAACCAGCCGCAAACGTCAGCGGTTTATCTGCAAGCAGAATACTAACAATGAGACATGTAAACATGTGTTTCCCTCTCCCCAGGGAATCCCCAAATTTTTTCCCCAAATCCATTATTCCATACTTAAGGGGGCTTGCCAGGGAGTTTTGTGCGCATTTGCGGTCCCAACACCTTGATTTCCAGGAATTGAATCGCAAAATACAGCCCCATGCCTACCCAACTTAGACAAAAAAGCGCTACAAAAAGCTGGGGTGTGTCCAGGCGTGCGTTGGCATCCAAAATAAGGAACCCAAGACCTTCCCAAGTACCGAGAAATTCGCCAACCACGGCACCCACCACTGCCAATGGGGCAGCAATTTTTAGCCCGGTCAGAATGGAAGGCAGAGCGGAAGGCAATTCCAGTAATAAGAAGATTTGGCGCCGGTTGGCATGCAGACTGAACATGAGGCGCCGGTGCACATCGCGTACGGCCCGAAAGCCCTGCAAGGTATTTAAGCCAACAGGCAAAAAGACCATGACAGCGGCTACGATCGCTTTAGTCTGGAAGCCACTGCCAAACCACAGCAGGAGAAGCGGAGCAAAGGCTACGACGGGTACCGAATTGGAGGCAACAAGCAACGGCGAGAGCAAACGCTCGACCCAGGCAAAGCGAGAGAGGCTATATCCCAGCAGAAAACCCAGGGCACTGCCACCACAAAACCCGCTCAGAACCTCGGAAAGGGTGATTCCAACGTGGCGCCATAATTGGCCGCTGCTTGCCAGATCGCCCAAGCGCGAAAAAACGGCAGTTGGGCTGGGAAACAACCATGGAGCAGGCCTTACCACCCAAATGACCAATTGCCAAAATACAATCAAACTCACGGCATAAAGACCCAACTTGACCAGGCCCCGCCATGAATCAGACCAGTTCATGCGGTTCCTCCAGCACCACACGGGGTAGGTTGGGTTGTTCTGGCAGGTGAGCATGGATCAAACGTACCCACTCGGCGAATTGTGGGGTTTTAAACGTATCGAACCCGCGCGGCCGCGCTAAATCGATATCGAACTGTTGGATGAAACGGCCCTTCTCAAGCAGAAGAATGCGATCGGAAAGGATCACGGCCTCATCGATGGAGTGGGTCACCAAAACCATGGTTTTGCGCGTGATCTGCCACAGCTTCAGCAAATTCACGTTCATATTTTCGCGCAAAAGTGGGTCCAAAGCGGAAAACGGTTCATCCAGGAGCAGTACATCGGGGTCCTGAACCAGTGCCCGGGCAATGGCCACCCGTTGGGCCATGCCGCCACTCAGTTGAAAGGGGTAAAGTCCGGCCGCATAGTTCAAACCCACCTTATTCAAGGCGTCCTGAACCATTTCGCGCCGTCGTTGTTTGGGGATTTTTGCAACCACCAAAGGTAAGCCGACGTTTCCTGCCACCGTGCGCCAGGGTAAAAGCGCTGGTCGCTGAAAGACGTAACCGAATTTGAGGCCTTGTTTGCGTTCAATGCTTCCGGAAGTGGGTTGTTCCAAGCCCATCAAGCAATCCAGCAAGGTCGATTTCCCGCTCCCGCTCCGACCGATCACTGTCACAATTTGCTCGGCTTCCACGTGCAGATCAATGCCATCCAGGACCACGTGGGGAACCGTGCCACGCATAAAGGTTTTGCGCAATGCTTCAACGTGAATCAAAGCACACCTTTCTTGAGCCAGCTCAAGTGGTGGCGTGCAATATCTTTCTTTTGCGCACCGATCGGCAGGACATGTAACCCGCCCTTCACTTCATAAAATTTGTAGGTCGCGATACTGGCCGAAAGAAACTCGCGATTGGCAAGCAAGGGCGTCGTTTCATCTTTGTCACCATGGATATGCAACACCTCAACCCCCAGTTGGTGGATGCGTTTGCGCAATTTTTGGGTCTGCGCAAACAGGGAGGTGGCCGGTAAAACAGGTACGGACGTATACGAATAGGCAGATTCGGTCCCGCGCTCACCGCCCTTGGCTTTGGGGCGGATACCATAAAACCTTGCCAACCCCAGCCGGTGAATCCAGCGGAACTTAAAAGCCAAATCGGGTCGCAAAAAAAAGGCAGGCGCCAAAAGCGTCAATGAACCGACCGGATACTCTAAAGCCAACTGACTGGCCATGACGGCACCGTAACTCAACCCTACCAAATGCAGTTTCTTATAGCGGTGCAGCAATTCCGGAGTGATCAGACACAAGGGATCAAACAAATCGCGGTAGACCAGTTTAGCTAAATCCTCCACCTGGGTACCATGACCGGGCAAGAGGGGCACAAACCAATCGTAGCCGGCTGCGCTGTAAGCTTCCGTAAAGGTCCGAAAATCGCCCGGACTACCAGTAAAGCCATGTACAAACAGAATCGCCTCCGCATTGCCAGCCTGGTGCCATATGGGCTGGCAGCCTTTCATGAGATTGGAGGGACTCTCAAAGCCCGGTAATTGTTTGGGTTCCAAAGCAGCAGAAGCGGTTTGCATATTTTACTCCCCGCCAAGCATAGCGCGACCGGAGCGCTTGCCTAAACCTTTTTGCGGCGCCACATCACTTAAACTTCTTTAATTTTTCGTGGATGCCGCCCAGCAAGCGTTTGCCCTCCAGGGCATGGGGCGTATTGTATTCCTCGAGCTGGATCAATTGGTGCATGACCATGCCCATAAGCAGTTCCCGTTCCTCTAAGGTAAGCGGGACCGGGTAAATTTGATTCACACCATCCGAGTTGGGAATAACCTGGTCGGCGAGTGGGTTGGCAGGTTCCGCGGATCCGGTCCCAATCGCAGAGCTGATCAAGGCGACCACATCCTTAATCGCAATGGGCTTTTTCAAGTAAGCATGCGCCTTGAGCTTTTGCGAGCGCGATCGCGATTTTTCGGTCGGGAACCCGGTCATCATGATCACGGGTGTGTCGGGGTTCTTATTGTGGGCGGCTTCGAGCACCTCTTCGCCATCCCCATCGGGAAGCAGCACATCGCACAGAATGGCCGCAAAGGGAAAAGCTTCGATTAATTCCTTGGCCTGCTCGACATTTCGCGCTTCCCACACCTTGAGTCGATGGTGGCGCAACGCCATACCAAACGTCGCTCGAGTCAAATCCTCGTCGTCTACAACTAATACGCAACCCATTGATTCTTCCTTCATGCAAGGCTTATCGTGAAGAAGCATCAAATGGATTACACCCTATTCAAAATTTCCTGAAAGGCGGCTTAAGAATTGAGGAGACGAATCTCATCCTGGCTGAAATGATAGGGTTTGGTGCAAAAACTACAATGGACCGTTACGCCTTCCTCACCACCTGAAATATCGTTTTCTTCCAAGCTTGCCAAAATCTTGAGGATCCGTTCCCGCGAACAGCTGCAGTGATAGGAAACCGCTTGTTCATGCAGCAGTTCCACATCCAAATTCTCAAATAAGATCTTTTCCATGCCGGAAAAACCAGGAGCTTGACCAAAAAACGAGCCCAGGGGCGGCAAATTGGCCAACCGGTCCTCAAGAATGACCATGACATTGGGATCGGCTCCGGGCAAGGCCTGGATCAGGATGCCACCCGAACCCTTGACCCCCTTATCTGGGTCAAGTACTGCGCCCAGACTTAAGGCAGAGGGGATTTGATCGCTCTGTAACAAATAGTGGGTCAAATTGGGCGCCATCTCACCGGCAACCAAGGGCACGACACTGGTATGAATTTGGTTCGTTCGGGAGGAACGCCAGCGATAAGTCAGGGTCCCAGCCCCAATCGCCGTCTCAAATAGACCCGCCTCAGAAGGCGCGAAATCACAGTGAATATCCCCACAATACCCACGAGTCTGGCCCTGGCTGTTGGCCTCAACCGTGATGTGCTGCATGGGGCCATCGCCTTGGAATTTGAGCGATAATGTCCCTGCATCTTTGAGTTGCGAGGTTAAAAGGACTGCACCACTCATGGCCTGGACCACCAGTTGTAAACTGATCGGTGAGGGTTGAAGGCGCAAAAAGGCATCACGCCCCACATGGGTGGTATCTACCGCAACCACTTTGAATTGACCCGACTTTTCTAAGTACCTGCGCAACACAAAAGCCTCCCGCGCCTGCATTATCGTTTCCCGGGCGGGAAAAGGCAATCAAATCGCGCCCGAACCCGCAACAGCTCGTGCTAGATTTGCCCATGCGGATTTTGGTTATCAATTACGAATATCCTCCACTTGGCGCCGGCGCCGGTCACGCCACGCAACAATGGGTTAAACAGTGGTTGGCCCAAGGTCATGAAATCTTATTGTTTACCGGAAAATTCCCAGGGATTGGCTTTCCCGACCAGCATGCCAACCTCACCGTTTTGCAGGTCGTACACGGCCGGCCCTTACCAACCCGGGCCAACCTCTTTTCCTTCTTGCGTTTCCTGTGGAACGGCTGGCGAAAACTTCCGCGATGGGTCAAAACCCATCGGCCAGACACCTGCCTGACCGTGTTTTTATTCCCCTGCGGCCCTTTGGCCTGGTGGCTCAAACGCCGCCTAAATCTTCCTTACGTTTTGGCCCTGCGGGGGGGCGATGTACCCGGTGCCGAACCGAGTCTTGCCCCTCTCCACAAAATCCTGGCACCAGTCCGAAGAGCCATTTATCGCCAAGCATCTGGCGTATTTGCCAATTCACAAGGCCTGAAAGATTTGGCCGAGCGGCATGACGCAAAGGATGTCCGCATTATTCCTAATGGAGTTGATACGCAGCAGTTTTTCCCCCCAACGAGCAAAAGCGATACAACTGTTCGTTTCCTGTTCGCCGGTCGATTCCAAAGTCAGAAGAATTTAGCCTTTACCTTAACCTGTATGGATCGGGTGTTGGCAAACCTGCCCCATGCCGAATTTGAGTTGGTCGGAGAGGGACCGCTACGCGAAATGTTGATGCAACAAATTGCCCAGCTCCAACAGGCCAAACGAATCCACCTTCTGCCCTGGCAATCGCCCGAGGAGCTCCGAAAACGCATGTCAGAAGCGCACTTACTGATCAATCTTTCCCTGTATGAAGGCATGCCGAACATTGTGCTTCAAGCGGCTGCATGTGGTTTGCCCAGCCTGGTCAGCGACGTAATCGGAAATCGAGAAGTAGTTCAACCCGAAAAAACGGGCTGGTGCCTGCCCTTGGATCGCGAGCGCATTATCGAAACAGCCACCCGACTCGGGCGCGACCCACACACCCTGATTCAAGTCGGTCGAAACGCCAGCGAATGGGTGCGCAGCCATTACAGTTGGGCCCAATCCGCACAACAACTTTACGACCTGCTGGTCTCCTCAGACCAAGTGGGCCGAATGTCAAAATAGGCGTCCAGGCTGGTCTTTAAAAAGATATCCAGCACGCTGGGAATCATGCCGGCCAAAACCAAATGCGCATTTAACTTGGACAGGGCATTTTTTGTGGACACAAACAGACTAATTCCCGAGGAGTCGATGTGATTGATCTTGGAAAGGTCCAAAACCAAGGTATCCAAACCTTCAGCCATGGCCTCGTAAAACGCTTCTCTTAGGGCGGCAATGTCCTCTAATAAAATTTTGTCGCCACATGCAAAAATAACCGTTTTGCCCGAACGCCTTTTGTCAACTGAAACCACGCGTTATCCTTTCAACATAAAGCGGCATCATAGCTCGGACAAAAAAAAAAGACCACCCAGCAGGGTGGCCTTTCCTTTTACCTTGGAAGGACTTCGCCTTATCCCAGGAAGATGGAAGCCAGCGTAAAGAGCACCAGAGATTCGATAAACGCAAGACCCAACAGCAGGGTGGTACGGATATCGCCAGCGGCACCCGGGTTACGGGCCATGCCTTCGCAAGCGGAATAAATAGCTTTACCTTGACCCAACCCGCACAGACCGGCAGCAAGCGCCATGGCGATGCTGGGCGTGAAGAAAGGAGCAGCAGCTTCATGGCCATCTTGACCAAATACTGCGCCAACAAAGATCATCGACAAAAATAAGAAACCAAGTTTTTTCATGGAAGTCCTCCAGTGAGATTGTGGAGCCGTTTCGGAGACGGGTCCAGATTAGTGATCGTGGGATTTAGCGCCCGCGATGTAAAGCGTGGTCAGCATGACAAAAATAAAGGTCTGGATACAAGCGGCCAGAAGGCCCAAAGCCATCAGCGGGATGGGAATGACCCAGGGTGCGATGCCAGCAATAATGCCAACTACCAAGTGTTCACCCGCGATGTTCATAAACAAACGCATGCTGAGTGAAAACGGACGGGCACAATGACTGATAATCTCAATTGGCAGCATCAGTGGAACCATCCACCAGATTGGACCGGTGAACTGTTTGATGTAGCCAAAGCCATGCTCTTTAATACCTTGAAAATTGTAGTAAACAAAAACGATCAGGGCACAGGCAACCGGTGTGTTGTAGTTTCCGGTTGAACTGGACAAACCCGGCACCATACCCATCAGGTTGCTGATTAAAATGAACAAACCCAGGGTAGCAATAAGAGGGATATACTTGCGACCCTCTTTGCCCATGTTCTCTTCCAGCAGGCCGTAAACCCCGCTAACGAAAAGCTCCATGACCTGCTGAGCTTTGCCCGGAACCAGTGACATGCGTGCCCGCAAAACCAGGCCAAAAACCGTCAGCAACACGAATGTCAAACCAGCGGCGATGATGTGGTCCTTGTAAGCAAAATGATGTAAATCTTCGACACCCATCAAGTGGGCGATCCAATAGGTCAAAAGCGAAGGATGGATTTCCAACGAACTTCTCCTGCGGTTGTACTGCTTACCGAACCCACATGGCCGTGAGTAACCCCGGTAATAACGTAGAAAAACCTGCCAAAAACCAGCCGAGATAAAAGCGGCCCTGGTCCCCGAGCACGCGGATTATGGCATAGAAACCCGCACCAATCAAGGCATAACGCAAGAAGATTGAAAGGACGAGCAGAAAGTTGGGCCGATGGCGTTGGTTGATCCCCCAATGCAGCGAAAGATGCCAGCCGGCCAACAACACAACCGCACACCCACTACCTGCAATTCCAGAAAGCGCCGCCTTCCAGTCGGCCCACAGGTACAGACCCATGGCCAGCACACAACCCCAACCCAGAATAGAAGGATACAGACGCCAGACCAAGCGTTCTGCCTCAGGTTTTGGGTTCATCGTCCGACCGCTTCTCATTCTCATCTTTGCTGCTGCGATTCCATTTTTCCAGTTCACGCATCATGTTGATCACACCCGCGGCAAAGCCCAGTGCGCCCATCACCAGCATTAAAATGGGTTTGGTCTCAAACCAACCGTCCATCTTGTAGCCGAAAAAGCCCCCAATTAATACCGAAAATACAAAATGGGGGCCAACGGAAAGCAGTCCGGGCGGTGGTTTGGCCATTAGTTGACTCGGTCCAAAATGCCCAGGACGGAGTCCAATAAAATCAGGCCGTCTTCACTGCCCAACTCGGCTTCAACGTGACGTTCGGGGTGGGGCATCATGCCAAAAACGCGGCCATCCGCATTGCAGATACCAGCAATGGAACGCAGTGATCCGTTGGGATTAGAGGCCTCATCCAGTGACCCCTCGGCCGAACAGTAGCGCATCAGCACTTGTCCTTCACCTTCCAACCGATCGAGGGTAGCTTCATCCGCAAAATACTGGCCCATGCCGTGGGCAATGGGGATACGCAGGACTTGGCCCGGCGTCAATTTTTGCAACATAGGGCTCTGGTTCGGCTCAACCCGCACAAACACATCCTGACACAGGAACTTAATTGGCTTGTTCGTCAGTAAGGCGCCCGGTAACAGCTGCATTTCGCACAGGATCTGAAAACCATTACACACACCCATGACGTAACCGCCCCGTGCAACATAGGCCTGAACCTGCTCCATAATTGGCGAAAAACGGGCAATTGCGCCGCTGCGCAGGTAATCACCAAACGAGAATCCACCTGGAATAAAAACCAGGTCGGGATTTTTCAGATCGGTTTCCTTATGCCAAATTCCGTTGACTTCGGCGCCCAACACCGCTTCAAAAGCATGGATCGCGTCGCGATCGCAATTGCTGCCCGGGAAAAGCAGAACAGAAACGCGCATGTTAACCCCCCAATATCTCAAAATCCTCGATGACTGGGTTAGCCAGCAGCTTTTCACACATCTCACGCACCCGAGTATTGACCTGGTCTGGATTAGCCCCATCCAACTCCAACTCGATAAATTTACCGATGCGAACCTGGGCTGCCTCCTGGAAACCCAAAGCCTGAAGGGCGTGTTGGGCAGTTTTGCCTTGCGGGTCTAACACGCCGTTTTTTAATCGAATAATGACTTGAACCTTGCTCATTAGACCTCCATATCGGGTTCGAACGCTTCGCTTTCCTCGATTTCATCGCGGAAATCGCTTAAGGACGATTCATCTTCTTCCAAAATCGTTTCGACGACTTCTATCGACGATTCGGTTTCGTCTTCATCTTCGTCAGCATAATCCGCATCGTCCATGGGACCGTCATCTACATTTTCTTCAGTAACTGCCAGGGAACTGGGATCTTCTTCCTCTTCTTCGCCTTTGCCAAACGGGCCTGAGCCCATGACCTTCTCGCAAATGGCATCCTTAAACACTTCGGTCATGCCCTCATAAAGGCCGAAGCGCTTCATCATCAGGACACGCATGGTGAAGTTAAATTGGTCAAAAGGCGAAAGCGCACTTGGAACAGGAATTTCTGCAGCGCGCAGCTCGTCAAAGGTCATGGCGCGCACCGCTTCAATTTTTTCTTCACGGTAATCGCGCTTCTCATTTAAATCTTTCTCACTCATGGAGGCGGCCATACTGGCCAATGAGAGCGGGGCGGGTTTTGGCATGGCTTCCTTGTCCTCCGAACTTCCTTTAATCACTTCAAAACGCGGCGTGACATGTTGTCCCACCTTGAGTTGCAACTGGATGTCGCAACTGAATTTCTGTTCCAGTTCCAAAACTTCTTTGCGGCGATGGTTGAGCAGGTAAAGTCCCAAATCCTCGGAAAGGGAAACATTGAGACCGCGCACATAGCTGCCAGATACCAACTGCTTCATACGCCGCAACAGGTCCAGCCCCTGGGTTTCCAAAGTTTTCACACGGCCGAGCCCACGGCACACGGGACAGTCTTCGTAGTGCTTGATTTCTTTGGAGGTTTTGATGCGCTGACGCGACATTTCCAACAGACCAAAACGCGACACACTCGTCATCGTGATGCGCGCTTTGTCCTCCTTCAAACAATCCCGCAAGCGATTTTCCACATCCTGACTATTGCGGCGCTCGCGCATATCGATAAAATCGATGACGATCAAGCCACCCAAATCACGCAATCGCAGTTGGCGGGCTAATTCTTCGGCCGCTTCCATATTCGTTTTCAGTGCGGTTAATTCCAGGTTGCCTTCGGCCGTCTTTCCGGAGTTTACGTCAATAACCACCAGCGCTTCCGTTTGTTCAATGACGATGCTTCCGCCTGAAGGCAGCTTGATTTTTCGCGAAAAGATTTTTTCGACCTGGTCTTCGATTTGGTATTTGCTGAAGATTGGTGCTTTGCCACGGTACAGCTTCACAATGTGCGCATATTTGGGCATGAGCCGCATAAAGTAGGCCCGAATCTCTTCATAGGCAGACTGTTCGTCAATCAGGATTTCGGTAACTTCCTCGGTAAAATAATCACGGATGGTCCGGTTGACCACATTGTCTTCGCGGTAGAGCAACGATCCAGAGGGTACCTCTTTGGAACGCGCCTCCATTTCCCGCCAGGTGGAGACCAAAACGTTGATGTCACGCTGAATCTGGTCTTCGGATTTCCCGAGACCGGCGGTGCGGATGATGTAGCCCATACCATGGGGAACGGTAACTTTGTCGACGACCTTGCGCAGCGAGGCGCGTTCTTCGTTGTCCTCAATTTTGCGCGAGATACCGATGCGTTTGGAAAACGGCATCATAACCAGGTAACGACCCGCCAAGGATAAGAAGGTGGTCATGTAGGCACCTTTTTGGCCGATTTCTTCTCGCGCTACTTGGACCAGAAGTTCCTGACCCAACTGAACCCGTTTCTCGACGGGCAGTCGGCGGTCGTTGTTCAAAAAGTAACGGGGATGGATTTCATTAAACGGCAGAAAGCCGTGTCGCGACCCGCCATAATCTACAAAAGTAGCCTGTAAACTGGGCTCAATGGCGGTGATGCTGGCTTTGTAAATATTGCCCAGCGCGTTGTGTTGTTTGCCGATGGTTTCAAAATCAACTTGTTCCAGGACACCATCTTCGTTTACCATGGCGACCCGGATTTCATCGAAATCCTTCGCATTAATTAATAGTTTATACTTATTCATACAGCCTCGATATTGGCCACTTGGCCTTCATTCGTCGTTAAAAAGATAAAAGGGGAGGTAGAGACATGCGTCCTTTGACCGTGGGCGGAGAACTGGATTCGTACTGTGGAAAGTGCAAAATGGTCTTGCGCCATCGTATCGTTGCGATGGTGGACAACCAACCGAAACGCGTTCGTTGTCTGACATGTAACCAAGAACACAACCACCGCTCTCTAAAGCCAAAGGACCCGACACCCAAGGTTCGTACCCCGAAAAAGTCCGCGGCCAAATCCACCACCAAAGCAGGCGCTTGGGCACTGCATATGGCTCAATGGGATGCTGACCGGGTCAAACCTTACAATGTGTTTCAAACCTTTGCTGTCCATGATTTTGTAGTGCATACGACTTTTGGTCGGGGCGTCGTCACGGACATACCTAGCCCGGACAAAATCATAGCACTATTCGAGAATGGGGAGAAAATGTTAATCCAAGGCAGGATGCGGGGTTAACCAGAAGGTGAGTCCTTTTCTGTAAATTCGCGATAGAGCAGGCTGGGCTGAATGCCCTGATTGTCCTGATATTTGCCACTGCGGTAGGGTACTGCTTCACCCTCCAACGTGTGGTAAAAGATCTGACAAATTTCCACGTTTTTGAAGATGCGAATGGGCTGAATGGTCGAGATTTCTAAAGTCCAAAATCCATTGAAGCCCACATCACCAAAACCCGCCGTCACGTGCACAAATAAACCTAACCTGCCTATTGAAGAGCGTCCTTCCAACATGGGCACCAGGTTTTGGGTGAAAGTGCGTTCCACCGTTCGCCCCAAATACAATCGTCCGGGTTCCAACACCAAACCTTCATCCGGGATACTTAGCGTTTGGGTCGCATTGGGTCGCGACATGTCCAGGACCCGCTCGGTATAGATCAGCAGGTCCTGGTGCAGGCGCAAGTTGTAGCTATTGGGGTTGAGCTGGTCCGGATGGAACGGCTCAATCACAATATCGCGATTCAGGCGTTTCAGAATTTCCGGACCGGTTAAAATCATGGCGGCCTACTTTTTAATAACCATGCAGTTGGAGATTTTATCGTGGAAACCACGTCCGTCAGGGTTAAACAGAATGGTCACCCAGCCGTAAATGGCGTAACCCAACCACCGCATCAGGACATTCTTCACGCTAATGCCTTGTTGATGCGGATGGTCGATCTCCACGATTTGTAAGCCTAAGAAATGTTTGCCAAGCGTCTTGCCATATTTGTGCAAGGCCAGGAAGTAATAAGCCAGGTAGGCAAAGGGAAACAAGAGACTCAGCAGTGAAGCCAAGGTCGTGCTGATAAAGCCCGCGACCACGATAAGTACAACGACCGGGATGATTAACACACTGTCGAGCAACTGAGCCAACAGTCGCTGGATCGGGCTAGCGGGTGTGAGATCCCCCAGAGCGGCGCCCGCACTGTTCGGCGTGGAGTAAGGTTGGCCAAACGTAGGCGGTGGAGGAGCGCTTTGCTGACCAAAGGTAGGCGGCGGGGGTGGCGCATTGTTGCCAAAGCTCGGTGGCGGCGGTGCTGGTTGATTTGATCCAAACGGCGCGGGAGGCGGTGCAGGAGCGCCAAAACTTGGGGGCGGTGGCGCCGGTGAACCGTAGGAAGGTGGCGCAGGTGGCGCTGGCGTTGGCGGCAAATCATAGCTCGGCTGGGAGGATTGCGCGTAATTGGGTGCTGGCGGCAAATCGTAATTGGGCGGAGCCGAATCGTAGTCGGGTGGGGCCGAAACAGCAGGCGATGGGGACTTGGGCGTTTCATAACCAAAGGCTTCACCTTTGGACATACTGCCCGTTTTATCCAATGTGACACGAGGTGTCTCTACCGTCTCCTTCATGCCCGGAAATGCTTCGGCGACTGTTTCCTGTTTATGGCTGAAAAAGAACAATACCCGACCTACAACCAGCTCGTCACCGTCGCGTAGGACGGATTCTGATATCTTCTTTTTGTTCACGTAGGTCCCATTGGAGGAGTTGTTATCGGTTACGAAATACGCACCGCCCCGTTGTTCCACCCGCACATGGATGCGCGATACAGACGAATCCGGAATAATTACATCCGCGGTCTTGCTACGGCCAATTGTCATAACCGGCTTTGACAGGACATGCGATTCATAATGACCATCGCGTTTTTTTTCTTTGAGAATGCCAAAATCCATGGGTTAACCTCGTTTCCCTGTTGCAAAAAAAGTGACTCGTAAGGTTCTGTCCTTATTTTAACCTTTGAAAATATAAAGCCGACGACTATTTTTTATAACAGAAAGGCCATGAGTCGTGACAGCGCTCACGACCGGAGGGTGTGCATTTGACACAGAACTTGTTGGATTTACTCGAGAATATGGAAAAAATCGAAATCCAAATCGAAGGACAACGCTTCGAAATTCCCAGAGGACAGCCTCTTTTACGCGGCTTTCAGTACCTGGAATTAAAGGAAGTTCCCATTACGGTTACCAGCGGTCCTTTCTGCTGGAATGGCGATTGTCAAAGTTGCTTGTGCGATTTGGAAATCAACGGTCAACTCATGCCCCAGACCTATGCCTGCCGCCATATCGTCGAGCATCAAATCAAAGTGATTAAAATCAACGAAAACTACGATTTTGAGGCGGAGCCCTAACGATCCGCGATTTGATTTAGGACCGTCTCAAATCGATCAATTTGGCTTAAAACTGAATAGTGCTGGACACAGCGTTCGCGTCCGCGCTCACCCATGGCTCGCGCAACCTTGGGCGACTCCAACAAAGTCACCACCTTTTCGAGCCATTCGCCCTGCTCGGCTAAAAACCCATTTTCGCCGTCGCGCACCACCTCGCGGTTGGCACCGACCGGGCTGGCGATGACCGGAATCCCAACTGCCATGTACTGAATCAGCTTAAAGGCACATTTCCCGCGGTTCCAGGCTGTATCGAGCAAGGGCATTAGACCGACATCAAAACTCTGCAGGTCGGCCAATTCCCGTTCCGGCGACCACGCTCGATATTCCATATTGGGGAGTTGGAACGGTGGGGGACGATCGGACACAAAGCGCACGCAATAGCCGCGACCCGCCATTTGTGTCAATTCCGGCAGGAGCGGGCCGAAGTTGGCGTAATTGGAATGGGACCCCATCCAACCTACGACTTTGCCCCCGTTTTTTTTCGCCAACGGGTGGTAACGGTCCGTATCCAGCACCGTTGGAATCACCGAGGTCTTTGCCTCCGCACCCGTTTGACTGGCCAAAAAGGTGCTACCAGCAACAATATGTTGGGCGATTGACACAACTTTTTGAAACGCTTTGCGCCGATTGGGCACATCTTCTTGACCTTCCGTTTGGTAGATCGCGTCATCAAAATCAAAAATCATTTTAGGGTTTTGGTGCTGAATCCGTTGCTCAGCTGCTGCCGAAAAGGGCACAGCCAATCGCTGCACAAAAGCCACATCAAAAGACTTGGCACGACTGGCCTGAAACCATCTTTTACTGCGCACCACAAATTTATAAGCCGAGCCCAGACCGCGCCAGTAATAGATCGGATGCGGTTTGCCGCGGTGCAAAAGTGCCAATTCACAGTGCCAGCCGCGTTCCTGCAAATAAGGAAGAAACTGGAACACGCGATAACGCGGCGCCGGCATCCTGTCCCCTTCTACAAAAAAAAGAACCGATTTTGCCACGCTTCCTCCGCTGCGCATTATGCCACGCAAAACTTCAGGCGTCACTCCAATCCACAAATACTCAAATTCTCAGTCCAGTGAATTTCAAAAAATGAAAAAACACTTGCCTTTTTACGAATAATGTTTAACATACAAACAAACCTAAAAATCAGAGGAAAACGTGTTTCGTAAAAAAACGAGCACTTTGGAAGATATTCCAAAGTCGGAGACTTATCTTGTTCATGACATTAGCCCAGATAACTGGCCAGCATTCTGGTCCCATCAACGCCATCCCCATTTTGCAAGGATTTACCGGCAGCAGTCCCAACCTTTGGGCACCCTTTGGGAACGGGAGAATCTCAGCCCCTTTCCTACTTGGAACGAATTAAACCCCAAAGCGCAAAAGCAGGAGACCCTATTGCAAATGCTGAATGCGTTGCTCAGCATTGGCGTTTATTTGGAAGATCTGGGGCTCCAAGTGCCGCTCCATCCAGACCTTTTTGTTTTTCATCCTACCCGCGGCTTAGTGTGCAAAGGCCAGGAGAATTGGTTTCCCGGTTGTGCCCTGCACATGGCTTGGGATAGTCGGTTTGCCCCACCGGAATGGCGCAAAGAGAAACGCTGGACAGATTGCAGCCGAACCTACCAGGTTGCCAGTCTTTTCTTGAATTTTCTGACCGGTCAAGCTCACCTACCCGAAACAACCCTGCGCTTGCCCAAGCTCAAAAGGGAATGGGAGGTTTGGCTTCGCAATGCCATGGCGCCAGAGGCTCAACGCTGGAATTTAGACCAGGCTGTGCGTGAATTTGCACGTTTGGCTGGCCCAAGAGAATCGTTCCAGAACAGTTGGTTGGCTTTCCGTCCGTTGCCGCATTGGTTTGAGGCAGCCCTGCCCTTTGCTTGGGTAGAAGAAGGATTTCAGTTGGTTTTACAGGAGGCACCGCCGGGCAAAGAAGTTGTGCCGGCCTTCAGTCTGATCAAAAAAGAGGCTGATCTTTGCCAGTTTCTGACCATCCACATTTGGAATAACGAGACCCCATGCCAACCGTATGCCTTGATCAATCGCCTAATGGAAGAAGTGCAACGCCTTGTGCCGGATCTCAACCACGGCGAACCGGCCCGTTTGATGGCCTGGCACGATCCCACCGGTCCCGTCGCCGAATGGTCCAATAAATTGATCCGGTTGATGTCCCAAATGGCCAATCAATACAAAGGGATCGTGTTTCTGATCGAAGACTTTGAAACAGTGCACGAAAATGACCTTGAGGCCTTCAAAGTCTTAATCAACCAATTAGGTGATCCGCCCTGTTTGATGGTATTACGCGGCACGCACTTTCACAGTCCAGCCATGCGGCGCGCGGCAGAAAGTTATGCAAAGGGCCCTTACTTTTGGAAAACGGACCTCCAAAAAGCGAACGAGATGCGTTGGTCCAAGGAGTATTTCGGCCAAACTGAAGCCCAAATCGAAAATGCCTCCTTTGCGTGGTCTGATTTCTGCGGAGAAGAGCGGTTGATCTTAAGTTGTTTGCAATTGGCCTTTCAGGGTTTGAGTAAAAGGGCATTCAAGTTGTGTTTCCCAGACATGCAGCTGGATGCGGCGCTTGATCGTCTGATGCAATGGCAAATCCTGGAGTCACAAAATCAAACATTCCACTTCAAAGACCGCTTTTTGTCAGACCAAGTGGCCGGATTATTGAGCGATCAGGAACGCCAAGTCCTAGCGCGTACGCTTCAATCTGGAGTGGTTAGCGCGCCAGGAAATTTAGGCCAAAGGGCCTGGTTTGCTTATTTGGCAGGCGATGAAAAACAGTTTGAGGAGGATCAGACCAAAATCATTGAACTGACGCTTGCCACTTGGGACCTGAGATGCTTGTTTGAAACGGCAGACGCATTTGCCTCTATAGAGGAAAATCCATTTCAGGTTTGGGTGGATTTGCTGAATGGGAAAAAGCCGACTGGAGCAGACCTGCCCTATTGGATGGTTCAATGGGGACAAGCCAACCAGTGGGCTGCACTCGGACGGCATCAAAAAGCCCGCCGCATTTATGCGCTTCTGGCCAAACAAAAAGCGGATAATCACCACCTTTTCCACCATTTGTGGTCACGTGCAGCCTGTATGGCAGTTTCCACGCAGGATAAACTCACCCTCAAGGCGCTAAAAAGAGTTCTTCAATACCAACCGACCTACGCTGGGGAGCCACATTATTGGCTGGTTACGCCCTGGTTGGGCGAAAAATTGGATGTTCGTCACCCCTTAACCGCGTTTTACCTAGCCTACACAGAGGGCCAATATGAAAAAGTGCTCGATCTCAATCGCCAAATCGCCAAAAACGAGGTAATCCGTCCCTTGCTGGACCAGGGCAATTATTGGTGTCTTTTGGGCCGAAGCCATGAAGCTATGGGCAATTACAACGCCTCGCGCAAGGCCCTTTCCAAAGGGCAAGCTTGTTTTGAAACCATTCACCCGCAGCACTATAAGCTAGGCGAACTGGGTGAGGACTTGATCCGCGTTCAGGCAAAAATTGGCAATGTAAAAGACGCTCAAACGGATTGGGAACGCCTAAAAAACAAACTTGAGGCGCAAGGTATTACCCCTTCAACTGGCGGAATGATCCTTCAAGCGCGGCTAACCCTCCTCCAGTATGACAAAGGTTCCTTCTCGGCAATGATGTCCGAATTAAAAGGCAAACATCTGCAGAAGGAAGATCACTTGGAATACGCTCGGTTGGTGATCTGGAGTGCCCAGTGGCAGTCGCCCGAGGATCTTGACCAAGCTCTAAATCAGTTCCTACCCCTCGTGCAGCGAAAACCCAGCGAGAATGACTTATTTGCGCTAAGTTGGGCACATCTCCACTTGAACCGAACAATTCAATTGCCTGAAGGACCGCAGCAGAGCTGGCGATTCCGATTTTTAGCGGATTTGTGTGGCATGCACGTCGGTGGGCCAATGGACCCATTGGAAAGCATAGGCTCGGGATTGGAACGCGCTGAACATTTTTTCCTTTTGCGCTGTGCCATTGAGAAGGGCTGGTTCCGACCCATTTGGAACGAGGCCCTGCTGGAAGCATTTCGGCTCCATTCGCAGAATATGGGACGCCCGTGGCTGCGATTCGTCGATCAGCAGATGGCGAACACACACGCCAGTTCAGAATATGCAGAGAAGCCGGAATGGTTTCGCTTCCTCTCGCAATCGGACTGGAGTGATCGAAACCCTGATTCTTGGCGCGAACGGGCACTCATCTGGTTCAGCAGGCGTTGGCCCTTTGATCGGCGTTTCTCCGTTGTAGTCGGGGATACACCGCGTTGGCGACCCAGCCCTGAACGTATGGAGCGAGCAGCTCTTAACCGGGAAATTGCCGCCTGGGAGCCTGCCGTCTCAAAAGGTCCGATTACTAGTCGCCTCTCGCTCAATGGTCAAAGCCATGACTGCATGATCCTGCCCTATTTTGAAACATTTGATGGCGTTCATTGCGAAGTATTCCTACGCAACGGCATGGGTGGCCCTCAATTCCGCCAGAGTCAAGAGTTGTTGGCCATTGCCAAGTGGCTGGAATTCGCCGCGCTGCTGGAACATGAACGCAAAGCACCACTGAGAGCTGTCGCGCCCGCTGAGTTGGATATGGGCATGATTGGGCGCAGCGACCTCCTACAAAACCTAAAAAACTCTATTGTTCAATTCGCCTCAAGCAACATGAACCTACATATTTTTGGCGAGTCCGGTGCGGGCAAAGAACTTGTGGCCAAGGCCATACACGAACACTCATTGCGAAGTAGCGGCCCATTTGTGGCTGTGAATTGCGCCTGCCTGCCTGAAGGACTGATTGAATCGCATTTCTTTGGACATGTTCGCGGCAGCTTTACGTCTGCACACAACGATAGAGCCGGCATTTTAGAGAGCGCGGACGGTGGGACTTTGTTCCTCGATGAGGTCGCAGACCTGGACTTCAAAACGCAAACCATGCTCCTGCGCGTATTGCAGGAAGGCGAATTTAACCGAGTCGGTGACCCGCGTACCCGTAAAGTCGATATACGTGTGATTTCTGCGACCCACCAAGATTTGCGTGTTTGGGTGGAAGAAAAAAGGTTCCGCCACGATTTTTTTTATCGGCTGGCACCCCATACCTTGGAAGTTCCGCCCTTGCGCCATCGCTTTGAGGATCTGCACTTGCTTATTGCCCACCAGGCCCAAAAGCTTTTTCCCCATCGAAATTTGTTTTTTTCGCGCAGTTTTCTGGCCGGGTTAAAGGAATACGCCTGGCCCGGCAACATTCGCGAGTTGGGCAGTTACATCGAGCGGGTCCTCAACATCTATTCAGATGTAAAGCTGTTTGATGATACGCATTTATTACCGTTTACCCACGCCCGCAGCGGACGCTTTGCCGGAGGAGATGACCATTCACTTAAACAAGCTATGGACCAATTTAAAGCAAAGGTCATCCAGGAGCGTCTGCGGAAAATGGGTGGCAATGTGACCCAGGCTGCAAAATCGCTGAACGTGACCCGCCAGTGTCTGAGTAAAATCATTCACGAATGGGGACTTAGAGAATGAGCGAGGCTTTGATCTGCAATAAATCGCGGACCAACCCAAGCTGGGCCATGTCCAATGGCGAGAAACGCCGGGCAGTATCCGTCTGGTCAAACGCCACCAAATAAACAAAATCCCCGCAATTGACCGTAAAGGCCAGGTCTACGCCCTGGCCGGGGACCGGGTCTGCAATGAGCTCATCGCTGGCCAGCGCTTTTTGTAGGGTGGCATCATCTTCAAATGGCACATAATCACCGTCCCAATCGGAAAGCCGCACCAAGTTCTTGCCTTTGTTCCAACCTTCAACCACATCCCCAGTGCGCATATCGCACACAAAAATGCGGTCGATCTGTAATCCCGCCTGCCAATAGGCAATTGCCGACTTGAAAAATTCCAGAAGCGAAACTTGCGGACTTTTAACCAACTTCAATAATTCAGAGCGCACTGCTTCTAATTCCACTGCCAATAATTGATCCACGCCGTCGCGAATTTTCTGGTAATAGGGTTTTCGATGGGGAGGTGTTTTCATGTGTTGCCCACTCGACTGGAATGCCACCACACCATAACATAGACGGCCATAAAGACAAGGCCCACCCAGCGCGGAACCCGTTTAACGCCTAGTCCCACCCAGGTGAATAAAGTCATCGTCACCGCCAGATGGATCCAGGTCCAGGCTGCGGGATCCGTCCAGTGATGGATTGCGGGTGTGGGAAACGGTTTCAGAACAGCGGCCAACCCGACGACCAAAGGTACCGAAACAAAACAGTCACCGACGATACCGCTCAGGCCCAATCGCCCTTGTTTCAGCGCCAGACGCAAAAGCAGGAAGCTCTCGGGCAAGACCGTAAGCAAACCCAGAAACAAACCAATGCGCGGACCGAGCTGGTCCGAAAAGGAACTAAGCGACGTCTCAATCCACCCCAAACTCACGTAAATTAAATAACCTGCACCCATTAAGGGCAGGATCAAAACCAAAGCTTTTTTCCAGCCCAAGCGTTTCTTTTTGGCAACTTTGCCGCGTCTATTTAGGGTCAGGATATGGTGCAGGGCAAACCAACCCATGCATAAAAGGCCGTCCATACGCGAAATCAGACCATCGTGGGCCAAATACAAAACTAAAACCGAGCCAAACCACAAAAAAACATAAGAAAGCCACAATGCATGCTCGTCTTTGCCCTGCTTTTTGGCACGCAAGGTGAGCGGGCCCGCCACCGCCATGACCAAACCGACGACAAGCGAGGTATTGGCTAGGTTATTGCCAATATTCAGCTGCAAAACCAAATCATCCGCCAACCGATCTTGACCCAGGATGCCAATCAGAATGTTGGGAAACCCCGTACATAACGGCGTCATCAGGGTGCCCAGGTGGACTGACCCAAACTGATGTTTCTCCAACTGGTTCAATAAAACGATGACCAGCTGGGTTGATGCCAAAAGTCCGATCGTGCCCCAAAAGAACAGGCCTTCAGGTTGGGGCGAAACCGTGAGGATCCAATGCCAAGCAGCCATCACCTGTTCCAAGGCTTTTTCCCCGTTTCTGGCCCGTTTATCGCCCGATACTTGTGATAGAATGCCGCGCGGTTGTGCTTTGGCACCGCACATGAGGGGGCTGCATGGCTGTTAGCCGCGTCGACCACGTCGACAAGAATTTTCGTCAGTTGATCCAATCCTGGCAATCTCGATTTCAACGTGTGCACCGCCAACCGGAAGATCTCATCTTTGAAGATAGCCCAATCACCCAAGCGCAAGCAGTTGGCTTGATTGAATGCCAAATGAGCAGTCGCTGGCTGGATTTTGTCGCCCGCGAGCTCAAGGCAGAAGGCGAGTCATTTTACACGATTGGCAGTTCAGGTCATGAAGGCAACGCCATGGTCGGCATGTGTGCGGACGTGGAAGATATGGCCTTTCTGCATTACCGCAGTGGCGGTTTCGTCATGGCCCGCGCCCGGCAGGTGGCCGGCCAAACTCCCATTTTCGATACCTGTTTGAGCTTGACTGCCTCCTCGGAAGATCCCATTTCGGGCGGCCGCCACAAGGTGTGGGGCAGCAAGACCCTCAACATCCCGCCTCAGACTTCAACAATTGCCTCGCATCTGCCCAAGGCCATGGGCTATGCCTTTTTCCTCGATCGCCGCCATCCCTTGGATTTGGAAGTCGGACCCGAACGCGAAGCCATCGCCATTTGCACCTTCGGTGACGCCAGTTCCAACCATTCCACGGCTGTGGGTGCCATCAATGCCGCAGCCTGGGCCGCTTACCAAAACATACCCATGCCCGTTTTATTTGTCTGCGAGGATAACGGCATCGGCATTTCAGTTCATACCCCACCCGGCTGGGTAGCGGCCAATTACCAAAACCGGGCCGGACTCAAGTATTTCCGGGCCAGTGGCCTGGATTTTCGGTCTGGGTTTGGACCCGTTCAAGAGGCAATTCGCTATTGTCGGGAACGGCGTCGGCCCGTTTTCTTGCACTTGGAAACCGTGCGGATGCTGGGCCACGCCGGATCCGATGTGGAGTCGGTTTACAACACTACGGAATTTGTAGAGGCGCAGGAAGCAAAGGATCCCCTGCTCAAAAGCGCAGAGCGCTTGATGGAAGCTGGCGTTTTGTCTCCTGAAGAATTAATGGCCATGTACGAAAACATTGCCGAACAGGTCCGAGCCGCAGGGCGCGAAGCCACACAACGCCCCAAACACATGACGGCAGAAACGGTCGTTAAACCCTTAGAACCGGATTATTCAGAGTTAAATTTAAAATCCGCTTCCATCCCTACCGAGACACGCCGAGAACATTTCAACGGAACCCTACCCGAGGAACAGCGTCCGCGCCACCTGGCCCAACACATCAACTGGGCTTTACACGATCTGTTCCTGGCCCAGGACGATCTCTTTTTGTTTGGCGAGGACGTGGCCCGCAAAGGTGGGGTCTATAACGTCACCACCCAGCTTTTCCAACAGTTTGGCGCTGGCCGGGTGTTCAATTCCCTGTTGGACGAACAAGCCATCCTGGGATTGGCCATGGGGGCCGGTCACCTCGGGCTTTTGCCCATGCCGGAAATCCAATATCTGGCCTATGTCCACAATGCCTTGGACCAGTTGCGTGGCGAAGCGTGTTCACTTGGCTTTTTCAGTGAGAATCGCTTTCAAAACCCCATGGTGGTGCGCATTGCCGGTTTTGCCTACCAAAAAGGGTTTGGTGGGCATTTCCACAATGACAACAGTTTTGCAGCCTTGCGCGACATCCCCAGTTTGATCATGGTTACCGCCTCAAACGGGCCCGATGCAGCGCGTTTGTTAAGGACCAGTGTGCAAATGGCCAAACAATTTGGTTCAGTCGTCGTCTTCATCGAACCGATTGCGCTCTACATGACCAAAGACCTGGTCGAAAATGGCGATTACCTCGCGCCCTACCCACCGCCAGATGCGCTCATGCCCTTTGGCGAATCGGGGTTTTATGGCGAGCCAGATGCACCGCTTCTGATTATTTCCTATGCGAATGGAACCTACTTGAGCCGTCAGGCCGCTCACGATCTGGCCCAACAGGGCATAAAGACCCAGATTCTGGATCTGCGATTCCTGAAACCACTCAATGTGGGCGGCATTTGCGCCGCCGCCCGCGGGAAAAAAGGTGTACTCATCGTTGATGAATGCCGCAAAACAGGCTCAATTTCCGAAGAGATCATGACCCACCTCGAAGAACAACTGGGCAGCGAAAAACCGGTTGTGCAGCGAATTTATGGCCATGACACATACATCCCACTCGGTCGCGCCTGGGAATACGTCTTGCCTTCGCGCGAAAGCATCGTGGCAGCAACACACAAGCTCTGGGAGGCAATTCATGGCTAGGATTGTGGTCGTCGCACCCGGTCGCGGCTCGTATAACCGCAGCGAACTCGGATACTTTGCTCGGTTCTCTGAACACCCCGCTATTAAAGCCCGAAAAGCGCTGTTACAAGAGGCCGATACGCTGCGCCAAAAATCCAACCAAATAACCATTTCCCAACTGGACGGGGCCGAAAATTACCAAGCCAGCCAACACTTGCCCGGTGAAAACGCATCCGCACTCATTTTTAGTTGTTCGGCCGCCGATTATTTACTGCTTCAGGAAAACCATCAGATTTGTGCAGTGCTCGGCAACTCCATGGGTTGGTACACCACCCTTTTTACAGGTGGTTGCCTGGATTTCCGGTCGACCTTTCATTTGGTTAACAGCATGGGTCTGCAGCAAGCCGGCAACATTCGTGGCGGGCAAATCATTTACCCAATTGTCGATGCCGAGTGGCGGGTAGACCCGCAATTGGAAAAACAAATCTTTCAAATTCTGGAGGAAATCAGTGCACAGGGCAGTGATTTCTGGGTGGGTTTATCCATTCGACTCGGCGGGTTCCTGGTCCTGGCGGGTACGGATGCCGGTATCAAACAAGCGCTGCAAGCGTTGCCGAAATTGACTTTGGGCAGCAACGAATACCCCTTCCAATTGAGCAAACATGCAGCCTTTCATACGCCCATCATGGATGAGGCCTCAAGTTACGGACTCATGCACTTGGCGCGCCTGCCCTTCCAACAACCGACAATCCCCATGATTGACGGTCGTGGTTACATTTGGCGACCCTACCAAAGTGCCATTTCGGAATTGACCAACTACACCTTTGGCCATCAGGTCACGCAACCATTTGATTTCACCACCAGCGTTCGGGTCGCCTTGCGCGAGTACAATCCAGACCATCTGGTCCTCTTGGGTCCTGGCGAGAGTTTAGGTGGCTCCATTGGCCAAATCTTCATTGAAGAAGGCTGGCGCGGGATTCGCTCGAAATCGGACTTTATGGCTGCCCAAAAAAGTGCTCATCCGCCGCTAATTGCTATGAACCGGGTGGACCAAGCTCAACTCATTTTGTAATAAAAAAGGGCCCGCATGGGGCCCTGTTATTAAGCTTAACGGTAGATGGGAAACCCACGGGTAAAGCTTTCGACCTGGTGGAGGATGTCGGCCAAGCCCGGGTCTTCATCGGGCAGTGCAAGGGCTTGTTCGATCCAAGTTGCGATTTTTTCCATTTCGTTTAAGCCCATGCCGCGTGAGGTTACCGCTGGCGTACCGATACGAATGCCCGAAGCGATCATGGGTTTGTTGGTATCAAACGGAATTGTGTTTTTGTTGACGGTAATGCCCACTTGATCCAAGCGCTTCTCAACGTCTTTACCTGTCATGCCTTTAACAAAAGTATCAACCAGCATCAGGTGGTTGTCGGTTCCGCCGGAAACAATGCGGAACCCGGACTTTTCCAGACAGGCCGCCAATTTTTGCGCATTGGCCAAAACCTGCTTTTGGTAAGTGATGAAGTCCGGCTGGAGCGCTAAACCAAAGGCGACCGCTTTGGCGGCGATGATGTGCATCAAAGGTCCGCCTTGCACGCCTGGAAAAACTGCGCGGTCAATGTCTTTGGCCAGCTCAGCTTTGCACAAAATAAAGCCACCGCGCGGACCGCGCAGGGTTTTGTGCGTGGTCGAGGTCACCACATCGGCATGCGGAACCGGACTGGGATGCAGGCCCGCCGCGATGGGCCCCGCAATATGGGCCATGTCGACCATGAACCGGGCACCGACCGATCGGGCAATTTCGCCCATGCGAGCAAAATCAATCACGCGTGGATACGCGGATGCCCCCGCAATAATTAATTTGGGGCGATGCGCTTCAGCCTTGGTCGCCAAATCATCGTAGTCAATGGTTTCATCTTCGCGCCGAACCCCGTAACTTACCACATTGAATTGGATCCCGGAAAAATTGAGCGGGTGCCCGTGGGTCAAATGCCCACCATGGCTCAAATCCATGCCCATGATGGTATCGCCCGGTTTGAGTAAAGCCATAAACACGGACATGTTGGCCTGGGCCCCAGAGTGCGGCTGAACATTGGCGTGTTCAGCCCCATAAAGTTGCTTGATGCGATCGATCGCCAACTGTTCTGCAACGTCCACAAATTTGCAGCCACCGTAATAGCGACGACCTGGATAACCTTCTGCATACTTGTTGGTCAAAACGGAACCTGCCGCATCCAGGACTGCAGGATGCACAAAGTTTTCAGAGGCAATTAGCTCCAAATGGCTTTCCTGGCGATTCCATTCATCCTGTAAAGCCTTACCCAATTCGGGGTCTAAATCTGCAACGCGTTCGTACATGTTTCACTCCTCCAGTTGGTGGATCTTGTCTATTCGGTTCTGGTGTCGTCCGCCTTCAAAGGTCGTTTCGCGAAATACGCGCACCAATTCAAGCATAGTGGCAGGCTCAAGCACACGCGCACCCAGGCAGAGCACATTGGCATTGTTGTGGGCCCGTGCCATTTGCGCGGTCATGGGGTTATGGCAGAGCGCGGCACGAATCCCCTTCATTTTGTTAGCGGCAATCGAAATGCCAATACCGGTTCCGCAAATCAACACGCCCCAATCCGCAGCGCCAGTTTGAATCAGCTGGCCCACTTTCTGGGCATAGTCTGGATAATCAACCGATTGAGGTCCTTGGGTTCCACAATCGATAACCGTTTCTCCGATGGACTCGAGCATGTCCTTGATATGAGATTTCGCTTCGGGACCCGCGTGGTCTGAGCCAATTGCAATCGTTGCCATTGCATCCTCCCCTATTTCGCCCAAATGGCAAACAGCCAGGACAACCCGATAATGGCCCCCAACGCTGACCCAATTGTCGAGAACAAAGCGACCATTAGGGTACGGGTGACCGGATTGCGGTACCAACCGCGCAAGCTGGTGGTGTCTTCGGGCAGACGCGCCATATCTTCGACTTTGGGTTTGCGCAACCAAGCCTCGACCAAACCAACAATCATTCCGGCACCCAAGGTTGGATTGAGTGAGGTGATGGGTGAAGCAACAAAAGCGGTTAAGGCCGATAATAATTTGGACCCCGCCATCAAACTAAACAGCATCGCCAGGATTGAGTTGGGCAGGATCCAGGCCCACAGCATATCTTCGAAACTTTCTCCGGCATGTTTTTGGTAACCGAAATAAAAGGCGCACAAAACCAAAGCTGGAATGACCCATTTCAAGACTTTGCCCCAGGATGAAGGTTTGGGGATTATTTCCAAGGCCGATAAGTCGTGGGTTTCCGAGAGATGCTTTTCAATGCCACGCACATGACCAGCCCCTACCACGGCAACTATTTTTTGGCCCGGCGCTTGTGAAATTTTGCCCGCCAGGTAGATGTCGCGTTCCTCGATCAAGGGTTTTTTAACTTCCGGTAATTGAGCGGCAAACTCGTCCATCAGTTTACTGAGTTGATCTTGATCTTTGAGTTTTTCCAATTCTTCTTCGCTTATCTCGACTTTGGCCCACATACTTTCGAGCAGACCGCCCAATACGGTCATTTTCTTATACCAGGGAATGGCGGCCCAACTGCGTTTCAGCGTGGCCTGAACATCGCGATCGGCCAATACCAACTGGGCACCTTGGGCTTCAGCCTGGTGAATGGCCGTGATCTGTTCGGCGCCGGGTCGAACGCCAAACTGATCCCCCATTTTTTTCTGAAAGGAGGACAACGCCAGATTGGCGACTAAAAACAGCGTTTTTCCTTGTTTGATCACCTGGAACAGGTCCAATTTTTGCCATGAACTCTGATCTTTCATGGTTTGAAAACGGGTTGCGCACAATTCCACACAAACACTGTCCGGCTGAATCGTTTGAATCAGTTTTTGGACTTCTTCCACACTTTTTTGGGAGATATGGGCCGTTCCAACCAAAAATATTTCCTTTTCACCCAGCTTGAGGCGCTGGGTATTGGGAAACAAGGAGGAAAATTCCACTTCCAATTCTTCAATCAACGTTTCATCCTCCGCACAATGGGCCTAAGCATGCCCCGTTCGTTGGGTTTTTTCAATCATAAGTTGGTAGCTTCCCGTACCAGACCGCATGAACCTTATCCTCATCAACCATAAAAACAGTGGGAAGGTGACGGGTCAGAAATGGAATCAAATTGGGTTTTGCTTTGATCACCGTCCATTCGGGTCCTACCTGAATCGGAGAATCGCCAACAGTTACCAAAACTGGCTCATAATCGGGAAAAGCCAAGGCCAACGTTTGCATGTCCTGTCGCGGCAATTCTCGATCGCTGATTACGACCAAGCGAGTTTTACCGTTGTTGCCCGCCTCGTGATCCAAGCTGGGTAACGACTTCATCTCGTAACCGGGCCGCAATTTAACAAACAAAGGATCGAGGCTGGGCGAAACCCGACCTACCCCAACCAGAACTGCAAAAAAGACAAGCCCAGTTATCAGTTGTACATAGGTTGGATGTTGGCGTACCGGTTTATTTCCAATCATCATCAATAAAAAGAACAAGACCGCATCCTGAACCACCATCAATTCAGGTTGCGGCGAAAACAGCGGCCCAAAACAGCCACATTCGATGCGGATTTGGCCAAACAAGGTGGAAACCAAACTCAGGATAAACACCATCAAAAGGGCCAAAGCCACTTTGCGGAAAAATGAAAAGAAAGGTCCTAAAAACAAACCACAACCTACCACCATCTCAATCAATGCAAGACCATAAGTGAGATAGGCTTCACTGCCCCGAACCACAAAGGGATAGTGTTGCAGGGCTTGGATAAAGGCATCTGGATGACCGAGTTTGGTAAATGCCGCAAATAAGAAAATGAAGCCGGTTAATACCGCCACGCCCATCCGAAACCAAGCTTTATCAAAAATGCTCAAGGCTGCCATCCATATTTTGTAAGATTGACCCGGCCCTGATCGTCCGGAAGAATGCCTTCGGCGCGCAGGAGCGCCATTTGAACGTACCAACCTTCCGATTGGAAGGCCAGTGAACATTCTCCACGTCCATTTAGGACCCGGTGCCAAGGAATATCTATGTGTGGGGGTGTCTCTGAAAGAGCTCGCCCAACATGCCGCGCATGCCGGGGAAACCCCAACAATTGCGCCAGCTTACCATAGCTGCTGACTCGTCCTTCGGGAATCAGGGCGACCAAAGCCCAGACCCGCTCAGCCCAATCCAATGGCAATTGAGACATTTAGCGCAAAAGGCTCACTGCTAATATCATGAGGCTGGAAGCAAGGGCTGAGACCACTGGTCTTTTTAACTTTTCAGTAGCCAGAAGCAAAATTTTCAGAGCCATGAACAAGACGATGGAGCGAAACAGCAAAAATGAAATTTGCATCGAGTCGCGCCATTCAAGCGGCATAAATGTTACTCCGACTAACAAGACCAAAATCATTATTTCCAAGGGTGTGGTCAGAATCAGATCCCGTTTCTTTTGGAAAACCACATGCGCAAGGATACTGACCAACAGCAAGTAGAAGAAAATTCGTTCGATAGGAGCCAACCAAGCAGCTTGAGTCACGACCATCTGGGCGTTAAACAGCACCAAGGAGGCCAAAAAGAATAAGGAAAACACCAAAAAGCCTTCGGAATTGGGGCTTTTTGACACGAACTGAATCCCAATCAAGATGAGCACAAAGGCCGAAGCACCAAAAATCTGCAGGGATGCAGAGGGCAATGCAATCGCAAAGAGGATGAAATAAAACAGGACCGGAATGAGGATCACCCGCATAGACCAATAGGCAATATGGCTTTGTAAGTGGGACGAAACCCAGCCATCAAGGCGTTCTGACCAATGTTCGGCCCAGCGGAAAAAATTAAGGGCCCCAAAGATTTGCAGAGCAACCATCGCCAAGAAAAGGACGAGCAGGGGGATAAGCACAAACTTGAAATGACTGGACTCTGCTAATAAAACCGCGGTCACACTGAGCGCGGCCGACAAGGCGTAAATAACACTCACACTTTGGGTGTGATCCATGCCCAAAGCCAACAAGCGATGATGCAAATGTTTTTTATCCGCACTAAAGGGACTCCGTCCCTCCCACAATCGCCGAATAATGGCCCAAGTCGTATCGGCAATGGGAATCAGCAAAACTAAAATCGGCGTAATCAGGGTTAACGTGGTCAAAGATTTAAAATTGCCCACCAAACTGAGCGTTCCCAAAGAAAATCCCAGAAACAAACTACCGGTATCACCCATAAAAATATCGGCCGGATGGGTGTTGTAGCGCAGAAAACCCAAAGTGGCCCCAAGCAAAGCCATACAGATCAATACCAAAGGCAAATCGCCGCGTTGGTAGGCCAACATGCCAAAACTGGCCAAAGCAATGAAACTGATGCCACCAGCCAGGCCGTCCAGACCGTCACTAAGGTTAATGGCATTGGTAATACCCACAATCCAAATCAGGGTCAGCGGCACAGAAAGGAAGCCCAGTTCATATTGAGAGCCGATTACTCCGCCGAGGAAATCAATGCGAAGGTCGGCAAAGTAGATTGCGACCCCAGCAGCTAAGAATTGACCCAAAAACTTCCAGCGTGCTGAGAGGTGAAAGGCATCGTCTAAGAAGCCCACAAGAGCGACTATCAACATGCCGGCGACAATACCCAGGAAACGAGATTCCTGCCGCAAAAAGAGCACCCAAACCACCATAAAGGCGAGCACGATAGCAAGACCACCCATTCGCGGCGTTTGCACCAAATGAACTTTGCGCTCATTGGGCACATCGACAACGCCCCAACTCATGGCCAGTTTTTTTATCGGCGGGATCATTAACATAGCTACCGCTAATGCGATTGCAAATGAAAAAATATACGCCACAGCGCCTCCGGGGAGCCCAAACAAGAAAAGGTTACAGGGCCCTCTTTTTGCACCCAAAGACGCTATTATACAGATCTCGTGCGGTCTTTTGGGTTGAAAAAGGGGTCAACTGTTTAGAGCAAATCGGTTGCCAACTCCAAAAATCAGGTGATTCGCTGATTTGAAGGCCGAAAGCACACAAAATCAAGCCATGCCAAGCAACATGCGCGCAAGGTTGCTGCGGTTTGACCTTTATGGCTCAGGGCGTAAACGGTACGTGTCACCGTTTCGAGCGACAAACAAAACAAGAGAATCCACCACGTTAACGGTCCGCTGTGCTTGCGGAAAAAAGTACGCATGGACCGGACCGTCCTCCGCATGGTGGCCACCTTGACCTGCTTGGAAGAGGCTCCCCCGTAGTGAATCACGGATTGGTTTGCATCAAAATAGGTTAGGAATCCAGCCTTGCGTGCCCTTAAGCAATAGTCAACTTCTTCGTAATACATAAAAAACAGCTCATCTAAAAAGCCTATGGACTGCCAAACCGATTGCCGCACAGCAAAAAAGGATCCGATGACCTGATCCACCGGCCGCGACGTTCGATGGTCAAAATCACCCATAACCGTTCCATTAAAATGGGTGTTTTTGGCCAAAATCTTGGCCACGCCACTTGCCATACAGAATTGTCGCCATAAGCTAGGGAATCGACGACAACTGATCTGTACAACACCCTCGCCATCCAACATTTGAGGGCCATAAATGCCCACTTCAGGATGGACTTGGAAACAGTGATTAACCGATTCAAATTGGCCGTTTAAGAGGCGAACATCTGAATTGAGTAGGATGTGGATCGGTGCTTTGCTGTGCTGCCACAATTGGTTGTGCGCTCTAGCAAACCCAATGTTTTCTTGGTTAGCCTCCAGATGGACTTGGGGGAAGCGGGTTCGAATTTGATGAACCGAGTCATCTGAACTGTTGTTATCGGCCACCAACACCTGAATCTGGTAGCTTCCAGCCAGATCATAGATGGATTGGATGGCCGAACACACAAGTTCGGCCGTATTCCAGTTTACGATCCCAACCGAAAAATCGTAGGTCACCGCCTTATGCTTGCTCCAACAAATAGCTGAAAATCAGTGGGGCTACGATGGTGGCATCCGATTCAATGATAAATTTTGGGGTCTCTGGCGCCAATTTACCCCAACTGATTTTTTCATTGGGCACAGCGCCGCTGTAACTCCCATAACTGGTTGTGGAATCGCTAATTTGGCAGAAATAGGCCCACAAGCGAACATCGATTCCCATATCCTGCTGTAACATGGGCACCACACAAATGGGGAAGTCGCCTGCAATCCCGCCCCCGATTTGGAAAAATCCGACCGGATGCTTGGCAGAGGTTTTTTGGTACCAATCAGAAAAGTAAATCATGTATTCGATGCCCGTCCGAACGGTATGAACGTTGCGAATATCGCCGGACATGCAATGGGCTGAGAAAATATTGCCCAAAGTGGAGTCTTCCCAGCCGGGCACAATAATCGGCAGGTTCTTCTCGCAAGCCGCAATCATCCAGCTGTGCTTGGGATCGATCTGGTGATAGGTCTCCAAAGCGCCACTGCGGATCAGTTTGTACATGAATTCATGTGGAAAAAAGGCTTGACCCGCGTGGTCCGCTTGAGTCCATTCCTTGAGGACTGCTGCTTCGATGCGGCGAATGGCTTCGCCTTCTGGGATACAGGTGTCCGTCACACGATTTAAGTGGCGCTCGAGTAAGGATTGTTCTTCGGCTGTGCTCAATTCACGATATTTGGGGATCCGCACATAATGGTCATGGGCCACCAAATTAAAAATATCCTCTTCCAAGTTAGCGCCCGTACAACAAATCGCGTGAACTTTGTCCTGGCGGATCATTTCGGCAAGGCTGATCCCTAACTCTGCGGTGCTCATGGCACCAGCCAGGGTTATCAGAAACCTCCCATCCTGTTTCAACAATTGATCATAGTGTTCCGCTGCATCAACCATCGCGGCTGCGTTGAAATGTCTGTAGTGCTTTTTAAAAAAGTTGGTGACCCATTTTTCGTTCACGAATTTCCCCCTAAAAAGGCTCCGCTGCAGTATACACAGCCAGTGTCTGGTGCCAAACCGAAATCTATGCAGATTGATCGTCTTCGGAAAGAAGTTTAACCAAAGTCATGAAAATGGTGGCACAGGGAAAGACTTCCGTAAAGGGCAGCATGCAGTACACGCCGGCGGCGACTGACAACCAGAAACACCGTTTATTAGACAATTTGAAGAGTCGACCCAAAATGAACGTGACCAGAAAGCCCAAAATGAATCCGGCACTTAAGCCCAAAGGACCTGCTGTGACAAAATCCAGCAGGTCCAAACAGACACCCGCGAGTACGGGTGCGAGGATTTTCCAGAATCGATTTTGGGGCTTTGGCGCATCCACCATTAGGGTGAATCGTAAACTGGGACCACGGGGACCGCGGTACGACTGCGCTCGCTTGGTGCGCCATGCAACTCCAGCATAAATACTCTTTCGAGTGCCGTGACTCTAAAATGGGTTATCCGTTCCAAATCACCCAAATTGACACCGTTTTGAAGGACCTGACTGAGCGGGGTAAAACGGGTTTCAAACGGAAAGAAGACCTGACCCAAAATGGTGTGGAATCGGCCCTGTAACTCGCCATCGTCACTATAGCCCTCAAACAGGACATGCACACCCTTATTGCTCGGGTTGAGGACCAGATATTGGGTATCATCCCAGGCACCCGAAACACTTAAATAGGTCTCGTTAAAAGAATCCTGGTGGACCGAAAGCATACGATGACCATAGGAAAAGCCCGGCGTAAACGCACTTTGTACAACTAATCCTTCCACGTTGTAATGGCTGAGCAACATGAGCGTATACCCATCGCCGGCCTGCGGCACCAGTGCATTTACCGTATTAATGTATTTTTCCCCGGGCAAAAGTTTAAAACTGCCAGTGCTGACAATTTGTGCAGATGGGTTCATCAGTCGGTAATGAATCAGATTCTCCTCACCTGAGGTATTTACCAAAACAAAACCGGTTCCGCCTTTACTGGCCGATTTCAAGTCGAATATCGCCATTTCACCGTTCATGGGATGACCTTGAATGGGAATGCAGAAGTGATCGCCCAAAGCCACACGCTCAAAACAAGCAAACCCATCCAGCTTTTGACGGGGTTCCCCTATTTCCATGTAAGCAATTAAATCGCGATCAACACCTGATTGAGCAAAGCTACCGACGTAGTTGCCACTTCCATCAAGGGCCAAAGTTTGGGTGCCCAGTAAATCGCCATTTTTTTTGAAAAAACGCAAGTTCACAGATGACGATCCATCATAGGCGTGCAGGGACAGTGACGTGGTCCATCCATTTCTGAACGTAACATGGGGTAGCACCGTCGTTACCAGCGATTTGCGCTTCCAGTCATAGGTTTTGTGCCGTTGACCGTGGATTTCCCACTCGCTGGCCCACATCGTCTCCCCACTGGTGCGCGCATCAACAACAGACCCTGTTTTGTTCAACAACATGCTGCCATTACCCGGCAGGTCTGTTACCGATTCGGTGTAGACCTGGCTTGGTTGTGTGTCAATCTGAATGGCCCGCACCGAATCAACCTGGGCTGAACTTTGGAAAAACCCCGCCTTTTCGGGAAAAACCAATCGGTAATAGGTACTCGCATCCGTTGGTTTCGCTTTTTGCAGGATGATCTGGTAATCGCCACTAAAGGCGGCTTGATGTTGGAAGGTTTTACCGGTTGAGTTGAGTGCGGCTTCGACCAAAACTCCCTGTGGGGTGCGTAAAACCGCCGTTACAGCAGGTCCTGAATAAACAAAAAATTCAAATTCGAGCATTTGTCCCGACTGGGCAGCCAATGTGAAATAATCCGTGTCTCCCGACGGAAGACAGGCCATGATCAGGTTGTCGCGAATGGCATGCGCGGACGTGGTGGAATCATTGGGTTCAAACAAGTCCACATCCTGGTCAGTCTTGTTTTGATCTGCTAACTGCAGGAACTGATCGTAATCAGCTTCATCCACATAACGATCGGCAATGATTTTCCAGGCGTTTGGATCGATTTTTCCATTGGGAACCCAGGCGCGTTGTGGGTGCTCCGCAACGGCTGTTCCCATCCACTGATAATTGGTTTTGGTCGCGGTCAAAAAGCGATAAGGGTAGGCAATGTAAAAAAGGTTGTTTTCGCCTTCAACCAAGGCGTGCATTTCCTGGGTTGCAACATAGCCGACGTCAATAATGACATTGGTCCACTCACCGTCCTCGAATGAGGTGTAGGCAAAGGCAGCAACAGGGAAGTTCCAGGTTTCGTTGGAGAGATCCACATCGAAAATGAGTGGTGTATTAAACGGGATGTTATTAAAAAGCAGACGCTCCATCTCTTCAGGGCCCAATCCACTCGGTCCACCCGCCAAAATAGTGGGGTTGCCGTGCTCAAAGAAAACCGAGAGAACACCTTTTAAATCTGCGGAGCTCAGTTTGACACCGTGTAAAACTACATCTGTAGGTTCTGGGTAGGTAATCGCTGCGGAAGACCAAGAGTTGCATTGACCAAACCAATAGGGTGCATTTCGGTCGACATTAAATCGCAGTTCATAGGTCGTGCCCGGATGTTGATGATCTCGGCCCATAGCGTAAAAAAACTTGGGTAGCGGTCCGGGATAACCTTGATATTCTTCTCCACCCACCATGGTGTTTTTCCGCTTGGAAAGCCAATCTCCGTTCCAGGGTTTATCTTTAACTTCATAAAACCCATCCTGACCCAGTAGACTAAGACTCAATAAGAAGAAACACAGTAAACGCATGGTAAACAACACTCCTCGAGCCGGTACTTGTTCAACAAACGGCCCAGATACAAATTTTATTCCAGCCTAGTCATTTTGAAGGAACAAAGCCAAGCTAATGTGACCAGACACCCTGTATTACGGGCTAAAAAAACAAAAACCCAGCCTTACGGCTGGGTTTCTGCAAAGGGGCAGGAAGACCTACCCCTAATAGAAGACCTGATTACTTCTTAGCGCGAAGAATCGGCAGGTCAGCGTTTTGCAGCGGAATGCTGTTGTCGTAGTTACGCGGAGTGTAACCGTAAACAACGTTGGTTTCCGTGTTGCCGATCAGGCAGAAGCCGTCGAGATCAGCAGCAAAGATTTGGTTGGTGTAGGTTACAGCGGTAGCGCCGATGATGAACATGGAAGCACGTTTGTCCATCGGTACCAGGTCGCCGCTGCCGGCTACCAGAGGTACGAAGTCATAGGTGCCTTCAGTGTCATAGAAACCAACGCCTTGGGTGTCTTCAGCCAACAACCAGGTGTGTTGCCAACGAACGGGCAGTGCCGGGAAGGAAGCGGTCCAGTAAGAACCGTCTGCTTCGTAAACGTGAGCAATAACATCACCAGCTGCGAAGTCGAGGCCACCTTGGTTAACATAGCTTACGCCAGTCCAGAAAGGTGTATCGTACAGCTTGGGCAGGTAGGGGTAGAAGATAACAACAGGGTTGGATACGCAAGGACCGAAGGTACCGAACGGCCAGGAAACCGGACCAACAGTGATTACGCTGCTGGGGCAACGACGACGTTGCTCGATAGCAGTTACACCCAGGTCGGGATCAGTTTCACCGTCGAACGGAGCAACGTCAAGCGTTACGCCACGGTTGGACAGTTTAGCGGAAACAGACAATACAACATCAGTCGGATTGTAGTTGATGCACTGACATACGGTGCCAGTTACGTCAACCCAGTAGCTGTTGTTGGCGTTGTCGTTGCCATCGTAGTAGATAACAACGGTGTCAGTCAGCACGTTACCACAAGAGTCAACCCAGATGTCGGAGTCGTTGGTGTAAGCGGTGAAGCTGTCAGTGCCGTATTGAGCATCAGCTGCCCAGCCCCAAACGATAGAAGTATCGTCGAAAGGACCAGGAACCGGGTTGCCGTTGTTTTGCAGCAGTACTGGGAAGCCATAAGAGGCGCCAGCAGCAGCACTTACGATGATGGAAGAACCACCGTTCCAGCCATAGGTGCAGTTGATGTTCAGACGGATAGCGTTAGTCATGCAAACGGTGTCATCGTCTTGACCGTTTTGGCCAGTTCCTTGAATGGCACACAGTGCTTCATAGGAAGGAGCAGGCTTAGCAGCGGTCATGCTGCAGCTGATGGGTACACCACGAGCGATCGTATCGTCACCAGAGAAGTTAGCGGAAGTCTGGTCGCCGGTTACGATGCCGCTGGGCGCGCTGGCAGTGAATACGCCAGTGGTTTGGTAGTCATAAGAAATGGTGTCGAAGTTCAGTTCGGAATTGATGTTCGGAGAAGGTTCCAAGATCGAGGTCGATACGTTGACGCAGATCAGGGTGGAAACAGCCCAATGCTCTTGAATTGCTGCAGGAGCAGTAATTTCAGGTACATCAGTGGTGTTTGCGGGCAAGTTAGCCAAGCCAACGCCATAAGGACCACTGTTACGTGTCCAGCTGTTACGTGCAGTTACACCGAACGTCCAAGCAACGTTGTTGTTGGCGTCAGGAGCTTGCAGGCCACCACCAACAGGGTTTTGCAACCAGGTGTTAGAAGCGGTTTGTACACGCAGCCAGATTTGATCTTCACCGGCTCTCCAACGAACGATGGAAACGGTTTCCGGCAGAGCGGAAACGTTATAACCGATGGTACCTTCGTAACGCATTGCCAAGTAAATGGGTACGTTTACAGTGGAAGCACTATTGCGGTTGACCAAAGTGGAGCACAGACGGCCACCTTTGTCCAAACGAATACGGATGAATACCGGAGTTTCGGTGGATGCTTCGAAGAAGTCATCGCCGTCTACCGACATGGTGATAGAACCGGCTTCTTCGCAGGTTCCGCGGTAATAAATATCTTGAATGTTCGTCCGCAAGTCTACGGTCGCGAACACCATGCTTCCCACGGCAGCCAGTGCCAGAAGGGACCATGCTTTTTTAAACATTGATGAATACCTCCATAGTATTGCTAAATCATCAACTATTGACATTTCCGTGCAAGTGCACAGAAAGTCGCATCCTCGGGATTAACTTTCGCCTACCTTACGATGGATTGATGGATAGATTAATCGCTGTTGTTGATGCAACAGAGAACGCTTCACGATAAGCCAAAAATGTGCCAACTCTCAAAACCCCTTATATTCCACTGCAATCGATCAACCCCACCCTCCGTAACCCGCATTTGTCTTTTTACGAGAGACATTCGGTTTAAAGCGGATTAATGCTATGATGCGCGGCATGGTCGACCTCCGACGGGCGCTTATTCTTGCAAGTATAGGGCTCATTTCGCTTAACCTTGCCGCTCAAACCGATGAAACTATTTTTCGCGAGTTTCAGTTTGACTTTGCTACGCCCGGGGCAAGAGCAAATGCCATGGGACGTGCTTTTGTTGGTTTGGCTGATGAAGGCACCATCTCCTACAATAACCCTGCGGGGTTAGGTGTGCTTCAGCGTCCCGAATTTAGTATGGAATTCCGCAACAGCACGGTTCAGTTTGACGTTTTGCAAGAAAACGATTCCTTTCGATTGGTGTCCGGCTCGCCTAGCGCATTTGTATTGGATTCCAATCAGCTCGGTTTTGCTTCCTTTTCGTTGCCGTTAAAAAAAGTCAATCTAAGTGTTTTTTTTATTAACCATTTGGATTATCAACGCTTCCCCAACCCGGAACAAACCCGTTGGCAGAACCGCGTCCTGCCTTACGAATTTAGCTACTTTGCCGATCACAAGGTCGATATTCGCTTGGACACTTTCGGCTTGAGTGCCGGGCGATCGTTTGGTGCGTGGAGTTTTGGCTTAGTGGCAGGTCAAAGCAACTTGAAGCTTGACTACACTTATAAAACGATTTTGTTTAGTGACTTTTTGAATTTAATTGAACCGGTGGAAAGCGAAGCAAAAGCAGACCTCAGCGGTTTTAATTGGGTTTTAGGCAGTCTCTATGAATTTAGCCCGCGCTGGAAATGGGGATTTGTGTACAAAAAGCAGCCGGCCTTTCACTATCAGGAGAAAGTCCTCAACCCCCAATTTCCCGGCCCGGAAAAGCAACCTTACAACATCACCTTTAAGGTCCCCGATTCCATCAACACCGGAATTTCATTCCAAGCATCCGATTTTTTTACCGTTGTTGGTGATTTGGACTTTATCCAATACAGCCAATTGGGGGCCGGTAATTTGACCTTAATTTCCGGCGATCAGTTCACGCCTGAAGATTATCGCATCCCAGATGCGCTTGAGATTCATCTCGGCGCGGAATACCTATGGCCCGTTCGCAACCATATCCTGGCCTTTAGAGGCGGCTGGTTTAACGACCCCGATCACAAAACCCGATTTGTCGGCCAGACCGAAAGTGAACTGGGTGCCATCCAGGATTTCATTTTCAATACGGGTAGCGCCAAAGATAATCGCGGCTGGACGGCGGGTCTAGGTTACGTCTATCGCAACAAAGTTCAGGTAGATTTTGCCTGGGTCAAATCCGATCGATTTGACTGGCTGGTCACCTCCTTGCTCTATCGGTTCTAACCATGTTGATTTTTCTTCTCTTTTTTCAATTGCAAAACGGGAAATTTAACGAATATTACGACTCCGGCATTCAAGCCTATGAGGAGAAAAACTATCCAGAGGCCATTCGCTTACTCAAGAAAGCCGTTGAACTGAGAGCAGACTCCAGCCCCAATGCCAAAATCAGTGGTGTGCGGTTTATCGAGTACTACCCCTACCATTACTTGGCCACCGCACATTACCTGATCCGCGATATGGAAAATGCAGAACGTTACATGCAACTTGCCTTTCGGAACGAAGAGGACCAAGACAAAAGAGTGGCTGAAAAGCTTAATTTTTTGCGCATTTTTCTAGAGGATTGGCGAACGTCTAAAGCTGCCCAAACGCCCCCAGTAGCCAAAGTCGACCTGAGCCCTGTTTTTGAATATATCCGTTTGAAACGCTATCAAGACGCTATTCGCCTGTTAGACAACATGCGCGCCAACGACTCGCTCAATACCGATCTCTATTCCATGTTGATTCGCCTGTTGGACGAATTAAAAAGTTCCTTGGATCGGACCGAGGAGTTTAATGCTCAGCGCCAACGCAACCTATTGAATCTTTTGGAAGATGCGCGCGCCAAGGTAGCTTCAGGTCAACACGAGGCAGCTTATTTGTCCTATCAAAAGGTCAGCTTTCTCGACCCCAATAATCGCGAAGCTCAAAATTTTATTGCCGATTTTGACCTGCGCGAAACTGAAACCAATTCTGAGGCCTACCAGCAATTGCTGAAGCAAGTGAAAGAGCTTCGCGCCGAAAAAGAAGCAAAAGATCGCGAGTTAGAGGCTGCAGAATCTGCGACCCAAATTCGTTTAGAAGAAATTAAAACCCTGTTCCAAAAACAAGCGGTTCCGCTACCCACCATCTCACTGGTTCGCATTTCAGAGCAGATGTATCAAATTAGCGTGCAATACCAGGGTGAGAGCCTTTTGAGCAAAGCCATCCTCAAAATTAATGGCAAAAATGCGCGCGAATGGGTGCTTTCCCAAAAAACAAATTTCACAGTTACGCATAATCAGCCACTTATTGATCAGGACAACTTGATACAGGTCGAAATTTTTGGTCAAGATGAGCACATCCTTTCCCAGGGCAAAACCCATTTCACCCCGCCAGCGCTGCCCAAACCCCCGCAAATTCGGCATACCTTCCCGTTTTTGCGCTGGCTCCTGATCGTTTTTTGCCTGCTGTTATTCATCAGCTATTGGGTGTTTCAGCGCAATCAGCGCAAAGCATTTCGCCTGCGCTTTAATCCCTACATTGCCGGTGCGCCGGTTATGCGCGGGGATATGTTTTACGGCCGAGAAGCATTGCTTAAACAAATTCTGAACACGATTCACAACAATAGTTTAATGATCTACGGTGAACGGCGAATCGGAAAAACAAGCTTTCTACACCAACTATACAAGCTACTTCCATCGGTGGAAGATCCCGAATATTTGTTCCTACCCGTCATGATTGACTTGCAAGGCATCGATGAAACCCAGTTCTTTGCGCACTTGGACCACGAAATCCAGTTAGCCCTGCAGCAATGGTCCTTACCTGCGCTTGAAGTCGCTCCTGAAAGCATGGATGGTCGGGTCTTTACCCAACGCCTGCGCCAAGTCATTCACGATTTAAAAAATGCCTGCCCCAAAGCGCCCAAGCTTGTTCTTTTATTGGACGAAGTGGACATCATGAATGGGTACAGCGAACGCACAAACCAACAGTTGCGCGCCGTATTTATGAAAGGGTTTGCCCATCACTTGGTCGCAATCATGGCTGGCATCCACATCTCCAAACGTTGGAAAAGTGAAGGTAGCCCTTGGTACAACTTTTTTGAACAGATCGAATTGCGGCCATTCAGCCGCGAACAAGCAGAGGAACTGGTTACCCGACCCGTGCGCGGAATTTATCGCTATGATCCTGCAGCCGTGACCCAAATCCTGCAAATCAGCGCGTGTAAACCTTACATTATTCAGAAACTATGCGTTAATCTGGTTGCCCATGTGTTAAACGAAAATAAACGGCGAATTACCGAACGCGACGTCCAATATGTGTATCGGGAAATTCAACATGAGGTAGAACGCGCAGTATGAAACGCAACCCTTTTGTAACCGGTCGCTGGGTTCAGGGACCTCAATACTTTGGTCGGAAAGAGTTGCTTCACCGGCTTTCTACCAGCCGTGAAGCTTGCGAATGGGTAATTGGCATGCGGCGCATGGGCAAAACCAGCCTTTTACGCGAGTTAGAACGCCGTTTTCATGAATCCGGCAAGCCTGCTTTCCCCCTCTTTTGGGATGTCCAGGGCAGTTATGATGAGGATGGTCTGCGTGAAAGCCTGCTGGATGCGCTCGAAGATTCAAACGATACCTACGCCGACAAATGGGAGCTAATGTCGATCCCCAGTCCAACAAAAGCACCTTGCCATCAGGTCATCAAAAGCCTGTGCCGCCACCTCCACAGTCATGGCGTTGAGGTTTACCTTTTAGTGGATGAATCCGAAGAATTCTTGAATATCGCCAAAAACGATGCAGAAACGCTGGTGCGTCTGCGCAAATGTATGCAAAGTACGCAAAATTTACACACGATTTTATGTTCAACCCCCAGGCTCGAGTCTCTTTACAAGGAACAGAGCTCCGAAACGTCTCCTTTCTTACACGGATTTAATGTCCAATTCCTCGGCAGCCTGGCCGACGATGAATCCTTAACCCTGATTAACCAAGGCGAATTTGACGGACTCACCGCCGAAGAAATTTTGCTGCTAGCGGAGGGCAATCCTTATCAGTTGCAGCTATTGGGCAAAATGCAAATCGAAATGGGAGATCTACACAAGGTAGTTCTGGAATTGGAAACCAACCCCGCTCTCCAACAGGTGATTGAAGTCAATTTTGATTTGTTGACCACCAGTGATCAAGATCTTATTCGGGATGTTATGGCTGGCAAAACCCAATTGCAGGCCTATCAACCCTATGAGCAATCTTCCTTGCTCAAACTCGAAAAATTGGGTTTTCTACACTGCTTTGAATCGCAAAACTTTTCCATTCGATCCCATTTTTTTCGTAAATGGCTGCAGCGGAAAACGGAGCAAAACCCGAGTATTCACACCGTCCACGTAGAAGATCTGGCGCTCAACGACTGGCAATTGGCCCTAAGCCAATTAATGAGTCTATACCAAATTTTTGTGGAGTTCCGCCAAAAGGGCGTGGCTTTGGATGGGCAATTAACCGAATTTTTTATTTCCAGTGTGGACCGGAAAATTTACCCCAAACAACCCGTATTGCAAGAAGTGTCCAACCAAACCGAGTTCTGGCACGGTGCCATCTCGGATTTAAAGTGCTTGTTACATTACAAAATTCCGAATAGCCAATCGTGGACCTTGTCGCGGTTCTTTGAGCTGGCTGAAAAGCCAGACCTGCGCACTGAAAACGAGTTCATCGATCTGATCGCATTAATTGAAGCTGAGGCCCAACTCTAACTAGGGGGCGAAGGTGACCAGCGCAAAATCTTTTTCGGTCTGCGCAAAATAAACGGCCAATAAGGCTGGAATTTCGGATCCGGAATCCGTTTCCTGAGTCACCTGAAGTGAAACCCACCCCTCCTGAGGCAATGTTTCGCTGCCCAGTTGAAGCAGCAACTTTGATCGGTCAATCCGTTTAATTTCACCCGGTTCAAAGCGTTCGTAATAGGTTAGGCCAACCGTATTCTCAAAGGAAAACGAAAACTTACAGTTGAGTAATTGGTCAGAAGTATTGGCAATCAACACTTCACGCTCAAAACCGGAGGAAAAATCCAGCCATCCACTCACTTCTGCAGATACGGAGCTAAACCGATCGGAACCCATGCCCACTTCGCCTTGACCGTATGCAAAACGATAGGCGTAAATAGGTAAAGGCTCGCCCTCACCATCCACAGCCGAGTATTCAAATGAAACCGGTGCCCCTGACTCCGCTGCAAAAAGGATCGATTCCGGGAAAAGCACGGTGTTTTTGCCGGCTTCCAGCTGTAAAGAGGCGCTTGATTTAACCAGCGATCGCAGACCAGTTTCATCAATGACCAGGCGACTCATCGCTACAACCACATTGGCTGGGTCCGGATTGGGGTTGGCAAGAACAACAGCCTGAAGAGGTGATCCTGGGATCGGCCAGAAGATCTGGCCTTGAGCAGTCCCTCCATTGCCTTCCATTTCTACGGCGGCAGTCTGGAGGTTGCCATCCTGACGGGAAAAAGTCTGGAACCCCGTTAAGTTGTAGCCCTCGCTGGCATGCATGGCGCCCCAAACAGGAGGGGTCGAGGAGGCTAATCCACCAATCAGAACATCCACATTTGGGGTTCTACGCACATAGGCATGATTAAATGCATTGGCCTCAACCAATTCATCCTTGATCGCGCCTCCTCGGTCGGTGTAATAGCCCAAAAAAACGCTGCCATTTTTGACACCTTGAGTGGTGCCAACGGCAGCCAAACTGGATTTCCAGAGCAGGTAGTTGCGCGGAATGTGTGGGACCCCCAGGGTGGTGGACCGAGATTCACTGATAAATACGGCATTAATCTGCCCCGTCACCACATTATGCATCCATAAAAGGCCTTTGACCGGTTGGTCACTTTCCAGGAACAGGGATTGCAAAGTTTCTTGTTTGCGGGCCGGTACTCGCTTGGAGTAGACCCTTTCCAGCCCCAGTTCCTGATTTAATTCACTCCATACGCTCAACCCATAGGCATCGTAACCGACAAGGTTGAAGTGAAGGTCCGTCTTTTTTAAGGCGCTGAATTCAAACACAGCTTCCCATTCGCCATTGTAAGTGCGTTCCGTCAGGGGCACCGCATAGCGATAGACAGCCGGATCATCTCCTGCTACTAACCAGAAACCCCAAATACAGAACACAAATAGACGAGACATAACAACCTCGGCCTTTCCGCAGCAATTTTAGGGCCATCCTAGTAAATTGCTATTTAACCAGGAGGTTAGCCCTTTGTTTCTAGTTTAGAGACGGTTTTGGTGCGGTCTAGGATTTTGTATAAAAGGGTGCGATTGATGCCTGCCAATTCGGCGGCTTGGGGCATGGAACCATTGGCTCTTTCCAAAAGCTCCGTTATGAATTCTCTTTCAATCTGCAGGATTTTTTGATCGGCAAGTTCCTGAATGTGTTTACGCGCGAGCTTCAGTTCCTCATTGGTTTGGGGAACATCCTGTTGAGGGGGCAGCTCGGAAGGGTTAATGCCCTTGCGTCTAGCCAAAACAGGCAGTTTCGCTTTTAAGCTGAAGCGCCGAACACGTGGCATTAAAACCCTATGAGTCGGCTCCAAATAGCGCAAGGGTTCAGGTAAATGCGACTGCTCAATCGTCTTACCCTGGGCAACAACAAGCATGTTCTGAATGATATTTTCCAATTCACGGACATTGCCCGGAAAACTGTAATTGGCCAAACGTTGCAGGACAGGCGCCTCAACCTTAGGAACGACCAAGTTAAAAGCGCTGGCATATTTGTGCAGGAAAAACTCGGCAAGGGGAATTATGTCCAACGGCCGTTCGCGCAATGGCGGCACAGAAACAGGCATCACGGATAGTCTGTAATACAAATCCTCCCGAAATTGACCTTCCGAAACGCGCTTTTTTAAATTTCGATTCGACGCGGCAATGATACGCACGTCTACATGGACTTTTTGTCGTCCACCAACTCGATGAAATTCGCGTAACTGCAAGAAACGGAGCAATTTGGCTTGTAATGGAAGCTCCATCTCTCCAATTTCATCCAAGAATAAAGTCCCGCCATTGGCTGCCTCCACCTTTCCGATTTGACGTGCGACTGCCCCGGTAAAACTGCCCTTTTCATGGCCAAAAAGTTCGCTTTCCATCAATCCTGCAGGAATGGCGGCACAGTTCACAGCCACCATTGGTTTGGTTCGGCGGGGCGAGTGATGATGTATAAAGTTCGCGAGTACCTCTTTGCCCGAACCACTTTCACCTTCTAAAAGTACACTCACATCCGTGGTCGCGGCCTTCTCGAGCAGGGCTATCGTTTTTAGGAACGTGGGGTCTTCCGCTATCAAAGGGAGGCGCACCGGGTTTTTGATCTTGCCGGCAAAGGAGCAGGGTTCGATTAGGGGCGCTAATAACCGCACCAGAAGCCGCAAAAAGGGCACGGCACTATCGACCTGATCCAGGTTTTTGGCCAAATGCAAAACGACTCGGCTGGCGCCGTAGAAATGGAGAACACAACCGACAGTCTGTTGATTCTGAAAACTGGCCAAAACGTTTTTTTCAATCCACTGGGTTCCACTGGGTTCAGTCCACCCATCATCGCCATGAACGACACTCCACTGGCCCAAACCATTGCGATAGTACAGGGCAGTCACCGGCAGAACTTGTTGGTGTTGAAGCAACCATTGAAACAGGCCGTCCAAACCTTGGCTGTTGGCCAATTGGGTAATTGCCATTACCCCAAGGCCTTGACCCCCTGCTTCGTCCACGGACTCCAAAACGGCCTTTTCAAACACCTTGAGTTGGCCCAGCAGAATGTGAGCTCTTTGCGTGGGATTGGCGGAGCTCCCTTCATCGCGGATCTTTTGCAGATGCTGGGCAAATTGGTCAAAAAAAAGTTGTGCTTGGCTGTGTTGCATAGTTATTCAAGATCAAACAAACTGGGTTGTAAGCCTTTTTTCAACGGGATCCCCATATGTTTTAACCCAAAAGCAGTTACCTTGCGACCGCGGGCCGTACGTTCCAAAAGGCCTTGTTGAATGAGATAGGGTTCAATGACATCTTCTATCGAATCCTTATCCTCACTCATTGCTGCAGCCAATGTGGATAAGCCAACTGGCCCACCAGAAAATTTCTCGGCAATACAGCGCAGAAAGGCACGATGAATTTCTTCAAGGCCCAGAGCATCCACACCGAGTGCCTCAAGAGCAAATCGCGCCAAACTCGGGGTAATAATGCCTTCGCCTTTGACTTCCGCATAATCTCGGCACCGCTTTAACAAATTGTTGCCAATGCGCGGCGTGCCGCGTGCGCGACCCGCAATCAGACCCGCAGACTCGCTGGCCAATTCGACTTGAAGCACACGAGCGGATCGCTGTAAAATCGCAACCAGTTCCTCAGTCGAATAGAATTCGAGACGGTGCACAACGCCAAAGCGATCGCGTAAGGGTGTGGTCAGCAGGCCGGCCCGTGTTGTAGCCCCGACCAAGGTAAAGGGTGGCAAATCAATTTTCACCGTACGAGCGCTCGGCCCCTGGCCAATCACGATATCCAATTGATAATCTTCCATTGCCGGATAAAGAACTTCTTCAACAACGGGGCTCAAGCGGTGGATTTCGTCGATAAAAAGTACATCAAATGGTTGCAGGTTGGTTAAAATGGCGGCCAAATCTCCCGGTCGCTCAATGGCTGGTCCCGAAGTGGAACGCAGGTTGGCGCCCATTTCGACCGAAATAATGTTGGCCATGGTGGTTTTGCCCAAACCCGGTGGGCCGTACAACAGGATGTGATCCAGTGCAGCGCGCCGCTTCAGAGCAGCGGCAATAAATACAGCCAAGTTCTCTTTCATCGCACTTTGCCCGATGTATTCGGCGAGTGCGCCTGGTCTTAGGCTGGAGTCGAGTTCGGGATCGTTGGGCAGGTTCAGCACTGATTAATCTTCTGAAGCGCAAGTTTCAGCAGAGCATTGAGGTCGGAGTCCGGTTCGGCTTCTGCTTGCAGCAATCTTATCACGTTGCGGATTTTGGCTTCCGGAAAGCCCAGGCCCGAGAGCGCATTGGTTAAATCCAGCCAAACGGGTGCCAGTCCAGGGGTTTCACCCGGCGAAGCGGTTCCAACCAACAGCGCCAAATCGTCTAGTTGGGACTTAAGGTCCAAAACCATGCGTTCCGCCATCTTTTTACCCACCCCACTGACAGAACTCAAACTGCGCACATCACCCAAAATCAGGGCGTCCACAATCGCTTTGGGCGATAATGTTGCAACCACCGCAAAGGCCAATTTGGGCCCAACGCCGGTGACAGTGTTGAGTTTTTTAAACAGGGCCCGATGAGCAGGGCTGGGGAAACCAAACAGCGCAATTTGGTCTTCACGCACATGGGTATGAATATACAAACGCACGCTTGACCCAACTGGAGGCAAGGAAAAGCGTGGACCTTTACCAATAAATACCTCATAGCCCACCCCATTGACTTCAACCAGGGCAAAGGCATCTTCAAGATGGGTCAAGGTTCCGTTTAAACTACCGATCATAGGCCGTTACAAATATTTGCATTGGGAAGTTGCTTTCTTTCTCTCTATAATGAAGGAAACTTACAGTGAGGAGGTAAACATGAAAGCCGTTCTTGAAGAACGCGACGATGTCGCCATCCTGAAGCTCCATGGCAAGATTACCATTGGAGAAGGGGACGTGATGTTGCGCAAACATCTCGACGAAATTGTTGAGCGTGGATTCAAAAAAATCATTTTTGACCTGAAAGATGTCTCGTATATGGACAGTAGCGGTGTAGGCGAACTCGTTGCCTGTTATACCACGGTTACCAACCGCGATGGCCAACTGCGCCTGACCAATCTAAAATCCAAAATCTACGGTCTCCTGCAATTGACCGCCTTGATTACCGTCTTTCAAATCTACGATTCCAACGAAGACGCACTACAGAGCTTTTAAAAAAACCTGAAGCAAAAAAGAAAAGGCCGGGATTTCCCGGCCTTTTGTGTATCTACTCAGAGTCGGATTGATTAAGCAGGATGTCCTTCTTGATTTCCTCGAGATCTTCATCCGTGGTTTTGACGGCCACTCCACCCTTCATCCAAAACAGTTCAGGGATTCGGGTCACATCACCGCGTTTATTGAATGAGGTTTCGCCCAAAACACCTTGGTAGGCTTCGCGGTTCATTTCTAGGCGAACATCGCCGGGAATATGGTGGTTAATCCCATCCAATTTGGTGCACAGCAATTTAAGGGCATCGTATCCCGCTGCAGCATAAATATTAGGAGGGAAATGGTAAGTTGCTTCAAAATTCTTAATGAATTCCTGGCGTTTTTCCTCATTGGCAACACCCCAGGAATAAGAAGTAAACAACACATTTTCCACCGTCTCTGGGCCCAGCGCCTTGGCAACTTTGCTGGGCAGGAAAGAAGAACTGGTAAAGATATACATTTGCTTGAGTTCTTCCCTGGAGCGGATTTCTTTGATCAAGGGGATCAAGGAGTCGCTATAAGCGCCCAGAAATACGGCTTGCGGCTTGATTTCCACAATTTCATTGACCACTGCAGCAAAATCAACTTGGGCAGGGTCGCCTTCGAATTTGACCACTTTGTTGGGTAAATCGAAGCTGACCTTACGCGCAAAGCCCAATAATTCGTAGGTGATCCCTTCCGCGTAAGCGTTTTTGGAACGCACCATTAAGACCTTGGACATTCTGCATTTGGAAAAAATGACGTTGGAAAGGAACTGAGCTTCCAAGGTGTCACTGGGGTAATTGCGATAGACAAAATCACCTTGTTTATTGATTTCCGGAGAGGAGCTCGCCGGACTCAACAAAATGATCTTGGATTCGTTGGCCAAAGGGGTTAAAGCCAAGGTCGCAGCAGAAGAGGCGGCACCAATAATAGCCGTTACGCCTTTTTTCTTTAAGCGATTAAAGGAATCGACTGCAACATCTACCTTGCTGGGGTCGGCAGATTCGTTTTCGTAATAGACGGTGTATTTCTTTTTTAATTTCTTGTCAGGATTTGTCTCGCTTTGGATTTCTTTTTCCGCCAACTCGATGCCGGAAATAATTTGAAAGCCATAATCGCCAAGACTGCCTTCGCTGGGGATGATCACCCCGATTTTTACTTCTCCCCCACTCCCGCAGGAGAGTAATGCGAGCGTCAAAAGAGTAACTACCCCTTTGAGCATAGGATAAGCCATCCTCATACCTGGTCTCCTCACCTCAAAATACTCGTAGGATTCAAAAAACCTCCCTATTGTAGCGCAAGCGAGGAGAATGAGGCAAAGCCTGGAATAAGTTTGGTGACCGGCTCAAAAAATCTTTTACCCAATTTTGACAAACAACCCGGTGTATCAAAGAGAATGAGAGGGGTTTGGTCCAAACCCAAGGGCATTTGCCCTAGTCGAAAACAAATTAGAGAGGGAGTTTGATCCACAAAACTGGCAATCGGTTTAGCTTCATAAAAGCCTTCCATTGGCGCAAGGAAGGGCCAAACCAGGGGTGGTGGTCCAATCCCATAAAAGCTACCGCCAGGATTCAAATGGGCTTGAACCGCTTGCCAAAAATGATTCAAACCGCCGAACCAGGTTTGGCGACACGTATCGCGCATCCGCGTCGGAGAGGATTTTTTGCGGTTGGGCGGAAAGTAAGGCGGATTGCACACAAACAAATCGCGCTTGCCATAGGCGTAATCGCGCACATCGCCGATTACGATTTCCACCCCAGCGGGCAAATTATGCTGCAAACTGGTTAAAAATTCGGGTTGACGTTCCAGAGCCAGCCCGCTTGAGTCGGGCCAGAACCGTGCACACGCACTGGCCAAAATGCCACATCCGGCACCTAAATCACACCAGCTCTGGGGCACATCAGGCTGTTGGGCGATGAACGCCAACAGAGCCAAACTGTCCAATCCGTAATGATACGCCGATGGCTGCCGAAGCGGCAGCCAAGGGAGATCCATTAGAGTTGGTTCAGGAAACGCAGGCGGGATTGAGCCCTTTGCAGGGCGAGTTCTGCCCGCACCACATTAATGTCGGGGCCTTTGGAGTTGAGGCGGGAACGCGCCCGTTCCAGCGCTTTCTTAGCCCGATCGACATCGATTTCATCGTCGGATTCGGCGCTTTTCACCAGAACGGAAACACGGTTATCCCGCACTTCGACAAAGCCGGACCCGCACAGACACTTCTTCTCTACCCCACTTTGTTTGTAGGTGAGGGGTCCAAACGTCAGGCTCGAAATCAACGCTGTGTGGTTGGGCAGAATACCCAATCGTCCCAGGGTACCGGGCAGGTTGACTTCGCTGACTTCGGCCGAAAGTGCTTCGCGGTCCGGGGTCAAGATTTCCAAGTGCAAGAGTGCCATGCTGGAGTTCCTTATTTCGCCATCGCTTTGGCTTTTTCAATGGCCTCTTCGATGGTGCCGACCATGTAGAAGGCGGATTCAGGCAGGTCATCGTGTTGACCATCGGCGATTTCTTTAAAGCCGCGAATGGTATCTTCCAATTTCACGTACCGCCCTTTAACACCGGTAAAGGTTTCAGCCACGTGGAAAGGCTGAGACAGGAAGCGCTGGATTTTCCGCGCCCGCGAAACAACCAATTTATCGTCTTCGCTGAGTTCCTCAATCCCGAGGATGGCGATGATGTCCTGCAAATCTTTGTACTTTTGCAGAATCTGTTTCACTTTGCGCGCAACATTGTAGTGCTCGTTACCCAGGATGCGTGGATCCAGGATACGCGAGGAGGAAGCCAGCGGATCAACCGCGGGGTAAATGCCCAACTCGGCAATTTGACGCGAAAGGTTGGTCGAGGCATCCAAGTGGGCAAACGTGGTCGCAGGTGCCGGGTCGGTATAGTCGTCGGCAGGAACGTAAATGGCCTGAACCGAGGTGATCGACCCTTTTTTGGTCGAGGTGATACGTTCCTGCAACTCACCCATTTCAGTCGCCAATGTGGGCTGGTAACCAACCGCACTGGGCATACGACCGAGCAGAGCAGACACCTCTGAACCCGCCTGGGTGAAACGGAAAATGTTGTCGATGAAGAGCAGAACGTCTTTGCCTTCCTCATCACGGAAATATTCGGCAGCCGTCAAACCGGTCAACGCAACCCGAGCACGCGCACCGGGCGGTTCCGTCATCTGACCAAAAATCAGCGCTGTTTGATTGATAACCTTGGATTCCGTCATCTCGTGAAACAGGTCGTTCCCTTCACGGGTCCGCTCACCGACACCGGCAAATACCGAGTAGCCGCTGTGTTCTTTGGCGATGTTGTGGATCAGCTCTTGGATCAAAACGGTTTTGCCTACCCCGGCACCGCCGAACAGACCAACCTTACCGCCCTTCATATAGGGTTCCAACAGGTCAACAACCTTGATCCCCGTTTCAAACATTTCCAACTTGGTGGATTGTTCATCAAAGGAAGGCGCCTGGCGGTGGATCGGCAGACGTTTAGTGGCTTTTACTTCACCCGCTTCATCAACCGGATCGCCAACCACGTTCAGAATGCGACCGAGAATTTCACGACCAACCGGAACCGAAATCGGCTCACCCATGTCCACAGCTTCCATTCCGCGAACCATGCCATCTGTCGCTTGCATGGAAATACAGCGGACCCGGTTTTCACCGAGATGCTGGGCGACTTCGGCAGTCAAAGTAAAGGTGCCTTCGCCATCCACGTTTTTAGCCTGAATCTGGACCGCATTGAGAATTTGCGGCAATTGGCCGGAAAATTCAATATCGAGAACGGGTCCGATAACCTGTACAACTTTTCCTTTATTCATTGAGAACTGCTCCTTGAAGAGTACCGCTAAAGCGCAGCGGCTCCACTCACGATTTCAATTAATTCTTTGGTAATCGCCGCTTGGCGCGCCTTGTTCATTTCCAATGTCAATTTTTCGATCATATCGGAAGCGTTGTTGGTCGCCGCATCCATGGCCGTCATCTTGGCAGCTTGTTCGGCTGCATTCGATTCCATTAAAGCTTGGAAAACCTTGGTTACAATCAACTTTGGCGCCATTTCGGAAATGATGGCTTCCAGACTGGGTTCGGTTAAGTGTTCAACGGCTGAACTGTCGTCTTCCCCGTGCTCCGCAGAGAGCGGTAACAAGCGGCTGGTGGTGACTTCCTGAACCAAAATATTTTTGAAGGCATTGTAGATGATGACAATTTCACTAAACTTGCCTTCGCGATAGGCTTGGGTCAGTTTGTGCGCCAACGGTTCTGCAGCCGCAGAATTGAGGTTGCGAAACAAATCAACCATACCGGGCAAAACTTCACACTGGCTTCGTTTGAAGAAACCAAGTGCTTTTTTGCCGATGGGCAGGATCGCCGTGTTCTCAATGCCATTCTTGCGAATAAAGCGCAGTGAAGCCTTAAGCACGTTAGCGTTAAAAGACCCGCACAAGCCTTTGTCTGCGCTAATCACAACCAGCAGGGTTTTGCCCGATTGACTTTGGTAAAGCGGATCGTTGATTTCACTCATACGACGGGTAATCGAGTTATGAACACGCTCAAGTCCATTGACATAGGGGCGCGCCTCAACCGCCATCTCCGATGCACGGCGCAGGCGAGAGGCGGCCACCATTTTGATGGCCTTGGTGATTTTTTGGGTATTTTTGACGCTTTTAATTCGGCGCCGAATATCCAAAAGGCTAGGCATTAGCCGCTCCTAATTCAGCCAGGAACTGCTGTTTAAAGTTTTTCAGGGCTGCGGCCAAATCTGTTTCGATGTCGCCATCCAACGATTTTTTGTCCGCGATTTTGGCCACCAGATCCGCATGGTGCGCATTCATGAACTCATACATTTTCGTTTCAAAATCGCCCAGGGCCGAAACTTCCACATCATCCACAAAACCCTTGGTGCCTGCGTAGAGCAAAATGATTTGCTTTTCAACGCGCAACGGCTCGTATTGGGGTTGTTTTAAGAGCTCGGTCAGGCGCTGACCGCGGCTCAATTGGGCTTGGGTTGCTTTATCCAGGTCAGAACCAAACTGAGCGAAGGCCGCCAATTCGCGGTATTGGGCCAGATCCAAACGCATGGTACCTGCCAATTTCTTCACACCTTTGGTTTGGGCCGCACCGCCGACCCGGGAAACGGAAAGCCCGACGTTAACCGCAGGGCGTTGGCCCGAGTTAAACAAGTCAGCTTCGAGATAAATTTGACCGTCCGTAATCGAAATGACGTTGGTCGGAATGTAAGCAGAAACGTCGCCCGCTTGCGTTTCAATGATCGGCAGCGCGGTTAAAGATCCGCCCCCTTGTTCATCATTTAATTTTGAAGCGCGTTCCAACAAACGGGAATGCAGATAGAAAACGTCACCGGGATACGCTTCGCGACCGGGAGGACGACGCAACAACAGAGACAGCTCGCGATAAGCAGCGGCCTGCTTGGAAAGATCATCATAAATGATCAAAGCGTGTTGTCCGTTGTCACGGAAATATTCACCCATTGCCGTACCGGAATAAGGGGCAAGGAAAAGCAGCGGGGCCGGTTCGGAAGCCGTAGCAGAAACAATGATGGTGTGACCCATAGCATCGTACTCTTCCAGGGTCGCCATAACCTGGGCAACCGTTGAACGTTTTTGGCCAATCGCAACATAAATACAGATCACGCCGGTGTTTTTCTGGTTAATGATGGTATCCAACGCAATCGCGGTTTTTCCGGTTTGACGGTCACCAATGATCAATTCGCGCTGACCACGACCAACTGGAATCATGGCATCAATGGCTTTAATACCCGTTTGAAGCGGCTCGTGAACCGATTTACGACTGATAATGCCGGGGGCAATTCGCTCAATCGGCAAATAATGTTCCGTTTCGATGGGACCTTTGCCATCAATCGGATTCCCTAAAGCATCCACAACCCGACCCACCATAGCGGGACCGACAGGAACGGAAGCCAGTCGACCAGTGCGTTTCACCGTGTCCCCTTCGCGAACCAGTTTGGTTTCGCCAAAAAGTACGGCACCCACGTTGTCTTGCTCCAAGTTGAGGGCCATGCCCACCAACCCATGAGGGAACTCAAGCAGTTCGCCAGCCATCGCATTGTCCAAGCCATGCACACGGGCAATCCCGTCACCGACAGCTATGACTGTTCCGACTTCTGAAGTTTCGACTCCAGTTTCAAACCCTTTGATTTGCTCTTGAATGATCTTCGAGATTTCTCCAGCACGAATGTCCATGTGCTTCTACTCCTTCATCAGCTCGGTACGCATCCGATGCATGCGTCCGCTTAAACTTCCGTCAAAAACTGTACTGCCCAATTGGGCTTTGAGACCGCCAAGCAGGGCAGGGTCCACTTGGACCTTCAAGCGAACTTTTCGGCCCAAAGCTTTTGCAAATTTTTCCTGAACAGAGACCTGCTCAGCGTCCTTAAAAGCATCAGCGCCAGTCAAGGTTACTTCCTGAACACCCTCGCGCTGATCGCGCAGGTTACGCACGGCTTTGGCGATACTAGCCAACGCCGAAAACCGTCCGTTTTGAGCCAAAACCGAAATGAAATTGTTCACCAACTGAGGTGCAGCCAACGCTGCCATGATGGGCTGAAGGACGCTCAGCTTCTGGTTGGCCCGCACGGTCACGTTGCGCAACAGAACATCTAACTTTTCGTTGGCTTCAATCTGCTCGACAAGGGTCAAAAAGGAATCGATAATTTCGGTTCCATTTTTTTGATTATAGGCCTCGTTTACCAGGGCTTTGGCATAACGCAAGCCGACTACCTGGCTCATAGTTTGGCCTCCATGCTGTGAACAAAGTCCTCACGTAAACGCTGGCGCGTGCCGGCATCCAGCTGCTTTTGCAAATCGGCTTCAGCATGCTGGAAACTCAACTCGACAGCAAACTGTTTCAACTCCGTAATGGCGCGGCGTTTGCGGAATTCCACTTCCTCGCGCGCTTGTTGAAGAATGCGTTCCACGTCTTTCTGAGCCGCTTCCTGAATGCGCTCTTTTTCACGCTCTGCATCCAGGTGGGCTTGCTCCTCAATTTGTTTGAGTTCCGATTCTAAATTCTGCATCTTGGATTCGATTTCGGCCAAGCGCGACTTGGCTTCCTGGCGACTTTTTTCCGCCATCTCCAGCGATTCCTTAATGTGGCGCAAACGACCCGAAAAGAACTCAGCAGCCGGTTTGCGAATCAGGTAAAAGATGAGGCCAAAAAACAAAACCGTATTAAAGGCTTGTTGTAACAGTTTCATCCATTCGATACCGTGATGCGCGGCTTCACCTGCCTCGCCACCCGAGGCCAGCACAGGCAGAACGCAGACAAAGCAGAGGAATAATAATCTGAATTTGTTCATGAAATAGCCTTATGAATTTCCGGTTTGGATCAGGCGTTGACCCGAGCTAACAAGGAGGCGACGATTTGTTTGGAAATGGATTCCGATTCTGCTTTCAGGCTCTCTTTCGCCTGATTCACTTGACTGTCAATTTCCGTCACGGCAGCCTGAACCAGGGCAAAAGCCTGTTCACGAGCTGATGAGAGCATTTCCTCACGAACCATTTCGGACTCCTTCAAAATTTTGGCACGTTTAAGTTGAGCCGATTTTCGCGCTTCAACCAAACGGCTCTGGTAGGTCGCCAAACTATCTTCTACCGTTTTCATCGAGGACCGACGCGCATGGTCGCCTTCATCGATCCGGCGCTTCCGCTCTTCCAAAACGGCAGTCAACGGTTGGTAGATCAACTTGTTCAAAATGACAAGGAGTACTAAAAAGAGGATACCAATGACCACAATGGAGCTGTCAAGCTTCATGGGTCCGGGCAAGGTTTCTAATAGTTCTTCCATTGAACTCCCCGGCACTGCTTCAAAATGGTAAGAAAAGTGGGCAATACGCCCAAAACGCATTGCAAAATATCATAGCGATCAGGCAAAAGTCAAACCAAATCGGGAGGATCTTGGCCGTTTTGGATTGGGTTAGCTGCCAATTTGACACAGTCAAAACGAACCTACGGTCCATCCGGTAAAAGCGGCAACGAAGCCAGAATTTGCGCCCATGGCCCGCTTACAAACGTCGTCTTACCTTGCATTACGGAAATTCGGGTGACGAGCCCGCCGTCCAACCATGCTGGTGCCACCCAAACCTGGCCTCCGTCTTGATTCCGGGAAAAGGGCCGATGAAAGTGGCCCATGATTAAAGCAGACTGAGCGCACTGTTGAAGTGCGTTCAGGATATGCGACTCCGGAAAGTGGATCCGAAAGGATTGGTTGGTTGTTTTGAGCTTTTTTTTGAGCCTGTCAGCCAACCGGGGTCCAAACGGCAGGAATCGAACCAACTCGCGCATCAGCGGGTTTTTGGTCAACCGCCGAAAGCGCAAATAAGCCCGATCCTCAGGATTTACCAAATCACCATGCACCAGACACAGGTCGCGTGATGCATCGACATAACGCGCACAATCTGACCAGCTAAAGGCCGAACGATGACGTTCCACAACAAAAAATTCATGGTTGCCTTCGATAAAACCCAACTGTCTTCTGGCCTTTTCTGCTCTGCACCATTCTAGGAATTGATGATGGTAGGACTTTTCGTAACGTTTAATCCCAATCCATAATTCAAAGATATCGCCCAAAAAGAACACATCGCAATCGCGTTGGGCAAGGCCTTCTAACATGGAAAAGAAGGGTTTAACATTTCCAAACCCAGGATGGACGTGTGCATCGGAAACCAAAATCACATCACGCATTTACTAAACCTAACCTCGGCAATTTTCTTTGATGATCTTTGAGCCAGGCAGCTGCTATAATACAGGTAAGTTAAACGCTGGAGGTCGAGATGGGACGTTGGGGCGCGGAAGAGAAAAAAACACAGAATATTTTTGGGTGCTTATTTGCGGTCCTTGTTTTAGGCGTTTTTATAGCGGCTTTCCTGCAATGGTACCCCATCCAAGAGGGCCGCAAAGAATTTGAGGAAAAATGCCAGGAATTAGCGACGGGCGCCCATCGTAGAAGCGATCGGGATGTCGCAAACGACCTCTTGGAGTATGCAAAAAGAAAGGGGTTGCCAATAACCCAAGATAACCTAAAAGTCGAAAAAAAACAGGATCAGAACAACATTTCGTGGATTTACATAGACACCGAATACACTCAAGAGCTTAACTTATTTGTTGCCAAATATCCCATCCACCTAACCGTGCACAAAGAGGTCCGGCTAATCCAGTTCTAGCCTTAGCGCATTTTGTGGCGTTTAAGCATTTCATTGAGCGTGGTTGTTTTGAGACCGAGAAGCTCTGCAGCGTGTTTTTGAACCCCTTCGGCTGCTTTGAGTGCTTTTTGAATCAAAGCCCGTTCAAGCGCTTGCACCTGCTGGGGTAAACTCATACTGAAATCCAGACTGGGTACAAACACATTCTCACCCTGAGCTTTTTTAATAAAATTCGGGGGGAGCAGGCCTTTATCGATGGTTCCATCGCGCGAGAGGACCACAACCCGTTCGATCAAGTTCTCTAGCTCACGAATATTGCCCGGCCAAGCATATAACTCCAGAATCTCCATAAAAGAAGGCTCGACCACCTCTATTTTTTTCTGATTGGCCGCTTCAAATTTGCGCAGGAAATGGTCAACCAGCAACGGTAGATCGCCCATGCGTTCACGCAGCGGCGGCAATCGAATCTCGATGACGTTGAGCCGGTAATACAAATCTTCCCGGAACTTATTTTCACTCACCATTTTTTCCAGGTCGGCATTGGTCGCGCAAATGAGACGCACGTCGATTTTGTTGTAATGCGTGGCACCGACCGCCATGATCTCTTTTTCCTGAATGACACGCAACATTTTGGCCTGTAATTCCATGGAAATATTGCCAATTTCATCCAGGAAAAGCGTTCCGCCATCGGCGATCTCGAACATGCCCTTTTTGTCGGTCAAGGCACCCGTGAAGGACCCTTTTATGTGACCAAACAAATGGCTTTCCAACAATTGTTCGGGAATGGCGCCGGCATTAATGGTCACAAAAGAGCGGTTTTTTCTTGCGCTGTTGTGATGAATAGCGCGTGCCACAAGCTCTTTCCCGGTGCCACTTTCACCACGCAACAAAATGGTGGCGTTACTGGGCGCCGCTTGGTGGATCAAGTCAAACACTTCCTGCATGGCCGTGGAATGACCAATAATGTTTTCAAAGCCGTATTTTTTGTTTAGCGCTTTGCGTAAACTGCGGTTTTCCTCAACCAATCGCAAGCGGTCTAACGCCTTGTTGACCACCATCAAAACTTCGTCGTTATTAAAGGGTTTTGAGATGTAATCAAATGCCCCGTACTTCATGGCCTCAACGGCCGAATCTACCGAAGCATAGGCGGTAACCATGATTACAGGCGTTTCTGCAGATAAGCTGCGAATGCGTTTCAGCACATCCATGCCGGAAAGGCCTGGCAACATTAAATCCGTTATGACCAGATCAAAAGAAGGATTTTTCTCAAACTCAAGACAACCGACATCGCCCCGATCAAAAAACGTCAACTGATAGGACGTACTGCGAAAAAGCCTGCGAAAAATATCCTGAACTACTTTTTCGTCTTCGATAATCAGGATTTTGGCTGCGGATCCATCCATCATGCGTCGGTCATCTCATTTCCAAAATATTTTTTTAGTTCCGGCATGGAGGCCGGGTCCACACGGGGAAAAACCAAATCCACCTGCGTTCCCTGTTGGGGAGCGCTGGACACCTCAATACGTGCATTGTGGTCCCGCATAATGTTATATACCACGCTTAATCCCAAGCCCGTGCCCTTTCCCACCTCTTTGGTTGTAAAAAAAGGATCGAAAATTTTGGTGCGGGTTTCCTCGTCCATCCCATGACCCGAATCCAAAAAGGAGATACGAATTTCATCCGTGCTGGGTTCCAGGCGAATCCGCAGTGATCCACCGTCGTCCATCGCATCCAGTGCATTGACAATAATATTGATAAATACCTGTTGAATTTGATTGCTGAAGGCCATAATCCAATACGTTTCAGCAGGTTCCTGGAAATCCAATTGAAGCGACTTTTTTTGCAGTCGGTGACCTAAAAAACTTAAGGTCTGGCGCAGAACATGGGCGGGATCAACCGGACCTTTGGGCAAATTTTCCTTGCGCGAAAAATTGAGCAGTTCCTTCACGATATTGGCGGCACGATGACTCTGTTCCTGAATGAGCTTGACCAATTCCTTGCTTTCGATGCCCAAGTCCGGTTCGTTTTGCAGCAGCTGGCTATATGAGGCAATCCCCGTAAGAGGCGTGTTGATTTCATGAGCCACGCCCGCAGCGAGAAGGCCGATCGAAGCCAGTTTCTCCTGCTGCATCAACTGGTCCTGCAGTTTGCGTTTTTCACTGATGTCTTCGACTAAATACAAGTTGCCAAAAATCTCATTATCCTTGGTTTTTAGCGGGGTTTTCAGGATATCCAATAAGACCCGCTCCTGGCGCAAATTGCGGTAATAGCCCTCAACCGCATGTCCGCTTTTGGCCAAACGCTCATTTTGGATTTCCACACAGACCAACAAATCGCCAAAGGGTTTGCCGATAACGTAGTCCTTGTTCTTGCCGACAATTTCGCAAAAGGCCGCATTGCACGAAACACCGCAATCCATTTCATCGGTAGCCAACATGCCCAACTTGGAGGATTCAATAATGTTCTCATTAAATTCCTTCAGCTGACTGAAACTCTGGGCTTTCAATTCGAGCGACCGGTACAAATCCATATTCTCCAACAGGATTTCCGACTGGTTGAGCAAACTGCGCAGAAGTTGTTTTTCCTCCAGGTTGAGTTCCTGGTCTTGAGGACCGCCCGGCAACACAAGAAAGCAACGAACATTGCCCGCTACCCGCAACGGCCAAAACCAATTGCTCGGACTCAAGCCGGGTTCGTCCTTGTGAAAGACCCGTAGTCCGGGGATTTGGTGCATGGCGAGGAAATCTGCAGCAATCACATGGGCAGGCAAATCTTGTTCTAACTCAAAAACCGGCTTATCCTGACCCAACGCATGAAAGATCCATTGTTTCTCACCCGCGACATAAGCCCAGGCATGATCGTAGCCAAAAGCACTCTGTACACGATGCAGGATCACGGAGAGGAACGTATTGAGATCGGTACTCGGCTGATTGACCCCGCTGAGATCCGTCAAAGCGCGCATGGCGTGAAAGCGTTCGCCGTACAACAAGCGATTAAATAATTCTTCCAACAAGTTGCGCAGAGGACCGTAAGAAACGGCCGCAAAGACAATGGCAAATCCGGACAAAAAGATCTGCCCATCGCGCGTGATCGCCCCACCCAACAGGCTTTGAAAGACCCGTATAAACGCAAAATAGGTGACGAATAGAATCAAAACCACACAGAAATAGACCAAACCCTTTTTCCCGAACTGCTCCACATGCAGCGTGTCCTTCTGAATCAAATGGGTCAAAACGACAACGGGGAAGAGTAGCGGCAACAAAGCGCTCCATACCCAGGCATAGGGAAATTCCAAATGCAACAGGTCCAAGGCGAAGGGCAACCAACAACCCAGCGCAAAGACCAATTGGCGACCCGGACCCGGTTTCTTGCCAAACAGGGCCAAAACAAAAGCCAGTATGAGCAGCAGACCGCCCCAGACCCGTTGAACCTCCTGAAGCAAGCGGTAATACTCCTCATCTGAAAAGGAGGCCCCAACACCCGTATTTTGCGGAAAGAGCAACAACACAATGACGGCCATAACCAGAGTGGGCGCCCAGTGCAGCACTTGTAGAAACCCACGCCAATCGCGCAATCCGGGAAAACAAAACAAGCTAAAGGAGAGAAAGGCGGATGGCAGCAGGAATCGTCCGCTGCTGTCCAAGTAGTAACTAACCCAATCGAGAGGGCTTAACCGTTGCGTGTGGTGAAAAACAAAAGCGAGGAATACCGCAAAACAGGCAAAGACCAAGCTGCGTTTGGGGTAGGGATGGGTTTCTTGATTCCAAATAATGAAAATGAAAAGCAGAAACCCAAAACCACTCAACGCAAACAAATAGTATTCGCTCGCGATTTCCTTAATGCCGCGGATTTCCACCCACGGCTCATAACGACTGCCATTGCGTTCCAATTGGTACAGGTGTTTTGAACCCAAGGGCAAGGCATAAATAAAGTCTTCATAATCCTGGATATCGCGAATTTCGGTATCGTCAATGGCGAGGAGAAAGTCGCCCACCTGTAGGCTGGTCTCCGCACTCAAGTCCGTGCTCACGACTTTGAGTCGCCCTGCGTCTTGTTGGTAATGCGCGCCATCGGTCGGTTTGAGATAGGTCAGAATGTGGACCACATTCATCAAACCCAAAACAACCGTCAGAATTAAACCAAAAAAGGCGAGGTGGGGTGCCTTCTGTTGCAGAAAGGACCGCCACTCAAACCTGGTGGTCCACCCGATCCAGCGCGTGCCCCATGACATGCCTATGCCAGCTTAAAGGGGAATATTCCCATGTTTTTTGGCCGGCATGGATTCGCGCGTATTGGCCAACATGTTCAGCCCTTGAATCAATTTTTTGCGCACGTCCCGCGGTTCAATGATTTCGTCCAGGTAGCCTTCTTCAGCCGCAATAAACGGCGAGCTGTGGATTTCCTGGTATTCCGCAACCAATTGGTTGCGCAGGGTTTCGGGATCGGCCGCTTCAGCCAATTCTTTGCGGTAAAGGATATTAACAGCACCGTCCGAACCCATTACGGCCAATTCAGCATGCGGAAAAGCGAAATTTAAATCGGTGCGCAAGTGTTTGGAGGCCATTACGCAATAGGCCCCACCATACGCTTTGCGGGTAATCACCGTCAATTTCGGCACGGTGGCCTCGGCAAAGGCAAACAACAGTTTGGCGCCGTGACGAATAATTCCCCCAAATTCTTGTTTGGTCCCGGGTAAAAATCCGGGCACATCCTCCAAGGTGATCAGAGGGATATTAAAAGCATCACAGAAGCGCACAAACCGGGCGGCCTTGGTGGAACTATCGATATCGAGTACACCCGCCAATACACTCGGCTGATTGCCCACAATGCCAACGGACCGACCGCCCAGCCGGGCAAACCCGACCACGATCGATTTCCCAAACAAGGCTTGAACTTCGAAGAAATGATGGTCGTCCACGATTTCGCGAATGACCTTTTTCATGTCGTAGGGTTGGCTGGAATCCAAGGGGATCAGCTGGGCCAGGGCATCGCAAGGGCGATCGACGGGGTCTTGGTTCGGTTTTCTGGGCGGGTCTTCCATATTATTGCCCGGGATATAGCCCACCAACTCGCGGATCATGGAAAGGCAGGCGGTATCGTCTTGAGCCGCAAAATGCGCGACGCCCGACACCTGATTGTGGGTCAGTGCACCGCCCAACTTTTCCTTGCTGACTTCTTCATGGGTAACGGCTTTGATAACCTCGGGACCCGTAACAAACATGTGAGCGGTATTTTGAACCATAAAAATAAAATCGGTTAAGGCAGGAGAATAAACAGCCCCTCCTGCGCAGGGTCCCATGATGGCGGATATCTGAGGTACCACTCCGGAGGCCAAAGTGTTTAATAAAAAGATATCCGCATAGCCAGCCAGCGACTTGACGCCTTCCTGAATACGCGCCCCACCCGAATCGTTGAGGGAAATGATGGGCGCGCCAACCTTCATGGCCAAATTCATGATCTTGACAATTTTTTTGGCGTTGGCCAGGGAGAGTGATCCACCAAAAACGGTGAAGTCCTGCGCAAACACATAAACGGTTCGGCCCTCAATCTGGCCGTAACCGCTGACCACCCCGTCGCCAACAATGGAAGATTCTGCGTCGCCTCGTGAAACGACCAATTGATCCAATTCCTGGAAACTGCCCGGATCGAGTAGCAATTCGATGCGCTCACGGGCGGTTAATTTCCCACCTTGGTGCTGCTTTTTAATACGTTCATCGCCGCCGCCCTTCAGGGCTTGATTGGTTCGTTTGCGCAATTCTTCAATTCGCGATGCAGTCATTCTGGCTTCCTTTCCAAAACAAAGACCTTAAGGATTTGGACAATTTTCCGAAGGGGAAAAAAGAGCAATGGCATACGGCTCCTAAAAATTATAGCGACTTTAAGGCAAATCCCATGCGTGAAAGAAGGCTGACCCCTTTCTATATAAAAGGAACCTGTTTCAAAAATCCCTTCGCCATCTTAGCCGAAATGCCATTAATCCCCAAAGCAGGCGGCAAGGTCGTTCCTGCGACTTTGGCCTACTACCGGGTTCAAGCGCAGGCTGAGGCGGCACTGGTCATTGTGGGACCGGCATCCGCCGTGCCGCCGCCTCTTGGCAGAACCTGTTTACGCGCCGATCAGCCCAAGTACATGGATGGTTTAAGGGCGTTGGTTAAGGTCATTGAGTCGGGCGGCGCAGTCGCCGGAATTCAGTTAATCGATCCATGCCCCTGTGAAGATCCCGATCAGCGCTGGGATCGGGTACAAAATGCCTTTAGGGTCAACACCAAACGCCTGCACGAGATCGGCTTTCATTATTTGGAAGTCGATTTAGCAGGTTCTGGCGCTCTGCGCTGGGCCATCGAGCACGACCAGGGCCAACGCATGAGAGAATTTTTCAGCCAGTGGCTCCAGGACTTGCCACCCGACTTGATTGGCGCAATTCGTTTCGACCACCATCTTCCCGCCTGGCCCGCAGAAAATTTTTTAGCCGCAGGAGGCGATTTGGTCGCCCTGTCGGACCAAGCCTCTGACAAGCCTTTTCCATCCAACCAAACCCTAATCCAATTGACCGGCAAACCGACACCGGATCATATTGTTAAATGGCTGAAATATGGCGCCTTGATTGGCTTACCGGCCAAACGAATCTAATTGGCCTGCTCGGCTAATCGCGCCATCAAGCTTCCTGGCTTAAGCAGTGTTTGTGTGCGGTCAGGTCCTGTCGAGACCAGGTCAACCGAACAGCCTAAATAGGTTTCAATATACCGGATGACCGCCAAAGCGGCAGGAGGCAATGCATCGTACTGATGGACCCCGGCCAAAGACTGTTTCCAACCGGCGAACCGTTTGTAACGCGGAACCATCTGTTTTAGGTCCTCCAAAGAGGCCGGGAAATCGGTAATTGTTAATCCATCCTGATCATAGGCATCGCAGACCCAAACCTCGTCCAGGTCGTTCAGCACATCCATTTTCATAAGGGCCAGCGAATCAAAGGCATTAATGGTATGGGCATATTTGAGCGCCACTAAATCCAACCAACCACAGCGGCGTGGCCGTCCCGTTGTGGTACCAAACTCGTTGCCCACCTTGCGGATTTGTTCGCCCAAGGCATCGTTTAGCTCACTGGGGAAAGGGCCTTCCCCCACACGCGTGCAATAGGCTTTGGTAATGCCGATGACCGCATCAATTTTCTGCGGCGCCACACCACAACCTGCTGGCACGCCAACTGCACAGCTGTTGGAACTGGTCACATAGGGATAAGTTCCGAAATCCAAATCGAGCAAAGTGGCCTGAGCCCCTTCAAACAGGACCCGCTTCCCAGCAGCAATTTCCCGATTGGCCAAAACAACACCATCCACAATAAAGGGCGCCAAGCGTTCTAAAACCGGCGCCAGCTCGGCCAAAACCGTATCAACCTGGAGCGCCTGTAGATCGGGAATCAATGGGAAATCCGATTGCAGGCCACTTAATTCTTCGGCCACGCGTTTTTGAAAATGGGCGGGGTGACCAACATCGCAAAAGCGAATACCACGACGGGCCGCTTTGAATTCATAAGCGGGTCCAATCCCTTTTCCGGTGGTGCCTATTTTGCGATCCGCACTCGCTTCGCGAAAGCGGTCGAGCACGATGTGGTAGGGCATAACAATTTGCGCGCGATCTGACAGTTTTAAGTTGTCCGGGTTCACCGAAACGCCCTGCTGGTTGAGTTTATCGATTTCACTCAACAGCGCTTTGGGGTCGACGACCACGCCATTGCCAATCAGGTTCTGCGTTCCGGCATGAAAGACACCGCTGGGCAAGAGATGTAACGCATAACGTTTCCCGCCAAATTCGACCGAATGGCCAGCATTGTTGCCGCCCTGGAAACGCACGACCAAATCAAACGCACCGGCAATCAGATCAACAACTTTTCCTTTACCTTCATCTCCCCATTGCGCACCCGCAACCACGATGTTCCGCACGCTCACACCTCGCCAAACAAATCGAAACCGGATAAAAACCCGAAAAGGCCTCAAGGAAGCCCTAAACCAAAAGCGATATTCTAGCAAAAAGGCGCGCAGATGCGGCGTTTATCTGCGACTCGCACGGCTGGAGGTTGAATCTTTCGCCGGGGAACGCGTAAACTGATGGCCTTAATCCCTGGAGGCCGGCGCCGGAATGTTAAACCACACCCTCATGCGATTGGGCCAGGTAATCATCCTGACCGCTCAGTTCGTGCGCCTACTTTTTTCGCGAAAACCTGAGGTGCGCGCGTGGTTGCACCAGTTCTATCATTTGGGTGTCCAATCCCTTTCGATCACCAATATTACCGCTATTTTCACGGGCATGGTGCTGGCCCTGCAAGCGGCTTATGCGCTCGCAAAGCTGGGGGCAGATGTGTGGATCGGCGACCTGGTCAGCTTGAGCATTGTACGCGAGTTGGGACCCGTCCTTTCGGCGTTGTTGGTCGGTGGCCGGGTCGGTGCGGGGATCACGGCCGAATTGGGTTACATGAAGAATACCCAACAAATCGATGCGATGCGGGCCATGGCCACCGATCCCATTTACAAACTGGTCGTCCCGCGCATGATCGCCTGCATTTTCAGCCTGCCTCTGTTGACCGTCATTGCTGGGTTTTTGGGCATTTTGGGCGGTTTGCTGTTGGCGGTGTTGGAACTGCACGTGGATGGCCACTTTTTCCTCAGCAGTGTGTTGGAAGCCTTGACCCTAAACGACATCATAAGCGGCTTGGGCAAAACTTTTTTCTTCGGATATTTCATCGGGATCATCGCCTGCAACAACGGTTTACATGTCGAAGGCGGGGCGGATGGAGTTGGCCGTTCGACAACCCACACGGTCGTGACCACCTCAATTACCATCCTGATCAGCGATTTTTTCCTGACCAAACTGTTTTATTTGGTGACCGGCTGATGTTTTACGAATTGCGCAATGTCTCAAAATCCTTTGGCAGCAAGCAGGTCCTCAGCGATATCGATTTGGAAATCACGCGCGGCGAAACCACGGTAGTTCTGGGTGGAAGCGGCGCTGGCAAATCCGTTTTACTCAAACTGTTGATCGGTTTGATCCAACCCGACACTGGCGAAATCTTGTTTGAAGGCCAAGACATTGGTCATCTCAAAGAGTCGCAGTACTACGCAGTACGCAAACGAGTGAGCTACCTGTTCCAAGGCGGTGCGCTATTTGACTCGATGAACGTCCTTCAAAACCTGGCCTATCCACTTTTGGCTCACTCGGCGCTCAGCGATGAGGAAATTCGCGAACGCGCCCGGGAAAGCCTGGAAATGGTGGAATTGGAGAACGTGGAGCACATGTTTCCAGTCGATCTCTCCGGCGGTATGATGAAACGGGTAGCCCTTGCACGCGCCATCATCAATCATCCCGAAATGATTCTGTACGACGAACCCACAACCGGACTCGATCCTTTAACCACCCGCACCATCAACAAGCTCATCCGCAAACTGCAACGCGAGCTCAAAGTCACCAGTGTTGTGGTGACCCACGATATGTCCACCGCCGACTTTGTTGCCGATAAACTCTCGTTCCTGCATCAAGGCGAATTCGCCTTTTCCGGGCGAATCGAAGAGGCTCGCGCCTCTGATCACCCCTTGTTACGCGCCTATTTTTGGGGAGGCCACCATGAGTAAAGAAATCAAAGTGGGGTTATTTTTTGCCCTGTCCCTGGTGATCTTCGTGATCTCCATCTTTTATGTCGGGAACTTCCAGGAGAACCTCACCTACCAAATTAAGTTCCCCGAAGTAAACGGACTGGAAGTTGATTCTCCTGTCCATTTCAACGGCGTGCCGATTGGCCGGGTCACACGTATCAGCATTTCTGAGGAGCCGGCCGTAAATAACCGGGTCGACATCATTGTTCGCATCGGTGTGCACCGGTCCATGCGCAACCATATCCGAACTTCCACCGTGGCCGATATCAAATCACGAGGGGTTTTAGGCGACAAATACATTCTTTTGGCGACCAACGATTACAGTGCGGAAACCCTAAAAGAAGACGAATTTATCAAACCGATTCCCAAGCTGCTCAATGTGGAGGAACTGCTGAAACAAGGCACAGACTTGGTCGGCGACGTGACCGATATGTCCGAAAATTTGCGTAAGATCCTCTCGCAACTGGCCAACCAGGAAGGCCTCCTCCAGCGCTTAATCGGTGATCCCGAGCTGGCTCAAACCACCACTCGGGTCCTGGTCGATATCATGCAAAAAATCGAAAACAACGAAAGCCTGATGGGGCTCCTGCTCAATGACCCGCAATTCAAGACCCAGTTCAAAGACCTTTTGAACCGCAACCTAACCAGCTTGGCCGAACTGTTGGAGTCCACCAAAGGCGATGAAGGTCTGGCCGCCATGTTACTGCACGATGCCGAATTCAAAAATCAGGTTCGCACCCAGTTGCTGGCCGTCTTGGATTCCGCCCAGAACCTGGTGAATCGCTACCAAAATGCCGAAGGATTGATTCCGCGCCTCATGGAGGATAAAGAATACGGCGATCGCCTGGCCGCCAACCTGGAACGGGCCAGTTTCCATCTGGCCAATATTCTGCAAAAAATGGATGAGGGCGAAGGATCTGCTGGTCTGATCCTCAATGATCCCAGTATTTATCAAGGTATCTATGAAGTGGTTTATGGACTCAACCACTCGGGCCTCTCCAAATGGTACATCCAGAGCAAACGTAAAAAAGGCAACAAACTCATTGAAAAAGACAAATAGGAGGACGCTTTGAAACGACATTACCCATTCTTACTCATCCTGATTTCACTTTTGGTCGCTTGCGGCAATAAACCCGACCCCGCCTTACAAGTCCGCACGGATCGCCGCTTGTATTTGATTAGCAACCTGGACTGGGCGCCCTCTGAAAGCGGCGTATTAACCTACGAATTCACCATTCAGAACACCGCGGGGAAACTGGCTATTCAAGACTTAACGGTCATCGCACAAGCCTATAAAGCGGATGAAACCCTCATGTGGACCAAAACCCATACCTTAGATGTTTCCACCCTGGGCAAATATGCAACCAAGGTCTTCACTTTTCAGGAAAACGTTGAAAACATTAGCGAAGTGGATGCTTTTCAAGTAGTATTGGCGCCTGACGATGAAGGCAGCCCGTACAAAAATTACCGGGAATTTCAGCGCATCGCTCAGTAATCCTGGCAAGGAGTTTTCCCGTGATTTCCTATGAACCGGTTATTGGGCTCGAAGTCCATGCCCAACTCCAGACGAACAGCAAACTGTTTTGCGGCTGCAGCACCAAATTTGGTGCCAATCCGAATGGACAAACCTGCCCCACCTGCATTGGCTTGCCCGGTGCGTTGCCGGTTCTCAACAGGAAAGCGGTCGAATTTGCTGTCAAATTTGGCCTTGCGATCCAGGCTCAGGTACCTGCCCGTTCCATCTTCGCACGCAAAAATTATTTCTATCCGGACCTGCCAAAAGGTTATCAAATCAGTCAGTTCGAACAGCCGGTGGTCAAGGATGGCCACCTGCACATCCAAGTCGAGGGACAACCCAGTAAACGGATTGGCATCACGCGCGCCCATTTGGAAGAAGATGCCGGGCAATCCGCACATGATGGCTGGCCGCAATCCAAAACCAAAAGTTATGTCAACCTCAACCGCAGTGGCATTCCGCTTCTCGAAATTGTCAGCGAACCCGATCTGCGCTCGCCCGAAGAAGCCTACGCCTACCTCACCGAACTCAAAGCCATCCTTCAATACCTGGAAATCTGTGACGGCAACATGGAAGAAGGCAGCCTGCGCTGTGATGCCAACGTATCCGTCCGTCCGGTCGGCCAGGAAAAGTTTGGGACACGCACGGAGCTCAAGAACCTCAACAGCTTCAACAACGTTCGGCGGGCAATCCAACACGAAATCAATCGGCAAATCGCAGTGCTCAACTCGGGCGGAGAGATTATTCAAGCGACCTTGTTATGGGATGCCGAAGCGCAAAAAACCAGAGTCATGCGCACCAAGGAAGACAGTCAGGATTATCGCTACTTTCCGGATCCGGATCTTTTTCCACTGGCCGTTAGCCCCGCAATGGTTCAGGCCGCAAAAAGCCTAATACCCGAATTACCGCGCGCCAAATACGAACGTTTCATTCGCGATTGGGGTCTGCCCGAAATCGACGCGCAGATCTTGACGGGCGATAAGGTTTTGGCCGCCTATTACGAACAAGTCGCCCAAGAATGCAACAACCCCAAATCAGCTGCCAATTGGATCATGACCGAACTGTTGCGTGAACTCAAAAGCGATGACCGCGGACTGGATGCCTGCCCTATCAACGCCAGCCATCTAGCAGAACTCATCCGGTTAATTGACGACAACACCATTTCCGGAAAAATTGCCAAGGAAGTGTTTGGCGAGATGTTCAGCACTGGTAAATCCGCCAACGCGATTGTTGAGGAAAAAGGCCTGCGCCAGATCACCGATGAATCGGCTTTGCGCCAATTGGTCGAAAATGTTTTAGCTCAATTCCCAGCACAGGTGGAAGAGTATCGCGGCGGCAAACAAAAGGTATTTGGCTTTTTTGTCGGCGAAATGATGAAAGCCACCAAAGGCAAAGCCAATCCAGCTCTGGTCAACCAGCTCCTGCGCAATTGCCTGGACACTTAGTCGGCTTTTTCAACGCCTCGATGCAAAAACATAGCGGGTAGCAGATCCCTCTGTTACCCGCCACAGGTTTATTCTTCGAAGTAGGTGTAACCGAACATGCCTTCTTCGTATTGGTCCATTAAATGGGCCGATTCGTCCAAGGTCAATTTCTTGCGTTCAACCGCCCGCTCGATCTGCGCGCGCATTTTTCCAATGAGTTCTTTGGCGTTATAGGCCACATAACCCAACACATCTTTGACCGAATCGCCTTTGGTGAAGTTGGAGAGCCGGTACTTATCATTGCCCAAAATTTCGATTTGCACGGAATGCGTGTCACCAAATAAGTTGTGCAATTCACCTAAGGTTTCCTGATAGGCGCCTATCATAAAGATGCCGACGTAATACTGGTCGCCGGGCTGAACTTCATGCAGATGCACGAAGGAGTTGTCCTCTTCATCGCCAATGTAATCCGTAATTTTGCCATCGCTGTCACAGGTCAAATCGACCAATACGGCTTTACGGGTCGGTTTTTGACCCAATTGATGTACGGGAATGATCGGAAATACCTGATCAATCGCCCAGGAATCGGGCAAGCTTTGAAACAATGAGAAGTTCGCAAAATAGGTATCCACCTGGCTTTGTTGAAGTTCCCAGAGTTCTTCGGGTGTTTCTTCCATTTCTTCGGCCACTTCAAGGATTTTTTCCATGATTTCAGAAAATAAGCTCTCCGATCCAGCCAAGTCGCGCAGGGATACGTAACCGTAATTGAACAGATTGCGCACTTCCTGACGGTACTGAATCGCATCGTGGTACGCCTCGAGGTAGTTTTCCTCGGTTACCCCGGTGCGCAGGTCGATCATCTCTTTAAGCGGACCGGACTCGGCACTGATTTGACCCTTGGTATAGGCCTTGAGCTCGTAGCCGCCCGTGGTCTGAATATTCGTAATCAGCAGGGAATAATGCGCGGCCAGGAATCGGCCGGACTCGCTAAAGATGGTGGGGTGCGGCACGCCGTGTTGATCACACACCTGTTGGATGCGGTAGACCACATCGTTGGTGTATTCCTGAAGCGTGTAGTTGATCGTGGAAAACGTCTCCCGTGCGGAACCATCGTAATCCACACCGAGCCCACCACCGACATCGATATACTCCAGGTTGGCGCCCAACTTGATCATTTCGATGAACACGCGTGAGGCTTCTGTCAGCGCATTTTTAACGACTTTGATATCGGTAATTTGACTGCCGATATGAAAGTGTAGGAGTTTCAAGTGGTTGAGCAGGTCTTCCTCAGCCAAACGGTCGATGACATTAACGACTTCAGGTACACGCAGACCGAACTTGGAGGATTCGCCACCCGTAGATGCCCACTGACCCGCACCTTTGGTGAACAATTTGAGCCGGATACCCAGATTGGGCATGACGCCAGTTTTTTTGTAATGCCGAATAAAGGTTTCGACTTCGCTGTAATTCTCAATGACCGGAATGATTTTTTTGCCCATTTTGTGGGCCATACCGACGAGCTCAACAAACTCCTCGTCTTTATAACCATTGCAGACAATCGGTGTATTGATGTTTTCGGTCAATGCCAACACCAACAGCAATTCGGCTTTGGATCCGGCTTCCAGACCCAAACCCACGTTTTGACCGTATTTGAGCATAGCTTCGACCACGGTGCGCTGTTGGTTCACTTTAATGGGGTAAAGCGGAAAATATTTACCTTTGTAGCCGAGTTCCTTGATCGAATCGTTAAAGCTACGCGAGAGCAGTTTCAAGCGATCCTTCAGGATGTCCATCACCCGAATCAGCACTGGCGGCTGAACTTTTCGGGAGCGCAGTTCATCGATCAAGCGCTTCAAATCAACCTTGTAAGGACTGTCAGGTGAGGGTTTTACACATAGATTGCCCTTGGTATTAACCTCAAAATAGCCCTGGCCCCACTTTTCAATCTTGAAGAGTTCAACCGATTTTTTGGTGCTCCATTTGTTCATCGCCGAATAAGGCCTCCAATTGGTTAGGGAAATGGATGGGTGTTGACCCAAGAAACGCGATGCAAGCTTACATGGGAAAGGAACCAAAGCCTATTAAATTCTTCAAGAATTTGCAGGTCGGGAAACCCATCCTGATTAAGATCGAGGGTAGAGAGTCCGGTCGCACTGGGTATCGGCAAGCGCATCACCCGTTTCAGGGGAATTTGCGGAAAACCGGGTTCGTAATCATTGAGCCAAATGTCCAACCATTCTATTTGGTTAGTGGAGGAAGGACCAATCGCAACCAGGTCAACACGGCCATCGCGGTTGACATCCATTCCCGTTAGGCGATTATAAAAGGTATCCTCAGGCAGTAAAAATACGAAGAAACCGCTGAAGGTTTCATCGCCGCGATTGCGGGCAATGCGCAGATATTGGCGCTTATTGTCAGGAATCGGCACCAACCCGACCAAATCGTACTCGCCATCGCCATCAACGTCGAATTGGGTGAAGTCGCTGATGCTCCATTCGACGGGTTTGAGGATAAAGTCACCAATTCCGCGATTGATGAAGATGTTTTTGTTGCGGCTGGGATCCTGAAGCGTGAAGTCCGGCAACCCGTCGCGATTAAAATCAAGAATTTCGACGTAAGCCAAACTGCCATTGACATCAATAAAGCGCGTTTTGGGGGTTGAGGTCAAGTAATCGTAGACCAGATAAAACTTATTGCCAGAACCGGGTTTGTAACCTAATAAATCCGGATTGCCGTTTTGATCAAAATCTGCCGAAAGCGCGCTGGTGATGGCATACACGTTGGGCGGGGTTATAAATTCGCCCGTGCGATTGAACTGTCCGTTAGTATTGCGATGTAACTTGAGGCCGACCCCAGCCACCAATAAGTCCAGATCCCCATCCTGGTCCCAGTCCATGAAGGTGGCATAACCAAACGTTCCGATTTCTACCTCAAAATCGAACCGAACGGACCATTGTGACCATTGTTCTGCAGGTTCCAATAGACGCACACGGGTCGCCAATTGACCTGGGATGAGGCGAACCTCCATCAATTCCCATTCCTGATCGCCATCGTAATCCTCCAAATGATGCCAGACATTGGCTGCAGTAAGGGGATCCAAAACCATGGCGGCAGCCGGATTGGGGAACCATTCCCCAGGCTCTTGAAAAACCGTGCCGCTGGCCGAAACCAGGTCGCGCAGTCCATCGCCATTCACATCCTCCAATTCCCCAACCCCAGCCAAACTGGTTTGCGGATTTATGCCATCTGGAGAGAGTCGCCAAGTTCGCGTAATCCCACCGTAATGCTGACGAATGGTGGCGAAAGGCCCTGACTCCGGCCCAACCAATTTCAAATTGCTCAAACCCCACTCCTGCTGAACGGGAATTTGGAACAGAGAACGACTGCCCACACTGGCCACGTGGGCAATGTCCAATAAATCTGGGTTAACAGAGTTCCCGGTTGCGGCTAAAAAGCTAAAGATTTCCGGATATCCATCCTCATCGAAATCGAACCGAAACATTTGCAGTATGTCTTTAGGGGCTTTTGGTACATAGAGTGGTGAGGTAAACGACTGCGCATTATTGGTCACGATGGCATACATGCTATCGAATAGCGCTGAAACCAGATCGGGGTAAAAGTCACCGTTCACATTCAGGATCAACGTCCCTTTTCCGCCCTGCGGGAACTGGGAAGGAAAGCTATTCAGGTTGTAAGGATCGGTTAACGTCGGAAAACTGCGAAAAAAGGCGCGGTTCGTGACCAAGTCCAGCCAGCCATCACCATTAAAATCCTCGGCGCCACGGACAACAGGATCGGCTGCCACATCCGGTTTAAAGGGTTGAAACAAGCTGATCTCGCCATGGCTGCCCAGGCGGTAAATCGACATATGGGTTGTGTTTAATAAAAGTTCGGGTGTACCGTCCTGATCCAGGTCAAAACTTTGTGGATAGACCAGAGAACCCATGGGAACGGAAAAATCGAAATCAGCAAAGGGAATCGAAAAGCTTTCAAAGCTGCCACTTAAATCTGCCAGAAGCAGTTGGGACCCATCTTCACTGATGATTTCCTTAACACCATCACCATCGTAGTCGGCAAAGGCAATTTTTCGGTTAAACAAATTGGCAGGTGAATCCAGCATTGTTTTGGGCAATCCGACGTCCAAATCACCAGAATCGAGATCGACCGGTTGGAAGGCCGCAAGCTTTTGAAAAGCTTTATCGCCCAGGAGTTGAAAGGCCTGTAGACCAGAGTCGGAAATCGCCTCGACCCAATAGGCCCCCTTCAACTTGAGTACATCCTGTAAGAGCAAGGTTTTCTTCGCACCAGCCGGAACGCTAAAGGTGACGGTGCGCGCCAAGGTCCCACCATCTGCAAATGCGTTCAACGTCACCTGTGCTGATTGAAAACCCGGATTCAGAAAAACGGCGCCGCTCCACTGCTCCATGTCGCCTAACCACCCCATAACCAAGCGTTTGTGGGCTTGATTGGTCAACGGCAAGCCGGCCAAGGCCTGGCGGTTGCGCGTCCCAAAAAGTTCAAACCCGACCAGGGAACGCTCTGCCTTTAAACGCAGCCAGGAAGCGCCCGCCGGCACACTTCCACCCAAAACATTTTCCATCAGGTCGACATATTTACTGGCTGGCGGAATTTCCAATTGGCTTTGGCCGATCAGACCTACGTCGCTGTGAATTTCGACCTGAACGGCTAACGCTTGGTCATGGCTGTTGATCAATACTAAGCCGGTCCACCAATTGACCGAATCGACCGGAATATGCGGAAGTGTCAATTGGCAGGAGCGTTCCATGTTCAGCGGTAAACAGGCCAGCTGTGTTCCATCCGAGGTGCCAAATTCCAGGCTGCCAGCCATAAGCGGACCACGACTGTGGACCTGACCCCAGCCAGAGCCCGCAAGGACCGGGTTGCCTAATAAGGTTTCCAAATTGGCAAAATGCGATTGATGCAACTGCATTTGAACCAACGTCTGCGATTTACCCCCCACAATCAGGTCCAGATTGGCGAGCCCATCGCTTGTGCTGAGGAACAATCGGGTGTCCCAGAATGCGGCGGCTTCGGCAATGTGCGGAATGGGCAGGCTACCCGCCCGCAGGGGCTGGCCTTCCCGCTCACTCAAGTTACGGCCGTCATCGCGAACAGATTGCAACAGGACCGAATAAAGTGAAACGACGCGAATATCCACGCTGCCCATAAAACTGGCCCACTGACTCGGTTGCACCATCAGCGCCTGTTTGGCTTTGAGCGTGATAGGGGTGGTGACAAGGGTAGAACCATCCGACTGGATCAGGCTGAGGATGATGACCTGCTCCTTGCTTGCCGGGTTGATGAGACGCACAAAACTATCGGGTGTCACCGCCTGCAGCCACACTTCGGCCGCAGTCAGGGGCAGCGCAAAAATAATCAGGAAACAGGCCAATTTCATGGGAAATCCAATAAAAAACAAGGATATCTGGCGATTCATCTCCGCCAATCATACTATGATTCCAGGCATAAACAGTGCCAGCCGGAGTCCCGACCATGTCAGAACAGAAAATCAAACGCCTCTTTCGGTTGCGCCTCATTGCTTTCCTGGGGGTTCACCTAGCCATTTTGAGCCACCTGTACCTGTGGTATGGATGGGGTCAGCAACAGATTGGTGCCATTGATTTTGCCGAAATGTTCCGCAATTTTCTGGAGCGCAATACGCTCACGGCAGGTGCAGTTTTTGGTTTGTTGGTTCTTGGGGCAGCCTTTTTTTGGGGACGGTTTCTGTGCGGGTGGTTTTGCCATATTGGGCTGGCCTACGATCTGTTGGATCATCTGATGCGCAAGATAAAAATCCGACAAGATCACCTGCCTTTGCGCTATGGCCCATGGGCCTGCTTGATCATTTTGGTTTATTTTTTTATTTGGCCTTCCTTTTCAGAGCGACCGCAGGGCACGATCCCTTTTCAAATCGAACTGGGCGCAACCGCGCCGCTTAGCCTGTTTCAACCCTTCACGGCTGCCCTAATAACACTAGCCGTGGTTTTGGTAGTCCTGCCCTTGGCGCTCGGACCACGACCCTTTTGCCGTCATTTGTGCCCTTGGGGCATTATGGTGGGTTGGACCAATCGATGGTCTCGTTTTCGTGTACGCAAGGTCGATTCGTGTACCCGTTGCGGGGAATGCACCAAGCAATGCCCGATGGATATCGACGTTAGCCGAGCCATCAACTCGACTTTTGATGTCCGGTCTGCCGCCTGCATTCAATGCCAACAATGTGTGGCGGTCTGCCCAGTGGATGCCTTGGCTTTTAGCGGCCCTCAACAAACCTGTTCCGAACCGATCGCCGTGGCCGAACAGAAGGGCTTCTATTTACCCCGTCCCATTGAACTTTTGTTTTGGCTGACCGTTGCACTCGTGGGTTGGGTTTATGATGAAATGTACGCCATCGGCCATTTTTTGGCCTTTTCTATTGGATTATTAGTGGCTTGGTATTTTCTGCGTTTACCGCGCTTGTGGCAGCAATACAAGAAATTGCGCGCCCTGTGGGTGATGCTTGTTTGTATTTTGGTTCCGATTATCGTGAAAGACGGTTATGCCCATTACCACTTTCGCTGCGGGTTCAGAGCTTTTAGCGCAGGCGATTACACCCAAGCCGAGATGCATTATGAAAAAGCTGATCCTGCATTTTGGGTGGATCCAACGGTCATGTGGCTGCACCTGTATGTGATTTACAAACAGACGGGCAAGACCGAAAAACAGGCCGAAATAAGGGCCCGCTATGAACAGCGCCAGAAACGCGCTAAGGCAGGCAATTAACCAAGGCGGCCAAGTGCATCATGCCGGTCTTTGCCCCGCCTCCGAAGGGTGGAGGACTCAGCCACTGATCGACCAAAATAGCCAAATCAAGACCATTGACCAGGCTATTGTTGTCCAGATCTCGATCGGCGCAGGGGTTCAGACTCTGCGTATATTCCGCCATGACGTGGCCGTAGTCAGGCGCCGCAATATCGGCCAAAGGCTCACCATGACCGGTCATTGTCCAACCTTTCTGATCGAGGAGCTCTCGAAAACTGCGCCGGTACAGGACTTTGACATCCACTTGTAACCCACCGGCTAATTGGCTGGGCATCTGGAAGCGAAATTGGTTTTGGTAGGATTCTCCCGCCTTTAGTCGGCTGTCGAAGGCCAGTTGATTGGCTTCGGTATAAAACAAGCGTTCAGTGGCCCCATCACTCATGTTCAAATAGAAGGCCTTGCCGGCCAAACCTGCGTAATAGCCCTGATTGGGGTCACCCACTCCAGCTACGGGATCCAAAGTATCACCTGCCAATAAGGTCGCATCTTGACCTAAACCATCGCGGACGCGTACCAGCAACAACATATTGCGGATAACCACCCCGCTCGGCACACTGTGACCCGCACCAATATTGGTCAGGTCGATATCCAGGACGTATTCGCTCAAGGATTCGCTGGCATTGACGTCCAGGTTCACAGCACTATCGAGAAAAGCGGGACTTGTGCCGCGGATATGGTGGGTTCGGACCGTCCCAGACCGACCCTTTTCAAACACGCAGAACGCATCGCGTTCAGTCAACGGCATGTGGCACTCAATACAGGTTTTACCGGAACCAGCTGCTGCTAGAAAATAGGTTTTCCACTCACTAAAGGTCGTTTCGTGCGGAACGCTGCCAGCATCCTCAAAATCGCCATCATCGTCGTGATCCGTATTGTCCTCATGACAGGCGGCGCACAATTCAGCACTGAGCTGTGGATTGTAGGCGGCCCGCATGATTCCACCCGAATAGGTAACATCGGGTCGCAGCCCAAATTCGGCATAAACATCAATGTTGCGGAAAAATGAGAAGGATTCAGGCGTCACCCCGGGGAAATTGCTTTTGGCTGGGTCCACAAACGCGGCACGATGGCAGACCTCACATTGGACCCCGCGACTCATATCAGCGGTTGGATTGTTCACATCATCGCCCATGCCTGCCGTTTCAATATCGGTTAACCAGTGAACCGGGCTATGACAGGCGCTGCAATCCGAATTGGGATTGGCAAAACGGTGAATGGAATCGCGTTTATACACAAAACCATTCATGCCACCAGCCGTTCCCGTTCCGTCCCAAACGTCCCAGACCCAGCGATTTAACCCGGTTTTCTGCATGGGTGAACCCAGCCATTCCGTGTAGGTATCGGGGTGGCAGGTTTCACAATCCTCAGGTGTATTCAATGCCCCATTTGGCATGGAGGTTTCCAGGGGGACCGGGGTCAGATCGATCATCATGTTTTGGCTTTGAGAAACCGTACTGATGAAAACTGGCTCCGTAAAATAGGGATGTTTGGCCACCACCAAATAAAAGGGCAGCGAAGCCGTATCATTCAGGCTGAAACTTCCATCAGAAGCTGAGGTCGTTTGCATGGAATGGCCTTTGATCACAATAATCGCGTCAGGTACAGCTTGCAGGGTGTTGGCATCCCGAACGACACCTGTAATTTGACCCCACAATGCGCCACCGACGATCAGTACCGCTAGTATCCGCAATCCCATTTTTACCCCTCAAAATCAGCGTTGGATTATAACAAATTCAGGTCGGGCTATTCGCAAGGGGATACGATAAAATGAAGGTTTCCCCTGTCCCCATCTGCGAACACACGCAAAAACCAGCTCATCGTATTTGGAAAACTTACTATGAAATTGTTGACAAACATATATAGAATTACTATGCTTTTTGGAAGCAAAAACGAGGAGTGGGGACCGGATGGGCAAGCTTCGGATCGAGGCGCGCAGTTTACAGACGAAATTGGATGATGGCGCCTATCAACATATCTTGGGCAATTTGACCCGAGCACGCGAAACGGCCACCCAACACCGCGTATTCTGGGATTTGGATCCCGATGAGAAGGTTCAATCGGTGCGCCAGGCCTTTTTAGCCGTAGCTGGTCAGGAAGGTATTCCTTTAACCATCAAGTCGGTGCGCGGGCAACGCAGCTTGCTGCTTTTGTTTGAGGATGGGGTAGATGCCGATGGTTCGCGAATCTCGGCTACAGAATCACGCAAACGCATCCTGAGATGTCTGGAAAGCGCCAGTCGCCCGCTCAAAAAGAAACAGATCCTCAAAGAAACCGGGATTTCGCCTTCTACCTGGAATTTGCGCATCAAGGAATTGGTCCACACGGGCAAAGTGATGCGTCACGGCGAACGCCGCGACACGACCTACACCTTGGCGGTCTGAATCCACGGCCCCAAGTCGCCCAGGTTCTGCATCCCGTGAGCATGAAGCTGGTCTAGCAGCTGTTTTTTGAGTCGGAAAACAAAATCGGGACCGCCATAAATGAAACCGGTATAGACCTGAACCGCTGAAGCGCCGGCCTGAAGCTTTTCAAAAACATCCTGTCCGGTTTCAATTCCGCCTACGCCAATGATGGCTTGATCGTTCGCTAAATGCTGGCGCAGAAAGCGAATGACATCGGTCGCGCGTTGTTTTAGGGGTTTGCCACTTAGTCCACCTGCACCCATCGCTTCAACTTGGGCCATGGGCGTCGACAAACCAGAACGTTCGATGGTGGTGTTGGTTGCAATGACCCCGCTCAATTGGCAGGAATGGGCAACATCGACGATGTCCTCTAATTGGCTGGGGTTCAAATCCGGAGCGATTTTGAGCCATAGCGGTTTAGGATTATTTTTCTGCTCAGCTTGGAGTTGAGTCAATAGCTCCAGTAATGGCCCTTTGTCTTGCAAGGCACGTAAGTTGGGGGTATTTGGGCTAGAAACATTCACCACAAAAAAATCCACAAAAGGCATTAATTGGCGAAAGGATTTGAGGTAGTCTTCGACGGCTTGCTCATTGGGCACCACTTTGCTTTTGCCAATATTTCCGCCAATGGGCAGCGGGAGCGGCTTTTTGCGCAGCGTGGCCAGGCGCTCAGCTACTGCTTCGCAACCCTGGTTGTTAAAACCCATGCGATTGATCAGCGCCGCATCTGAAGGCAAGCGAAACAATCGCGGTTTGGGATTGCCTGGTTGGGCCTGGCCCGTGACCGTACCCACTTCCATAAAAGCAAAACCACATTGCGCCAATCCGCGCACCATGATTGCATTTTTGTCGAATCCTGCCGCCAACCCAATCGGGTGATTTATCGGTAAGCCCCCGATTTGGCATGCCAATTCGGGAAAGTCGCGATCCCAAATCCCGCGATAAACGCGTTGAAGCGGACGAACCAATGGGCTGGCAAGCAAGCTGGCAGCCCATTCATGCGCTGATTCCGGATCCATTTTAAAAAGTAGGGGTTTGAGAAAAGATTGATAGAGCATCCAAGCGCCTTATCCAAATTTTTCAAATGCGTATTGACCGCGCTTGTAACCAAACTCAGCCAGAAGGGTCCGCACCGGTTTCACAAAATCATTGATCCCCGCGATCATGGGGAAAACATGTGGCTCCTGACGCAAGATGCGGGTCAGAACTTCCTGCTCACGATGTTGCGGGCCTTTTTCAATCAATTCCAATTGAAATTGCGGCCAGGATTGTTGCCAGGCGGTTAGTTCTTGTACAAAAAGCGGCGCACCGCTGGGCAATGAATAGATGAGCGTAATGCGCGGCGGGTTCATTAAGCCCTGCAAATGGCGCAACATGCAATAGATCGGCACAATGCCGGTATAACGCGCCACAAACAATAGGTGTTTGGGCAACGGATCGGGCAATACAAAGTTGCCATACGGTCCCGCGACCTGAAGGACGGTGCCGGGCGAAATACTGCACAAATACGGGGACAAAAGTCCATTTTCAACCGCGTCCAAACACAACACCAAACGGTCAGGCTCCAACATGGAGTAGGCGCGAACCACTTCTTTTTCCGCTAACGGTTGGCGAATACTGACCCATTGACCGGGCAGAAAGGTGAAATTGGGCGTCTCGGGTTGAAGCACAAGCGTTCGAACGTGTTCATCTTCCGTTTCCCGATTTTCGATTACTTTTGCTGAAAATCGCATGGCGCCTCCGAGGGCCAAGTATAACCCAGACCCCTTGGATTGAGGCCGGCTTCAGGCTATAGTGTGGGCAACTTGAGGGGGAGTTCTGTATGGCCAAAGCTGTGACGCAATTTATCCCTGCCCGCTGTGCCGTGATTACGGTGTCGGACACGCGGACGGAAGCAAATGATACTTCGGGCGACTTTATTGCCGAAGCATTGGTGAATGCGGGCCACCAGGTAGTGGACCGCAAATTGATCAAGGATGAGATCATGCAGCTTCGCCACCTCGTGGAGCGATTGACCCAACAAGCGATTGATGTCGTGATCATTACCGGTGGGACTGGCATTTCAGCGCGAGATATTACTCCCGAGGCGGTTCGTCCGCTCTTCACCAAAGATATCCCGGGCTTCGGAGAACTTTTCCGCATGCTCAGCTACCAGGATATCGGCACAAGCACCATCCAATCCCGTGCATTGGCAGGCCTTTGCAATAAAACCTTGGTCTTTTGTTTACCGGGTTCCACGGGTGCCTGTCGCTTGGCCATGGAAAAAATTATCTTGGAACAGATTAATTCCACCCATCGACCTTGCAATTTCATGACCCTGCTGAACCCTGCCTAAATGGAAGCTTGCATTTCGTGCATCCCTCCGTTTAGAGTGAAATAAAAAATTCGAGAGAGCTTATGAAAATTAACGCTTCTGACATTGATGACATCACGGTACTAGAAATCGACGGCATGATTACCCTGGGTTCAGATGCCCCACTGTCCACCATGTTCCACCAACAAATCGAACGCGGTCGGCGCAAACTCGTTTTGGACATGACCAAAGTGAAATATATCGATTCTATCGGCATGGGTCAGTTGGCGGGAGGCTACACCGCCTTGGATGAAGTGGGTGGCAGTATGGTTTTGGCGCGAACAAATCCCAAGATCAAAGAGTTGCTCAAATTGACGGGCCTGCAAAATCACATCGTGACCTATGAGACGGTCGAGGATGCCTTAGACGCACTTTAAGACTCCAGGTGTTTGAGCTGTAGATGAGGATCGCGAATCAGCTTGCCGGTAGGTGTGTGTGCGAGCTGAGGCGCGATTTGAACCGCTAGGCGAATTCCGCCGTATTGGTTGAGCATTTCGTGAGCTAAATGGTGGCGAATGCCATCCCATTCTTTGCTTTCGACACATTGAACAAAAAGCACCAATTGCGTTTGAGCTGCGTGTTCCACCAAGGCCAAAAAGGCATTGTCGACCGACTCAACCTGCTTGGCCCATCCCTCCACTAAAGCCACGTCGATATAGGTCCCGTGAAACTTGAGAAAGCGATCAGAACGTCCGCGGAACATGAGCTGATTGCCGTCCCACACCACAAGGTCTTTGGCCGTAAAGCGCCCAAGAGTCTCGCGCAATTGGCCGTCATTGGCCAGGAAAGGCGGAATGGCTTCGCCTTCCAAATGCAAATTCATCTCCTGTTGGAAGGTCAAAGTCCCCAACTGGTACCCGGGCAGTGGGGTGCCAATACATCCCGCTACACGTGGCTCCATCACGGCAATTGCAACACCCGTCGTTTCAGCAGAGCCCCAACTGATACAGGTGCGAAAACCTTGATCGCGCAAGCGATTAACCACGCCAATGGCAACGTATTCACCCGCCAATTCAAAACACACTTGGTGCGGATGGCGTGGGGCTAAGTGGCGGGCCAAAAAGGCACTCGCAATGTGCGGCGTCGTCAGAATATGCAAACGGATGTCCGGATCCTGTAAGTGCTGATTTATTGTTTCAATTTCGGTCGCCTGGAGGGCCAGAATTGGCGCGCCCAAATAGCGTGGCTTGGAAAAAAGTTCATGCGCATGCGCATAGAAGGGGAACGTGCACCAATACAAATCGCTTGAATCCCAGCGGAAAAACTCGGCGCAAGCAATCGCATTTGAGCGCAGGTGTCCCCAACCCGGAAAAGCGATTGTGCGCGATGCAGAGGTACCTGACGAAAGGTTCAAATAGGCGCAGTTCTGCAAAGCTGGCGCAAGTTGGGACGCGCTCACTACCCACACTTGATCGTCAATTTCCTGGACCCATTGCCAATCGCCCAACACGCCCAATTCGCGTTCGAGTTCAAACCGCAGCGGTAAAGCGGGCAACCCCGCTGCTTCTGCCTGAGCCAACCAAAAGAAATTGCTGCGCAAACTGTGCGACCGCCAAGCCAAAATACTCGCCGGTTGGGCCAGAGCTTGCAGCGATTTTACGATTTGCGGTTGGACCAATTGGGCCCAATCCGTTTGACCGTCTTGAAAAAATATGGGATGTTGAACTGACACAGCGTCCTCCCGCCGCCAACCTAGCGCAAATGGCTTAAAATGCCAAGTATGCAGCGGCTAGGGTCATGGGAATGGCCGAGAATTGGGCTACAATGAGCCCGATTTGACCCCCAAGCTTTTGTGGGGTCCACACGCAAGGAGGCACCGGTGCCAGTTAAAAAGCCCTACCGGCTTACTTTTCGCCATTTGGATCAGGTGATCCATGTCGATCCGAGCCAACTGCCTGAAGAAGATGGCGAACCGGGCAGCGTTTTAAGTTTGGCCTTAGCCAACGGCATCGCCATTGATCACGCCTGTGGTGGCGTATGCGCCTGCTCGACCTGCCATGTCTATGTGCGCAAGGGTATCGATAGCTGTAATGAAGCCAGTGAGGATGAAGAAGATCAACTGGATAATGCGCCTGGGTTAGAGCCGGATTCACGCTTGGCCTGTCAATGCGTTCCCGATGGCAGTGAAGATATTGAGGTTGAAATTCCGGCCTGGAACCGCAACCGCGTCGCCTCGGAACACTGATGCAAGAACTAGAATTAGCGGTCCTTCCCTACCCGGAAGAAATCCCGGAGGATTGGCAAGCACCGCCCCAATATCGATTTTTTGTACCCGACCAGTTACATGTCGTAATGGGTGCCAGTGGGAAACCAGCACAGGAAGTCCTCAGCGCGCCGCTTTTGAGGGAAGGGATTCCGCTTTACAAACGCAGAGGTGGCGGCGGAACTGTTCTGCTGGGACCGCATTGTGTCGTCCTAACCGTTCACGCCCGAGTCGCCCATCTCTACCATAACCTGCGCTATTTTTCGGCTATTAACCGCGCCTTGATGACGTGCCTCGAACCCATGCTGGACTGCTCCTTGGAGGAACGCGGCATTTCAGATATCGCCTGCGCGGGCAAAAAAATCGTTGGGAGCTCTATTTTTCGGCGCAAGTACTTCCTGCTCTACCAAGCCAGTATCCTGATCGACCTGCCGATCGAAACCATTCAACGCGTTTTGGCCCATCCGCCCAAAGAACCCGATTACCGCCAAAACCGCAGCCACCGCGACTTTTTAACCTGTTTAAAAACGCTGGGCTATTCGGGTAGTGCAACCCAATGTGCCGAAACCCTTCAGGCGGCTTTTGGTTCCGTTTTACCCAAGCAGTTGGAGCTTGCAGATGTTTAAAACCCTCTTTTTCATTTTGCTCATGAGCGGAAGTTCTGTCCTTTGGGCCCAACGCACGGTTTCACTGGCCCCAAACTTGACTGAAACGCTGTTTGCTTTGGGCTTGGGCGAAAAAGTCGTTGGTGTCACCGACTACTGTCTCTTTCCGCCCGAAGCCCAAACCAAGACCTCGGTTGGTGGGTACCTGGACCCCAGTTTGGAGCGCATCGTTGGGCTCCAACCAGATTTGGTCGTTTGTTTACCGGAGCACCAAACTATTCGTATTCAGCTGGAACAATTGGGCTTAAAGGTCTTGGAAATACAGAACTACAGTTTAGCCGACCTTTATAACATGATCAGCCAGCTCGGTTCTGTGTTCCAGGTACAAGCAGAGGCAACTGCCCTGAGTGAAAAAATTCAAAGTGATTTGGCAGCCGTCAAGTGTGAGCGGGACCCCAAATTACGGGTCCTGGCCATTGTCGGACGCGACTATGGAATGGGTATTCGTGAATTGTATTGCGTTGGTTCAAAGGGGTTTATGAACGAAATTCTGGAGTGGACTGGCATGCAGAGCGCAGTCGAGAGCCAGGCCAACTTCTTCCCACAAGTGGGTGCAGAAGGCGTGGTTCAAATGGATCCCGATATCATTTTGGACCTGGTCATGGGCAATGGCGAGTGGGATTCGGCGAAGATTAAGGCGGATTGGCAGCAACTCCAAAACCTGCGCGCGGTTCAAGAACAACACGTCTACGTTTTGGCCGATCCCATGATTTTTGTGCCCGGTCCGCGGGTTGCCAGTTCCGTTAAACGCCTATTGGACGTGGTGGGGTGCCCCGAATGATTCGCTGTCGGGCTTTAACGGTCCGATTCCGGCATCGGACCATTCTGTCCGATCTGAACATTGAGATTCCAAAACCCGGAACGCATCTGCTTCTGGGCCCAAACGGTTCAGGTAAGACTACTTTCCTGAAAGCGCTGCTAGGCCTCATTCCCTACCATGGCGAACTTTTTTGGGCCGAAACCAATCTGGCAGTACTTAAACCGCGCGAAAAGGCCCGGTTATTGGGTTACGTTCCACAAACGCTGCAAACGGATTTTCCCCTCAATGCCCGTGATTTGGTTGAAAGTGGTCGTTTCCCCTTTGCTGAATCCAAATCCACCAGCCGAGAAAATGCTGAAAAACTCATGCAGCACATGAACCTGATGGATCTTGCTGATTCGCCAATTGCCAGCCTTTCCGGCGGTGAATTACAGCGGGTTGTAATGGCTTCAGCCTTGGCACAGGAGCCACAGTTTTTGTTATTGGACGAGCCGGCCAACCATCTGGACCCCTATCACCGTCAAGTTTTGGTGGAAAGCCTGCAAACCTTTGCGGCTCAAGGGTTGGGCATTCTGATTGTCAGTCACGATTGGGAGCTGTTTCGATCATTAAATCCGCAGGCCATTTGTCTGCGGGGCGGGGAAATTGTGGCCTCTGGGCCGCTTGACGACTTATCTGCAGAATTGGGCCAACTTTACCAGCCTGAGCGTGCCACAACATGATGCAAAAACCTATCGTCTTATGGCTTTGCGGGCTGATGGCTGCGGGTTGTATTTTCTATTTGGCCATTGCCGTTGGGGCAGTGCCCCTAAAACTTTCCGATTTGTGGGTTTCGGGAACGGCGAGTCACATGGTGCTTTGGCAAATAAGAATCCCACGCGTTCTGCTGGCGTTTGGCGCCGGAGCAGGCCTCAGTTTGGCCGGTTTGGTTTTTCAAACTTTATTTGCCAATACTTTAGCAACACCTTACACGCTGGGCGTTTCGAGTGGTGCGAGTTTTGGTGCCGTGCTCATGCTTTTCTTAATGGGTTCCTTTAATCAAACCGGCTGGGGTGTCCCCATCGGTGCCTGGCTCGGTGCTTTGCTAAGTACGGCCATTGTGGGTTTCGCAGCCATGCGGGGTTTGGCTCGTCAAAAACACGCCATGTTGTTAGCAGGGGTTGCGGTTACCTTTTTCTTTTCCAGTTTAATTCTGCTGCTTCAGGCGCTTTCATCGCAAGTTCAGGTATTTCAGATTATGCGCTGGTTGATGGGTGGGGTGAGTGTGGTCGGTTATCGACCCGTGCTTGTAATGCTGGCCGTCGTTTTTGGCTGCGCCATTTTTTTATGGAGCCAGGGCCGGCGACTCAATGTGCTGTTATTGGGAGACGATCTCGCGCAGAGCAAGGGTTTACCTGTCCAAGCCTTGCGCATCCGTTTGTTTATCAGTGTTTCGCTATTAATCGGAGCCATCGTCGCGCTTGTGGGTCCAATCGGATTTATCGGCTTGGTCATTCCACATGCGGCCCGTCTGATTTGGGGTCAGGACCATGTCAAGCTCATTCCAATCTGTTTGTGGGTCGGTGGATTGGTGCTGGTTTTTTGTGACTGGATCGGCAGAACCGCGTTTGCACCCCAGGAACTGCCAGTTGGCGTAATCACGGCGTTGCTCGGTTCACCGATATTTTTTGCTCTACTTTTGCGACGGTCCGCCCACTAGCTGCAGCGCCAATCGTCCTGTCTTGCTTGCCAAAGCCCAGTTTGCACCAGATAATGTGAATAAATCCCCCATGAGGAGCTTGGTGTGAACCCCTACGAAATTGGACCCATTCTCCGTCGTATCACCAAAACCATGCCCAAGGCTTCCGATATCCTGTTCAGCCCAGGTCATCCGCCCAAGGCGATTCACGATGGACAATTGGTGACCATCCCCATCCGCGAATTCAGTGTGCTCGCACCTTATCAAACCGAAATGTTGGCAATGGCCTTGATGCAGGGCAAACCCAAAGCCATGCGTCAGTTCACGGAATCGGGTAGCGCGGATTTATCGATTACACTTGAGAAAACGGGTCGGTTCCGCATCAATATTTTCCGCCAACGCGGCAGTGTAGCCATCGTCATGCGGGTAATTCCCACCCTGATCCCCAGCTTTGAAAGTTTGGGCCTGCCGGATTCGCTCAGAAATATTATTCGCCTGAAAAATGGGGTCGTTTTAATTACCGGGCCAACGGGATGCGGGAAAAGTAGCACCATGGCAGCTTTGATCAACCTGATGAGCCAAGAGTATGCCTACCACATCATTACGATTGAGGACCCGATCGAATTTTTATTCCAGCGCAATAAAAGTATGATTCACCAGCGCGAACTGGGCGGAGATACGGAATCCTTTAGTCAGGCGCTGCGAACAGCTTTGCGCCAGGCCCCACAGGTCATCATGGTCGGGGAGATGCGCGACACGGAAAGTGTTGAGATCGCTTTGGAAGCTGCGGAAACTGGCCACTTGATTCTCTCAACCTTACACACCATTGATGCCGCTAAAACCATTGAACGGATCATTGGTGTTTTCCCCAAGGAACAGGAAGATTTTATTCGCACACGCTTCTCACAAACCTTTCGCTACATCGTCAGTCAACGGCTATTGCCCAAGATGGATGGCAAGGGTCGGGCTATCGCAATTGAGGTCCTCAAAGCCAATGATCGGACCCGGTCTTACATCATAAAAGGTGAACAATCGGGCAACACGCTGGAAGCCGCTATGGAAGATGGCGAAATTGATGGCATGCAAACCTTTGACAGTCAGCTCTTGCGCTTGTTCCAGGCCAAAATCATTAGCAAAGAAGTGGCCCTTCAATATGCCACCAACCCGAATAACCTCCAGCTCAAACTGGGGATTTTTGGTGAAAACAAACGCGAAGAACGGAAAAGTGGCAGCGCCATGATTGAGGATGCCACCCTGGACGGCATGCCCATCATCGGATTGGATCGGGAGTAAACCATGAATAAACCGTGCTTGAAGTGTGGCAATATTTTGTTGGTACCCGATATTCCCTTACCCAAAACGTACACCCAGCGCTGTATTGCCTGCGGTTTTGACAACCCGGTAGGGGACGACCTTTTTTTTGAGCCCGAGAGCCGCGATGAACTGGATGTTCTCAACTTTGATGAAATTGATGAAAACGTTGAGAGCCATTTGACCCGCGGCATTTCCCGTGAAAATGCGGACAACTTCCTCGAACAACTCAAGCGTCAACCCGAACCGCCGCCCGCGCCCATTGTTCACAGTCCGGTACACACGCCAACGCCTTCAACCAGCCAGTACAGTTTTACGCCGGGCATCAATCAACGCGACCTGGACCAGCTGCAAAAGCAATTGCGCAGCGAATTTGAAGCAAAAATCAAGGAACTCGAAGCCAAAGTCATGGCGCAACTGGCTGTTCAGGCGCAGCATCCGATTCAACACAGTCCCATTGAACCCGAGAAACCGCGCAGTGAATTCCAGAAAGTCGTCCGCGAAATGGTTTCGGTCAACGAAGCCTTGATCTGTACCCAGAACAGTGCCCTGATCAAAGCGTGTGAAGTTGCTTTACGCCAAAAGGGTTTCAGTTTGACAGCCGCTTCAAGCGTTGAAGAAGCAAAAGCGCGAATCCAGGAATACGCCTATCAGGTGATTATCTTTGATTACCGTTTTGTGCAGGGCAGTCCAGAAGGCCAATCGCTGTTGGGCAGTATCCGATTAATCGCTTTGCCTATCCGTCGCCACCAGGCGATTGTTTTGATTACCCCAGGCCTGCCCACTTGTGAGAGTCAGGTTTTTTACCAACTCGGCGTCGATCTAAATATCAACCCCGATGATTTAGGCAGTTTAGGGGAATTGGTCCGCCAACTCGTCGATCTGAAAAGCGAACTGCTCCGACCCTACCTGGAGAGCAATCTCGATACCGATCGCCTCATGGTCTAGAAATCTAAAAAATTTTTTGCAAAAAACTTGAGTCTTTCGGTATCAAGTCTTATATTGAAAGGGTAGATGTTCGTGCAGGAGGGTTTTTATGCGCATGGAACAATTCACCCTGAAAGCTCAAGAAGCCATCCAAGAGGCAGCCAACCTGTCTATTCAAAAGAATCATACAGAAGTCGGGCTGGAGCACTTGTCCAGCGCCTTACTCGCGCAAAAAGAATCCCTGGTTCGCCCGCTGCTGCAGAAAATTGGCATTTCCTTACCTGAAGCGGAACAGGCAGTGGCCCAAAGCCTGACTGCATTACCGCGCTATACCAATGATGCCGGTGAGCCGCGCATGAACGTTGCCTTGGCGCGTTTATTTGAGACCGCTCAAAAAGAAGCCCAGGACATGAAAGACGCCTATGTCTCCACGGAACATCTCCTTTTGGCGATGCTCAAAAAACAGGCAGGTCCTTTGGCTTTATACCTGGAAAAAAAGGGGGTTCGTCCCGATTCGCTTCTACTCGCCCTCAAAGATGTACGCGGCAATACGCGGATTACCGACCAAAACCCCGAAGATCGTTTCCAGACTTTGGATAAATACACCATTGACCTGACCCAAAAGGCGCGTAGCCAGAAACTGGACCCCATCATTGGTCGAGAAGAGGAAATCCGCCGAGTCATCCAAATCCTTTCGCGCAAAACCAAAAATAATCCCGTGCTGATCGGTGAGCCCGGTGTGGGTAAAACGGCAATCGCCGAAGGCCTTGCGCTGCGCATCGTTAATGGCGATGTGCCGGAAGGCCTTAAAAATAAACGGCTGTTGAGTTTGGACTTGGCCTCTCTGATCGCAGGCACCAAGTTCAGAGGTGAATTTGAAAATCGTTTAAAAGCACTGCTGAACGAAGTCACCCAGTCGGAAGGTGAAATCATCTTATTTATTGATGAGCTGCACACGATTGTCGGTGCGGGCGCCAGTGAGGGGGCTATGGATGCGTCCAACATGCTGAAACCGGCTTTGGCGCGTGGTGAATTGCACTGTGTAGGCGCAACAACGCTCAACGAGTACAAAAAGCACATCGAAAAAGATTCAGCCTTAGAGCGGCGTTTCCAACCCGTCATGGTCAATGAACCGGATGAGGCGGCAGCCATTGCCATTATGCGCGGTTTGAAGGAACGCTATGAGGTCTTTCACGGCATTACCATTCGCGATACAGCCATTCTGGCCGCTGTCCACCTCTCGCAGCGTTACATTGCAGATCGCTACTTGCCGGACAAGGCCATCGATCTGATTGATGAGGCCGCCTCCACTATCCGAACCCAAATCGATTCCATGCCGATCGAAATTGATCAGGCCATGCGCAAAAAAACCCAGTTGGAAATTGAGCGCGAAGCCCTGCTCATGGAGGACCAACATTTTAATCAGGAAAAATTGCAGAACCTGGAGAAGACCATCGCGGATCTGGATGACGGCTTAAACGCGCTTAAGGCACGTTGGCAAAATGAAAAAGACTACATCCAAAAAATCCGGGCGCAAAAAGAAGAGATCGAACAAATTCGCCTTGCCGCCGCTGCTGCTGAACGAGATGGCGATTTAGCCAAAGCAGCAGAAATGCGTTATGGCAAGCTTGTTCAACTGGAAAAACAGGTGAGTGACACCGAGCAGGCCCTGCAAGAGATCCAAAAAGAAGGTAGCCTCTTGCGCGAAGAAGTGACTGAAGCTGACGTCGCCCGGGTAGTTTCCGCATGGACCGGCATTCCACTCAACAAAATGTTGGAATCCGAAACGCAAAAACTGCTACATCTGGAGGAACGTTTACACCACCGGGTCATCGGTCAAGACCAAGCCGTATCCGCCGTTTCCAATGCCATTAGACGCTCGCGCTCGGGTTTACAGGATCCCAATCGGCCACTGGGCAGTTTCCTGTTTCTCGGTCCGACCGGGGTAGGCAAGACAGAGCTTGCAAAGGCGCTGTGCGAACAACTGTTCGATGACGAGAAAAAGCTGCTGCGGTTGGATATGTCGGAATACATGGAACGCCATTCAGTGGCCCGTCTGATCGGCTCGCCACCGGGTTATGTCGGCCACGAAGAAGGTGGCCAACTCACCGAACGAGTGCGCCGATCGCCTTATGCGGTCATCCTATTCGACGAAATGGAAAAAGCGCATCCCGAGGTTTTTAATGTCCTGTTACAAATTCTGGATGACGGTCGCTTGACCGACGGCAAGGGTCGCACGGTTAATTTTCGCAACACGGTCATCATCATGACCTCCAATATCGGATCTGAAATCCTAATGGATGAATCCAAAACGCTCGACCAAAAGTGGTCCGAAGTACAGATGCGGCTCAAAACCTCTTTCCGTCCCGAATTTCTCAATCGCATCGATGACATGATCCCGTTTGAAGGGTTGGATCGCAACGCCATCGACCAGATCGTGGTGCTGCAGTTACAGCTGGTCAATCAGCGTCTGGCTGAACGGCGCATTCAGTTGGTTTGGGATGCAGAAGTGATTCATTTCCTCGGTGAAAGTGGGTTTGACCCGCTGTTCGGTGCCCGCCCAATCAAACGCGCCATCCAAAACCAATTACTCAACCCATTGGCGGCCGCATTAATCGGTGGAACACTCAACAAAAACGAGAAAATTCGCGTGTTCCAAGGGGACGCTGGCCTCGCATTTGAACCGCTCAATGAAGCCAGCGATTAAGCCTATTATCCCCCGCCGCCGATGCCCAAAAGGGGCGGGGGATTGACCGCAAGCATGGGACCCGTTAGCCTAGTTCAAATCTCATCGGTGGGTCCATGCTGCTGTTCTGCTTTTTTTGGTTTCAAGCAAATGATACGACTTTTCGTGACCGTGTCTTTGCGGATATCCAAGCCGCCGTCGGCACCCACCAACCCACCATTTGGGGCGTCACCGATCCGCGTCTCTTTGTGGAATTGAGCTGGCAACACCCGCACCTTCGTTATGGGCTCAGCTATCACCGATCCGTTGTGCGCGCCCTCAACCAACTCGTCCTTGTCGAGACATGGCGTTTTTCGCCGGACAATTTGGCCGAACTCTGCCGCTTGTTTGGCCATCGCGAATGGGTGGCTTGGGAAAATATTCTGGCCGAAATCCCCAACGGTCGCATTGTGGCCAGCAAAGATCGCGGGGAACTCATCATCCTACGCGATTTTGAACCCTCTGGCTCCATTTGGCGCCAACCGCCCTTCGATTTGGCCGAATTACCCACCCTCGGCAATCCGACAGGTCCCGCGCCCACCGTGCTGTTTTCCGAAGAACACCCTTCGCAATTCGCGATTTTTTTGAACGATGTCTTTACCGAGGAACTCCTCGACCGCGATGGTCTCAAAATTCGCATCAGCAAACATTGGAACTTCGTCAATCATTTCTCGCGCCTTTCGCCATTTGTGCGCATAGAACGTTCCGTTCGATTGGACTACAACGGGACGTTTAGCGTATTTGACATTTATTCGTTTGGCGGCGATTTCCTTTTAGGTTCGCATACCGAAGACAAATCCGGCGCTATTGTTGAAACCGGTGCCCTGTTAAATTTGGATAAATCGATTGTGGTCATCCGTTCCGGCCTGCCCACTTGGCACCAAGCCGTTTTCAGCAAACCCTTTAATCCCAAAAACTTCCCCGTCAGCCCAGAGGCGTTAAAACGCTTACCGCTTGGCGTTCGTTTTGTTTTCCCAGCCACCTCTGGCCTTTCTCTGGTTGAACGCGCCCAAAAGCCAACTTCGTGGTGGAGTCAAATCCTGGTCTGGCGTTTACGCCTCTATTTGGGCGTTAATGGCAACTTTTTCATCTCGGTCGTACGGCGCAACGAAACAGATTTGGAACTGCGCTTTGGCGGGCGAATCGAACGCTACGGCGAGGCCAATTTGCGCCTCCGTCCCGATTTTGATGGGACGTTTGACCCGTTGCGCCTACTGGTTGGCTCGGTCATTCAGCTGCGTGGCCAAATTACCGATGGCACAAAATTAATCCTGGAAAAAAAGATTGATCTGCGCAACGACAAAGAGCTCAAGCTGGTCACGGTGGCCCTGCGCCGCGGAATTCGCTTTAATGGCATGTTGTTGGGCCTGGCCGGGGTGCTTAACTTTACCTTCCTGAATCGCTACGACACCTTCTTGGTCGAACAGTTCATCAATGGAAAACTGCCAGAAATCGATTGGGAAATTTCAACCTTAAGCCATTTTCGGCTGGGCCAAAATTACGGCAAAATCGGGATCCGACTCGCCTCGGCACGCAAACAAAAAGAAAAGCTGTTTGACGATTGGCAAATCCATCACCTTCAGCCCAACGGTGCGGAATATCAAGGCAACAGCACGCGGATCACGGCCCAGTCGGTCATGCGTTGGTTTAATCATATAGATCGGCGACGCACAGAGCTGCGCGCTGTTCAGGCCGAAGCGGATCCCTTGGAAAAATTTGTAGAGCTTAGCGAAACCTATGAAGAAAGCAAATTGAGGCCGCGTGAACAACGCAAAATCAAGGCCCAAATCGAACGGGTTTGGGCCGAATATTCGGACCTTGAAGATCGCCTGGACTGGTCACCCGACCAGGATTTTCACGATGTCCAATTTGGTTATCGACTGCTGTTAACGACCTCAGGCATGAACAGGGTGCGCGATTTCTTGCGCGATGGCGCTCGCCCACTGCCGCCCGAGCTCAAGCGCTGGCTGCGACGTCACCCGTTGATGGTACGCAAGCTCAATCGCGCGGAACCCGACAGCAAACAAGAATTTGAAAGCATATCCCAATTGCTGTATAAGATGGCCCGAGCCCATGCGCCAATTCACCTGTTGTTTGCAGAAATGGAACCCCAAGATTATTTTTTGGAATGGCGCGTAGTGTGCCCCAGCCAGCCCGGATTGGCGGGCCAATCCGGGGAAGCAACACTTGCCCCTGAAGAGTTGCGCACCTGGCAACGCTGGGAATCGCTCAGCGTTTTGGATGATCTTTATATCGATCGCAGCCTCAGCGAAAGTTTGGATTGATGACCAGGCGCTTTCTCTCCATATTCCCTTTTTTTGAGCGGGGCCATGAGAATCTGAAATTAGGCCGCTTAATTGCCAATGCAGATTTTTTTAAAGCCCTTCTGCGGTCCGGTTCTTTTGATGAGTACTGGTTAAGCGGACCGGCCTGGACCCAGGTTCAACACATTCCAACAGCTTTAAATGAGTTGGGCTTATCCCACCTGCCCCCACTCAAGATCCTGCCCTTTGCCCAATTGCCAAAAATCCTTCAAACAACGCCATTCCACGCTTGCCACCTGGGCGGATGGGGCTATTTCATGGCGGGTTTGCACAACTTGCGCCAGATGTATGCGTGTGAACCTTTTCCCATCACCGCAATGATCCACTCGTTGGACGGCAAAACGATTTTCGATCAGGCCGTACGGCTCAACTATGCCGAATGTGCTCCTTTTGATGCCATTTTTTGTTCCAGTCGGGCCGGCCAATCCGCCATGCAACACTTAAACGAACAGGCCAAAGCCATTCATGGCCGTCAGTTTTGCGGCCAATTGCCGCATATTCCACTCGGTGTAGATGAAGACCTTTTACGGCTGCCGACCGATCCTTCTGATCTGCGCAAGAAAATGCGCATCGAACCGCATCATTCAGTCGTTTTGGTGCCCGGCCGCATCAGTTCCAGTACCAAAATGGATCTGCTGCCCCTCTTACGCCACTGGAACCAGTGGACCCAGCAGGCCCCATTTGACAAAACCATTCTGGTCATTGCCGGCGGAGCAGAATCGGGCGATCTACAACAACTCAGCCGTTGGATCGAAGAGTTGGGTTTACGCGACACGGTTCGAGTACGCGCCAATTTCCCTTATGAACTGAAAGCCAGCCTGTATAGCATGGCGGATGTTGTATTAAGTCCAAGCGACAACACACAGGAAACATTTGGCTTAACCCTGCTGGAAGCAAAACTGTTTGGCAAACCAGTGATTGCCAGCGATTGGAATGGTTACCGCGACCTCATACGCGATGGAATCGACGGATACCTCATCCCAACCTACTCAGCCAAACCTAATTGGGCATCATGGTGGGAACTCTTTGATCCCGTTTTAGCTCAGTTCTATCAAAGTCAAATGGTTGGTCTCGATTGGGGTCGGTTAAAAACGAATCTTCAGAACCTGCTCAAGGAAAAAACGCGGGCAACGGCCTTAGGCCAGGCGGGTGCCGAACACTGCCGTCAACATTACGTTTGGTCTCAGGTCATCCACCAATTTACACAACAGTGGCAACAGCTCAAAGCTCAAGCCGCCGTTTCGGAAAGCAAGAAGGCCGCTAAAACCTACTACCCATCTTATGAGCAATTGTTTGCCACTTACCCCACCACATGGCTCGGACCTACCACCCGATTGGCTTGGGCCGTGGACCAACCCATTCCTCAACCCAATCCCGAATGGATTATTTGGTTGGACGAACGTTGCCTAAAAACATTACTCCAACATGCCCAACCCGAATTTTCGCTCGCAGAAGCAGCAGAGTGGTGTCAGGTGGGAGCCGAACATCTCGGTCCCACCTTGGCCTGGTTAATCAAAGCAGGCTGCTTGAAAGTCTGCTGATTACATTTTGTTGGAGCTGATTTTGCCCGATTCCGTTTTGCAGGGATTTTCAAATTTCTTGGTGCCGGGCGGCGTAATACCCATGGGATTGGCGTAGGGGTCGGCAACCAATTTCCAACTGCCGTTTTCCAGGTGCCAAGACTGTTTGGACCGGATTTTTTTTAGGTCCATCATGGGATTCTGAACCCCGTAATAAGCCGTAATCACAGCACATTCATCCGACAGCATCTCAAGAGAAGCAACTTCATAATTGGTGATTTTACTTTTTTCCTGGCTGAGATAGGACTCCATTGGGGTCGCTTCGCGAAAGCCGGACCAAAACAGTTCATATACCGCGGCCCAGTCACCTTTTTGACAATTATCCCAATAGCTGAACGCATTGGTTAAGGCCGCTTTCTTGGCATCGGAATCCGCTTGATACTTTTGAAAATCAATCTCGACTTGCTTGGTTTCTTTCCCTTCCACTTTCTCCATCAATTTTTGCATTTCCGGATCCAAGGCAGGGGCCTCCTGCGCAAAGACCGAAAAGGCACAACAAAGGATTAAGATACGCCACATTAGTTTGCTCCTTGGTTTTGGTGGAAGGCCTGGAGCCTACCCAAAAGTTGTATCGTTTTCTCGTTGATCGGTTTTTCGATCACCGCTTGGACGTTTTTCAAGGCTTCAAAAGTTCTACTTTTCCCTAAACCTATATATAACATCCGACCAAACAAAGTCGCCACTTCGTCCGGTTTTCCATTAACGGCAGCCAGTTCCATAGCCTTTTCCAAACGATCCAAATTAAAGTTGTCCAAATCTACACCCTGCTGGAAGGTCATTTGGGCCGCAACGGGGACTTGGTCCCCAGGAAATACTTTGGCTGCATTTTTGGTGATTTCAAGGGCTTCTTCCGGATAACCTTGATGAAATTTGATGGCGGCCATACTGCACAAATTCTGAACCGGACCGCCAGCCTCATATCGAGCCTTAAATTCTTGATATCGATTCTCGAGGTATTTGAGCCGTTCGTCGACCTTATTGATCCCCGCTAGGGCCGCTTGGTTTTTAGGCTCTAGAGTCAAGACCGCTTCGTAAAGAATTTTAGCTTGGTGCGGACGGTTATCGTCCATAAAGATTTCGGCGGCAGCTAACAGCCGGGCCGGATCTGGGTCCTCAAAAATCATCGGACCCAAAGTCTGGGCGAGCGGTAAACCCTCCGTATCTTGTTCCGGAGGCGGTGCCTGAAACTGCTGCCCAAATAGACAATGAATGGAAATTAAACTCAATAAAATCAATCGCATAAGGGTTCCTCATTTGTAAAGTTATTCGTCCCAGGCAACAATTTTCCCGGCAAATGGGATGCGGATGGGTCGCTGGGGTTGATTGGTTTCCAATAAAATGTTTCCGTTAAATCCCTGGCCCATAGCCAGTACAGAGGGTGGTTTTTGTTTGAGGTGCAGGTAGACGACCGTCCGCGTCTCGTCAATTTTGCCAAATTTGACTTGTAGGTATTCCGGTGCCCAGGCCACACCTGTAACCGTGAGTGACCCTGTCTCCAACTCCACCTTCTGGATCCGCTCAATAGGCTGGCTAACACGGCCAAAAAGAGCCGAAGGCGGGTTGACCGGACATGGGTTCGGCACAGCGATTTCATAAGGTAAAGGAACCTCAATCATTTTGCCTTTAAGCCGATATTTGACATGAATATCCCCTTTCAGGGTTTCTCCACCATTGGTGTAAATCGCTTCGTTGAGCGCCACTTGATAGGACCCCAATGCAGCAGCATCAAAGGTCAGCCACTGGGGATCCATTTCTACGGAAACCTCCTGCAACGGGGTGCCTGCCTCGGGATATATTTTTATTTGTGGGAGCTGGAGCGGTTCCTGCGCCAAATCTATATGTAAGCGTGTCGGCTCAATGTGAATCGGTGAAATAACCGTTCCAACGATATTCAATCTGACTTTTTGTTCCCAGCCCTGGCTTTTAATAAAGATCTCTAAATAGTGTTCAAAGGGGCCAGGCGGTGGCGGCTCCATTTCAAAGGCCATATAGCCTTTATCTTTCGGTGGAAGGGTCGTCATCCCACCGCGTTCCGCATAGAGTTGACCGCTTTCAAGCAGCGAACACTGACAGGTGGACAGCATGAAATAGACGTCTAGAGGTAAATCTGATAGCGATTCATAAAAAAATGCGCCTTCTGCCTTTCGATCGATGGGAATGGTGCCCAAGTCTATGCGCGTTTCCTTAAACTGCAAGAATTTAGGGTCCTGAAACGCAAAACACAACAAAAAGACCAGCATGAAAAACCTCCGGGCCGCCAATGAGCAAAGCCAATGCCAAAGCATAAGACGAATAAATTAAATGATTTAGACCCATACCAAACAATAACAATCGGCACGACGCGCCATTTTGACCTAGCGTTTAAGAGGAAACGGGCGCCATTCCCACCCCTGCACAGAGCGTCAATTTTTTGGCGTCGATCTGTCACTACCACCGGAAACATTGTGCCCTAACTCACGAAATTTTTGCACCTTCTTTGCGCCCAAAACTTTTCGGCTTTGCAATCCCATCTATCAAGCTATTTATTTCCAATGGTTTAATTGAAACAGTTTTTTTCATTCAAAACATGGCTAGTTGGCAAAGTAATTGCTATTGAGCTTTCGAGGACCGGATTTCTTGTGCCTTCGGCTCAGAACCGCGTTTTTTTATCTATTTATCTGAAATCATAGTATGTGATTCGCGATTACTGATAGTATTAGGAACAAGAAAACAAGGAGTGAACATGGTCGCGTGGTGGGCAAACAGAGCCCTTGTGGGTTTAGGAATTTTGTGTATCGGAGCCTGGAGCTGGGGGCAAACATTTACGGTGGTCGGTCAGACCGGATCCAGTTTAAATTTGGATGCCACAACACGGATCACACTGAACGTTCAATATGCCGGCACCTCAACCTTAACGAATGTTGTACCCGAACTGACCTTACCCAGTTGTGGGCAAATATCGCTCAACGGCAAGCTGGTGAACATTTTTTCTTCCTCTTATGCTGGCTGGAACAGTGGTTCTGGATTTGTTATCCAACCGATCCCTTCCTGGACCCCGGGCACCAATAAATCGATTGCGTTTGATATTCATCTTTTTGATAACCCGGGGAATGGATCCAGTATTTGTGCGGATTTATGCCCTTCTGGCGTTCAGTTTGGCCTGCAATTGAGTGGAACCGGTTTTGGTCCGGTTCAAGCCAATGCCAACGGCAATTTAAGTATGGTGAAACCCGCCGCCAATCAATATCGGCTTCAGTCACTTGTCATCAAATGGACGAACCTCCACCCGACCTTCCTATTTGCCGGACAAACCATCAACGCGCCCTTCACGGTTGTAACCCAACATCCCGACGTCAGTGTGCCAGGGACCAAGGTATTGTTGTACATGGATTGGTTTACGACCAATGGACACAGCAATTTCAATCAATGGGATTTACCTGTCGCTAATTCGTGTGCATTCAGCAATTTACCGACCTTTATGTTTTCGGCACAGGTGTTCCCAGGCGTAGTTATTGATGGTACGGGAACCGTGCCCAATATCGGAGCTGGCAGTGTGGTTAATACCAAACCCTTTGGGGGAGCTGCGGGCCCGAACGAAGGCGATGGTATTAACTTTATTGACGTCACCAATCTCACACCGACCTGCGGCGGAACCGTTTTGGGTCGCATTGGCTTTAATACCTCAACGGTGGCCAGTATCGTAGGCACCAATTTAGACATGACTTGGCGCAGCTGTCGGCTCTACACGGCCGTGCCCCAGGCGTGTCAGGTTCTGACTTCCTCGTTTGGACCGCCGCCGACTACTACCCAATTCATTTCGCTTTTTACAGATTCCAAAGGCAAAATTTCTGCCCAGGCCGACGTCCCCTCTGCTTGGAAAAGCGGTGCCGATCTTTCAAGTGCGTTCACTATCAAATGGTACCTGCGCAGTGCAACGACGTTTACCCAATTGACGGACACCGGAACCGACGGAATAAAACTGACGTTGGATACCCAGACGGGAAGCCTTCCGGCCGGTTATTTTATCGAAGCGCGTATTACACATACGGCCACCAATTCCGTCGTGAGTTTCAGCTCACCCATCCATGGCTTTGATTACACCTCCGTTTTGGAGGACATGGACGGCACTGAAATCCCACAAGATGCGTTTTTGGATCCGGGTGAAACTGCCAACTTCAACATTGGTATTACCAATAATTCGGGCGCCAATGCAACCGCGCTGCTGCTGGGTGTCGGTGTCGTAAGTCAGTCTGGTCTGGTCACAACAATTCAACCCGGATCCTTAAACACGAGCCTCAATAATGGGTCCAGCACCAATACTTCCTTTAACCTTTCTTTGCTGGCCAGTCAGGCCTGTACCCCAATTGAATTCTTTTACGAGGTTCAGCATACCCGGAACGGCTTCGTGACCAATTTCCGCAAGTATCTAACCCTCACAGCCAATTGTCAGACCACAGAAATCGTTTATCCCACAAGCCCTAGTGGATTAAGTACCTGGTGCGCCAGTATTGACAATCAGGCCTGTGGCGCCAGTCTTGATGGCAGCAATGCGGGGTGGTCGTACGATACCAATTGGTTAGGAACGGTATCCGATCCGGATGATGCTGATACGTATTTCACCCTGACAAGTCCAGAAGTTAATGTCGGTGCAAATCCCAATTTTAGTCTGAGCCATATCCCGGAGCTCAACCTCAATGTAAGCGGCGGCGTACTTGAATACAGCCTGAAAAACGGTTCCACGTGGGGTCCCTGGCTCGATTTGGTTACAGCCATCGAAACCTACGAAGGCACCCAAATCTATCACCCCCTGGCATTCCCCAACAACCTGCCCAGCTACTTGGCGGGCCGTCGGGTCTGGATGTACAACAATCCCCCCCAAACGCCGTTAACCTTCCAGGATTTGGATGTGAATCCATCCCTGTTTGGGTCCGCTCAAAAGGTGCGATTTCGCTTTGTGTTCCAAGCGCCTTATCTCAATCAACGCACAAGCAGTGTTCATCAATGGCAGGTCTTGGACTTCGCATACAGTTCAGAAAGCCCACTGGTGGACAATATCTTTGCTGCCGGTAATTTGAGCTTTGCTTATTGCGACACCATCATGTTCCAAATCAACCAAGTCAGTAACTACAACGTTTCATGGTACTCATCAGCTACACGGCTCCAAAACAACAACCCCAACCACACAGAAACGGTCACCAACAGCAATGTCATGGCTTGGTTAAACAACCTGCCAGCCCCGCCCAGCACCACCACAACGTTTTACGTGAAGATCACGGATACATTCAGTGGTTCCACTCGAATTCTGCCCATCGAAATTGTCGTACCACAAGGCGGTGTCCCGACGTTGCCCAGTATGCGCCCCACTTGGCGTTTGGATCCAAATAGCTTTGGTTTTGCTGATCTCAACACCGACAACCGCATTGATGTAATGGACTTTATCATCCGCGAGAACAACTCGCTTTGCGATTAATCGTTACTATTCCATGCGTAATTAAGGCAGCCATACGGCTGCCTTTTTTATTTGTAATTTATTGAGGATCTGTAAAGAAATCTGGGCAGGGGTCGATAAGCTCAAGCGAACAACACAGTGAGGTCCACCATGCGCGTTGAGTTTATCAATCCCTTTATCGAGTCTACTTTGCGTTCTTTGGAACTCATGGCGGGTATTTCGGCAACCCGAGAAAACCTCACTTTAAAGGAAGGCCTCATTACCACCTTTGATATTTCCAGTATTGTTTCTCTAACAGGCCAAGTTGAGGGATCCATCATCATTTCCATGCCCTCTTCGCTGGCCTGTAAAGTCGCCAGTAATCTGCTAATGGAGGAACATACCGAACTGGATCCCGCTGTCGAAGACGCCATTGGTGAAATGGGCAATATTATCGTCGGAGACGCACGTCGCTCGCTCAAGGATTCGGGTTATGACGTCAGCATCTCGTTGCCGAACGTGGTATTTGGCACCGGTCATCATATTTCCCGGCGCCCTTCAGTACCCTGCATAGCGATCCCCTTCACCACACCCGAAGGGCCATTCGAAGTCAATGTTGGCATCAAAGAGGCCTCTTCTTAAAACCCATAAGCTCAAGCCTTGCCTGCCCGTTGCCGAAAAGAAGAACATCCTAACGTCGGTAGAATAGACATGAAAACCGATATAAGGGATTGAATTTGCTTGGCTTATGGATTAGCCTAGGTGACAAATTCAAAATTAATATTCGGAGCAGAACATGGCAACGGCGTTGATAACCGGTGCAGCCGGCTTTATTGGAAGTCATTTGGTGGATCGTTGCCTGGCCGAAGACATGGATGTAATTGGGATCGACAACTTGCTAACGGGTCGTGCCGCAAACCTGGCGCATATCCAATCAGCACGATTTCAATGGATTGAAGCGGATATCAACGAACCCGCTGCTTTTCAAAAAGAAATAAAGCGCTGCGATTTCGTTATCCACTTAGCCGGTCAGGCTGACATTGTCCCCTCCATTGAGGATCCCACAGCCTATTTCCACAACAATGTCCGTGGAACTCTGTGCTTATTGGAGGCCTGTCGTTCGGCGAATATCAAAAAATTTGTTTATGCTGCCAGCTCCTCCTGTTATGGAATTCCCGATACCTATCCCACGCCGGAGACGGCAGCCATTCAACCCCAATATCCCTATGCCTTAACCAAACGCATGGGCGAAGAATTGGTGCTGCATTGGCACCAAGTCTATGATCTGCCCGTCCTATCGCTGCGGCTCTTTAATGTGTACGGGCCACGCGCACGAACCAGTGGCACATATGGGGCCGTATTTGGCGTTTTCCTGGCCCAAAAGTGCAATAACCAGCCCTATACCGTGGTTGGTGACGGCCAGCAAAGTCGCGACTTTACCTTTGTAACCGATGTCGCAGAGGCCTTTTTACAGGCTGCCCTTAGCCCGAAAACCGGGCTGGTCCTGAATGTGGGCAGCGGTGATCATTACAGCATCAATCGTTTGGTCAGCCTGTTGGGCGGGCCGGTAACTTACATCCCCAAACGGCCCGGGGAACCGGAAATAACTTTTGCGGATACACGCGCAATTTCACGTGAACTCGGCTGGAAACCCCAGGTCCCTTTTGAAGACGGGGTTGCCATTATGTTGGGTCACCTGACGGATTGGGAACAAGCCCCTGTTTGGAACCCTCAAAAAATCGCGGAATCTACTGCCAGCTGGTTTCGCTACCTAGGAGAAAAGACATGAACGCCCCCTCCTTTTTTGAAGATTTGGAAAGGTTCCACCACGTCATCGCGCAAACCGTGGTTTGGGATGGCGCGGGTCAGCCCCTGGACACAGAACAAGCAATGGAAGCCGCTTTGGCGCTACTCTTACACGTCAAAGATGCACAAAACGCGGCCTTTGTCATCGGAAGCGGAGGGTCCGCAGCCATAGCCAGCCATGTGATTAACGATTTGATTAATGCCTGCGGCGTGCGCGCAATTGCCCTCACCGATCCCGCCGTTTTAACGTGTATGACCAACGATTACGGCTACGATCAAGCCTATTCAAAGCTCCTGGAAACCCATAGCCAAAAAGGTGATGTTTTAATTGCCATTAGCAGTTCTGGCGGGTCACCTGCCATTCACAACGCTGTTCGGATGCACCGCAAAAAAGGCGGTGATTGCATTACCCTTAGCGGATTTTCGGCCGAAAACCCACTGCGCGGACTGGGCCATCTCAATATCTGGGTACCCGGGACCAGCTTTGGGGTCGTGGAAATGGGCCATGCCTGGATCCTGCACCACCTTACCGATCGCCTGAGTCAACTCCTGGGCCGCACAGTTCAAGGCCCATTAGCTTTGCGCAAGGAAATGCAGCATGGCTAAAATTCAATCATTGGAGTCCCTAGCGCAATTCGCCGAGCGGCAAAAGGCAACCAACCGCAAAGTTGTGTTGTGCCATGGGACGTTTGACTTGCTGCACATCGGGCATATTCGCCACCTCAACGCCGCCAAGAAACACGGCGACGTATTAGTCGTTACGTTAACGGCCGACCGCCATGTAAAAAAGGGCCCCGGTCGACCCGTTTTTAATGAATCCCTTCGCGCCGAGAATCTGGCCGCATTGGAATGTGTCGATGGTGTTGCTGTCGTCGATGATGTAACCGCCCTACCGGCCATTGAAGCGATTCGTCCCGATGTTTACGGCAAAGGTGTTGAATACGCACATTCCGCCAATGATGTGACGGGCAATATCGATCGCGAAGCTGAAGCAGTACGAGCCTACGGCGGACATATCGCTTTCACCGATGACATTACCTTCAGTTCTTCAAACCTGCTCAATGAACATTTCTCGGTTTTTCCTCCGCCCGTCAAAGCCTATTTGGAGCGTTTGGCCCAGAAGTACCAAGCCAATGTCGTACACGAACAACTCAACAGTTTGAAAAGTCTCAAAGTGTGTGTGGTGGGCGACGCCATCATCGATGAATACGTCACCACCGAAATCCTTGGCCAGACCGGAAAAGGCAACATCATGGCCGTCAAACGCATGCACGCCGAACGGTTTGCAGGCGGATCTCTGGCGGTTGCCAATCACCTTGCTGGCTTCGCCAATGAAGTGACGCTTGTTGCCGGATTGGGAACGGGCGAAGATTTTGAGCCCTTCATCCATTCGAAACTCAAACCCAACGTCTCAGCCCATTTCTTTCACCGGACCGACGTGCCGACCGTCGTCAAAACCCGTTTCGTGGACGCAGATGTGCATAAACTGTTCGAAGTTTACGCCTATGAAGATCATCCCATGCCAAGCGAAATTGAAAACGAAATTTGCAGTTGGCTGGGATCGCATTTGCCCGAATTCGATGTGGTGGTCGTTCCTGACTTTGGCAACGGCTTCATATCCAATGGCATTACCCAAAGCCTGTGTGCTCATTCGAGATTCCTGGCTGTTAACACCCAAGTCAACAGTGGGAACCGCGGGTTTCACTCGGTCAACCGTTATCGCCGGGCCGACTTTGTGTCATTAAACGAGCCCGAACTGCGACTCGCGCTTCACAATCGACACGATTCCGTAGATTGGGTCGCAACCCGCGTCGCCGATGGCCTGCAAGCGCGTTACCTGGCCGTCACACGCGGAACCAAGGGCTTAATGCTTTTGGATCGGATCCAGGACAATTTAATTGAAGTGCCGGCCCTTTCGTTTAAGGTCATTGATCGTATCGGTGCGGGCGATGCCTTCCTCTCGCTGGCCGCACTCTGCTTGGGCGGTGGCTTGGAGTCCGATCTGGCCGCGTTTGTCGGTTCTGCAGCGGCGGCTATTGATGTCCAAATCGTCTGTAATCGGGCCAGCGTTGAATCCTCCGATCTGTACAAATACGTCACAACCTTGTTGAAATAATCATGCGTATCGGCTTTGACTTGGACAATACCCTGATCTGTTATGACCAGCTCTTTGCCTTTAGTGCCCATAAATTAAGCTATCTCACCAACCCCCCAGCCCAAAAGCAGGCCTTAAAATCCGCACTGATGGAGAAATGGGGGCCCCAAGAAGGCGAATCTGCCTGGCAGGATATTCAAGCTCACAGTTATGGACCCTGGTTAGAGCATGCCGAGTTGTTCCCCAATGTGCTTGCGTGTCTCGAGCATTTGGCCAACCAGGGACATCAACTATTTATCGTTTCGCACAAAAGTTCACACTCGCATTTCCGGCCAGCAATCGGCTTTTGGGAACCCGCACGTCAGTTTTTAAACACCCATCATGTCTGCAAATGGGTTCCCGATTCCCAGCTGTTTTTCGAGCAAACCCGTCAGTCAAAAATTCAACGAATTACTGATTTGAAATTGGACCTGTTTGTGGACGACCTTGCGGATGTGCTCAAAGACCCTTTTTTTCCCGCGAACACGCAAGGTCTGTGTTTTGCGGGTGATTATCCTATATCCTGTTCGACCTGGAATGAGTTAGAAATCGCTTTGACCCATTGGACCTGGCTCAACGATAGCCTGGGTGGCATAAAAACACTGGCGCGAATCCCCAGCAGAGGCAACGGTTTACTGTTTAAGCTTAACAACCAAAACCAAGCCTTCGTCCTCAAGGTCCATTATCAACCAGCCAACGATCCCAGAAACCGGTGCGGAGCGGAATGGCGTTTCCTCAATTTCCTGGCGATCCGCGATGTTCCTGCGCCACGCCCGATCGCTTGCCAGGAAAATGCCCTTTTAATGACCTTCATTTCGGCGACCACCCAGCCCGTTGCCCCAGCCAATTTAACAGCGATGCTGATCCGACTTGCCGAAGTCTCCAAAGCGAAAGAATCCAGCCTGGAGCCGGCAGCTCATGCGCGTTTTCGGCTCCGTGATTTCGCACACGACCTGCTCAAACGCCTGGAAACGCTGGAAGAGCCATTAAATCGACAAAAACACAATCACCCTTGGTTACAGGACTTTATAACGATCACATCCAAAACTGCCCAAACCTTTTTGCAAGCCCTAGCCCTTAACAAGGAATCGGACCAGCCCCTTGCACGTCCCTTTTGGATAGCCAGCCCATCCGATTTTGGACCACATAATGCCTGTCTCGACCAACGAGGACAGCTATGCCTGTACGATTTTGAATATGCCGGCTGGGATGACCCCGTCAAATTATTGGCGGATTTTTATTGGCACCTCGCTTTTGATTGGTCGCGGGAAGAGCGAATGCAGGTGATTAATAGCTTTCTCCAATACCGCTCAGTCTTGGATCCCACCCTCAAAGATCGATTGCATTGGGTCTTGCCCTTGGTTGGCTTAGAGTGGGTGCTCATTGCCCTAAATGTATTAAACTCAGACCAAATGATCAGGAAACATCGATTAGACCCAACGGAATCCCCTCACCACCGCCTGAAAGCACGACAGGATGGCGCCCAGCAGCTTTTTCAGGAATGGTGGAACACCTCATTTAAGCCGTTTCAGGAGTTGGTATGAATTCATTTGCGCGGCGTTGCCAGGCCGTTCGACACGATATAGTTGATATGGCGGAATCGGCCAAACGCGGTCATATTCCCTCAGCACTCTCCTTGGTCGAGATTCTGGTCAGCTTGTACGACTACCATCTACATTTCGATGCAAACCAACCCTTAGACCCTGATCGCGACCGATTAATTTTGAGCAAAGGTCACGGCTGCATGGCCCTGTACGCACTGCTGGCGGACAAAGGCTTTTTTCCCAAAGCGTGGTGTCAGGCTTTTTGCGCCTTCGAGGGCATGTTGGGCGGACATCCAGAGGAGCGTGTACCTGGGGTGGAAGCCACCACCGGCAGTTTGGGTCACGGACTTGCCATCGGCATAGGCATGGCCCTGGCTGGCCGCATGCAAAAAAGGAACTTCCACACTTATATCATTCTTGGCGATGGCGAATGTACCGAGGGTAGTGTTTGGGAGTCGGCCCTGGCGGCGAGCAAACACAAGCTGGACAATCTTACTGTCCTGGTCGATTTTAACGGGTGGATGTCTTTTGGGCCAACCCAAGAGGTCGGGAATCTGGAGCCCTTTGAGCACAAGTGGAATGCCTTTGGCTTTGCCACACAAACCGTTGACCTAAACAAGGAACCTGAAGCACTGGTTTCGGCCCTAAATGTCAAGGTACCCGGCAAACCGCGCTGTTTTATCTGTAAAACCATTAAAGGCAAGGGCATTGATTTCATGGAAGGTAATTTGGATTGGCATCATAAATCCAAATTGGATGCGGATGAAATCGCAGCCATGCGCCAATCTCTCAAGCGGAGTGAAGGCCATGCGTAAACGAGCACTTGATACGGTTTTTGCCTTGGCGCAACAGGATGAACGGGTCGTCTACATCGGGTCAGACGTAGGCCAAGGCACTTTGCAGGGCTTTCAGGAAAGCATTCCAGAGCGGTTTTTTGTGGAAGCCATTTCGGAGGCTTATGTCATCGGCATGGCTGCGGGTATGGCCATGACTGGGTTTGTCCCCTACGTCAACACCATCGCGACCTTTCTGACCCGACGCTGTTTGGATCAAATTGCCGTGGATCTGTGTATCGGCAATCATCCAGTTCGGCTCGTTGCCAACGGTGGTGGTTTGGTGTATGCACCGCTCGGACCCACGCATGAAGCCATTGAAGATATTGCCCTAATGCGCTGTTTACCCAATATGACCGTCTTGGTCCCCTGCGACGCAGAGGAAATGGAACGCGCGGTTCGCGCCAGCCTGGATTGGTCTGGTCCCATCTACATTCGCATCGCACGTGGCGGCGAATCTGTGGTTAGTTTGCCCGAACGCGGTTTTTTTATCGGAAAAGCAATTGAGGTCCGTCAAGGTGAAAAGCTTCTGATTGCAACCACAGGCGTCATGCTGCAAACGGCTCTTGAGGTGCAAGACATAATGGCCCGAGCCGGTTACAACTTGGGCATCGTCCATTTCCACACGGTTAAACCATTGGATACGGCGTGGCTGGCCAACCAGTTAGGCCCTTACAGCCATGTGGCCAGCCTGGAAGAACACAGTGTTATTGGTGGGTTGGGTTCCGCTCTAGCCGAATGGCTGTGTGAAAACGGCGACCATAAACTTAAGCGATTTGGCATCCCTGACCGATTTGCCGATCGCTTTGGCAATCAAGCCAAACTGCTCAGTTACTTTGGTTTAGATGCAGCGAGTATCGCAAAAGAACTCCAAGCTTGGGTGAAACCTTCATGAGTTTTGAATTTTTTGACCCACCAGAACGCGACTGGATCCAAACATTCCAGAACCAGGGTTACCTGATTTTTGATCTGGAACAGGACTTGGACTGTATTGACCAAACACTGTGTGAGGCAAGTGCTCGCTATCTGGGCCAGTCCATTAGCCCGGAAGAACTCTACCAAAACACGCCGCAATGGGTGCCCATCGATCAACTGAACGGTTTTCGCGTGGCCCTGATCCAAGCCCTGCGCCAACCCAAAACCATCGGTCGCGCCTTGTATGGCTGTGCAAAACACCCGATTCACGCACTGATTGGCAACGAATTGGCCATGCAACGCGGTCCCAACTTGTCCATCCAATACCCTAATGATCCCAGCAGTTTATTGGCCATTCACTCTGATGTTTGGTCAGGCAACAGCCCCTACGAACTCGTGCTCTGGGTTCCCCTGGTCGACTGTTATGCCACAAAGAGCATGTATCTTCTGCCTTTACCTGACTCTCAATCGGTTTATCAAAATTTTTCGCATTACCAGAACCTGTCCGCTGAAGCCTTTTATGCAGCTGTTGCCGATTCTGCGCAGTTCCTGACCATTAAGCGCGGGCAGGGTCTTTTGTTCTGGCACGGCCTGGTCCACGGCAATCGCATCAACCAGGAAGCCAAAACTCGCTGGAGCATGAATATTCGCTTTAAGTCTTTTCTCTCGCCTTACGGCAGTAAAGAATTGGGAGAAACGTTTTTACCGATCACGATTCGGCCCGCCACTCGACTGGGTTACGCCTACCGGAGACCCACATGAAAGGGCATCGCGGTTACGTATTTTCGCGGGCAATGGGCGGTAGTTTTATCCCACAACGGGTTCAGAATCTGGTTTTGCGCGAATATGCAAAGGCGAGTGGTCTGGATTACCTATTGGCAGCCGTTGAATACGAAATGCCCGGCTGTTGGATGGTCCTAAACGGTCTTTTGGAAGAACGAAACCAAATCGATGGCTTAATCTTTTATTCTTCACACCAATTACCTGAAAAGAGACCGGACCGCGACTTTCTTTACAGCACAATTGGCGCGAATTTCAATCTTCATTTGGCTTTGGAACAGCTCGTCTTTGATACACCTGAATCCTGCCTCTTATTGGAGGACTTGATTATGGGTCGAACTTTGGCTGGCGTGCCCGATTTTGGGGAGGAAGAGGATGGTTGAACGCCAAATCGTGACCAATTTGCACACGCGAACCCAACGGGATTACCGCCAACGCGTATTCGACTTTGATAAAGCCGCCTGCGCCGAAAAGGCCACTCAATGGGGTTACGATTATTGGGATGGCGAGCGCCAGTACGGTTACGGCGGCTATCGCTATGACGGCCGATGGAAACCGGTGGCGCAGCAGCTCATCGATACTTATCAGCTCAAACCCGGGCACCGCGTCTTGGACATTGGCTGCGGAAAGGCTTTTCTGCTGCATGAACTCAAACAACTGATGCCGGATTTGGAGGTTTGCGGTCTGGACCTCTCAACTTATGCCTTGGAACACGCCAAACCCGAAGTTCAACCGTATTTGGTTCAGGGCAATGCCACCCAATTACCGTTTCCCGCTCAACATTTTGACCTGGTCTTCAGCATTTTGACTCTGCACAACCTGCCCATCTACGACTTGGCCAAAGCATTTCAGGAACTCAATCGCGTCCAGAAAACCCATGCATTGGTGGTCACCGAGAGTTTCCGCAACGAGCAGGAAAAAGTGAACTTATTGTATTGGCAGCTGACCTGCCGAGCCTTTTTCTCCAAAGAGGAATGGCTGTGGTTGGCGGACCACTTCGGCTATCGCGGGGATTGGGAATTTGTCTATTTTGAGTGATCCGGGCAAAATTGCCATCATCGGCGCCTCGGGTGCGATTGGAAAACCCTTATTTGAGGCGTTAAGCCAATGGACCGAGATCGTTGGCACTTCGCGCAGAGGCTCAACGACATTGGCACCCTTGGATTTGGCCAGCGAAGACTGGGATTTGCACTTTTTAAAGGGGGTCCGTTTGGCCTTGATCCTGGCCGCAAACAGCAAAATTGCCGATTGTGAACAAAACCCCGAACAGGCATGGCAGATCAATCATCGGCAAACGCTCAAACTGGCTATGCAATTGCACCACCGCGGTATTCAAATCGTGTTTGCCTCAACCGACAATGTATTTGACGGCAAAAAGGGACCCTACAGCGAGCAGGACAGCCCCAATCCTCAAGTTGTATATGGGGCCACCAAATTGGCAGCAGAACGCGACATCTGGAATGTGACTCAAAACAGCGCCATCATTCTGCGCTTAAGCAAAATATATGACTGCAACCCCCATGGATCTGGATTGTTGGGGGAAATTTGGCAACAGCTCAAACGCGGTCAGATCGTTCGGGCCGCCGTGGACCAAGTGTTCAACCCGCTGCACATTGACGATTTGATCATTCAAATCAAACGCCTAATCCAGGACCCCAAACCCGGAACCTGGCACTTGTGTGGCAATGAGCGGATCGTGCGTTTTGATTTGGCTGAGCAGATTGCGCGGCGCCTGGACCAACAGGATTGTGTGCAAGCTATCCACCTCCACGACCTGCCCGGTGTGAAGCGTCCGCTGGATACCAGTATGACCAATGCCAAATGGCTCCACCATTTCCCCGCATCGTTTCAAAGTCTGGATATCTCAATTGATCAGTTGGTGGCCCGTGCAGGAGTCGCCTAAAATGGGCCGTTCTTTTTTGCCGGCCGACCTTAGCGCCCGTTTCGAGCAATGGTTATTCAATCGTCGGATTCCGCGTTCACAAGAAACCGTGCGCATGCTATTGGGCCAAATCCGCCAACCGATTAGCGTCTACGGTGCGGGGTCCCATACCCTCCAATTGATGCAGTGGGGCCTAAAGGTAAATCGGGTGTTCGATCGCCTAGGCTCGTCTGTTAGCGGGTTTCCTTTACCGGTACAGCCTTTAAACCAATGGAGGCCTAAGGATGGGCCTTTGTTGTTGAGTCATGCTGAACACGAGTGGACCATGCGCGACCACTTGGCCTCGTGCGGGATTCCCTGTATCCCGCTTTATACCCGTGAAGATTTTGAAACCCCAATGGAACCTGTTGATGCTCCAGCCAAAGGCGACAAACCGCGCGTGGTTGTCCTGACCGCCCAATCCCGCGCCTTATTAAACAGTGAACACTTCTCGGCTCTGGCGCCGGAATTTGAGATCATTCCCTTGCATGCGGGAACACGCTTCCAAACCAATCCAGGCCTTCCCATTCTAGGCAGTCACCTTCTAGCCTATGCATGGGTGGAGCAGCTGCAACCCGATTTGCTGATTCTGCAGGATCACTTCAGCGACGGCCATTTTTGGCCTTTGTGGGCCCAACTCTTTTTCCCCAACGTACCAACTGTTTTGGCTCTGTACGATGTCCTGCGATTCACCTTTGATGACCCTTACATCCTTGCCCACCAAGGATTTTGGAGCGAAGAGGATGTGCGCTTGGCTCTGTTCTGCGAGCAAAACGCTATAACGTCAGGCTTTATCGTAAAAGACGGATGCGGGAACCAGTTACCTGCGCCAAGCCACCATTTCTTACCCGGCCACAGCCGAACCACATTTTTGCAACCCCAAGGATGTGAAGAAGCTGCGCGTTTAGTTTATGCCGGACACATCGCGTCAGAACAGACCGATCCTAGATTGTATGGCGATAATCAGTTGCTGCCGATTTTTCAGAGCTTAATTCATCAAGGCTTTAAGTTGGATGCCTACCTGACCAGCCCACAAAACTTGTTTGATTTGCATTACCCTAACTACCTGCGTCTCCAAGCCAATGCAAACTTTCATCTCCTGCCCACTCTCCCGGTCCAAACCTTACTGCAGAACATAAACCGCGCATTTGCAGGTTTGCAATGGGGTTCGCCACCCGCCAACAGTTTGCAGACCGTCAGCCACCCGGTTACCGTCAGCAAAAAAATTCTGACCTATGCTGCCGCAGGCATTCCGGTCGTTTTGGGTTCTTACCTGAGCGGCATGGCGGAATGGGTGAGGGAATACCAAATGGGCTGGTCGGTGGGTGAACTCCAGGAAACTGACCTTCAGCAACTCTTTTCCAGACAGACGCGCGAAAGTCGAATTCCTGGGCTTATGGCCTTTCGTGAAATGAGTTGCCTGGAAAGCCAAATTAAAGGCTTGATCCCATTTCTCCGAAAATACATACAAGCTTAGACAGCATGAAAGGATTCTTGCATTTGGAAAAGTTCAAGCACCTGGCGTTGATAAGGGCAGATGCCTTCAGATCCTGTTCAAAAACTTTTGTTTCTGAGGCGATCTAAATGGCGAAAATCCTCGCGCCTTTTTTTGAAGCCCTGAAGAATGCGGCCAGCGGATTGGCACTGGATGCTGAAGCCATTATGCTCGAGGTGGAAGGCCAGTACCTTTGGTTAAACCCAAAAAGCTTTGTGCCGTACTGTCCCATGCGCGATCGGTTTGCAGCACGATTCAATCGCACGATCCGGAATATTGCCATCATCCCTTGTAGTTCCTTCGTACCCGATTTGGTGCCCTATTTTCAAAGTCAATTTGAAAACGTTTATATTTGCGACACCTATAAAACAGGACAAATTGAAGGGATTCCAATCCAGCGTTTGGCCGAGGTCAAAAATCAAAATCCCGATTTATGGTTTATGGTGACCCGAGACCCGGACTTACAAACCCATTTTTTGGCCCAACTGAAGGATCAACGGGTCCTGCTGGCTGAGGATTTTTTTGAAGTCTCGGATGTCCTGGAAATGGAGATGAACGCAGAAGAGCTAGCCCAAGTCCAAGGCTTTCGAGACGTTATCCATGCGGCCAATCGACCTGTCGTGGTTCTAGATGCCCAATATTTCAACAATTACTGCCCGACCTATGCTGCCCTAGAGACGCAGGGATTTAATGTGTTCCTGACCAGCCGCCGCGAACACATCTTATACGCAGCCCCGGATACGCGCTTTATGGACCTACCCTTTGAGCACAAAGCGATTTTGAACCTGCCTCAACGGGTTTGGCTCTTACAAAACCTGGAGCGCGGGGTGGTGTTAATCAATCACGTTTCCTACCTGATCCCCGGCTTTGACACGCGGAAAGCAATTGCCTCGATGGCCTATCCCACCGCCCTGATGGCGTTGGCTCAGGTCCCGGTGGTCCTTTACCTATACGACATGGTTTCACCGATTACAAAAAATTTGGACTACCAAGCCGACTATTTGACGATCTATCAGCGCATGGTCCATCAGGCCGATGGGTTAATCCTTAATTCCAATTTACCGGGTGGCCAAACCTTGTTGCGCAACAGTTTGGGCTTGCGGCAACCAACCCTCTCGTATTTGCGCTACAACGAATCGGTTGAGCAGTTGGCTGAAAGAGAAAAGGACGGCTTTCATATCGCACTGGTTGGTGGCATGGATGACGACTTGCGCGATATTGCTGCCCTACTACGGCGTGTTTTGGCCATGGGTCTCCACGTGCATAACTACGTGCAAAACCATAAAACTGAGGCCTTTATCGCTTCTTTAAGCGCCGAGGAAATGTCGTTTTTCCACAATCACCCCTCAATCCAGGATCAAAAGGCTTTGATTTATGAGGTCAGTCGGTTTCACGCCGGTTGGATTTTAGATAATACCTACAAGTGGATCGACCTATTGGCCAATATCAAGGATCCTGTTTTGCGCGACCTGATGTTGGCCTTCCGCCTTTCAACGGTGACCTCCAGTCAGATGCTTTTGGGTGCTGCCGGTTTACCTTGTATCCTAAACCGGACCATGACCGAAATTGGCCAGCATTTTCCCAGCCCCTTCTTCCTCTATCTAGAAGCGTCAGAGTTGGATAGTTTACCCAGCACCCTTCATTCGCCGGCCTGGCAAGAACGATTGGCGTTTTGCCAATCGCATCGCCACCATTTCGAATCCAAAACGCATATTCATCAACTTGCCCAGTTTTTAACGCCATTTTTGGAGCAGCACCCATGATTTCAGAAGTCACCCAAATTCCGTCCAATACACGCCTCATCTTGTTTGGCGCAGGCACCTTTGGGGAAGTGGTCGCGCGCGCCATTTTCCAGGAACGCCCTGATGTGGAGATAGTTGCCTTTGCCGACAACCATCAATCCGGCCAAAAATTCGGCCGACCGATCTGGAACCCAGAAACCCTACAAACCAATCGCAGCCAATACGATGCGATCTTGATTTCCTCTGGTTTCATTGAGGAGATTCACCAGCAATTAAAACGCATGGAATTGTCGCCTATCTGGTTGGGTCATCCTGCTTTGATGCACCACTACAGCTTGTTACATCCCGCGACAGAGGAACATTTGGATCGGGCTCGTCAATTGTTGTCTAGTGATGAAGATCGCGCTGTATACGAGGCCATTATCGAAGCGCGGCGCGGAAAACCGGACGCCTTAAAAATGCATGTGCAGGCCAGGGATTTGCACCCCAAGCGTCAGTACCTGGACTTTATCAATTTTGATTCAATTCAGGTCGCGGTTGAAGGCGGCGTTTTTGATGGTTTCACCAGCCAACAGTTTATGAAGCGCATGCCTGAGACGGCGCACTTACATGGATTCGAACCCTTTATCGAGTTGTATGAGCAAGGTCCTTATCGACCCCAACTGGATCCCCATCGGGTCCATGTCCACGCCAAAGGATTGTGGAACGAAAATACCAGCTTAAATTTTTCCCAGGATGCCCTTGAAGCCGCCGAATCCGGTGGTGCGAGCAAGGTGGTTCGGTCGCCCAATGAACCAACCACCCGTCAAATTCAGGCTGTTCGTTTGGATGACTGGGTTCAGGAACAAGGCCTTGATCGTTTGGATTTCTTTAAGTTGGATATCGAGGGCTCGGAACCGGAAGCGATTGAGGGCGCCAAACAAAGCTTGATGCGTTTTCGTCCGCAACTGGCCATTTGCATTTACCATCATCCAACCCATCTTTACCAAATCCCCATCCAGCTCAGCGAATTGCTGCCCAATTACCGTTGGCATGTGCAGCATTACTCCATGGAAATCTGGGAAACCGTCTGGTACGGGCTGCCCTTAGAAAAACGCTGAGGAAATTCAACAAAAGGAGTAGAAAAGGGAAACCCTTTTCACGCTCTTCCGTTTGGAGCTAGCTGGAGGTGGATTGTGTTGTTTCTGACCCTTTGCTTGCTGGCCCTTAATGAACCCTTCCTGGTCCAAGAAAAACGAATTGAAATCCCAGCCCAAGCGGATTACGCCTTTTTGGGGCCCGATGCAATGGTTCATGGTGATGCCAATGGCAACATTCTAATCGTGGATCCTTTGTCCAACGGGGTATGGTTATTGGACTCGGAGGGTAAGCTTCTGCGCACTGTTGCTCAGAAAGGATCCGGACCGGGTGAATTTTCAGGGTTGCTCGACATGGTACCGCGAGGCCAGGACGCAGTTGCTTTGGAGGTCGAGCGGGTTGTTGCTCAGATCCATGCCTTTGATGGGGGTTATCATTTTCTGGACCAAAAAACCAAGCTCGGATCATCCCTGATCCTGATTCAAGCTGCGATCAGCCCGGTTTCCAATCAATTTACTGCCAGCTATATCCTATTGGAAGCTCCTGGGAAAAAAGCTGGGACTGCCATTTTTAATTTCGATTTTGAAGTACAGAACCTCATTCAGGAAACGCAAGTTGCCGTGGAAAGTCAGCGCGACCGTCGCTTTTGGGTCAATCATTTAGCCGGCAATTTGGAACGGTTTTTTAAAACCCGCACCCATTTTTGTTATGACCAAAAGGGCAACTTGTACAGCGCGTTGTGTCGCGAACCCAGCATTCAAAAATGGGACCTGGGGGTAAAAAAAAGCAAACAAATTTCTTTTTCACATTCACCCCAAATGCGATCAGAGACGGACCAGGAAATATTGGTGGATGCCCTGTTGGAAGAAATCCGGGCAGACCGAGAACTAATGGAGATCATAACGCCAGCAGTCGTTGCGGAAGCCATTCAGCAAGCCGAAATCCCTACTACTAAAGACACCATTTTGGGGATTTTTGCACTGCGTCCTGACCTGTTAATGGTCGTCCGTGAATTGGACTTAATGAGTGGAAAGGCCAATGCTATTTTAGTGTCGGAAAGCGGCTCGCAAGGTGAGATCGAAATCCCAAGTTGGGGTTTGGTTCGCTTAAATTATCGCGGTTACCAGCCGAGCATGACCGTCTTTGCCAATCGGGCCTACAGTCTGCAAAAGCATGACGACGATTTTTTTATTGTGGTTTATAGGATCCAATAAAAAAGGGGTGCCTCGGCATCCCCGTTTCAGTTTGAAGGGTTAAGGTTAAGGACAACCGGCCAGGAAGGCGAGTAGGATTGCGAACCGATCAGCTTCGTTGGCCACAGCTTCCATGGGGAAGGTGAGTTAGGCTGTGGCGTAGGTGCCCGTTACTTTTTGGCCAGCAACACCACCGGACGATCCGTTAAAGGCCGCGGTCCCACCATTGCCAACGGTAACGGTATCGGAGATAGGCGACTCGCAGTGGCACGGGTATCTAATAAATGGTTAGGATGGTGGTACTTTTCGGGATCCGAACCTAACCCAAACAAGGAAAACTGCTCACCAGCGTGGTCTCCTTGACCAAATATGTGACACTCAACTCAATTCTTTAATGTATTTGAACCCAATATGGATTCTTCGGGGAAAAATGGATTTCTGTAATGATTTGGTGACCAGGATAAAAAACTTCCTTGTAAGCTATAAAACTAATAAGAAACGGTCAAACGCTATTCCGTGACGAGGACCCCATGCAACGCCAAGTTTTTCTGCAATCCCTGATTCAATGGGGATGGATTTATGCCATTAGCCGATTGGGCTGGTCAGCAGAGAGCCAAAAGTCCAAAACAGTTAATGCGTGGTGGCAGGGCCATCAGGCCTTGGCGACCGCTCTGCGTCAGGCTGAAACGGATCCCATGATGTGGCAGGATGCTGTCCAAACCCTGTGCCAGGATATTGATCTGGCAGAATTATTGCGCTTGCTGGATTTTGAACACTTGTACGCACAACAACAACTGCCCAAGCAGGGTTCCAAAATTTTTCGCGTCCAAACTGAAGCCTTTGGGGCGCAAACCGTTCGCTTGGCGCCCAAAATTTTTGCCAATGCCAAAGGTACTGCGGTCGTGCCCCACGTTCATAACCAAATGGTCAGCGCGCATCTCATCCTTGCCGGCCGGTTCCATGTACGCACTTTTGATCGCCAATTTTCCGAAGAAACCCACGGCCACGTCTTATTAAAACCGCACATGGATCGCATTTTGGGACCCGGTGATGTATTGACCATGTCGGATGATCGTCATAATGGCCACTGGCTAGTAGCCCAGAGCGAACGAGCCTTCACTTTGGATATCGCCTTGACCGAGCTCCCGTTTTCCAAACCCTACGCCAATCCTGGCAATGCCTACAGCATGATTTTTGTCGACCCGACTGGGCCTTTATCCGCGCAAGGATGGATTGAAGCACCTATCCTAGATTACGAAATAGCAATGGCCCGTTTTGGGGGTTCCCAATAAAAAAGGGCCCGCTTGTGCGGGCCCTTTTGGCCGGCGGTAAAAGCCGCATTATTTTTCTAACTTGGCTTCGATTCGCAATTCGATGGTAACCGTATCACCAACCACGGGACCGGCCTCGATCATTTTGCTCCAACTCAAACCAAAATCGTGGCGATTCACGTCCGTAGAAGCGCGGAAAGCAGCTTTGGTATTGCCCCACGGATCAACAACTGTCCCCGTGTATTTGGCCTTAAAAACAACCGGTTTCGTTGTGCCTTTAATGGTGAGATCGCCCATAATTTCAAAATTTTCCGGCGAACCTTTGATACCCGTCGATTTAAACGTCATGGTTGGAAATTTTTCTGCATCAAAAAAATCACCACTGCGCAGGTGTTTATCGCGATCGGCTTGGTCGGTATAAACAGACCCCGTTTGAACCGTTGCTTCAAATTGGGATTTTTCAAAGCTATCGCCAATCGTGATTTGACCAACGTAATCAGAGAAATGGCCTTCCACCGTGGCAATCACCAGGTGGCTCACTTCAAAGCCAACTTTGCTATGGGCGGGGTCAACCGAGTAGGTGCCGGCTTTGGGCGGCTCTGCCGCCAAAATAACTGTACTGATCAACAAACCTAATAAAATACCGTGAATCCTTTTCATTTCAACACTCCTTGAGGGGATTCAGGGAGAGATACCCTGTTGAATGACATTATGGCTTTGTCTCACTTGTTCTGCCAGAGTACAATATCAGGAAAAATTGTTGCAGAATATAGGACAATGTATGCCAGAACGCTTTGCAGATCCAGAATTGGACCTCAACCGGGCCCGCGTTTTTTCAGCCTTGGTGGAAGCGGGTAGTTTTGTACGCGCAGCCAAAATCCTGCGTCAGCCCAAATCCCGGGTTAGTCGAAACCTGGCAGCTCTGGAAGAACAATTGGGTGTGCAATTGATCTACCGAACAACGCGGCGATTCCAATTAACCGAAGCCGGACGTCTATTTTACGAAGGAATTCACGACCACCTGATTGCCTTAGATTCGGCCGCACGCGAGGTAGGTCGGTTTTCCACAGAAATTTCGGGCCGGATTCGCATTGGCGCGCCCGAAGATTTTGGCACGCTGGTCGTGACGGAGTTAGTCGATGAATTTGCAGACCAACACCGCAATGTCAAATTTGACCTGCATTTTTCAAATCGCATGGTGAATTTGGTGGAAGAGGGCATTGACCTGACCATTCGTATCGGTCGCATGCCAGACGAGAGCGTCAAAGCCCGTCGGGTCGGTACCATGCGGTTTTGGCTGGTGGCCAGCCCTAAGTTTCTGCATCGCTGCCCCAACATGGAAGACCCGGGCCAAATCGAAAAGGTTCCGTTCATCAAATTTACAGGAAGCGGCGGGACCCAACCGATTGCCCTTTTCTCCTCAAACGGTCGGATCGAGCTCAACCCAGACCCGGCCATTCAGGGCAATAACTTTTTTGCCATCCGCCACCTGACCTTGCACGGTCACGGATTGGCGATCATGCCCGAGTTTTTGTGCCGCGAACCGATTCAGCGCGGCGAACTGGTCCATGTCTTAAAAGAATGGGGCCCACAACCCGAACCGATCCATGTGGTCGTCCCCGCCCAGCGCGAACCGACCCTGGCCGTGCGGACCCTCTCCCAATTCGTTGCGCGTCGGCTCTCGGAACAATTTGCCTAGAGGAAAATGGTGTCCCGTTCGTAACCCATGACCTCCCGCAGTTCGCTGAACTGGTTGACTCCGGTACAAAATTCGATGTCCCGGCCCGTGAACTGTTGTGGGTGTTCATAACCAGCTGCATGGGCAAGCGACAATAACTCTTTGCGAAAACTTTTCAAATAACGCGCCATGCGTTGTGCCTTGTCCTCGGGATTGAGTCCGGCTTGTAGCCATTTGTTTTGGGTCGCCACACCGGCTGGGCAATGATCCGTATGACACTTTTGGGCCTGAATACAGCCAATCGCCAACATGGCTTCACGGGCCACATAAATCAGATCACAACCCATTGCAAAAGCGATGACCGCCCGATCGGGAAATCCCAATTTGCCCGCCCCAATCCACATCACGCGAGAAGCCATTTTTTCATCCTGAAAGGCTTTGTAAACACGCGCAAAGCCAATTTTGAAGGGTAAGGACACATGGTCGGCAAAAGTCAAAGGTGCGGCACCCGTCCCGCCCTCACCGCCATCAATCGCGATGTAATCCGGCCCAGCTTGGCGTTCGCGCATACGCCGCGCCAACTCGTACCAGAAATCCATTTTTCCAACGGCACTTTTGATGCCAACCGGAAGCCCTGTCGCCGAAGCAATTCTCTCGACGAAATCGATTAATTCATCGACTGTATCAAATTCGGCATGGGCATTCGGAGAAATACAGTCTTTATAAGCCGGTACTTTGCGGGCGTGAGCAATTTCAGCCGTCACTTTTCGGCCGGGTAAAATCCCACCTTTTCCCGGCTTGGCGCCTTGGGATAGCTTGACCTCTATGGCTTTGACTTGTTCACATCTGCCCACCAAGGAGACCAACATATCCAAATGGAATTTTCCCTGATCATCGCGTGACCCAAAGTAACCGGTACCCAACTGGTAAACCAAATCCCCGCCCTGCAAGTGGTATTTGCTAATCCCGCCCTCCCCTGTGTTGTGATAGCAATGACCCAACTTAGCGCCGAGATTCAAGGCCTGAACTGCATTGGCACCCAATGAACCAAAGGACATCGCGGAAATATTGATGACAGAGGTCGGCCTAAACGGTTTGGCACGGTTATGGATTTCGCCCATGACTTTCAAGCTGGCAATTTCATCACTATGCCCGTTTTTGGCGATTGCTTTGACTTCGGGATAGGGAAAAACCGCATTTTTAATAATGGGATAACCAGTCCCGTAGATTTGTTCGGACGTACCAAACCCAAAAGTATTGTTCTGGCCCTTGCTGGAAGCGTAAACCCAAGCCCGTTCGGAGCGGTTAAACGGCAGTTCCTCTTTATCGTTGGCGACCCAATACTGACGCAGCTCGGGTCCAATCGTTTCCAACCAGTAGCGCAAATGCCCGACAATCGGGAAATTGTGCAGAATCGTGTGTTTCTTTTGAAAGATATCGTAAAGGGCCACCAAAAGAAGCCCGATGGGGATTAACCACAACCAGTTCCAGCCGGATAACCAAGCAACCATACAGATCTCCAATGCGGGATTTGGAAGTCAGTATAACGTGTTTTGAGCAGTCAATAACGGCGATTACTCGCCATCCACACCTGCCAAATCCAGTACAAATTGAGAAACCTGAGGTTCATCAGCCAAGATTTTTTCCTTGTGGCCCTGGCCCAAGGCCCAGCGATGCAGCCACGTGATACCTGCAGGTCCAAAATAACCATCGGGTGTTTGATAGGCTGGATCTTGAAGCGCTTCGTCCAGGCTAATAAAGCTGTAACCCAGATCGGAAATGCGTTGAAGCAGCGACCCGACATGATCCCGGTTCAGTCGGTTGGCGTGCAGAAGCAGAATGTGGTCCATGTTGCGATCAAACAGGATCTGCGACTGCTGCTCAAAATAATGAACCTTGCGAATCATATAGGCCAAATAATCCTCAACGATGCGCTTGGCCTGGTCCATATCACCCTTGGCCAAAGCAGAATCGTAGGCGCGCGCATAAATCCACTCGCCATTATCAATAGTGACAGGCGCAACCGTGTAATGGCGCAAATCCAGAAAGGAATTGACCGCATTGCGCACCAATTCATCGCGGCCCGTATGTAAAAACGGGTGGCGAAAGTAGCGCTGCGTTTGACCGGTGTGCGCCATCAAAATTTCAATGCTTTTTTCACCCTCCAGAATATCCGTAATGTAAACCCCCGCCGGTGTGCGGTTAAGACTGATGTGCGATTTGGTGTGGTTGCCCAACAAAAAGCCCGCCTCTGCCCAGCCGCGCAACGCTTGAAGCCGTTCCGCTTGATATTGACCATCGACCGCCAGCTTGCCTTCATTTACAAAGCCGATCGAAGGTATACCGGCCTTTTTCAGATGGGTTTCAATACCCTCCAAAATCGAGAGGTATTCCGGATTCTCAAGGTTTAACCCCACACCGGGCAGATCGTCAAAAGTAACCGCCATCCGGTCGGACCCTACTAGCCAAAACCAACATAAGCACAAAAACATACATCACCCCTTTGATGGGTCCCTATGATAAACGAAAACCCCACCGGGTCGGGGTGAGGGGATGAACCGGTGGGGTGTGATGGAGGGGTAAAGCTACCCGAACACTTACGCAACAGCTGCCAGAATCCGCTTTATTCCCAAATGCACAAAATTTATTTGGCAGGAAACACCAAAAGCAACCTGGAGCCAGCATTCATTTTTTTTAGCATGCTGTTTTTCTTAAACTTAGCCACGCATTCCGCCGATTAGCTATGCTATGTCGATTGGAGGATAAGTTCATGAACAAAGTGCTTTGTTTCCTTTTATTGAGTTCAATTTACGTTTTTGCTCAGCCGGTCCTGAACCGCAGCAATCTGTGGGTGGCCGGCGAGAGTTATTCCTTAGTGCGCGGCAATGCCGCTGTGGCCATGGAGGGACCGAGCGGCGCCAGCAAAACGTGGGATTTTTCCCATCTCACCGCCGATGGTGTGTCGCGCACCATCGATTTTGTCAATGTCGGAGATACCCCCTATGCCACAAGCTTCCCCGATGCCAACCTAGCCCAACGCGATTCCGATGGCGGCAGTGAAATTGGCTACACCTATTGGAAACTCGACAATTCGGAATTTGTGCTGATCGGGGTTGGCGCACCCGACATCATCGTTCATTACAGTGATACCCAAAAAATATTCACCTTTCCGGTTAGTTTTGGTTTTGATTTACAGGATACCGCTGCAGCGACTTATACCTCCCAGGGCGCCACGGCGAACCGCACCGTCACCAGCCAAACCACCGCCGATGGTTATGGCACGGTCATTATGCCCGGAGGATCCAGTTACCAAGTTCTGCGCATCAAAAGTATCCAGAAAATCACCGATACCATTTCAGTTTCTGGATTTAGTGTCGTAACCAAAACCGATACCACAAGCTATGTTTATTACGAGCCCAGCCTCAAACACCCACTGGTGAACATCAGTTACGTCACCAATGAAACACTCGGTCAGATCACCAACACAAAAACCGTATTTTTCCGCAATGTGGGCGGATCCAACCCGCCTCCGACGACGACCAAGGTCATCCCGCACATCACCTCACCCACCGGCGGGTTCCAAACGACCCTGCTCTTGCGCAACAATGGGAACACTTCACAAAGCGTAAGCTTGACTCCCTACTTGAGCGATGGCAGCACGCTGCCCGATATTGCCCAAACCCTGGGCAGCGGTGAAGTCTCCGCTCTAAGTCAAAGCGCCCTATTCGGCGGCAATTCGGTCTCCTACCTGACCATGAGTGGAGACGATTCGGTTTCCATCACCTCGGCTTACCGTGCCGTTGGCGAAGGGGCCACCTGCCACGTGCAACAGCAGACCGAGACAGGCACCGTCTTTAGGGTCTATCCCGGTGAACCGGACGTCGTCTTTGACGGCATGGCTCTGGTCAACCTGGGCAATGCCAATACGACCCTCAAAGCTAAAGCGTTAGGTACAACCTCGAATGAAATCACCTTAACCACCACCCTGGCCCCGCACCAAAAATACTTGCTCGTATTCGATAGTATTTTCCCGCAACCGCCTCCTTTGATTGAAATTACCTCCACGCAACCCGCATCCGCCGTCTTCCTGCGCGGTTCCCGGCCCGGAACCGAGCCCGGATACCTGTACGTCACGGAACCTCAACGCAGTGTTTCCGGTACGCGATGGCTACCCCACGTGACCAAACCGGGCGCCGGCTTCAACACCACTTTGCTGTTTCACAACACGGGAAATGCGGCGGCAGCCATTAATTTAACCCCCTACACGGCCGAGGGCGTTGCCCAAACCCCGATTCCGATTGGTCTAAACGCAGGCCAGGTGCTCAGTATGGACCAGGCAACTTTGTTCCCCAGCGGAACGGTAAGCCATTTCAGCATCAGCGGGGACACCGCCATTGCGGTCAGTGCCGGTTACAAGGCCAGTACAACAACCGGAGCTAGTGCCCATTTCCATCAAACGGCCGATGCCCAGAACGAGTTCCTGATTTATCCAGGCGAACGGAGTTTGGTATTTGATGGCTTAGCTTTGGTCAATACCGGCACAGCGCCCAGCGCGATTGCGGCCGATCTGATTGGCGCCAATGGCCTGATCATTGCCCAAGCCGATATCAATCCCGCCCTGGCCGCAAAAGCCAAACAACTGGTCGTTTTCGACAGTCTCTTCCCGGAAACACCCAACGCCACCATTCGTGTGCGGTCGACCCAAAAAGCAGTAGCTGTGTTTCTGCGCGGCAATCCGGTGGGCAGCAACCCGGCCTATCTCTATACCAATCCCTCCATTCCGCAACCCTGACCTTATTGGGAGGCTTGTGTGACACAAGCCTCCCATCTAGAATGGCGCCATGTTAACCGAAAGACTCCATCTCAACGATTCTTATCTCGAACACTTTGAAGCCCAACTGGTCGCCCTGTCCACCTGGCAATATCAGCCCAGCCTAATTTTGGACCGAACGGCCTTTTATGCTGAATCGGGCGGACAATTAGGCGATCGCGGACAATTGGAAACACCTTTAGGTCCGATCCTGATCAGCGATACGCAAATCGACGAAACAGGTCAGGTTCACCATCTGGTTCAGACCGTAGCCGCAAATTTAGCCGATGCAGTTGGCACTAAGGTTAACGGTCTCGTCGAACACGAAAAGCGTCGCGACATGATGAGCCAACACACTGGCCAACACATCCTCAGCGCCGCTTTAGACGAACTTTTTAATGCCGCAACCGTTTCTTCGCGGCTCGGTTCCAGTTCCTCAACCATCGACGTTGAAAAAGCAGAATTTTCTCAAGCGGACAAGCGCAAGGTTGAAGAAAGGGTCAATCAAGTCATCATGGATTCGCGTCCCGTTCGCATCCACTACCCCAGCCCCTCCGAACTGGCGAAATTTCCCTTGCGCAAAATGCCAACGGTTTCAGAAGCCATTCGCCTGATTGAAATTGAAGGCTTTGATACAACGCCCTGTGGCGGCACGCATTGCAAAGATTCCGGTGGCGTTGGTCCGCTATTAATTACGGGATGGGAAAAATACAAAGGCTTGACCCGTATCCATTTCCAGGCAGGCACGCGCCTGCTCAACCGTATCGGCGAGCGCGAAGGGGTTTTGGATCAGCTCGCTTCTTTTTTTGGCGTCGGTTGGCAGGAGGTACCCGACCACGTTCAACGCCAAAAAGTGCAAATTCAAAACCTCAGCCAACAACTGGGCAGCATGCGTTCCGATCTGGTCAACCTGAAACTGGCCCAACTGCTGCCTGACTTGCAGCCCAAATCAGACACACCGCATATCATTCGAGTGGAATCGCCAGATCCGGTTGCTTTTCGCGCCATGGCGCAGCGCATGGCAGAGGCGGGTTACTTCATCCTGCTCCTGGCTGAAATGGACGGCAAACTGCGCTTCATTCTGGAAGGTCCAGACCCCAGCCTGGTTGCTGCCTATCACCGAGAAACGCTCGTCCCGCTTGGGGCCAAAGGCGGTGGCAAAACCCGAATCGAAGGCGTCCTGCCCCAGAACAGTGGATCCCAAACCCTACTCAAACAAGCGCTGAATTTCTAAGTTTGTTCGCGTTCCCACCAGCTCAAAAACTGTTTCAGATCCTCCATCAGGTGCAGGGCCAGAATAACGGGAAGGGCGTCTTACCAACCTGTAAACAGCGTTTTTGCACTTTGGCAGTGGAGGGCGGTGGCACGCTCAGAACCCACTCTGGATCGAGCGGCGCATTTTCCAAAGCCCAAACCGGTCGATCCAATAAGCGATGGCCATGGAGTGCCGTATTGTCGTCGATGTAACCCACCAGCTGATCAGCCAACACGGCCCCGAGCATCAGTCCCGTGTAACCGGCCCCAAACAGGCACACCGGTCGCCCCCGATGGCGAATGGCCTGAATTTCGGTTTCGGCAAAGCGTAACCTCTGAAGAACCGATTCAATCGATACCGGTGCGTAGGCAACGGATGCAGGTGACCCATTTTGCACAAAAAGGCCAGTCCATTCGCCAGGAAGGAGGTCTTGAATGGGGGCAGCGGGAGAAAGGCCTATCGCACGGGCGGCAATTTCAAGACTGGTCTGAGAAAAATGCGAACGGTGATCGCTGAGATAAATGTCTGTTGGTTGATGGAAGGGGTTGGGTACCTGTATCAACACATGGCCGTGTGGTTTGAGCGCCTTTAAAGCCGGGGCAAGCAGTTGAGGGAAATCGAGGTGTTCAAAAACATGGAGCAAAAAGACGAAATCAAAAGTCGATTCAGGCAAATCCGATGATTCCAGATAATAGGCATAACCCAAGCTTTCGACGTCAGATCGATATTCAGGTGCCAAATCCAAGCCGGCATGTTGGCCGGGCGGTAAATGCTTGAGAAATTGACCGCGATGACAGCCAAAATCCAAGACCCGCTGGCCGGGCTTCAAAATTCCGTTTGCATTCAGATGGGCCAATAATGCCCGGGCACGATGGTCCGGCCAACCCGGATCGTATTCGGGCAGGTTGGCCTGTGCTTTCCCAAAGGCTTGATAGGCCAAATAGTCAGACCATTTTTTAACGAAAGCCAAGTCTTTGAATCCATGCTGGCAGTCGCAACACCAAAACACTTCTGCGGCAACCGGCGTCGGAGACCAATCAGAGCGAGCGCAAAACCCTAATCGCGACTGAAACCAGGGTTTACCGATTTCTGTTTGACACAAGGGACATTGCGCCATCAGGGTTTAACCACATACCCAGCAGGCGTATTGGTCCAGTTTAAGGTTTTTACCTGGACCTCAGGTTTATCAGCAAAAAATTCATCGACCGCAGCTGTTTCACCCGGCCAGTCAGCAATGGCATATTCGTCAAAAAGCATGAGCCCACCCCGGGAGAGACGTGGCCAGAAGTGTTGCAAAGCCACTTGTGTGGGGCGATACAAATCGCAGTCAAAATGGATCAACGAAAAGCGTACGCCTGGATTTTGTTCCAAAAAACGGGGGACTTCTTCTTCGATCTGACCGCGCACCAGTTTGATGCGTGCTTTCCAGGGAACAAATCGGTCCTGGTCAAACAGGGCCAAGGCCGATTGCAGTTCATGCCAGAATGGTTCAGGTGAGAAATCACCCACTTGCTTATGAGCTTCCGGAATGGCCGGCCCATCCTGAGGACTGAATTCGCGAAAGCCTTGCCAATTATCAAATCCATAAACCGTTTTGGTCCGATCCCCAATACAATAGGCCTCCAGAAAATTGGCCCAGGTAAACAAACCAGCCCCGCGAAATACGCCTAACTCGGCAATGTCACCAGGCACTTCCAAAGTTTGCAAGAACAGCTGATGATGCGCCAAAAAGCGCTTTAACCATTGACGCCGAGCCAAGACAGGAAATAGCTTGACAGCATCTAATGGGGTTAGATTGTGGTTGGCACAGTGCAGGGCCAAGGCCTGCTCAATCGCCTCATCGGGCCCGGTTTTTTTCATTCCGTCCTGGGTTTTCATGGGGCGGCCTCCTGATCGGGTGAAACTAACTGCAAAGTATCAACTTCCATATAGTGCTTCTGGGCTTTTTCCCGGCGCAAAAAAAATCGATAGTCAAGGCTGAGCCGTGCAAATTCGGCTCGGTTAGGGGCGGACTCATGCAAAATGTAGGGATCCAAAAACAGAACATCACCGGGCTGCATTGATAGAACGCGAACCTCGCGATCCTGCGGGTCGGTTTTTGGCAGCCAGAAAGGTCCACCCGGATCCGAGGCACTGAGCACACCCTCGGGTCGCCCTTCATAAACCAACACCCCTCCACACTTATCGTCGATGGGGACCAACGGAACCCAAGCCGTTAAGAAGTGACCTAAAAAAGAATTATATTGAATGTCTTGGTGGGCGGGCACTCGCGAAAATGGATTGTTAGGCAATATGAATCGAGCCACCGGAGGCATGTGCAGGCATAAGAAGCCCTCACCCAAAAGCGCACGGACCGTATCGATTAAAAACCTCTGCTGGCAAATGGTGGTAAGAATAGGATTTAAGCGCGTTTCCAAACGAAAGTGGCCACACAAAACGTTGCGAATTTCTCCGGATAGCTGACTTAAATCCTTTTCGATTAACCAGTTTTGCAGCGCAGAGCCCCAGCAGGACCAATCGGCAATAGGAACTTCTTTTTGGACTTTCTCCAAGCAGAGCGGGAGCTCTTGGGTCAAAAAACCTTTGATGATTTTTACCCATTCAGCCGAAAGCAGTTGCTTTGAAAGGTAGTAGCCCTTTTCGCGGAACTCGCATTGATTCATTTTTCCACCTCAAAAAGGTACAAATCGGCTTGCGGCGGATCGACCCACGCGCACAACCATTCCCCGGCCTGCTCAAAAAAGGCACCATCAATTTGGGGCAACCACTGGGAATAATGCTTGACCTTGGGGTTGGAACCAAATCCGTCCGGGGCAAAGCTCAGCGCGTCAAGCAAGGACCGTTCGCGATCAATGCAGGCACGTGCGGTCCTGATTTTGAACCCGAATGAGGTACGGTGCTCGAGCCAATGGTGCCAATCAAACAACTCGGCCACTTGGCGCACCCAAAAGGCGTATCCGCAATACAGCTCTACAATTGGGCATGGTTCAAGTTGGCAGCTCAAAAAGAATTTCATTTCTGCCCCTTTGGTCAACTCATCCCAACAATAAAAATCCCACTTACCCTCCAAAAACTGATTTTTGAGTTCTGTGACCAAGCTTGTCCTGGAGCGGGTTTGAAGGCAATTCTCGTGTGAAAGCAGCGGCACCAGGGAATTAGCAATTGCCTGAATCCCCTTCACCTTAAGCCCTTGTTCAGCGAATTGGGCAAAATGGGCCATCAAGGCACCCCTCCCAACCTGAACGTCTGCCCACCAACGCGTTCCGAAAAAAACATAAGTCACTCATTTATTTGCTAGTTTACCTGGGGATTCGGTTTCCCAGCCATTACAATCTTCATCGTCACCCGGCTCAAAAGATCAAGTTGAATACTTTTCCACCGAAAAGAGCAGGAAGAGGTAGTTTTATGTATGCCCGCAAACCCTCCTTGCACCAAAAACAGCGCAACCACAAACCGGGCCATTTAAGAACAGTCGCCCTGGATGTAACCGGATTATGTAACATGACCTGTTCATTCTGTTATGCTGAACCCTTTAAAAAAGCAACACCCCTTTCAGACGCTCAAATGCAGACACTTCTGGCCGAGTTGCACCGCATGGGCGTCTTTCACTATGTCCTGCAGGGTGGCGAGGCAATCTTGGACAAGCGCAGGTTGGCGCTAATCCTCAACCATTGTCGGCCAGAGGAATGCTTCATCACCCTTGTTACCAACGGCTGGCACATGGATGAGGCAACCGTCAAACAATTGACCGAATGGCAAGTCGATAAAATCTGCTTTAGTTTAGACTCCGGCTTACCCCATGAACACGACCAAAGCCGACAAGAAGGGGCATTCCAACGGGTCATTGACGGTTTGGAACGGGTGAAGGCAGCAGGCCTGCTCGCCTCGCTATCCACAGTTGTGACCCATCAAAATCTTCACAGCCCTGGATTCGAATCTTTATTGGTCCTAGCACAAACCCATCAAGTCCGGCTTGAAATTCAAATCGCCCAACCCGTTGGCTTGTGGGACGGCAAAAGAGAAGGGCTGATTACAGCGGAAGACGCAGCTTTTATTAAAGATCTGCAAAGCCTCCTCGCCCGCTTACCCAATGGTCAAAACCAAATCCATCGCGATATTTATTGCGGGATCTGTGACCACTGTCCAGCAGGAGCTGAGTTTCTCAGTATTTCAGTCGACGGCCATGTTTTTCCCTGCAATTTTTTGCAGTTCAGTTTTGGTCGTGTGGGCCAGAAACCCATTCGCGAAATCTATGCAGAGATCACGCAAATCCCATGGTTCCAAGCCCAGGAACCGCGCTGTCCACCCGGTGAGAGTCGGGTCTTTTTCGATCAGTACATCGCGCCCTTTGTTCACTTAAAAAAACCCTTGGCTGGCCACATCTTTCATAGCGGAGAAGGAGAAACAGCCAGTTGAACCCGTCCTCCGTCGGCAGCTTCACCTTACGTGCTTTAATCGGTGATACCATCCAAGCCTATCTGGGTTGGGGTAAAATTTATGGCCAACCATTAACCGTGGTCGTACCTAAACAAGGCCCATTTGCTTACTTAAAAGAAATTGCCGAATGTTCACCCTGGGTCTCACATCTATTAACGCTGGACATTCCAGCCGAAGAGCCCGGGCAGGAATCAATTGCCCGTTCCGTTGCGCTCTTAAAAGCAGCTGGTGTTAAACACTTGGTCGTTTGGGACAGTGAAGAGTGGAACTGGCAGGATATTGAACCGCTCCTTCGGCCCCATTTTGATTCGGTCCGCTATTTGCCAATGCTCTATGCAGGCCTATTCGCCGGCGTCGCCCAACCCTGGCGTATCCCACAAAACGTCCTGGCTTGGCGCGAGAGATTTTTGGCTGAACACAATATTTTCCAATACATTACCATCCATAACAGGGAGTCTGCCTGGGCCCGTCAGTTACACCAACATGGATCTATGCGCGCCACTTCCTGGATCAATGATGTACGCAATTACACCTTAGACCCTTTGATCCGCGCCTGTAAATTGGCCCTGGTACCTCCAACCCAGGTAATTCGGGTCGGCGACGCCCAAGCCAAACCGTGCTCCGATCCGTTTATTTTGGATACGACTCATATGGGTCTAAGCCTGACCCAACAATTTGCCCTTCATCAGGGCGCTCGCTTCTTTGTAGGCTGTAACAGCGGTGTCGGTAATGTGGCCCACGCCATGCGCCGGCCTATCCTCTACATCAATACAACCCAACCCTTCACCGCACTGCGTTTTCCAGATTTGCCCACGATCAACCTAGGTAAACGCGTTGCCATAAAAGGCCAACTGGTCCCCTATACCCAAATAGACCTTTATCACGGAGGCTTTGGGCCCGGCCGTTTAGTCGATGGGCTGGACTACGAATTAATTGAGAATTCGGTCAGTGAATTGGCTCAGGCCCTAAAAAAAATGCAAGCGTTGCTGGATGAAGGCCGTAATGATGATTTGTATCTCAGCGAAGATGGCGAATGGCTGAATGAACCCCAGATGACCGCGTTATTACTCGGTGAAAAGACGCGACCCAAGGACTTAAACCTGTTAAAGCGGCTCCTTGCATACCAATCGATTTTGTCGCGCTTTGTGCCGCGTGATTTTCGAACTGATAGAACCGGCCCCTTTCGCTTGGGGATTTTTGGATGTGGTGGCGCCGGAAAGGCCCAATTGCATTTTTTTAAAAGTCAAAGACCCAATTGGACTTATCGCTTTTACGACAATGATCCTCAAAAGTGGGGCAAGGCGATCGAAGGTATCGAGGTTTGGCCCGGTCACCAGCTGAACCGAGAATCCATTGATTTTCTTATCATTGCTACTTCGTTGGATGAAGGCAGCATTGGCCAGCAATTGGTCGCAAAGGGCTGGGTGCAGGATCGCGATTTTATTTATTTCCAGCGGGCTCAGGATCCACTTCTGGGTCTCATGGTCGAGGCCCATCGGCTCAGCCCCAGCGACTGCCGTCGCGCGCGGCTTGATCCCATTTTTACGGACCTAATGAGTCAGGAACCACAACATCCTGAATAGGAGCGCTTTGAATCTGCTCAAAAATTTCAGGCGGGTCCACCTCAAGGTAAAAATGGTTGCCAACTGGCACCCGTATAAACAAACCAAAGCATGCAATTGGTGAGTACCTCTGGAGAGTCGATGGGTCCAACACCATGGCATTTTTTTTCCCGGTTCGCATATTCCATTAAGCGGTCTTCAAAATCGCTATCCTTTCGATTGACCATGCGTGATCCGCAACGGAAATAGGCCATCAAAGGGAGCTCTAAGGCCTCGCCGGTCCGATAGGTTCCCTGAGCCATCGCATTAACCAAAAGGTGAAGATCTCTGACCCATTTGGGATAAAAACTTTCTAAAAGCATTTCCTCGCGAGCTTTTTGCAGATTGCCCGCTAGCCTCAGAAAAATACCTTTCAACAAATGGATGGGTAAATAGGGTTTATGCTGATCCAAATCCCCAAGTCCAAGTGGGCCGTGGACCCTGAGGCGGACCATGGTTTCGAATAAACACCTAAGCGGGGGTGGAAAGCGTTTGGCTTCAGTACCAACCTCGTCCGTTTTCCCAACCAAAATATTTGAGGTCGCCCAAAAAAGGCGGCTTTTGAGATTGCTTTCTTGCCGGTTCAGTAACCCAAAGTGATGGCTTGCAAGTTTCTCTTGGCAGGCCTGAAGGAACAGCCAACCCTGCCAAAAGTGATAATCTGGATGGCTTGCCATGGCCAAGGGCAGCTTTGGCGACCCACCCTGATTTCGCATGGCGAAAAACGCTTGATATGCTTCGTGCTGAATATTTTTGGGCGTTAACAATGGCACGACCAGCTGCGCTTGTCCGGCCAAAACTAAAGGCTCGAAAAGGTGCCCAATCGCACTGGGTTCCTTAATAAAATTAATAGCAAAGGCGATAAAGTCGCGTACTTCCTCCCACTTTCCTCTGAATATTTGGTACCGCAAAACATCGAACCAGGCATGGTGTTGGAAAGGGTAGTCTTCAGCTCGGCCAAACAGATAACCCTCGAATGAATGTTTAATCACAGCCAAATTCATCACCCGCTGGGATTGAAAATAGGCGCCTAACAAACGAAATAAATGCAAATTCTCTGGGCTTTCTTGGGAAGATTCCAGGATGGACTGTTTCAGATCTCCCAAACTGCCTAATAACCTTTGGGTTAGGTCGAATAAGGCATGGAAAACGACTGCCTTTAATAAGTCAACAGATGAGCCTTCCCATAAATTTTGGCTTTGTTTCAGGCAAAAATTCTTTAGAGCATGAAAAAATTTTAGTTTTTGGGGGGGATCGGCTTGATCAATGGCCTTCTGCCAGGCCGAAAGAAATTGATCGCGCGCAAAGCAACCGGCGAGCGTCCAGGCTTTTTCAGGGCTGAAGTCCCAGCCCATTGCTGGCCCAACAAAAAAATGGGCTGGGTCCGCCAAATTCGTGAGCTCACGCATCAAATCGAAAGAGGCAAGCCCGGTTGGTTTTATGGGAATTTGGCGACGAAACCCATAGCCGGATTGCAATCCTTCCGCAGTCCAAATCAATGTTTCAGGATGATTCACCTCGCCGCCATAATGTAGACCGGTACTATCAAATAGCATGAGTTGTTTATCAAGAAGATCCACCATGACCACACCATCTCGGATGGCCAAAATTCGGGTTAATCTGGGGTGAGGCAAGCTATGTCGAAGGGTTTGCCCATTTTGTTCAAAATGAATAGCATGCAAATCGATCCAGGCTAAACAATCCGCCGAAAAGTGGAAGGCAAATGGCATATTTGCTCCCGGCAAAACTTTTTCGCTTGGGTGCCAATGCCCATCGCGATGCGACCAAATCTGCAGATGGGTGTTCGCCTGGCTAAGCGTCCACAAGGCGTCATCCACCCATTGCACGTGTATTGGGAAATTCAAGCCTTCCTTTTCTCCCAAAAAATTCTGCCACTGCAGGGTCGAAGCCTGAAGAGTCCCCACTAAAACACCCGAATTCCATTCCGAGGCCAAGGCCACCTTCTCGCCAGAAATACTTATACAGGTGGGGAAGAGGAAGCCTTCTGGAAGGTCCATCGGAATCGGGTCAGAGCCGGGTGAAAGTTGAAGTAATAGGCGCGAACCGACCGGATCCAAAATAAGGGTCTTTTGGCTATCAACCGGAACCCATCTCAGGGTGGCAATCGTATGCATAAACCTTTCCTTCTCATGGGCTGTTATCGGTAAGAAGGGAAAACCCGTTGACCCGACGAAAAAAAGGCCCGCCTTTTGTGGCAGGCCTTGATCGCAGTTGTCAACCCGGCCAAGTTAGGCGAGGCGTTGACGGCGCAAATAGAAAAGCCCACCAATCGCCATGCAGACCAGGAATACGAGGAGACCCCAGGCGCCAAAGGTCGGCACGGACAAAGCAGAGCCTTCAATGATAAAAGGGAGGCCTTGTGGGGTCATGGTAAAACCGTCCAGCAACGGGTTAAAGGACACACCCATATCGAGGGATTGCATGGCATTTCCGGTGGATGTTTGGCCGTTAATAGTGATTGGCGGTGCCCAGGGGCCAGAGGGAAGGCTGCCCGCCGCTGCGTAATCCAGCCAATAAGTGCCCGCTGGGAATTGGGCGCCGACCGTCGCAACCACGGCCATAATCGGCCGCTCTGTAGATACTCCCGTGGTCGTTTCAGCCACGCGAAAAATTCCCGTAAATGAGGTACTGCTCAGTCGATTGGTGCTTGTATCGCCCCAAACGACTGCGCTCCCCACCGCACCGGGCGGTCCATCCCATATCCGAAGAGTAAGATCTGTCAATGAAGAGGTTGTGGTGCTGCCCGTTTGATAAGCAAAAAAGGTGATGCTGTCAATCGTCCAACTGGGGTCGCTAATCGTAAAATCCTCTGCCACCCTGTTTCCGCCTAGGCTTTGAAAACCAAATCCAAGAGAGCCCATACCCAGACTGACGTTTTGCATTACCGATTCGTCTAAACCGCCCACCCCAGTGCCGGAGCTATTGACCAAGGGACCGTTGTCAAAAAGAACCGCACGCGGCTGAACCCAGGTCCTGGGGCCAACAGGACCCGTTACACCGGCCGACCCATCGTAATCTTCTCGCTGTTGGCCAAAAATACACCCACACACAAGCAAACACACCATCCACTTCTTCATCACACCCCTCCTTGAGATTGCAATCCGCAAATTAACATCATTCTAAGGGAGAAATGGCCAGAACACGTCAAAAACAAGACAGATTCTGGCCATTTAAAGGGGGTGGCGTTGGAATTGGCTCAGCTGAACATTTCCACAATGTCGGTGTAGTATCCGGCTACGCCATTGTACTTGGGTGTGTATTCGTAGGCACGTCCGCTAGGTGTCTCCTGGATTTCCTTGGTCCAGTCGATGCCCAGAGAACTCAGCATGGTTGCCTGCAAATCGTATGGCGTAATGCCGCGGTCTTTTGACCAAAACCGATCGATCGCACCATAACCATAAGGATCCGTTGCACCAAACACCTGATTGCCTCGAATCCCACCGCCCGCAACCAGTGAAGACCACACATACTGATAATGGTCACGTCCGGCATTACGGGTCAGATCACCGGGTGTCCGACCAAACTCACCGGTCACCACTACCAGCGTTTCGTCCAAGAGGCTGCCGCCGCGCACACCGGGCGCTTGAGCTAAATCGGCCAGCATGGATGCCAATGCGGGATCGAGTTCGGCGCAGCGGTTGTACAGGTTATCGTTACCAGCCGTGCTGTAAATACTGTAGTGGTGGTCCCAACTGCCATGAGCGATTTGGACCATGTGGGTACCGCGATTTTTGGCCAAGAGTTTGACCGCCATTGCGCAGCCGCGCCCAACCGAGGAATTGCCATAGCGTTGTAACTCTTCATCAGTCACGCTGAGCGCATCTTCCACATCGGGCTCGTACATCATTTGTTCACCCAAGGTATAGAAATGATGGAAGTCGGAAATGGCCGCACCGCGCGAAGCCAGCATCGATCGGTCCGTATCTGTTTTAAGTAAAGCCGCAAACCGTTGATCAAACACAGCCTGGCCACTGGGATGCGCCAATCCGCTCAAGCCACCATTGGCCTCGAATTTTAGTGCCGCATAGGTGCTCGGCAAAAGGCCCGGCCCCTGTACACCAGAAACGCCATTGATCGCTACAAAACCGGGCAGGATATCGGATGCTTTGCGACGGGCTTCCAGTTCATATGCGACCAAACTACCCACATGCGGTTGTTCTTTGGAGAAGACCGGATTGAAGGTATGGCCTGTTTGAATCACGTATTGAGCGCGCTGGTGAACGGCTTCATCGCCCTCAATACAGCGCAACAGGGAAAACTTGTCGTATTGAGCGCCCAGCTGCGGAAAGAGTTTTGCCGACAGGGTGAAGTTCCCAAATTGGGTTGGTTCAAAATCGGAAGGGGTCCAGCCACCCACCTTTAGGTCAAAGGTATCGACATGGCTGGGGGCTCCGGTCAGAAAAACCAGGATCACGTTTTCGGCACTACCCCGCGGGGTTACATCGGCAGCACCTGTTTCGCCTAAAGGTTTGGCAGATAAACGCAATCCGCTTAATCCTGCAGAGGCACCGATTCCGGCGATTTGTAAAAAAGATCGTCTTAACATGCTGTACCTCCCTAGTAGACGAACAGGAATTCGAGTTTATTGACCAACAACCAAACAGCAGCTGCCGCCTGATCTTGTGTCGTTGAGAAGGAACTGACCGCCTCGAGCAGGGTTGCTTTTTCTTCTGCCGTTGGCATGCGGACCAATAAGTCCAAGTAAAGGTTATCCACAATAGTCTCAGCTGATTGGCGTTGTTGTAGATATCCGCTGATGCGACTAATCGGGGCCAGCAACCGGCTATTCACAACCCCCGAATTCATCATGAGCAGGGCTTGCGCAATACTGCCCTCTGGTGAGCGCGGGATATCGTAACGGTTCCCGCGGCCAAAGGTATCGAGAAAGCTGGTCACTGTTTGATCTCCACCGCGCGGTTGGTCCGTATCCAGAAGTTCATGGGCATAAAAGACGCGAGTAATCGCCGCATCGCGAGTTGAACCGGTATTGGCCAATTGCGTGGCAACGCCTGTTCCCACCACCAAACTGTCGTAAACCGATTCAGCACTTAAGCGTTTGGCCATGTAGCGCGCATAATACGGAGTCCAGGCAGGGTCCCACTCAGCATTAAATTGGGAGTCCATCTGGAACGTAGCTGAACTGACGATTTTGCGCAGAAACGGTTTGAACTGGTAGTTGGACTGGATAAACAGATCCGTCATGAACTCTAACAGGGCCAGGTCGCTGCTTTGGTAATCCCAACCTTCAGGCAGGCTCAAATTGGCATCGATACGCAGGGGATCCATGGCATCGATGGGCTCGACCATACCCATGCCGAAACAATGCGCCCAGAATCGGTTGGCAAAATTGCGCGCAAACTGACGGTCACCGATGATTTTTTCCGCAAACGTTTCCAGGAAAGGGGCACCGGTTGCCGGTTTACTGTCATCCAATAGGTACCTGGGCGTAATCAAGCCGCCCTCGCGCGCCGGCCGATCGCCAGTGTCGCTTTCAGCCAGATAGCCCTGCGACCCACCACGTTGTTTAGCGATGAGTAAACTCAAGATCAGATTATCGGAGCGGGTAGCGGGCCGGCGTTGCAGTTCCGAAAAATAAGCGGCCATGGCCCACAGGTCCTCGCGTTTCTTATCGGCCAGGAAAAGGTTGATGTTTTCGAGGTGATAAGCGCCATCGTGACAGCTGATACATTCAATCTGTAAACCGAGGAACTTTTGGGCTGCATGGATGGCCGCATTGTCGTAAAAGTCTTGAACCACACGAACGGTATCATTGGCCCGAACATAGAAATTGGGTTGAGGTACCAGATCACTTTGTCCCAGGGTTGTCAGGATTTCATAGGCCATCTGGTCCATGGGTTTGTCTTCCTGAACCACTTGCTTGAAGTAGGCATCGTAGATATCGCGACCGCCGCGCAGGATGCGGCCCGAAACCTGAAACATTTCCTGGAACCAGAACGCCCAATGGGTCTCAAAGGCTTCCGATTTCATCAAGCTATCTATGAGATCGTCGCGTTTATTGGGATTGGTACTGGTGAGGAACGAACGGGTCAGGTTGGGGTCGGGGATTCTGCCAGTCAGGATCAAACTGGCCCGGCGCAGAAACGTGGCATCATCACAAATACCGTTGGTGGGAATGTCCAGTTCTTTCCATTTGGCAAAAACCTGGTCATCAATTTCGTTGATCGGTTGGGCCGCGGCCTTGGCAGAGGCGCTTTGACCCTTGAACAACAGTTGGGTTTGTTGGTTGAGGTTTTGTAAGGTGGCCTCCGAGGAGCAGGCGTCAGCGGTCATGCCTTCGTGGGCAAAGAGGGCTGCTCCCAAAAGGCAAACGATGAGGGTCCGCATAGAACGTCGGTTCATAAAGCCTCCATTGTCGGTTTCACATCCGCAGTTGGAGGGACAAACCAAATGACGCCATGGATTACTTGTCGGGTAAAAAATGTGCGATTTCACACACTTTTAGGTTCAACGAGTCTGAATTTAGGCTATTTCCAGCGAAAGAAGCGCAAAGCCAAGGCAAAACTGATCAGGCCCACGACCAGTAATCCTGCCATTTGTGGCCAGTAAACCCAAAACGAATCTCCCTCAAGGAGGATCCCGCGCAAGGCGTCATTGAGCATGGTTAAAGGCAACAAATTGATGATCGGCTGCAAAAAATCTGGGAAATTGGCTTTGGAGAAAAAGACACCACTGAGCACATACATGGGTAACATGACCAGGTTCATTAAGCCCGAAATGACTTCATTACGCTCTGTACGGGTTGCCAATAAACAGGCGATCCCGGCAAAGCAGCCTGTCCCTACAAAGGAGACGAGCATCAAATCAAGCCACGATCCGCGCATGGGGATGGAGAACACCCATTCACCAAAAAGAACCAAAACCGTAACTTCCACAAGCATCAAAACGGCGCGCGCCAGTAACTGGGAGGTCATGTAATGAGTTCGCAGCATAGGCGTTGCCGCCAAACGTTTAAGCTGTTTCCGCCCGCGCGCTTGGACAATCGCCCAGCCGATGCCCCACAAACTGGAGCTCATCAGATTCACGCCCAGCAGACCTGGTAATAGAAAATCGATATAACGCGACCCGGGTTCGGAGAGGAAACGTTCAGGCACAGAAACCAGCTGCGCATCCGGATTTTGCAAGTGGCGTTCGGCCAGAACTTTGGCCAAAAGCGCACCTTCACGGGCCGGATCGTAAATCAGTTCAGGACCCGATGGACCCTGAAGCACAAGCACCAGAACATCGCCGCGAATCAGCGCCTGTTCCCAGTCGGCCTGAACCGGTGTGGCCCGAATCAGCGGATCGGCATTCATCTGAGCCACGAGTTGGTCTGCACCTGCGAGGCGCATATCCACGCCAATTGGCGAAGGGGCAGGCGGTTTATCGCGAAAAGCGATGCCCAAGCAAATGGCCAGAAGGAGCGGGAAGCCAAACACCCAAAACAGGACCCCGGGTTCGCGGTAGAGTTCACGCAAGCGGGCAAGGACGAGGTGGTAAAGCGGGTGGTTCACCGGGTTCAAGGCTCCCTCAACGACCGGCCCGTCAAGTTCAAAAACACATCTTCCAAACTGGCCTGATGGGTGGAAAGGGCTTGAAGCGCTGCGGAACGGCGCTCCAAGTCTAGCATGAGTTCGGGAAGCGCATGATGGAGCTGCTGCACGGTTAACACATACTCCGTTGCACTTTTTTGGCGGAAAGTAACGGCGGACTTGATGGCTAACATTTCCGATTCGCGCAGATCTATCGGCTCTTCCACTTGCCATTCAATAATGTGATCACCGCCCAACGAGGCAATCAGCTGGGCTGGCGAACCTTGGGCAATTAATTTACCTTGGTCCATGATCCCAATTTCATCGCACAGCTGCTGGGCTTCATCCATGTAATGGGTTGTAATCACAACGGTTTTGCCTTCCGCTTTGTGGGCCAGAACGAGTTCCCAGATCTGGCGTCGCGCCTGCGGATCCAGGCCAGTAGTCGGTTCATCCAAAAATAAAATGTCAGGATCGCCGGCCAAGGCACAACCCAAAGCCAACCGCTGTTTCTGGCCACCACTCAGATTCTCGACGAAACTGTTTCGTTTCTCGACCAAAGAAATGATGCGCAGGAGATCTTCGACAGACTTGTGGCAATGGTAGAAACTGCCATACATGGCCAAGACTTCCTGGACACGTAACTTACCCTGAAACTGGGTCTCCTGGAGTTGGATGCCCAATTTTTGCCGAATCGCATCGGGCTTATCACGCCAGGAATGGCCGAGGACTTGAATTTCACCGCCATCGGGTACCGTAATCCCTTCCAACATTTCGATGGTTGTGGTCTTGCCCGCACCGTTCGGACCCAACAAGCCATAACAGCGGCCTACCGGGATTTCCAAGTCCAGATGATCAACAGCAGTTAACGATCCGTATCGTTTAATGAGGCCTTGGCAAACCAGAGCGTGTGATAGGTTCATGGACAGATATTGTGTTCCAGAGCCCCGGCATTGATCCAGTCCAAAATGCGACTTAACTGTTCAGAGGTAAGGGGCGGGCCGCCTTTTGGCATATCGCCGGCCGCCGTTCGCACATAAATTTGACTGTTCTGCGGTTGGTACGGTGTGAAACCCGGTAACATGCTTTGGCCACCCGCCATTGCTGAAGCATACGTGTCCATAGAGAACATACCTTCCGTGTTACCCAAAAGATGACAATCGCGGCAGATGGGGAAAAAGATTTCATCATGGAGATCTGTCCAATCATCAACTTGAAGCCGCATGACCGAAACGCTGCGCGGTGGGCTGTTATAAACACCGTCCCAGGCATCAACCACAAAATCGTCGTTGCACATGAAGGACATAAACGGCTGGTAGCGCAGGTTACCCGAGGTGAAAAAGGCGCTGCCATTCATGGGTGCGTCCAGGATACGCAAAGTTACTGCTGACTCGCCATCCGCATACATGGTCGGCACAATGACGGTGCTGTTGGTAACGAGGATCGGCGAAGTCACACTCAGGGTCGGCGGGGTATTAATAGGGTTGCGTTGAAAATTGCAAATGTAAAACCAGTCCAGAATGCTGACCCGACCATCCAAGTCCGGATCCAAATCGCCGGGCCCATCTACGGGTCCCGCCCAGCCTGCAAAAAATGTGTTCCAGTCTGCATCGTTTTGCATGCCGTCGTGGTTGAGGTCAGGATCACCCGGATGAACCAAAACCGTCACCCAATCCTCATAAGTATTGATCCCAACCGAAAGCGTCACATGGTACTGGGTGGTAGCGGTTGGCGCTGCCACATAATGTTCGTATGCTTCACCCGCTCCATCCCACAAAATGAAGTACTCGGGAACAGGCATGCCCAAACCATACGGAATGGCCGTTAACGTTACAGGCGAACCATCACATGACACGGCAACAGGACCCGCATCAATTCCCTGCAGCAAAATCCAGAACGCCAAGCTCAGCATGAAACCCACCTCAACCTTGAAAAGGCTAACCCGGCCAATCGATCGGAAAGGTGAGTTGGATCACACAGCCAATCAATTGGGCTTCTTATTATGTTGCCGCAATTCAGTTAAATAGACCTGAATCTGTTTTTCATGTTCAGAAGGACCTTTGAGCGCGCGTTGAAACATGTAATCGGCAAGTGCCCACTGTTTGGCATTAAAAAAGGCGACCCCGCCAAAATAAAAGGTGTCCATCTGCTGAAAACCAGCATTGGCCAATTCGGAAAATTGATGGCCTGCTGCTTCAAAATCGCCGTGAAACAGATCCAAACGGGCCCGAAAATAGTTGCCGACCATCCCGCCAAAAACGGTTTGGTATTCGCTTAGTTCTGATTGGGCTTGGGTCCATTCGTTGAGCTCCATCAACACGTAAATGAGCCTCTGCCAGGAGGATTGTTCTTTCTGACCAGATAATTGACGCTCAAGGACACGTCGCTCTTCGCTTAAATTACTGTTTTTTTTTTGCAGTTGAGCAGCCAGCTCCGCTTTTTTGGCCTCAAGTTCTGGGAAATCGCTGCCAGACAACTCGTTGAGCAGATCGTATGCGAGTTGATGATGGCCCAATCGGGCGTGGCTCAAGGCCAGGAAATAGCGTATGCGCGGCGTCCGTGTTTGCAGGGCACCCAAACTATCGACCAGCAGCTGATCGTCACCTTTGCGATAACAGTATTCGGCATACAGCTCCATGTAGATGGCATCTGATGCGTTTTCTTCGCCTAAGCTGCGCAGCCCATCAGCTGCAGCCTTCAGGTCATTGCGGTCCAACTGGGCGCGAACGGCGGAAGCGCGATCCTGACGGTTGGTCGACGCGGTCGATTTAGGCGGGTTGTTGGGTGCAGGCGAAGGATTTGCGTTGTGTTGGGCCAATAAGCTGCGCATGGCTTGACTTTCTGCCAGGCTCCATTGGGTTACAGATTGGTAAAAGCGTTCGGCACGTGCCCAATCTTTTTTTTCGACCGCCCGATTGCCCAGATATTCGTTGGCCAGGGACGACTTCCCGTCCAAACGCAATAAACGCTCAGCCAAAGCGGTCGCGTCCTCTTTTAAGCCACGCGTGGCGGCTTCCAGCAGGGCGCCTTTTGGAAATTCTGCTTGATTAGCGGTTAGCGCCTTTTTCCGCGCGCGTTCCCATTGATCTTTGGTTTTGGCGAGAGACAGGTAACGCGACCACAATTCTGGCGTTTCAGGGTTGACCGCCAAATAGCTATCAAGGGCATTAAAGTCATTACTTTCAACCAATTTCACCAGTTCGGGTTTGCCCGTGGACAATAATTGGAACGTGCGCCATTGGTCGTCTGAAATGCCTTCGGGTTTCTCAAAATTTTGCCCAAAATAGGAGCGAATGCGAAAGAGTACCTCATCGCGTTTTTCTTTATTTTGGACTTTGTCGTAGGCGAAACTGAGTTGAACCAAGGCTTTTACAAACATTTCGTCTTCATCTAAAAATCCAAACGAAGAGATTTCCAGAAAGGTAATCGCAAGCGGCCAGTTCTTTTCAGCCAGGGCCCGTTGACCATCCTCAAAGGTTCGCAAATAAAAAGGGTTTTGCGCGTGGAGCCAACCAACTACAACAAACAACCCAATCAATCGCACCATGGATGCCGGTTCTCCCCATTAGTTCATTTCTGGGCCATCATACCAAAATGGCTTACAATCTTGAGCCAAACGCATGCAAAAGGTGAGCATAGCATTTTTTGCTTGAAGCGATGGGGGAGATGATATGCGGATTTTGGCCCTTATGTGGATCATTACAGGCCTCGTTTTTGCTCAAGGCAATGATCGGGAACGGTTTCGCAGTGGCAATATAAATGATCGGCCAGATGTAGATAGCGAATTGGCCTTAAGTTTTTGGCGCTCGGGTCGCTTTGGCCTGGATCCCACCCTTTCCATTCGCGATGCCGGCTACGAGGACAATATCACCTTTCAGGCAGAAGAACCTCTGGAAGACGAACACGCCACCGCTCAAATTCGGCTCACCGCACTGGCACGCTTTTCCAGCCGCTTCTTTTTTAAATCGGATGGCAGCTATCAATACGATTGGTTTAATCAGCACAGCGAGTTTGGTGGGCACCGAGGCGATCTCAATTTGGGGTTTTACGGTCTGTTTAAACGCGGGTACATTCGATTTGAGGCGGGGTATGACCGCAAATTACGCAACCCCAGCAGTGAAATAAACGAGAGACCCTTGCAAACATCCCGAAATGGTGGGGTGCTTTTCCAACACCTGATCGGGGTTAACAATTTGGTGGAAGTAGAAGCTACTCATTGGGAGCTAGAGTTCCAAAAAGGTACCCTCTCGCAATTGCTGGATCAAAAGGACGATGGCATTCGGACCTTATGGGTTTTGCGCAATTTTAAGAACCTGTGGCCCTTTCTCGAGTTGAGTCACCACGATGTCGACTTCACCTCCGACGAGGCACCCCGTCAGGCCGAAACTTCTCAAGGTGCGTTAGGTTTTCGCAACGACTTTAGTGAACGCACCCATTTCAACTTCAAAGCCGGCGTGATCCGGCTCAGTTACATCTTGGCCGAAGATGAGGTCACCGATAACAGCCTTTCCCTGGAAGGTTATCTGAGCCACAAAGTCACGCGGCGGGTCAGTCTTGAAACCGGTTATGTCCGGCAACCGGTATATTCGGTTAGCAATTTGGGCCACTACATTTCCAGTCGCATCCTGGCGGGAACCAATATTCAAATGAATCGCAATTGGCGCTGGACCCTGGATGCCTATTTCGGAACCAATCGTTATGATGAAAAATTTGAAGTAGATCCCAATCTGGTCCGCACGGATGATTATTTTTCCAGTCGGATGACAGTGGAATGGAACAATGCAAAAGCCCTCCGCGCCGTAATCGCCTTTGAAATTAACCAGCGCGACTCACCCATACCCGAACTTGAAGCCGACCAGTTTAGAGTTGGCTTCGAACTCACCTATCGGCCTTAAAGGAACCCTATGCGCGTCATTATCGTTGGTGCAGGATCAGTTGGCAGCCACTTGGCGGGACATCTTTCCCGGGAAAACCACGATGTCACCATGATCGAAAAAGATCGAGCCCTGGTCAAAACACTGCAAGACCAACTGGATATCCTGGTCCTGGAAGGCAATGGCGCCAGTCCTGCTCTGCTGGAAAAGGCCGGTATTGAACGCTGCGATCTGCTGATGGCCGTGACCAACAGCGATGAAACCAATATGATTACTGGCCTGGCAGCGGCCCAATTTAATGTGCCCTTTAAAATCGCACGGGTGAGCAATACCGACTACTACCTGCTCGACAACTGGTTAAACGAGAAATCGCTGGGGCTGGACCTGCTCATCAATCCCGATCTGCAATGCGCGCTTCAGATTAAGAGCCTGCTCGAAGTACCGGGCGCCAGCGATGTCGCCGAATTTGGCGGCGGGCAGGTGCTCCTTGTCGGTTTGACCGTTCAGGAACGGGCCAGTTGTATCGGACGTAGCCTTCAAGAAATCCGGCTCAAAATGGATACCATCGACTTTTTGGTCGTCTCCATCACCCGCGCTGGCGAAACCATCATCCCAACTGGGCAAACTACCATGCAGGCTGGTGACCAAGCCTACATGATCTGTAAAAAAGAGGCCCTCGATCAGGCCTACGACTTTTGTGGATTGACCCGAAAACCCGTGCATCGCGCTATGGTATTGGGGGGTAGCAAGGTTGCCATCTACTTGTGTAAGATGCTGGAAAAAGCCAAGATCCGCGGAACGTTGATCGAAACCAAAGAAGAACTCGCCGAACAATTAGCCGGCGAGCTAGACGATACCTTGGTCATTCAGGGCGATGCGACCGATGTGGAATTGCTCGAGCAGGAAGGTTTAAACGAAGTCGACGCCTTCCTCGCGCTCACGCCGGATGATGAAGACAACCTGTTAACGGGTTTAATTGCACGCAATCACCGTGTGCCAGTAGTCGTCGCCCTGCTCGAAAAACTCGATTATGTCCCACTCGTCAACAAGGTCGGCGTCACAACCGCAGTCAGTTCGCGCCTGGCCGCCGTCGACACCATCCTCAAATATGTGCGCCGGGGTAATATCCTATCTTTGGCCACCTTAAAAAATAACCGCGCTGAAATCATTGAATTTATTGTCACCGAACGCTGTAAATTGATCGACAAACCCATAAAAGATCTCAAAATTAAACCCAAGATCCTGTTCGGCATGATTACCCGTGGACGCGAAGTGTTTATGCCAACTGGCTTCTCCCAACTCCAAGTCGGCGATAAAGTGGTTGTCATCGGTCGGCCCGAGACGCAACGCCAACTGGAATCGCTGTTTCAATGAAGTTCCGCGTCGTTCTCTCCATTCTGGGCGCCGTCATTTTTTTTGTCGGCGCGTCCATGTTAATCCCCATGGCCGTTGGTTTGTATTTCGCCGATGGCAGCGCCAGCAGCCTGGGGCTCAGTGCGTTGATCAGCATGATGCTTGGCGCTGGTCTGTTTCTCACCCTGCCGCGCAAACGGCGCGGATACGATCTGGGCCTCAAAGACGGGTTCGGCATCGTCGGGTTTTCCTGGTTCGGCAGTGCGCTGGTCGGTGCATTGCCCTTTATGATTTCAGGCGCGATTCCCGAATTTCATCACGCTTTTTTTGAGGCCGCCTCGGGTTTGACAACAACGGGAAGCTCTATCCTGACTGATATCGAAGTTGTCCCCAAAGGCATTCTGTTTTGGCGTTCTTTCACCCACTGGCTGGGCGGAATGGGCATTATTGTTCTCTCGGTTGCGATCTTGCCCTATTTGGGTTTGGGCGGTATGCAACTGTATAAAGCCGAATCACCAGGACCCACCAAAGACAAATTGCGCCCGCGCATCCAACAAACGGCCAAATTGCTGTGGGGTGTCTATATTCTGATCACTGTGGCCTGCTTTGCCCTGCTGATGCTGGCCGGTATGGATTGGTTTGATTCCGCCTGTCACACTTTTGGAACCGTTGCCACTGGCGGATTCTCGACCTACAACCAATCGCTGGGCTATTTCAGAGAACCGGCCATCCACTACATCGTGATTTTCTTTATGTTCTTGTGCGGGATCAGTTTCAGCCTGCACTACCGCGCCCTTTCTGGCCAACCCAGCGCCTACACCCGACCTGCTGAACTCAAATTCTATGTATTTCTCATTCTGGCCTGCACTCTGATCATTTTTTGGTCTCGCTCTGATCAACACCTTTCCAATGAACAAAATTTTCGCGAGAGCCTGTTCCAAGTCGTCTCAATCATGACCACAACGGGCTATGGCACTGCGGATTTCGAGACCTGGTTGCCAATCGCCCAAATCGTTTTGCTCGGGCTTATGTTTGTCGGCGGCTGCGCAGGCTCGACCGGCGGCGGGCTCAAAGTTGTACGTGTCCTGCTGCTCTTGCGCTACCTCAAGGTTTTGCTCAACCAACAGCTTCACCCTTCAGGCGTGTTTGTAATCAAGATGGACAACCAAATTGTCAAACGCGAAGTCATCCAAAACATCCTTGGCCTATTCATGGTGTTTGTGTTTCTGCACATGATTTCCTCCGTCCTACTGACTTTTTGGGGCGTCGACATAATGACTGCCATCACCGCAACCCTGAGCTGTATCAGCAATATCGGACCCGGATTGGGTGATGTAGGCCCGACCAAAAACTTTGCCACGATCCCAGAACCCGGAATTTGGGTTTTAAGTACCTGTATGATCATGGGCCGGCTTGAAATCTTTTCCGTGCTGATTCTCTTCCTGCCACAAACTTGGCGACGCTAATTTAAGTAGCTGTAAATACAGGATATAACGTAATCAATTTGCTCTGGGGAGAGGGTTTGGTGGATGGGTAAACTGAGACAAGTCGACACCACCTGTTCCGTCATCGGCAAGGGGTTCGACTGAAATTTAGCATAAGGTTGCTGGCGATGGATCGGCACGGGGTAATGGACCTTGGTACTTACGCCTTTTTGGGCCAGGTGAACCTGCAGACGATCGCGATCCGGATGGCGAATGACGAAGGCTGCATAGTTGGTTTCACAGCGCGGATCGTCAGGCGGTAGCTCTACCTTGCCCGCCAAACCCCTGCGATATAAGGCGGCATATGCGTTCCGTGTCTGAATCCAGGCTTGATAATGCTGGAGCTTGACCCGTAACATGGCCGCCTGAACAGAATCCAAACGCGAATTCCCGCTGATCCAAGCACAGTGATCACGATCGACTAACCCTAAGTTGCGCATTTGGCGCACTTGCTCGGCATGTGCCTCTGAATGGACCGAAAGGAATCCCGCATCACCCAACGCACTCAAAACCTTTAACGGATGGAGCGAAAACGCACCCGTTCCAAAACTGCCCGCTGCCCGACCCATCCAAAAAGACCCCATCGCCTGGGCCACATCCTCGATCAAAATCAAATCGTGTCTCTGGCAAAACGCCACAATCGGCTCCATGTCGCATACCCATCCATTGAGATGGACCGGCAAAACGGCACGGGTCCGGGCCGTGCGCGCCGAGGCCAACTGCCCTGGATCCATCAGCATTGTCGCTGGATCCAAATCCACATACACGGGTTTTGCCCCAACCAGACAAATCGCTGCGGCGGTCGCAAAAAATGAATGGGAAACCGTGATTACCTCATCGCCCGGCCCAATCCCGTGTAGCCGCAAAGCCAGAATCAGCGCATCTGTTCCCGAATTGACACCCACCACAAAGGGAACCGCGAGGGCTTCTGCCAATTCTTGTTCAAGTTCGGCCACCTCCGGTCCCAAAATCAATTGGCCACTGTCAATCACCCTGGCCACTGCTTCCAACATCGCAGCCTTGAGTTGCTGATTCTGCGCGGCGATATCGACATAGGGGACCTGAAACGCAGCCATAAACCCTCAAGCAGAAAAGATGCTCTTAGCCTGCCACAGACCGAAGGCAAAAAAAAGTCTTGGCTTGCCGACCTTGAAGCACAGTGTTATGCTGTGTATATGAACATGAACAGTGAGCTGAGCCTGTCCCTACGTGATGGACGGCCGATGTACCTCCAGATCATCGAACAAATTAAGCAGAAAGTGGCGATCGGCGATTGGCCTGCCGGACAGAAACTGCCTTCCATTCGCGCACTGGCTGTCGAATTGAATGTCAGTGTCATCACGGTGAAACGCGCTTACACCGAATTGGAGCGCGAGGGGGTAATTCTCACCCATCAAGGCAAGGAATCTGTCATCGCCGATAAACCCGGCTTGAATCGCGAGCCAATCCTTCAGGATTTAGAAGCGGCAATGGAACGGGTTATTTATTTGTCCCGATTGCTTGGCATCAGCCCTGAACAGATCCAGAGGCAATTGATAAAAAAATGGAATCCCGAAATGGAGGAGGTCCCATGAATGCCATTCAATATGAAGGCGTTTACAAACGTTATCCAAATTTCACCCTAGAATCCCTCGATTTTACGGTTCAAGAAGGACAAATTACCGGCCTGATTGGCCCGAACGGTGCGGGGAAATCCACCTTGATTCGCATTGCCATGGGCCTTGTTCGACCCGATGCAGGAAAAGTCCATGTGCTGGGCCATCACATGCCCGATGCGCAAGTTCTAGCCAAACAGGAAATTGGTTATGTTTCGGAGGACCTGCGCCTCTACGGGAACGCCACCTTGCAATGGCACATGGATTTCATCTCCTCAATTTATTCCGGTTGGGATGCGCAGCGCGCCCAGGATCTGATGAAACGCTTCGATATCAAGGCTGAACAAAATCTGAAGGGTTTTTCGCATGGCCAAAGGGTTAAAGCCAGTATTTTGCTGGTCTTGGCCCGCAGACCCAAGCTTTTAATTTTTGATGAGCCCACCACCGGACTGGATCCCATCGCCCGTCACGAAGTCGTTTCGGAAATGATGGAAGTGCTTCTACAAGAGGACCGAACCATTCTATTTTCATCCCAAAACACCCAGGACGTGGAGCAAGTGGCCGATCGCATTGGGTTTATAGACTCAGGCCACCTTTTAGCAGATGAAGAAAAGGATACTTATTTGGAACGCTGGCGGCGGGTCCATGTGACGTTCCCATCCGAACCGCATCAAATTGATTTTCCCAATCTGGTTTCTGCCAGTGGAAGCGGGCGCTTGCGCACTCTGATTTTCAATCCCTTTTCGGAAGAATTACTCAGCCTTCTCCGCGATCGTGTTTCGGTTACCCAGGTCGAAACCCTGAGTCTGGAAGAAATTTTTCGCGCGGAAGTCACCCGTTTCCGCCAAGGAGTGTTGGTATGAATCGTTTTATGATTCGAAAATTGGTGGTCAAGGACTGGTATTTTCACCGCGGCATAATCCTGACCTACCTATTGGCCGGACTGATCTCGCTTAGCTTGTTATTTTTCGCTCAGTCCGATGCTTTGTTTTATCTGGGCAGCATCCTCCTGTTTACCGTCCTGATTGCACTCGGAATCCACCTGGCCATGTCAACGGTGATCAACGAGCGCAAGGAAAAGACCCTGCCCTTTATCCTTTCGTTGCCGATCACCATTCAGGAATACACCAGCGGGAAAATTGTGGCGAATATGCTCATTTTCCTGGTGCCTTGGTTTTGTTTGCTAAGCGGAACTGTTTTTGTGGTTGCCACCAAACCCGGCTTACCGCTGGGACTGATTCCTTTTGTGGTCCTGCTTTTAGGTGAAATTTTATTGGGTTACTGTCTCATCCTGGCTTTGGCCCTGGTGAGCGAATCGGAAGGCTGGACCATTTTCGGTATCGTCCTGACCAACATCGGATTCAATTTATTCCTCTATTACCTGTTTAATGCCAGCCCAATGGCAGGAACTGCCAAAAACGAAACCCTGATCATTCCCCCTTTCGCCTGGCTTTTGGCGATGGCTGAGGGATTGGCTGCTGTGGTTTTGCTTGGCCTAACCTACCGAATCCAGGCCCAAAAAACCCATTTTCTGTGAGGCAGCGGAGCGCTGCATGAAGGCCTTGTTCATTGGCTTTTAGGCCCAGTTGCCTTAGATTGAAGGAAACCCCATTTAGTTAAAGGAGCATCTCATGGAACTCGGTGCATTTTCTGTCAGCTTAGCCGTCAAGGATATCAAGGCTTCACGGGCCTTTTATGAAAAGCTCGGATTCTCAGTCTTCCACGGTGACGAAGCCCACAATTACCTGATCCTGCGCAATGGCACACATGTCATCGGCCTGTTTCAGGGCATGTTCGAAAAAAATATTATGACCTTTAACCCGGGCTGGGACCAGGACTGCAATACCTTGCCGGATTTCGCCGATGTGCGGAAACTCCAATCCCATTTCAAAGCCCAAGGTTTAAAAGTTGAACCCGAATGCGACCCTGAAGGAGCTGGGCCGGGCAGCTGTATGCTGCAAGATCCCGACGGCAACACGATCCTCATCGACCAACACGTTTAAACCCAGCAACAATAAGTAACCGGTTCGCCCGTCAGCCTTTCTTGAACAAGGGGTAAAAACGGAGCATGGATTTTTATCTTTCTTTGGGGATCGCTGGCGGAACACTCTTGTTCACAAAGTCATTTTGGCTCAATAACCTGCACAGCTCAGCAAGGTTGGAGTAGGGGGTAAGTTCCAAAGTCTGATAACAAGCCAGATGGTCCCATAAACAGACCAGGTGGAATCCGGAATAGCTGGGTTGGGTGAGGAATCGGGCTGCGTTTTGTTCTAGCCAGGCCATACCTTGGCGCATGGAATGTAGGATCTTATCAAAACGGCGATACTGTTCGGTGGGAATGCCCGTCCGTCGCGCCAGTAACCATTCCACTTCAGCGGCCATAATCCCATTCAAAACTGCCCGAATATTAAGCGTAGACTCCGATTCGTCCAAAACACTGAAGTCATCTTGGGGTTGATAGGTGCGCACAAGGTAGCGGGCGATATGATCGCTATCAATTAACCAGGTCTCACCATCCACTAATGTCGGTACCTTCATTAACGGATTTGAGCCAAAGGCAGCAGAGTCGGACACATCGCCTACATCAATCAGTTCAACCGGCATGTGCCAGGCATCCAAAAGGATGCGGACCTTGCGTGAAAAATGGGAACGCGGCGTGTAATAGAGTTGCATGGTCACCTCAGGGTTAGGGTACGACAATATAGACCAGGAGTGACATGAGGAACCATCCATGCAGAACAACTAAATTGCCCTGCCAATCTGGTTTATATGTCTTTTTTTCAAGCAACCACCAAACAAGCGCACAGGTTCCAAAACATAAGGCCGAAACAATTGTGTATTCCAACGCAATTTGACCGAAAAAGATGTCCGCGGGTGGCCTAAAAGCATCACCAAGCCAATCGTAAAGGAAGCAACATAACTGAAAAACCAGGATGAATTTCCACAAGCTAAGCACCCTCATTTTTCGTGTCTTTAAGTAGCCGACACAGGAAAGAAGAAGGAAGAACCACACAAAAATCCAGTTGGACAGGATTCCAAGGGTGTTCGTATGTAAAAAGGCCAAATAACTCATATCGATGTTTCCTGAGATTGTTATCAAGATATCGGAAAAAGGAAGCCAAGCGCGTAAATTCTTCGTCAAACACCGAAAAAAAGGGACGAAGGGTTAGCTAAACATGAAAATTTCGACTTTGTGTAAATTCTCAGCAAATATTTGTGTGATTCGGCAAAGGATGTCCCTGCTCATTGCCAGATTTCACCCCTGGCCATAATTCGGAAACATGCAATCCAATAGGCCCTCTATTAGTCAATTTCCAAGTAAACCGGATCTTGAATTTCCAGCTTGCCAGGTTCCACCACACTTCCGTAAACGCCCAGGCATCCTTCGTGTTTTTGTGCTACTTGTCGCAGAATGTTGGGTTCCTTTTGGTTGGTAATGGGATCGATTGTAATCACCACGCAGCGACCGTCGCGTTTATCGATCCGAAAACGCATGGACCCAATCCGCAATATTTTGCCCAGCCAGGCATTTTCCACAAAGGGTTGATCCGTTTGTGCATCGACCAGAAAATTGGGGCGGAATCGTTGAACATCCAGTTCCAGTCCCGTTTCTAACGACAATTGACGAAGCGTTTGGCTCGTGATCAGCGAAAGCGGGAAACAATCAAAACAGCCGCGGTTCTGACGGATGACCCGCGCACCTCTCGGATACAACTCGGCAGCAAGGTTGGGATCGGTGACATCCAACTCATGCCCTTGTGGCGTTTGCACCCGAGTGGCTGATTTGTCCGGGTTCTCGGCATCGACAAAAAACGGTCGGTAGTGGTTCATATTCGCGCGTTCACGCAAAGTCAGCCAGGGAAAATCGCTGGAAACGGCTTCGTCGCGGACAAAGGCCCACCGCCGATCGCCACTCAGACCAAACCACGAAGCATCGGCCTGTTGCAGGTTTTCAGGACCCATCGATTTTACCGGGTAGCGCCACAAGCCAACCAGGCGGCCCACTTTTCTTAGCTGCACTGTATTCATCATAAGACCTCCAGATAATCTGAAGCGCCCTTATGCGTTGTATCCCTTCCCGAGCGTGACGGTTAAACCGCTGCAGCGCCTCTCGAGCAAAGGCGGAATCGTTCTGTTTTTCCAAACCCAGTTCGCCATAATCGCGAGAAAAAGTCAAGACCAGCCGGCTTGACCTTGACTTTTTTGATTTATTGCCCGGCCATTTCTTTAGGGTAGATTGAGAATCAGGTCCAGAATGGTGGTGGTTGGCCAATCGATTAAGCTCTCAAAATAGGCCAGAACACTGTCGTTTTTCAGAATGAAGCCATCCTCACCAACGATGATCATATTGTCCGGATCCTGGCCAATAAATTGAATATCGCGCATGGACTTGGTGGTCAGACTTGGCTGTTCAACCCACAGATTGCCGGGGTTACCATCGTAATGAAAGATTTTGCCTCCGCCATTTCCGTCGCTAACTTGACCGGCAACTGCCCACAAGTTGCTACTGGTACCCCAAATGGCACGAACCGCCAAAATATTGGCACGATTGATATCAAACGTCATTGCCGTCCAGCTTCCTGGCCCACCGCGATAGATGATGCCATCTAAATCACCGCTGGTCCGACCACCGACAAAATAATCGCCCACCCCGCCAAGCACGCAGAGCAATAAATCTGCGCCCGTTATGCTGCTAGACGTTCCCGAAGTTGGGTTGAAGCTGACCACAGTGCCATTTTCACCAACGGCCAATCCACCGAGCCCATCGGCCCAAACGCCGTAAAGTTTTTTGGTGGTATCGGTGGTAACAGTCGTCCAATCCAGGGAAATATTGCCGTCGTAGTGACGGATATTGCCCAACCAACCGACCGCGTAAATATTGGAACTGGAAGAGCCATAAGCATCCAACATCATGGTTGAGCTCAGGTTCATTTGCTGCCAGGAGCCGTCAAAGAGGTAGGCCCGGCCCGTTATACTGCTGCCTTCGCTGCCCTTACCACCCACGACCACTTTTTTGCCATCATCAAAGGCCTGTACATGGCGAAACGTGATGTCCGTATCTGTTGTCACCAGTTCGGTCTGCCAGTTCAGACCGCTGCTGTGAAGCAGGGTGGCTTGGACGCCAACGACATCGATATCCGTCCAGGTTCGACCATAGGCACTCATCAAAAAGGGCGTTGAAATGGCCGGAACCGTTTCCGCTGTCCAGGCGGTGCCAGCCTTAAAGACATTGCCCTGTGAGCGGAACAGGGTTGCGGCATCACCTACCAGCAAAACCGAGCCACCGACAAGACACCCGGCATTAAGGCCTGCATCCAGCGGCAAGGACGCGGAAACCCAATTGAGTCCGACATTGCCATCGTAATGGTAAATCAATCCATCATTACCCAAAGCGTAAACATCGGACCCACTCGTGCCCCACAGGTCTAGAAAACTGGCCGAGGAACCCGTTACCATGGTCGACCACCCACCCAAGTAGCGCAAAATGGTGCCGCCGGATCCGGCAACAAAATAGTGGCCTTCACTCGGTCCCCAAATTTGGGCATTGTAAGGCATGCCCGCTGGGGTGATTTCATTGACCATCATGCCGTTCCATTGGAAGAGTCGGTTGGTACCGCTTGCGCCCAAAATCATGTTGGACGTTGATTTTCCCCAGACCCGATCAATGGAATAGGTGAATGTATCCGTCAAGACGGTCCAATCCAGATTGCTATTCCCATCGAAAAAAAGCAAAGTTCCGCTGTTCCCGCCAAAATTTCCGACGGCAAAGACGGAATCTGGGTTGAGGCCATAAACATCGTAAAGAAAGACCGTTGTGTTGGAAGTCATCTTTTGCCAGGCTTGGCCATTCCATCTTTGGGCCGCACCTGCACCACCAACCACGTAAACAGCTGACCCGGACTGGGCCCAAATATCGCCGCGAGTATCACCAAAGGTCTGGTTGTTATACCAAACCCCATTGGCATAATGGTTCAGACTTGCACCGGGCCCATAACCCGTTACAAAAACCTCGCTGCCATCGGACCAAACCCGGCGAAAATCCTGGCGTGCACCCGGCTGAGGATAAATCGGTTGCCAATGCTGGCCATCAAACCGCAATAAGGTGCCATCTTCTCCACCCGCGTAAACCTCGGATGCAGTTCGACCCCAAACACAGATTAAATCCTTTTTGGTGCCTGAATCGAAGGCTTGCCAGGCCCCATCGTATTTCAAGATGGTCCCGTTGGTGCCAACGGCCCAAGCCAGGTTGGGGGCTGCAGACCAGACCGCATTGAGCTGAAAGGTGGTTGGCAGGTCCATTTGCAACCAGATATTACTCTCGCGCAAGAGGGCCAAACCCTGACCGGATTGGTCCCGGCCAACCGCGATCGCGTTATTGCCCGAAAACGTTGTAACCCCATAAAGAAAGTAGCCAGGGGCTAGGCCCGTAGGTGAATCATCTTCCCAAATATCGTCTGGAATGTTGTTGTTATCGCCATCGCCATCGTAGCGAATGATGCCATTGCCACCGACCGCCAAAACATCTTGAGGACCCCATCCGTGGATGGCAAAAAGGCCATTCAGCGGAATGGGTGAATTTAAGGGGTTCCACAGGCTGCCATCAAAACGCCGCAAGGCATAACTACCAATGGAAGGCGAGTAGCCTACTGCATAAACGTTGGTTTCGGAGGTCCCCCAAACACCCGCAAAATAGCGTGATTCGTTCTCGGGCATCTGGGACCAATCGACCCCATCGTAAAAATAAATGGTTCCGCCATGACTGAAATCACCCGCAACAGCAAATACGGCCTGGTCATGGGCCGCATAAATACCGCGGAAATCCACATCAAAATTATTTTGGAAGGTTCGCCAGAGTCCAACTTGCGGCTGTGAAATTAGGGTGGACTGAACTCCTGCGGCAAACACCATACCGGGCGTTACAAAAATTGAATTGAGGCTATTCCCCTGCGGTTTGGGATTGTCCCAGCGCCAATTTTGGGCAAAAAGGGACACCGCGAACACACACAGGCAGTAGTTTCGCAACATGGCGCACCATCCTGGTTTATTGGGGAGCTAATTTCAACCTAGGTTCTCAACGCCAATGGCGCAATGACAAGCCGGGGATAGCTTAACCAGAAGTGCTTATTCAAAAAAAAGCCCCGGGCTGGCCCGGGGCGAATTTGCGTTAAGGTGCTTGGTAGGGTACATCCGGCGCGACGAAGCTACCAACGCCGCGCGGGTCGTATCGGTAGTACGGCAGTTGTTTGGGTGTAACTGTGATCTGGTCCCAAAAGACGATGGGTCCTTTTTCACGGCGACAGATGATCATATCGGTCGGCACGGTTTGGTTGTAGTAAGGACCAACCTGAATGCGTTTGCCTTTCAGTGCATTGGGTAATTTAAAGCTGAACGGCCACCAGACGGACATGGTATGCACGTCATTGCGCCAGTGTTTGGGGAACATGTAACGCGATTTCCAGTAGTAGTCGCCTTCACCGGGCGTCTGCAAGGTCGCGACCGAAAGGGTGTGATAATTCCAAGTCGTACTGCCCTCTTCGCGCCACAAAATGCCGAACTTGCCATCCGGTCGCAAGTACTCTGGATCCACCAAGCGCACATTAAAGTTTAAGTAGTATTCTTTATCATCGTTGGGGATTTCGAATAGCGGGCTCATCAGTGCGACCGATTCCAAGTCAGCATTGTAGCCATAGGTTTTTGGCCAAATGTCATAACCCAGGTGATGAACGCCATCTACCGCTTCATAATATCGCTCAAGATAAAAACTGGTGATGGCAGGGACATAATTGGTTCCAAATCGGTATTCGGTCCAACCTTGGTCCAACAAATAGGGCAAGGTATCGTGCTCGAAGCTGGCCCGGAAAATCGTGCCATCGAGATCCAGGGTTGGAATGGCTTGCATACTGGCCAAGCTGGTTCTGGAGCGGTTGCCGACAAAGGAGTAGGCGGAAATGGTCCCGCGCTCAGTATCGACCCGCGACCATGTGACCTGGCTGGCCTTGTCGCCAAACAGGGATTCCATACTCTTCACCATTTTTTGGTTGGGCTTCAAAACCACACAGTCGTGAACCCCAATCAGTTGACCGGCATCGTTAAAACCCGCGACCTGGGCAATAACCACTTCGGAATAGGTGTTGATGAAACCGATACCGGACCATAAAGTGTCACTGGTCGGTGTGTAAGGCAGAGTGCACATAGAGGTCGCGGGAGGCATGGTTTCCAAACCGGACATCACCGCATTGTTGGGCGACCCAAAAATTTCATAGCCAATCAGGCCGCGTTCAGCCGAAGTAACTCGGAACCAAGCCGCGATATCGGAAAGGCCCAATTCGTTGGTATTGTTAATGAAAAACAATTTCTTTTCGAATGGTTCTAAATTAAAGCGTTCGTATTGGAACGGGCTGCCGTCCTCAAGGTAACTCTGAATTTCGCAGGGCAGAATGCCGTCATAGGTGTTAATCACCACCATACAGGTCCAAAAATTTTCGCGATCCTTGTTGATGTGCGAGAACACCACCTCGTGCCCGGGCGTGCGGTTCAGGGGCAAGGTCGCCAGTTGCGAAATGGTGTCACCACTTTTCGACCCAAAATGCTGAATAGCGGAGAGGCCAACGGGATCTGGGCTGGTGATGTGATCCCACAGGATGGAGCTGATCTCCTTAGGAAATTTTTCGCCATAGTTCAACCGAACTTGATTGTAGGGATGTGAGAACCCATCCAAACTCTGAGGCTCTTCCAACTGAATAAAATGAACACTCGACTTTTTATCCGGATTAACCAAAAAGGGCTGACTGTAGACCTCGCTGGTTTGGGCAGCTTGATTGACGCCGACCAATTCACTGAAGAACTGGGGATCTTTGGTAATGTGCGGAACATAAAGCTCAGGTCCGGCATTGGCATTCATAGCCGTGAGCGAAATATCCGCCCCGAGTTGCGATTCGTAACGCACAAAACCGGCCAACTCGATATTGGTTGTAATCTTGAGCCAAGCAATTTGGCTGTTGTCAAAAAGATCTTTGGAGGCCTTCTCAAACCGGGAGAATGGGGCCAATTCCATGGAGAAGCTCCCCAGTGGAACCCCTTGCGCATCATAGCCTGACAGGGTTAAAGTCGCAGTCTGGCGGGTCGGATTTGCCATCCCGACATAAGCATGAATGGAGCTGTTCCACTGCACATCGGGCGCAACCACCTCAAATTGGGCCACAAGTCCAAGGCACCAAACGGTAAGGATAGCGAGTGCAAAGGCTTTTGTTTTCATGGTTCCCGCCTTTCGGGTGTCGTAATGGAGAGATAAATGCTCAGCTTATTATAAGTACTTGGAAAGTCAAAACCAAGTCTTAGTATGCTATTTGTGATTTTTCACCCTAATTTCACTAAGATTAATGGAGAGAAATTCTCGCTAAGATGAACGAAAACAACCCTTTTTCCCTCGAAAATTTTTGTTTCGATTTACCGCCCGAACTCATCGCACAGCACCCAGCACCCTCCCGCCGCGATGCGCGGTTGCTGGTTTATTCTGCTGAAATCGATCTGCGCCACCAGCGCTTTTCCGAAATTTTGCAGTTTCTGGAACCGGGTGATGTACTGGTCCTCAACCAAACCAAAGTCATTAAAGCGCGCTGCTTTGCCCAACGCAAAAGTGGCGGCCAAATCGAAGTTTTTTTCCTGGGCATGCCGGCCGATCCCCACCGAGCGACCGTTTTACTGCGTCCGGCCAAACGGGTTCAGGCAGGCGAGCGTTTGGTTTTCCCCCAGAGCGGTCTAGAGGTAACCTGCCTGGAAAAAGCGCAAGGCCAGGCCGTGCTCGACTGCGGCAATTTTGAACAGTTGCGCACGATTCTGGACCAAGACGGTCAAATACCGCTTCCGCCTTACATCAAACGCCAAAACGGCTTCAGCAGCGAAGACGAATCGCGGTACCAAACCGTATTTGCACGGGATCCCGGAGCTGTTGCTGCGCCTACAGCCGGCTTGCATTTCGACGAAGCCCTCCTGAACCAACTGCGCAACGCTGGCATTGAAATATGTTTTGTCACCCACCATGTTGGGATTGGCACTTTTAAACCGGTCAGTGCCCAAGATGTTCGAGAGCATCAAATGGAATCTGAGCACTATTTTATTTCGGACGAAACCGCTGGCCTTTTAAATGCGGCCAAACTTGAGGGCCGACGCATCATTGCAGTCGGAACAACCTCGACCCGATGCCTGGAATCCAACTTTTCCACCCAATTCCAGGCGGGTCAATTCGATACGCGTCTCTTTATTTATCCCGGCTATACATTTCAAGCCATTGACGGTTTGATTACCAATTTCCACCTGCCTGGCAGTAGCCTGATTCTTCTGGTATCCGCCTTGATTGGACGCGAATCGGTTATGAACATTTATCAAACCGCCATAGCCAACAAATACCGGTTCTACTCCTACGGAGATGCTATGCTTCTCCTGCCCAAAAAATCAGCTGGGAGCAAGTGATTATGCTGCTTTTGACCCTATCGATGTTCTGGATCGGATCAGGAGATATTCCACCCTACTTTGTCGGATTTGTTCAAGAACGAACTCTTTTTTCCCGCGAAGAGCCCATCAGGATGGCCATCCGTTTGGGCAATCAAAGCGAAAGTCCGCTCAAAGCGAGAAAGTTTCCCGACCTGTTTGGCAATTTAACCCTAAAACGCGGCGAGGAAGTTTTTCACCCCGTTCCCGAGGCCAAATCCTCAGATTTGTACAAACGCCTGCCGGCCTTGGAAATTAATGCTCACCGCGATTTCCGCATGGACCTGCGCAAAATCTTTAGCCAATTAAACGAACCGGGCGAATACCAACTCTTTTACGCCGATCCCATTGCCACCAACCAAAGTCTGGCCTTTAAAATTGTCGACCAGCCAAACCCCAACCTGGATGAACCATTTGTACTGCACACGTCCATGGGCGATATCACCATCAAACTCTCGCCCAAGGATGCGCCGAACCATTGCCGCAATTTTGCGCTTCTTGTCCAGGAGGGCTTTTACAAAGACATGATTTTTCACCGAGTCGTGCGCGGCCAAATCATTCAAACAGGGGATCCGCTGGGAACGGGCGCCGGCGGTAGTGGTTTTCCATTAATGTTGGAAGATTCTCCGTTTTTGCGCCACAAAGCCTACAACGTGGGGATGGCGCGCGCCCAGGATCGCGATTCCGCTTCTAGCCAGTTCTACATCCTGGCCCAGGATATACCCGAGCTCAACAATTACTACACGGTTTTTGCCAGCGTGATCCAGGGTCAAGAAGTCGTGGATGCCATCAGTATGGTTGGCACAACAGGCCCCAATGGAAATCCACCAGAAAAGCCCTTTGAAGATGTCAAATTGATTAACATCGAACAACTGGCACCTGCTCCCTGAACCGGTTGTCCTTTAGCGTGGGCTTGCCCGAATCAAATTGGCAGGCCCTATTCCTAGTGGTAGGATGAAGGCATACCAGCGAGGTGTGCCATGACGTTTGATGCAAGCCACATGGATTTGGAAATGCGGGACTTACTCCAAAAACTGGATCAGGATCCCGACTCGATTGCCCTGAGAACCCGTGTTTGCTACGAGCTGAACATTCGGGCCTACCATGATTCCTGTATTGGGTTTGCCAAGCCCGGGCTGGAAAAAGATCCCCTTGCCTTTGACCTGGCTTATGAGTGGATTCTAGCTTCCAGCCTCAACCTGACCCATGTCTTGGAGCAGGCCTTGGTCGAAATGGAACGTTTTCGTTCCGAGACCGATGACCCACGGTTGATTCGCAACTTGGCCTTGCTCAATTACTTTCTCGAGCAAGACCAAGCCGCACTTGATCTCTTGGATGGCTTGCTGGAAGACACCGCGCCCGAGGCCCTGGATTCGCGAACCCACGAGGTCTGGGCCCAAATCCATTTTTCCCATGATCGCTTTGATGCCGCACTCGAGGCAGCTGACCGGGCCATCATGGCCGGCGGCCCTTTTGCCCGCTGTGTGCGCCTGAAAGGCCTCTGCTTCTGGGCCCAGGCGGAACGCGAGACAGCCATTTCAACATTGCAACAAGCCCTCGAACTGGAACCCAACTTCATTTGGGCCTGCCACACCCTTGCCGAAATTCATCTCGATCATCAGGATTGGCCCAATGCCCTGCGCTACTTTGGTCGGGCGGCGGCCATCAACCCAACCGATCCCGGCAATCACTTTTTGCTAGCCGAAGCTTTTATGGATGTGGAAGCCTACGATATCGCCTTTGCCGAACTCGAAAAATTGCGCTTATTGGATCCGCCCGAACGGATTGTCGCCGAAATCGAAAATGCCCAAGGCTTTATCTGGATCCAACGCGAAAAGCCGGATCGGGCCATGGTCCACCTGAAACGCGCGATTCGCCTGGAACCAGAATTGGCCGTTGCCTACTACAACATGGGCCTGGTCGCCTACCAATACCAAAAGCACACCCAGGCGGAACGCTTCTTTAAAACAGCCATTAAATACGATCCACACCAGTTAGAAGCTTGGGTTGAATTGGGCATGATCGCGCTGGGAAAAGATAAACAGCAACGGGCCAAAAAGTGCTTTATGACCGCCATCAGCATTGATCCCGACTGTGCCCAAGCCTATTTGGGTTTGTCCCAACTCAGCCAGAAGACCGGACGTAAAGCCGACCAGTTGGAATATGCGGAATTGGCCCATGAAACCGATCCACACAATGCCGACATCGCCAACCAACTCGGTATTTCCTATGAGTGCAACGACGATCGGGAGCGGGCCGCCCATTACTACGAACTGGCTTTGCAACTCGACCCACTCAATGCTCAAGTGGCCAATAACCTGGGCTATCTCTACGAGAAAAACATGGAGACCGATCCCAAAAAAGGCAAACACTGGAAGAAAAAAGCGATTGAAGCCTGGAGCCTGCGCTTGCGCATTTGCCAGGCGACAAAACGGTCGGTCCAAGGCGCAACGAAACATTTGCTCAAACTGGGGCTGACCCAACGCGAAATCAAAGCCATCGCCCAGGAGGGCAATACTGGTTAACGAATCCGATCTGGAAGTTTCCTGTCCTTTATGCCAAACGCGGATGCAGGCACGCCCGGCGTTGTTGGCCGGCGCTATTCGCATTTTTGACTGTGCGCATTGTCACGCCGAACTCCGTCAACCGCTACATATGCGGCCAGAAGCCAGTCCAGAGTCATCCATTCAAGCCTGTGAGCCCTGCAAAACCAGTCCATTCCAATGCAACACCTGCGGTGACGGTGTGTGCGAAAAACACATCGAAACCTTGGAAAAATACCAAGGCCTCTTCTCCGATGAGCTCTGGCGCTCGCTGGCCGAGACTTATGCCGACCAAGTCTATTGCGGACCCTGTTTTCGCAATGTTTTGGAACGGGTGCGCCAAACCCAACTGCGACGGGAAAAAACCAAACCAAGCTTGTTCAACTGGCCCTTAATCCTGATCATGCTCGTTTTGGTTGGGGTCCTGGCCATGTCCAGCCGTCAATGCAGCGCCCCACGGGCGAATGTGCAACAGGTGGAACCTTAATGGCCCGGCCTCAAATAGCTGAACGCGGCCTGCATTTGGCTCTGGGTGGCGGTGCCGCACGTGGGTTAGCCCACATCGGTGTGTTGCGCGCGCTGCACGAACACAACATTCCAATCGCTTCTGTGTGTGGCACCAGCATGGGCGCCTTGGTGGGCAGCGTTTATGCCTTGAATCCCGATGTAGAGGCGCTTTTCCAGACCTTCCATGATTTTATTCACGGTGAAATTTATAACCGTGCCCGCTATAGCATGCTGAAAAACTTGAGCCGCCAACACCAACGGGATAAAAATGGGCTGAGCCAGTACCTCAAAAAAGGAGTGCTTTTGGGCCGTACCTTGGCTTTTGGCAGCGTTGTCCCGTTTGAAGCCTATTTCGACGAGGTTAAGGCCTTGCTCCCCGACAAGGGCTTCCACCAAACAAGCGTTCCATTCAGCTGTGTCGCCTGCGATGTACGTCAAATGCGCGAGGTCATCTTTAATCGCGGTTCCTTGCGCAGTGCCATCATGGCCAGTTGTGCGATTCCCGGTGTTTACCCGGCCATCCGCACGGATCATGCAACCTATGTCGACGGATCATGGGTCAACGTTTTACCGGTTCGACCGCTTATGGATCAAGGCCGTACGCCGGTATTGGGGATTTCCCTTGGCCTAAACGCTTTGCCAACTGCCAGCGAAAACGGATTGAGCACCCTGATCAACGCGTTTAGTGCCAGTTACAACCGGCTGCAAGAACTGCAAATTGAAGCGGCACCGCTCATCTTGACCCCAGAAGTTCAAGACCTGCATTGGGCCGATTTCCAGCAATTGGAGGTCGCGGTAGAACGGGGTTACGCCTGTGCCAAAAATCAATTATCCGATATTCAGGCCCTCCTGTATGAAAAACCCAAACGCTGGTGGGAAGGCTGGGTGGAACGCCGCCAAACAGCCCCGGCCAAACCTTATAAAATCCCAGCCGAATACCGGGCCATTTGGGAAATCGAACAGGAACCCTAAAAAAAATAATCCCCGCGCATTTCTTCCTTGACAGGGAAAGGCCAGCACGTTTATGATTCGACTCCGTTGCCTTCGGGCAATCCGCTTTCTTCCTAACCCGATTAAAGCGTGGGCCCTTAGCTCAGTCGGTAGAGCATCTCCCTTTTAAGGAGGGTGTCGGTGGTTCGAGTCCACCAGGGCTCACCAATTTTATGCCCCCATCGTCTAGAGGCCTAGGACACCGCCCTTTCACGGCGGCGACAGGGGTTCGAATCCCCTTGGGGGTACCACCATCAGGTACCCATAGTTCGGACATTTCCGCGGGTAAATTCAAAGGCGAGCAGTAGCTCGCCTTTTTTATTTTGCTGTTCCTTTGTGGCTAAACCGAGAAATCGTGGGCTGGATTAACGCAAGTCTTGAATTCATATTGCGTTCGGGCCATCTCCAAGGCTTTTGTTTCCACGTGAGAAGCGACTAGCCTTGCTTTTCCTTCATATAATGGGAATTACGCCAGCCACGTGTTTTGGCCCTCAGTTCGATCGAGGAAACGCCATGTGGAATGAATTGCCTAGCGTTTAGGGAAGGATTTCCTTTAGACTTTTGAGGCATGGGACACTTCCGAATTTTTGTCTGTATGGCACTTCTGATTTACGTGCCGTTGGAACTTTCGCTACATATTGCGGAAAACCATCACAGCAACCTCGAAGCCCACCACCCTGACCATGATGAACCTACCCAAGACCATTTCCGCATTGCCCACCCAGATCACCATCATGAGATAAATGACCACTCGAGCCCGGCCAGAGCTCGATTGGAAGGTTGGACCCTTTTCTGTTTCCCCGTCAGTGTAAAGGCTTTTGTTGATTCAAAAGAGTCTCAGCCATTCCCCAATTTTAAACCGCACCTTTCAGGGCATAAACGCGAGCGGGCGGTCCCATCGCGAGCCCCACCTGGCGTTTTTTTTTAAAGGTATTTAGCGCGCAGTTCTAGTGCTGCGAAACGGTCCGGTTTGGGACCGCGAACTGACTTTTAAAAAAATGAAAGGTGTTGCTATGTCTATTTTTCGCTGGCTAATGCTCAGCTGTGTCCTCTATTCGTGTGGTCCTGCAGGACACCATACCCATGAAGTTGCCCATGAGGCGGAAGTCCCCACCCGCCAAATCAGTCTGTGGGATGCCGATATCGAGTTATTTATTGAACACAAACTGTTTGTGATGAATGAAACTGGCAGATTAGTAACCCATGTGACGGATCTGCATGGATGGCAGCCACGTAAAGAAGGTCCTATTTGGATCCATTTAAAACAACCCGGTCATACGGACATTAAGATTCAGGCCGAAAAACCGGCACGCGATGGGATTTATTTGCCGGAACTCCAATTCCCCAGCGCCGGGGATTGGGCAGTTGAGGTCGAAGTGCCCTTGATGTCGGGTTCGAGTATTCAGGGTTTTCAAGTACAAGTCTATCCCCGTGCGGCCGATTTCCCAGATGAGCCTGAAGAAGAAGGCAATGAAATCAGCTTTTTAAAGGAGCAACAGTGGAAAATTCCCTTTTATTCAGAAGAAGTCGGACAGAAGAGCTTTAGAACCTCTTCCTTCTGTTATGGCTCTTTACGGCCGCGGTCGGGCAGTGAGATCACCATTCACGCACCGTTTAATGGCCGGATTATTGATGAAGTTGTCCCTCAAATTGGTCAGGTAGTTGAGGAAGGCCAAACCCTGCTTCGGCTTCTCCCTCGGCTTGCAGAAATTGAAGATTTGAACCAGTTGAAACGTACTCATGAAAAAGCCCGCGTCCGTCTGGATTTTGCGGAAGGAGAGGCACAGCGGATTAGGGGTTTGGTTCAACAAGAAGCACTTCCCGAAAGCCGAAAGCGCCAAGCCGAGCTGGATTTACAAACCGCCCAAATCGAGTTCAAAACAGCCAAAACTCGCTTGGAAATGGCCGAGGCGATCCAGCGCAAGAAAAGCGGCAATTCCGAGGACCAAATCGAGCTGGTGTCTCCAATTTCTGGCATTATTATCGAATCGCGTGCGGTCGCTGGCAGCTCTGTGGCGGAACAAGAAAGGTTACTCACGCTGGTCCAGTTGGACCCGATTTGGCTGGAAGTTGCAATTCCCGAAGGCAATATTTCAACCTTGGGCCAGCCCACCGGCGCAGCTTTTTTAGTGGATGGGCAATCCACCTACCACAACATTAATTTGGATTCTAAACACGCCCGCTTGGTTGCGATCGGCACCCATGTCGATCCAGTCAAGCGTACGTTGCCTGTGGTTTTTGAATTTGAAAATGCCGACCAACAGTTTCGCTCGGGGATGTTCGCTCGAGTTCAGGTCTTCTCCGGACCGCAATTATCAGGTGTTGCTGTGCCCAAAAATGCTGTTCTGGATGAAGATGGATTCTCGGTCGTGTATGTCCAATTGGGTGGCGAATCTTTTGACCGTCGGATCGTGGAAATTGGCGCCCAAGATGGTAACGCCCTGCAAATTCTTTCCGGCCTTAAACCGGGCGATCGAGTAGTAACAACCGGTGCTTATCAAATTCGTTTAGCGCGAAGTGGATCAGCCGTACCCGCACATGGTCATGCACACTAGGGGGCACCGAATGAAATATCTTTTCATAGTCCTGTGGGTTCCGGGTGTTTTTGGCCAGACCAAGCTGACATTGGAGCAGTTGCTTGAGTGGTATCAACCCATGCTCCAAAACCACATTGAAAACCAAATGATCGTTGCCGAAATGGAACGGAACTTAGCTAGGGTGTGGGAGAACCCCAATCTGACCTTCACATCGGAAAAAGTTTCTCGCTCGCCCTTTGATGAGCGCGAATCGTATTGGATCCTTTCCCAAACCATTGCACACCCCAATGTCCTGGCCGGCAACAAGGAAATTGGGCGGAGCCGGCAGGAAACACTCATATGGCGTGGAAAGATCCAAACCCAAGAGCTTAAAGCCAACCTTGTTCGTTTGTTTTTTAATGCACTGACCGCCCAGAAAGAAACCCAGGTCACGACCCATTGGGTATCGGAAATGAACAGCCTGTCTGAGGTGATTGGCTATCGAGAGGATGCGGGTCAGGTTTCTGGGTTTGATCGCCGAAAATGGGCATTGGAGCGGGTTCGTGCGCAAACCGACCTAGCCAAGGTCAAGGCACAATTTGAAGCTTACCAAACCCAATTGGCTCAGTTGATGGGATTGGAAATGCCGGTTTTTCTTGAGGGCGAAACCCTTCCGGAAAATCCACCCCTCCTTTCAGCAGAGCAAATGCCAGCGATTAAAGAAAAACAAGCCTTGGTGCAAGAGGCGATCGGGTTTGAGAAAAAGACCAAAACCTGGGGCATAGAGAAAGTGGAACTGGAGTTAGGCCATAAATCCGTGGATCAGGGTGGTTTCACAGATAGCGGTTCCTTTTTGGGCCTGCGGATTCCTTTGCCCGTCTGGAATCACGGGCGTTCCGCCCTGACCAAAGCTAAGGCTGAGCGGGCCTTGATAAAGCAGGAGCTTGAATGGACAACCAAAAATCAGACCGCAAAGAATCTGGCTTTACGAGCCCAAACGATTTCCATGATTCAAGCAGCCAGGGAATTTCGCGCCAAACTCGATGAAGTGGATGCCTTGGTTTCCATTGGGAAATTGGCTTATCGCGAAGGCGAAATGGATATTTTGTCACTCCTCAATACCCTGGAGACGGAACGGGATCTCTGGTTGCAATACCTCTCCTTATGTCAAGAAACCAGATCCCTATGGATTGAGCTTCATGTCTTGGGAGGTGCGCTGTGATTAATGGCATTATCAAGTGGTCCCTGCACAATCGGCTTTTGGTTGTTCTCTGTGCTTTTTTGCTTTTGGGCTGGGGCATCTTTGAATCACAACGGATGTCAGTAGATGTGTTTCCGGACCTCACCGCACCGACCGTAACTGTATTAACCGAAGCCCATGGCATGGCACCGGGTGAAGTGGAATCCCTCATCACCTTTCCAATTGAAACGACCCTTAATGGGGCTTCAGGTGTCAGACGCGTGCGTTCTGCCACCGCAGTCGGTATTTCGGTTGTATGGGTGGAATTTGATTGGGGAACGGATATTTTCCAGGCGCGTCAAATCGTTTCTGAGAAACTGCAACTGGCGCAAGGCACGTTGCCCCCGGGAATTGATTCGCCCGTGTTGGCTCCTATTTCCTCGATTATGGGCGAAATCATGTTCATTGCCTTGGTCGACCCGGCATCCGAAGCGGACACACAGCAACTCAAAACCCTTGCGGACTGGACGGTCCGTCGGCGATTGCTAGCGGTTCCGGGCGTTTCCCAAGTCATTCCCATCGGGGGCGACACCAAACAGTTCCAAGTCCTGGTCCAACCCGAAAAATTGGCCAGTTATGGGATTGGATTGAATGAGGTCACCCACGCCTTAGAACAGGCAAACGAAAATTCTTCCGCCGGTTTTTTTAATCAGGGCGGCCAGGAATTCCTGATCCAGGGGTTAGGTCGCGCTCGCGACATTCACGACCTTTCTGAGACCGTCGTGAGTTTAGTCGAAGACCACCCTGTTCAAGTCAAAGATGTGGCGCTCGTCCAAGTTGGGCCCGCTTTGAAACGCGGGGAAGGATCGCTAAATGGTAAACCGGCCGTTATTCTGGGCATACAGAAGCAGCCAGCAACCAACACGATCCAATTGACCCAGGATCTGGACCAGGTCATTCAGGATATCCAAACCTCATTACCATCCAACATTCGCATTGAAACTGATATTTTCCGTCAGGCAGACTTTATTGAGGTATCGATTGCCAATGTCCTGGAAGCGCTGCGCGACGGAGCCATTCTAGTCATTCTGATTGTCCTGCTCTTTTTAGGCAATTGGCGCGCAACGGGCATCACCGTCTTAGCGATTCCGTTATCCCTCGTGGTTGCGATTATTTTCCTGAAATGGATGGGTGGCACCCTTAACACGATGACCCTTGGCGGAATGGCCATCGCCATCGGTGCTTTGGTTGATGACGCCATTATTGATGTGGAAAATGTAGTCCGGCGCTTGCGAGAAAACGCCCTAAAACCGCACCCCCAGTCCTGGTTTCATGTGGTTTATGAAGCCAGCAAAGAGGTACGGGTCAGTATCGTATTTGCCACTTTCATCATTGTCTTGGTGTTTCTGCCACTGTTTTTCCTGACCGGTGTAGAAGGCAGGCTGTTGCGGCCGTTGGGGATTGCTTACATTATTGCACTCGGTGCAAGTCTGGTCACTGCACTGACCATCACACCCGTTCTTTGCTCCTTTTTCTTGACCCAAAATTCGGTTCTGGAAAAGGAAAAGGAGTCCAGGCTAGTGGGCTGGTTGAAGCGAGTGTACCAACCTGTTCTTACGATGAGCATTCGAAGGTGGCAGGCCGTTAGCGCCGCTGCAGGGCTTTTATTGCTACTGGCCGTGGCTTCCATTCCTTTCATGGGCCGTTCCTTTCTGCCAGATTTTAATGAAGGGACCTTAACCATTTCTGCAGTAACTCTGCCGGGCACATCCCTTCAGGAATCTGACAAAATGGGACGGATGGTGGAAGAAATCCTGCTGCGCCAACCTGAAGTTGTTTCAACTGCGCGAAGAACGGGTCGGGCTGAGCTGGACGAACATGCCCAGGATGTAAACGCTAGCGAAATTGACGTGAACCTGAAAATGGGTGACCGTTCCAAAAGCGCATTCCTGGACCAGATCCGCAACGATCTAACCCTCGTTCCCGGCATGAACATTACGGTTGGTCAACCCATTTCCCACCGGATTGACCATATGCTCTCAGGTACCCGGGCCAACATTGCCGTCAAAATCTTTGGACCAGACCTTACCCAGTTGCGCGATTTGGCCAAACAAGTCCAATCCCAAATGCAGCAGGTCCCTGGAGTCGTTGATCTCTCCACCGAACAGCAAATCGAAATCCCCTTCCTGGCGGTTCGGTTCAATCGCAACGCCATGGCACGTTATGGACTGACGATTAAGGACTTGGCTGAATATATCGAGACGGCCTTTTCTGGCCAAAAAGTGTCGTCGATTCTGGACAAACAAGCCGCATTCGACTTGATTGTACGCATGGACCCTTCTGTTCTTTCCGATCTTGAAGGGATTCGCCAAACCTTGATCACCACCAAAACAGGGGCACAAGTCCCGCTGCATGTCCTGGCCGAAGTCCATAAAGATTTGGGACCAAACATGATCATTCGCGAAAACGTTCAACGCAAGATTGTGGTCATGTGCAATGTCAGTCGCGATGTGGGAACGGTGGTAAAGGAAATTCAGGATCGGGTCAAACAGTCGATTACCTTGCCAGATGGCTACCACGTTGCGTACGGGGGTCAGTTTGAAAGTGCAACCGAAGCCACAAAAATCTTATTTGGTTTGGGGATAGCCGTTATCTTAGGCATTTTTCTGCTGCTCTTTATGGCTTTGAAAACAGGTCGTGACGCATTTCTGGTTATGGTGAATCTGCCTTTGGCCTTAATCGGCGGAATTGTTGGCGTCTTCCTGCAAGGCGGAACACTATCTATTGCCTCAATCATAGGCTTTATCACCTTGTTCGGGATTGCGACTCGCAATGGGATCCTGCTCATCTCTCACTTTCAGTACTTAATGGAAGCCGAGCATGTGAAGGATCGTATGACGGCCGTCATTCGCGGCGCACAGGAACGGCTCGCGCCGATCCTAATGACAGCCTTAAGTGCAGGTTTGGCCCTGATTCCGCTGGCCTTAAAGGGCGACCAACCCGGCGGTGAAATCGAAGCCCCCATGGCAATCGTTATTTTATGCGGGTTATTGACCTCAACCCTCCTGAATGCATTGGTTGTCCCCGCGCTTTATTTCCGATTCGGGTCCAGGCCTTAATAACCCTTTCAGCCAATAAACAGGGATTCGCGTTTCTATGGGGTACCTCTTTCAGGTACCCTAGTTTTCACCCATGGACGAGAAAAATTCGTGCCGTTGCATGCCTTTCCCGTTTTATTGAACGGATTTTTTTGGCAATTCGGCATTAACCTGCGTCCAAAGGCACAAACCTTTTATTTTTATGCGTGGATTACGATATAGTACAAGATTTGCCAGGAGCGGGTCATGTCGCATTATTTGATATTTTTGATGTTTTCTCTTTTTCGATTTTCGGAAGATCCTGTGTCGCATGTCCGTTTGTTTCACGAAGTGACCGTCCACGAAAAAGAGGGCCAAATTCAAGTTCAGACCGAATTGAGGGCTAGCTATGTTCTGACCACGGAGCAGGCCATTAAAGAAGCGTATTTTCCCGTTGCCGAGAATTTCTTCAATCAGGTCTCAAGGATTCGGGCCGAAATCAACGGTAAATCCGTTAAACAAAACTTTCAGGAATCCATCCGACCTGATCTGGATGATGTGTTTTTGTCCGATTTGAAAATTCATTGGCTCGATTTCCGCGACTTGGTCAAAGTGGGCGATACGCTGACCTATAGCTATCAAATTGACCATCAGAGCGCAATATTTTCACCCATTCTCAGTGTGCCCAACCTCAACCAAATCGATCAGTTTGATGTGGTGATCAACCACCCTGAATCGGTCCAAGTCGATTTTAAATGGGCATTCCCCGACCTGGAAATCACACCCACTTTAAACCGTGAAAACCCCAAACAAACCCGTCTCACAGTCACCCAAATTCCCCATCACCCACCTTACAAGTACTATGCATTTAACGGCCAGGTGGGTTTTATCTTTCCCATCCTGACGCAAGCGGGGCAGGCTATCGATGGTCACACGCCTGCCAGCTTTGGAACATGGTACGAGAAACATATCCAAGACTTGGAGAACCTGACCTTGGACCAACGCGCACAGGTCCAGGACTTGGTCAAAGAAAAAGCAACGCCACACGAACAACTCAAGGCTTTGTATGACTATGTTTGCGAAAATATTCGCTATGTCGCAGATGAGACCCACCTCAATGCCCTTATTCCGCGTTCACCAGCCCAAACCCTGAGCCGAGGCTTTGGCGATTGCAAGGACCGGGCCTTGCTGCTTTCGGCCATGGCCGCCGAGCTCGGTTTGGATGTCAAAATGGTTTTAGTTTCTACCGACATTGAAGTGGAGCCCGACCTGGTGCATCCTGCACTGTTCAACCACGTCATCAATGCCGTTCAAGAAAATGGCGAATGGCTCTTTTTTGATGCTACCAATCGCTACTTCCCGTTTGGCTGCCTGATCGGCGAATTGACTAACCAACGCGCTCTGATCCTGGCCGGTCCCAACACGGCCTACACGCGAATCCCGGCCCGAGCTCAGCTGCCCGATCTGAAGATCCAAATCACTGCCCAGACCGGTCAGGAAAAGGAAGCATTGGCGACCGTCGTACTGGCCAATGATCTGGCTGCCGCCGTGCGCAAGGTGCTCAAGGAGAATAGTCAGCTCGAACACGAAAACTTTGTTTCCAACCTGCTCAACTCCCTGATCGGTAACATTTCCCTGGATTACTTTCTGGTGGAGAATCAGGCTGCGGATCAGGTGAGCTACAGGGCCCAAGCCGACTTGAGCGGGTTCCTGGTCCAAACCAGCAAAAAAATCTACGTGCCGAGCACACCCTTCCTCACTTCGGACCAGGAACTCAGCATTCGTTCATCCGATTCCTACGCCCTGAATCTGCCAGATGGGCTTTGGCTGGAAATGTCAATTCAATTGGTTCATCCGGGCTTCCAATCTGCCACCCAAAACTGGCAATTGGGTCAGGAGGGATTGGGCTTCTTTCGCGCAGATGCAGTGGCCAATCCAGAGGGAACCCAGTTGAATTACCGCTTCCAGCACCCGCTAAAACGTATTCTTTCCGAAGAAAAAGCGGCTTACCTGACATTCAACTCGGCTTATTTGGCCAATCGCAAAAATATGTTTCTGTTTCAAAGGAGCGAATAACCCATGAGTGTTTTCTTTTTCTTTTTTTTCTGGAGCGGACTGGACGGAGAACCCACGCCCTCATTAGCCGAATACGAAGCCAAGTATGGCGATTTCGATTCGGTTAAATTGCTATTCGAACACAGCATTGTTTACGAACTGGTCAAAAGTCCGATTCTGGGCACGGTTAAAGATGCCCGCATGGTGGAAACCCTGCACAATCGCTACCTGGTCTTGAACCCAGCCGATGAACATCTGACCAGCTTTAAATTGGTTGTTGATTCCAAAAAGAACATTCAAGGCATCACGATTGAGGTTCTTGCACCAGATGGCAAAAAAACCCACTTTGACTTGACCACGATTAAGCTGCAAACCGAGAGTAATGGTAGAGAAGTGTACAAGGTTGCTTATCCCAACGTGGTGAAGGGCAGCATCATTGACGAAACGATTGAATTTGTAACGCCTTCGGTTTGGGAAGCGCCCAACTTTTACCACAATGTGGAACTGCAGTTTGATGTTCCGGCCGAAAAGGTTCGTTTTTCCTACATATATCCCGAGAAATGGGAAATCAAATTGAAACGCTGTAAAGCCGGTGAGGATTTGCCGGTGGAAAAGTCGCACGATGCCGCCGCCGGCCTGCGAAAAATTCGCTATGAAGCCAATGATGTCCCGGGCATCAAAGACGAACCGTTTGCACCCCACTTCAAGGAGGTCGCCCAGTATGCCGAGTTCATGGTTACGCGTTTTTCACTGGCACAGGCTTCCTTTAATGCAGATCAAACCTGGCGCGACGTGGCTAAAAATTTTGTTTCCTTTTTGGACAGCAACGATGCCAAGCTCTCGACACGCGTCTCTAAAACGGCGCGCGAACTGACCAAAGACCAGAGTGAGAATCAAAAGATTCGGACCCTGGTCCGCTACGTGCAAGAAAACATCAGCAACGATGACCGCGATGCCAAAAACTTCGCCAAAATCCTAAAGACGGGCCAAGGCAATCCCTTTCTCAACACCGCTTTGGCCATGCGCATGTTGGAGGCGGTCAAGATTCCAGCGCGTTTCACGCTGATCCACTCGGCTGATGACGGCTATTTCGATCCCAACTTTATTAGCCACCATCAATTTTATTTGCCGGCCTTGATGGTCGGCAATCGCTTGGTTTTACCCTACGTGAAAGGCCTTTCTATCGACCATATTCCCGAACCCTTTCAAGGTCAAAAGGTTCTGACCTTTGATAATTACGGTCAAACCAAAATTGAAGATGTGCCATATTCCGATACCGGAGATTCAGCTGTTCGCGAGCGTTATGAGCTAACCCTGCAGGAGGATGGACGCATTCTCGTCAAAGAGGAAAAAGAACTCAACGGCAGCATGGCCTTTATGGCCCGCAAACTGTTGGAGGATGAAAGTGAAAGCAAACAGCAAGAGATCCTCAAAGATTTCCTCACCTATGAAGCGGGCGAGGTCAAGGACCTCAAAACCGAGTTCCAAAACTACGAGGATCCCGATAAACCGCTGGTGATGATCTTGGAATACGCCGTCGATAACCTTCTAACGATTACCCCGGACGAAGTCTTGTTTAATACAGCAGGGCTCTTCGCACCAATGTCGTATAAAAAATCAAAGGTTTTACCCAAAATGCGAACCAACCCCGTGCGGGTCGCTTTTGAACAGGTTTCGAGCAAGGACATTACCCTAAACTTTCCCGCGTCCTGGTCTGTCGATCAGATTCCGGAAACCGTCCAATTGAGTAACGCGTTTGGTGAAATTCAGGCCGAATACCAGGCAGAGGGACAGCAGATGAAAATTCATCAAACGGTCAAACTACACCGAAATGAGGCATCCAAGGAATCCTTTCCTACCCTTTTGGAGATTGTCGGCTCCAAATCCAGACTCGAAATTCCGACCTTGGTCTTTGCTGTCATAGCATCCGAATAAGCTCGATTGGGGCCAAGCGCCCGGTGCTTGGCCGTTTCACTTTTTTGGGTCAGCGACTTCCGTTGGACCGAAATGAATTAATCGGGGTTTATAGTCCCTTTTCTTTGAGGCACCCTAGGTAGAGTTTGTTGATGTCCTCAACCAGGCGTTGGCGGGAAAAACGCTCAGCGATTTCGGCCTGAAGCGCCTGAGGTACGCGCAATTGGTCCTTATCCAACCAGCGCTGAAGGGCCGCGCCCAACTCCGATGGGCTGCAGTTAATCGGGACAACTTCACCAAATGGACCTTCATAAATATCGCGAATGCCCCCGGCATCGGTGGCTAAAAAGGGCACTCCTGCAGCCAAGCCTTCAATTAAGGTTACCGGCGTTCCTTCGTTTTTACTGGTTAATAGGTTTAAATCCAGGTCCGCATAAATCTCGCCTACTTGACCTTGCCAACCCGTGAATCGAACCCAAACGGTGATGCCCAAATCCGTAGCGGATTTCTCCAGATCTGCGCGGCATTCGCCATCCCCAATGATCAAGAATTGTAATTGGTCTGGGCGCCATTTGCGGTTCAGTTTGGCCCAGGCGGCAATCCCTTGCAGCAGCAATTCATGGTTTTTGATCGGGACCAATCGGGCTAGAATGCCGGCCAAACGCATATTGGGCGACAGGTTGAGTCGCGCTTTAAAACGTCCTTGAGGTGCTGAACGAATGGACTCCAACTCAAAACCCAAGGGTACGATCTGACATTTAGACGCCGGAACAATGTGGAATCGGTTGACCAAATCGTGGTGTTGGCGGGGCGAAATAGCCAGGATCCGGGTAGAGGTCCAGGCCAAAAAACGCTCCACTATTTTCATGACCTGGTTAAAAAAAGGTGAAAAATAGCCTTCAAACACATGGCCATGAAAGGTGTGGATGCGGATGGGAACCCGGCACAGCCAGGCAGCCAAACGGCCGATCAATCCGGCTTTGGCTGTGTGGGTATGCACAATGTGGGGCCGATAGCGGCGAATCAATCCAATCATGCGCATCAAGGCTTTGAGATCGTCCCACCAGTGCAGACTGCGACCCATTTCCTCAATCAGTTCGATCGAAACACCATGTTGCGCCGCAAAAGCATCCATGGGCGATTCGCCGGGCTCAAGGCGACCGCCAACCAGCTTAGTTTCAAAGGGTTCTTTCAAATGGGCAGTCAACAAGATGGTGTGCAGGGCAGGACCGCCCACACAGATACGCGATTGGACACGCAGGACCCTAATGGCCAAACCAGTCTCCTCGATGGTAGCGGTCCAGCCAATTGGCAAACACGAGCTGAAACCACAGCGGCTCGGTGGCATCCATCTTTCCGGACTGATGGCGGGCCCAAACCCCTTTTAAGGCCTCTGGATTCACATAGGCCTGGCTATCAACCGTGTGGAAAAGCAAGTGTTCCGCCCATTTTTTGAGTGGGCCGCGCAACCAGGCACCAATGGGCATCTCGAAGCCGGACTTGGGTCGGTTAAAAATGCTTGGCGGTAATAAATGACCCAGGCGCTCTTGCAGGATGCGTTTGCGTTGCGTCCCTCGGATTTTGGCCTCCACCGGCAATTGATTGGCGAAACGGACCAAGCGGTGGTCCAGGAAAGGAGACCGCAACTCCAAACTGGCCTTCATACTCATTCGATCCAATTTCACCAACATGTCTCCGGGCAGAACTAAAATCTGGTCTAAGCGCAAACTGTCGTTTAAATCCGGTTGGCTGGGGAAGTGGCTCAACAATTTTTCACGCAACGCAGTCTCATCCGGCAATTGGGGACCTTTTAAGTCACGGAAAGGGATCGGGCCCGGGTGCAACCAGTTGATGTGCCGCTGTGCCGGTCCGGCGGCATCGCCCATCAAAAGCCGATGGACCCGCCGAAAATTCTCCAAGACGGGATGCGTCCGTCCCGTTGGCAAGAAATTCAACAACGGTTGCCATAACCAACGGCGCAGAGAATAGGGGCCCAACTTGCGCAAGTAGTGTTCGCCCAAATATTTGCGGTAACCGCCAAAGATTTCGTCTGCCCCGTCTCCGGTCAACGCAACCGTGAAATGTTTGCGTGCTTCGCGCGAAACCAAAAAAGTTGGGACCGCAGAAGAATCGCCAAAAGGTTCATCAAAATGGTTCAGTACTTCAGGGATCAAGGCCTGGACTTGGTCCACATCCATAACGATTTCGTGATGCTCGGTCTGACAATGTTGGGCCACCAAACGAGCAAACGGACTTTCATCCAACACTTGGGGCCCGGCAAATCGAATTGAAAAGGTATGGACCTTGGGTGCGAGACGCGCCATGGCTGCTACTACTAGTGAGCTGTCAACCCCACCCGAAAGGAATGCGCCCAAAGGCACATCGCTGATCATGCGCAGCCGCACGGCATCCATAAAAGTCGCTTCAAAGGCTTCGCTGGACAGGGTCTCCACTTCCGATTCGCGGTACCAGTGCTTAGGTTCACTCGATCCTTGGGGCGAAATTTCCATGTATTGCCCGGCTGTCAGGCGCCGCATGCCTTGAAATATAGAGCGATCGGGCGGGAGATAACCCAGGTAAAAGTAGTCGGATAGTGCGTTAACATCGATGGCCGGCGTGTGATCCAAAACGGCCAGGATCCCTTTGGGTTCCGATGCAAAATAGGTCAAACCCTGGTGTTGGTAGAAATACAAAGGTTTTTTGCCGTATCGGTCGAGGAAAAGCAACAAGCGGTCCTTTTGCGTCTCGTAAAACGAGCCCGCAAACATGCCATAAAGCTGATCCAGCGCCTGCACACCCAAATGTTCCAGAAGCAGCAAAGCAACTTCGGTATCACTCTGGGTCTTGAATTCAAAACGATCAGACCATAACGAACGCAAGGCCTGGAAATTGTAAAATTCGCCGTTAAAGGTCAACTGGGCCGTGCCCGACAGATTGCAAAAGGGTTGGTTCGCTTCAGGTCGTGGGTCCATAATGGCTAAACGCACCTGACCAACCGTTAAGTGCCCACCTTTTTGACCTCGAAACTGGCGAGTTTCCAAATTGTCGCGTCCGCGATAGGCAATCGCTTGCAGCATGCGCTCGACCCGCTCCTGCGGTATGGGCTCCGATCCGTAAATTCCTGCAATCCCGCACATCGCCTGTTTCCGACCTCCCCTTCAGCCAAGAAGGCATTCTGGACCAATATCCCAATCCAGAGCAACCCTCAAGCCAACACGGGTGATAGAATGGAAAGCGGAGGATGCCATGGAAGAAACCGTTTTACATTGCCCTGAATGTCAGGCCGAACTCACCCATCGGAAACACAAAATTTTTCATTCGTGGGAATGTCCAGAAGGACATGGCACCCTTTACCCCAAAGGCGAACTGGAGCAAATCCTGAAAGCTTTGGCCCATCTTGGAGACGTCGATATTCGTATCTGGGGCGACGAAGAACGCTATTCCGTCAGTAAAAGTACCTTGATGAGCCCCGATGGTTTTCGACCCCTGGTCGAAATTCGCGACCGCGAACATCCCAACATCATGGTTTATGGCGATACCGAAACCCAATCGCTGTGGGTCCATAGCGGCGAAGAAGAAAAAATTCTCGAACTGATCGAGAAAGAGGCGGAAGTGGATAGCGTTTCAACTTACGTCAAGTTGGCGGCCCTCCAAGCGGCCAAGATATTTGATGATGGCGAACCCGTCCGCGATTGGGCAGGTCGCATGCTTTTGGCCATGAAATTGTTGGGCGAACGGGTCATGCGATCTTTGCCCTACATTCCCTTTTAAGCGAGTTGATCTTCCAGTTCCCGACCTCTTTTAAGTAATGCCTGTAAACAGCCTAAAACATCGGACCAGGTGGTTCGGTGGGTCAAGATGGCAATGCGCAAGACAAAACCAATCGGCAAATCCGTACCGCTGATAAAAAAATCGCCGTCTTGACGCATGATCTCAGCCAAGCGGCGGTTTCCCTGATCCAGGTCGAGGCGCTGAAAGCGGTAGCGCAAGGTAATTACCGAAAGGTCCGGTTGCGGTCCCAGCCAAAATTCATCCTGCTGGCCGGCCCATTCATAAGCGCGTAAGGCCAGTGCCCGCTTCTCTTCCAGGGCGGAACGGAAAAAGGAAACGCCGTGGATCTGGAGACAAAACCAGAGCGGAAAAGCCCGAAAAGGACGGGTAAACTCCGGCGAAAAATCAGCGGGTGAGCGACTTTCCTGGACGACTGCATCTTGGACATACGCTGCTTCAAACCGATTGGCGGCCTGCAAGTACTGACCCTTACGAACCAGCGCGCACCCCGATCCGAACGGCATACTCAAGCCCTTATGCGGGTCAAGGATCACTGAGTCCGCGCGTTCCAGACCCGCAAGGGCCGGCGCCAAAGATGGGCATAGGCGAAAAGGCGCACCGTAGGCGCCATCCACGTGAAACCACAACTCCGAAGACTTGCAGACTTCCGCTAACGCTTCCAATGGATCGATTGCACCGGTATTGGTGGTGCCAGCAGAGGCCATCAGCAACCAAGGTTGGTATCCCGCATCAAGATCTGCGCTGATCTGCTGCTTTAAATCAGAAATTTTGATCCGAAAATTGGCATCAGTAGGGATTTTTTGTTTCTTCACCGTATCTAATCCCAGAACCTTAAGAGCTTTTTCAAAACTGTGATGCGCTTGATCCGAAAAATACACTACCTTTCGCGGAATTTCTTCCGGTTTCAATTGGATGGCCTCACGGGCAGCCATCAAGGCCACCACATGGGCCAAACTGCCTCCCGAAACCAAGCAACCGGCCGCTTCCGCAGGGAATCCAACTACAGCCTTCAGCCAATCCAAGATTTGGTTTTCAATCCGAACGGCTCCCGGGTTCACCCCTTCCAAGGCAGAATACGGGTTCAGCATGGCGGCCACCATTTCGGCAAACGCCGCATCCCACAAACTCCCACCCGGAATGTAGGCCAAATGGCGGCCTGTCACCCCATTCATCCCGGGCTCAAACACCTGGCTCATGGACCATTGCCAGACCTGATCAACAGGACGTGGTTGTTCTGGAATAGTCCAACTATCCCCCTCCGCCAACGCAAGCGGTCGAAACACCTTCTCCGATCCAGCGCGCCGAACGCGATCCAATAGCTGCCCCAACAGTGAAAACAAGCGTTTGGCTGACTCTTTTTGAACCATTAGCCCCTCCTAACCGCATTATCGGTCAACCATTCATAAAATTTATTGTTAAATATTTTCTATCGCATTAAAATTTTTTGTAGGAGTTTGTAATGGTCGGAGTAGATCAGGTAGTAGCCCATCTCTACCCGTTTTGGTTGGTAGCCGAAACGGGCAGTTTTACCCGAGCAGGCGAAATGCTGGGTTTGACGCAATCGGCAGTTTCTTATCAGGTCAAGATTCTCGAATCCAAATTGGATCGGCCTTTGCTGATTCGTTTGCCACGCAACCGTTTTAAGTTGTCTTCGGAAGGAGAACAGTTAGCTGAACACCTGCAAGGCATGTTTGGCAACCTAAAAGCTATATTGGATGGATTGGACAATCCCAATATCGGTGGAACTTTGCGAGTCGCCGCGCCGGTTGTGTTTGGCTCTTCGATCATCACGCCTTTTTTGGCCAGTTTCGCCAAAAGTGTGCCCGAGTTGGAAGTCGAGTTGGTCCTGTTAGACGGATTTATCGATTTTTTTGGGCAGAATCTGGATGTCGGCTTTTGTTTTGGCGTGAAAAAAGATCGTTACCAGGGTGCGCGTCGTTGTTTTGGTTCGCGTATTGTCTTGGTCAGTTCGCAGGATTATTTGGACCAGGCCCCACCCATCAAAGATTTTAAAGATTTGGGCCAGCACGAAGTAGTCATTAATCCCGATTGGCGTCTGTTTGAGCAATTGCCGATTAATCCCATGGCAATTCAACCAAAAAGGTGGCGGGTCTTTAACAACACCTACGCCATGATTGAAGCCTTGCGCTGTGGCATGGGGGTTAGTTTTTTACCGGCCTATTCCGTAGCCCGTGACCTTGCAGAGGGTCGATTGGTGCAAATTCTGAACCCCTTAACGGACGGCTTCAACATTCAAACTTATTGTGTTGGGCCGGAAGGTTCAATGGCCTCGGCCAATGCGCGGGCGTTTCTCGACGCCTTCATTCAGTATGCACGCCAAAGATACGATCAAAGTTTTGTTTTTGGAGGAGCGTGATGACTTGGATTGAGACCATCCCAGAAGGGGCTGCAGTCGGACCACTCGATAATTTATACCGCGCCATCAAAGGACCCAACGGTAAGGTCGACCACATTCTCAAAGCGCACAGTCTTCGGCCCCATAGCCTGAAAGGTCACATGGAGTTATACAAAAATGTCCTACACCACAGTGGGAACGAACTGCCCAAGTGGTTTTTGGAGTATTTAGGCGTTTGGGTCAGTTGGCTAAACCATTGTTCGTATTGTGTGGACCACCACCGGGCTGGGTTGAACCGGCTTCTAAAAGATGAAAAACGCAGCGATCAATTATGGCAGGCCATTACAAATGGCCAGTTTGAGCACAGTTTGCAAGCGGACCAATGTGCGGCCATGGATTATGCCAAAACCTTGACCTTGCACCCGCGCGGATGCACGGCGTCGGATATAGAAAAAATGCGGCGCTCGGGTTTCAATGATGGCATGATCTTGGAGGTCAACCAGGTGGTTGCCTACTTCAACTATGCCAACCGAACCGTTCTGGGGCTGGGCGTGGAAGTAGACGGTGAAACCTTGGGATTGAGCCCTCAGGGCGAAAGTTGGCAACATCAATAGGAGTGAAGCGTGATTGGATTATTCCTGCTCTTATTTCAGGATCCACAGGCGGGATTGTTTCAACAAGCGGTAAAAACGATTCAGCCCATTTCCGAAAATGAGCAGCCAGGCCTATCCATTACTCGGTGTGCGCGCTATTTTCTGGGCAAACCCTACGTCGAAAAGAGTTTGGAGGGCAATGCGGAAGAACAGCTGGTTGTGCGCTTGGATGCATTTGACTGCACCACCTTTGTTGAATCGGTTCTGGCCCTAAATCACACGTTGCGTTCAAATGAAATAAATTATGCCCAATTCCAAGCGAATTTAACCAAGCTCCGTTATCGCAATGCTCAGATTCGGGGTTATGCATCGCGACTCCACTACATCAGTGAATGGCGGATCCAGGGTGAAGAAATGGGGTTTTTTTCTGATTTAAATCGCTCCCTGAATGGGTCGATCCATAACAAGACCATCGACTTTATGAGTAGCCACGCCAATCTTTACCCCGCTTTGACAGACCCTCAAACCCGAGCACAAGTGCTGACAGCGGAGTCCGACCTCAATAAAAAACCCGTTTATTTCCATGCCTTGGATTCGGTGCCCTACGACCAACTGCAATCGGGCGATATTGTGGCCATAACGACCTCTGTCCCAGGCTTGGACGTCATCCACATGGGATTTGTGCTGCGCCAGGCGGAACAAGTTCATTTACTGCACGCCTCGCAAAAGTCCTTACGGGTCGAAATTTCAGACCTGAGCCTTGCGGACTACCTGGCCCAGCGCAAAAGCGCGACCGGATTATTCCTGCTGCGACCGCTCTGACTTCCGACCAAATTCCTTTTGATAAATCGCCAGGTGTTTTTCAAGACATCGGGCCAAATCGTGTGAAGCCAAATCCAGGTCCGGCTTGCAAAAGGATGCGCCCATTGAGCTGTGGGAAAGCGCCCGAATGCCCTGTAACGCCTCATGATCCGAATGGAACAGGCTCAACCCTTGGCCCACACCCGGCATGTCCGAGATGGCGCCGACTGGCGTTGCCAAAACCGGAACCCTACTGGCTAAAGCTTCCAAAATGACCAAGGGCGTACCTTCATGACGCGATGTCAAAAGAAGCAAATCAAATAAACGAAGTTCATTGCGGATGGAATCCAGAAAAAAGCTATGACATCCCTCGCGTTTACCCCACAAGCGGATTTTTTCCGCTAAAGCCTCATGACCCGTGACCGGTGCGCCCACCAGGAAAAACCGGTATTGACTGGACTCGCTCCGTATTTGGTTGGCCAAGTCCATGAACCGGACCCAATCTTTGGCAGGAACCCAATAGCCAATGCCAACAACCCAAACCTCGTTCTCGCCGCTCAGCGGTGTGGATTCTCCAAGTAACCAGCGCAGAAATGCAGCTCGATCGTTGAAACGCGAAGGCCCGACCAAAACGGGTTCAGGAACAACTTGATATTGCTGCGGTTTCAATCGGTAATACACAGCCAGCCCGGGCGAAACCAAAATGACGTCGCTGCAGATCCATCCTAACCAAGGGCTCAGGCACCTGACCAACCAAGGTGGATAATGATCCCCAATCCAATGCATGACTAGCCGTTTCCTTGCCAAACGCGCTGCCAGCGCGGGTAAAAGGCCACTGATCCCATTGACATGGACGCCGTCACAACCGTCCTGGCGCAACCGCTTGATCAGGCGTATCAGAATAAGAGGAAACCGAATCAACCAAAGCAACAGCGGTCCCAATCGACCCGGTGGATGTAACTTGTAGACAAAACCCTCAAAGCAAATACCCGCGGCTGTGAATTGACGTTGGACCGGACTGTCCTGGCTGGCACCGGCATAAACCTGAAGTTGGATTCCTGTGGCTTCAAGCCCAGGGGCCAGCGCGAGGACACGGGTCTGGACACCCGCCATAACGGCACCGTCCGGTAAAAAAACCGCAACCTTCACAAGGCCTCCGGTAACAGGTTTTGTAAACAGGCCTCGGGTGGAGCGTATCGAGGCAAAAGAGGAGCATGGGCCAAAAAGGTGTGAAGGGTGGCCGCCAAACGATTCGAATCCACCGAAAAATAATCCAAATAATAAGCCGGATCAGCGTTTAGCTCCGTCCAGAGTCGTTGACATTTTGGGTGATAGCCCAGAGCCAAACAGGGTTTTCGCAGCATAGCAGCGGCCAGGATCCCGTGGTAGCGCACACTAATCAGGGCAGAACACTGGCTCACCCAGCCTAAAAAATCATCGGGTGAATGATGGGATGAGGACACTTGTGCCGTGAACCCGTGTTCAAGTAGGCGTTGAATGCAGGTTTCCGCCATGGGCCCATCGGCCTCCTCTGCTTTTTGGCTGGCCACAAAACAAGAGATTCGAAGGGTTACGCCATCTGTTTTGGGTGTGGCCAAAAGGGCATTCACCAATCCATCCAAAATACGGGTATCCCACTCAGGCTGCCCATTCAGGATGCCGCCAACGGGGGCCAGGATTAAGCCCAAATCCCAAAGAATGGGTCCGGTTGGGCGATTGGGCAATGGGGCCCAAAATGCGGGATCGCCGGTGCGTTTCACCCCGAACTGTTTAGGGAAAAAGGCAAGGCTGGCATCGTCTCGAACGCTGGCGAACTGGCAACAGCCACACAACAAGCGCCACAACAGGCGCGCGAAAAGACCCTTCAAGGGACCGACCCCGACACCAACCAGACTCACCCGTTTCCCCAACAGACGGCCAATACCGGCCAGAACCACTGCTTTGATAAGCCCGCTCCAACGAAAACGGAAGCGTTTTGCGAGATCGTGGAAAAGCGAGCCGGGCCCCAACCAAAGCTGATCAGACGCCATCAGCGTTCTCAAAAAGCCAGCAGAGGCCCAGCTCGGTCGATCGGGTTCGCCCCAGAAACACACCGATTCAGCGCGGGTCTTTAAAACTTCGCGCAGGCCAGCGACCATCCACGCATCGCCTATATTGCCACGACCCAGATGACCGACCATCAGAACTTTGCCACCGGTTTTCAATTGAAGCGCAGATCTCCATTCGCTAGATTAGGTGGGGGAGATTATATGCTTAAACCGGAACCCACCTCCGTTCGACTCGACCGCTACCTCTTTAGTATCCGTTATTACAAATCGCGGGCTCAAGCGGTAGAAGCAATTGATGGCGGCAAGGTCAAAGTCAATGGTGAGCCTGCCAAAGCGCATAAGTTGGTAAAGTTGGGCGATTTGATCCAACTCAAACGCGACGGCAGAAAGCATGAGCTCAAGGTGCTGCGCCTGCTCGATAAACGCCTGAGTGCCAAGGATGTGGAAGGTGCCTATGAATTGACTTTGGACCCCGATTTGTCTGAGGAAGCGCGCAGCTTAGTTGAATTGGCGCGACGAATGGCTGCCCAGGTTCCGAAGCCAAAAGGACGCCCGACAAAAAAAGACCGCCGCGAATTGGAGAAATGGCGCGATCGATCCGATGAATAGGCTAGGTCGTTGAAACCCCATGGGTTAAACTAACTTATCACACTCAAGCAGGCGTTCATGATCGAAGTCGATCCTTCCTTTCTGGATAAAAAGGTTGTTTTAGTTACGGGCGGGACCGGTAGTTTTGGCAGTGCCTTTGTCTCCTATCTGTTAGAGCATACCCAGACAAAAGCGATTCGTATCTTCTCCCGCGATGAATTGAAACAATACGAGATGCAACGGAACTTCAAGGATGCCCGTTTGCGTTTCTTCTTGGGTGATGTTCGCGATCGGGACCGTTTAAAACGGGCCTGCGAAGGGGTGGACTACATCATCCATGCGGCTGCATTGAAACAGGTTATGGCCTGTGAATACAATCCATTCGAAGCCATTCAGACCAACATTATGGGCGCGGTCAATGTTGTGGATGCCGCCATCGACTGTGGGGTTAAAAAAGTTTTAGCACTTTCCACCGATAAAGCGGTCAACCCGGCTAACCTATATGGTGCGACCAAACTGTGCTCCGATAAAGTGTTCATTCACGGCAATTCCTATACCGGTTCGCGCGGGACACGTTTCGCCTGTGTGCGTTACGGCAACGTGTTTGGCAGTCGCGGCAGTGTTTTTCCCTTATTTCGCGAGCAAGCTCAAAAAGGAAAAATCGAGCTGACCGATTTTCGCATGACCCGTTTTTGGATTCGCCTGGATCAAGCCGTTCGCTTCGTCACCTTTTCCCTTTCAGAAATGGTAGGCGGCGAGCTCTTTGTCCCCAAAATCCCGTCGATGAAAGTTGTGGACCTAGCTCAAGTCATTGCCCCAAATGCCAAACGGGTCGAGATCGGTATTCGGCCGGGCGAGAAAATCCATGAGACCTTAATTACGGTCGAGGAAGCACGCCACACAATAGACCTGGGTCAATACTTCATTATTAAACCGGAATGGTTTCATCGAGAGATTCAGCGTCCTTACCAGGGAAAGACCCTACCGGAGGATTTCAGTTACACCTCCAACGAAAATTCAGACTGGATTTCGGAAGCCGAAATGTCCCGTTGGATTGAACCCAATCCGCCTGCACCCGGCTAACCCTGACCCCAACGAATTAGGCTATTAATATGAGCTAGGAACAGGGGAAAAACGGTGGGCGCTCATCTCAAACATTAGTTAGGGTCATTAAAGGATTTTTGAGTTTGACCGTTGAGCTTTTCAGGTTCCGTTTAGGAGCAGAATCTTGATTGTTTCTCTGGGTCAACTTCAACAGCTGATCGGCGATTTTAATGAAATCGGCCTAGCCGAGTTTCGCAGAATCTTAGGCGAAATGACCGAGAAACCGGCGCATGATATTGATAGTTTTTTGGTCGGCCAACTGCTGGATTTCAACGGCAACCGCAACATGCGGGCAGCCATTGCCAGTGTCCTGGCCAATCGCGAGGATGAATCGCTAATCGAGCCGTTTGGGGCGGTAATCGAGAAAGAAACCGAAGTCGGCCTTTGTAAGGAATGCATTTTGGGGCTAGAGCGCATTGGCACACCCGAAGCCCTGCAAAAGCTCCAGTATTTGGCGCGCTCCAAGCCCAATCCGACCATCGCTTCCATCCTGCGCAACGAAATCGAGAAAATGAACCAGTCGGAACCGGTGCAGTACTACATCGAACAATTAAAATTGGGCAACCATAACCCGCGCCTATCCAAAAATGCCAGCCGGGTTTTGTGCCGTATTGGTCCGCCCGATGTGGTCGACACCTTGTTCAAACTTTTCCCAGACATGGATGAAATGGCCCAGGTGGAAGCCATGCGTGTGGTGACCCAATTGGGGAAATCGGTTCATCTACCTATTATTCATCAACTCATTCGCGAGAATTTGGAGGGTCTGAGTAAACGCGAGGTCCTGATGGATATCCTGGCCCTCGACCAGGAAGAAGATAAATCCACGCGAGTCAATCGTTTTCTCAACGAAGCAAGTAAATTCTTTTCGGACAGTAAGTTGGCCAAATTTGAGGCCTTTCGCGAAAAGCTGTTTGAGAATCCCGCTGCATGTGAACCCCTGCTCGATAACCTGAAAACGGGCGATTACACCTATGGTTTGGATTTCTTTTTAGAGAGTGTCTATTTCATTCAGCGCAACCAGATGGCGCATGCGCGCAAGATTCACGAATTAACCTCCAAGCTCACCCATGCGCGGGTCACCCGTTACATTCACTTTTTGTCCGAGGCGGCTCTGGCCATGGGTCGCACAACCCATCAGGCGTTGGACCAAGAAGAACTGCGCTTAAAAAGTGTTGAGTTGTGTCATGACTTGCTGCGCATTCTGCGCGGCGATGTCATCAAATCTACCCTGTTTGCGCTCGGCCATTTTTTGCGGCCCCAAGATCAGGAGCTCATGACCCGATTGGTCAAAATCAGTCATGTTGAAGGCATGTCCCGACTTCTGGAACGTTTAAGAAAATTGGAAGACGCGGGTTTCATGGATTTTTACCTGGATGTTGCCCAAAACCACGAATTTATCGAGGTTCAGGACAAAGCGCTACAGGCCTTGTGTGTGATTCAGGGCATTGAACCACGCATCCACGAAATGTTGGCCGATGAAAACCCCAATGTCCTGCAGATGGGCATCAGATTAACCGGAGAAACGGCAAATCCGGCCTTTATCCCCAAGCTACAAAACCTGTTGGAACACCGCAGTAACATCGTGCGTGCAGAAACGGTAAAAGCTTTGGGTCGTATCGGCGAGGAAAGCTGTCTCGACCTGGTTTTGGGGGCGATGAAAGAAGCTAAATCTACGGCTTTGGTTCACACGTGTTTGGAATCCATTTCCCAGATCCACACACCCAAGGCAATCACAGCCCTCAAGGATTTCGCCAGTCAAACGCGTGTACCCGAATCCAGTTTGTACGCTGTTCAATTGTTGGTGGGCTACTACAACCACTGGCGAAACCCTATGCCAGACGAGTTACTCGAAATGGTTATGCCTTTACTCAAGTCCTGGTTGACCTCCAATCAAGCCAATTTCCGCAATGATGCCTACGCTCTTGGCTCACGCATTTTTTGTTGGCGACTGGACATTTATCAGCAACTGCGCGACATGTATAAAGAGGCCATTTCCGTTCTGCGCAAACAGGTCAATTGGAACAAGGAAGAAATGGCAAAAGCCGAGGAAGGCCTGAAAAAGCTGAACAACCTGTATTTCCAGGTCAAGGATTTTCAGGAGTTCCTCAAAACCCTCAAATTCAAACTGCAACAGCCGATCCAGCCCAACCCCCAAGCGCGCACCTTGGCCTTTGAGCGCATCCTGAACCATCTCAACAATAGCGATTTCCCCATAGAACCCAGCCACGAAGCCATGATTGCCCAATTCGTCACCACGCAATTGGAACAAACCGATCTCTCTTGGCGCGAGGAAGATTTACTCTATCGAATCGCCTATTTTGCCCAGGATAAGACCATGACTGAAGCGCTCAAGAGCCGACTGCTGAGCGTGCCCGCTCAGGCCAAGAACAGTCTATTGGATGCCTTGGTCAAGAATGGCATTGGGCTTGAAGCATTTAGCCCACCCGAAAAAATCCATTCGGTTCTGATTGTGGAGGGATCGGCCTTTTTTGCCAACCGACTGAAATCGATTTTGGAAAAAGGTGGCTTTGCAGTCGAGACGGCAACTGAAATCGATCCAGCCTTAAAAATGATCGTCGAAAAGTCGCACGACCTCGTCATTAGCGAAATTCAGATTAAGGAAAAGGGCGATGGTCTCGATATGTTAACTGCCGGGTTAAAGCGGGCCCAACGGCCCTTCCACGTCATCATCTCCACCAACATTCGCGATGACAGTGTCATGGGTCGTGTCCAAGCGCTGAACCCGAAGGCTGTCCTCTACAAACCGTATAAATTTGAAGACATCCTGCAATACCTCAGTTAGGAGCCCTTTATGGATTTAGGAACCGTCGTTGGATCAGTGCTGGCCATTTCCCTGATTCTAATGGCTATTCTTCTGGGCGGGAGTATTGTTGGTTTTATTGATGTGCCCTCCATTCTGATTGTGATTGGTGGCGGCTGCGTGGCCGCCCCCATGGTTTCTTTTCCCCTCAGCCATGTAAAGGGCATGGTTCCCGTTGTCATGAAGGCGATTGTGGTAACACCGGCCAATCCTGTTGAAACCATTAAGTTTATTGTTGAATTGGCCCAAAAAGCCCGCAAAGAAAGCCTATTGGCTTTAGAAAACGTCGAAATCGACAATCCATTTCTTAAAAAGGGTATTACCCTGGCCGTGGATGGAACGGAACCCGCCACCATTAAAGCCATTCTTCAGGCCGAAATGGCCTACATCAAGAAACGTCACGAAAACGGCATAAACCTACTCAAAACGCTCGGCGACATGGCGCCTGCTTTTGGCATGATCGGGACCTTGATTGGGTTGGTTAACATGCTTTCCAATATGTCTGACCCAGCCTCCATCGGGCCAGCGATGTCCGTCGCAATTCTGACCACCTTATATGGCGCATTGGTCGCTAATTGCTTAGCGATTCCAATATCCAAAAAACTGGAATGGTATGACGCGGTTGAAGGCATGCAAATGCAGATCGTGGTCGAAGGGATCACAGCTATTCTCGATGGCGACCATCCTGCCATCGCCGAACAAAAACTCATGAGCTTTTTGCCCAGCAGTCAACGCACCGCCAGTTGAGGCATTATGTCGGATGAACAAGAATGTAAATGCGAAGCGGGTGCACCAAAATGGGTGGTGACCTTTGGCGATATGATGTCGCTTCTGCTTTGCTTTTTTATCCTCATGCTCAGTTTTTCCACGACTGATGTGGTTAAGTACCGCAAGTTGGTCGGCAGCTTGAAAGATGCTTTTGGTGTGGCGGAGACCACCCCAACTGCACAAATCCCTTCCAGTGAAATGATCATTTCACAAGGTGTCCAATTTCAACCCACCATGGCCGTGCTTTTCTCCATTCGCAGCAAAGCCCGCAACATGTCAAAAGCCAAGGCACAAATCGAGGCCGAAGCGGGTGCGGATTGGGTTCGGATAAAAGTTGAAGGCGATGCCCTCTTTTTGCCAGGATCCAGCGAAATAAATCCCGAAGCCTATCCGATCTTGAACGATATTGGTGATTTAATTAATGAGTTCCCCGGTACTGTCCAAATCGAGGGTCACACCGATTCCGATCTCAGTACGCAAGCCAGTTATCTCTCCCATTACCAGCTGGCCGCCAATCGTGCGATTGCGGTTATGGATTATATGGTTCGGACCAAAAACGCAGATCGCCAACGTTTGGTTCCCGTCTCTTATGGAGATGCTAAGCCGCGTGAAACAAATGATTTAGAAGAAGGCAAGGCCCGCAACAGACGGGTCGAGTTTTTATTTAATGGCAGTTCCAGACTGCATGTTCCGGGTGAAACCCTTCAACCACCACCTTAATTTGGTAGAATGCCTTGGGCGCAAGGGAACAAACATGAATAATCAAGTTGATATTGCCATTTTGGGTGGCGGTTTGGCCGGACTGACTCTAGCCCGACGTTTAAGAACCAACCGACCAGAATTAACCATTCGCGTCCTGGAAAAACAAAAGGACCTGCCACAAACGGCAGCCTTTAAAGTGGGAGAATCTACGGTCGAAATCGGTGCCCATTATCTAGCAGAAACCCTTGGTCTACGCCAACACCTGCAAGATCACCATTTGGTCAAATACGGCTTTCGCATTTTTTTCAGTCAGTCAGGCAATCGCGATATCACCCGACGCACCGAGTTGGGCGTGGCCAAGATCTTCCCAACCGGTGCTTTCCAAATCGATCGCGGTCGTTTAGAAAACTTTCTCCTGAACGACCTTTGTGACGTTGTCCAACGCGGAGCCAAGATTGCGCATGTCGAAGAAGGTGAGCCCCACAGGGTCAACTACACCATCGATGGTGAAAAACACGTTTTATCAGCACGATGGGTCATCGATGCTACCGGTCGTTCCCGCCTAATGGTCCGCCAAAAAGGCTTGCAAAAAATAACCGATCACCCTACCCACGCTGTCTGGTTCCGGATTCCCAAACGCATCGCCATTGATCAATGGGGTGATGACGCATGGCGTGAACGCATCCTGGACGGCGAAAGACGCTGGTTATCAACCAACCATTTAGCCGGGACTGGCTACTGGGTTTGGATCATTCCACTACCCGACAATTTGACCTCCATCGGCATTGTGGCTGACGCCCGGTTTCATGCCCTAAATCAAATGGATCGTCCACACAAAGCCATGGGTTGGATCGAAAAGCATGAACCACAACTCTTTCAGGCAATTGCCCCGACAGAATTTCTCGATTTCAAGGTCCTGAACCACTACGCCCATCACGCCAATCAGGTTTTTTTCCCCAACCGACTGGCCATTACCGGTGAGGCGGGCCTTTTCCTGGATCCATTTTATTCGCCCGGTAGCGATTTTATTGCCCTCGCCAATGAGTTTATTTTTGACCTGATCCAACAGGACTTGGCTGGCCAATCGGTCCCCTCGCGCGCCAATATTTACAACCAATTATTCATTTCCTATTACGATCAAACCCTGCCCATCTATCAAAATCAGTATCGCTTATTTGGCCATTCCAGTCTCATGAGCCTTAAGGTCATTTGGGATTACGCCTTGTATTGGAGCACCTTTGCCTTTCTCTTTATTCAGGAACGATTTACCGATCTTGTTTTCATGGGCAAAATTCAAAAAGCGTTTTTAGAAGTGGGGTCGTGTAATCAACGGGTGCAACACGCTTTGAATCAGTGGTCATTAAATCCACCAGCTCAGGCAGAGGGCGTGTTTATCAATAAAAATAGCCTGCCCTGGCTGGCCAAACTCAATGCTGATCTCACCCTTCCGCTTGATTTTTCCCAGGCACAACAGGTCTTCAGCCATAATTTGAATCAACTTCAGCAATTGCACGACGATATCATCGCCGTGAGTCAGGGCCGTCCGACCAGCCCTCTGCTGGAACCGGTTTTGCCGGCATTATTTGGCCATTCCCTTACGTTGCCAACGACTTGAATCAAAGCCTGTTTTCCTTTTTGGGGGGTTCGCGAATCGAAAAAACCGTGCATGGGTGCACTTTTTGGTAGAATTTCCCAGGTATTGATTCGCTTTTTTGACATTAACAGATGGTTTTGCTCGGATCAGGCCTGGTCCGTGCCCAGGTGGTTATGAATTATTTTATTGACGAGGACCCGATTCTCAAACCCTCTTTTGCTCTGCCTGTACTGGTAGTGTGTTTCCTGGTCAGTCTCATATTTTTGACCAAACCGCCCAGTAACGATGACATTGTTTTTTTAGAATACGCCCAGCAAATGGCGTTTCAACCGCTTGCCACCGCACCCCAGGACTATGTGTTTCACGGGATGGTCTTAAAAAACTTTGTGGTTTTTGAAAGCACACATCCGCCCTTGATTCCCTACATGATCAAAATAGCGCTGGCTTTGTTTGGAAACCGAATGTGGCCCATTCACCTTATGTTTGCGCCCTTTTTAATGTTAGCTACATTGTCTTTAGCCGACCTTATCGCCCGAAAAACCAAGCAGAGCCCCTACCTGGCTTTGGCGCTCACCATGGGCCCGCTTTTTTTGCCACAAGCCTCCAGCATCATGACCGACTTTCCCTTGCTTGCCTTCTTTTTAGGCGCTTGGGCCGCTTGGGAACGGACCTTGGAAACCGACAGGTCCCAATGGTTCTGGTGGACACTGGTTTTTTCCGTGGGTGCCACATTCACCGCTTACCAAGGCCTAGCCATCTTTCCCGTCCTGCTTATTCGCGGCCTGGGCGAACGAAAAATTGCCCGAACTTTGGTCCTGATTGGACTGTCACTGGTGCCCATCGCCGTTTGGTTGGGATTGGTCTATCGCATTTATCACCTGTTTCCCTTTTTTATTGAGCCGCGACCGGAATTGAGTGTGCGCGGTGAAGTGTTGCGGGGCATGACCGGGGTTGCCCAAAAATCTATGGCGCTTTTTCTCTATGTGGGCGCCAGTTTAATGAGTTTTCTTGCGGTATGGTTATGGCAACAACGCGGGCGAGCTATTCTCTACGGTTTAGGTGCGGCTGCCGGTTGGGGTTTGTTCCTGGCCCAGCGTTTTCTAGAGCACGGATCCTTTTACTGGGCGGCTTGCCTGGCCGGTTTTGGTGTGCTTTCTGTTCCAGTCCTAGCCCAATTTCTGATCAATACCGCCCAACCCGACGAAACACGGTCGACCAAATTGAGTCTCATGGTCACCCTGATCGCCTTTTGTTTGTTTCAATTGGTGTTGGCCCCCTTTGCTTCACCGCGTTACGTTTTAATCTTAATTGCCGCCCTCTATGTGATCTTGCTTTGGAACCTGCAGACCCTGGCCAAACCGTTGGCCGTGCTGTGCGCCTTGTTTAACATTGGACTGGGTTTATTGGTTGGGGTTGCCGAGCGCCAGTATGCAGGTGCCCAACGCATTGACCTTCTCGATCTTCCCGTGGAACAAACGATCCACTTTGTCGGTGAAATGGGTGTGAAGTACAGTGGCGAGAAACGCGGCTATCACTATTATTACGAGGGATTAAACGAAACCGTAAATTACCTCTTAGTCGCCGAAGGTCTAGACCATACCGGCATCCCCAGCCATTTGCTTGAGGCAGCCGATCCGATCAAACGCTTTTCTGTCAGCAGTTCCTGGCCCGTTATGGTTGATAATCCGGAGCAAGGAACAAGTCTGTATATTCATCCGCGCGGTCTGCTGCCGTTTAGCTGGGGCAGTTCAGAGATCGCTTCCTTCACTTTGTACAGATGTTACCGGCCCGTGCTGCCCGATTGGGGCCGTGAACCGCAACAATTTGAACCCGTTGGGATGATCTTACCCGAACGCCCTTTTACCTATGAAGTTACTTGTAAGCAAGATGGGATTAGTAAAATGGATATCTATTTTGCTACGTTTGCCCGCCAAAACACTTGCCAAATGTTGGTATTGGTAGAACAAATTGACCCGCTCAGCGGTGAGAGTTTGGCAGAAATTGCGCGATTCCATTTCACAGCCGAAAGTCTGGAAGATAATCAGTACCGGTCTTTTTCTTTTGCCAGTCAAAACTCAGCGGGAAAAACGTATCGAATCACGATTAAAAGCCCCAATGCCGAAGCCACCAATTCGGTGACCTTATGGTCAAATGCCGCCCAAGATGAAACGTATGCCATGGGTACGCTCCAGCAGAAGGGGCAGCCGGGCATCCGGTTATGGGCAGGTCCCTAATTAATCGCGAATCCGCGGTAAGGCAAAACTAAACGTGCTGCCTTCGTTGGGGTAACTCTTAAAGCGAATAACGGACCCAAACGATTCGGCCAGGAGGGTGGCCAGGGACAGGCCAAGGCCGAGCCCTTTGATGCCGTGGCAGGGCTGATTGGTCGCTTGGAAAAAGGGCTCAAAAATGCGTTCAGCATCGGTTGGCTCGATACCGATCCCAGAATCCGAAACGCTGATTACAATTTGGTCCGCCTCTAAATTGGCTGAAAGGGTAATCGCCCCACGGTTGGTGAATTTTGCCGCATTGTGGACGAGTTGGTTCACAATGCGCTCGACAGCGAGCGGATCGAACAGGGCCCATTCATTGTCTGGGTTATCGCCTAAATGCTCCTCAACCACCCAGTGCACCTTTGCGGGTAAGTGTGGTGGTTTCAAGCGTTTGGCCAACTCTCGAAAGAACGGCAGGAAGGCTTTTTTGCCCGGATGAAAGATCGGCGCTTTTTGAGACCAGCGACTGTAGAGTTCGCTGTTGTTTAACATGTGATCCAATTCGGCCATTTGGTGGAATAGCAAGCGCATATTTTCCGAGTTTCCACGTGGAACATTGGCTAGCTCACTGTGAATCAAGGAACTAAAGCCAATGGCAGTCTCCAAACCGATACCCATGCGCTCGGCCAATGCATCAAATAGACGCTGCAAGACGTCTACCTGACCCTGCGCCCGCAGTTGGCTCTCTTGCAATGTTTCCAACTTCTGCTCCAAATGTGTATTCGTGACCCCCGCATTTTTGCGTTTGCGCGATTTGAGCAGTCGCTCCAACTGTTTGGCCTTGCTGATATCGGTTAAAAAGGCCAAAAAGCCCTCACCATCATCGATCTTGAATCGGAACGGGATGGTTTTCAGGAGGAAATCCATGGTTTTTCCCGTCTTGGGTTTGAGCCGGATCTCCATGCCTTCTACATGCCGGCCAGCTAAAAAGTGCCGAATGTATTTGTTGAATTTGTAACGTTGCTCTTCCATGGTAAATAGATTATTGATGAACTCTGCATTCATCATTTGATCTTTGGTGTAGCCCATCAATTGGCGCAGCGAGCGGTTGAGGTATTGAACGTCGCCATTGGATCCAAACACCATGATGCCAAAGGGACAGCCATCAACCAGGGTCTTTATGGCCTGTTCCAGGTGTTTATTGCGCCGTTGAATCACCCGGGTTTCCTCGCGATCCATCAATTCGATAAAAAATTGAACACCTTCCGGGTGGTGGTGGACCAGGACCTTGGGTCGCACCCAAAAAGACTCACCATCCATAGCTAAGGCCTGCACTTCGGGCAAATGAAAGTGGAAGCGGTTGTGAATATCACTCAGTTCCGGAAATAATGCATACCAATCCTGCTCTGCAAATAAGTTTTTTAAATGCAGGTTGTTCAGGTCTTTTTTGCGGTAGCCAAAGCGTTTGCGAAAACCGTTGTTTACCTCCACAATATGGAAATCATTGGCACTGACCAACATGACAGGGTAATCGGGTAGGTTGAGCAAATCTTCCATGCCGCGTTTGAGCCGATTGGCATTGAGGTTGGCCGCCAACATTTTGGCTTCCAACTCAGCGATATAACTTTTGGTTTTGCGTTCGGCTTCTTTCTCCCGGGTAACGTCCACAAGAGTACCCACAATGAAACGTTCACCCGGGCGCGGTTCCACCAAATAACAGGATTCGAGGGCAATATGGACTTCACCACCTGAACCGTAAAATTGGAACTCGTGCAGGTCGTAATAGCCATCTTCTTTTAAGTGCTCCAACATAATGGCCCGCTGATCCGTATCCACATACATTTGATCCGCAATGTTTAATTTTTTGAGCTCTTCCAGGGACTGATAACCCATCATGTCCAACAATGCTTGGTTGGCATGGAGAAACTGGCCCTCAAAACTGGAAATGTACATACCATCCCGTGCCTTGTGGAACACGGTTTCCATGGGTTCGGACAGCGAGTGGCGCACGCTCATCTTGCCCGATGACTTTTCGACTAACGCAATTAGCAACCGGCCAAACCATTGCTGTACAAAAAGCAGGCCTGCGCTGAAACCATCGGCCAACATCGCCTCAGTTAAGGCCTCCTGGAACCGCAGCAGGTGATCGGTGATATCGGTAATCGTGTCGCCCGTACCCTCAATCATCCAAAACAGGGAGTTATCGGCGTGGCGATTGGACTCCAAATACTCTGCCGCACGGTGAAAGATCTGATGCCATGCCGGGGTCAGGGCAATTAACGCTGTCCGTTCATATGTAAACAGGGCTCTTTGAGTCCAACTGTGAAAATTTTGACCTTGAATTGCCAACATGAAAATAGGTGCCTTGGTTCCGCAAAACGTTCCCGGATCTTTAGATCTTAACAAGCTTTGAATCATCCGTGGTAAAAATGGGCACATGGGAATGGACGGACACGACGAAGATCACCAATACATGCGCATGGCCATCGAATTGGCCCATCAGGCAGCCTTTGCCGATGAGGTGCCGGTCGGCGCCTTAATCGTAAGGCAGGGCACCCTGCTCGGCCAGGGTTTTAACCAGAATGTTGGCATGTGTGATCCAACCGCCCACGCTGAAATGCTTGCCCTGCGTGAGGCTGGTACTTACGCCCATAATCACCGGCTGCCCGGCTCTACCCTGTATGTCAACCTGGAACCCTGCCCCATGTGTTTCGCGGCCATCATGCAAGCGCGCATCGACCGGCTGGTGTATGCCGCACCGGATCCCAAGGGTGGCTTTAGTCGGTTTTTTTCTGAAGGCCTAATGCCGATGTTTCACCATCACATCACTGTTGTTCAGGGTCCCTTTCAAGAAGAAAACGTAGCCTTGATCCGTTCTTTTTTCCAAGCAAAACGCGAACGCGGCAAACGCAAGTGGCTGCGCCAAACCTAGGAGGAGTATTATGTTTCGCTGTATGACGCGCCTGGCTATTTTGGCTGTTGTCGGAGCTGTCGGCCTTTGGTTTGTCGGTGCCTACCGGGTTGTTCAAACCAAAAATGGTGTGCATCTCATTCGCAAGAGTCACTGGTCGTTTGATCAATCTTATGTGGATACCCGCAATTGGGACCTTTTGGACTATGTCAAAAATGCAGAGTTAACGCAGGAATTAGGCAAAATTCGGCTGGAAGAATGGCGCTCAGCTTTTAAGGATTATTGGACCGATTTACAAAGCGAAGTGGAAAGTTACGTCCAGGGCTTAAATGAAAAGGATCAAGGCGAGTTCCGTCGCCAATTTCGCGACCTGCAGACCGAAGTACAGCGCAAAATCGATTCGCTCCAGGAAAAGTGGGATAAAAAAGAGCTGGACACCGAAAGTTACCAACAGCAAATGGAACAACTGGAAAAGTGGGCCCGCAAAGAGTTTGAAAAGGTCCGCGATCACTTTCGCGACACCAAAAACTAAAGCCTGCGCACGACCGCCTCAATTTCAAGGTCCAAATCCGCACGGCAGATATCCGCCTTGAGGTAGCAACAGGCCAGACCCTTAAATTCGGTCTCACACAGGGCACGAACCTGGGCCAAGTCTGAGGGGTGGCGCAAGTAAACCTTTAAATATCCGGAAAATTCTGGCGGTGTAGGGATTCTACGGCCAAAACCCATTTGTTCAAATACCAGTTCCAAATTGGCTTTGGTCAGATCGAATTGGCCTGCCATATCTTTTTGGTAGAGGGTTTGGTGGCCCTTGATGGAAGCCGTACCTGAAACGTAACCTGTTCCCAATGCTTCAATTACGGTGCCACGTGCAAAACTTGGGCTGCGCGGACCATATTGAGCGGGATAACAAAAGGCGGAAACCTGTTGCGGATTTTCAACATGCCGAGGCTCATCTGCACCCGCAACAAAATAAAAGGCTATCGTTTCGTGTTCCACCCCAACGGCCGAAGCCGCTGATAAGAATTTTTCAAAGCCCTGACCGTAATGACGTTCAAAAGCCAAACATCGGCCCACACTAAAACTCTTATAGTTTTCCAAGCCTTCGAATTCGTCGTTAATGAACGGCACATAGTTCCAGACCCGATACAATTTCAGGGGCCCGAGCCATATCAACAATTGGCGATAGGCCTCAAATACTGTCTGTTCCAGAGGGAAATTTGCCTTTTGCACAAAGCAACCTATCAAGCCAGACGCATTGCGGAAGCCGTGTAAGGGTCCAAACTGTTCATAATGCGCATTTTTGAGCGCAAGACTTTCTCCAGCCTCACCGGCCAGGTTCGGAACCGGTAAAGTCAAGCGAAGGGTGGAATCAACTCGCTCTATTTCCGGCTGTTTGGCATTAAATTGAATTTCGAGGAGGCTCTGCATGGGTTTAAGGGTCTCAGCTAGAAACTTCGGCTGTTTGCCAGAAAATCTTGACCTTTTTCATCGAACCATGCCCTTCGGATACGGTTTTTAGCTGAGGATTGTCTTGTAGGGCCATGTGAACAACTCTGCGTTCAAAGGAATTCATGGGTTCCAGAACAACAAAATCACCTTCACCTTTAATTTTTTCGGCAGCGGCAAGTGCCATTTCGGTAAGGACTTTTTCGCGGTTTTGACGACTGCCATTAATATCGCACTTGATGTCCAAAAAAGCATGCGGGAAGGCCGCGTAGTAGTAACGCATCAACACGTATTGAAGGTCACCCAGCTTGTCATTGGAACTGCCGTGCAGATCGGGCAAATCTTCACCTTCAATGTCGACAACCAGGTTTAGATCGCTAATGTGCGCGTTTACCTGAACGCGATAACCCAGTGCGGAAAATAAGGATTGGGCTTGGGCAACCACTGCATCGCGCTGTTTGGCATACAGATCTTCAGATCGATCCGTGGCATAGGTTTCCAGCACTTCCGCTTGGACTTCATGCTCATTCAAGTCCTGGATTTGAAGTTTCATTTGGCCAATGGGCAGATTGAGGCTCTGGCAGGCCTTACTCACTGCCTCATAAGCATCGCGGGCGACAAAAACAGAGCTCATGCTTTGTTGCTCCTCCATTTCACGATTGCCGATTGGGCAAATTGGAATAAGTTACTTGTAATCATATACAAAATCAAACCGGAAGGCATACCGAGGCACACAGCTGAAATGAAGATAGGCATCAATTTCATCATTTTTTGCTGCGCCGGATCTGCACTTGGCATTGGGGTGGCCATTTGGCCCAGGAACATGGTCGCTCCCATAATGATCGGTAAGACATAAGTCGTGTCGGCCACGCTCAAATCACTAATCCAGAGGGCCCAAGGCGATTGGCGCAAGCTGATTGCCGTTCGTAACAACGAAAAGTAGGCGATGAAAATCGGCAATTGCGGCAACATGATGATGCAACTCGAAAAGGGGTTAATGCCCTCTTTTTTGTAAAGAGCGAAGGTTTCCTGGGTCAATTTCTGTTTCGATTCCAGGTCATCGCCTTTGTATTTCTTTTTCAACTCCTCAAGCTTGGGTTGAACCGCGCGCATCTTAAGCGAACTGCGAATACTCGGCAGGGTTAGCGGCATCATCGCCAAACGAATCAACATGGTCAAAATGATGATGGACCAACCCCAATTACCCGTCCACTTGTACAACCCGGACAACATCTTATAAAACAATTTACTGAGCAGACCCGCCCAACCGTAGTTAATGATGTTCTTGAGTTTGGGATCGAGCTGAACGACCAGTTTTTCATCTTTGGGGCCCCAGAAAAAATGGCCCGTAACGTGGCTTTGACCGGTCAATGCAACCCCGGCTACGGCTTGTTGCTTTCCTTCTTTGCCCATCACTCGGGTAGTTTGGAAGGTCTGAAAATTGAGGTGCTCCGTCTCCGGCACAAATACGTTGGCGAAATACACATCGGTTAAACCAACCCACTCAATGGATTGAGGCTCTTCAAGGGTTGGCTCCAGGCTCTTCGGTTTGATTTTGGCGCTGGGCTTATTGTGCTCTTTGCCTTTAACTGACCAGGATACCGACGTAAGTTTCGGTGGAATAGAACCACCCCGCAAAAACGAAACCGAGGTGTAATCTTTTGGGCCAATCGGTTGTAAACCCTGGCCAACAAACATGGTGACTTCCTCTGGGTTGCCACCTTCTAGGCGCACGTCGCAGTAAACCTCGTAACCTTCGCCCAATCGAAATGTCTTAACCAAGGTCCAATCCTGATCTTTCAGGCTGAAACGAATCTCTTGGTTGTTGACCTTTTCCATCTCAAACAGACGGGCACTGGTATCCAACTTGCCAACCCAAGCAGAGCCGGGTTTGCTGTCCTCCGGCGACACCAGGTGGACTCGATCGGTGGATTTCACTGAAACCGAGAATGCCTTTAATGTGATGTCCTCCACTAAACCACCCAAATTATCGAATTCAATTTGGATCAGTTCGTTGGAAAGCACCGCTTTTTGGCGTTCAATTACCGGTTCGAAGCTTTCCGATTCAGCTTCCGCTGTTGCTGGCGCTGGGTTCGCAGCAAGCGGTTCGCTTGGAGCCGATTTGACTTCCGCTGGTTCCGGCGCTGTTTCAACCGTTTCAACAGGTTCTTTGGGCGGTGGCGGCTTCGGTAATAAATTGAAGCGGGTTCCTATATAGAACCACAACAAAATAAACAGGCCTGCTGCAAGAATAAAGGAAAGGAATCTTTGGTTCATGATGGTGGTTCCGTTTGTTGCAAAATACCCCGGCGCAAGAGGCGGGCCAACAACGCGAAACTTTGTAAATAGGCTTCAAACGGTTGGTCATGGGCGCCGCGGCGCGGGGAAGCCACAACGTCTACTTGGCCCAATGTGTGTTTGCTGAGACGAAACGCTTCCCGGATCCGACGTTTGATTCGATTCCGTTTCACCGCCTTGCCTACCTTTTTGGGTACGGTTAACCCCAATTTAGGTTCCGCACCATCGGATTGGCAGAGAAAAAAAATAATCACCGGAGTGATTACTTTCTTCTCTGCACGATAGATTCTTCTAAAATCGGCTGATTTTCGCAACCGATTGGATTTACCGAAACGATTATCCGGCAATCCGTTTTCTACCTACCGCACGACGGTTGCTCAACACGCGACGACCACCGACCGTTTTCATTCTGGCTCGGAACCCGTGCGTTTTGGCGCGCTTACGTCGGTTAGGTTGAAAAGTACGTTTCATGGTCGCAACTCCTTGGTCTTATGCCAAACCCGAAGAGACTACCCGAAACCCCGATCCCTGTCAACAGAATGATTTAGGAGAGCTCTCGCATAATGTTTGTTTTGTGCGTTATTCGACTTGACTTTTCTAAGTATTTTTATCCTTTAGGTTTGTCTGTTTTATGCAATGTTGAGATTGCTATTTTTTCATCCAAATTACTGTAAATAATTGAGATGTTATTTTTTTTAGCACAACCCTTGTGGGCCCCATAGTCCTATGCTAACCTTCGAGACACCCTCCATCGGCACCATCGGGTCCGATAACATGAGCGGGTTTCCAATGTCCGCTGTAGGAAAGGTTTTGTCTCTTGCAAACCGTTTGGGATCTTGTTTTGGATCGGCTTACGTCCAGGGTAGCCGCCGAAGATATCGAAGAGTGGTTACGACCCACACAGTTTCTCGATCAGGATGATCGACAACTGCGCATTCGTGTACCTCAAGATGTTTTTATCGACTGGATCCAGGACAACTACCTACCAGAAATCGATGATTGTCTGGAGGAACTCGGTCAGGGCCACCTGAAAGTTGTTTTGGTCTGCCCACAAGATGCCATTGCTCCTAGCCAAGAAGTCCCCGAATTGGGACCCAAAACCGCTTCGACCGGCAGTCTTAAATTAAACCCGCGTTACCACTTCGACAATTTTGTCATTGGCAGCAGCAATCAATTTGCCCATGCTGCAGCGCGGGCTGTAGCCGAAGCCCCTTTTAGTTCCTATAACCCTCTATATATTTACGGAAGTTCCGGCTTGGGCAAAACGCACCTTTTGCATGCCATTGCGCACCAGCTTTTTAAATTTCAGCCCAACTTGAATATCTGTTATCGAACGTGCGAAGAGTTTACCAATCAGTTCATCAACTCCATTCGTTTTAACAAAGGCGAAGCGTTTCGCGAACGCTACCGCAGCGTGGATGTTTTGCTCATCGATGACATTCAATTTCTCTCTGGGAAAACCCAGACTCAGGAAGAGTTTTTCCACACCTTTAACTCGCTCTTCGAAAAACAGAAGACCATTATCATTTCCAGCGATTGTGGACCCAGCCACATTCCCAAACTCGAAGCGCGATTAAAGAGCCGCTTTCAGTGGGGTTTATGTGCCGATATCCAACCGCCGGCCCTTGAGACACGTATTGCTATTCTCAAGAAAAAAGCTGCGGCTGAAAACGTGGATATTCCCGATGATGTGTTGCTGTTCATCGCCAGCAAGGTCAAATCCAATGTTCGCGAATTGGAAGGCGCGCTGATTAAAGTGATCGCTTCCGCGTGCCTCAGCCATCGCAAGATCAATATGGATCTTGCAGAACAATGCCTCCAAGGCATCATGCGCGAAGAAGGTCGAGCTGTTTCCTGCGACAAAATTCAACGCTTTGTGGCCGACCGCTTTAATCTAACCATCAAAGATCTGTGCTCCAAAAACAACAGCAAACGCATATCGCAACCGCGCCAAATTGCCATGTATTTGACCCGTACGTTAACGGGAATGTCCTTACCGGAAATCGGCTTGGCCTTCGGCAACAAACACCACTCCACGGTTCTCTACAGTATTCAAAAGGTTGAAAAAGAGATAACCGACAACCCCGAAACACGCCATATGTTGGCCACGTTTAAAAAATCGCTGAGCTAATTATCCCGTTTTCCACAGGGAAAAATGTTTTAAATAGCTCAAAACAGGGGTCTTATTTTGTTTTGCACAGTTTTCCACAGAAACCTTTCCACACACTTGCGGAAAGCTTGTGGAAATTCCTTACCTTTTCCTAATCATTTCCTAGTTTCAACAGGCATCCGCAATTCTTCCACCAACCTTCCACACCTTTTCCACAGGCGCAAATGCTTAGCCCTTGCGGGATCCAAGAGATTTCCACACTTTCCGCAGCACCAAATCCTGCTATGATTAAAAAATTATTTATTACTCTTTATGAGGAAGGATCGTAAATCATGGAGTTCCATGTCATTCGCAACCAAGTCTTAAGTGAAATGCAACTCTTGACTGGGGTCATTGAAAAGAAAAACACCATGCCAATCCTGGCCAATGTATTGATCAAGGCTGAAAACAACCAGCTCACCCTGAAAGCTACGGATCTTGAGGTTGGCATTATCAGTGAGTGCGCTGCTCAGGTCATAGAGCCGGGTGAATTTACCGTTAATGCCAAGCGATTGTTTGACATGCTCTCAACCTTGACCGAAAACCAGGTTTCTTTCTCCATGAATGACGGTTCGATGTTGGATATTGTTTGCGGGTCATCCTCGTTCTCCATCGATATCATGCCTGCCAAAGACTATCCGGCCATACCCGAATACGACTTTGTGGGTTCAGTTCCCATGAACAACAACTTTTTTCAGGACTGCCTCAATCGGGTCATCTTTTCGATCTCCAGTGATCCGCATAAGTACGCCTTAAATGGAGCCTACTTGGATATTGTTAATAACCAGATGAGCCTGGTTTCCACCGATGGTCACCGCCTGAGTGTCGTCCGTTGTGAATTAAGCCAGGACGTGGATGATTTTTCGGCCATTATTCCGCGCAAAACGATGAATGAAGTCAAGAAACTGTTGGTGGCCGAAACCGAAGCAGAGAATTTCCTGATTGGAACCCACGAGACACGTATCTTTTTCCAAGTCGGCAAACGGGTTTTGTTCAGTCGTTTGATCGATGGTAAATATCCTGATTTCGAAAAGGCTATTCCCACCAACAACGACAAAGAATTTGTGTTTGAGCGCGCCGCCCTTTTAGACATCATGCGGCGCAAAATGGTTCTGAGTTCGGAGAAGTCCAAGTTGGTGCGCATGAGTTTCTCACCCGGCCAGTTGGTCGTTGTGTTGAAGAACCCGGAACGTGGCGAATCGGTGGACACCATGGAGATTGAGTATCAGGGCGAACCGATTGATATTGGTTTCAACATTCTGTACATCCACGATTTTTTGCGCAATATGAGCTGCGAAAAGATCCGTGTCTTCTTAAAAGACGGGGGTAATCAAGGTTTGTTTCGCTTGGTAGAGGATGAGCCGTTGGATTATCGCCACGTCATCATGCCCATGCGGCTTACCGGCTGATTGTGTATCTGGAGTCCCTGCAAACCCATCAGTTCCGTAACCTGCAAGACCAACGTCTTGAATTGGGCCCCGGTCTGACGGTGTTTGAAGGGGCCAACGGTCAAGGTAAAACCAATGTGTTGGAAGCGATCTACCTGCTGTGCACCGGCCGCAGTTTTCGCACCCACGGGCTGATTGAATGCTGTCGCAACGGAACCGAGTCCTTCTCTTTAAGCGGCAGTCTGCAGTGGGAACCCCGTGCCAAACCACTTGCGGTTGCCTATCAGGCTGGAAAACTGCAACGCTTGGTTTATGACACGCCAAGAACGGGCCTTGAATATTTGCAAGAGTCTGCCATATTTGCGTTTACGGCGCGTTCTAAGCAGTTGGTCGAAGGGGCTCCTGAAGAGAGAAGACGCTTTTTGGATCGTCTTGTGTATTTTTTTGAACCCCACCACTTGCGCGAATTAAAAGAACACAAACGCCTGCAACAACAAATACGACAGGTCCTGATTGAACAGGGTAGTCCCGCCTTGTTGCGCAGTTTTAAACAACCCTATTTGACCCTATCCAAACGGATTGTAGGGCGGCGAATCGCCCTGATCGAGAATCTCAGCAACGAAGCCCAGCAATTATTCCGGCAACTCTTCGATTTTCCGCTGCAATTACAATTCACCTACCAAATTCGCAACGGATCGTCTGTGGACCAATACGAACGACAGATGGAACGCATTGAGGCCCGTGAACGGTTGTTTAAGCGTTTGATGATGGGTCCGCAACTGGATGACCTAAGTATTGAACACGGCGGATTCCCGGCCAGTAAATTCGCCTCCTCCGGGCAGATTCGCGCCTTTGTGCTCAGCCTGGAATGTGCGGCCATGCAACGTTTTCGCAGTGAGAAAAATACCGATCCAATTTTTATTTTTGATGATATCGATGCCGAGCTGGATTTAAACCGAATCCACCAGTTTTGCAGCTTCATGCAAAGCCACGGCCAGGTCTTAGTCAGCACTTCCAAACATGCTATAATTCCGGCCAATATGTTGAACCGCGCCTTTTTCGTTGAACAGGGCGCTACCAGGCTCGAAAGGAACGCTGAATGACCGTCCAGGATAATGTTTACGGTGCCGACCAAATTAAGGTACTGAAGGATCGGGATGCGGTCCGAACCCGGCCCGGCATGTATATTGGAAATACGGATGATGGCTCCGGCCTGCATCACATGGTATATGAGGTTGTCGATAACTCGATTGATGAGGCTTTAGCAGGCCATTGCGATCTGGTTAGTGTGACGTTGCATGTTGATGGCAGCGTTACGGTTGAAGATAACGGACGGGGCATTCCTGTCGAAAACCACAAGGAAGAGGGCCGCAGTGCAGCAGAAGTCATTATGACTGTGCTGCACGCAGGTGGAAAATTTGACCAAAATTCATACAAGGTCAGCGGCGGATTGCACGGGGTAGGTGTTTCCTGTGTGAACTTCCTGAGCAAGGAATTGGAACTGGAAATTCGCCGGGACGGTTCCTTTTACACCCAACGCTACGAGCAGGGTTATCCAACCGGTCCTATCCAAAAAATGGGTGCAGCCAAACATACAGGTACCAAGGTACGCTTCCTGCCCGATCCCGAAATTTTTGCCATAACCGAATTTGAATTCGAAATTCTGGCCCAACGTCTGCGCGAGTTGGCCTTCCTGAACGAGGGTGTTCGAATTGCGCTCAAGGATGAACGCACGGGCGAAAGTCACGATTTCTGTTTCCACGGCGGCATTCCTGCCTATGTGAGTTACCTGTCTAAAAGCAAGAAGATGTTGCTCGATGAGCCGCTGTATTTCAGTGCCGAAAAAGATGGCATCACCGTCCAGGTGGGCATGGGTTGGAACAACGGCTATCAAGAGCAGATCATGTGTTTTACCAACAATATCACCAACCGCGATGGCGGGACGCATTTGGCCGGATTCCGCGGCGGTCTTACCCGGGTGATCAATTCCTATTTGGTGGACAATCCACTTCCTAAAAACGTGAAGGTGGCTTTGACCGGGGAGGATATCCGAGAGGGTTTAACCGCCGTTATCTCGTGTAAAGTGCCCAACCCTAAATTCAGTTCACAAACCAAAGATAAGTTGGTCAGTAACGAAGTGAAGGGTGTGGTGGAATCAGTAGTTTTTTCCTCGCTGGGAAAACACTTTGAAGAAAACCCTAAGGACATCAAAACGATTCTTGAAAAGATCGTTGAAGCTGCAACCGCTCGCGAAGCGGCCCGCAAGGCGCGAGAACTGACCCGACGCAAAGGCTTTATGGATATGGGCGGTTTGCCCGGCAAATTGGCCGATTGTCAGGAAAAAGACCCGGCGATGAGTGAAATCTACATTGTGGAAGGGGACTCTGCAGGCGGTTCTGCGAAAGCGGGACGCGAACGGAAAAACCAAGCCATCCTGCCGCTCAAAGGCAAAATTCTTAACGTTGAAAAAGCCAATTTTGACAAGATGATCTCTTCGGATGAGATCAAACAGTTGGTCAAAGCTTTGGGTACCGGGATCCACACCGAATTTACAATTGAAAAATTGCGTTATCACAAGGTTGCGATCATGACCGACGCCGACATCGATGGCGCGCACATTCGCACTTTGCTTTTAACCTTCTTTTACCGCCAGATGCCCGAAATCATTCATCGGGGTTACCTCTACATCGCCCAACCGCCGTTGTACAAGGTGAAAAAAGGTCGTAAAGATATCTACATCCAGACCCAAGAAGAACTGGACAAATTTCTGATGAGCCAGGTCATGGATGAAATTAAGATCCGTAACCTGAACGACAACAGTGTCTTGGAAGGGGAGGAGCTCGGCAAACAAATTGCTCTGCTGCGCCGCGAACAGGACCTGTTAGCCTTGATGGAACGCAAAGGCGTTTCGGCCTCGGTTCTTCAATTTGTGCTGCAAGAAATGCCAGATGATCTTGAATTCTTTAGATCAGAAAACAACTTGAAAAGCTTGGGTGAGAAGTTGAGCAAAAAAGGTTTGACCTTTCACGCGCTTGAAGAAGACGAAGAATACGAAGGTTTTGAGATGGTCATGACCGCTCAGAGCCGCGGTCACCACCATCATGTGCGTTTTGGCTACGGGTTTGTCCATAGCCCGGAAGTCAAATTGTTGCGCGATTTTGACCAGATGTTGGGCCCATTTCGGATCGGTCCATTTGAGCTCATCTACCGCAATAATGAGGCCGAATTTGCCCAGGATAAGGCGCGCATGTTGGAGCTATTTAATGCGCTGTGTCGCAAAGGCGTACAAATTACCCGCTTCAAGGGTCTTGGTGAGATGAACCCTGATCAGTTGTGGGAAACGACGTTGAATCCGGAAAATCGGACCTTGTTGCGCGTTCAAATTGAGGATGCGATTGAAGCAGACAACCTATTCCAGGTGCTTATGGGCGACGAGGTCGAATCCCGCCGCCAATTCATCGAAGACAATGCCTTAAACGTGCGCAATCTGGATATCTAAGGAAGGAACCGAGATGAAAAAAGAAGTACCCGTCAGCATTGTACGGGAGATGAAGCAGAGTTATCTCGATTACTCCATGAGTGTAATCGTGGGTCGGGCCCTGCCCGATGCCCGCGATGGCTTTAAACCCGTTCACCGCCGCATTTTGTATGCGATGCACGATGAAGGGCTGCTGAGCAATCGCCGCTATTCCAAGTGCGCCGGTGTGGTCGGTGAAGTTCTTAAAAAATACCATCCCCACGGGGATAGTGCCGTTTACGACGCCCTTGTGCGTCTGGCTCAACCGTGGGCCATGCGTTACCCGCTGGTTGATGGTCAAGGCAACTTCGGCTCCATTGATGGTGATCCTGCTGCTGCTTATCGTTATACCGAATCGCGCATGACCTCACTTGCCGAGGAAATGTTAGGTGATATCGACAAGGACACCGTCGATTGGCAAGCCAATTTCGATGAACAAACCCAGGAACCGTTGGTTTTACCAGCGCGCTTCCCCAACCTGTTGGTCAATGGCAGCAGCGGCATTGCGGTCGGTATGGCCACCAATATTCCACCGCACAACATGCGCGAAGTTTGTCACGCCGTTCTGGCCATGTTGAAAAATCCAGACATCGAAATCGAAGAGTTGATGGAAATTGTCAAAGGCCCCGATTTCCCGACAGGCGCTATCATTTGTGGCCATTCTGGCATCAACGATGCCTATCACACGGGTCGCGGCAAGGTCATTCTGCGCGCTAAAACCCATTTTGAAGAGATGGATAACGGTGCCAGTCGCATTGTAGTCGATGAAATCCCCTACATGGTCAACAAGGCCAAAGTCGCTGAGAAAATCGCCGATTTGGTCAAAGAAGGCCGGCTCGAAGGCATTTCCGAAGTGCGCGACGAATCCGATCGTCACGGCATGCGTCTGGTGGTTGAACTCAAACGCGGTGAAATCCCCGAAGTTACCCTGAATAAACTCTTCCAGATGACGCCGTTACAGAGCACGTTTGGCATTATCATGTTGGCCCTGGTCGATAAACAACCGCGCGTTCTCAACCTCAAGGAGATGCTCAACCAGTTTGTCGCATTCCGTCGTGAAGTGGTTCTGCGACGAACGGCTTTCCTGCTCAACAAAGCCGAACGACGTGCACATATTTTGGCCGGTTTTGTTAAAGCCCTGGATATTTTGGATGAACTCATTGCTCTGATTCGCGCCTCCCGAACGCCGGAAGAAGCGCGTAACGGCATGATCGACCGCTGGCAATTCAGCGAACTCCAAGCGCAAAGCATCCTTGATCTGCGTTTGCAGAAACTGACTGGCATGGAGCGCGAAGCCATCCAACGCGAATACGAAGAAATCCAAAATGAAATTGCCGGTCTGAAACGTATTCTGGAAGTGCCCGAAGCCTTGATCGGCGTTTTGACCGAAGAAACCCAAGAAATCATTGATAAATATGGCGATGATCGACGCACGCAGATTGCTGATTTTGTTGGCGATTTCTCGGTCGAAGACCTGATTGCCGATGAGGCCGTTGTTTTAACTTGCAGCCATCGCGGCTACATAAAACAAACGCCACTGACCACCTATCGCGAACAGCGACGGGGCGGTAAAGGTCGCTTGGGTATGCGTACCCATGACGACGATTTTGTGGAACACATGTTCGTGGCTTCGACCCACGATACCTTGATGATCTTTACCAGCTTGGGCAAGGTGCATTGGATCAAAGTGCATCAAATCCCACAGACCGATCCAGCCACAAAAGGCAAGGCCATAGTCAACCTGATCCAAGTGGAAGAGGGTGAAAAGCCAGTGGCCTTCCATGCAGTGCGCGAATTTGACGAAGGCACCGAACTGGTATTCTGTACCCAACGCGGCATTATCAAAAAAACCAATTTGGCGGCGTTTAAAAATGTGCGCGCTGCAGGCATTCGGGCCATCAACATCAGCGAAGATGACGCCTTGCTCAGCGTGCGGCCCACCGACGGCAACCGCGAAATCGTTTTGGCCACCTTGCAAGGTAAAGCTATTCGCTTCCATGAAAGCGATATTCGCAGCATGGGTCGCAGTGCCTCCGGTGTTATCGGTATCCGCCTGGCCGAAGACGATCGGGTCGTTGAAATGGCCATTATCGAACACGAAGACGGGCATCTCTTGACGGTCAGCCAAAATGGCTATGGCAAACGCACGGCGATAAATGAATATCGCCTGCAAGGGCGCGGCGGTTCCGGCATCTTGAACATGCGTGTCACCGAAAAAACCGGTTTATTGGCGGCTGTCCGCTTTGTGCAAGAAGGCGATTCCGCCCTGATTATTTCCCTATTCGGCAAATTAATTCGCATGGACCTGGCCACCATTCGGCCCACCGGTCGGGTCACCCAAGGTGTGCGTTTGCTGAACCTGGATGAAGAAGAAGACATGGTTGTCGACTGCGCCATTTTGCCCGAAGAAATGGGTGAAGTCCTCGACGATGAAGACCTTGAAAGTGAAGAAAACGGTGTTGAGTCACCTCCAAATGCCTCAGGAGATGAAGCGGAACCCGGCGAAGCAGAAGCGCCTGCAGAAAACTAGGAGGTTAACATGCAGTTGTTTTTAGATACCGCCAATCTGGACGAAATCCGTGAGGCGGCCGATATGGGCTTGATTGATGGGGTCACCACAAATCCCAGTTTAATGGCCAAAGAGAGTGGCGATCCGGCGGGCATTATTCGCGAGATCTGCAGCATTGTGGATGGTCCCGTCAGTGCTGAGATTTTGAGCACGGAATTCGAAGAGATGCTTAAAGAAGCGACTGCGGTGGCCAAATGGCACCCCAATGTGGTGGTCAAGGTGCCGTTAACGGCAGATGGCTTAAAAACCGTCCATCGCTTAAGCCCACAAGGTGTGCGTTTTAATGTCACCTTGTGTTTTAGCTTGGCTCAGGCCTTATTGGCCGCCAAGGTTGGGGCGGCCTATGTAAGCCCATTTGTTGGGCGTTGGGATGACATCGATACACCGGGTATTGAACTGATCCCCGATATGGTTCAGATGTTTGATCAACACGGGTTTGAAACGCAGATTTTGGTCGCCAGTGTACGCAGTCCACTGCATGTCAGTCAGGCAGCACTGGTGGGTGCCGATGTGGCTACCCTGCCGTTGAAGGTGCTGAAACAGATGATTGGTCATCCCTTGACCGACATCGGTTTGGCTAAATTTCTTGCCGATGCGCGGGGAAAAAACTGAATGTTCCACGTGGAACATTTTTGAGTTCACCATGTACGAATCCGATGCCGATACCATTGTCGCCCCCGCGACCCCAATGTCCCTGCGTGCCCCGTTGGCCATCATCCGCCTATCCGGCCCTGCTGTAACCTCCATCCTGGACACCCATTTGCGCTTGCGCGGGGACCACCAGCTCAAACCCTGGACCCTGGTGTACGCCGATTGGGTCGATGCAGCCGGTATTGTTGATGATGTGACCTGTGTGACCTATCCTGCGGAACGCAGTTATACCGGCCAGTCCATGGCGGAAATCTTCTGCCATGGCAACCCATTGTTTGTCGAGACCATCCTGACCAATTGTCAGGTCGCCGGCGCTCGATTGGCCAAACCAGGCGAGTTCAGTTTACGCGCGTTATTAAACGGCAAAATGGATCTGGTCCAGGTGGAAGCGGTGCACGAATTGGTCCAGGCCAAGACCCGTTACCACGCCGATTTGGTTCGCCGTCAGGCGCGCGGACCGCTGGCGCAGTTTGCCAAGCAGTCGGTTGAAGAGATTTTGCAGATTCAGGCCCATCTCGAAGCCTCCATTGATTACGGTGAGGAAGATGTTGATGCGATGGCCCAACATCTTTTGCTGGAGCGCTTGGCCCGAGTGGCCGAATCGCTGCGCCAAGTCTTATTATCGGCGCCGTTTGTGCGCGGGATGAAACGCGGCTTTCGCGTGTTGCTGACCGGTGCACCCAATGCCGGGAAAAGTACCTTGTTTAACCGTATTCTGGGCAACGAACGGGCAATTGTTTCCGAGATAGCGGGTACCACCCGTGACTTTATCAACGAAGAAATCGAACTTAAAGGTTTGCCGGTCGTTTTAATTGATACGGCCGGCGTGCGTGAGACGGATGATCCCATTGAGCAATTGGGTATCGGAAAGATTCTCCAATTGTTGGAGGATGTCGATCTGATTCTGTACCTCAACGACGCCAGTCAACCGCGTGAACCCTATGTGGAACTACAGGCCATGCCGAGCGAAAAGTGGTTGACCGTCTGGACCAAAACCGATTTAGAGCCGAATGTGGCTACTGTTGGAATCGGTGTGCATCCGCACGATGAGGCGGGCTATCAGCATTTGATCGATGAAATTGTGTTAAGATTGTCGGCCCCGATGCAAGGTCAGGCCGTCTGGGTAACGAATCAGCGCCAAGCAGATCTGTTGACCGCTGCAGAAGCCCTGGTCTTACAGGCCAAAGACGATTTTGCGGCCGGATTTGGGGAAGAAATTGTGAGCACGGCACTCAATCACGTGCGCACCCTTTTGGGTGAAATCACCGGAGAAACCACGGTCGAAGACGTGTTGGATCGCATGTTTTCGAACTTTTGTTTGGGAAAATAATGCAGAAAACAGATGTGATTGTGATTGGCGCCGGTCATGCGGGCTGTGAAGCAGCTTGGGCCTGTGCCCAAATGGGTTTGACCACTACCATTTTTACCATTAATTTGGATATGGTCGGTCAGATGAGCTGTAATCCGGCCATCGGCGGTCTGGCCAAAGGCCACATGGTGCGCGAATTGGATGCACTGGGCGGAATAATGCCGCGCATTGCCGATGAAACCGGGATTCAGTTCCGCTTGTTAAATTCCAGTCGCGGACCTGCCGTGCAGGCGCCGCGCACTCAGAGCGATAAGGTCGCTTATCGTGAACGGATCCGCGAAGTCCTGGAAGCGCATCCTAATTTGGTGCTGCGCCAAGGGATTGTGGCCCGGGTCCTGGTGCAGGGCAGTCGTACTGTCGGTGTTCGCTTGTTGGATGGCGATGAATTGATGGCCAAGGCCGTTATTGTGACCACTGGCACCTTCTTGGGCGGCAAAGTCATCATGGGTGAGGCGCGGTACCAGGCCGGACGCGCCAATGAATTGGCCTCAATTGAGTTGAGCGCCAGTATTCTGGACTTGGGTTTTCAACTGGGCCGTATGAAAACCGGTACACCGGCGCGATTGCACCGCGATAGCATCGACTTTTCGCGCTTTGAAGAGCAGTGGGGCGACCCCAATCCCGTGTTTTTTAGTTATCAAACCCAAACAACACGGCTCAAACAGGTGTGTTGTTGGTTGGGTTACACCAACGACCAGACCCACGAAGCGATTCGCGAAAATATCCACCGTTCACCTTTGTTTTCAGGTGAGATTCAAGGTGTTGGGCCGCGTTATTGCCCGTCGCTCGAAGATAAAGTCGTCAAGTTCCCCGATCGCGATCGCCACCAGATCTTCCTGGAACCGGAAAGCCACCATACCAAAGAAATCTACGTCAATGGCATGTCGACCAGTATGCCGATTGATGTGCAGAAACGCATGTACCGCTCGATTCCCGGACTTGAAAATTGCGAGATCCTGCGGCCGGGTTATGCAGTGGAATACGATCACATTGATCCCACTGAAAATTTGCCGACCTTGGAGACCAAACGGGTCCAAGGTTTGTACATGGCAGGCCAAATCAATGGCACCTCGGGTTATGAAGAAGCGGCTGCCCAAGGCTTTATTGCCGGCGTCAATGCGGGTCTCAAAATCCGTGAAAAAGAACCGTTTATCATGACCCGAAATATGGGCTACATCGGTGTGTTGATCGATGATTTGGTCACGCGAGGCACCAAGGAACCCTATCGCATGTTCACTTCGCGGGCCGAACACCGCCTGGTTTTGGATGTGCACACCGCCGATGAACGCCTGGTCCCGATCGGGTATCAGCTGGGTTTGGTCTCCGAGCAACGTTATGCAGAAACGCAGCGCAAATACGAGATCATTCAGTCCGACCTCAACCGGTTGCAGGCGCACAAAGTCGTTCCCAGCAAAGATAATCTGGCTCGGTTTGAACCCTTGGGGGTTCCACTCAAACAGGTTGTTACCGCCTACGATTTGTTGCGCCGGCCCAACCTCAATTTGGAGGGCTTGTTAAACGCATTGCCTGAACTGAAATTGGAAAGTCCTTTTGGCGATTTGGTCGAGAATAAAGTGCGTTATGCGCCCTATATTGAGAAAGAGAAAGAAGAAATGCAGCGCATTGAAGGCCTGCGTCAGTTGCGTATCCCGGAAGATTTTGACTATGATGGGGTCCCTAGTCTTAGCGCTGAAATCCGCGAAAAATTTAAGAGTGTTAAACCGGCCACCCTCGACCAGGCAACCCGAATTTCGGGTGTAACGCCATCGGCACTGGCCATTCTTCATGTTTTTGTCCAACGTCACCACCGCGCACAGTCCAAGTCAGCATAGGAGCGAATATGGAACGGGTTATTGCAGTTGCCAATCAAAAAGGGGGCGTCGGAAAAACGACGACAACAGTAAACCTTGCCGCTTCTCTGGCGGCGATTAAAAAGCGCGTTTTGGTGGTGGATTTTGACCCGCAAGGCAATGCGACCAGTGGCCTCAATATTCCCAAAATTGATGAAAAACCCAATATTTATCATGTGTTGGCAGGCAGTTGCGAAATCAAAGATGCCATGCAACAGGCCGAGTTACCCACCTTATTTGCAATTCCCGGCCATCGCGATTTGGCTGCGGCCGAGGTGGAATTGGTCAATGAAATGGGCCGCGAATACATCCTTAAAAACCTGCTCGAAGGGGTGCGTGACCAATTCGACTACATTTTCATCGATTGCCCGCCTTCGTTGAGTTTGCTGACAATCAATGCGCTGGCGGCTGCCGATGGCGTTTTGATTCCCATTCAGGCCGAATATTACGCTTTGGAAGGGGTGCGCGACCTGATTGATACAATCCAACTGGTGCAACGCCGCATTAACCGCGAATTGGTGGTCAGTGGGGTCGTCGTGACCATGTTTGATGAGCGAACCAACCTTTCCAATCAAGTGTTTCAAGATGTGCAGGGATATTTTGGCGAAAAACTGTACAAAACCATTATTCCCCGCAATGTGCGTTTGTCCGAGGCCCCCAGTTTTGGCAAACCGGTCATGCTCTATGACATAAAGAGTAAGGGCGCACAGGCTTATCTCAATCTGGCAAAGGAGTTTTTAAATGGTCAAAAGGCTCGGGCTCGGCAAGGGGCTTAGCGCACTCATTCCTGAAGGCGCAAATGAGGAACAAAAATTTGTCGAATTGGCCATCCAGCAGATTGTGCCCAATCCGGATCAGCCGCGCCACCAGTTCGATGCTACCAAACTCGAGGAATTAGCTCAAAGCATCCGTGCCAATGGCGTGATTCAACCGCTAGTGGTCACCAAACGCGGCAGTCAATATGTTTTGATTGCCGGCGAACGCCGCTGGCGTGCCGCCCAATTGGCCGGCTTCGACAAGATACCGGCTGTAATTCGCGATACACCAGAAGGGGAGATGTTGACCCTGGCCTTGATTGAGAATATCCAACGCCAGGAGCTCAATCCGGTGGAAGAGGCCTTGGCCTACAAAAACCTAATTGAAAAAAACGGATTTACCCAAGAAACGCTGGCGACCCAATTGGGCAAAAGCCGAACCACGATTTCCAATACCGTGCGGTTATTAAAGCTGCCCCAAAATGTACAGGATATGATCGAGGACGGGTCCCTGTCTTTTGGTCATGCCAAATGTTTGATGGGTTTAAGTGGTAATGAGCGCATCGATCAGATGGCACAGAAGTGTGTTCAAAACCAATGGTCCGTGCGAGAATTGGAACGTCAACTGATTAAGGAATCCAAACCCAAAGCAAACAAACAAGAGCAGGCACAAAATATTTTTGTGGAAAAGGCTGCCTTGGCCATGTCGCGTTCGGTGGGGAGTAAAATCGTTATTCGGGGGACGGAAAAGAGAGGGAAAGTGGTCATCCCCTACAAAAACCACGAACAATTACAACGCATCTTTGAATCCTTGACTAATCAAGCATCCTTGGAGGAGTAATGTCTGAAGCACCATTAAGCGGCCTGATCCTGAAAGGGACGCGTGTCGAAGGAAAGCTGTTTTTTAAAGACAAAATGCGCATCGATGGCGAGTTTTCCGGCGAAATCACCTCGGAAAACCAACTGATTGTGGGCAAAACCGCGACCGTTAATGCCGATATCAAAGTGGGTGAGCTGATCGTGATGGGTGAACTCAAAGGCAAGGTTAGCAGCTGTGACAGCCTGCAAATTCAAGAAGGCGGAAAAGTGATCGGTGACATCCGCACCAAAAAGCTGGATGTCCGGCCCGGTGCCATCTTCGACGGAAAGTGCTCCATGATCACAGAAGAAACCAAAGAAAAAGGGCCTGTCAAATCATGACCTGGTTCATCAAAAATTCGACCCCGCTCAAGACATCGGATTCGGTTACGGTTCGTGTCCCTGAAGGCATGTGGGAAAAGTGCCCTTCCTGCAAGGAAATCATTTATCGACAGGAACTTCAACGCAACGAGAACGTGTGCCCCAAGTGCGACTATCACTTTCGCATTACACCAGAGGCCCGTTTCCAAGCCCTGTTTGACGAAGGCAAATACAATTTGCTGTATCAATCCGTTATTTCCACCGATCCCCTGGCTTTTAAGGGGCTTAAAAAATATCGCGATCAGCTTAAGAACCTGGCCAAAAACAACATGCAACAGGATTCGGTGTGGGTGGGTCGCGGAAAACTGGAAGGGATTGAGACGGTTATTTGTGTCATGGACTTTCAGTTTTTGGGTGGATCCATGGGTTCTGCGGTGGGTGAAAAAATCACTCGCGCCATTGAGTGCGGAACTGAGGAACGTCTGCCGGTCATCATTTTTAGTTGCTCGGGCGGCGCGCGTATGATGGAAGGGGCCCTGTCCTTGATGCAGATGGCCAAAATCAGCGCCGCCTTAGCGGTTTTGGATCAGGCCCGTGTGCCTTTTATTTCCGTATTGACCGATCCCACTACTGGTGGCGTTACGGCCAGCTTTGCTATGCTAGGCGACATTAATATCGCGGAACCCAAAGCTTTAATTGGATTTGCAGGACCGCGGGTCATCCAACAAACCATTCGCCAAGAACTGCCGGAAGGGTTTCAGTCTTCTGAGTTTCTGTTACAACACGGCATGTTGGATGCGGTTGTTCCGCGCCGCGAGATGAAACAGAAACTGGCGCGCTACCTGACCTACTTCTTAAATCCCGACCTTTTTGAGGCGGAACCCGGAGCCTAGTATGGCCCAAACCGCTGCTGTTCCCGTTCCGCCACTGGCCCAAACGGAGTGGCAGCGGTTCCATCCCAGCCTGGATCGGGTCAAACGTGTTTTGGCCCTGCTTGGCCATCCCGAACAGCATTTTCAGGCGATATTAGTTGGGGGGACCAATGGGAAAGGAACCATAACGGCCAACGTGGCCCAGGCGTGGGGCGCGGGCACGGGTTCTTTTACCTCGCCGCATTTATTGGATGTTCGCGAACGGATCCGCATTGACGGACGCTGGGTGGAAGATCCAGCGTGGATAGCTGCTTACCAAACGCTCTCTCAGGTATTAAAAAATGACGAGGCCAGCTATTTCGAGTGGTTGTTCCTTTTAGCGGTCGTCATGTTTGACCAAATCGGAATCAAAAAGGCTGTGTTTGAGGTTGGTTTGGGTGGCCGTTGGGATGCGACCAATGCTTTGGAGCCGTATTTAAGCGTCATCACCAGTGTTGAACTGGACCATTGCGAGTATTTAGGGCCAACCCGTGAAAAGATTGCCTTAGAAAAGATTGAAATTGCCCGACCCGATCGAATTTTTGTTGCGCCAGCCTATCTGGCAGAATGGTCGGAAGTCACTACGCGTCTAAAGCAGATCGGTTGTCATTGGGTTCCCGTTCAATTGCCAGAACCAACTGAATACGAACACAACCTTTTGACCTTACAGGCCGTGTGTCGGACCCTGGGTTGGCCTGAACCGCATACTTTACAGCCAATTTTGGGCAGAAGGACACACTTGGCCCCGCACATTTATTTAGATGGAGCGCACAATCCAATGGGCTGGCATTCTTTGGCCAATTGGGTGCGCAATCAAGGTTTAGCACCGATCAGGATTCTTGCCGGATTGTCCCAGCCGCGCGATCCGCAAATTTTCCTCCAGACGATGCGCCCAGTCGCCCAATCGATTTCCATTTGGGATTGCCCGTTCGAAAAGGCTCTTCCCGCAAACGCCTGGCCAGAAGGCACGAATTATGTCACGGAAAGCGAATGGCGAACCTGGTTAGAGCAACCGCTATTGGTCTGTGGTTCCCTCTATGTATTGGGTGCCTTCTTACAGAAATTGAATTACCAACCATCGGGGTGGTAGTTCACCGCGTAGTCATCCTCCATGCGGTAACCGTAATGACTCATGGTGGCGCCACACATCCGCGAAAAAATAGCCATTTGTTCGCTTGTGAGCGGGAAGTGCTGGGGAATGTTGACATTGTGCGGGCGCCTCAAGCTGGTGAACGGTTCTGCTTCGATCGGCAGCCCTAAAAAGCGAAGTAGTTGCGTATAACTCTCCACCTTACTAACCAAATCTTCTAGGCGCAGGTAATGGAATAGTCCTTCTTTTAGAGGGCGAGAATCTTCCTCAATGATCCGATTGACTTCACACCAGTAAAAACACAAACGCTCAAAACGGGACCAATTCTGCCAGCCGGAAACCATTTGGCGCGGGTGTGGCCACCAATATTTTTTTTCGGGTGGAGGTTCCGTTTCAGCTGAAGGATTTTCTACCCAGCTTCGATAGGACGACCAGCTGATATCGTCGTAACATTCGTCCTTCAACTTGTGGAAAAAGCTACTGACCACGTTCCTGCCATCGCGAACCAGATGGACAAATTTGGCTTGCGGAAACAAGTCGGCCAAAGGTTCGATTAGCCAACTCAGTTTATTGGAACTATCGCCCCAAAAAGGAAATCGACAGAAGCGAACCGCTTGTCCATGCCATTTTCCCAGTTCGTGAATGGCCGCCTGACGTGTAATTCGGCCAAGATAATACTTGATAGCCAAAGGTTGAACATGGGTGCAAAGGTATTCGTGGTGCATTTCCACTTGAGGAAATTGTCCAAAAAGCCGTTGAAGCGTCTGTGTACCAGAGCGGCCGCTTGATAAAATAAAAAATACTTGGCAATCGGACATGCAACCTCCAAGGTTTTGTATCGGCACCTTTGCCTCATTCTAGAGAGGAAGTGATTTTTGGGGAAACAACACATCTTGGTGACAGGTGGTGCGGGTTATGTAGGCGCTGTTCTGGTGCCCAAACTTTTGGCTGCAGGTTACCAGGTAAGCGTTTTGGACCTTATGCTTTACGGACAGGTATTTGAACCCGAGGTATTAAATCAAATTCGGTTATTCAAAGGTGATTTGCGCGACACCGAATGTGTTGCCAAAGCGCTGGAAGGTGTCGATGCCGTCATTCACCTGGCATGCATATCCAATGATCCGAGTTTTGAATTGGATCCACAGCTGGGCAAAAGTATTAACCTGGATGCTTTTGAACCCTTGGTTCAGGCGAGCAAATCCGCAGGCGTTCAACGTTTCATTTATGCCTCCTCCAGTAGTGTTTACGGGGTAAAACAAACACCCAATGTTACGGAAGATTTGCCACTCGAACCCTTGACCGATTATTCGCGCTTTAAAGCCGATTGCGAAAAAATCCTCAACCGATACCAATCCGATGATTTCACCTGCCTGACATTGCGCCCGGCCACGGTATGTGGGTTTTCCCCGCGTCTTCGCTTGGATGTTGTCGTCAATATTTTGAGTTGTCAGGCCTTTTATAAAGGTGAGATCACTATATTTGGCGGTAATCAGTTGCGGCCCAATCTCCATATTGAGGACATGACCGACCTTTATCTGCTTGTCCTGCAATTACCGAAGCAACAAATAGCCGGCAAGATCTACAATGCCGGCTACGAAAATATCAAAGTCAGCGAAATTGCCGAACGGGTGCGCAGCGTTATGGGCGAACATGTTACCCTGCATACCAAACCCTCAGACGATAATCGCAGCTATCATATTTCGTCCGAAAAAATTCAAGCTGAATTGGGATTCAAACCCAAATTTGGCATTGAGCAAGCGATTCGAGATTTAAAAGCCGCGTTTGAGAGTGGCAAGGTTCCTAATGCCTTGACGGATCCGCGCTATTACAACATCAAAACCATGCAAGCTGTCGGCTTGAAATGAAGGATTATATGAAAGTTCCCTACGGATACTTGCAACGCCAATTCGCGGAGCCTGAACCGATCCTGGCGCGTATTGGACAGTTGGTCAAAACGGGCCAACTCACTTTAGGCGCTGAAGTGGAGCGCTTTGAAGCTGCTTTTGCAGAATTCATCGGTGCACGTTACGCCATCGGCGTGGGCAGTGGGACGGACGCCTTGTTCCTCAGTCTAAAGGCATTGGGGGTTGGACCGGGCGATGAGGTGATTACAGCCGTCAATACTTTTGTCGCCACCGCCGGTGCCATCGAGACGGCAGGTGCCCGTTTGCGTTTTGTCGACTGCAATGAAAAGTACGTATTGGACCCGAATAAATTGGAAGCAGCAATCAGCCCCAAAACCAAGGTCATAGTGCCGGTGCATTACACGGGACAGCCGGTTGATATGAGTGCCATTCAGGCCATTGCGGATCGACACGGCTTAGCCATTTTGGAAGATGCCTGTACCGCCATTGACGCTGGCCAAAACGATGTTCGCTGCGGGGCTTGGGGAAAATTGGCCGCGTTCAGCATGCATCCCATTAAAAACCTGCATGTTTGGGGTGATGCCGGAGTGATTTGTACGCAAAAGCCAGATCTAGCCGAAATGTTAAGGCTCATGCGCAATCACGGTATGACCGATCGCGATACCTATGCGTTCTACGCATACAATTCGCGTTTGGACACTTTACAAGCGGCAGTTGGCAATGCCCTGCTCCCTGAAGTGCGCAATCATACGGATAATCGCATCGCCAATGCCTTTGCTTACGATTTGGCCTTTAAGCAGGTGCCCCAAATAACCATTCCTCCGCGTCCTGCCCAAGACCGGGCCGTGTACCACATGTACATGATCCAAGTTGAGGATCGCGATGGCCTGCTCGCATACCTCAAACAAAAAGGCGTGAGCGCCAAAGTTCATTACCCGGTACCTCTCCACCTGCAACCGGCAAGCGCAAAGTTAGGTTATGGGCCCGGCGACTTTCCAGTCGCAGAGACCCAGGCCCAAAAAATAATTTCACTACCCGTCCATCCCTATCTGACCCAAGAAGAAAAAGAATTTGTTATCGAAAAAGTCCTCCAGTTTTACGGGAAATAAATCCAAAAATAACCCTACCAGTGGGCAGGTTGATTCGAAAATTGGATTTATTTACTGGTTAAGTCCATAACTCGTTTTTTTTAAGTAACTTAAGTTGGCTTTGAAAAAGACTGTTTGACCCGTTCTGGTCAGAATGTGCTATTTTGGGACCAAACCCATTTCGACAAAGGTGGAACCCAAGATGTTCGAGGCACCCAAGAGTCCCTATCTCGTCCCATTCGATGGATCTTTTAGTTTATCCAAAATGAAGAATCATCCACCAAAAGCAAAGTCAGACAAAAAAAAGAACAAAGAACAACTTGAGGAATATGTAGAAAAACTAGCTGAACTGCAAAGTCTTTTGTATGCCCATGATCATCATTCGGTTCTGCTCATCTTTCAGGCCATGGATGCCGCGGGCAAAGATGGCACGATTAAGGCGGTACTCTCCGGGGTGAATCCAGTGGGATGCCAGATCTATTCCTTTAAGGCCCCCAGTGCAGAAGAGCTAGACCATGATTTTTTATGGCGAACGAGTAAATGTCTCCCCGAGCGGGGTCGTATTGGTGTATTTAACCGTTCCTATTATGAAGAAGTGTTGGTGGTGCGTGTTCACCCCGAATACCTGGGCGGACAGAAACTGCCCAAATACGCCATCAGCGAGGACATTTGGGATCAACGATTGGAATCGATTGCCGATCACGAAAAGCATTTGGCGCGCAATGGAACTTTGATTCTCAAGTTTTTCCTCAATGTATCGGAAGAAGAACAACGCCAGAGATTCTTGGAACGCTTGGAAAAGCCTGAGAAAAACTGGAAATTCTCGACCGGCGATGTTTCGGAACGTGGGCATTGGTCAGCCTATATGGAAGCCTATCAGCAGGCTTTGGCAGCCACATCCAGGTCGTGGGCTCCTTGGTACTGCATCCCGGCCGACCACAAGCCCTTCATGCGCGAGACGGTTGCAGGCATCATCGTCGAGGCGCTCGAATCTTTGGACCTCAAGTACCCGGTACCGAGCGAGGATGACAAGGCACATTTCGCAGACATGCAGACTCAGTTGGAAGCCCAAGCGCCGAAGGTACAAACGCCAAGCAAAAAGCCAAAGGCCAAAAAAGGCAAGAAATAGTCTTTATCCAAAAACTCTTAGAGAAGCCGAGATGAAACCGATTGGAATCCTCATGCGTAACGCTTTGTAAAATGGTTACTTGTGAGGGAAGGACTCATGAAAGTGAAAAAAACAATCGGGCTTCTGGTTAGTCTCTTAGTTTGTTATGGCGTATCGGCCATTGGCGCTTTGGCCTCTATCCAAGCCCAAAGCTTTTATGGTCAACTGGCTCAGCCCGTTTGGGCACCACCCCCCTGGCTATTTGGTCCCGTTTGGACGGTGCTGTATGGTTTAATGGCGTTGGCTGTGTGGATTATCTGGCTCAATCCTCCTTCACCAGAACGCAAAAAAGCACTCAAATTATTTGCAATTCAGCTAGTTTTAAATGGCTTATGGAGCTGGCTGTTCTTCACTTGGCGTCTGGGGTTGGTCGCCTTTATCGAAATCGTTTTACTTGGAGTGTGTATTCTGCTCACTTTTCTGGCATTCAAAAAAATTAAGCCATTGGCTGCCGGCCTTCTTTTTCCCTACCTCCTGTGGGTGAGTTTTGCCACCTGTCTTAATTTCAGTCTGTGGCAACGCAACCCCTCCATCCTGGGCTGAGTCAAATCCATAACATCAAAAGCTTTTTTGTATTATGTGGATGACCGCAACAAAAACATCAAAAAATGGGCAGCTCAATTCTTTTACCGGTGGAGGGTAACTAAAAAAGATTTGGGATAACTTTCTCAATTCTCGGTTCCAACTGTTGAACCAATTCCTGGGGTGAATCGCCCTGAACAGAAAATGCTGTCACGATGGTTCGTGTGCGGGTGCAGACCAAGGAGGTGCGCAATTCCCAATGGCCGCGTTCCTTTTGCGTATCTAATTGAGCTGGCAAGAGTTTACAGGTCATGGCATAAGCAATGCCACCCTCCTTGGCTGCCGCGCAGGGCTGGCGCTTCAACTGTTCCAATTCAGAGGGATCAATGCCAACGGACCCAAATACATCCAACATGGAATCTTTATTGATCCAATGATTGGCGAGTCTTTCGGACATGGAGAAATCAATTTCCTCAGTGAGGGTACCGACCAAGGCTTGGGCTTGTGGATCTTCAGCGGATTCCACCCACAATAGGCCCACATGATTGGGTTGAGGTTCACCAATGGCGACGCTCCAAAACGCGGTAACAAAATTCCATTTCCAAATCAAAACGCCGACGATCAATATGGCAGCGACTAAAGCGAGAGGGCGCCAAACCTTATTCAAACGTCCGTGGGGTCGCCAAAGGGGATGGTGACTAGACGATGCACCAATCACAAAAATACGGATCTTTTCGGCTATATTTTTGAGTTTTGTCGGTTCGAGTAGGTGCCCATCCAGGCTCATGCGATTGCGAACTTGGGCATAAACCGCTTCTGACAAAGCTATGGTTCCCGGTTCGGCGATGGTTTGGATGCGGGCGGCAATATTGACCGCCTCACCAAAGATATCACCATTTTTATCAAGGACTTCGCCCAAATGAATGCCAACTCGAACTTTGAAATGATCATGCTCATCTAGTGCTTCATTGCGTTCAGAAATAGCGCGTAAAAGTTCTTGCGCACAATTTACCGCCTGCGCTGCCGTTGGAAACTCCGACAACGAACCATCGCCGAGCAATTTGATCAACCGACCCTCAAATTGAGGCACATATTTGCCCAAAAGGTCTTCAAATGAGTTCACGCAGCGCATGGCCATTGCTTCATCGCGGTCCATTTTGGCTGAGTACCCGACGATGTCACAGAACATAACCGCAACTAATCGGCGGGAACCCGAATTTTGTAAATCCATAATCGCCTCACAAGGGCCAAAAGAAGACTTATCCATAATCTGCACTCCGCAGCCCATAAACGCAACTCAGATCATGGATTGGCCGCTGGGATCCCAAAAACCATTTCGCCTATGGCGTGGCCCTGCTGATTGTGAACCCGGACCTCAGGTCGTTCGGATTGCGTAGTTTGAGATTTGGGTTGAAGTACGGCGTGCTCGGCAACGGGGAGTCCCAACACAGGTCGCCACTCTTCGGAACCAAAACCGATAATCCAAACTGAGTTACCCGCGCATTCAGTTCCGCCTGTGTTGGCGCTTGCCAGCCCTTCAGAGAAACACGAGTTACAAAAAATTTGTATTTCCAGCCATAGCCCAAGAAATGCAGGTTACTGATCAAAAACAGTAAACCAAATGCAATCATATAGGCGCGCGAAGGCAGCTTGCTTTTTAAGACCACCAAAAGGAAACAACAGCAAGTTGGGCAAAACAACATAAAAAGCGCATGGGCAAATCTAACATCGGGTGCTTGGATAAACCAAAAGGTCAAAGCGCAAACGAAAAAGGCCATGATCCACCCAAGGGGACGAAGTAGGCGCCATGACCTTCCTGGCCAAAATCCAAGAAAGCAAAGGCTCAGAAGCGAGAAGCCCAGGGGATACGAGAGTTCGGCGTAATAGTGGCTGTAACGTTTAACCCAAGGCCAAAACCAAGCCCAATTGCCCAAGACATCACGCCAGTGCGGGCCCGGATGACGCGCCCAACTGTAAACCCAATTGGCACAATTATCGATCGCCTCCTTTGGCATGGCCCAATCCATATCAAAAGTAATTGCCGAAGACGGAAAAAAAGGAGCACCAGATTGGATAACGCCACGCACCATCCATAATCCGATAGCTAAGCTGCAAAACCCCGTTAGTTTTAGCAACAGGATGCTCCGAGAACGATAAAACATTATTGAAATTAACAAGATGGATAATCCACCAAATACCAAGTTACTGAGTTTGACGGTGATAGCGGTTGCCGAAAGAACACAAATAAAGACCAATAGATTGTCTGCCGACTGCTTATTTTCGCGTTGGTTCAAAAAAACTTCGAGAAAGACCGGGAAAACCGCGAGTTGAAGCAAGGTGGCAGCAAGGTCTGGTGTTGGCGAAGTAAAACCGTCCGAGGAAGCGGCCAGAAAGGCCAAGGCGGGAAAAGTTAACAGTATGAAGGGCAGCCGAAAGGGTGAATCACTAGGAAGCACCTGTGGATTTTGCAATAAATTTTTGGCGGTTGAACTATATTGCGCTACCCCGAGCAGCCACAGGAAACTATTGGCTACCACCCTGCCCTGGCCAAAGTAGGGTTCAAAATTTAGCAAAGCAGCGTAGTGAAAAAAGGATTGGTTAAAGGCCAGGCGATCATGCAGGTTGCCCAACCCGGGAATTATCGGGTACTGATTGATCCAGGCGATGGCATTGAAATGATATAGACCCGAATCCCAGTTGGTTGGCGCGAGCATAGCGTGCCCAGCACCCCAGGCCGCCAAAAAAACGAGGCCGATTGCAAAGCCATAATCCATTCGGCCCCAGCTAAAAAAACAGACTGAAACCCACTGTTTAAACGGTCCCAGACCGCGTAACAACCCTATCAAAACCAGGCCAATCGACCAGCCAGCTGTTATCGCTTGGAACAAATGAATCGCCTGAAGCAAAAAAAGGACTGTCGCCCATCCTATCCACATGGCAAGGACTGGGCGCGGTTCTTCTTGACACTTTATGCCCCGGCATAAAAGTTGACCCCAACCCCAAAAAGAAATCGCCAAAAGCCCGTACATAAACAAGATGAGCATTACAAAGCTCATAAAATTGGATTCCCGACCTTTCGTGCAACGATCTACCAGCCAATTCTGATGTTTTCGTCACAAAGCGCTGCAAAGTAAAGCAGAAACGAAATCGGCCTTTCACTAACGAGTAGACCCATAAAACAGATTCGCAATTTCGAGCTCGCAAAAATAAAAAGCGGCATGGGCCTCAAACATTTCGGACCATTTTAATCGCCTAATAAAAAAGCATGGTGAATAGGGGATTAATCACTGCTTAAACGAAAGCGCATACGCTCAATGCTAGTTTACGGGGTTCAATCTTTGTATAATGTGTCGCAAATTTTGAAATTCACAAAATTGAGGTGAGAAACGTGTTTGAATGGTTGAAGCCCTCCTCAAAGAAGCTAAAAAACCCAGAAAACCTGGCCAAGGAAGTGCTGGAACTATTAATTCAGGAGTTTGAGCGGGTAGAGGATCCGCAATTGGCAAATGACCTGCTGCGTTATGTGGTCGATGGGGAAGATGATGGCGTCCTACTCCGCTTAAAAGCGGTTCCGGATATCGCCAAAAAACTGCGGACGGTGACATCGCAAACTTATAGCCAAGCCCGACGTCGATCGCACCAACGAATTAACATTTATATCAATCCTGAAGTACCTGCATCCTTTGCATACCGATTGGTTCAAGTGGTTCATGCTGCATTTGAAACCTCAGGTCAGCCGATTCAATGGCAACACATTCCAATCGATTTGGCTTGGGTAGAAACTTTTTTTGCTGAATTGACTGGCTACAACGTCCCCAACCATCGGCTGGAAAACAATGTACGAATGGAGATCGAATTTATCCAAGCTGTTCTTAAAGAAGGTGGTTTGCCAGAATCGTTTTTGGCCGAACTGGTGTTTCTGGAAAAACCTGGCCAATTTCACTATTACGGCTACTTTAAACAAGAATATTTTTATCAGGTAAAAGGCATAAGGGACTATCTTGCCAGCCAGCCTGAAGTCCTGTTGCGCGCACTAGAAGACCCTGATTTGAGTCACCGCATTCACGTTCTTGAACGCATCGCCCAAAAAAAGGTGCTTCCCCGAGAACCCACTTTAAAACGCGTCCTGGCCATGGGATTGTCCAACGCCAAAACGGAACGGGCGGCTGCCCAAAAAGTATTCTCGTTTTTAAGGGACTCTCTTAGCGACTGGCTGGTGCCTCAACTCGAACGCATCATATTGGAAGGCAGTGCAAACGAACAGTTCCATGCATTGAACTGGCTTTGGCAGGTCCAGGGCCAGACCTGTACCCCGTTGCTTAATCGTGCTCTGGAGCAAACAAAATCCAAAAAGGTCCGTCTGGAAATCGAAAAGTTGCTGCATCTGAGTCAGCCACTTGAAGCCGAAAAGGCGGGCGAACCAAAAGATGAATTTAACCTACCAGAAGCTAAAACCTATTCCACCGACTACCACCTCCCGGATGGTTTTGAAGGGGCGCTGCGTGGCGCCCTTGAACGTTACAATCAACGCGCAATTGAGGCGCATGCCAAGGCGTGGGATCGAATGGACCCGAAGTGGAGACGCGGAGAACGAACGCTGGACCCGCCATTAAATCCCAGTCGCATCAAACTTTTTGTCGGCTGTGTTATGAAATCGGAGGTGGCGTTGAGTGACCGGACCTCCGCAAAAATGAATCACCAATACTTATTTAAAGACTTGCTTCACAGGGAATTAATTGAATTTGCCCGAACCCAAAAACTCTCCTTGGTACCCTTCCTTCGCCTTGCCTTTTTGGCGGATCTGTTCGGCTATCGTTCGCATTTTTTTATTTCCGAACATCCATTTTTGGAGTACCTCAAAGACTATAGGCGTGAACATGAACCTGGTCTAACGCTTTTGGATCTGGCCAATGCATTTCAAGCGGCAAAGTTTGATCCAGAATGGGTTGGTGATATGTATGTCACCTATTCATGGGCTCATGACTTTAACCCCCTGGACCTGCCCAACGATGCGATTTGGCCGTATTTCCACCTATTTCCGCACAAACTCGATGTTGCCCTGGGTCTTTCCCCGCGCAATGACCCGGATTGGTACTGGGCTGGTGAAGAAACCAAGCGAGCCTACCAAATCCTGGCTACTTTTCCTCAACCGCCGTCCCGGTATTTGGCCTTGTTGTGGGAAAAAGCCTTAGGACCCGGTAAAACCGAACGGCCCATGGCTCAGGCCTGTCTCATCCACGCAGCCGACCGCGACACCATGATCCTCAAAGCTTTGGAAGACGGACGCAAGGATGTTCGCGCCAATGCGGCCGCTTGGTTAGGCAAACTGAATGCTCGTGAGACGGAACCAGTTCTGCAAAAGGTACTCAAAAAGGAAAAAAACGACGAGGTCAAAGCGGCAATAATGTCGAGCCTCGAATCGTTTGGAACCGATTTAGACAAGTTCCTCAACCGCAAAGCCTTATTGGACGACGCCCAAAAGGCCCTGAGAAAGCCAACACCCAAGGATATTGCCTGGTTCCCTTTTGATCAGTTGCCTCAGATGGTTTGGGAAAAAGCCAATCGCAAGGTAGAACCTGAAATTATCCAGTACTTTATCCTTCAGGCATTCCGCTTTAAAAACCCGGAGCCCAACCCATTAATCCAGCGCTATTTAATGCTCATGCGCGCCGAAGATCGCCAGAAATTGGGCGAACTCGTTTTTAACAGTTGGTTGGTTCAAGATACGCTACCCAGATACACCAGCGATGAAGCCCGACAAATGGCTGAAAAGGATCTGGCCCAAGTCAAGGTGTGGGCGGCACGGTCACCCCAGTACTATCAAGACTTTAATGAGGCCCAGTACCTCAAGGCTTCTTACAATCGTTATCTCAACGAATGCCTGGGCTCGGCCATTTCTAGCAAGGGCATCTTATCCATTGCGGCGATTTGTTGTGGCCCCGAAATCGTGCCGCGAGTGGAGAAATACGTGCGCACCTGGTTTGGCCACCGCATGGCCCAATCCAAGGTCCTCCTGCGTTTTCTGTCCTGGATCGACCATCCGCTGGCGATCCAATTGATTCTCTCCATTTCCACCCGTTTCCGTACCCGAGGCATCCAACAAGAGGCAACCCTGCTGGCCGATGAAATTGCCAGCCGTAAGGGCTGGACCCGCGATGAGATGGCGGATCGCACTATTCCGGATGCCGGCTTTGATCGCGATGGCAAACAGGTTATTGATTATGGCGCCCGCCAATTTATCGCAACGCTGCAGGACGATTTCTCGATCCAATTAACCAACGCCGATGGCAAAACGATTAAGGACCTTCCCAATGCCAACAAAGCGGAAGATGAGGAAGAAATCAAGCTAATCAAAAAGGAGTTTACGGCCAGTAAAAAGGAACTTAAACAAGTCCTCAAACTCCAACAGGAGCGGCTTTACGAGGCCATGTGCACCCAGCGGACCTGGCTTTTTGAAGACTGGAACCGCTACCTGAACTTACATCCGATCATGGGCCGTTACTGTCAAAGGCTGGTTTGGGTCGCCTCGCGTGATCAGGCCATTTTCACCACCTTTAGACCCATGGAAGACCGCAGTTTGACCGATGTGGAGGATAACGAGGTGCACTTGAAGGACGATGACCTCATTTCTATCGCCCACCAATCTGTCCTGGAGCCCGCCCTGGCGCATGCCTGGTTGGAGCATCTCCAGGATTATGAGGTCCAACCCTTATTCATCCAGTTTGGCCGCAAAACTTTTGAGCTCACCCCTGAACTGGTTAAGAAAACGGCAATTGAGTCCTTCGAGGGTCATCTCATCAATAGCTTTAAATTGCGTTCTATCGCTCAGAAACTGGGTTATTCGCGCGGGTCGGCTGAGGATGGCGGCTGGTTTTACACCTATTTCAAATCATTTCCGAGCCTGAAGATTCAGGCCGTTATTGAATTCTCTGGGAATGTTTTGCCCGAAGAGAACCGCACCGTAGCGCTGATCAGCCTTTATTTTATTCGGCTCCAAGAGGAACAGGCTGAATCCTACGCCTACGCCCACCAACCTTTGGCGCTTAAACAAGTCAACCAGGTCATTTTGTCGGAGTGTTGGAATGACCTCAAACAAATCGCCGATAGCGGGATGGGTTACGATCCCGATTGGCAGAAGAAGAGTGCTTATTAATGGACAAAAAAACCATAAGACCCCCAGCGGAAATGCTCTACCGCGATGAATTGAATTTGCTCCGGGAACAGGATCAGGCCGCCCGGCCCCCCGGTTGGATTTTAAGTCCTCAAGCCGTCAAAACCTTTATCGTCGGTAACCAGGACGATAAAGGCTGGTTTGCCAAAAAAGGCAGCATTTCCCGCAAGTTCTATGGCAATGACACCCTGGTCGAACGTGCGATCATTACCTTGCTCGGTAATCGCGGGTTGCTCTTGGTTGGCGAACCCGGCACCGCAAAATCCCTGCTTTCGGAACTGTTGACGGCAGCCATCTGCGGCGATTCGCAATTGACCATCCAAGGAACAGCTGGCACAACCGAAGACCAAATCAAGTACTCCTGGAACTATGCCTTATTGCTCGCCCAAGGGCCGAGCCGCGAATCGCTGGTGCCCGGCCCGGTTTATCGCGCTATGGCGGAAGGCAAAATTGTGCGTTTCGAAGAGATCACCCGCTGCCAACCCGAGATTCAGGATACCTTGGTCAGCCTGCTTTCCGACAAGGTCTTGATGGTCCCCGAACTGCGCGGTGAGGATGTGACCCTGCAGGCCAAAAAGGGCTTTAACATTCTGGCTACAGCCAACTTGCGCGACCGCGGCGTCAACGAAATGTCCAGTGCGCTTAAACGACGATTTAATTTCGAAACTGTTTTACCGATTGCCGATCCCGAATTGGAGATGGAAATCGTGCGCAAAGAAACGGACCGGCTCCTTTCCGATTCTGGGATAAACCAAGCCATGCCCGAAGATGCCATGGAGCTCCTGATCACCACATTTCGCGACTTGCGCGAAGGCAAAACACGCGAAGGGGCCACGATCGAAAAACCCAGCACGGTGATGTCCACCGCTGAGGCGGTAGCAGTTTCCTTCGCAGCCTGCCTGGATGCTCATTATTTTGGCGGCGGCAAAGTCAGTGGCCGGCACATCTCCCGCCACATGCTGGGAACGGTTTTTAAAGACGATCCAGGCGATGCCAAAAAACTGCGCCACTACCTGACGGTGATCGGCAAAGTCCGCGCAAAACAGGGCGGGGTCTGGCGCGAATTCTATGAAACCAAGGCGGAATGGGAATCCAATTGAATACAGACCTTTGGGAAAAGCAACTGCAGAAGGTTCAGGCTGGCTTATGCTCTGAAAACCTGATCTATTTTCCCATTCGTCACCACAGCCCCGCCTGCTCCTGGCATTTAACCCGCCTGATTCAGGATACAAAACCAGCCACGATTCTGATTGAAGGGCCGGTATCGCTCACGCCCTGGATTCGCGATCTGGCCCATCCGCAAACCCAACCTCCTGTTGCGCTCTACACCCAGTTCACGGATAAACGGCAACGCCTTGCCAAAGCTTCGGACTCGGAAAAAAGGCTCGTGCCCCTGCGCTTGGGCGCCTACTATCCGCTCTGTGCCTATTCACCTGAGTGGGTCGCCATTCGGGAAGGGTCGAACATGGGTGCCAAGTTGGCCTTCATCGATTTGGATTATGAATATCAGGTCCTTTATGAACTACCGGATCATTCCCAGACCATTAACCTTTTGGATGAGCGTTATTTGGCACAAAGCCAGTATTTACAAACCCTAGCAAAGCGACGTGGCTGTCGCGATACCAACGAATTGTGGGACCGTCTGTTTGAATCGCAAAGTACCGAGGTACCAACCCCGGCCTTTATTCAAAGTGTGGCAACCTATTGTTTTTTTGCCCGATTAAATACCCCTTCCCCCAGTTTAAAAGCGGATGGAACCTTTGCCCGTGAACAACACATGGTGGATTGCATCCAAAAAGAGCGAAAACGGCTTAAGAAACGCGGAGAAGGACCGCTATTGGTCGTTACGGGCGGGTTCCACACGCCGGCCCTGGTTTTACCCGACCTGATCGAAGCGGTTGAAACCCATTCTGCCGATTTTCAGGAAGACGAAATCTTCCGGTCCATTTTGCCTTACAGCTTTCCGCAGCTAGACGCCTTAAATGGTTACGCGGCGGGTGTCCCCTCGCCTGCTTATTATCAACAGGTTTGGGACTCAACCGAGTCGGGTATTCCCGATTACCCAAAAGTGGCGCGTTCCTTTCTGGCTCAACTCCATGCGAAATCCAAAAAGTTGCCAACCACATTAACCCTTTCTACAGCCGATGCGATTGGCGCCATGAGCCAGGCCCAGTTACTGAGCCAGTTTCGTGGCAATCCGGGACCGATGCGCGAGGATCTTTTGGATGGGATCCGCAGTAGTTTTATCAAGGGCTCTCTCGACTGTGAAGGTCAAATCATCCTTGATTTGACCTACCGCCTGTTGTGCGGCGATCGGATTGGCCAACTTGCGCCCGGCACCCAAGTTCATCCCCTGATCAATGCGTTTCGCACCTATGCGGCAGCGTTTCGCCTGGATCTTTCTTCCACTTCAGTCCATGAGCTTCATCTTTCCATCTACGCCAAAAAACGCCACAAAGCCTTGAGTAAGTGGTTGCATTTGCTTCGGTTCCTCAAAGTCCCCTTTGCCCGATTTACGGCTGGACCGGATTTTCTGGCAGGAACCGATCTCGATCTGCAGATCGAACATTGGAGCTACCAGTGGAGCCCGCAAACGGAAACCGCCCTGCTCGAATTGAGTTACCGCGGCACCAACCTGGAAATGGTGGCGCGCAGCCTTTTGGACGAATTACGCCATCAAATCGAAGAAAGCGAGGAGCAAAAACCGCTGCGGGCCGTTCAGTTCCTTTTACTGGCCCTGCGTTTTGGCTTTGACGATTTGGTCGAAGCAAGCGAATCCCAAATCTCTGAATGGATTCTAACCAGCTCCTCGTTTAATGCCTGTTGTGACGCAGCCCTTCTATTAGACCAAAACCAGCGATTCAATAACCCTTTACAAGCGGGTTCGCCGGCTTGTCTTGAGCGCTTGGCTTTGGAGGGATTTGCCCATGCCTGTCGCCTGTTGGACCAGTTGGGCGAAGGCTCCTCCGATCGCCAGGCCGAGGCCACGGAATCCCTGCGTTCCCTTTACCAACTGGCCCAATCTGAGGCTTATCTCGATCAAAATGACCTGTTCTGGTCGGGTTTAAACGGTCTGGTTCACCAACCCATTATCGAAGCGCGGCTTCGCGGTTGTGCCGCTGGATTGTTATTCCTTTGTGGCCGAATCACACAGGACGACATGGTGGCGTTTCTGCTTAGCGAGGAACAATCTGCCGATCAAAAGGGTCGCACCCTGTCGCGTTTTCTGATCGGACTCTTCACCAGTTGCCGCGAATTCACCTGGCAGGAAACCGAACTGATGCAAACCATCCATCGCATCGTTCAGGGTTGGGATGACGATACCTTTTTGGCCGTCCTGCCTGAGTTGCGCTTGGCTTTTTCTCAACACACACCGCGTGAAACCGATCGGGTTGCCCGGCTCATTTCCGGGTTGATCGGTGTGCCAAGTCTGGGGTCAACCTACCAAAACCAGTTTGAAGAAGGGTTCGTGACCCAATGTTTCCAGGTCGCACGCTTGGCGGAAGCAGCTTGGACTGCGGATCATTTGGGGGATTCATGACAAGCGAAGAATCGCTGCGCTGGCGCTTGATTTTGGGCCGGTACGCTCAACACCATCTTGCGCCCGATATGACTCGCCGCCAGGTTCGTATGGAACGCGCACTTGATTTTTTGTACGGTCGCGAATATCAGGGCCGCGGAGTTCGTGGCCGCGATGGCGAACCGGGCAGAAAGGGGCCCGGCTCCTTGGATGGCACCCAGCTCAACGTTCCCCAATGGCTCAATGAGGTTCGACAACTCTTCCCCAAACAAACCTTTGAAACCTTGGAACGCCATGCACTTGACCGTTACGAGCTGACAGAACTGATCAATAACCCGCAAACCTTGGAACAACTGGAACCCAATTATGACCTGCTGAAAATGATGCTGACCCTTAAGGGCCACATGAAAAAGGAGGTGCTGGATACGGCCCGCCAACTGATCCGAACCATTGTCGAAGAGCTGCGTCACAAGCTGGCTCAAGAGGTGAAGCTCGCACTCAACGGTCGCATTAACCGGTTTCGATCCAGTCCCTTAAAGGTCATGCAAAACTTTGATTGGCGCGGCACCATTCGACAAAATCTGAAAAACTACGATCCGGAACGCCAACAATTGGTCCTGAGTCGGGTCAAGTTCTTTTCCCGACTGCAACGCCATTTACCCTGGCAAATCATCCTGTGTGTGGACCAATCCGGCAGTATGGTTGATTCCGTCATCCACAGCGCGGTTCTGGCCGGTATTTTGGCCGGCCTACCAGCCGTGACTGTCAAGTTGGTTGTTTTTGATACCTCTTTGGTCGACCTGAGCGCTCAGGTCGACGATCCTGTTGAAATCCTGATGAGTGTGCAATTGGGGGGTGGAACCGATATTGGGCAGGCGCTGACTTACTGCGAACAACTGGTTGAAAACCCGCGGCGTACCGTTCTGGCCCTGATCACCGATTTTGGCGAAGGCGCTCCGCCCAACAGACTCTATTCCGCAACCAAACGATTGGTTGAATCCGGCGTGACCCTGCTCGGGCTGGCTGCCCTGGATGGTGAGGCAGCTCCGGATTTCGATCAGCATATCGCCGGAAAACTCGCATCGCTTGGTATGGAAATAACGGCAGCAACCCCTAAGGAATTTGCCCAGTGGCTGATCCAGAAAATGTCCTTTTAACCGTAGCGCGTTTGATCCGCGCCTTGGATGAAGAAGCCCTGGCCGCGCTTGCCAGTAAAGGTCTGGTTCGGCGTGCCCACAAGGATTTGGAAAACGGGCTTTTGGTTGAAACGTTTGACGCTTCTAAACCGGATACGATTGGTCTGAAAATCCTTGAGGAAAGTGTTTACATCGGAGCATCCGGACCAGCCGGCGCTTCCTGCAGCTGCCCGGCTAGTGGGGTGTGCCGTCACATCCTGCTCGCCTGTCTCAGCGTGGATCAATGGGCCCCAGCTGATCAACCGACCGAGGAATCCACTGAAGCGAGATCTGCTCAGCCCATGGAGTCTTTCAATGAATCGGACCTGAAACGCTGGGCTGGCGCTGAGACTTTCCGGCAAGGTATCCGCCTGTTGGATGCCGTTTCTGAAATTGGTGACGGGTTGGTGACTTTTCTTGACGGCGTGCAATGCCATTGGGTGCCTGCAGGGTTTGATGCCCTGATCTGCAATGCGGAACCGCGCAAAAAGAACGCTTATCGTGTGGCGGCCTGTTTAACTTGGTTGCGGGCTCAAGGCGTTGCGCTTGAGTTGCCCGGAGAATCGGGCATGCCACCCATGGATATGCAGCTCCTGGAAAGAGCTCAGCGTTTGATCAGCGATGCTATTGTACTGGGAATTAACCACTTACCTCAATCTTTTGGCCAGAATTTTCGGGTGCTTTCGGTCGCATGTCGGGTAAATGGTCTGGTTCGGCCCGCGCTCGAACTGGAATCCTGCGCTCAAGAAATCGAATGGATTGATCAACGCCACGCCTTGGCTGATAGCGCGCGGCTTTTTGAGAAACTGGCTCGTCTTGCTGCTCTGCTTTTAACGCTGCAAAATCAGGGCGATCAGGCCGAAATGGTCTATCGTGGTCAGGCGCGATCGCGTTACCAGGAAATGGGCCACATGGCATTAGTGGGGATGGGTGCTTATCCCTGGGAAACAGATTCGGGTTATCAAGGTCTGACCTGCCTTTTTTGGGCGCCAAACGAACAGGCCTTCTTCAGTTGGAGTGAGAGCCGGCCTAAAAATTCGGCCGATGGTTTTCATCCGCGTAAACGCTATGAAGAAGGGTCGCCCTGGCCCGGCGGGGGCCTTTTGGTTAATCTCTGCCAAAGTTTTTTCACCCTCAACCACCCTAAAACAAATGAATTACGTCGACTAAGCGCATGGCAGTCCAGTACCGTGGAAAACCTACGACCCATCGCTCAGACCGATCTGCCACCTCTTTATGCCGATTGGTCTGAGTTGCTCCAACAGCAAGAACATAAAATGGGTCTGGGCCTGAAACATGGGATCCCGCTGGATGCGTTATGTCTCCTTCAGCCCAAAATCTGGCATCCCCCGCAGTTTGATGAGAAAGAGCAGGCCCTTATCATTCAACTTGAAGATGAAAAGGGCGCAATATTGCCTGTAATCCTGCCCTTTTCAAGCCTGACCCAGGCTGGAATTTTTTATCTGGAACGCAATCGAAAGCCCGAGGAAAAACTTCTGTTGGCCCACCTCAGTCATCGACCTGCCTTGCGCCTTTTCCCCATTGCCTGCCTGGCTGGCGAAGATCGGCCGATTGTCCAAAACATCTTGTTCCAGCCCATGCCCGAAAAGACCCATCAGTGGTTCGGCTTTAAATGGAAAGTGACCCAAAGAACCATTCCCTACCCTCAAGATTCGGATGCTTTTACCGCCATCGAGAGCCTGAATCCCTTGACACAGGTCCTTTCGCCGTTGGACGATTTCCTGCTCGCCCTAGCAGAACGTGGATTCCGCCCGCCAAGCGATTCACTGCCCGCAATCCCCCTGGAGGATCTGGGCTTTACTCGACTGGCCAACCAATTGAAGCACTTGGATTCGCCCCAGGATTTGCTGCTGGCCCGTTACACCTTGCACCTCATCCAATCCGCCGCCCAACGCCTCCCCTGGTAGGTTGGGTTGGCAACCCGACAACTGATATACTGGATCCGCCCCAGACCTTGGCCAGGCCACCACAAGAGGTCAGAGCCCGTGAGGGCGACAGGGTTCTTTTTGTTTTTTTCTAAATTGGACGGTTTCGCCTACTTCTGTTTCGCCCGTTCGGGCTCCCCCGTCTTCATTGGCTGTTCCCGGGGTGACGAGCAAAGCGAGGAACCCCGGGTTGTGCCCTTTTGCCCTGCCGGGCATATTGAAAAACATGTCCAAACTGCAGGGTCGGGATGCCAGCCAAACATCCAACCCGGCTTTAATCCCTCAAAAAAGGGGTTTAGCCGCATTAAACCAAAACCCAAGGCGGACGGTCCGTTTAACCAGAGGAGATCGGAATGCGTTCCATAACCCTTCGTGCCCGGCAATTGGTTTGGCTATTTTGGCTGATGCCCGGCATGCTCTGGAGTCAGTGTTTCTGTCCGCAACAGCTGGAGGTCTGGCCACAAGACGTGACGGTCCTCCATCTTATGTTGTGTGTTCCGGACACCTATTTTCCTCCGGCAGATAACGCCGAATGGGCTACGGTTGCACCTGAATTGTTGGGCTGGGATACCGAACCGATCGATACGTTGTACACCTACCTGGAAGCTCAGAACACGCGCGGCTTTCTGGTCTTGAAAAACGGTCGGATCGTTTTGGAACACTATTGGGGATTGAGCCTGGCCGGCCAGCCTTTTGACATGGAAAGTTATTGGTATTGGGCTTCGGCTGGCAAAACCTTAACCGCCATGTTGGTCGGCATCGCCCAGGAATTGGGTTACCTCCAATTAAGCGAGAGCAGTTCCCTGTATTTGGGACCGGGTTGGACGATGCTCACGCCGGAACAGGAAGCGCAAATCACCATTCTCCACCAACTCACCATGACTTCCGGATTGGATGATGACGTGCCCGATCCCTACTGTACGGATCCCGAATGCCTGATCTATCGGGCGGAGCCGGGCAGTCGCTGGGCCTACCACAATGCGCCCTACACCCTTCTGGACGGCGTGCTGGAATCCGCAACGGGCCAAGCTTTTTCGCCATTTTTTAACCAGCATTTGCGCGATCCAATCGACATGCAAGGGTTTTGGTTGTATTCGGGTTTCAACCACGTGTTTTACAGTACGGTCCGCGATATGGCGCGCTTTGGCCTGCTAATCCTTAACCGTGGGCTCTGGGCTGGCGTGCCGATCCTGCAGGACGAAAGCTATTTTCAGGCGATGACCAAACCAAGCCAGACGATTAACCCTTCTTATGGTTATTTGTGGTGGTTGAATGGCCAGGATACGTTTATGGTCCCGGGCCTGCAATTGCCGTTTCCTGGACCCTTGACCCCGCATGCGCCAGCCGATATGATCGCGGCAATGGGCAAAAATGGCCAATTGATCAATGTCGTACCCAGCCAAGGCTTGGTGATGATCCGCATGGGCGACAACCCGGACCAGTCCTTGATCCCGCTCATTTTTCAGGATGAGCTTTGGCAACACCTAACCCCCATCATATGCCCAATGGATTGATGGAATATGAACCTGTTGGTGTGCTGACGGTTTGAAAGGAAGTGCCTTATAAAAGTTCCTTTTTGAGCAATTCGGCCAGTTTGGGGTCGCCCGGGTGACCGTTATATAGGACTTTTCCTTCTGGGTTCACCAGGATGGCGCGCGGAATCGAATCTATGCCCAACAATTCATCCAATCCTTCTTCACGCGGATCGACGAGGCAGGGAAACGCAAATTCGTAGCGGGCGATGGCCGGCGCGGCCTTACTCGGATCGGTATCCAAGTTGATCGAGGCAAATAAAACCCCGCGCGGTCCCCATTCCTCCGACATGCTTTTGAGTTCCGGCATATTGTCCAGACAGGGCCGGCACCAGGCCGCCCAAAAGTCGAGCAAAACAAACTTTTTGCCTTTGGCTAATTCAGCCAAAATAACGGGTTTTCCGTTGATGTCATTGAGCGGCTGATCGAGCGGAACCCGCACATTGGCCAGACGTTGTTCACTTTTAAAGTCGGTGATGACGGCTTGTAGCATTGGACCCGCTGCCGGTTGAGCCCAAAACGCATCTTTGATATGGGTCTCAAAATCGGCTTCATTTTTTTGGTGGAATGCCTGTAACGCCTTGATCAACGCAACATAAAACGGAAATTCCTGATTGGGTAAAACGGCCCATTCATAACTGCCAGCATCCACTTGCGCTTGGACTTTTTGGATGTCCGCGAGCAGGGCGTGGTGATCAGCAAGCGTGCGGTTCATGATGGTAAACAGCAAGTTCCCTTCAACCACCAGGTTATGCGGCACACTCGAATCAACCGCCGCAAGTGCCTGTTCGATGCGTCCGGCATCAAAACTCTTCAGCGCTTCGCGCAGGGCAACGGTCTTCTCGGAATCCGAACTCAACCAGCTGGTGATAAAAAGAAAAAAAAGCATAACCAGAACCCTCCTGAGTTACCCCATCACCTGGGTCCAGGTTTGCGGGTGTTTGGGTCTTCAATCGTATCATGTTGGATCCTGCCGTGATGAAGGTGCTAAGGTGCTAATGAACTAATTTTGCCGTCACTTGCCTGGGGTAAAAGTGTTCCCAATTTTCCAAATTTTCCCCGCTTCCCGTTCCTTTGGCTTTCCCGCGATTATCGGATACGTACCTAAGATTCGTAGTTGTAAAATGGTGCGGTCTGGACCTTCTCTGGTAAGGTGATCCAATGAATTCCTTTGCATTTATTGCCAATGGCAATGGTTATTTGGTTGAACAAGGGAAGAACCCCACCCAAATTCAAACCCAATTTGGGCAGGAAACCCTGGAGCGCCGCGTTTCTGTTGCGCGTCGCAATGAGTGGAAAACCCAAGGTGCCGGTGCGCAATTCATGATGGGTGGAATGATCCAGCAACATCATGAAAAGGACATTGTTGCCGAACAGTTTGTATCCATTGCAGCAGGTCAAGCTGCCGAATGTTATTTTTCCACTCAGATTGGTTCCCTATCTGTTGTGCTGCGTTATGACCGGGCGAGTCAAATTGAAAACCGGTTAATACACACTGCAGATTATCAACCCGCACAATTATCTATACATGCCGAAAAGGTGGTTTTGGCCGTTCGCGAAGCAGAGGTGGGCTGCCATTTGGCCCTGATGAATTCAGACGGGTCGGACATGCAAGTAATAACCGAGGGTGACGTCATCGACACCAATCCCCATTGGGTTCCGGGCCAAGCCTCTACGATTATTTACCAATCCGCTGGTATTGCGCGGAATGCCGCAGGAATCTTTTGTGGGACCGCGCCCTTTTCCATTCAGCAAGTCAACGTTGCTACCGGTAGGGTGGAAACGGTTTTGGAAGATGCTCGCTTTGACTTTGTGTTTCCGCGTATTACTGCGGATGGGACTTTATTTTTTGTGCGGAAACCTTATCAAAGCGCTCAAAAATCCGGTAGTTTTCTCCAATCGCTGACCGATTTTGTCCTTTTCCCCTTTCGCTTACTGAAAGGGATCCTCGGTTTCCTCAATATTTTCACCATGCGTTATAGGGGCAAGTCTCTCTCCAGCAGTCGGGGTGCGCGCCAGAAACATCTGGATCCCCACTTAATGTTTCAATTAGGCTTGTTTCATCAGGCGCAGCAGGTGGTTGCCCGCAATGATGAGGGCGATCCCGAACCGTTTTGTGCACCCAATTCGTGGCAATTGATATCCCGCTCTCCTGGCGGGGAGGAAAAGGTGCTTTTGGATGGCGTTCTCCACTTTGATGTCAGGGATTCCCAACTTTTGGCGACCAATGGCAAAACGATCTGGCACCTGGATCCATCGGGCCAAAAAAAGGTTTTGTTTCAAGGGGCCCACATTAGTTCGGTATGTTGGTTACCCCCAATCTCAACCGAATCGAACCCAATCGAAACCTAATGGCAGACCAGGATGGCCTGGCACCACCTCTCAACGAGAATTCCTTTATCCTGGGAAAAGACTGGGAAAAGACTAAAAGGGACACCCAAATATTAGTCATATTATTTGCTGCTCAAGGGTTTCTCCATCGGGGTTTTATAGGACTATATGAGTCCCCTTAACCTACAGACATGGATACTCCTCGGTTGGAACGAGTGTTTAGCAGCCAAAAATAAGGGATGTCCTGAATATTTGCCTCCATAATATTTTTATGACTATTGATTTCCCAGGTCATGGGCAGTTGTTTGGCGCAACAGCACCCGCCGAAGGAGTGGGCTATGGATCTAGGTGTACCTCGCCTGCCTAAGGGGCTTTTCGCTAAAAATTTCTAATGGCTCCCAAAATTCCCTTCAATTTGAGCTTGGGCGTCATTTCCGTCTTGCGTCTAAGGTTTTTTAATCGGCAGAATATCCAAATGAAGCATTCATCGTCCTTTTATTTTCGTATTGAAATAAGATGGTCACTGATTTACGTGGCAATCCTGATGGTTTCGGGTTGTTCCTCTTCAAGCGAATGGGAGACCCTTGATGAGGCGAACCCTTTTCTTGGAACCGACAAACTAGCGATAAGTCAAAAGCGTTTCGTCTCGGATTGGTCAACCATCATGAGCCCCACAGGAGATCGAACGGAGAGACGTTGGAGTGATGGGGCCGATTTCCATATCTCAAAAAATAATGTAGCTAACGAAATTGAGCATCAACTCCTTGCTACCCAATATTTCCGCTCGCTGCCTGAATCCCAAGAAACCATCATACAAGGCGGAAAAAGCCTATTTGTAAGAATAAATACCCATCGACTCTATTTGGTTTCCCTAAATCCAACTCTATTAGTGCTTTGTCCTATTCAACCCCGAGAACCCATAAAATTTCCCATTGCGACCGGTGGTATAAGACAAATTCTGGGGACCCCAAGGAATGGCATCTTGGGTATTCATGGTTTGATTGAACCCCTTTTCTCGGGAATACAAGTTCCGTTTGATGAACAGGTGCTCTGGTATGCGCCCAGTTTGGGTGGCGAACCCCGCCCTCTTACCCTAGATGAAAAGGGTGCCGTTATACTAAGGTTTGAGAAGGCATAGATCCAACTCACAAGGGACCAGAATACATTTATTATCCAAAGGCTAAAATGACCCAAAAACATCAAGTACCCCAAGCTCGCCAGCTCCAGGCCGTCTCTAGCATGTGTCCAAAATTAAGCTGAAGACTTCAAATGAGCGTCTTATATGCTGTTTTCTCCCAAAAAATCTGCTAATTCTTCGCGACTAGCCCTCAAGTTAATCGATAAAAACCCAGAAATGGTTTGAGCCTGGCGGGAAACGTTTGGCGAGCAGGTTTGGGTGATGCAAGGCGACATTTTGGCGGAGCCCGCCGATGCGCTCGTTTCTCCAGCCAACAGCTTTGGCGAGATGGGTGGGGGTCTGGATTTGGCCATTCGCGATTGTTTTGGATTTGTGCTGCAAACCCGGGTCCAGGAGCAAATCCGCAAGCAGCATTACGGTGAATTGCTGGTCGGTCAGGCCATCATTACCCCGCTCTCTCATGCATCATTTTCCTATCCATCACGGCGCCGACAATGCGAACCCCAGGTGATGTGGCCCAATCCATCAACGCGTTCCTTGCCATGCGCGCCCTGCTCCAGGTCGCTCATGCCCATCCCAAAATCCACAGCCTATCCATTCCTGGCCTGTGCAGCCTGGCCGGGTAAATGCCTGAACCCATCGTTGCCCGCCAAATGTTTGCCGCTTATGAATACGTCATGCTTGGTAAACATCGATTTACCACCATCCCAAACGAAAAAGCCTTTGAGCAATTCCTCATAGACCGGTCAGTAGCTCTTCCATAATGGGTGCTCCACTCTTATTAAATCCAGGTGCGGGCAAGAACCTGGCCCTTATTTCCGTATTTTTTGTGAAGGGTTGGTTCTTAGACATTTGATTCGTCTTCTTTGTCTTAGGGGCAGGGAAAGGGGCCGGTTAGGTTGATGTAGAGGAAATCCATGACGGTCAGGGTTCCATCGTTGTCGGGATCTGCGGGGAATATCATGTGCCAGAAGGGGGCCAAGTCCCAGAGGTCCTGCAGGTTGTTACAGCCGTCTTGGTTGAAGTCCTCGTAACCTGGATTCAGGGAGACCAAGAGATAGGCTTGGGCGGAAGCCTCTTCCAAAGTCACACTGTCAGTGACCACCACTTCAAGTACGGTTGTTTCTGATGGGGGTGGGTCCATAGAAACTGTGGTTCCATTCACCATCAGCGGCGTTGACGGCGTCGCAAACCAATTGATCTGAGGATCGGGGTTGGCGCAATCAATCAACGCCGTGAATGTGGGCGCATTTAAACCTAGTCCCAGGGATGAGGGCGCCAGGCGCACAGAAAGGGGCGCAAAACAGATTCGGGTCAAAAATACATCATTGCCACCATTGGCCGTCTCATCATAGGCGCCGTTGGTGCTCGGAAAATCAGCCGAAGCGGTGTAACCCGTGGCGTAGCAGGCCTGAGCGTTCCGGGCAATGCCATTGCCCGTGTCGTATCCAGACCCGCCGATGAAGGTGGAATAGAGCAATATACTTCCATCGGGGTTCAGTTGACTGATAAACACATCATATTCGCCATTGTGGGAAGGGTCGAAGGCGCCACTCGTCGTTGGGAAATCACTCGAATTCGTTGAACCCACCAGATAAACATTTCCGTCACCGTCCAGAGCGATATGAGGTGCAGTTTCAGAATTGGTACCGCCGAGAAAAGTGGAGTACATCAAGGTACTTCCAATTGGATTTAACTTACTGACAAAGGCGTCCGAAAGGCCATTGATGCTTTCGTCAAATGCACCGCTCGTTGTTGGGTAATTCATGGAACTGGTTTCACCCGCAACAAAAGCGTTGCCATTTGCGTCAACGGCGATGCCGGTTCCCGTGGCAGATTCGCCAATAAACGTGGCATAAATCAGTGCACTGCCGTCACTATTCAACTTGCTAACAAACACATTGCCAGAATTAAAGGTTTCATCATACGCGCCGCTGGTGACCGGGAAATCGCTTGAACCGGTAAAGCCTGTTGAATAGGCATTGCCGCCACTGTCCAAGGCAATGGCCTTACCGGATTCTATGCCCATCCCACCCAAGTAGGTCGAATAGATTAACGCGTTACCGGCCGCATTCAACTTACTGACAAACACATCCTGATTTCCGTTAAACGATTCATCAAAAGCGCCGCTAGTCGTCGGGTAATCTGTGGAGTAGGTGTAGCCCGTTACATACGTATTTCCGTTCGAATCCAAGGCAATACCGCCGGCAAAGTCGGCATCTGTTCCGCCTAAATAGGTCGAATAAAGGAGCTGGGATCCATCTGCGCTCAATTTAGTGACAAACACATCCCAGGAGCCATTGATGGTGGTGGAATTGGCGCCAAGGGTTGTTGGGTAATCGTTCGAAAACGTATGGCCGGTGATATAAGCGTTACCGCTGCTGTCCACGGCAATTCCGCTATTTTGATCGGAAAATGAGCCGCCAATATAAGTGGAAAACAACAACGTGCCACCATCAGGGCTAAACTTGCTGACGAAAATATCTTGGTCGCCGTTAAAGGTTTGGTCATAAGTCCCGCTCGTGGTCGGGAACCCACCCGAAGAGGTCAGTCCGGAGACCAAAATGTTGCCACCCGGATCCAGGGCAACCCCCATACCAAAATCTAAACCGCCAGCACCCAGGTAGGTGCTCCAAATCAGCTTCGGCTCAATGACCAATTTTGATTCAGCAGCATATGGACCAACAGAAAACCCGATCCTTTGGCCTGGCAATGGTTGATAGGCAACAGGAACCGCTACCTTGACACCGCCAATCTCCTGATAGGCTTGCGGCCCGCTGAGGGTCCATTCTGCACCAGCCAAGGATAATTGTAAGCGACCATCAGCCATCAACGTCTGGTGCTCGCAACCGGTTTCCAAAAGGATTTGGTTGGGATCGCTCCCGGGCTCCAGGATCACCTTGAAGGTTAGATGATCACTTAATCCCAGGTACTCTAATGAAATACCCGGCCAGACGGAATCGTAGACTACGCTACGATAGGTCGGAACGTGGGTCCGCCACTCGGCTTTTGGCCCGACAAAGAAGTTCACCCAACTTGAAGTCATGCCCTCCAGACGCGGCGTTATCTGACGGTCCTTTGCCAGGCTAGCCTGGAATCCAGCCTTGAGCACAACGGTCCGAGGTTCACTGGCTTGGGTGGCATTTGGTTCGTGTAATTTCGCATGGCCATTTAATGGATCGGGAAGAACCTCTTCTTTGGGGACATGGATGCCGATATAGGCCCCGCTGGGCGTGAATAAGATCTGCCCATTCTGGGTCTGGGCAAAAGCAACCACTTCCGAATGGTCAACCAACCGTTTGCCGGTGGTTGAATGGGGCGTATTGGCAATGAAGCAACTGGAGTTTGTCCTAAAAGACTGGCCAACTTTTGGCTCCTGAAAGGCCAGCGTATGGGAAAATGCACCGAATCCGCCACCCATAAGCACACATAAAAAGTTTAGCATCCGTGCCATGTAAATCCTCTTCATTGGGAAATCAAGAAACAGATTCGACCAGCAAACCGGCAACAGCTGTGGGTGCTGTGGGTTCGATTGGGGTAGCGATTGTGGGGTATGGAATGAGCCTGAATTGAGAATCATTGTAGCTCGAATGGCACGCCCAAATGGATCATTTTTTTGTTAAAGGACATCCAAAATAATCAATCTTTTGAACACAACCCATCCGGCAATGAGGAGCAGGATCCAGCCCTGTTTAAGGCCGATTAAGGCCTCAAGATTCCCGAATAAAGAACCCGCTGTTCACCCAACGTTGCTGAATAGGTTTTTCAGATGGCTTTTGGCTGGCCAAAATAACCAAAAAGTTCATTTCGAGCAGTGAGTCCGTTTTGAGCTATGTTTAGCGTCAAAATTTGGATGGCTAAATCCCAGTTGGTTCTAGGTCAGGCTGATTTGTAGGCAATTCGGGCTGCGGTTTTGCCTTGAAACCAGTGTTGACCGGCTTCTCGTGCCGCTTGGGCCAACCTTTTTACGCTTCTTGCCACCCGAAATAATCGCGACCCGAAATGTTGGACTGTGTCCAACCATGCCTCTTGATCAACTTCGAAATTTACGAGAACTATGGTTCATTTTTTCTGGGTCAAGGTGTGATTGACCAAATTAAACCATGGGAATAAAAGGGAATAAAAGGACACCAAAATATTTATTTTCCGTCAGACTCCAGCATGGTTGTGCGGGTGGGATGTTTCAGGTCTAAAAAGGTTCCCTAACACGGTTGGGCAAAGATTTACCCTGGTCGGAATGAATGATTTTGGAACCAAAAATATGGGTGTCCTAATAAATTTAATTTTTTGTGGTTCAAAATTTGGGTGGGGGTGTGCTCCTGGCTTTATTTATCCAGGCTCGGGCACGAACGTGGGCCGGTCCGTTGGGGATCGTAGATGGCGATTTTGACATTCGGGTTTATTACCGATTCAAGTGCCGAACAACTCAAGAAATTGTAGGAAAAATCGGCATAGGAATGATCGTTTTCAAGGGTCAAGGACAGCCGGGTCAACTGGTTGTAACTGCAATTCAATTGGGAAACGTTGTCGTATGGGTGGTTATGCGGCAGGATAAGCTCGGTTAACTGATTGTTTTGACAATACATCCGCCAATAACACTCTGCAGGGTGGATGATCCGACTCAATTGATTGTTGTGGCATAAAAGGGAAGAAACACCTTTAAATGGGGAAAGGTCCAATTCCTCTAACGCATTCCAACTCACGTCCAGGGTATGTAGTCGGTCAACCGGTGGCGGTACAAATTCGGTCAGCAGGTTGTGGGAAATGTCCAAGATTAATAATTCATTCATAAAACGCACAAAAACCATGGATTCTAGACGGTTGTGGCTTATGTTCAGGCGCTGAACAGAACCAAGCGCAGATTGGGCTACCTCTGTAATCTGATTCTCACTGCAATCCAGAAATTGAATTTTCGTGTAGTAGATAGGTCTCAAGGTGCTTAGCTTGTTTTGGGAACAATTTAATTGAATTAAGGCTGGGAAAGATTGAAGTCCCTGCAGCGATGAAATGTCTTGGTTGGCAATGTTGAGGTGGGTGACCAGGGCGGCTTCCTTGGCGCTGATTTCCCCGTTGCCATCGCCATCGGCGACCCTGAGAAGGGCCGTTTTGAGTTTGGGATCGGGAATTTCAAGGTAGGCTTCATCCGGGCCAGGCGCCGAACAATAAACATAAGTGCCATCACGGGAGGGGTTTATGTATGGGCCATTGGGCGTGTTGAAACCCAGCACATCCGGGCAAATGGTTGCATCAAAAAGGTTATGATGGGCCCAAACCTCAGTCGATGAAGGTGTTTTTGGCAAGGTCGCCAAAAAATTATGGCTCAGTTCTAACCTGCGCAACTGGTTTAAATGGGAGAGATCGGGCACGGTATGGATCAGGTTGTTGCTAAAATCCATGGACCAGAGTGATTCGAAGAACTCAATACCGCTCAAATCCGAAATCCCACAGGAGTCGCAGCCGATAAGATAAACGGATCCGGCTTCCTGCCGGGTCAAGTTGCCGTCATCGTTGAAGTCGTACCCTTTGAGGTACTTGGCGAAATAGGGATCTGGAACATCAATCCACTGGGAAGGACTCGCTGGTGAAAAGGGTCGTGAAGAGCCCGGCAAGCCGGAACGATGGAGGGGCTCGGACCACTGATTGTTTTGAAGCATGACGGGTTTGGAGGCCAGCGCATAACCCTGGGCCAAATCGGCGAAAGGCACCTCAATCACCCTAAAAGGATCAATAGTAAATCGATTGATCCTTTGTCGTTCTGGGGAATATAAGCACACGTCAAGGCTTTCAAGGTGGGGGTTAAAGACCCGCAAAGATTGATCCGGATGGTACGTTTCGAGTAAGAGGCTGTGGTACATTCGATCCGCTGGCTGCTGCCATGCCTCGTTACCCCTTGTCCTGGTTGCTGAATAAAAGGACCCATCGGCCTCGAGGCGAAAAACGGGGTAATAATTGTCAAATCCCAAAATCTGGGAACCGGGATTGACAGCCAACTGTTCCTGGAATTCTTCGCCCGTTTCGTCCCAATAGCTGAGCCTGAGGTGCACAGGGTCCTGGCCCGGATTGACAAACAGCATTTCACAAGGCCCTGATTGGACTAACCCTTGAGGCAACAATTGGTGATATTGATTGTCCAGGTCCTGGCGGCCTGGGAAAAGCGGGGAAACAACTTCCATCCAGGCCGCGTCGCTTTCTGGAAGACTACCCGAAAAGTAGGATAAAGCGAGCGGAATATCCGAATGGACCCAAACGAAATCGCTCTCCTCCGGGACGGCTAGGGGCAAAACCAACTTTTGATTGGGTCCGATGTTGATAGCCTGTGATGGATCAAAACCGTTTTGATTAGAGGCCTGGTAGGAAAGGACCGCTGGCTGAGAATTTCGATTGACCACTGTCAGGGCATGAAATCCCTGCCCCTTTCGTCTGAGTGGAAACAACCATTCCGTTTCGGGATTGGTTTGCAAGGTGGCCGCTGCTCTAGCACCTTTTTTACTTATATAAAGCGCGTCGACCCGAATCTGGGAGTGCGAATAGCAGGCGAGGTAGGCGGGTTGCGGGTCAAAAATTTGGTAGGGATCCCAATCCTGGTAACCGGGTTCGAGGATCACTTCACGTTGAACGATGAGATGGCCTTGCGAATCAAAGCCATGAATGGCCATTGGATACGCTTGCGCAAATGGATTAAAGGTTTGCAATTGAGAACGAAAAAAAGAATTTTCAGGGGTGAGGTGGGTAATGATGGCTTCTGAATCTGTCCAATACCCGAGGTATCCTTCCGTCCAAGCCAAAACGTCGTGATGGAATCCACTGATTTCAATTTGGCTGGGATCATCTGCCGCCTCCACATTTTGAGTGTTTTTATTATAAATATCTGCCATATAAGAAATATCTTTGGCAACGCTGTTTGAATTCGCGGACTGAACAAACATCCTCAAATCGCGTTCATTGCCCAGCGCATCAACAGGAGTAGATAGGTTGGTTTTTTTATGGAGGAGGAGATCGTCCAATTGAGCCTTGAAATCGTCCGCCGTGCGACCCAATTCAAATACCAGCGTTTCGCTCCAACTCGGGTAGGCTAAGCTCAATTCGTCCTCGCTTTGTTGGTTCAATAACAGAAACCAATCACTGAAACGAAGCCATATTTCGCTTTCGCCTTTTCGCCAACGCACAATTTGAACAGCATCTGGTGGCGGGTTATGGAAGGTGGTGTTCTCCTTCTCGATCCAAACGGGAAGGTTGATGGGATTGTGCAGGCCATTTTCTGCGCGGTCGACCAGGGTGTGGGCCAGGGTCAGCCCCTTAAGGCGAATTTGAAGATACCCGGGATTAGCTTTTGAAGTTTGATTAAACCCATCGTCGCTAATGGTAAACCGCATGGTGCCTATTTCCTCCATGGCGCCGCCGCGTCGAATGGGTTTGATTTCCGTTCGAATGACAATACCAGCCAACAAACTGGTCTGTAAAAGAAAGGGAAGAAATAGCATTTTCATTTAGTCAGTTCTCCCAAGCATGGTCGTTCCAGAAATAGCCAAGGTTACTCGAGCGAGGAGCAACTGACATTTTTCTGTTTCCCTCCCTATTGTCAATAAGAATGCCATAATCACAAATCATCGCTAAGTGGCATAAATATAAACAGTTAGGAAAGCAAAAGAAGAAACCCTGCCCCTGAATCCCAAGTGATCCAAAAAATTTCGAGGCAGGAGTCCCCCCCCTCGGTGACACCCTCGGTGACAACAATCAAAAAAAGGACACCCAAATAAATTTGGTACTATTTGGGGTTCCAAACTTGCACATATTTGGCTGACGGTTATTATTTGTTAGAAAGGGTCATCGACCATTTTTTTGAGGAAGAGATCCTCCCTGAGAAAGAGGGCACAATAGACTTAAATAAATACGAGTCCCCGGTTGCTCACGGGCAAACGATTTTCTGGAAACTCGTGCAGGATTATATTCAGGCAACGGGTTCGCTTCAAGGATTATTGATATGTACATGCTTTTTTGTTTTCTATTTTCGGATTTCTATAAATTAGATGTGCATGAAAATGGAGAGTTTAGCCAAGCATCCTTCAAAGGTATTCAATTATCAATAGAGCATGCCGATTTGATTCAGTCTCTGCTTGTTCTTAATTGTTATAAAAAAGAGGTTCGCTTTTTCTCTTGCATGCCGATGAACAGAAGCAACATAAAAGCGGTCTACGCTGGAGACGTCGATGGTGACGGTGCATCAGATTTCATTATCCATTCAAAATATTTGGGCGGAATGGACGTCATGTCATCTATTGATATATTCATTGTGATTCGTATCAAAAGCTTTGGCGTGTTTATTAATCAGTTTTCAACTTACATGGGGAGTATTGATTCTTTTGTCGATGTGAACAAGGATGGCAGATTAGATTTTATTTGCGATAAAGTTACAAGAAAGGAACAAAGCATTGAATTAACCAGGTGTGTTTTTACTTTCAAGGATTATTCCGTAATAAATGTCACCTCACAAATAGAGGCGGCCAAAGTTCTTAGTTGTTTCCCACAAATGAGCGGCTTAAGTGTGAAGGTTGGTAATACAAAAAAATTCGAAGTAAGTGAACCTGTGTCGGTAGGAAATTCATGCGTAATGATGTATTTTTTCTAGATACTTTCTTCTCGGTTGGCCCTGTGCGCGACCCATTCAGGCAAAGCATTAGGTCTCACAAATTAACTTGTCAAAATTTTGGGTGTTCTTTTTCTTGCTTTTTTTTTGCAATTATTTGTGGGCGAAAAAAACAACCGTTTGCTAGTAGCGTCATTTCCGGTGCCTCGCCAGCTTTAGTTGGCGCAACGAAACGTTCCCGCTCCTTTTAACAACCAAGATTTAGAAAGTTGACCCCAAAAGGAGCCATCTCAGGTTGATTTGTAGGCGAGTTGGGCGGCTGTTTTGCCTTGGAACCAGTGTTGGCCGGCCTCTCGGGCCGCTTGGACCAGGTTTTTCACGCTTCCGGCCACTCGGTAGAATCGCGAACCGAAGTGTTGAACGGTGTCCAACCATGCTTCTTGATCAATCTCGAGGCGATCCAGAATCGCGTCGAAATGTGCGGGTATAGCGCCGGGTTTGTCTTGGCGGATCTGGCGTCCGGTCCAGTCCAACAAACCTAGGTAATCGTCTAAGTCCATATTTAAAAAACCCTTACGCGACTCTGTATCGCGAATGGGGCAAAGCCAATCTGCTCGCTTTTGCTGGGCTTCCATTTCCTTAATCAGTTGTTTTTGGTTATAAGTTGGATGGGTTTTGGCTGATTCTGGGAGTTGATCCAGGTTGTGTTTGGCTTGACGGGCCAGGATACGGTCCTGAGCTGAGGTGTAATCCGACTCCTCCGGAGTGTCCGCGATTCCAGCCCGGATCGGGTTCAGGTCGATATAAGCTGAGCAGGTCAGAACGGCGGCATTATCGAGCAATGCAACGGAGGTGAAACGGCCTTCCCAAAATCGCCCTTTGCATTCGTCTTCTCGGTTGGCCTTGCGTGCGACCCATTCATTTAGGCAACGCATGACCCAGGAAATCGACTGAAGTCGTTCGCGCAGCTGCAACATTTTTGAGGGTGAGTGGGCAAGTGCTTTGATTTCATTGGGGTTGGGTTCCATAGCCTGCCCACTGGTTGGATCGCGACGCAGCGGAAACAGCCAGCGCCAACGGCTGGCTACTTCTTCATCGGACCAGGACGTTACCCAATCGGGCCGATTGCGCAGGATGACGTGCAGGTGATTACTCATTACGGCGTAGTCGCAGACATCGACTGCGAAGATTCCGGCTAACTCTTTTAATCGAAGACGTATCCACTCTTTGCGGTGTTCGTAGTCCTTGCCCGAAAAATCGTCGTAGCCACAGAGAAAAGCGCGTCGGACGCAGCGGGCAATGCAATGATACGTGCCCTCCTGGCCTTCACGAACGACAGTGCGACGCGCCTTGGTCATTCCCCACCTCCCATAAAATGATCATTTTCCTCAATATGGTGCTCTGACTTCAAAATAGCCAGGAATAATTGGGTGTCCTTTTTAATCTCCTTTTTAATCCTGGTTTTTTCGTTTTTGTTAAGGGCTTTTCCGCTGGAATTCGCTGTTAGGGGTAAGCCATGCTTTGGAGGATTTATGCGAATACTTATTTTTCTGGTTTCTGGTTGGGTCTGGGGACAGGATATTTTGGATGCGGCCCATTTTCCAGACCCCCAATTTTTAGCGGCGCTCCAGGGTCAATATCCAGGCGGCCTGACTTCCGCTGAAGCGGCCAGCCTTGGAACCCTAAACGTGGCGTCACAGAATATAGCGGATGTAACTGGTATTGAACACTTTACCGGGCTTGAATTTTTAGTTATCCGCTACAACCAGATAGGGGTCCTACCCGACTTGGGTCTGTTCCCGAACCTGATTGGATTTTACTGTAATTCAAATTTATTAACGGCCCTGCCAGGTTTGGAAACGCTCGCCAATTTAAGTTATTTGAACTGTAGTAACAATCCGTTGTCCACCTTGCCGGACTTGACGGGTTTGCCACTGGAGTACCTAAATGCGTCGTCTTGTCCGATCAGGGAGCTCCCTTGGTTGGGTAATATTCCCACCTTGAGAGAATTGCGCCTGATGGATATGGGGCTCAGCGGTTTGCCAGACCTTACGGCCCTGACCGGATTGCAACAGGTTTATTTAACCCGCAATCGTATCCCCAGTTTGAACTTTGCTGAAACAGCAGATATCCGCAATTTGTACCTGGCTGATAACCTGTTGGCTGAGCTTCCAGATCTGGGCTTTTACCCCAACCTTGTAAATGTTCATGTGTATAACAACCTAATCATCGATTTCCCCGTTTTCCCCAATAATCCGGCCCTTGAAACGGTTTATGCCGGCGGAAACCTACTCACAACGGATGATTGTCCCAACATTTTGGCGGCTATCGCTATGCCAGGGGTATCCGTGCAGTACACTGGCCAGGGTAATTTTAAAAACCACTTTGCTGAATTCCCGAATTGGCCGACCTCGCAATCGGTGCTTTATTGGGTCGACCTCCTGTATTGGCGGCCTTATATTTACACCTTAGACTGTGAAAATTAGGGGCGAAAAATGGAGGAAAGCGCGTTTTCGCGGCAAAAATTAGACGATTTTTTAGCCGTGGCCTACCACGAGTTGCACGCCATTGCGCGCCGCTTATTCCAGGCAGAAAAGGGTCAGCACACCCTGCAACCCACGGCCTTAGTCAATGAGGCTTTCGTAAAAATGAGTCAGTTGGAGGGTCTTTATTGCGATAACCCCCAACAGTTTTTTGCCTTTACTGCGGGCTTAATGCGCCAAATTTTAGTGGATCATGCCCGAACCAAAAAAGCGGAGAAACGGGGCGGGGATGTGGTGTTTGTTGAAATGCCTGAGGTGGCTGACCCTGCAGGGAACCGGCCCTTGGGCATCTTGGATCTGGAACAGGTTTTATGTGAATTGGAATCCAAAGATCCCCGGAAAGCACGCTTGATTGAATTGCGCTTCTTTGGGGGCCTCACTCACCCGGAGATCGCGGAAGTTTTAAAGGTGTCCTTGGGGACGGTGGAGCGGGACTGGCGTTTCGCCCGGGCCTTCTTGTACAGTCGAATCAAAAGGTAAGTTTTAGTCCTTTTGGCGTGAAAGGAGCGCTTCCAATTCATTTTGTTGGTACGGGTTGAGGGCTTGGGTTAGGGCGCCATTCCACTTAAGTGTTTCGATCACCTGCTGTTTTGCTTTGGTATGGCCTTGTTTTTCATAACACGCTATTAAAAGTTGGTAGACCTCTAAAAACCTGGGATCGGATTCGTCATAGGTTTCAAGGAAAATGGCCTGGGCCTTTTCAACCAACTTGCACCCATCATTCGGGCGACCTTCCAGCAAGGCCAGCTTGGTTTGGGCCAAAAGGGTTAAACCAACCAAGGGATGGCGTTCACCCAGCTTGGTTACAAGGTTCCCTTGAGCACGGTCCAATTCCTGTTGGGCCTTGGCCAAATCGCCCATTTTGATGAAAACATTGCCCAAATTCAAGCGGGTGATCCCAATATAGAAATGGTCAGGTTCATAGGCCCTATAAAATACGTCCAGTGCTTTACAGTAGAAATTCAATGCAGTTTGATAACGTTCCATGTCAAACAGTAAGCGACCCAAATTATTGTAGGTAACCCCAACCTGCCAATGGTCGAGGCCTAGTTGTTGGATGGTGCCATCCAACGCCATCTCATACACCGTTTCCGCTTCCGAAAACTGTCCTAGATGGCGCAACACGATTCCCAGGTTGGATAGGGTGAGGGTCGTTTCGGGATGGTAGTTGCCAAAGTTCTTTTGGCGAATGGCTAGGGCTTTGCGGTACGCCTGTTCGGCCTGGGCAAATTGGCCTTTTTTCTTGTATAACAGACCTAGGAAATGGTGGGTTTGGCCTAATGTAGGATGGTCCTCTTCGAGATACTTTTCCCGAATTTCCAACGCTTTATAGATGAGCGGTTCGGCACGATCATAGGCACCTTGCGCGATCAAAAGTTCGGAAAAACCAATCATATCTCCTGCTTGGTTGATAATCGAATCTACGTCATTTTCGAATTCCTCAAAGCCTAATCCGTAATACAATTCCGCTTCACTTAAATGACCCTGCAATAATTCCAGTAGCGCGCGGCGATGGTAGAGAACGCCTCGCACATTTTTTGGGCAGTCCTCACATAAATCTATTATTTTTTGCGCTTTATCCAAATGAACAAGGGCCTGCTCGAACTCATTTTTTTTGACGTCCATCAAGGCCCAATTCAGGTAGATAAATGCGTGGGATGGGTCAGGGGACCCTGGATGGTTCTTTTGGGCTAATTGCAATTCCAGGTGGGCATCCTCAAATTGATGTAATTTGATCAGGCTATTGGAGGCAATGACATGAGCCTTGGCGAGTTTGGCATTGGGCCTTGGCCCTGCCTTAAAAAAGTCCTGGGCCTGACGCGCAAGTAAAATACTCTCGTTGTATTTCCCGATTTGAAAGTAAATGTAGCCGAGTTCCAGCTTGAGTTCCGCTTGTGTTTCAGGCTGATCGGCCAAATCTTTTTGCAACCGATCCGTTGCCAATTCCAGCAATTCCTCGCGGGTCATTTTTTTTTCATTACCTGACTGGGGATTGGTTGTCTGCAGGATCCCCGAAAGGAAGGCTACCATCTGTTCATTTTTATCGGCTTGGTGAAGTGCCTCATTACGTTCCTTTGCTATTTGCTGCGTGTAATAAACGCTGGATGAAACTAGCAGCATGAGCACCATACAAACGTAACCAATTAGACTGCGGTGTTTGCGCAAGTGCTTTCCCAGAATGTAGGTGCGGTGCTGTTTCCGCACACTGACCGGGTCGCCAAGGGTGAATCGCAAAATGTCACTTTTTAAGGCGGATACGGAGGCATATCGATCCAGTGGTTTCTTCGCCAGGGCTTTTAAACACACCCAATCCAAGTCCTGCTTGAGCGCGCGCTGCCAGCGTAAAAGGCTAGGTTTGTCACCGGGTAAAGAGGTTAGGTCCACGGCCTCGCTTGGGAGTGGGGGATTCGAGTGCACCACCGCCTTGGTCATAGCGGACAAGTTGGAACTGTTGACCTCGCCAAACAGTTTCTTGCTGCTAATCAATTCGAAGAGTAACAGACCACACCCATAAACGTCCGTAGCGAGCGAAACCGCCTGGCCCGTGACTTGTTCTGGGCTGGCATATTGGGGCGTCATCACCTGTTGAAAACTTTTGGTCAGATCCGGGCCACCGCCCAAAACCTTGCTAATGCCAAAATCTAGTAGATGGACCTTGCCGGACTCATCCACCAGAATGTTGGAAGGTTTAAGGTCACGATGGATCACCAGGTTTTGGTGGGCGTAGTGGACTGCATCGCAAATTTGTAGGAAGAGCTGTAAACGTTCGTCCAATGGCCGGTCGCGGGCGTATTCCATTAGCGTCTGGCCTTCGATAAAATCCATCACAAAGTACGGTTGTCCATTTTCTGCAATACCCGCGTCGAGTAATTTACAGATATTGGGGTGGTCCAATGAGGCTAAAACTTCCTTTTCAAAAAAGAAACGCTGTGCGCGATCCGCTGAAAAATATTCCTTTAAACACTTAATGGCCACTTTTTTGTGGAACTCACCATCATCGCGTTCCGCCAGGAAAACAATCCCCATTCCTCCTTCGGCCATGGTTTTAATGAGGCGATAAGGGCCCAGCTTATCGCCTAAAAAGGAAGCGCACCCGGCGGTAAATTGGATGGGACTGGCCAAGGTCGGTGCCACCTGATCACTGCTGATGAGCGTTAACAGCTCGTTCAGCATCTTTTCGTCGCGACACACCTCTTGAAGGAAGGGCAGTCTGCGTTCCTCAGGTAAGGTGAGAACCTGGTGAAATAACTCTTCCATTTGGGTCCAAGTCCGCATTTCGCCCATGTTAATCGCCAATTCCTATGTTTCACAGACTTTACCATGTTTTATCAGTCAAAAATGTGAACGGAGTAAGCCATTCGCCAGGGGTTGGTGCGAGGGATATACTGGTCCACATCCCCGGCTCCCATGGATCAGCCAGTGCGAAGTGGGGCGCCCCATTTGGGGTGTTTGTCCCCTGGCCAGGGAATGCTGGTCTAGCACTCTCAGCTTGGCCGCGATCAACAAAGGTTGGTTTAAAACTGAAGCGGTAATCTGCGCGGAATGGTCATAATGTTTAATCCCAAAGGCGCGGCGTTTGCCCAACGACCTGGTTTAATTGAGGTGCCCTAAAACCAGACCGGCAGCCGGGACTACACGGGGGCAACGCCCCTGCAGGACTGGCGGCGAGTAGGCAGTTCCCTGACCTCAAAAAGGCCAGGAATTTTTGGGTGTCCTTATTATTTGCTTATTATTTTATTTGATGGGCTAATTTCTTAACCGCGCGTTGATGGTTTCGCCAGCGCAGTCGGCAGCCAAAAATACGTTTCCCGTGCTGCAGGTGACGGGCGATGGCGCGCACACAATCCCAAAGCAGGCTGGAGTCGCTCGGCTCATGGATGTTGGCTTCGATGACCGTCGCGTCGGTGCGGGTAATGTGGCCACTCTCAATGCCTTTTTCACGGGCCATGCGCACCCAATAGCGATTGATGGACTCCCAAGTCGCTGCACTCACCCGGCTCACCAGGCTTTGCAGAGTGCTGCGCCTGGGGGCTTTTTTCCAGCACCGTGCAAAGGTGCGGAAAGACTCCGAGTCTGCCAGGAAAAAGGCCAATTCATCAAAGGAGTACCCCGTGAATTGTTTAAGAATCGCAAAGCGCAGAACCTGCTCGGCGCTAAAACCCTTGCGGCCCGTGGGTTTGAGGTTCGGGTCGATCAAATCATTGGCAACGAGTTCATGCAGCGCGGGATGTTGGTCAAGCAAATCAGAAATTGCCGAGAGCTCTTGGCCAATGTTATGCTCAGCGAAGATATCAAAAATCGAGGCCTGTGGGTCAGTTTTTGGTCTCAAGAAAACGCTCCGTTTTTGGTTAAGGTTTTTGTTTTCAGCAAATTACACAAACTCTTATACCATAAAACGGGCGTTTTTTTAAGTCCAAAAACACCTTTAACCCCATTTTTTTCAATACGTTAGCGTTTCTGGACAGGCTCTAGCTATATTCAATCAGCTTTAGACGCCTTGCTCGATCGGCTCAGTTCAATGGCCATTTGAATGAGATTGTTCGGCACATCAACTTGAAGGAGCTTTTTCCTAATGAAATCAATTACTTCGAGGCCTGCCCCCCAGGGGTCTTCAAACAATTCGGCTGCGGAAAATCGTACCACAGGATAGCCTTGTTTCAAGATTTCTCGCTCTCGTTTTATCTCCCGACTGTACTCTTCCGGAGTCCTTCGATGGTAGGTATATCCGTCGCATTCGATTATAAATTTCGCATTGCTAGAGGTCTGCTCTATGATGAAATCAGGTTGGAAATACCTGGCTGTTAAAAATTCTCCTTCCAATTTTTTTTGCTTTTCAATTCTCATCCGCCCGGAGCGCGTTTCTTCCCATAGCAATACTTCAAGTACCAAGGCCAGTAGTTCCTCAGGTGGGGAACCCCCGACAGCCATTTCTTGAGCCAGTTTTGGCAACCAAATGGCGCTGAATATGCGGGACGCCTCATCAATGATCCTTCGCTTCAAGCCTTTATAGTCGAGCTGTTGGACATCTGCTGCCGATTGCGCAATTGAAGGTTCCTCATTTTTCTCTCCACTGACTGCGCAAGTTTCAGTCAAAGGCAACCCGTTTTCCTGCTTAGGATCTGCAATATCAATTGCTTTGCTAGGGGGTGCAACAGCGGTTCCGGAATCCTGTTGTGCGATGAGTCGGCGGAATCTAGAAGGGACTCTAAAGATTGGAATTCTAATGATTTGGATCTGCGAGTTTTTTAGCGCTTGCTCAATCTTCGTAGGGTTCCACCGAATTAGGACCGGAATCATCATCAACGAAGCGCAATACTCCAGTTTATCTAGGGTCGAACGGCGATTCGAGTACTCAATTTCAATGGCAAATGGGTACAGTCCGTCACCACGGAACACAGCAATTCCCAAGTAGTTTGCACGCGGACGCACATCCGTGCGGTTGAGGGGGAAGTCAATTTCGACCCGCCAATTCCTTGCTGTTGCCCATTCATGAACAACTTTTTTAATCTGGTTATTTATATAGACTGTGTTTCGCTTCTCAAAGGCAGTCGACAAGATGTTTGCCTTCAATTCCGCAAGCAACTCGCTTACTCTGGCTGCGTCAACACCCACTTCTCGGCCTCCCTCTGATTCTGTGCGCGATAAATATTTGAGCCACAGGCCGGATGGCAGGCATCCGCTTCCTCAGTGAACGGATTTTATCATTGCCATGAGTAGAGTCGGGACAAAGCTGGGGAGTCATTCAGACCTGCGCAATGGTTACTTATTATGTCCCAATCGACTTCTAATGGTATGTTTAGGATTTGACTCTTGGAACAGCAAACAAACAACCCTTAAACGATCCTGTTGTGAAAGTTGTCGCAAACTTGGGATAAATCGAATTCGTCAAACAGATCGTCATGTTGGTTGAACTGGATGTTGTAGCCGGTCAAAAAAATGCCCACCTAATAATGGTTAACCAAATCCTCCAAAGGGAGGCGAGGTTTGAAAGGATTGGAGCAATCGCTAGCAGGAGCGCCCTAACCGAAAATTCTTCCCTTTTGCTAAGAAAATAGGAGACGACCATTGCTCTGAAATTCAGGGCGATGTTGTGATTGACCCAACAAAACGGCCAGTGTTACAACGGTAACTATTCTGAAAGAAAGCCCAAATGATGAAATTCTAAGATGCTTAGGAGATGTTGCATAAACTTCCACGAAACCTTTGGATTGAGCTTCATTTGGGGCAACGGTGGTCAAAATGATTAGGCAATTAGGCGGGATTCTTGGCCTGCTTTTTTTATTTTCTTGCAATGTATCGCCCCAACTAGCCGGGCGATCGGGACCTATTGATGATGATTATGTGGAGGAACACCTATCGTCCAGAGTCAAGGACTACAAAATTGAGCTGGAGACGTCCAACCAAATCCTCGATGAAATTATGAACGATAGCCTGGACTCCTGCTACGAAACCTATTTTTCGGAGCTCCTCAAAGGCATGGTTTCATTGGAAGAATACAAATCCATTATTGGCCGGGTTAATGAAGGGGCTGGTCCCTTAAAAGCCTATAAAAAATACCAATGGCATTTCTTTGAGGGCAGGGAAAAAGGTCTTGATTTGTTGTTTTCTGTAAAAATCGCCGAACACGAATCCAAAATGGTGAATTACCTCTTTGTCTTTGAAAAGGGCGGCGAAAAAAACAAACTCGTTGGGTTTTTTGTTAAAGAAAGAGCCGGGGTTCTGGCGCCTGGAAAATATTAAGCAGCTCCATTACATGAGCTTCATCCGCAAAGTAGACTCCCGCCTCCCCCTTCACTTGAATTTAATTGGGTGTCCTTAAATATTCTCACTTCGCCGTTTTCGATTCCCTTCTCCTTTGCAACTAAAACCAAAAAGCGATTATTGGCTTCCCAGGCAATACTGTCCACCTTGCGGAGTAAACTCTGAAGAGTGGTAAAGCTGGGCGCCTTCTTCCAGCAACGCGCAAAGGTGCGAAAGGTCTCGGAATCCTCGAGATAAAAGGCCAGTTCGCGAAAGGAGTAGCCTGTGAACTGCTTGAAGACGGCAAAGCGAAGAATTTGGTCAGCACTGAAACCCTTGCGGCCAGTTGGCTTGGTGTCGGTTGGAGTCACCGTTTGGGCGATACGATCACAAAAGCCTGGATTCGCATCCAGAAAGTCGGAAATTGCTCGAAGTTCCCGACCAATGGTATGCTCCGAGAAGAAGTCGAAAATGGATACTTGCAGATCTGTTTTTGGTCTCAAGAAAACGCTCCGTTTTTGGTTAAGGTTTTTGTTTTCAGCAAATTACACAAACTCTTATACCACAAAACGGGCGTTTTTTTAAGCTCAAAAACCCCTTTAACCCCATTTTTTTCAATACGTTAGCATTTCTGGACAGGCACTAGCTATGGTCGGACAAGTGGACCCTTTGTAGCATTCCAACTGGAGCAAGAAGGTAAATACAGCCATTGGCATCCCGATTCTTTATTTATCGGTGATACGGTTCTTTATCCCATCCTTTCAACGTTTGCCCGAAAACATGTTCCAATTGTTCCATTAGATCCTAACGGCCTTAATCTGTTCTCACTTATGCAGATGGAAGAACTTTTACGGCAGATCCAAAAAACACATATTCAATTGCTCTCCATTGAATCCCTGGCCGATTATTTGGCCAACTTTGGCCCGCTATACAGCTACGGCGAAGAATCGGACCAATGCCATTGGCGGGAGCTTCGAGATGCGTGCCTTGAATTTCTTGAGGTAGTGCAAAAGTTGGTACAACAGGGGCTAGAGGAAAAAAGGTGCCTGTTTATTTTGGGATATTGAACTTGAACTACGCTCTATTCATTCCCATTCCTGGGGAGGGTTAGAAGCCGTGGATGGTGAAGCCGCCGTCGACAGCTAGGACTTGGCCGGTGATGTAGCTGGCGGCGGGCAGGGCCAGGAACACGGCTGCACGGGCAACTTCTTCGGCGCTTGCGATGCGTCCCAGAGGAGTGCGGGCCAGGACCTCTGCGCGGTAATCGGGATTGGAAAGCACCGTTTCGGCCAGGGGCGTCTGGGTATACCAAGGCGCAATCGCATTGACCCGAACGCCCTGGCCGGCCCATTCAACGGCTAAGTTACGGGTCAGCTGGTGCAGTGCCGCTTTGGTCATGGCGTAGGGCGAGCCGGTACGCAGATGGGTCAGGCCCGCCACCGAACTGATAAAGACCATGCTGGCCTTTTGCGGGACCAGGAGCGGAAAAAGCAGACGGGTCAGATGGATCGGCGCCATCAGGTTGGTCGCAAAAACCTGCTGAATTTCCTGCTCATCGTAATCGAGCAATTTTTTGCGGATATTGGTGCCGACATTGTGGAACACGGCATTTAAACCGGCCCCGTTTGTTTTGATCCATTGGACCAGATCCGCACAAAAGGCTGTATCGGAAATATCACCAGCAAGGCCAAATGCCGTAAATCCAGCATGTTGCCACACCCGCTGCGTTTCGGACACCTGTTCGGCATTGCGCGCGAAGAAATAGACGGATGCGCCGAGTTCGAGGCATTCCTGGGCAATGGCACGTCCGATCCCGCGGGTCGCCCCGCTGACCAAAACTGATTGTCCAGCTAATGACCAGGCGGAGTTCATTCGGCCTCCTGTTTGTGGAAGACCAGCATTTGGTTATTGGCCGGCATGGCATGGTTTGCGGCTAAAAAAAAACCGTTTTCCTGGGCTAGGGATTCGATGGTTTCCAGATCGCGAATGGCCGATAGCGGGTCGCGGTCTTTGAGCCAGATATCAAAGGCGGCATTGCTCTCAGACGTGTACTGTCCGCCCACATTAAACGGACCATAAATACACACGGTTGCGCCGGCTGAACATACTTGACCCAAGCCTTGCCAAAAGCGAATGACGGATTCCATGCCCATGATGTGCAAAGTGTTGGCGCTGAATAGGCCATCAAACTGAGTTTCCGGCCAGGGTCCGTCAACATCTAACGCGATGGGAGGCGCGAGGTTAGGCGAAGGGTTTTCTTCCATCCAGGCTTGGATCCCGGGCAGGTTTTCGACCCGATCACTGGGCTGCCAGATTAAATGGGGTAATTGGGGCGCAAAAAAGACAGCATGTTGGCCGGTACCGGATCCAATTTCCAAGACATGTTGAACGTTACAAAAGGTCTGACGCAGGATATCCAGGATGGGCGGACCATTGCGGTCACAAGCGGGTGCATAGGGTTTCATGGACGTATCTTAATAAAAATATGAAAAGAAAAGGAGCCATTCCCTCAGGACATAGGCCTTCGCATCATTTTTTTGTAGCCCCAGGCGAATTTGTTGATGTGGATTAGGTGCTTGGAGGCGATGGGTTATCCTGAGTCAAAACATCGTGGAGTCGGAGCAGGCAGTTGCGGAAACCTTGCCAATCGGATTCAGGCACATGCGCGCGCATTTCATTCTCCAACTTTTGCAACACGCCCAAACCGTGCAGGATGGCCTGTCTACCCATCTCCGTGAAGCCGATGCGTTTGCTGCGCCGATCTTCCGGGTCCGGGTGGCGCTCCAGCATGCCTAATCCGACCAGGTCCTCGACCCATTGAAAAACCGCTTGTTTGGTGACTCCGACCTTGTTGGCCAGATCCATCAGGCGGATCCCGCCCTGCTGTGGGATATGCGGTAAGAGCGAGAGATGGGCTGCGCGAATGGATTCTGCACCGCTTTCCCCCTGGAGCTGGGTTAGTGCTTTGTCATTGAGCAGTCGAGCGACCTTAAACAGGACCTGTAGCGTGGCCAAACGTTTATGGGCCTCGATCTCTGACCATTCGGTTGGCATAAACCCTCCGGCCCCATTTTACCTTGACAAGTCAAGTTCATTTGACTAAATTTAGTCAGGTAGGCTTGACTAGATGGAGGCGGCTCATGCGTGAAGTAGCGAATGGGGTTTGGGTTGAAGAGGATGAAATGTGGCTTCCTGGCCGGATTTGGTTCCCGATACGAGCGACGATTGTGCGGCTCAAAGATGGTTCCTTATGGGTCCATTCGCCGATCCAGCCCAAACCAGAGTGGGTTGCGGCCATGAAAGAGTTGGGTGAGGTCAAAGCGATCGTGGCGCCAAACCTGTTCCATCACCTACATGTTGAGTCGTTTCATGCGGCTTTTCCCGCAGCAAAGGTTTATATTGCGCCCGGATTAAGAGCCAAGAAGGGGTGGGACGACACGTACTCAGACTTAAATGGCCATCTATGGCCAGAAGATTTTGAGATTCGCGAGGTGCAGGGTTGCGAAAAGTTGGGCGAATGGGTTTTTCTGCATGGGTCCAGTCAGAGTTTGATCGTGACCGATGTTTTCTTCAATTTCGAAACAGTGCCTTCCTTTCTGACACGCCTGCTTTTACGCTTATTTCAAGCAGCGCCCGGTTTGCGAATCAGCAAATTTTTGAACCGCTACATTGCGGATAAGGGGCTATTCAAGGCGTCTCTCGAACAAGCTGTCGAGGGGGAATATAAAACCCTGATCATGGCCCACGGTTCGGTTTTACAGGGCACTAACAAAGAAGATTTGCGAAAGGTGATTCGCGCTCGGTTCCCTTAGGCAAAAGTGCGGGTCACCAGATCGCGCACATCGCGATTGCGGTCGTTGACAAATTTGGCGAGTTCGCGGCGAACATTGGCATTTTCGGAGACGGCAATGGCTTCGGCGGCATAGAAACGCATGGTTTGTTTGCTTTTCCCGCCAAACAAGGAATCGGCGCTAAGGGTTTGGATCAGGAACTGGTTGCCGTCATGGACATCGAGGTGGGCCAGCGCGAGCATGGCAGCACGGCGTACATCATCGCCAACATCGCTTTGGCAGAGTTCAACCAGGTCAGTGGCATAGGTTTTGACCCCACCTTGGGCGATATAGGCCAGGATTTTGAGTAAAAAATCTTTGTTGGCCTTTTTCATCAAGGTTAATCCGGTGAAATAAGGATCTTTACCCGGAATGGCATAGAGGGCGCGCAGAGCAAGGTCCCTGACTTTGGGATGTTCGTCTTCGGCTAGCATATCCATCAGATAGGGAAAGAGTTCAGCAGGTGGTCGCGACCCGAGCAATTGCAAGATGTTGCGGCGGATATACCAGGCGGAGGCGGCATTTTGCTGCATGGCTTCCATGACTTCAGGGTGGATAACCGGTCCCAATTCGGTTAATAAGGTCATTAAGACGTGGCGAACATTGCGTTCGCCCGACTGAAACAATGCGCCCAATAACGGTTTAAGCAGATGGACCCCGTGCTTGCGGCAGAAAGCAAAAAAGGATTGCTTCCACTCGGGATTTTGGCTGGTGGCGCGGACCAAGCGTTCGATTTGGTTGCCATCCAAAAAACTGTTGAGGGTGGTGAGCGCGGGTATGCGATGGGGCGAGGGCAAGTTTGGACCTTCGGCCAAATACTCGAGGCCGGCCAGAAAAGGAGAAAAGCGCAGCTTTTTGATGAAGTAGGTCAGGGTGTGGGTGAAGGTTTGCAGGTCGATCTGAAACAGGTCCAACTCTTGAAATCGGGCCAAATCCTTGGGCATATTTTTATAGATTTGCAGAAGCGGTTGTTCCTGATCGAATTCGATAAGGACCAGAATGACAACCTGAAAACTGTACACGGCCAATTCGCGGTTGCGGCGATCCGGTCCAAACAGGTCCTGATGAATGTGTTTCAATATTTCGGAAACTTTGTCCATTCGGTTGTTTTGGACCAGTGAGGAGATGGTTTTTTTGAGCTCAAGCAGATCCTCTTGTGGGATATCAATGAGCGATAAAGTGGGGGCATTACTGGGCGCGGGTGTTGTTGCCGCTGCCTGCTTTCCGCTTGGGCTAATCGAGGCGCTGGAGCTGGGTCGGTCGGCGACCAAGTTGACTTGAATGTGTTTGACCCCAAGTTGATCGAGAAATTGGCCGGCGCTTTGATTGCCAGGGAAATCGCCTGGTAAGCGGTTCATGACCTTGCCAAAGTTCTCCAATTCGGACTGGGTACAATTCGACTGGATCCGCACGGTGTTGACATGGCGTTCGTAGCATTGTTTGATGATCCAGCGGACAGGTGAAGTTTTAGTAATGGCCTCACCTTGGGGTTCGCCATTAAATAAAAAGATGCCATCGCCGATTTCCCAGCTAATTGCATCGTCTTTGACCAAATTACGCAGGGCCTGGTGCAAATTTTGGAATTGGCGTGTGATCATAGGGTTCCCCGAAGGGTAAAGCGCCATGCCGTCAATGGCACCCTTACAAATGCTGAAAAAGGTCACAATGGGCGAAGCCAATCCAAATCCCCGTGAAAAAAATCAAAACCGCACTAAGGGTTATCGTACTATAGTATCAAAAAGGACGACCCTTTGCAGTTAGTCACAGTATAGTTACCCTAAAAAGTTGAACAGATTCAATCGGGAAATTTGGTTTTGGGCGCGCAATTGGCTCTCAAGTGTGACTTTGTTGAGTTCGAGATTGGTGATTTCCTCGGCTAAATCGGCATCTTCGATCTCGCTGAGAATTTCTTGCAAGGTCACATCAAAATTGGTGTAACGATCTTCTTCGCGCAGCAAGGTTGCGGTCCGAGCGCCGAGTGTGCCGATGGCTGTGTTTAAGCGGTTGAGGATCGGGTCAAAGCGCTGTAATTCGGCATCAATGGCCACGGTATTATCCGCCCGCAGGGCGATCGAAAGGTCGCTCAACATGTCTAGCATATCTTCCGGGCTGCCCATGCCTCCGGTTCCAAAGGCGATATCCGAGCCAAAGAATTTTTCCGGTACGGTTTGCGAGGTATTGATTTCAACGAATTTTTGGTTGGTATCGCCGAAATAGGTTCCGGTCGCATCAAAAGGCTGGGTATCGGTAGCGGTCCCACTGAACACGTATCGGCCTTGGTACTGGACGTTGAGTTGAGCCAACATTTCCTCTCGGATCTGGTCGATTTCGTCCGCCAGCGCAACGCGGGCTGTGGCGGAATAGGTTTCGCTGGCTCCTTGAACGGCTTTTTCCTGAGCACTGACCATGAGTTCGTACATTTGATTTAAGCCATTTTCCACCACCGAGAAATTGCCCATTAGCTGTTGAATGGCGGATTGGTAGGCCTTGTTTTCGCTGAGTTGTTTATGGGTTTGAATGATTTGGGCGGAGGCAGTTGGATCGTCAGACGGGCGATTCACCCGCTTTAGGCTGGAAAGGCGTTCAATAAGCTGGTTTTCGGTATCCTGAGCTTCGGTGTGGTAGCGCAAGAATTGACGATCACTTTGAGTGGGGGTAATGCGTAAGGCCATACTGAAACTCCTTTATCCGAGGTTGGCGATGATCTGTTCCATCAATTGATCGATCACGCGCATAAAGCGACTATTGGCTTCAAATGCTTTTTGGTACTGGCTGAGGTTAAGGGCCTCTTCATCCAGGCTGACGGCACTGACCTCATCGCGGCGATTCAGTGCCTGATCCAAAAGCGTTTTTTGGCTGTTATAGGCCGATTGCGTGGACTGAATTTTGGCACCCAAAGTTGCATTGCGTTGGCCGTGAAAGGATTCAAAAGTGCCCGTTTCGGCAATGCCATCGCCATCGTTATCGATGACGGCAGTATTGCGGCGCAATTGAGCCAGCGCCAGCGCGATGCCGTTATCGCCTATGGCACCGGTTGCCGACAAGGCCAGGTTCTGGGGCAGACCATCCACATCCACTGAAAGGCGGATATTGGCTGCGGCACCTTGGTGGTTGTTGGGGCCCGGTGCTCCGGTTGGAAACGGTTCGAAGTAATTGAGACCTGTTGTGACGCCATCCTGGGCAAATCCAGTGGTATGAATGGCATTGACCTGATCGATCAGGCCCGCGGCTAGGTTGTCGAGCTCGCGTAACAGGGTGGGATTTTCCTGATCGCGGGCTTGCAGCAGCGCCCCCAGTTTACCGCCGCCAATTGAGGCCGTGATGTTGGTTGTGGTCGTTCCGTAATTGACCAGAACATCAAAATAGTTTTGGTTGAGCGGGTTCAATTGGGTGGAGAGCGGGTTGGCCGTTTCGCGGCCGACCAACAGGACGTTCAGATTTGTCGCATTGACCTGGATTAAGTTATTGCCCAAATCATAAACATCGATATCCACCAGTTCAGCCAATTGGTTGACCAAGGCATTGCGCTCATCGACCAGCCCTGCCGCCTGACCGGGCGTCGCCCCGATTTGGCGGTTAAGCGCCGCAATTCGATCGGATAAATTATTGACTTGGGTTACGGTTTGGCCGACTTGTTGGTTAATCCCCTGGTTGTATTCGGTCAGGGCTTGGTACTGATTGCGAATGGTCGAGGCCAGGTGGCTGCCGGCATCCAGCAAGGAGATGCGGTAGGCGACCTGGTCCGGTTGCGCGGATACGTTTTGCAAGCTTTGGAAGAATTGGCTGAGGGCGGGTCCGAGACCGGCATTGTCCTGGTCTTGAATCATGGATTCGGCCGACTTCAATAAGCTGGTCATTTCGCGCTGGAAGCTGAAGGTGCTCTTCTTCTGGGTCACTTCGCGTTCAACCAACTGGTCGCGCATTGCGTTGACGGATTGAATCGTTGCGCCGGATCCAAACAGAACTCGACCCCCTTCGTACAAGGTGATGCCGGGCGCCAAGGTGGGCATTTGACGGGTGTAGCCTTCGGTATTGACGTTGGCCACGTTGTTACCGGTGACCAACAAACCGCCGCGTGCTGCTTGTAAGCCACTGTAACCTATATATAAACCGGTATTGATGCCGACCATAAAAGCCCCCTAAATATGGAACCGCAGCTGGGTCGGTGTATCGCCCAAAACGGATTGGCCCCGTGCGTTGTAGCAGGTGGCAGTTGGTGATTGTTGGATTCCGTGAACATAAGAAGAGATGAACTGTGCATGGGCAACATGGAGCTGATGCAAAAGGTGTTGGGTTTTTTGAACCTGATCCATCAGTTTGCGAATGGCACCGACCCAGCTGGCCAATTCAGTTTTTTCATTTTCGTTTAGGAAGGGAATCAGCGAACCCAAGTTGTGGAAGACGGGTCGACGGTATAGCTTGGCCAGCAGGCGCAGCAGATGTTGTTCATCTTCTTGGGCCTGTTGTAGCGCATTCAGGGTGTGTTCCAATGGCTGGACCAGCTCAAAATAGCGGCTCCAGCGCGGACGGACCAGGAAATCGCGCAGGTCCGCTTGGCGATTGACCAAAAGCTCTAATAGCGTCACTTTTTGGGCCAGCAGTTGCTGGAGTTGTTGGAATGGGGACATGACTCACCTATTAAATGGTGAGGTCGATATGCCCTTCTCCTGCCGTATTTTGGGATTCGGACGCATCCGATTTTTTCTTTTTGCGCCGGTCGTTTTTCTCGTCGGGAGCATTTTGATTTTTCCCGTCGCGATTCACGCCCATTTGTTCGGAGGCAAGGGTTTTGGCCACCGACAAGGCTTCTTCCTGGATTTCTTGTTGACGCAGGCGAACTTGACGTTGGCGGTCGTGCTCCTGACCCTGAATTTGGCCCGCGTTGATCTGTTCGGCATACACCGAATTCGATAAGAGATTACGCAGGGAGACGGGGTCGGTCACAATGCCCTCCTAGGGCGTCAAGACGCAGAGACCAGATGGTCCTCAATGACTTTTTCCGCGACTTTCACTTCGTCACGGTGGTATTTGCCGTCGGCCAATTCCTGGCGGATGGGATCTACCGCTTCGCTCCGGATATCCGGCGTTCGTTCCAACACGTCCAAAGCCAGCGGAAGAATTGAAGCGGATTGCGAGAGTTCCACGCTATCGTCGCGTTCAACAGATGCGTTTACCCGATCCACTTTCTTGCTGGTAGTGTTGAATTGTGTTGCCGATGTGGACTTTTTCTCAATTTTCATGCCACAACCTCCGGAGGTTTCTGTCATTATGGGTTATCGGGTCGAGTATCAACAAGCTTTAATGAAGTGTCTGGCTGGGGCGCTGAAACGCCGTAGGCACGGGCAACCACCTCATCAAATCCTAAACCTTTTTGTCGGACAACCTCTTCGGCCAAAGTTTGGAAAAACAGGTCAGAGAAGTAGGATAAGCCTTGCATGCTGGTGCCCAACAATGGGGTTTCACCTTCGTCCATCGCTTTAAAGGCTTGGGTGACGAGATGGGCTTCCAACATCTTGGCAGCTTTGGTTAAGTCGTTCTGGTTGGGGGCCTGAACGGATGTGTAAACCTCAGCAAAATTGCTGGTTAGCGGTTTTGCTTGCGGTTGATTTGAGGTTTCAATAAACGGGTAGTGGTTGGTCAATGTTTGAATCATATCAACCTCACATCACCACCAATTCGGCATGGAGCGCACCGGCTTCTTTCATGGCCTGAAGGATCGCAATCATGTCGCGCGGGGTAACTTTAAGCGCATTTAAGGTATCGGCAATCGCACCGAGTGAAACGCCTTCACGGGCGACCATCAATGAGCCCGGATTTTGTTGGACTTCGGCGTTAAAATTTTCCTGGACTGCGGTTTCACCGCGAGACAGGGGATTGGGTTGGACCACACTGCGGTCGCTTTGCACAATCACGGTCAGACCGCCATGGCTAATGGCGACCTGGTCAATCCGCACATCCCGACCCATGATGATTGTGCCGGTTTTTTCGTTGATGACGACCCGTGCGGGGCTGTCTGGCGCAATGTTCACGTGTTCCAGCATGGAAACAAATCCGACTGGATCGTTCTGTTGCTCGAGCGGGACAATTACTTCCAAGGTTCTCGGATCCAGGGAACGGGCAAGCGGCGTACCCAATTTGGCATTGATGGCTTGGACCGTGCGTTCCATCGTAACGAAATCCGCGTCATCTAAAATAAAACGAACCCGTTCGCGAAAACTGAAGGACACGGGAAGCGGTCGTTCGATTAATCCGCCATTGGGAATCCGACCAACTGTGGGGTGGTTTTGCGTAACATTGGATCCTGAATTACCTGCGGCAAAACCACCAACGATAACCGGTCCCTGACAGATGGCATAAGTCTGGTTATCCAGGCCTTTGAGTTCAGACCATAACAACGTGCCGCCCTGAAGGCTGGTCGCATCGCCATAACTGGAGACGGTAACATCCACCCTTGTGCCCGGCCGCGAAAAGGCGGGTAATTCAGCCTGAACCAGGACGAATGCAACGTTTTTCACTTTTACGGTGGTGGGGTCGAGCGAGATTCCGCTTTTGGCCAGGGCATTGACCAAGGCTTGCGTGGTGAAGCGGGTCTGATCTTTATCCCCGGTTCCATTTAAGCCCACCACCAAGCCAAAACCATTGAGATAGTTCGGTCTCACACCTTCAACGCTGGCAATATCTTTTAAGCGAACATCGGCCAGAAGCGGGGCTGTTAGGAGACAGGTTAGGGTGATAAGCGTTTTCATCGGCAACCTCCACAGCCAGCTGTGCAAGCCACATTCCTCTTTTTCGAATATCTAACACCAATGTTTTCATGTATTTATGTTGTGTGCATACAAGCCGGCGGGTGTCCTGAGCAAAAATTGCCGAGTTGGATGAGAAAAAAGTGCAGGGTTTTGATGGCCTCAACCCTAATCCGTCTTGGCGCAAAACACGATAAACCAGTTATTGCGGAAGGCCGGTTGTATTTGGGAGAAGAGGCTGTGGCATTAAATTTTGGCGCGATTAAACCGTTGGTTGATCCAAGGCGGTGGATTCAGCTTTTGGCCCTGCTCATGGCCATGCCTATGGTTTGGGGTCAATGGCATCGCGCCAGTGCGTTTAAGGCCTACAACCAGGAAAGTGGTCTTGCGCAGAACTCCGTGACAGCCATCCAAACGGATTCACATGGATTTTTATGGTTTGGAACCCAGGATGGTCTACACCGATTTGATGGCAAGAGTTTTGAGCTATTCCGCCCCAAACCCGGAGGGTTGAATGGGGGCTTTATCAGTGATTTGTGTTTGGATGCCCAACAAAGACTGTGGGTTGCAACCTTGCAATCGGGAATCAATGTCTACCTGGGGGAAGGTCGGTTTCAATCTTGGAGCAAAGAAAACTCGGGTCTGGCCGAAAACCGAATTTCTTTTTTGCGCGCGGATCCCGAGCAAGGGGTGTGGGTCGCAACAAGTCATCATTTGCAGCGGTTCGATGGTTTGCAAGGTTGGGAAATGCTGCGCGATGGGGGGCAACCACAAGCATTGTTATTCCGGCAGAACGGGGACGTTTGGTTGGTGGATAGCAATGGGCTTTGGGTCTCTCGTGACCGGGGCAAAAACTGGTCGTTTCTGCGCACCCTGCCCGGACCCATAAACCAATTAATAGAAGGTCAGGATGGGGTCTACTTTGCAGGACAAAACGGGCTTTTGGTTGTGGATGATAAAGGCAAAGCAAAAAATTCGCCGATGCTGGCTGAACCCGGAATTAGCCAAGAGCATTTGCGTCGTCTGATGTGGGATGCGGATGGGCGACTTTGGGTAGGCACTTTTCATCAAGGGCTGTATGTGTGGGATACAAAGAAGGGATTTTGGAGCCACTATGCGCCCAATGGTCGCCGGGGAGAGCTGGGCCAAGGTCAAATCCTGTCGTTGGAACAGAGCCACGATGGCACGATATGGATAGGCACGGGTTTGGCCGGCCTTTTTAGTTACCATGTTGATCGGGAGCGTTTTAAACATATTTTTGCTGCTTCGGAACATCCGGGCAGCTATACCAACAATTTTGTGCGGGCACTCTGCCCCGTTGAAAACGGATTGTGGCTGGGCACAGATGGTGCGGGTATTTGCTGGTTTCCATCAACCACGGCATTGGGTCTAAAAAATGTGCGTCAATACAATCTGTCGGGCGCCCGGATCTGGTCGTTTCTGCGGGTCGGACCCGACCTGTATGCAGGCAGTGATGGGGGATTACTGCGTTTTAATCCAACCGAAGATGAATGGCAGTTGGTTGAATCAACCCGCGCCATAGCCGTTCGAACCTTACGTTATTGGCATGGCCATATTTGGATGGGAACGTTTGGCGATGGTTTGTATAAACTATCACCTGATTTAGCCAAACCGGACCGCCTCAAACCGGAGCAGGCCTGGGACCCCCGAATTTTGGCTCTTTCGGCGGATGAAACCCACCTATTTCTTGGAACGCTTGACGGGGTCTGGCGCATGAGTGCCGATCGTTGGCAATTTGAGATGGTTCCGGGCGCGGAAGGACTGCCTACCCGTTCACTTTGCTTGGATTCTCAAGGCATTTTATGGGTGGGTTCTTCTCGCGGATTATTTGGCTTGGATGTAACGGGTAAGCGCCCGGATCGCCACTTCGGCGAAGAGGAAGGATTGCCCAATAACACGGTTTACGCCATTTTGGAGCAGAGCCCAGGCACTTTATGGCTATCGACCAATAATGGCATTGCGCGGATCAAGCCGGAAACGGGCGAGGTTTGGTCTTTCGGCATGGAAGATGGCCTGCAATCGCGCGAGTTTAATGGGGGTGCCGCAGCTCGTGATGCAAACGGTTGGATGTATTTCGGTGGCATCAATGGGTTTAATGAATTTGATCCGCGTTCCATTCAACCGAATAGCTTTTCACCAAAACCGCTGGTTACGGTGGTTGAAACCATTGCCGGTAAAACCCTGGTGGACCCCGGTTCGGCGACAATCCAGATCGTAAAGGCGAATCCCTATTTCCGTTTGGGTTTAGCGGAATTAGATTTCGCCATGCCGGAAAAATTGCGTTTTCGCTACCGGCTTTTGGGCGATTCTGATGAGTGGATTGATGCTGGAGCTCGCAACGAAATTACGTATACCAATTTGGCACCGGGCCACTACCAGTTGGAGTTGATGGCCGCCAACCACGATGGCGTGTGGACGGAGCGTCCCGCTTCTTTTAAGGTCTTGGTTCCCTATCCCTATTACCGGAGTCCGTTGGCCATGGCGCTTTATGCCATGGTCCTGTTTATCATTATTTTTGTCTTGTTCAGGATGGCGAGCAGTATGCGGGCCTCGCACCGAGCCTTAAAAGAAAGTGAAGATCGGCTTCAATGGGCGTTGTGGGGCAGTGGCGATGGCTTATGGGATTGGGACATGGTTTCCGGGCTGGTGTTTCGCACGCGATTCAAAGAATGGTTGGGTTATGAACACGAGGAAATTCGCGAACCGGTCACTATTCGCAGCCAATTAATTCACCCAGATGACCAGGCCCGCGTGACGGCCAATCTCGATGAACATTTAAACGGCAATACGCCCCATTACGAAGCGATTTATCGGCTGCGCAGCCGATCGGGCGAATGGAAGTGGGTCCTCGATCGCGGCCGGGTGGTGCAGCGCGATGCATTGGGTAAACCGTTGCGTATGGCCGGGACGCATAAGGATATTGGTGCAGAAATTGAGGTCCAGGAACAATTGCGATTGGCATCGCGCGCCATCGAGTCGACCGAAGAAGGTGTCATTTTATTTGACCATGATATGAACATCATTTCGGTCAATCCCGCATTTGAAGGGTTGACCGGCTTTGAACAAAATGCAGTAAAGCATCAACCCTTTGATGCATATCTGGCCAAATCGGAGATGCCGGGTTCCTGGTTTGTGGAATTTCAGGCCGATTTAGAGAATCGCGGGTCCTGGAAAGGCGAGTTGTGGTTGTGTCATGCCGACCAACCGCCGTTTTTGGCTTGGGCCAACGTGAATGCGGTCCAGGACCCCCTCAAAATCAATCACTACGTCATGGTGTTCTCCGATATCACCCAACGCAAACGAGATGAAGAAGAGCTGCGCTACCTGGCCAATTACGACACCTTGACCCAGCTGCCGAACCGCACTTTTTTTGCCGAACGCCTTGAACGGGCAATCCTGAGGGCGGAACGCAATAAAAAGCATATCGCCTTGCTGTTTATCGATTTGGATCGGTTTAAACAGATCAATGACTCATTGGGTCATAATACGGGCGATGCCTTACTGTGCTCTGTCGCCGAACGGTTAACTCATTGTGTGCGCAAGGAAGACACCGTTGCCCGTTTGGGGGGCGATGAATTTACCGTGGTTTTGGAACGCCTGGACCGCGCTCAGGACTCTGCCCATGTCGCTGAAAAAATATTGGAACAATTGACCCAGCCCTTCCAGTTGGGACCCTATGAATTGGTGGTCACCCCAAGCATTGGTATCAGCTTTTACCCTCAAGATGGGGCAGACCCTCAATCCCTGCTTCGCAACGCGGATACCGCCATGTACTCGGCGAAGAATAAGGGCCGCAACAATTTCCAATTTTATTCCCAGGAAATGAATGCCTCTTCCCTCACCCGTTTGGAACGCGAAGCGGCCCTGCGCCATGCTCTGGCCCGAAACGAACTGGAAATCCATTATCAACCCCAAATTGCGCTGGAAACTGGGCGGTTTACTGGTGTCGAAGCACTTATTCGCTGGCGGTCCCACCAATGGGGATTGATTTCACCAGCCGACTTTATCCCGATTGCCGAGGAGACGGGCTTGATTGTGAATATTGGCGAATGGGTGCTCAGCCAAGCGATTCGGGATTACCGCCAATGGGAAGAAAAAGGAATTGCGCCTCCGCGATTGGCCATCAATCTCTCCCCGCGTCAGGTGTTCAGTAACGAGTTTCTGGATCGGACCAAACAGATCTTGGACGAACAGCATTTTGACCCCAACACATTGGAATTTGAACTGACCGAAAGCCTGCTGCTCGATGTGTCGAAACAAAATATTCAGACCATGGTCCAGTTGACGAGACTTGGGATCCGTCTGGCTTTGGATGATTTTGGAACCGGCTACAGCTCGCTCAGCTACCTCAAACGGTTTCCGATAGGTGTGTTAAAAGTGGATCGCAGCTTTGTCAATGATGTTGCTGAGCATGAAGAGGCACGATCCTTGGTGGGCTCAATGATTGCCATGGCGCGTCGGTTGGGTTTGACGGTGGTAGCCGAAGGGATTGAAAACCCTTCTCAACTCGATATCCTCAAGCGCGAAGGCTGCGATGTGGGGCAGGGTTACTTGTATTCGAAACCCCTGCCCTCATCGGAATTAATGTTGTGGATTCAATCTTATGCCGCAACCGTAGAAAGCTGAGCACACAGCCGTTTCCACTCGACCATGTGATTTTGGAAGTTGAGTTTCATTTCCTGGTAACGCTCTTTCATGTGTAGATCGGCCAGGGCCTTACTGCCCTTTTCGACTTTGGCGCGCATCTTTTGTTGCCATTCCTGACTGGCCGCTGACCAGGCTTCCAAGGCTTGAATCGCTTGGTGGTATTTTTCTTCGAGGCTCTGTTGGAGATGGGCCAGGGTGTTGTTTTTTTCCAGGTTGCGCAGCGCTTTCTCGCGTTGAACCAGGATTTTAGCTTTTTCAATCTGAAACGGGCTCATGGTTTTTAAGCCGTCTGCCAGGCCAATCCAGGACAGGGTGCGAATCAACCATTTTGCAGGATCGTAATGGTACCAGGCGATCCCGTTGCGGTAATCACTTTGGAAACGGTGGTGGAAGTTGTGATAGCCCTCGCCATAAGTGAAGATTGCCAAAAAGCCATTGTCCCGAGCACTGTTGTCCGTGCTAAAGGATTGCGAACCCCACATATGCGCCAATGAATTGATGAAGAAGGTGAAATGGTGGTTAAGCACCATGCGTAAAATCCCAGCCAGGAAAAACGTGCCCCACAGCCTGTTGTGCAAATAACCCAGAAAAAGCGGCAGGCCCAGGTTCATAAAAATGGCCAAGGGGATGTACCAGCGATGTTGCCAGCGCACAATGGGGTCGCGTTGAAGATCTTTTAATTCCGCAATATCGTGTTTTCCACTGGGATACGCGCGCAGGATCCAACCGATATGTGAGAACCAGAAGCCGCGTTTGGCGGAATAGGGGTCTTTGGTTAAATCATCCACATAGCGATGATGGTTGCGGTGGTCTGCAGACCAATGCAGGATGCTGTTTTGAAGGGATGCGGCGCCAAATAGAGCATAAAAAACACGGATAATGGCGTGTGCTTTGTAAGTGCGGTGCGACCACAGGCGATGGTACCCGGCAGTGATGGCTAGCCCGGTTGACATCAAAAAGACGAAAAACATTGACCATTCAAACAAGGTGTAGCCGGACACGATGCCGTACCAGGGCACGCCAATCAGGGCTACAAGGGGTGTCAAACTGAGAATGGCAACATTCTCTACGATGAACTTGGGCTTTTTCATTTCCGCTCCTTTACCGCGATAAGTTTACCAACGGCACTCCATACAAGAAGAAAAAGCCCCTGGTCCATTTTTTTTCCCATCAACCTCTATCCTATCAGGTTAGCGTGAGTTGAGGGTGTAGGTCATGTTTAATTTTGATGGGGGAGAAATTAATTCCCCCCGGGAATTAGATCAGGTGCAGCAGGAAGCGATTCGGTTCTTCCAGGTAGCCCTTTACTTCTTGGACGAATGCGGCCCCGACATCGCCGTCAATAACACGGTGGTCAAAGGCGACTGCAACGTTCATCATTTTGCGGATAACGATTTGGCCATCGCGGACAACGGCGCGATCGACGATGTTGTGCACACCGAAAATGGCTACTTCGGGATGGTTAATGATGGGGGTTGCCAGGAGGCCACCCAACTTGCCAAGTGAAGTAATGGTGAAGGTACCACCGGCGAGATCGGCAGGACTGGATTTGCGGCTGCGTGCCCGATCACTCAATTCGGCGATTTCTTTGCCGATCTGAATGACGGTTTTGTGTTTCACATCTTGGACGACGGGAACCATCAAACCGGCTTGGGTTGCGGTTGCAATGCCGATATTGACATCGTGTTTAAATACGATTTCTTCATTGACGTCGTCCACGGATGCGTTGATGATCGGGAATTTTTTAAAGGCTAAAGCACAGGCTTTGGCAATGAACGGCAAATAAGTCAGTTTGGCGCCGGCCTGTTCGGCTTCCATCTTAAGCGTGTCGCGCAGGGCGACCAGCTTATCCATTTCAATTTCTTCGACGTAGGTGAAATGGGGAACGGTTTGTTTGGCTTTGGCCATATTGAGGTAGATGGCCTTGCGCAGACCGCGGATTTTTTCGCGGGTCTCGCCCTCACTAACCGGTACGCTGTGTTTGGCTGCAGCAGGCGCGGATGGGGTGCTGGGCCGGGTACCGAATTGCTCCACATCTTCTCGGGTGATGCGGTGGTGGGGACCTGATCCCACGACTTGGGCCAGGTCAATGCCTTTTTGGGATGCCAAGCGACGGACCGCCGGTGTGGCCAGGGGCGTGCCAAAAGCGCTGATACTGGGGTTGTCTTTGGGCGCGCTGGTGGTTGGCGTGGTTTTGGGTGCGGCTGTGGCTGCTTGTGTGGGCGCAGGTTTGCTTTCTGCTTTTGGCGCCTCTGCCGCCTTGATACCGGTACTTTCGGTCTTGAAGCGCATTAACGCGCCACCGACCTTGACCACATCGCCAGGCTGGGCCAGGATGGCAACGACGGTGCCGTCGGCCGGAGCCGTAATTTCGACGGTGGCTTTATCGGTCAACATGGAGAGGATCGGTTGATCGGCATGAACATGGGCACCTACTGCAACATGCCACTCGACCAATTCACCTTCCATAACTCCTTCGCCAATTTCAGGTAAAGGAAAAAGGATCTCCTGGCCTGAACCCGAAGGGCTCTGCGTTTGGGCATTGGTAGCGGGGGCCGGTGCTGGGCTGTCGTTTGTCTTGGCTGCTGCGGCCGAAGCGCCCGAAAAGTGGAGCAGAACCTGACCCACTTTTACAACATCGCCCGGCGCCACCAGAATTTTCTCGATGGAACCGGCTTTGGGCGCTGCGATCTCTACAGTTGCCTTATCTGTCAGGACCGATACCAATGGCTGGTCTTCCTGTACCTGGTCACCGGGTTGGATGTGCCACTCGATGATTTCGCCTTCCATGACGCCTTCGCCAATATCGGGCAATTTAAACTCAGTCATTGTTCAACTCCTTTTCAGGTGCGATTGGATTTTTGCCTTAGACTTCCCAGACCGGACGCACGGCTTGAGCGCGTTCACGGGCTAGGTAATTGGCCAGGAAAAACTCCCCAGCCTTGTAAGAGGAACGGACCAATGGCCCACTGGCCACATACAAAAAGCCCAAGTCACGCGCCACATCGGCATAGGCGTCAAATTTTTCGGGGCTGAGGTATTCTTGGACCGCTAAATGTTTTCGAGTAGGGCGCAGGTACTGACCAAGCGTTAAAACATCAACGCCGACGGCGCGCATATCGCGCATAGCTTGGTGGACCTGACTTTCGGTTTCGCCCAAACCGAGCATGAGGCTGGTTTTAATGATCCGGCGTGAATCTACCGATTTGGCGTATTCCAGAACACGCAGGCTTTGGTCGTAGCCTGCCCTGGGATCGCGGACCCGTGGGGTTAATTCCCTGACCGTCTCCACATTGTGCGCAAATACATCAGGCTTGGCGTCCAACACCACCTGGACATGGGCAAAGTCGCCTTGGTAATCGGATGTCAAAACTTCAATCAAGCATTGAGGCGCTTCCCTTTGGATCGCTTGGATGACGGCTGCGAATTGACCAGCGCCACCATCGGGTAAATCGTCGCGATCCACACAGGTCAGGACAACGTATTTGAGGTTCATGGCTTTGACTGTATCCGCACATTTCTGCGGTTCCAGCGGGTCCAACCAACCTTTTGGGTTGCCGGACTGAACGGCACAAAATCGGCATCCACGGGTACACACTTCACCCAGGATCATCAAAGTTGCGGTACCCGAAGACCAACACTCGCCCAAATTGGGGCATTTTGCTTCTTCACAAACGGTAAATAACTTTTTTTCCCGCAGGTTGCGTTTGATATCGTGGTGCTGGTCACCGCCGGGCAACTTGACCCGTAACCAAGAGGGTTTTTGGTTGGTCTGCAACGTCACTACGACTCCTTATGAGGCTTGGGGTCGGTGAGCCAAAATATCGCGGCCCCCCTTGACCTTTTGGCCAACCTTAACCACAACTTGACACGATTTCGGCATAAATAAATCAACCCTGGACCCAAAGCGGATCAAGCCAAAGCGTTCGCCCTTTTGCAGGGTATCCTGCGGTTGGTTCCAGCAGATAATGCGCCGGGCAATCAGCCCTGCAATCTGAATCACTTCGATTTCGAAATCCTGATCCTGGATGGTCAGGCTATTCATTTCGTTTTCTACCGATGCCTCGGGTTTGGATGCGGCCAGGAACTTGCCCTTGCGGTAGTCAATTTGTTTGATTGTGCCAGCGATTGGCGAGCGGTTGACATGCACATTAAACACGTTGAGGAATATGGAAATGCACTGACGATTCTCGTCCGTTTCGCGAACGCTGACAACCACCCCATCGCCGGGCGAAACGATACTGTTTGGGTCCTGTGGAATTTGGCGATACGGGTTGCGGAAAAAGTTCAGAACAAAGAGGGTCAGCAGACCGAGCACCAGGGTAATGGCCCAATGCAATTGGAGGCCAAAACTAATCAAGGTCAGGACCAGCAAAGGAAACAAAAAGGGCCATCCTTCCCGGACGATCAGTTCAGAATGTGCTTTATTGGCCATACCTGCTCCCTCAAAAAATGCCCGCCTATCATAGCTTAACCCAGGTCTGCTGTCATCCTGCCCAAGTTGGGTGCCGCAGGATTTGCCAAGTCGACCAATGGGCTTTGGCCAGGTCTCCAAAGTCAACCTCCGTTTGAATGCAGGGCACATCAGGTGCCCAGTGACCGGTAAAGCGCAGCAAGGCCCATGTGCGGCCACCTGCCGAAATTCGTGCGCGACCTAAGGGCGCAACGGGAAATGACCAACCGTATGGACCCCCGCGCACGCGTGCATAGTTGCGCCAAGCCTGATCGCGATTATCCAATTCAATCCACGTTTCAAAAGGTGGACAAGCCATTAATGCCCGTTTATCGGCGAGCCGCCATTCATAGCAGGGATAGCCAAGGTTTGGACCCATCAGGCGGCGCAGCGCCATGGCAAACCAAGTCAGCCTTTCTTTGCTGTGGGCGACAACCAGCGCCTTTTTAATATGCTGGGTTAATTGGGATAGTGCTGCATCGTAAGGGTTTTCACCAAAGTCAGGTAGAAGCATTTCTTTGCGGAAGAGGTCAAGCTGTTGCGCGATTTGCCCATTGGGCAGGAGCGAAATACAGCCCGATCCTCGTTTTGCCTGAGACCAAAAGATTTGATGCGGGCTAATCATGCGGAAAGGGAGGATTTTGGGGCCGGTTTGCGAATTTTCCGCCTGGCGCCAGCACAGGGGTAATTCGGGACCTTTTGGGTTCAGCAAGGGCATATCGGGATGGGCGACCACCAACTGGCTTAGATCACGTGGTTTGGGCTCAAACAAGTCATTGACGAACACGACTTTCTGATTGCTCCAGGTACGTAATTTGAGCAAACACCGCAAGTGTCGGCTCACCACTGGCCGACCGGAAAGATGCTGAAAGGCTGAAAGGCGCCTATCCAGTTGGGCTCCACACATACAAGCTTGAAAGCCTGGGCCTAGCCAACGGTAGTCCATGCCATCGGATTGCACCCAGGCCATGCGAAAAGCTGTCAGACTGGGTTCAAGCGCGTCCATGCCCGCTGTCCCATTCTTCTGGCAAAAATAGGGGCTTTACTGGGGGCGGTTGTGCATTTTCATCCCAGTGTTCGCGCAGGGGAAGGTTGCGGACGGTATGTGCATAATAGAAGAAATGGTGATCCTTTCCGGGCTGGGCAAAATCGCACCATTCCTTTTGGGTATCGGGATGGTTCAAGTACCTAAAAAGGGGCCATGCTTCTTTAAGTGAATCAAAGCGACAGTAGTAGGTGGTCTGATCGGGAATAAATGTCGGGTTATGGATAAGCGCGGCCGTCATGTGTTCCGCCAGATATTTCCAAATCAAAAGCCAGCCACAAAAAGTCCGGTAGGTATAGGGTAGGTGCCATTGACTGCCGCACTTTTTCACCTTGGGGATTTGATTTAACCAGTGCGCCTCCTGCTCATCAATCTGCCCACCTCGACGTTGCCATTCCAGGAAAGGCCAATAAATGGAGGCGCCGGGCGCCAGCTTGGAACGACTGATGTCTCGCCCACGCAGAAGAGGTAACCAACTGCTGTTTAGCGCTTGGTTTTGGGTAAACCATTTCTTGCCATGGGTGACCACGCCTCTGCGCAGGTCCAATTGCAAATGACCAAGTGTCCTATTACTGCTGGTGGATCGCGTCCAGGACCAAACCTCGGGCCCCAAAATATCGGATACACTGCGGCAAAACCGTTTCTGGCAGTTGGCGGTTTTGATTTCTACCTGAACCGAGGAATAGGGTTGGGGTTTCAGCTTGTCGACTCCCAAAACGATGGGAAAGGTGTCAGCACGAAATACGAGATCCTGGTGATCGCTGTAATCGAGGACAAAATTAAGCTTGGCCGATTGGGCCAAAAAGTTGCGGGCAGGTCGTGCATAGCTTGCTTTGGCAAATTTCGCGGGTAAAACCATGCTCAGGTGCCCGCCTTCTTTCAGCATGGCAAAACTCGTCAGGAAAAAATGCACGCTCAGATCAGCCGACGCACTAAAGGGTAAACCTAAGCGTTTGTGGGTTTGGGCGAACATTTTTTTGCTTGATGCGGGTATCTGGGTGCTGGCCAACCAGGGTGGATTACCGAGGATTAAATCGAATCCACCTGATTCAAACACTTGACTATAAACAATTTGCGGGTTGAATGATCGAGCGGTGTCCGTTTTGTCGCGTTTCAGTTTTGTGGCCGGTGCATCAAAGCCTAAAGGTAAGGTTTTTTGCCGCTTGGCTTGGGCATATTCAATTAAATTGGCTTGACCCGCATACGCATCGCAATGGATTTGGAATTCGCGTTCAAGGCGCAAGATATGCCGGAACCGGTTGAGTCGTTGGTGGTTGGGTGAGGCCGAAAATTCGCGTTTCAAGCGTTCCAGACTGTCCCGCTTGCGCCATCCGAGCCAAGCCTGGCGATCAGGGGGGTTTTGTTGATTGAGAAAATCTGCACAACGCAAGTGATGGACGAGGCTTGGTAAAGCAGGCGCCAATTCAGGTTGACCAATCTCCAAATCTTGAATCATGTTGAGCCAGAGCCGCACTTCTGCGATTCGGACGGCGAAGGGGTGCACATCCAATCCAAATAATTGCTGAGTGATGATGTTGCGTTTGAGCTCGAATAATTTGCCGTTGTAGCGGGCCCGATCCGGTTCAAAAGTGAGTCGCTGTTCCAGAATCCAGTTGAGAGCTGCTACCAGGTAACTTCCACTGCCACAGGCTGGATCCAAAATCCGCACGTTGCGAATTTTTTGCTCAAAATCCATGGGATTCCGTTGTTTCCATGCTTCGAAACTATACGCAACCTGTTTTTGAACCAAATGTGTTGGCGTGTAAAAGACCCCATACTTTTTGCGGTCATTGGGGTCCATCAGGTTTTCAAAAACGTGACCGAGGATTTCTGGGTTGATCCCTTGAACCATTCGCGTTGCATGTGGCTCAAACAGGGAAAAGGAGAAGGCATCTGATGATTGGCTGTACCAATCCAAAAACCACTGATTTTCCAAAAGCGCCATCTGGCTGAACGGCAAATCAAACAAGCCACCGCCAAGGTTTGGCAAAGCGCCCAGTGAAAGGGGTTCACCAATGGGTTTACCTTCCAAACGCGCGAATAGGGGTTTCAGGAGTTGGGTTTGGATGGAGTAGCCTTTTTTTGCGCAAGCGAGCATTTTCGTTTCCAAATAACCCGGGTCAAAGTTGAGCCAGCCTTTTTTCTGCACAAACAGGAGAAAAACCAGGCCTAATGTCATTTCTAAAAGCCATTGGTGTTGGCGTGTGGACATGGAACCAGCCGCCTTCAGTTGGGCCTGGGTCGCGCGATAAAAGGCTTGGTGAGAGGTTTCGCTTCTCAGAAAATGGACAAGTTCCTGGAAATCACGGGGTTCTCCCGCTTGGATACGCGCCGATAACCAGCGGTCAATTTCGGCTGGCTGGTTCAAATTCAATTCGAAATGGTATTGGTGTCGTGGCTCTAATTGAGACCAGTACACCAAATGACTGTTATTGGAGCGGGTATGGCTGACTAAAACCAAAAAATGGTGCAGGCCCAAACCAGTTAGGGCCTGAACACAGGTATCCAAAGAGCCTTTGGGAAACTGTTCAGCGACCACCAGATCGATAATCGGGCCACCGGCCTGATTGAGTAAATGCGCCTTCAGCACCTGATCCTGAAGTACACTCGGTACGTTACCAATTAGCCAAGGTTCTAAGGGAAGCGGGTGCCAGTCTGGCTGATGGGGCAATAAAAGGCGAGCGGGAACGGAGGGTACCATGAGCTACCTGCCTAAAATTCGGCAGGAACAAAAAAACAAGCACCCTTATAAAATCAAAAAAGTTCCAAGCTGTCCAGTCTTTATAAAATCTGAATTTGCTTTGTTGGAATGCGCCTTAAGCTTGTTGAGCGAGAGACATCACGTCTTGATTGGGTGACCAGGTTGCTTCCGGCACCATTTCGATGAGTTTTTGAAAGGCGTGTCGGTCCGTTTGCAGCGCCAATTGAATGGTTTGGCTGAACAAAAACTCAATTTGGGTCGGTAATTGATCGCCTAACGCGCGGCGAATTTTGGGGTGCTGGGTGGAGACTTCCTTTTCACCTTGCGCAAAGAGTTCCTCAAACAGCTTTTCGCCGGGTCTTAAACCGGTAATTTGGATGGCAATATCGTTATCGACCTCAAAACCACTCAATTCGATGAAGTCTCGTGCAAGGTCGTAAATTCGCACAGATTCGCCCATGTCAAGGACAAAAATTTCGCCGCCTTGGCCCATAGCGCCCGCTTGAAGAACGAGTTGGGTTGCTTCTGGGATGGTCATGAAAAAACGTGTGATTTCGGGATGGGTAACCGTTAGGGGACCACCCTTGCGCAGTTGCCGCTCGAAGGTCGGGATCAGCGAACCCTGAGAGCCCAAAACATTGCCAAACCGCACGATACTGAAATGGGTGGAACTATCCTGACCCTTGAAGCGGAAATAGTGTTCCAGTGCGCGTTTGGTCATGCCCATGAGGTTGGTTGGGTTGACTGCTTTATCGGTGGAGATGAGGACAACTTTTTCGCATTTGTATTGGCAGGCTAAGTCGGCAACATTTTTCCCACCGGCCAGGTTATTCAAAATCCCAATAAAGGGATGGTGTTCTAACATGGGTACATGTTTATAAGCCGCTGCGTGGAAAACCACTTCGGGCTGATGAACTTCAAAAAGATGCTGAAGATTGGCTTGGTGCGTGATATCGGCCAGGCATGCATGTATTTGGGTTTCGGTGCCATACTCGGATAGTTCGCGGTCAATTTCGTACAGGGGCGATTCGGCCATATCGACCAAAACTAATTTTTCCGGGTGAAAATGAAGGATTTGGCGGCAAACTTCACTGCCAATTGATCCGGCAGCGCCCGTGATCAAAATCCGTTTCCCCGCCAATAGGGATTTGATTTGGGTTAAGTCAAGGTCAACGGGTGAACGGCGCAGCAAGTCCTCCAATTTAACGGAGCGCAACTGGGTGGTTGGATTTTTGATATCCAAGGAATCCAACATGCGCGGAAGGATCCGCACGGGTACTTTCAGGGGACGCAAATCCTTGAGGGTTTGACGTACGAAAGAACCATCGGCACTCGGAATAGCAAAAAGAACTTCATCAACCTTGTACTGAGCAACCATTTCGGCTGCCTCATGAACTTTGCCAAGAATGGACAACCCAAACAATTGTTTTCCGGCCAGACCGGGATCGTCATCGACAAAGCCGACGAGTTTGTAGCTGGGATGGTGAAGCAGGGCGCGCACCAATTGAATGCCGGAATGGCCAGCCCCAATTATGAGGATGCGCTTGGCATCCAAAACAGAACTGGCGGGCTTGAGACTTCGGCGTGCCCGTTTGCGGCGTTCATAAAAATAGCGACCAAAGTAGCGCAGCGAAATCACTTCGGAGCTGAGAATCAGCGGGAACAGGATAAAGATGGAACGCGGATAACTGAATCCGTGTGCGGAATATACAACCACAAATAGGAGCAGGGTGCCCAAGGCAATCGCCGAAAGGAGGCGAACGCTGTCTTCAAAGGTGATACGGGTGATGATCAGGCGATGCGTGCCCATCAGATAAAATATCAGCGGCTGAATGGTGATGAAAAAGGGCCAGCTGGAATAAAAAAAGTGGTCGTTTCGAAAGGGCCAATGGAATTCAGAGCGCACGAAATAAGCCAAAAACAAAGCTAAGGCTGTAAACATCAAGTCTATGACTAGGATGACATATCGATTGAGCAGAATTTCCATATATCCATGTCAAGTGGTCGGAAGGTGTGGAATCACAATACCCGCGTTGGTCCCACATTATTATACACGAGGCCAATAGAACCCCCTAAAATCGGCGGTGTGGCCTGAATTTCAACTGCCGTGTTGGTTGCGCTATAATGTAAAGTTTGATTCTGGATGGGGAGTTGAGCCAGTGCATGAACCGCTTGAACCGTCAGAATCTCATGACCTCAACCTATTTGAGATTCTGGGATTCCTGCATAAACACTTAAAGACCCTGCTGGTGTTTCTCAGTCTGGGGATTCTGTTTGGGCTGGGCTTTTGGTTTATTACCCCGCCCCAATACCGGGCCTCGACCAAGTTGAAATTGTCGCACAACGGTCGGGACGTCATTGGTTTTGGCCAGGAGTTTTATTGGAACCCCTACCGAGACGAATTTTTTAAGACAGAATTCCAAATCATTCGTTCGCTTGCTGTAGCCGAGCGGGTTGTCGATCAAGTGGGATTTGCTGCCTTGCAAAACCAAACCAATGAACAGGACAACAGCAAACAGATTGAAGATCTGGCAATGCAGGCCAAGACTGACCAAGAACCTGTGGATCACAGTCGTGAAGCACGGCGCCAAAAATTTGCCCGTAGCCTGCTCAATGGCGTATCCGTTGCCGAAATCAAAGGCACCAACCTGGTCCAGATTTCATATGTGTCCGGTGATCCAAACCAAGCAAAAATGCTAGCGCAGGCATGGGCTGAGGCCTATATTGCCAACGATATCGATAACAACTACCAGAAAAATTTTGTCGCTTATAATTTTTTAACGACTAAGGCCGATGAACTGCGCGAGAAAATTGACAAAATCGTGCAAGCCGTTGCCCAAGATGACAAAACCAAGGAAATCGTTTCAATTTCGAAAACATCCAACATGGATGATGAAACCTTGACCCGGCTCAACGAAGCCAAACTTTCGGCAGAAACCCGTTTGGTCGAAGCACAAAACGCCTTTCAACGGACCATGACCACCCAGTTGGATCAGAACCCTGAAATTAATCAGTCCCAATCGGTTAAGGATTTGATGAGCGAGATCATCCAATTGAAGACGCAATACCAAACCGACTTAAAAACGTATAAACCCGGTCTGCCGCGTATGGTGGCGTTACGCAACCAAATCGAATCCAAGGAAAAGAGCTTGGAAACGGAGCGGAAACGGCAATTAGATAGTATTTTGGCCACGAAGCGGGCGGATATTGCTGCGGCCGAAAAAGAGGCTGACCGTACAAAGGAAGCGTTTGAAAATGAGCGTCGCAAACAATCGCAAACCCGACTTTTTGCAGAATCTGAAGCGGAAACCTTACAAAGTCAACTCAAGGTCATGAAACACCAATTGGAAGTATTGGAGTACAAGAAAGAGGAAATGGACCTGGCCATGAGCCTGAAGGACCTGGGTCGATCCGATAAGGTCATCATTGAAGATGCGGCCATGCCCGGTGGACCGATCTCCCCTTCCTTAAAGCGCTACACGGTTTTTGGCGCAATGGGTGGTTTGGCGCTTGCCATTGCTCTGATCTTCCTCCTGGAAGTGACCGATCGAAAAATCCACAACTCGGAGACATTGGAAAAGCTCAGTGGCTTGCCGACCCTCGCAACTATTCCACGTGCGCTGGAATTGGATAAAAGTTTGGACTCTATGGAAATGCGCAAGCAAGTAGCTTTTTTCACGCACCTCAAACCGACCTCTCCTTTTGCGGAAACCTATCGCCATTTGCGGACCAATATTCTCTTGTCCAAAACAGGGGTCAACAAGGTTTTCCTGGTGACCAGCAGCGTATCCGGTGAAGGCAAAACCATTTCTAGCTCCAATTTAGCCATTGCTTTGGCGCAATTGGATAAAAAAGTGCTCTTGGTCGATTGCGATTTACGTCGACCTAAACTGCACAAACTCTTTAATTTACCCAACAAGATCGGATTGGTTAACTACCTCATTTCCTCGGATTTGGTTCGAATCAAGGGGACGGCAACTCAGGTTCCCAACCTCTTTTTGTTATCGTCGGGTCCCTTGCCGCCCAACCCAGCGGAATTGGTGAGTGCGCCGCGTATGGCCGAATTGGTAGGTCAGTTAAAGCTCGATTTTGACTACATCGTGATCGATAGCTCGCCGATTCTGGCAGTGACGGATGCCTGTGTTTTGGGTCATTTGGCCGATACGGTCATTTTTGTGGCCAAGGCCTCAACGACGCTTCGCGATGATTACGTCCGGTCCATGCACATGCTGGCAAGCAACAGCATTCGCCCCTTGGGCACCATCCTCAACGATTTTGACTACTCGAAAGGGCGTCGCTATTACGGCTACAAGTATGGCTATGGCAAATACGGTCGCTCCTATGGCTATTCTGCCTATGACTACCAGGCGGAAGAAGTTTGAAGTCTATGGCAACTCGGGTTTTGGTAACGGGGGGAGCGGGGTTCCTCGGGTCCCATCTTTGCCAGCGGCTTTTGGCTCAGGGACAGGAAGTCATTTGCCTGGATAACTTTTTTACGGGCTCCAAACGCAATATCAAACCGTTTTTGGGTGACCCTCATTTTGAGTTGATCCGTCATGACGTAATCCAACCGATCCGCTTGGAAGTCGACCAAATCTTTAACCTGGCTTGCCCCGCCTCACCTGTGCACTATCAGCACAACCCTGTTGCGACCACCAAAACGTCAGTCATGGGTGCGCTCAACATGTTGGGTTTGGCCAAACGGCTCAACATCCCGATTCTGCAAGCGAGCACCTCTGAAGTGTATGGCGATCCGCAGGAACACCCGCAAACCGAAGCCTATTGGGGCCATGTCAACCCGTTCGGCATTCGCTCGTGTTACGACGAGGGCAAACGCTGCGCCGAAGCCTTGTTTTTCGATTATCGCCGACAGCACCATATGGCGATTAAGATTGCCCGGATCTTTAATACCTATGGCCCGAACATGCATCCTGCTGATGGCCGCGTCATTTCCAATTTTATTGTTCAAGCGCTGACCAACAAACCGATCACCATTTTTGGGAAGGGCAATCAAACCCGCTCCTTTTGTTTTGTGGATGACTTGGTTTCAGGTCTTGTCCAACTGATGGGAACCACCTCCGATATTACCGGGCCCATCAATTTGGGCAATCCCCAGGAACACACGATTCTCGAATTGGCGGAGCTAATCCTTGAGTTGACCCAATCGCGCTCGACGCTTACTTTTGAGCCCTTGCCCGGCGACGATCCGAAGCAGCGCTGTCCAGACGTGGAGTTGGCGAGCCGTGTTTTGCAATGGGCACCCAGCACCCCGCTACGCGAGGGGTTGAATCGGACAATCGCCTATTTTGACCAGCTGTTGCGCGAAACAGAAGGTTCACTCACCTAACCTGCCCCTGGAGCCCCGATGACCATCACCTTGTACGATACCCTAACCCAAACCAAAAAACCGTTTTCACCCGTTCAAGCGGGAAAAGTGACCCTCTACGCCTGCGGGGTTACGGTTTATGACTTGTGCCATATCGGACATGCCATGCAGGCGATCATTTATGACGTGATTCGCCGTTATTTGGAATTCCGTGGGTTTGAGGTCATATACGTGCGCAATTATACGGATGTCGATGACAAGATTATCCAGCGTGCCCAAGAACGCGGTATGCACCCATTGGACCTCTCCGCCGAGATGATTCAGGCTTGCGAATCGGATCTGGACCTGCTTGAGGTTCAACCTGCCACCCATTCACCAAAAGTCTCCGAGTTCATGCCGCAAATTACGCAAATGATTGAAACTTTGATCCAGAACGGACACGCTTATGCGGCCTCAGGCGATGTCTACTTTCGAGTACGTTCATTTGGGCGCTATGGTTGTTTATCCAACCGGCGCTGTGAGGATCTGCAGGCAGGTTCGCGGGTCGAGGTCAATCCGTTAAAAGAAGATCCCATGGACTTTGCATTGTGGAAAAGTGCCAAACCAGGTGAGGTCAGTTGGTCATCGCCCTGGGGAGAAGGACGACCGGGCTGGCATATCGAATGTTCCGCCATGGCTGTGGCGTTGTTGGGCGAAACGTTTGATATTCACGGTGGCGGGAAAGACCTTATTTTCCCTCACCACGAAAATGAGATCGCCCAGTCGGAATGCGCCACGGGAAAACCATTTGCCAATTATTGGATCCACAATGGCTTATTGACCGTTGACGGTCGCAAAATGTCCAAGTCTCTGAACAATTTCCTGACCATTCGCGATGCAGTCGCCAAATACCACCCGCACACCATTCGCTATGCGATCCTTTCGCACCAATACGGAACCAACATTGACTTTAGCGAAAAGGTTTTTTACGACGCCTACCAACGTTTGATTTACCTCTACACGTTGCTGGCCAAATTACAGGAATTGGAAGACCAATTCCCGGATGTCGAGCGTCAGGCTCCGGCTCCGGAGGATGCAGAATGGGTCGAAAAATTTCGACAGGCCATGGATGATGATTTCAACAGTGCTGCGGCTTTTGGGGTACTGAGTGCCGGTTGTAAAGCCTTCAATGATTTGCTGGCTCAGTCGGGAAAATTAAAGAATCGTGCACCCCAGCTGTTGTGGTTGGGACGCCATATTCGCGAATACTTGGGTATTTTTGGATTGGCTCCGGGCGAGCCTAAAACCAAACTGGCCGAAATCAACCAGTACTTAATTCGTTCAAAGGGCTTAGATGTGGCGTGGGTGGAAGATCAAATCGCCGAACGCCAAGCCCTGCGTCAGAATAAAAAATACGAGGAAGCCGATCAGGTACGGCAGCGCCTGATCGAAAGAGGCGTCTTGGTAATGGATACGCCCAACGGCACCACATGGCAAGTTCAACCCTAATTCAAAAACCCGAGGTTCTGGCACCAGCGGGTAACCTACATAAACTGCAAGTGGCCGTGCGTTACGGAGCGGATGCCGTTTATATGGCCGGTCCGCAATTTGGCCTGCGTCAGGGTGCCGACAATCTGACCCATACGGAGTTGGAGCAGGCCGTTCGCTTCTGTCACAGCCATGGTGCCAAGGCCTACGTGGTGCTCAATGGATTTCTGTTCCAAAAGGAACTCCAAGCGCTGCCTGATTTTGTGCAGTTCTTAAGCGAGCTACGTGTGGATGCGGTGATTGCCTCTGATTTGGGGGTTGTCTCTACCGTGCTGGAACACAGCTCCATCCCTGTGCATATCTCGACCCAAGCCTCTGTGTTTAATGCACAACACACGGCCTTTTGGGCAGAAATGGGTGCCAAACGAGTAATTTTGGCGCGTGAAACTTCGATTAGCGACGCGGCGAAAATTAAAGAGATCAGTGGTTTGGAAGTCGAGCTGTTTGTTCATGGTTCCATGTGTATGGCCTTTTCCGGTCGCTGTACCATTTCCAACTTCACGGCAGGACGCGATTCGAATCGCGGTGGCTGTGAACACAGTTGTCGTCTACCCTATCAACTCAACGATTCTGCCGATGCACACACCTATTTCAGCAGTAAAGATCTCAACGGTTTGTCTTTGGTCCCGGAACTGGTTGGGCATGGCATTGATAGCCTCAAGATCGAGGGTCGCATGAAGAGTGCCCTGTACGTGGCCTCAACTGTTTTGGCCTATCAATCGGCCTGTAAAAGCGCGTTAGCCAATGGAACTTTTGAGGATCCTCACTTTTTACTGGATGGTTTTTCCCATCGACCCTACACAGCCAAACCCTTGCTCGGTCTATTAGATGCGGATACGGCCCATTTCCAGGAGCAGGGTCGGGAGCCTACGCGTTTTGCGTTGGCAGGTCATGTGCTCGAACAGGCAGGCGATCGGGTTTTATGCCAGGCCAAAGTGGCCCTGCATGCGGATTCGCGGGTGGAGGCACTTGGCTTTGCGGGTGACATCATTCCGTTGGATTGGGATGGCGTAACCGATGTATTGGGTCGACCCGTTCAAAAAGTCCAGCCCAACCAAATGTTCACGGTCCGGCAATCCCAATTACAGGCACTTATGGTTTTAAGGTTATCCGATGCAACCCGTGTTTAGTCTGGAGGAGCCGCAACTCATCCCAGTCCTAAGCGACTATTTGAATCAAAATCCCGGTGAGCTCTTACTGGGCTGGGATAAGACCAGCATTTTGGGTCGTCTGTCCGACGCTGATGTGTTGGCCCTGTTGGCTGAATATGGACCGCGCTGCATCCTGCTATGGGATGCCGTTGAAAATCAATCCGGGCTTGACCGGGTCAACCTGCTGGAACCCTTGTGCCGGGCCGGCTTAACCCGTGTGCGTGCCGCGGACCCCGGCGTTTTGCGCTGTTTGGTTCAGCATTATCCGCAACTTGAATTAGAAGCGGATTTACGGGTCGGCAACCATAATCGGGATGGACTTGCGCGGTGGAAGGCCCAGTTCCCCCAACTTAAGCGCATGGCATTAGGGGTTGAATGGCCCTTGGACGAAGTCGCAAGCCTGACCGAATTGGCGATTGATTTGGAATATCCCGCCTTGGGTCCCATCTTGATCTTCCATTCGCCTCGCCCACTCATCCAAACCCATTTGGAATCTCAGGAATCCTATTGGGAAGGCCAAGTTCAGGCGGATGAAAAACACCATGCGCTTACCGTGATTGAAAACCAGCGAGGCACCCACCTGCTTTACAACAAATGGCTGTTTTTATTGGACCAGTTAGAGGCGATGAAGCAGGCCGGCGTGGCTTTTATGGGTCTATCTCTTTTTGGTATTTCAGAACCGCAAAGGCTGCTCCATGCCATTCGCAATGAACACGCGGATTGGGCAGCCTTACGCAAATCCCTCGGACACCCCACGACACGTGGTTTTTCCAAGTCGAATCGAACCGATAAACAGTTCAAACACTTAAATCCAAGACGGCGCAAACAAGAAGCCATGGGCCTTGTACTCGATACGAAAAGTGGCATTTATATGGTGCTCGAATGCCGAGATCGGGTTCGTGAAGGCCAAATCCTGCACTTCCAAATCCCGGAGGGCGACTGGTTGGAAGCACCGATTACCCGCTTAAGGCTTTGGACAGGCGAACCCGTGGATCAGGTGCAAGGCGGTTGTTTTTTGGCTTGCCATGTGCCGCGGGTCAGCGCAGGAAGCCTGGTTTTTAGCGAGGCTCCTGATGGTAACGTGCCTGGGCCCGATAGCGACCCAGCTGTTTAAACAGAACCCAGAAGCGGTACTTTTCTTTTGCTTTGCGCTGGTTTTCTGCCCCAACCCGCCAGATAAAGGCCCACTGTTTCATGATCTGGCGGTAAGCGAAATACAAACTGTGGCGCGGGTCGTACATGTGCGCCGGTTCACCTGTGGCGCCATTTAACTCTATGATTTTAAAAGCTTCGCCGCGGCGAAAGGCTTCCAAGTCACTGGCCCTCAAATCAAAACGGCCGATATGGAAACCCGGCAAAGATTGGCTAATCGCATCAATGCGTTTCTCCAAGTCGCGCGTCACTAAATAGGTCTTATCCAAAAAGATAGTGCCCTGGCAATGGTTGCCCGTTTGGACCAAAGTCAGGCGTTCCCCGTAGCCCAAAACGTCCTTGAGCCGGGACTGAAAACGCTTCAGAAAAATATGCAGACGGCCCAATCCTTGAGGATGCCTCAAGATCAGGGTTTCCAGGTTGGTTTCTCCATCACCGACGACCTTGGGGAACTCCTTGCCGGTAATACCCCAAATTGTGCCCTGTTCCTCGCCGGGTGCACGGGAATAAAAGACACCAAATTCAAACGGGCCGGGAGAATACTCCTGAGCTACTAAGGGAATCGGGCACTCCTTCAAAAAGGCTTCCGCCTGGTCCCAATTTTCGATGTGGCCCACCCCGCTGCCGCGTTGGCCCATATCCGGCTTCAAGATGAAGGGGAAATTGATGTTTCGGGTTTCAAACCATTGCTTGAGGTTGGCCAACCGCATGAGAGTATCTGCTTCGGGTTGAAGAAATAAACTGTTACAAATGAATTCGCGTTGATCGGTGAAGCCATCCAAAATCTCGTGTTTGGATTCTCCAATGATGCCAGAGTAACCAATCCCTGGATTGACATACAGCGGGGCAGAAAGACTGCGGTGGCGCAAGGCCAACCACAGAAAATAGGGAACCAATGGTAAATACACGACGGTAATGGGCCAAAACTCCCAGCGGATAAAGCGTCGGAAGCGTGAGAGAAACAAACGTCGCGCGCGGTAACTACCCATCTTATTCAGAGTTCGAATAAACCAAAACAGGACCAGAACACCCAGCGCCATCAAAACCCAGTTATTGCCACCCAATTGATGCTCAAAACGCTGCATTTTTTCGCCGAAATACCAAGAAACACCGACCAACATTGGCACCCAGACCGCTGAAGCGAGTGTGGCCGCTACCATGAAATACTTGGCTTTGGATCGCAACATCCCAGCCGCAAAATAAGTGGGCAAGCGGGTTCCGGGTAAAAAACGCGAAATGAAGACAATGGCCAAACCATTATTTTCAAACCAGGATTGAGCTTGGGCAATTTTATCCGGAGGCAACAATCGACTGAGCAAAGGTATGCGCAAGGCGCTTAGACCAAACAGGAGCCCGATCAGGTATAAACCCCCATCGCCAATCACGATACCTATGAAACAGCCCAACATGGCGGTAAGTGGTGAAAGCACATCTTTTGAGACCAACACACCGGAACAAATGGTGGTCAGATCTTCAGAAACAAACGTCGAGGTCGCTAGGACCAGAATCTGGGCCCAAAAGGGACTGTTTTGCAGGTGGTTCTGCAGATCGGAGAGGAGTTGGTCCATTCGGATACCTAGAAATGAAATCCGGAATTCAGGAAACGAGGACGATAGGCCGGATATTCCCGCACCTTTTTATTAAATTCCTGCCAGGTTCTTCGATGAACAAACAAATACACCAGGGCAAAGGGCAAGGTCGCGATACACGTCCATTGCAAATAGGTAGATAACAACATCAATTCCAGCTTTTTTGTGAACTGGAACAAGTGCCAGCCCGCCATGAACCAAATGATCGGCACGCTCCAGAGATAAATCCGATTGTTCGTTCTCAGGGCAAAAAAAGCCAGTAGGACGAGGCCTAAAAGCGCACAGAAACCAAAGCTCTGGACCCGGACCGGCTCCTCGGGAAAGGGAAACAAACTGCGGAAAATCACCCACCCGATTAACAGGTTATATAGAGCCAAACTGGTTCGATAAAAGGAAAATTTAGGCATAATTCACTCAATGAATGATTTGGGGTCGAATGGTCTGTACTTCAGTTTCAGCCAAAGCTTCCTCGACCATGTCGACAATGGGAAGGGGTTCTTCCATGGAACGGATACGTGTCAGGGTCGCTTTTGTTACCGGATCTTCAGGTGCGAACAAGGAGCAACAGTCCTGGTGCGGCCGGATCGAGATTTCAAAGGAGCCCAGTTTTTCAGCCAATCCGACGATCTCCAATTTGTCGAGACCAATTAATGGCCGCAAGATGGGGAGCGGTACACCTTCATTGATGCAGTGAATGTTCTGAATGGTTTGACTGGCAACTTGACCCAAATTCTCACCCGTGACCAGCGCGTGATAGCCGTGTTGCTCAGCGAGACGCGTGGCGATTCGCATCATGAACCTGCGGGCCAGGACGACGGAATAGCCGTTGTCACAATCGGAGAGCAAGCGCTTCATGATACGGGTGATCGGCACAATATAGAGGTCTAACTGAACCTGAAAGCCAGCCAAAACATGGGCCAGATCGATGGCTTTTTCTTTGGCGGCGTCCAGGGTGTAAGGCGGCGTGTGGAAATACACGGCTGCAAGGGTTCCGCCGCGTTTTTGGATCAGGTTGCCGGCCACTGGTGAGTCGATCCCGCCGCTGAGCAGGAGCAGGTGGCGGGAGTCGCCAACCTGAGGCAATCCACCGCGGCCGGGCCAGGTTTCGGTCCAAACCCAGGCCTCTTTAAATTCGAGGCTGACGTTGATGGCCAGATCGGGACTTTTGAGATTCACGGGCAGATTGAGCCCGTTTTTCAAAAGGAAACTGCCAATTTGTGCCTGACAGTCCATGCTCTTGATTGGGAAATTTTTGTTATTGCGTCGAACCCTTACACCAAAGTCCTTGGCGCTCTGTCGTTTGTCCTGGCACAGAGACCAGCTCAGGTTCTGAATGGCCTCTAAATCAAGGGCACATTTCCAGATCGGGCTGATGCCGGTAATGCCAAAGACGGTGGAAAGTCGGGACTGAATCAGATCGGGCGCCGCAGAACACTGTAAAAGCAGTTTTTTGTGGCGGGGCTCCAGATGGAATTCCAAGCCGGCCAGCCGTTGGCGAATGGCCTGGACCAGCGCGTTCAGGAAGCGCGATCGGTTCCTCTTTTTGAGCGTGATTTCGCCGATCCGGATCAGGTAGGCGCTTGGGTTCACGGGTGCTCCAAATACTTGGGCGCCAGGACGCGCAGGTGCTCCAAAAAGGCATCAGCAACGCGTGCCCCATTGATTTCGCTTTTTCCGCCTTTGTGCAGGCAAAAAGCGAAAGCAATTTGCGGGCGTTGGGCGGGAACCAGACCGACCATGATTGCATCGTAGGGACTCTCACCTGCTGTTCCGGTTTTCAGGGCTGAGTCGACAAATTCCGTTTTGGCACGTCGGGCCGTTCCGCGCTCATTTTCCACTGCTTCACGCATGGAGCTGAACAGCCCCAAGACGACCTGATCGCCAAACACCTTTTGCGGCAGTTTGGGCTCGATCGTCTTGTAGGTTAACCCTTCCAGAGTCACAAAATGATCCAGCAAACGCGGCTCCTGAAGCGAGCCTGCATTGGCCACAATCATGGGGATTTGGGCAATGCCCAGCGACGTGGCCTGGATATAGTCCAAACCAATCGAGAAACGTCCTACTTCAAACGCGTTAGAAGGCGTTTTGAGAATTTTACCCGGGGTTGCCGCAGAGAAAAAGGAAGTGTAGATCTGGTTGTCAAAGACCTTGCCAAACGTGTTTTGCAATTTGGGTAGACCCAGATCGATCCCCATTTGCGCGAACATCAGGTTACAGGAAACGGCCATGCCTTCATCAACGGACCGAATCATGCCATGTGTGGTCCAATCATAAAAAACTTGTCCATCGATGTTTTTGCTGGAGGGATAGCTGGCGGGCGCGTATTTGCTGGGATCACCTTGATTCTGTAAGAAGGTGCCATAGGTCAGGAGCTTGATGACGGAGCCGGGTTCAAATGTCCAGGTAAAGGGATCCTTGTCTTTGCTGCCGTAAGCCGCTAAGACTTCGCCAGTGTAAGGGTTTAATGCCACCAGGCTGCCCTCAAATTGGCGCATTGCCTGGTAAGCTGATTTCTGGACATTCAGGTCAATGGTGGTGACGATTTCGTTGTAACTGTCCCGTTTTTCAAGGGTTTTAAGGAAACCACCCTGTTGGCTTTCGGCAGGCGAAGGCCAGCCGGTAAAAAGGTTGGGGGTCACAAATACGTAGTCGCCTTTGTTGAGGTCGAAGCAGACGATGGTCTGGCCGGCGCGGTCGAGAACCACTGGAATCTCACGTTGGCGTTCATATTCATCTGCCAAGTTGAGCAGGGTTTTGTAACGCTCTTTTTGTTTGTCCTGCGGCAGGGCATTAGTCAACATTCGGCGTGCTTCTGCCAGTTCGCGGTTGCCTAAGGAAAGGGCGGCAAAGTCGAGCAAATAGTTTTGCAATTGGGTCAAGGGACGTAGACCCATCAAATAATCGCGGTATATTTTGCCTTCAGCATATTGTCCATTTTCCAGGAAATGAGTCAGCAAAATCTGGGCATCAACCCCGTCGCGACCCGGTCTTGCAGTTTGCGCTTTTTGGAAATAATCGCGCGCTTGGTCCAGTTCACCTTCAATTAGTGAAAGACCTGCTAGCCCGTCTAAGCCAATGCCTTTACTGAGCGGAAAATTGGCGGCCTTTTGAAAGTAGAGTTTGGATTTGACCATATCGTCTTGGCTCAAGTACTGATTGGCCATACGCAAGCAGCGGTCTATATAGGATTTGTGTCCGTACCAGACCAAACCCAAAACCAAACCCAGCAAAATAATCCAGCGAATGGGTTTTTTGCCTGAATCCGAGGATCGATAGGAATTCCTTCTATTGAACACGTGCCAGACTCCAAAAAAAATGTACCCCTCAGGCCAAACCCAAAGCGTAACAAAAATCGGACCAAAAGTCTCCTTGCCCGCACCACTCTTGGGATCCTTTGTGATCCTCGGACATTCGAGACTGGCAAGGCGCCTATTGGGACGTAAGTGATGGCGAAATCGCCGACTTTTGACAGGTTCACCCTCAAAAAGAGACAGTCAATGTCACCTTGCTTGAAGCACCCGAAAGCGGAATAGCATGACTTCTCGGGTTGTTTCGGGGCTGAACCAAAAGGCAGGGGTCATAAACGAGGGTCCAGGGGTTCCGACTCCAACGCCAAAATGGCCAAAACAGCTTGTTGCACCTTCAGCCAAGGCCCATTTGCAACAAATTGGTGCAGGGCATAATGGCCGAGTCGGGATTCCTTTTCAGCCAATTTGCGTTTGCGTACCAGGCCCCTTTTGCGCAGGCGTTCCAAATGGTCGGGGCTATCGTATTCCGGCCCATAGATGATGCGCAAATAGTCTTTTCCGCGACATTTAATCGCCGGTTGGGTTAAAAACTTCCCATTATCCAGCCAAAAATTTTCGGGTTTGACCACCATACCTTCACCACCGCGCTCCAAGAGAGAGGACCACCACTCGGTTGCTTTGGCATCCGCGCCCGGTTCGTTTAGGTCAAGCCACAATCGTTCTGTCGATTGAATAAAATCCGGATCTTTTTCTACCAGACGGTCAATTTGGTGGAGATGCCAGGAATGAGGTTTGTCAAAGTGGCAACTTCCCTCTTGAGCGAGAATGTGAAACGGCGCGACGCGATAACCCTGGAGCTGGTTGGTTTGCCAACAGTAACCTTGGTAGGTGCGGGTGTAGGCCTCCACTTGTGCCAGGCGAGCGGTCGTGCGCGATACGAGCTGGCTGACATCGGCCAAACCATTGGTGATCGATTGTTCCAGCCAGGATTTTAATTGCTCTAATTGGGTCTTTGCGGCCAAACCGACGGGGGCATATTGTTGTTCCAATAAAGACTGGGCCTTGGCCGACCACGGCAGGATTTCACAATCCAAAAGGTACCAGTTCGGGTTGAGATCCCACCAACCCGCCTTGTTCAGGCATAGGTGTAGCCGCTCGAGGAATGAGCGCTCGAGCAGCGGATCCAGAAAAAAGGGCCGACCGGTCCGGGTATAGACACAGCCCAGTTTTGGTTCGGAAATCGCAAATTTTTGGGCTGCGGTTGTCGGGTCACGGGCGAGAACGACGATGGCTCTGGAGCCCATATGTTTGGCCTGACAAACCACCCTATGCACTTCTTGTTTACGGTAATAAGCCAGGGCTTCCTGGGGACGCTCGAGGAATGGGCCTTCAGGGGCAGTTTCACAGGGCGACATGGTGGGGGGTAAGTAAATTAACCAGCCTGGATCGACACTGAATCGCGCCAGTACCTCTGCTGCCGAAACGAGTTGGCCAGGCAAAATGCCTACCCGATCTCTATCGCCAAGTTGGAGGTGGCGGAACCCCGTTAAGGCCTGCCAATCCAGAGGATTGCGGACTGAATTAGTTGTTTCATTTGCAATGGGACGCAACGGTTCGTAATAGGTTTTTTGGGCAGGAATACTGACGATTGATTTTTCTGGGTAACGCAGCGCCGTTAAGCGGCCGCCAAAAACACAACCAGTGTCAAGGTTTACGGTATTGTTGACCCAATCCACCTCGGGTACCGGCGTATGGCCGTAGACGATCAGCGCAGAGCCGTTGTAATCATTGGCCCAGGGGTAGCGGACGGGTAGCCCGAACTCATCAATTTCACCCGTTGTATCGCCATAGAGACAGAATTGACGGATTTGAGGTGAACCGCGGCCGATAAACTCTTCGCGGATGCCGGCATGGCACACGACCAAGCGACCTTCATCCAAAACATAGTGGCTGACCAACCCTGAAAGAAAGGTTTTGAACTGAGTGATTTGATCTGGCTCCACGGACTGGAGTTGCTCAATGGTTTGTTCGAGCCCATGGGCAATCTTGACGTTGCGGCCTGCGAGATACCGAGAGAGCTTTTCATCGTGGTTGCCATTGACACAAATGGCCTGGTTTTGGCCGACCAGATCCATAACCAAGTGCAGAACTTCTGGCGATTTTGGACCGCGATCAACTAAGTCTCCGACAAACACCAATTTGCGATTGGCTGGGTGGGTCAAGGTCCAACACCCATTTTCGAGCTGGATTTCATAATCCATAAGTTTGATTAAAGCGATCAACTCATCAAAACAGCCATGAATATCGCCAATGATGTCGAATGGCCCTGTTTCATCCTTGCGGTTGTTCCAGAGGCGGGTCCTCTGAACTTGCACAGGCTCTAGTGATTCGGGCGAATCGAAGAAATAAACGCGCGTAAACCCTTCCTTTTTGCGGATGGAACGCACGGTCTGGCGCATGAGGTGTCGATGGCTTTTCAGAACGCCCCTGCCAAAGGGTCGATCCTCACGGTTCTGGTTGCGTTCCCAGCAAATCGCCTCGTCGATGTTGAAAACAATGGCAACCGGCAGGACATGTGCCGCTCTTGCAATCGCTACCAACGCCTGCCTGTCCTCCTGGCGTAAATTGGTTGCATCTACAACGGTGAGTCGGCCTCGTTTCAAACGCAATTGGACCAAGGTGTGTAGGAGCGCAAAAGCGTCCTGGGTGCTACTTTGATCATTTTCATCGTCATTAACCCAGAGTCGGCATCGATCCGAGCTGACAACTTCGCTGGGCAAAAAGTGCTGTGCCGCAAAGGTGGATTTCCCTGAGCCAGAGGAGCCAACCAACAAAATCAAAGCTAATTCCGGAACTTCCAAAACTTTAGTCTGCATGCTTGGTAAATACCCCCATTTGGGTTGGACAACCATATTGCTCATGTTCGGGCCCGATCCCGGAAAACTCGACTTGGTATTCCCACTCTTTGCATTGTTCTTGACACCATTCCGTGAATTCGGAACGGGTCCATTCAAAGCGATGGTCTGAGTGACGCAATGAATCAGCAGGCATATTTTCGAATAGAGCGTTGTATTCGCGGTTGGGGGTGGTGACGATGAGTAATCGGGGTTTTAGGTAATCAAAAATCACCTGGGTCAGATCCTTTAACCGCCAAGAATCTAAGTGTTCGATAACTTCTATCAGAGCGATGGCATCATGGCCCAATAATCGGGCATCGCGATAGGTTAAGCCACTTTGAATTAATTGGATTTTTTGCCGCATTCTAGTGGACAATCGATCTAGCTTTAATTTTCGCTCGGCGATTTGGAGCACGTTGATGGATGCATCTACACCGGTCAATTTGGTGATGCTGCGTTCGGAGAGCAGGTGTTGCAGCAATGTGCCTGATCCGCAACCCATATCCAGCACCTGACTTGCTTTTTGGGCCAGTAACATTTCTACAACCCGTTGAATGCGCAGCTCATTAAGGTGGATTTTTTTTTCAACGAACGGTTCGGAATCGTCCTGGTCGGGCAGCGCCTCTTCCTTCTTTTCAATGCGCGATAAGGCCTGCTTGGAAAGGCCGGAGAACAAAAGGTAACGCTGGGTGATCAGCTCCTTTGCCGGATGGTTTTCTAACCAGCCTTGACCCGCCCGCAACAATTTTTCGATTTCATCGCTGCCAACAAAATAGTGTTTATCTTTGTCCAAAACGGGGATCAGCACATATAAGTGGCGCAAAACCAATCCAATGGGTGCCTGTACTGACAGGGTCAACGCATACAGCGGGCTGCGATCGGGATCCAGGTACGGGTCCGCAAAGGGTAATTTCTGGAGTTGAATGCCATAACCTAACGGCTCAAAAACGCGTTGAAAAATGGACGCATCGCCACGCATGGATACCACCGGAAGGTGGACAGTTACGGTATGCTCCGTTTTAGCATGGGGTTTCGAGTCACTGTCGAGTTCAGCAATGGCTGATCGAAAGAAAACGTTTAAGGCCACACTCAAATAGGAGTTGGCTACATAGGGACGATCGTTGACATAAGGCTTTAAGTCAAAAGAAGGGGATTGATCCAGTTGACGCGATAACCGTATGGGATCCACTTCAACATATAAATTGAAACTTACACGATTCTTTTCGTTTGTATCAAAAAACACCCAACCCTCTCCAAAACTTAACCGGCGGTGGTGTAGGTTTGCGGGGTTTTTGTGGAGCAAGTAACCAATTTGGTTGGCCTCCACTCCTTGAACAGCAATTTGCAATAACATAGTTGCCACCTAAAGGGCTCATATTATACGCAATCTCGGTTTGGAATTACGTGTCTATTTTAAAAAATGAGTATTACCGATAATATTGAAAATCTAGCTTTGTTTGCATCAGCATAAAACTTTAAACCTTGCCTTGCCGGTATTAGGGCTGCTGGCTTTTGAGCTGACGGGTGACAAATTCCAATTGCAGCACGCGGCGTTTGTGGTTGGGCTGTTTTGACCGACTGGAGCGATGGAGCAGGAGCGGGTGAAAAGCCCAAAGAGTTGCAAAGGCTCCACTTAAAAACGTAGGGCTTCGGTCATTTGCAAATTCGGGAATGCGAGGACTGGAAAAAACACCCTGCTTGTGAGAACCCGGCAAAACTTGAAGGCAGCCCTCTTGGGGACCAGCTGGGTCCAGGTGGAATCGCAAGTGGACTCGTTGTGTTTGGATGTTCAACGGCGGTTGGGCGTGGTTTCGACCTTGTTTTAAAGAGGCTGCAGACCAGTCTTGCGAAATTTCTTTGGGTTTAACCGCAATCTGTAAGTCCTGATGCCAGGGAACGTGCCAATTGGTGTTTTGGTTTTTGTCAAATAGAAGCGTCCGGGCCAGAAGGGTCGTTGTACCGAGCAGCTGGTCGGCGAGGTGGCACAAATCGGGGTTGTCCAGGAAAGAGGCGATGGAGGCAAACTTGGTTTCCGGAAAACGCAGGCCAGCGCCCTGGCTTGGACATGCGTCCATTTCTGAACGTATGGCCTCAAGCTCCGATTGCCAAGGGTGTTCTATAGGGCCACAGAACCCTTGTGCCCAAAAGTCATTACAAGACTTAGTATCCAAACAGCAACCTAATTTGTTTTGCCTGAAAGCTGATTAAAATCTTGGTGTTTGCGCGGGGTCCTGGTGTTAAAAGTCCAATTTGAAGGAGTCGGAATCGTCCAGGTCCAGAGTTTCTTCGCGCAGTTTGTTCCAGTCCAAAACATCCAGTTTCGATTTAGGTTTTTCAGCTGCAGCGTCCGGAGCGGGTGTCGCAGAGGACTCGACGGTGGTCTGGGGCTCTGGAGGTTCGGGTTTCGGTGCAGGCGGTTGAGTCGTTGGGTTCGGTGCTTTGGGTTTGGGTTGGACTTGGGTCACGGTCGGAAGCGCCGGTCCCGGATCGGCAAAGGCATAAGGGCTGGGCTTGGGTTTGGGCGTTAAGATTGGAAGGGGTTCAGGCGCCGCTGGTGCCTCGGTTTTAAAAGGGGCCGAATCGCTGAGGGGTGGGCCTTCCTGTGCCTCATCTTGGGCGACATCGGGGTTTAGAATGACGGGTTGGGTCAGACGGAGGAGGTCATCCAGGCGCACAGAGCGACCTTGATAACTCAAAACGCGAAATAACTCGCCTCTTTCGACCCTGTCCGCTTCGGCGAATATGATTTTTTGGAATAGGGCGGTGCGTTCGGCAATTTTGCTTTTGAGGTCCTCAACCTGGTTGTTGAGACGACGTTTCTCAAAAATGCCGGGAGTCAATCCCAACAGGCGCTTGTATTCCTGAACCTTAATATCGTCGGATCGGATCGCTTGGGCATATTGAAGCAAGGAGGGGAAAACTTCCAAATCGGTGGGGATATCGTCGCCCTTACCGCTACGCACCATGATGGTGGTTTTCTCACCGGGGAACTGACGTGCCAGGGCAAAAAAAGCGCTCCAAACCTGATCGTCTTCAAACAGGATGAGCGGGCTTTTACCGCGACGCGCAATGGCCTCGATGGCGTTGACCAGCTTATTCTCCAGCTCGGTCATGGGCGCTTTTTCATCGGTGCCCAGACCCAGCACGGCCCGAATGGACAGCTGGATCCTCGCTGTGATGTTGAATCCGGAAAGGGAATCCAAAATCCAGTTTTTTACGCGTTTCGAAAGGTCCGGTTTGAACTCGTCTGCCATGAATGGTCCCTTACTTGAGCTCTCAATTTAACATTTTAATCTGGACTAAGCATTCCCAAGAAAGAGCATGAGCAAAATCTTGGGTCTGTGGCATGATGATAACCAATCTTGGAGGTGGTCATGCTTGCGAATTTAAGCCCACAGAAAATTGGGCCATTGGAGTGTTTGGTCCTGCCGGGCCAACCGCAGGGCAAGACCGCCGTCATCTTCCACGGGTATGGGGCCAATTATGGTGATTTAGTCGGATTGGCCAATGAGTTGGGTTTCCCCAAAGGCACCCGTTTCATCTTTCCAAATGGCTTGTTGTCAATACCCTACAGTGCGGCTTATGAAGGTCGCGCTTGGTTCCACATCGATTGGGAAATGTTAGAGCGCAACGTTGCCGGTTTAGCGCCAGATTACGAGGAGCGGCGTCCAGCCGGCTTGGATGAAAGTGTGTTGGCGGTTCAGAGCATGCTGGCGGAATTGAATTGTCCACTCGACCAATTGGTGCTTGGCGGGTTTTCACAAGGTGCGATGTTGAGTTTGGAAGTGGCTTTGAGTCTGCCGCAACAGCTTGCAGGTGTCCTTCTGTTCAGTGTTGGATTGATAGACCGCTCGACCTGGGCCTGCAAAATGGCGCGTCTGGGTGGGACCCGATTTTTTCAGAGTCACGGAACCCACGACCCTATTTTGCCTTTCGATCAGGCGAAAACCGTCTATTCACTCTTGGTCGATGCCGGGTGGCAGGGTCCTTTTTGTTCTTTTTCGGGCGGACATGAAATCCCGGGCCGCTGCTTGGCTGAGGCACGTCAAACCATTCATGCCTGGTCTCAGGAACCCTAGTTTTGCAGGCGTTGGACCAAGCGTGTCATGCGGTTCTTAAGTTGCGGATCCGACTCGGCCTGAAGTGCTTTTCGCAGGGCCTTTTCCGATTGGGGACTGGTCAGAAGTTCCAAAGCTTTTAGGGCGGCCTCGCGATCTTTGCCGTGTTTGCTCTTGAGGTGAACGAGAATCACTTTTAAGGCTTTATCGCCGCCGATTTTGGCAAGGGGCAACAAGGCCGCATCGGCGTGGCTGTGCTTGCTTTTCGCCAGGGCCAAAAGTGCAGACCAGGCCTTTGGATCGGGCCTTTCAAACAATGCCATACACGATTCGCGGCCCAGCATCGGATCTTCCAGGGCCTGGATGAGGGGCCCTGTAACGTCGGGTTCGGGGCAACGGGCCATTAATGCAATCAAGACCAGGCGATCCTCGCGGCTTGAGATTTTGAATAACTCAACAAATCGACTGGCATCGCCGGGTCGAACTTGGCTGATCATCATGGAACGCGCTTCCAAACGTTGTTTGGTTGTGCCTTCCCGCCATATTTGCAGCCAATAACCGATGCGGTCGTCAAAACTGAGCAACTCGCGCTCGGCGTTTTCGTGGAATAACCCGTCTTCCCACAGTTGCGCCAAACGTTCACGCAAGGTCGCCACATCTTCGTAGCGATTCTCGCGTTGTACTTCCAGACAGCGCAGGATGACCCGTTCCAAGTCGCGTGGAAAAGCGGGGTTCATCTTGGAGGGATCCTCAAAGCGGCCTACGGGTTTGGTGCCGGTAAAAATTTCATACAGGATGGTGCCTAAAGAGTAAATATCGGATCGTGCATCGACTTCTTTGGGTTGGCTCTGTTGTTCGGGTGACATGTAACACAGCGTGCCCATGACCAAATTGGTTTGGGTCAAGCGAGTCATGTCCTCATCGCCAAACAGGGAAATGCCGAAATCGACAAGGCGGGGAATGCCATCTCCGCCAAACATGATGTTGGAGGGCTTGAGGTCGCGGTGAATGATGTTGTTTTTATGCACAAAAACAAGGCCGTCACACACTTGAATCATCGCTTTGAGGAGTTGTCTGGGCGTCCATTGCTGGTATTCGGCAAGCGAACCTAAGCTCAGAAACTCCATGATGGAATAAAAGCGGTCATCAATCGTACCAAACTTGAATATTTGCACGAGGTTACGGTGTTTTAAGGTGCCGATAATTTGGGCCTCCCGCAACAGGCGAGTCCGCAACATATGATCGTGCCGAAACTTGTCTTGAATAATTTTCAGGGCAACCAGCCGCTCATCCTGGATGTTCCACGCTTCAAAGACCTCAGAAATGCCACCTTTTCCGATCAGTTTCCCAATTTTGTAGCCCGGAATGGAAACCATTTAACCCTCGCGCAGGGGTAAAAATACCCAGGAATCACTTCCCGCTTTGCGGACCAAGGCCATAACGCGGTCTTCGCCGTGGCTGTGGTGGCGTGCAGTCCACTCCAATAATACCTTGATCTGATGATCCTCCTCTTCAAGCCCGACCGGTTTTAAGGCGACTGGCGGCAGGCGCTGACTCACGCCGGCCCACTCCAGTTCTGCCGGGCTCCAGCCCAGCATTTTGAGGATGGTGGCGCGGTAGCGAATGATTAAGGCCTTTGGCAGGTCCGGGACCGAGATGATCGGGACTTTGATTGGGATTTTCTGGATGGGGTCCGGGTCCTGGTGGAGCCTGATCGACCACGAATGCAAGGCGCGCGTGCGATTCAGTTTAACTTTGGCAAACGGCGGAATACGTCCCCAAACACCAGGTGGGATCAGGTCGACTTTTGGCTGTTGGATGTGTACGGACATGACCTGGTTCTCGTGCCGGACGTTGGGTTTTTGCAGCGATTCCGTAACGGAGTGCAGCGAAACCGACTCATCTGAGAAAATGCTCATGACTTGAAGTGGAGGTGTGGTTAGCGAAGCAGATTGAATGGTGGCCCCGATTTCAAGCGGCCATGAACGCACTTGGGCTTTGAAATCTGAGATACTGAACATTCTGGGCCGTATCGCCCGCAAGCCCGAATTTACGCCGACAGGAATCCGGATCCTTAAGGAATAAACCGCCGGAAAATCGATTTCTTTTTGCAGACGAGCAATGAAATCGCGGACCCTGGAACCTAATCCGCGTTCTTTTCCAGACATACCGCTCTCAGTGCTTTTTCCAGACGTTCCATCGGTTCGGCAATGTCCATGGTGCGAACCAAGGAAAGCAGATCCTTTAAGGTGCGGTCCTGTTGGGCCGGATCGAGATCGTTGAAAACCAATCGGTAGGGATTTTCACTGTGCCAGCCCTGAAGCAAACATTCATTTTCTTTGGCGCGCATGATCTGACCTTTTTCGCCCAATCCGTTCATCTGGGTGCGCTGAATGCTGACAAAGACTTGATTGGCCTGGGCTTCCATTTCATCGATTTGCAAGGTGGGAACAACTATAAAGCTGGGGTTCCCGCTGATTTCCTTTAACAAAGCCCCGAATAGGACATGGTTCCGAATGTATTTATCCAACACATTCCCATAGATGATGCGTTGAATTTTATTGGGCACGATTGGGTCTGTGTATTTAAAATCTTTGGGGATTCCATAATGATCGCAAACCATCATGCCCCCGACATATGCGCCCGCATCGGTCATGGTTAACAAGTATCCCGGTGATACAGACATGGCTTCCCCCTGGCCCTCCTATCGACAGACCGGCAAAAAAATTAAGCCGAGATGGCAAACGGTCAAGAATTTCGAAAGTAAAGGACCAAGGCACCGCGCCCACCGAACGCTCTGGGTGCCTCCGCATAGGCTTTGACGTAGCGTTTGCCCTGGGTCAGGATCCATTGTTCGACGGCCGGTTTGAGAATCGGTGACCCGCCTTGTGAATGCAGGCCCTTGCCAGTAATGACCAGGCCACTCGGAGAAGCAGAAATAAAATTTTGCACACAGAATTGGGTGAGTTGGACCAAGGCCTCTTCTTTGGTGAGGCCATGCAGATCCAATACTTCCTCCACCGACTCCTTTTTGGAGACCTTGATTTTTCGCGTGGGTAGGTCCGGTTGGCGATCCGGAGCATCTTTGTTGGGAACCACCTCAATGGATTGTATGGCCTGTATAAACTCGGGATCTGGCCCGGTTTCGGCTTCAGGTTCACTTTTGGGTCGCGCTTTTTTAGCGCTTTTGCGCAGGCCCATTTGGGCCATAGCTTGCAGGAATTCTAAATCTTCGTCTTCGGCCATAATCTAGGGAACAATGATAATGTCGTTAGCTTCTATTTCAAAGTCAGGGCTCTTACCGGCTTTGATCGATTTCAGGTCGACCAAATGCTCTTTCAGGTTGCCATTGACTTCGCGTTTCACCGCAATTTTGCGTTCTTTGGCGTAATCGGTCATCCCACCAGCTTTGCTGATGACCTGCAATAAAGTCACCTTGTTCTTGCGTGAGAACTGGTATTCGCCCGGTCGATTAATTTCACCTGTAATAAAGACGGAAATGGGAATATCCGCAGGGATATTGACTGTGTCCCCGGGCATTAATGGGATATTGAGATGGCCTTTGCCTTCGTAGAGTAGCTCGTTTAAATTGATTTCCAGAGTGGCGGTTCGACCCGAATCTCCGCGGCGAATGATAAAAATTTTGTTTCCGGCATTCTCCTGAATACCGCCAGCAATCGTCAACGCGCCCAGCAAGTCGATCTGTAAGCGGTCCTGAATCTGGCCCGGTTTATTAACAGCGCCAATGACGCTGATGGGTCGTGATTTAAATTCGATCAGGCGGACAATGACTTGGGGATTGTTGAGATAACTTTCTTTGAGTCGCGACTCAATTAAAGCCTGCAAGGCCTGGACATTGAGGCCTTGGACCCGTACCTGGTCCAAATAAGGCATGACGATATCCCCATTGCTGTCGAGCTTGTATTCGCCATTCATTTCATCCAGGTCCAGGACCTGAATCTGCACCACATCGCCCGGTCCGAGCTTGTAATCCTGGCCAAATAAGCAACCGAAAACGGCAAAAGTAATAAGGAAACGTCGCAAAATTCACCTCACAGCCGGCCCATTATAGCGGATCCGGAGTTTTCCTGCCCATTGCTGAACCACAGGGTAGGTAATCCGGGCCGTAACCTGGGTGGAGGGCTGAAATATCGACGCCAGACTGACCCGCTGATATCCCAACTTGATTCTGGCTTGAGGTTCACACACAATGGGGGTGACCACGGCTGTGGATTGCGCTAAAACCCTGCGCCAGAAGCCGTGACCCGCTTGTGGTATAGTGGGCTCAAAATGGGGAACCGGGACATCTCACACCATGTTGTTTAAAGGCCAAAAGATTGGGAAATATCAGGTCCTGGAAGCCATCGGCAGCGGCGGGTTTGGGTCCGTCTACTTGGCCAAAGACACCTGGATCGGCAAACACGTTGCCCTGAAAATTCCCCATAAACAAGGTGAAGATGTCGAAAAGCTGCTGAAGGAACCGCGTCTTCTGGCTGCTTTAGATCATCCGCATATCGTCACCGTGATTACGGCCGAAAAAACCAACGAACTCTTTTATATTGTTATGGAATATGTGGATGGCACTTCTTTGGAGCAACTCATCCGCAAGCAGCGCAAGTTGGATGTGAAACAGGGACTCATCTGGTTTCTGCAGATTTGCGATGCATTGGGTTACGCCCATGGCAAGAAGGTCATTCATCGCGATATTCGACCTGCCAATGTGCTGATCAGTCAGGATCATTTGGTCAAAGTGACCGATTTTGGTACCTCGCGCTTCTTAATCGAAAACCAGTTTGCCTCGACCCGGGTTGGTTCACCGCCCTACATGGCGCCAGAACACTTTTCGGGCAGGGCGACCTTGCAATCGGATATTTATTCGTTGGGTGTGTTGATGTACGAATGTTTGGCCGGTCGTTTGCCTTTTTTTGACACCAATCCGGCCAAAGTTGCCCAAATGGCACGCGAAGGTAACGTTAAGGCACCCCACCATCACAACTCTGCAATCCCTCTGGAACTCTCCCAGGTGATTCTTAAATCCATGGCGCCAGCCCTTTCCCAGCGTTATGCCGCAGTTGAGGATGTTGCAACGGCTCTGCGCAAGATCCAAGCAAGTCAAAGCCAATCAAGCCAGGATTTGGCTCATTTGGTGGAAGTTGAAAGCGGTCCGGTTGTGGTGGCGGCGACCCCGCGTCGTGAAACGCGCCATATGGGCAATTTGTTTTGCTGGAATTGTGGGCGGCCCATTTCCAAGCGGACCCAAAGCTGTCCGCATTGTGACGTGCAGCAATATTGACATGACCGACAGTCATTATGATCAACTCCGCGATCTGGGCTACCTGTCCTCACCGGTGGCGCGCGTTACCTGGCGAATGTGGTCGCCGGAAAATCGCGGATCGCTCAAAGTGTTTCTTTTGGCCTGGTTGCTTTGGGGCGGCACAGTCTCTGCCCTGTTGGGTAGTTGTGCATTGGCAGCCCCGTCCCTGCAGATCAAAATTGCTCTGACTTACTGGCTTATAAGCTTGCCGCTTTTGGCTGGGCTAGTGGCCTTGCAAAACCTGATGCTGACCGCGCGATTCATGCGTGGCCTTTTGATTGAGCGGGGCGGGCTTAACTACTGGGATTTCCTCTGGGCACTTGCCTGGCTGGCTGGATTTGTTCTGTGGCTGAGTGATGCTTTGCACGGGAAACGGGTGCTCAGCCAATGGCTTTTGGGTTCCTCTCTGGTGTTTCTTGCTTACTTGGGCGGTCAATGGCTAAAGATTTTAGCCATCCATCGCCTGTATTGGTATGGGCTGAAACCCCCGCAACTCAAACATCACCCTTATCTCATGGTTAGCGGACTGATCGGCTTGGGCCTCTTTTTTGGTTGGCACCGAACCCAGCCGGACTATGCACCTACCCGAATGCCGCCGCCTCTGATCGCTTTGGCCTTTGACGTTCCAAATCCCAATCAGGTGGAAACGCCAGACGGCTGGTCTGAATTCGATTTTGAGACCGAGTCGAGCGATATTAGTCAGGCCTGGGTCACGTTGGGGACCGGGGTGGGTCTGGCCCAACATCGGGCCAGTTTGTTTGGTTATCAATTGGGTCCCTTAACGCCTTTAACCGATCAAGACTCGGTTCAAAAACCGCTTATTATGCTGGGTCGATGGTTGGGCTGGGCAAAGAAAAACCCTGGTGGTGGCCGGTTCCGGCCCTACGCTTGGGAGATTATGGATTGGGCAGGCATCTCCACTTTGGCGTTGGGGTACTGGAACAGTTTTCCTGCCTCGGCTGCCCAGGGCATGCGCATGAGTGAACGGTGGCAGGGCGAAAGTCAAATGCCTTATGCCACGGGCTTACCCCCCCTTAATCGTCAGACAGAACCGCTTGCAATCGAAGGTGACCCCGCCGTTCAGGTCGTGCTTACCCGTGAGCAGGCGCAATGGCTTTATTTGGCTCAATTGCTCAAAAATCCGCCCGCGTTTACGATTGCCTACTTTCCCCTGGCCGATATTCTCAACCAAAGGTCGGACCAACAGGGTTTGCAACTCTTGCAAAACTATCGTTCTAAGCAGTTACTTGATTTGCTGAGCAGCCTGTCTCAGGACGTGCGTCTATGCCTCATTTTCAGTTCCGGTCGAGCTCATCCCGATGTGTGCCAATGGCGCATTGTTTGTTCGCCCCAGGCGGTACATGAATTAGGGCCGATTCAAAATTTACACGATTTTGCGCCCCAGTTTTTGGGCTATTTTGGCTTACCTTTAGATCGCGATATGCAGGCGCCGCCGACCTATAACGGACCCAAGCAACGCTTGGAGTACCGCCGAAATCCTTCCTTGATCACTGCCTCAACCTTAGAGGATGCCGCTTATTTAGAGCAGTTACGCAGTTTGGGCTACATTCATTGAACGATTGCCACCACCCATTTTGGCCGGTTGAAGTGTCCGGGCCTGGCCTGCATTTAACGACAAAAAGCTCTGCGGCCAACCGGGACCCGACCATCAAATGCAAAAATGCCGGTCGCTTTCGTGGAATAATGGGACCTCAGAAACGATTGGGTTGCCCAGATCAATGAATCAATCCCTGATCTTAAAACGAATTAGACGGTATTGGTTAGGCCCTTTTTTGGTGCTGCTAGCCCTTTTTCTGCTCTTTTGGACCTTGGGTGGAAGCGGTGGCATCGTCAACAAAATCTACCTGGATTGTCCCAAGGGCGAGTTACCCGAAATCGATTATTTGTTGGGCTTCAAGGGGTGGCTGACCCTCATCCTCTTAATTTTCTCAACGGCTGCAATGGTTTTTACCATGCGGGAATGGGCCCGTTATTATCTCAATCGCAAATTGGTGCTGAGCTATTTGGTCCTGGCCCTATTCCCGTTTTTGACGACCCTGATCATTTTCCTGCTGGGGACGCGGGCCCTATTTGGCATTATTGCGGCCAATACCGTGGAAAACACTTTGACCCGAGTTGCGCGCGATCTGGATAGTTTTAACGAATCCATCATGGCGGAAAGTCAGCGGATCCTCTCCGATAGCGAACCCCAAAATGTGGAGTCAATTCTGCGTCCCATGGTCGAGAATGCCCAACGCACCAAAGTGGGCAGCCTGGCCTATTCCGATCTCAGTGTTGAAATTTTTGTGGGTACGGATTTGCTGCTACGCATCTATCCGGACGGACGCCTGTTTCCGGATGCCAAATCCATCGTTCCAGCCTGGTTGGATCGCGCTGAGCAAACCGCAATGGTTCAGCGCAATGGCCAACTGTACATCCAACAATTCAGTCGACAACCAGCGCCCGGTGGTGAATTGATCATTTTGACGGTGCTGCCAGTCAACCAGTCCTTCATCAATTACTTGCGCGAGACTCTGGATGTGGACATCAGCCTCAACCACCCCCAGGGACTGTGGCGTTATGAAGCATTAACCCAGGACGGCATCTGGTTTTTCCGTCTTCTGTTTAAACCGTTCCGAAGCCAGTGGGAATTTTTGGCCATGGATTGGGAGAAAGGCAGCTATCAGCCGGCTGCCCAAATCCAGTTCAATATTGCGCCCGATACCCTGCTTTCGCGCTGGAGCAGCAAAGACGTGCATTTTTTTGGGGAAGGCGAAAAAGAAATTCAGTTTTATTTCATTTTTGGTGTGACGTTGCTCTTGCTTGTCGCTCAGCTGTCCGCCTTTATTTTTGGCATTTACCTGGTCAGCTACATAACCCGATCGCTCAACAGCCTGGCTACGGGCCATGAAAAGGTTGCAGAAGGCGATTTCGATTACCGGCTGCCCCACCTCGGCCAAGATCAGCTCGGTGCTATGGCAGACTCCTTCAACCACATGGTTGGGAACATTTCTTTTTTGTTGGATCAGGTTCGCGAAAAGGAAAAGTATCAGGAGGAACTGCGTATCGCACGCGAAATCCAGATGAGCCTGCTGCCCGATCCCGAAAAATTTTCTTTTCGCGAGCAAATTACGGCTGTGTGTATTCCGGCCCGAGATGTCGGCGGCGATTACTACGACGTGATGCTGACGGAACAGGGCAATATTGGTTTGTTTATTGCCGATGTGAGTGGCAAAGGCACCAGTGCGGCGTTCTACATGGCTGAATTAAAAGGGGTTCTAATTGCTTTGCGCAAGTTCTGGGATCATCCACTCGAATTGATGCAAAACGTTAACGAGATAATTACCCCAGCGCTTAAGGCCAAGGTTTTTATCAGCGCAGCTTACTTGTTGATTGATCCTATCAAAAAACGCGGTGCGTTGGCGCGTGCTGGACACAGCCCTGCTTTGCACGTTAAAGCAGACGGACATTCCGTGTCCTTGCAACCACCGGGCATGGCGCTTGGCCTGGCCTTAAACCCCGTCTTTTCGCGCATTTTAAAGGTCGCTGAATTCGACCTGGAGCCTGAGGATAAAATCATTCTCTATACCGACGGCCTTGATGAAATGAGTTTTGAGAATGAATTGTATGGGGTGGATCGTTTACAGAAATTAGTCGTCGAACACGTTAATCAACCGGCCAAGGTTTTACGCGACCTCATCTTACAAGATGTGTTGAAGTTCCTCAGCCATGGCCAACAAAGTGACGATTTAACTTTGGTCGTTGCCTCATTGCCAAAGGATCCAACTGATGGACCGCTGTGATCTTTGCGATTCGCAACGATTAGCGCCCGTTTACCAGCCTGGACAAACGGACCAACGCATTTACGTATGTCGCGAATGTGGTCTGTGCCAGAGTTTACCGCGTTTTCGCCAACCCGAAAAAACCGTGGCGATAAGTGGGGATGCCAATTGGGGTAACATCAGGATTGGCAAAGGGTTGCGGGTCGCCCAACACCTGACTTGGCTCAAGCCGCTTATTCAGCCCAATTCCGTTTTGGAGGTGGGAACCAATCGCGGCGCCTTTGTGCGCAGCCTGCTCAAACAATTCCCGCACACCCTGATTGATGCCATTGAACCCGATACCCGCTTAAAACCAGCTCTCCAGGATTTGAACCTGCGCAACCTGTGGTGGGACCGTATCGAAAACCTCGCATTGGCCAAGCACACCTATGATTTTATGTATTGCAGTCACACCTTAGAGCATTTGGAACATCCGAGTAGCGTCTTATGCCAGCTGCACGAGGCCTTAAAACCCGACGGTCTGCTTTTTATTGAGGTACCGGATCTCGCTTTTATCCAACGACCCGATGTGTATGAAGAGTTTTTCATCGATAAACACCGCTACCACTTTTCCAAATCAAGCTTGATACAGCTTTTGGGCAGAACGGGCTGGCAGATTGAGCATTGGTTTGCGGATCCGCTGCAGGAGAATTTAAGTGTATTGGTGAGCAAAGGCCCCCGCCAGGTTTACGAAAAATCCCCTGGTCCTGAAAAAGATCTGTTTGCTTCATATGCCCAGAACCTCTCGGATAATCGCCGAACCCTGCGGGCGCGGGTGGCAGCCATGCCGACCCACCAGCGTTGCGTCTCTTTTGGTGGTGGGCGTTTATTTGATATTGCGCGCCGTTATGGTGGATTTCAACCAGTTGCGGTTGTTGATACCCATCTCGCGCGGCACCTATCCGAGCTGGGCGGAATTCCTGTCCATCCGCCCCAGGACCTGGCTCGGCTCAATCCGGACTTGGTCGTTTTGGCCAGTCGCGGCTTTGTAAGTGAGATGGAGCGAATCGTTCGCGAACAATTGCCCGAGGTGGCAATTTATGCGTTGTTTTCAGGAGGCAATAATGCTTGAAGTTTCAGAACATTACACCGTACCAGAGGCGGCATTAACCGAAAAATTCATTCATGCCTCCGGGCCTGGGGGCCAGAATGTCAATAAGGTGGCAACGGCCGTGCAATTGCGATTTGATTTAGCCCTATCCGGTTTACCAGACGATTGGGAAGCCCGTTTTCGCGCCAAAGAACACCGCCAAATTAATGAAGCGGGAGAGTGGCTCATTGTCGCCCGGCGCTTTCGTTCCCAGGAACAAAACCGCATTGACGCACGTTTACGCTTGGTCCTCAAATTGAAGCAATGCATGCATCCACCCAAAAAGAGACGGGTTACCCAACCCAGCGACCAAGCCCGGGCGCAACGATTGGAAGCCAAACGCAAGCGTTCAGATCTCAAAAAAATGCGCCGAAAAGAGGATTGGCATGACTAACACCCGACCCTCCTGGGATGAATACTTTTTGGGTTTGGTCGATGCTGTGGCCAAACGGGCTACCTGCGACCGCGGTCGTTCGGGCAGTTTAATTGTCAAAGATCGCCAGATTGTGGCGACAGGGTATGTGGGTTCGCCGCCCGGACACCCACACTGTGATGAAGACGGTCATCTATTCAAACAGATGCTGGACGAGGATGGAACGGTACGGACCCATTGTGTGCGTACCATCCACGCAGAGCAAAATGCCATTTGTCAGGCTGCGCGCCATGGGATTGCGGTTCAGGGTGCAACCCTGTATTGCAGCATGGAACCTTGTCGGACCTGCGCCATGTTAATTGCCTCCGTCGGGATCCGCAGGGTGGTAGCTTGGCGACGTTACCATGCCGGTCAGGACAGTCGAATGATTTTGGCCCACTCTGGCGTTGAGCTGGTGGTCATCCATGAGGAAGTCACTTCTTACCAGCAACAAACCGGAAACCAACCCGAATCGCCTTAAGGCTGAAAGCGCGCCTGCCATTTGCGTAATTCGGGATGCTCAGGCCATCCAAAGGCTTTTTGCATTGCGGGCTCCAAGTCCTGCCATGCTATTAAAGCCTGTTCCCTTCTACCCTGACACTTCATCAGGAATGCGCGATTGGCACGGCATTTCAGGTATTCCAAGCCGCCTTGTCCGAACTGATCCACAATGATGGGTTCCGCTTGATCCAAATCCTGGGCCGCAGCCTCGCACTGTCCTGCCAAATTGCGTTCCTCTGCTCGATACACTCTGACTAATGCCGCCAACATAGGTTCTTCACCACATTCGGTTAAAGCGGCCTCGAAGAATTCTTCACTGGCCTTAAAATCGCCTTTTCGCCCAAATAACTCACCCAAATTATTGTTCACGATGGTTCGACTCCACGATCCGTCCGGACCCTGAACCTTGGCAAGGGCCGATCGATAATAGCGTTCGGCCAAATCCAGATTGCCGAGGAGTAGGTGCGCATTCCCAACACCAACCTCAAATTCGGCATAGGTAGAGGAGGATTCTCCATAATTGGTGGCCAGGATTGGACCCACCCGAGCCAAAAGGCTTAACGCTTGTTCCGGTAAGCCCATATCCAGGAAATGGTTGGCGTAATTATTGAGGTGAACGGCCAGACGCGGATGATCCGCAGGGAAAATGTTTTCAGTCAACCTCAGGGCTGCTTCGAAATTTTCTCTAGCCTTGTCCCATTGGCCTGTTGCCTGATAAAGCCGACCCAGGTCATCATGTGCCACCGCACGATTGGGATGGAGCGCGGGCAGCACTTGGCTGTAAATTGCCAGGGTTTTTTCTGCATAGGGAATGGCTAAGTTTAACTGCCCTTTGGTTTCCAGCAGTTCGGACAGCGATTCATAGGACAGCGCGAGTTGAGGGTGGTTGGCGGGCAGGGCATTCAGGCGCAGTTCCAAGCCTTGGCGCAAATACTGCTCCGCTTTGTCCATTTGGTTGAGCAGGCGATAAATATTGCCCACGCGGTCCAATAATTCTGCGTATTCTTCGGACCCCAAATTGGGAACGGCAGGCACCAAATCCAAGGCTATTTGGCACTTTTCCAAAGCCGATTCGTATTGATGGGCAAAAAATAGCGCTTCCGAGAAGCGGTTTAAGGCTTTGAGTTTCTCCAGTGGTTGATGAGTGGAATCAGTCCGCTGCAAAAGCTCTTTGGCCAGCGATTCCGCCTCGGGGAAATGACCTAAGGAAACCAAATTTGAGACGCGTGTTCCCAGAATGCCCAAGGTTGTTGGGTGGTTTGGACCATAACTCAATTCGGCATTGTGATAGGCATCCTCCAAAAGGGTCTGGGCTTGTTTAAGGTCGCCCAAGTTCTGTTTCACATTGCCCAGCACCCATTGCAGGTCGGCTTTTATGTCGGCATTTAAGGGGTTATCGATTCTCAAACTGGAGATGCCCATATCAACAGCTTCGCGTAAGGAAACCTCTCGGCCAAGAGTGGCTGCGGGTTTGGCGGCATCAAAAAGATCGGTCATGAACAGGGCAAGGTTTTGGGCTTTTTGGCGTTCTTGTTTGACCCTTGTTACCTCAGTGGCCAAGCGCCAGCTCATTAGGCCAAAGATCAGGGCGACCAGGCTGATACTGGAAAAAATTGCGATTTGGATGCGCCGTTTTCGCGCGCGTCGCGGCGCGTTTTGGATCCAACGAATACGTTGGAGCAGTGCTTGGGCATCGGGCCGTTTTTGGGGATCTCGGTCGAGCAGGTCAAGCACCAGCTGGCTAAAGGCTTTGGGCAAATCGGGTCGCAAGGAGACCACTTGCGGCACGATAGCACGGTTGATGTTGCCGATTAACTCCAGCAGGTTTTTGCCTGTGTAGGGAAAACTATTGGTGGCCAACTTGTAGAGCAAAACCCCAGCTGAAAAACAGTCGGATTGGGGTGTTGGCTGACCTTCTTCCAGTAGTTCCGGCGCCATGTAAAGGGGGGTACCAACAACAGCCTGATGACTGGAACTTTTACTCGGTTCGGTGACCGCCCCAAAATCCATAAGGATGAGCTTGCCATCCGGTTTGCGAAATAGGTTTGCCGCCTTAATGTCCCCATGAACCATGCCCGCTTGATGAACGGCCATCATGGCGGAAGCGAGCTGTTCGGTTAAGGTTAATAGCTCCCCCAACGTCAGTGGGCCGTTGTGTTCCTGGTATTTGGACAGGGTTTGGCCTTCCAGTAAGTCACACCATAAGCCTACCCGGTTATCGCGAATATCGGCACCGTGAATGGCCAGGACGTGTGGGTGGCGAACACGCGCTAATCTCCGGGCCTCTTCCAGATAGGAGCGGTGGCCAGCTAGCTGGAGCCGATCGCTGCGACACAGTTTCAGGGCTACCTCGCGATGAAGAACCTGATCCCAGGCGCGAAAGACCTCACCATAACCGCCTTCCCCAATCTTTTCGCGTATTTCCAGATGACCCCACTGGAACAGGGACGGCAAAAGAGAAGGTTCCTGGGCGAGCGGTGGTTCCAGGTCCCGGAACTCTTCTGCGATCGCCTCAATAATGAGCAAGTTCTGATGGAACCGATCGGGGTCTGGTCCAGCAGTTGCCTCTTGCCAATCGATCGGCACATGATCTGCGATGGCCTGGGCAAGGGGTTCCGCTGAAGGGGTTGAAGAGTCTGTATCCGGATCGGTGGTCATGACATGGCACGTGCCAGAGCCTGGATCGCGCGACCCACCATCATGCGCGCCGCATCTGCAGAAGGCTTCTCAAAGGCTTGAGCAATTTCGGCATAACTGTATCCGAACTCTAACCGCATGATCAGGGCCTGGCTCTGTTCCTCACTCAGTTTTTTTAATCCTTGTTCATAACGTTCGCGTTGTTCGGCCGATAACACCATTTTCGAAGGGCCCGGAGAGGGATCTGCAATTTCCGGTATCTCTTCAACCCGGACCGGCCTTTTTTTGGATACTTCATCGCGCACCAAATTCATCATGATTTGGCGAAGATAAGCCAGGAAGGCACCTTCCCCACGCGACTCAAACTCATGGATGCGGCCCAAGGCGCGGATCAGCGTGTTTTGGACAAGGTCGTCTGTTTCCTGTAGGTCCTTGGCGTGGGCCGGCAAACGACCGTGCGCCCAGTATTGGAGTTTGGGCAGAAAACGCTGGATCAGCTGTTCCTGCGCGTTGGTGTCGCCTGTGCGAATGCGAAAAAGTAACTGTGCCGTGGTTTCCGGGTGGAAAGGTTCATTCATGGGACCATGCCAGAAGCAATGATTTAGAGGCAGTCCATTATCGCCTTTTTTCCTCCGCTTCAAGGGCATTTTTTAGTCTGATTTGCATGAGCAGCGCTGCGGCTTGAACATCGTCCTGACTTTCAAAAATACGCAGTCGGTGTTCCTTTTGAGCGCGTGCGGCTCGAATCAACCACGTTTCAAACTCGTGGAAACGCGGGTCGGTTTGATCAAATTGAATGCCCAGCTGATATACGCGACCCAATTTTGGGTCATTCACCATGTGGGCGTTTGTCACCTGACCCTGAACCAGGGTTGCACTGCTGTAGGGTAACTGAAGCCGTAGCTTGAGGTTGGAAGGCGATACAGCAAACCAATCCTGAGATAGGAGCCGACAGCCCTCCAGGCTCAAATTGGTCATGTGAGCTTCGTGGCCCTCGCCTATGTGTACCAAAACGGGGGATTTAAACGTCAGACGCGGTGACCGAATGTGAGGGGAACGCATGATTCTTCTCCTGATATCGCTACTTGTTTACGTGCACGGATGACCGGCGGTAGAACTAATTTGTGTTAAGCTTGGGCACTTTTTTGGAGGCCTTATGACCAAGGAGTTTCGGGTTGGTTTAATTGGGTTTGGATTTGTGGGCAAAGGGTTTGTGCAGGTTTTGCGCAACCGTCTTCATTGGATTCAGGAACAATATGCAACCAAGATACTTCTTGTGGGGATTTCCACACGTAGCAAAGGTTGTATCTATTCCGAGCAAGGCCTGAACCTTGCTGACGTTGGTGCCTGGCCGGGGAATCGGCCGCTTTTCCAATCATACGAGCAAAATTGGGATTCGGATCAATTTTTACACAATGCTAACCTGAATGCGGTTGTGGAGGTCAGTCCCACCGACCTTTCCAATCCTCAGGTCGCCTATCAACATTGCATAACGGCGCTAAACCGCGGTATCCACGTGCTCAGTGCCAATAAGGGCCCTGTGGCCCGGCACTATTCTGAATTAAAAGGTTTGGCTGCTGAAAAAGGCCTGCATTTGGGATTCGAAGCGACGGTCATGGCCGGCACACCGTGTGTCCAAGTGCTCGAAACCCTGAAAGCCAATGGGGTCAAAAAGATCTTAGGTGTTATGAACGGCACCTGCAATTTCATCTTGGACCAGATGGGCTTAGGCCAACCGTTTGATCAGGCCCTGGCCGAAGCGCAGAAGCGCGGATATGCCGAACCCGACCCCTCTGCTGATATTGACGGGTTGGACACCCTGGCCAAAGCCCTAATTCTCTACCGAATTGCCTTTGATCGGGATTTGGAAAGCGATAAAGCACAATGCAAGGGCATACGCAACTATCCCATGGTCCAGGTCCAACAGGCGAAACAGTTGGGGTCTCGGATCAAATTGATAGCTGACATTCGACCAGAAGGAGTCCGTATCCTGCCCCAGGCATTTGATATCAATCACCCCTTATCCCAAATATCTGGCGCGACCAATGGCATCCTTGTCGAAACCGAAGATTTGGGTTCGGTCTATTTGCAGGGTCCGGGCGCGGGTCCTAAAGAAACCGGTTCTGCGCTCATTCAGGATCTGGTTCGAATTCTGTAAGTTGTGCCCATTGGTTGGGGAACCTTCCCTTGAGATCGGCTAACATTTCGAAGATTTGGTTCTGACTCTGATCTGCAAAATGCAGAAGGACCTTGCCCGCTTTTCCGTCGAGAACGGTGGCCAAGTACAGGCCTTCATGGGCAGGCATGTTACTGGTTAAGAAGTTTAAAGCGGCTTTTCCACAAAGCAGTTGAACCTTCATCGCCGGTACTTCTGCACGGCCCGGTTGTGCTCGGCCAATGTTTTAGAGAAATGATGACTGCCATCGTTTTTGGCCACGAAATAGAGGTAGTCGTGGCTTTCGGGTTTCAGGGCCGCTGCCAGGCAGCTTAGGCTGGGAGACGCAATGGGGCCGGGCGGCAATCCGGAATAAACATAGGTGTTGTAAGGATGAGGGTATTTGATCTGACTTTGGTAAATTTTTCCGCGGTATTGGTTATCTAGTTTAAGCGCATAGATGATGGTTGGATCGCATTGCAACAGCATATGGCGTTCCAGGCGGCGATGGAATACACCGGAAATGGCAAATCGTTCACTGTTGATGGCGGTCTCTTTCTCAATTAAGGAAGCCAAGGTTACCCACTGGCGAAGACTCAAACCCGATTGGTCCAGGTCGTTTTTGTAGGCTTTTGTTCTCTTGCGGAACAGGGTGATCATATGGGAAATGATGTCCTTGGGCGTGGCAGACTCTTCGAAGTAGTAAGTCTCGGGAAACAGGTAACCTTCCAAATCTGTCGCGTTTGGGTCCAGGTCGCGAATGGGCTCTGGATTGTTGATAAGGGCTAAAAAAGCCGCTTCATCTCCCCAATCCGTTGTCCCCAATAATGCCGCCGTTTCCCATTTGTCCAGACCTTCAGGCAAGGTGACGGCCTTTTGTAGAACGTGACCTTGATGGATCAAGTTCAATACATCCCAGCCGCTGGCGCGCTCCGGAATCTCATACGTTCCGCGTTTCAATACCAGGTCCGGAAACGCGACACGCAAATACAATCGGGTAAACAGCGGGTTGGGCAAAATTTTTAGCCGTTCCAACTCGGTAAGTACCTCAGAAAGCCCAGCGCCCGGTCGAATTTTGATAATGCGTTCTTTTTGAATCTTTGGGGTATGCAATTTTCGATAATTGTCCCAAAGCCAATAGCCAACACCCGCGAGATGGCTAAGCAGAACCAAAACAAAAAGAGGCAAGAACCGATGTCGTTTCACAGCTTGGCAGGGCCCTCGATCTGAAATCTAAGCGAGCTGCAGCCACTGGGGTCGAGAGAAATCAAGAAGAGATTGTCGTAATCCTGATCGTCAATGGGTTCACAGCTACAGCCCAAAGCTTCAATCCAGGCGGGTAGTGTGTTGGAGTGGCCGACAATCAAATAAGTCCCACCTTTTTGCGGTAGCGTGGCTAATAAATTAGAAAAATCGCCAATATCAACCAACGTCAGGTCTAATTGATGCGATTCAGCTATAGGCTGGGCCGTCGATTGCGTGCGCAAAGTGGGTGTACTGATGACCTCTGTCAGCGGTACTTTAGAAAAAAAGTGGACCAAGCGCTGAACCCGCTTTTGACCGATCTCACTTAAAGCGGGATCTTGGCTGCCATCCTGAACCTTCTCCGCATGTCGTACAAAGAAGAGGGTGGTTTTTACTTGGGGTGTTTGCAGGAAAATCAGGAGCAAGAAGGGCATCATAAAATGCGACCGCCATCAATAATCGGTTGAGTTTGGACCAGAAACTTTTCCACTTCATCCATGTAAGCGGATTCGTCGTTGAAATCCTTGAACTGATCGAACTCAATAACCGGAATGTCTTCGGGTGCTTCCTGCCGGAACCACACGTAAAAATCTTCGAAGGTAATTGCGGCGCCATTGCGCGTTAAATCCACATCTTTGGGCCGAAAATGGCAAGCGAAGATTTTGCGTTTATTTTTTAGGAAGAAACAACCTCGATAACCCCGTTCTGGGGTGAGGACATGGCCGCCCATTAAACCCATGGCTGCTGACCACGGTACATTTTGTGCCTGACCGTTGGGCAAAACTACGGATACATGGGTGGTCTCAATGCCTTTGATCTGTATATCAACATGGTGATCGATCCGGTTCAATGCAGAATAACTCTCCAGAAAACCGGTTTGACCTTCGGCCTTGGAACTGAAATACATCATGATCTTATGATGGAGAGGTGAAAAGACGGGATCCTCTTCAGACCAACTTAAGAGTTCCTGAAGCCCGGTTTCATCTTCTTTTCCCGGTGTGGCGAGTTTAGCGTGTAGTTTTTCGTAAATGTCGAGAAGCGCTTCCCTGCTGACTTGCTCTTGTTTTTGGTAATAAGGCAATAGCCGACGGACCAGCGAAACATGGTTGTTGGCAAGGGCCTTTTCCAATGTGGATCGCATGATGGAGAGGGGGAAAGGAACACCTCGGACCACCAATTTCTCAAAAATTGGCAGGATCTCCGTCAGATTCTGATTCTCGGTAATCATGTTGCGAAAGCCTAAATTGTAGGTTCGGTTGGCCATTTCACTTGCGTTGTGTTGCCAGGCCATATCGGCAACGCGCAGCAGCTGATCCGAGCTGAGGTCGTTTCTCAATAGCTCTTCAATTTTGGCTAATGCCTTTTCATCATGGTCTTCCTTAAACAACAGTTCGATGCTGGCCAATTCACTGTCGCTGGTTCGTCCCTGGTTCTGAATTATTTTGCTGCGCGTTGGTGCCTTCCAAAGCAAAAGCAGTAGCGAAAAGCTAATCACCAGGGACCCTGCAAGAGACTTCAAGCTGTATTCATCTTGCGACGAGAATTTGAAATTAATGATCAAAAAGGAAGCAATAAAGACCAGATAAAGGACGGCGGTAGGGACCTTAATTTCAATGTTGGTGATACGACCGATCCAGGTTTTTAAGGTCAAGGTGATGGCGCCGAGCGGAGCCATTAAAAACGTCATCGTTACAATCGCCAGACTCCAGTTCGCCCAATTTAATGCGGGATGCGGTTGATAGTCTGTCGGCAAAACCCAATCTAAATATTGAATCCCCACGATACTGAGTAGATACACCAGTCCGACGACAAATGAAGAATAAATGTGCTCAAGCATATAACCAAACAGGATCAGGCCTAATATTATGGTGATTAGGAGGGCGGCATTGTTGGGAACCAAACTAAAAAACACCTTTTCGCCAAGGTTATCGCCGACCATGCTGTCTTGAGGGTTTTGAGTTTGGGTCCATGCTTCCAATTTTTTCAAAGTGGTGAGGCTGAGCGCTTGCTTGAGTTCAGGGTCAGCGTTGAGATAAGCGGGATCCTCTTGGGCGCGCAAGGCTAAGTCGTGGCGTAATCGACCTTCTGAAACTTCTTCGTCCAATGCCTGAACGAGCAGTTGGCGAACCAACCGTTTTTTTTCCTGGTACTGCGCTCTGCGCGGCGCATAAACAGAGATAAACAGAGCGCCCAGCACGAGGCAAACCACCAGGGTAGTCCAAGGAGGGTTTTTGAAATGGGTGCGTGTCTCCGCTGATGGGTAAAGGATCATAAAACCATCCAGGAAGGTAATGCAGTCCTTATGTTAGCTTAATTGAACTGTTTCAAATCCACAAAAGCGGGAAATTAGAGTTCGCTCACAGTTTTCCCGCGTACCGATTCTGTGAATGCGCGCTCCAAAAGCTGCTCAGCCAGGGACTGCGTTGCCTGATTAAGTTTTTCAGAAGCGGACTCAATGGCTGCGACATCTTTGCTCTCAATGACGTCCTCTGCGGCTCTGACGGCACTTGAAATGGTTTCGCGTTCCTCTGGTGAAAGGGATTGACTTTGGGCCAGGGCGCGTTTGGTTGCGAGCACCAGGGTTTGTGCTTTGGTGCGTGCCGTAATGATGCGGATACTTTCGATATCTTCCTGGGCATGCTCAATTGAGTCCAGCACCCGTTGCCGCACCGAATCCATGTCCAGGCCATGACCCGGTACGACCTCTATGGCGGCCCGTTGACCACTGCGTTGTTCTTCGGCTTCAACGGTTAAAATTCCATCTGCATCGAGTTGGAAACGGACGTTGACCAGCGCGAGCCCCGCTGGCATGGGTGGGATACCACTCAGTTTGAAGCGCGCTAGGGAAATATTGTCTTCTGCTAACTCGCGTTCGCCTTGGACGATGTGAAAATCCATGCCCGTCTGGTTATCCATATATGTGGTGAACTGCTCGGTTGCCCGGGCCGGAATGGGGGCATTGCGCATAATGACCTTGTTGACCGCCCCGCCCATGGTTTCGATGCCTAAGGATAGCGGGGTCACATCCATGAGCAGCATATCTTGGGTCTGTTGGTCGAGAAGGGCTGCTTGGATGGCAGCACCCAAAGCGACCACGTGATCAGGGTTCAGGTCCACCCGGGGTTTCAGCCCAAAAAAGGACCCGACGCGTTGGATAACCAAAGGGGTCCGTGTGGTCCCGCCCACCAAAACGACGTGTTCGATATCGCCAGCGGTTAGTTGCGCATCGCGCAGGGCTTTGCGGGTGGCCTTCAGGGTTTTTTGAATCAATGGGTCGATAAGATCGTCAAATGCCTTGCGGGTTATGAGGTGTTTCTTGGGTAAACCCCCAAGGCTCACAACCAATTCAACTTGATCGGTTTGGCTAAGCGACTCGCGGGCCCTTTTGATGTTTTGGCGCAAGTGATGTTTTTCTTGAGCACTCACCTGATGGGTTTCGATTTGCCATTCAGCAAGGCATTGGTGCATGAGCACATCATCAAAATCATCACCACCAAGTAGCGTGTCGCCATGGGTGGCCAATACCCGAAACACGCCATCGGTAATGGAGAGCAGGGTTAAATCAAAGGTCCCCCCACCCAAATCGTATACTGCGACTGTACCCTTTTGAAGATGGCCCATGCCGTAGGCCAAGGCTGCAGCCGTTGGCTCGTTAATCATGCGGATGACACGCAAGCCCAACATTTCGGCTGCTTGTTTGGTCGCAGATCTTTGTTTGTCGTTGAAGTAGGCGGGAACTGTAATTACGGCCCGGCTTGGACGGTAGCCTAATTTGGCTTCGCATTGATTTAGGATCTCGCGCAGGATGTGGGCCGAAACTTCTGGCGGACTGACAAAATGATCCGTATCGAGTTGTGCGGTCCATAAGCCTTGATGGGCAATCAAATGGAAGGGATAGTTTTGTTCAGTCAGGCTGAGGTCCTGGGGTCCTTTTCCCATCAGGCGCTTAATCGAGAACAGCGTTCGTTCCGGGTGGTCTTGGGCATGAAGGACAGCTTCGCGTCCCGCAATAGGTGTCCCATTGGCTGGGAAATAGACGACTGATGGCACCAACGGCTGGTTGGGGTCCACCAATTCAGCGCCATCATTGCGAAAAATGGCTGCTAAGGAGTGGGTTGTACCCAAGTCGATGCCAATTGCCTGATCTTGCATGCTGTTCAGTCCTCTTCCTTGCTCTCGCATTGTTTATAAAGATTTTCTTCGTAGATATAGGCGTTGAGCAAGGCCCGTACCTCGGAAAGCGGTGCATTTTGCTCCAGTAACGATTCAATCGATCGGCGCCGGGCGATCACTCGAGTTTCTGCTTCTGCAAGCAGATCCTCGCCTTCCTCCAGGCGTTCGTTGATCGAAAAAATCTCCTCCAAAAATCCAGGAGGCACCTGCTTGCCCGCGCTGAATTCACCGCGGAGACGCAATATAACCTCGGCGCGACTTCTGAATCCGCTCAGTTGTTGGTAGGCGCGGTGACAGGAAGCAGCCTCTATTTCGGCCTCGGCTTTTTGGTCCTGGGCCACAACATCCGGGTGGATGGCCCGCATTTTTTGAGTGTAGGCCCGGTCGAGGGCCGCACGATCTAGGCGGATTGTGGCGGGTAGACCAAAATAGGCGAATGGGTCCTGCTCAGCGGTTAGGGTCATGGACTACCTTAAACGGCAAAGGAGGTCCCACAGCCGCAAGACTTCACGGCATTGGGATTGTTGAATTTGAAGCCGCGGTTCAAGAGATCCGTTTCGTAATCGATTTCGATGCCGGACAGGTAAACCAACGATTTGGCATCGATAAAGATGGGCACGTCATCTGCCTGAAAAACCCGATCAAATTCGCGCGCCTCTTTTTCGAATTGCATCACATAGGAGAAGCCGGAGCAGCCTCCACCCTTGATTCCGATTCGAATGCCGTGCGCATCGCCATCGTTCTCTTCCCGCATAATGCGTTTGAACTCTTCGGTGGCTTTTTCGGTTATTTGGATCATTCCTAGCCCTTCTTTTTGCGGAAATCGGTTATCGCTGCTTTGATCGCATCTTCTGCCAAAACAGAGCAGTGAATCTTAACCGGCGGCAAACTCAATTCGTCGACCAATTGGGAATTCTTGATTTGAAAGGCCTCGTCCAAGGTCTTGCCTTTTAACATTTCAGTTGCCAAAGAGGACGAGGCAATGGCCGAACCACAGCCAAAAGTCTTGAATTTGGCATCTACAATGCGGTCTTCCTCGACACGGATCTGTAGCTTCATGACGTCGCCGCACTCTGGGGCACCCACGATCCCGGTGCCGACATCCTCTGCATTTTTGTCCAGGCTCCCCACGTTGCGGGGATTGTTGTAATGGTCGATTACTCGATCGCTATATGCCATGTTTTACTCCTTAATGGGCTGTCCAATTTATGCTCTTGAGGTCGATGCCTTCTTTGGCCATCTCGTAGAGCGGGGACATATCTCGTAACTTTTTGACGGCTTCGGAAACGCGCTGAATGGTGTAGTCCACTTCCTCTTCCGTGGTAAACCGGCCGAGACCAAAGCGCAGGCTCGAATGGGCGAGTTCATCACCAACGCCCAAGGCACGCAAGACATAAGAGGGCTCAAGCGATGCGGAAGTGCAGGCAGACCCGGAACTGACGGCAATATCATTGATTCCCATCATCAGTCCTTCACCTTCCACATAGGCAAATGACAAATTGAGGTTGCCGGGCAAGCGATGTTGGGGATGGCCATTTAGATAAATCTCATCGAGCTGGGCACGTAAACCCTGCTCTAATCGGTCGCGCAGTTGGCCGATTCGTGCCTGTTCGCTCTCCATCTCGGTCACCGATAAGCGCAGTGCCTCTGCCAGGCCAACGATTCCGGGCACGTTCAAGGTGCCAGAACGCATGCCGCGCTCGTGACCGCCGCCAAACAGAATGGGTGTCAGGCGAACACGCGGTTTGCGTTTGCGCACATACAAGGCGCCGATCCCTTTGGGTCCGTAAATTTTGTGGGCGGTAAACGACATCAAGTCAATGTTCATATCCTGCACATTAACCGGTAGTTTTCCTACGCCTTGGGTTGCATCGGTGTGAAAGAAAACATCATGGGCGCGCGCGATGGCGCCAATTTCTCGAATCGGTTGAATGACACCAATTTCGTTGTTCACCATCATGACCGATATCAACAGGGTTTCCGAAGTGATTGCCTTGCGCAAGTCGTCTAAATCGATCATGCCTTGGCTGTCGACGGGCAGATAGGTAACTTTACCGCCCTCGCGCTCCCAGGCCGCACAACTATCCAAAATGGCTTTATGCTCGGTTTGCACGGTAATGATGTGGTTGCCTTTTTTGCTGTACATCCGACCGGTGCCAAGAACGGCAAGGTTGTCGCTCTCTGTGGCACCCGACGTAAAAATGATTTCCGAGGGGTCTGCCCCGATGGATTGAGCGATTACCTCACGGCAATGATCAACCGTTGCTTCCGCTTCCCAGCCAAACTTGTGGTTCCGACTGGCGGCATTGCCAAAGCGCTCCGTGAAATAGGGCAGCATCTTTTCCAGGACCCTGGGGTCCATCGGTGTCGTGGCGTGATTGTCCATGTAAACGGGAAATTTCATAAGGCGACTCCAAGAGGAAAAGGTAATTCGGGTTTGCGATGTCGGGAACGGCTGATGTCTTTTAAGGTCAAGCTGCGACAGACACTTTGAATGGCTTGGTTAATGATTGCCAGGTGGGGTTTGAGCCGGCAGGTAGGGTCGACTTTACAGCCGTTAGATCCGGCCACATGTTTGTCCATACACTCGGCAAAGGAAAAGGGGCCCTCAAGGGCTTGATAAATTTCTTCAAGATTCAAATTGGCTTTTTCCGGGCTGAGCGAATAACCGCCTTGTGCGCCCTGCTTGGAATGAACCAATGCATTTTTAACGAGCATTTTCAGCAGTTTAGCTACCTGTTGATAGCTCACGCCACAGCGAGTAGCAATTTCCTTGGCGCTCAACATCTGATCTTCGCTCTCAAAAAGAGTGAGGAGGATGAGCACACCGTAATCAACAGATTTGGGAATACGCAACACCGGATACTCCATATAGGACCATTTTGGTCCTATTTAAATTATAGGCGTCGCGCTGGGTTTGTCAATCGCCGTGTAGATAGGGATAGGCTTCGGGCATTTTGTTGACCAGGTCGGTGAGAACAACGACACAATCCTGATCGTCAAAGGTCATAAAACAGCCGATCAGTTTACCTTGTTCGGTCAGGACTGGGCTTCCGTCCAGCCGGTCGCCAAAACTGCTGGATAAGTGAAACAGGCGCAGGCCGGAGTAGGCATCAAAACGATCGCTGACGACCTTGGCCGACTCCACTTGCATGGGTTGGGTAGCCGAAATGAAATACACGCGGTCATCAATACTCAACGGGCGAAAGGCTTCGATTTGAATGGTCGCGGGCAGGTTCAGATCAGTTTCCAAAAGGACAAAGGGAACCGAATCGCGCTGGGCCAGCATTTGACTGCTTTCGACTTGACGACCGTTCAGGCTAATAGCCGGGACCAAGACCACGGCCTTTTCTTCCAAAGATCCAGAATCTGAGACCAGTTTGTTCTCGCGTTTAAAGGCATTGACCAATAAATTAGCTGGCGCAAGCACGGCGCCTTGAGTACCGACCAGGGCGCAGAATGAAGATTGGCCTTCCAATCTGACCCGCCCGGCGCAGTCTGCCAGGATGGATTCTGCCTCTTCTAATGAAATGGCCGGTCCGAAATCGGATTCGGTCAGAGGTGGGGTCAATTCGCTCAAATCATCCCCTGGCTCCTGGGTTGTTTCCGGTACGGGTGGTTCGGAGCGGGCAGCAGGGGGTAATCGCTCTTCGGGTGGATCATTGATTTCCGGCTGATTGGGATCCTGGATCTTGGCCCGAATCGGGTTTTGGTCCAGTGTAAGCACTTCCTGGTCGGCGCGAATGGGCCAGATCCAATTGGCTAAACTCGGTCCAAACAGGAAGGTGGAGAGTAGGACCAAAAGCCCAGCTCCAGGAAAAATCCACCAAAATTTTTGGTCTTCCCAATCGGTGGCAGGTCGACTTTGAATCACAATTCCGTTTTTCATTAAAAGTTGGGCAATGCGGTTCCATTTTTGAACATTTATGCCTTTAAAACGCTGCCAGTTCAGGCTGGTCTGGATTTCCAATTCCAAAGGAAATGCACAATCAGGGCATTGCGTGTCCTGGTGCTGGCATTCAATGCCACAGTCAGGGCAAAATCGCGCGGTCATTGGGGCGGCTCCTGATTTGGTTTTCATTGCGGTAATGTAATAGATTGAAATAGCTGAGGGCCAACAGAATCAGCATTAAGGCAACCATGCAGGGTGCAAACATACGACCCCAGGCTAACCCTGCCTGTTTGGGGTGACGTGCCGAAATAGGTGCGCGAAGACGTTGGCTGGCCGGCAGGTGACGTGGTCCGATGGCCGGCTCGGGACTGGCTTTGGGCAGGGGTTTTCGGACCTTCAGGGGTTGGGTATCAAACTCGGAACGGCCGTCTTCCTCTGGGTCCTTTTCCTCAAAAAAGGAGCGTTTTTCGGGATTTTCGTGTTGGACCAAACGAATTTCCGAAATCCAAGGGAAGGTATTTAAGACTTCGCCATGCGGATCTAATTGCCAGAAGGTATAGGGCAACCAAAGCTGTTTGCCATGGTTCAAGAAGTTGCGGCTGATTTCCCCTTGTGTGATGTCTTCCATGGTCTGCAGGAAAGCGATGATTTGGGCTTCGTGGAGTGGCACCCTGGGCACCACCATCCAATAAAAAGGTTCGCCGCAGATTGGGCAGCTATCGACAGGGTGGTCCATGCCGTAATCACAGACTTTGCAGGTATAAGCTTCAGGCATGTCTACTCGCTTTTTCCGCATTGTAGCCAAAAATGTGAATCAAGGGTATCTTTTAGGCAAGGTGCATGAGGCATGATACGGAATCGAGAAGTGTGGTCAGAGCAATTCTTACAGCCGCTACGAGGCTATTGTGCGGAATTGCCCGAGGACTTGGAACAGGTCAGCCAAGCCATAACCACCGTTTTGGATCAAATTAACCATCCCGATTTTCAAGCTTGGCGCCAAGCCGAGGACGCCGAGGAGTGGCGTGCGCTTTTGGTCGAAACACAGGACTTGTGTGGCCAGATCATGGAACAGCTGATGGTGGCGCGCGGACGTATCCAATCTAAATTGCGGCAATTGGACAAGGGCAAAGCCGGATTGGCCGGATATAAGGTGCCTCCACCGCCCGGAGCTTCTGAATTCGACACGGAATCCTAAGATATAAGCTGTTTTTTTACAGTAACTTGACTAGCCTTCAAAATATTTTTTTAAGATTTCTAGGCGATTTGCCGTAGAGCCATGTAGAGCTGGAACGCTCTCCTCGCGAAGGATCGCGAGGTACATAATCATGGAGGATTCTCATGGCTTCTATTCTTAATAACGTTACGTCTTTAAACGCACAACGCAACCTGGCCGCTTCCCAAAAGGGATTGACCAGCACCATCAACCGCCTGTCCACGGGACTGCGGATTAACAAAGCAGCCGACGATGCCGCCGGTCTGCAAATTTCCAACAACTTACGGGCCGACATCAAAGTTCTGGCCCAAGCCCAACGCAACGCCAATGACGGTATTGGTATTATCGCCATTGCCGACGGAAACCTGGAAGAAGCAACATCCCTGTTGACCCGGGCTGCTGAATTGGCCGAGCAAGCCTCTTCTGGTCAAACCTCCTCTTCTGGTCGTGCCGCACTGAACCAGGAATTCAGTCAAATCGTCAATGCCATTAACGCCATTGGCACGGATACCAAATACGACGGCGCTTCCCTGTTTGGTGGCAATTTCTCTTTCCGTGTCGGCGAAGCGGCAACGCAGGTTGTGTCTGTTTCCGTTTCTTCGCTGTCTGCAACAACGCTGGGTGTTAACACCAACGATCTTTCGACTTCCAACAATGCCAGCACGGCATTGGGCAACATTTTGACTGCAATTGAACGGATTTCCAGTACACGGGGTAACTTGGGTGCATCGGAAGCGCGTTTAAATACGATCGTCAATTCTTTAGGGATCACCAAAGAAAACGTTACCGCGGCAGAAAGCCAAATTCGGGATGCCGATATCGCAACCGAAGTTGTCAACCTCACCAAATTCCAAATTCTCTCCCAATCCGGTGTTTCAGCCCTGGCCCAAGCCAACTTGTCGGCGCAAAGCGTTCTGTCTTTGCTCGGATAAGCTTGAACAGGCTTTAAGGTAGGAAACCATGTTGACCCGAGCTATCCAATCCTCAGAATCTACGGCATATTCCGTGCTTGAACGGACCAGTAGTTCTGCTGGTCGTGTCGGGTCTGAAAAAAACGCCGCACGTTCCGAGGAAACCAAGCTCAACGTGGTAAACCCGGAATTGGGCAATCCCGGTCTCAAGGCTCTTCCTGCCGCGGAAGAGCCGGTTCCGGAGACATCCACATCGACCAATCAACAAAATCTGGAGCAATTGGCCACCCAGGTCAATCGCCAAACAGATCAGTCCATCAACGTCCGTTTCCGAAAAGATGAGGAAACGGGTTTAGATTTTTTCCAAATTGTCGATAAGAAAAGTGGCGAGGTTCTTCGCCAGTATCCGCCCGAAGAATTCCTGAACTTGGTTAAAAACCTTCAGGATGTCTCCGGACTCATTTTTTCAGACGAAGTTTGAGGTGAGCTGTGGCTTCCCCGATTAACTTTTCAGGTGCGGCATCGGGATTAGATACCAATCTAATCATCGATGCCCTTTTGTCTGTTAAGCAGCAAAAGGTTTCCGCTCTGAAAAGTAAAGTGAGTACATTAAACCTGAAAAGATCCTCTCTGGACGATCTGAAAGGGGTATTGAATTCGCTCAAGGACAAAGCGGATAAGCTCGGTCAAAATGTTTTGGGTAAACGCAGCACCCAGGTCTCAGACTCGGATATTTTTACGGCGACTGCCGACAGCAACGCACAAGTTGGCGACTATTCCATTGTTGTCAATAATTTGGCGCAACAAAGTACGGCGACTGTCGGCGGTAAAGTTGCCGCAGCCTCGGAAATTATTGGGGCTGGAACCCTGACCATCGACACTGATGGCGGTAATTCCTATAGCGTTACCCTTACAGATCCCAACAGTACGCTCGCCGATTTGCGCCAGGCCATCACCGATCAACACGGTGCTGCACTGAATGCCAATGTGATTGAAGTGACTCCGGGCCAATTCCAGTTGGCGGTTACGTCCAAAACGGCAGGTGCCAATCAAAACATAGCTGTTTCTTCCAACTATTCCGGCTTCTCCACTTCAGCCAACTTTGCGGCAAGTGGGGTGACGAACACCCAAATTGGTGAAGATGCCGATATCACTGTCGATGGCATCAACATTAAACGCACTTCTAATAAAATAGACGACGTGATATCTGGCGTCACGCTGCAACTCAAACAGGAATCGGCTGTGACTCAATCACTGTCGGTTGCGGTCAACAATGATGATGTTGTCAAAGGCCTGCAGGAATTTGCCGATGCCTATAATTCTGCGTTAGACAAAATCAACGAACTGAGCGGAATCGGTGGTCGCTTCAGCGGGGACAGTTCCCTGCGCAACATCAAAAGTGAACTGCAAAAAATCGCTACCCGGTTTGTTTCCAACGTGGACCAAATCAACCAGCGTGAAGGCGGCGAAACCGGCTTTACGGCCTTGTCGCAAATTGGGTTTAAAACCGATCAGAAAACCGGGAAATTATCGATTGATACAACTGTATTAAAAGATGCCTTAACGGACCATTTTGATGAGGTGGTCAATCTCTTTGGCGGTGGTTCCAAATCGTCCAATGCCAATATTTCGGTGTTGACTTCTCCGATCACCCCATTTTCTGGCGCCATTAATTTGGATACGATCAACGACACAGCCACCATTGGCGGACAAACGTACAACCTTACCCGCAACGGCAACATTTTGTCGTTTGGCAGCGATACGCCCTACGATGGGTTGACCTTTACAGCCGATGCAGCGGTGGCTTCTGTGGATATCCAGATCAGTGCCGGCATCAGTTCACAATTTAAAGACCGCATCAACCAATACACAGGTTTTAACGGCGTCTTCAGCAACCGCAAAGAATCATTGAACACGGAAGAACGCCGACTCAATGGGGAAATCGACAAAGCCAGCGATAAAGTGGAATCCGAGCGGACCCGCCTGACCCGCATCTTTGCCCGCGCTGAGCAGGCCATTTCCAATCTGCAGGCGCTGCAGAATTCGATCGGTGCCCAGTTAAAATTCTAAAGTAAAACCATTTGGAATAGATTGCCGGGAACCACTGTCCTTTAACGAAAAAGGACGTGCATATGCTGATGATTTTCTGGGTCTTTTTGCAACAGCCAGATCTCGATCAGCCGAGCCTGCCGACCGTGCAGCATTTTTTGGATACGATCAGTGCGGACCCGAAAAAGGCCAAGGCTGCATTGGCGGTGTTGGATGCACATTGGCAGCCGGGCTACACTGCGCCTTTAATCGATTTAATTCGCTTAATTCCCGCGCCCTCGGAAGAGCGCTCCTCATTTTATGATTTGGAAAGCAATACCTGGATCGAAACGCAGGGTGCGGAAAGAACGCGCCAGAGCCGAGCCCGCGAACGGGTCATTCGATTCTTGAGCCAAAAAACCGGAAATCGGTTTGGCCAGGATTTGGATCGGTGGCGCGCCTGGATGTGGAGCCTGCCCTACGAACCACATCCCGAATACCGCCAATTTAAAGGTTTTGTTTACGGACAAATAGATCCCGTCATGCGCCAGTTCTTTGAGCGGGAAGGACCGGTGCGAATTCGCTTGGATGAAGTGGATTGGGGCGGCGTTAAGGTCAATGGGATTCCACCCTTGGTGCAACCCAAAACCCTCAACGCCGAGCAGGCAACCTACCTCAAAGGGGAGCATTTGGTGTTTGGGATTGTGGTCAACGGTCAAGCGCGCGCCTATCCCAAACGCATTCTCGCCTGGCATGAGATGGCGCTGGACCAGTTGGGCGGCCAGTCGCTGACGGTGGTTTACTGTACGTTGTGTGGGACGGTGATTCCGTATCTGAGTGTGGTGCACGGACGCGCCCTGACCTTCGGGACCAGTGGGCTTTTGTATCGCTCCAACAAACTGATGTTCGACCATGAAACGGGTAGTTTGTGGTCGTCCTTGGAGGGAAAACCGGTTATGGGTCCTCTGGCTGCTTTTGATGTGGAACTCGACTATGTCCCGGTTTACACAACGACTTGGGCGGTGTGGCGAACACGCTTCCCAGAAACAACGGTTTTGGATATTGAAACGGGTTATCAACGTGACTATTCAGAAGGTGCGGCCTATCGTTCCTATTTCGCAACCGATGAGCTGATGTTCCAGGTGGCGCAAAAAGACCAACGTCTACCCAACAAGGCCGAAGTGCTGGTCTTCAAGGCGGGTACAGATGGTGAACCGGTTGCTATTGCCCTTGAGGCCCTGCGTAAGCGCAAAGGGTTGTGGCTTGAACGCGGCTCGGGCCGGTTATGGGTTCGCATGGATTCAGATGGCTTTTGCGAAGTGCTTCAGCCACTTGAGGTCGATGTTCCGAGCCCAGAACAGCTTCATTGGCAAGACGAGGGTTATGCAGATGAACAGGCCAAATTGATGTGGAAACGCCTGCCTAGCCATCGCGTATTTTGGTTTGCCTGGTACGCCCAACACCCCGACACCGAACTGATTCATTAAGCCTTTCTCTCACGGCCGTGTTTTGGTTAGAAAGGATAGTGTATGCTGGGGTGCAAATGAACCTGACGATTAGCGGGTGGGTTTAGAAATGGGAAGGTCGATTTTTTGAAGCGTAGAATCGTCACTTTTGTGTGCCAGGCTGCGCCGCCAAGACAAAACTCAACAGCCCAATTGCTGAGCCAACTTTTACCTGAAATCGCCCAGAATCAGGCCAACCATTATCGCTTGATGACCGGAAGCGGCTCCCAGATCCATATTGATGGTTGGCAGATCATCCAATTGGGCGGGACAAGCGATGGGCTATGGTCAAAGATATTATTTTTCCTTTCTGCGTTTGTGCGTTTGTTTTTTCGCCCCGGAAATTTGATTGTTGCTACCAGCAATCCGCCATTTAACCTTTGGCTCTTGGGGATGATTAGCCGGGTGCGTAGGGTTCCGGTGCGTTATTGGGTTTTGGATGTTTATCCCGAGGTTTTGGAACAAACCGGATATTTGAAAAAGAACGGGTGGTTTGCGCGTTTATGGCGCAGGCTCAACTTGTTTTTCCTAAAAAACATCCAACAAATTATGGTTATCGGTAAAGACATGCAAGCCCATTTTGAGTCGATGGGCATTGCTCCAGAGCGCCTGGTTTACCAGCCACTTTGGTCGATTATACCGGTCCAGGAGTCACCCAATTTGGAAATCGAACCGCCGATTCGGTTGCAGTATTCGGGAAATTTGGGCTTGTTGTCCGATCTGGCACCGCTGGTTCGTGCTGTGGCAGCTCGGAGTGATTACAGCCTGGAAATCATCGGTTCAGGATCCCAAAAGCCCATGCTGCTTAGCTTAGTATCTGAACTGGGAGTGGATAACATCCATTTTGGTGACTTTGTACCCATTGGTCAGCTGGCTGATAATCTCGCGCGTTGCCAGGTGGGCGTGGTTTCTCTGCGATCAGGTCTGGCGGGATTGGCGGTTCCCTGCAAAATCTATGGAATTCTTGCGGTTGGTCGTCCCCTTTTGGCCCTAGTTCCCCGGGATTCAGAAGTGGGCGATTTGATCACGGCACATGAATGTGGGTGGGTGGTTTCCCCGGATGACGACCAGGGTCAATTGGAATCGGCTCTTGATCAATTGGCCCGGAACCCGCATGTATTACAAAAAGCTGCGGAACGGGCACATGAATTGGGCCAATCCTATTCCTTTAGCCAGGCGCTGCCCGGCCTAAAAGCTTTTTTCGAATTTTGGTGATGATTGATGCAGCCTAACTCTCCACCTGACTTGTTCAACCAGACCGCCTGGATTTGGATTGGTCTGCATTTGGTGCTAGGGGTTGTAGCCTTTTTATTGCCCTCAAGTTTAGGGTTGAGCCTTATTGCTCCTGCCCTATTTTTCACTTTGGGTTGTACAAAACACGATCCGAATTGGTTTCTTTACGGATTATGTTATGTCCTCGGCGCCGAGGTTTTGTGGCGCATGTCCATGTTGTCACTCCCCTGGGAGTTGTCCAAATATTGCGCCCTTATTTTTGCGGTTGCTTGGTTAATTCGCCATTCAGGCCGGCGCAATAATAACGTTTGGCTTGGGTTTTTAATGCTTTTGCCATCGTGTTTACTGGCGCCGGATTTTAAATCTGTCCGCTTCGCGTTGCTTGGCTTTTTCGTTTTTTCTGTCTGGCTTTGGTTGTTTCCACACAAGCCAAAAGCCGGAAACCTACCCTTTTTAAATTGTTTAAATGTAATTTTTCTCCCGCTAATTACCATGTTCGGTTTAAGTGCCATGGGGATCTTGTACGCCTTACTCCATTGGCAAGGAAATTTGAATGCCCAAGAATTGTTTATCTGGTTTTACCGTTTGAAGTTTGCCTCTTTCGGATTTGGACCCAACCAGGTCGCCTGGCATTACGCTTTGGGTTTTTTGTTATGTGGCCTGGCCTATTCACGTGCAAAGCGACCCCGTCCATATCTTGTTTTGGGTCTAATTTTTTTATTTTTCTGTGTGGCTACCTTTTCTCGGGGCCCATTTTGGGTGTGTATTTTGGTGGCTTTTGGGTTGTGGCAGGGTTCCCTTCGGTCAAAAGCTTTGGTGCTGATATTATTTGGAGCTTTGGTTTCAGTTGTTTTGGGGTCGGGCATTTGGGTCCGAATGACTCACTTCACGGATTCTATTCGTTGGCAAAATGCAGTTGCTGAAATTCAAATTTTTTTGCAACATCCGCTGCTGGGCGTGGGACCGGGCGGGGGGAAGGCCCTGCGAAAATTGGCATCAAGTGCCGAAGTGAGCCATGTCGAGTTTTTGCGCTTATTGTCAGAGCACGGACTTCTGGGTTTACTCGCTATAGTTTTTTGTATTTATGCACTCATCAAACGGTTTCCTTTTCCCTGGCCAAAAACCGTGTGGGCAATCTGGATCTGGGTGGTAATTTACCTGTGCCACAGCGGGACGCGAACCTTGGCACCGATGGCTGCTTTGTTATTCACTCCTTTGTTTATGGGGCAGGCGGAAGCATGTTCTCCAAAAGGGTCAGGTAGCTCTTCGCCAACTCGTCCCGGTTAAAAAGCGTTTGCCCTAGCCTTTTGCTGTTTTCGCTAAGAAGTGCATAGTATGTCGGATTATCCTCTAAGTGCTTCAAGGCTTCCAACAAAGCGTTTGCATCATAGGGTTGTATCGTAATGCCGCCTTTCTCTTGGTCGAGAAGGGTTTTGATCCAGCCTTGAGTGGTTTGGATAATCGGGACGCCGACCGCAAAAGCATCAAAGACTTTGTTGGGCGATGCTGTCGCTAAGAACGGGGTGTCCTTGACGACAAAAATGGAGAGATAGGCCTGTTTTAACCAACTAAATACTTCCGTTTTGGGCAGCATACCCAATAAGTGGACATTTTTTAAACTGGAGCTATGGCATTTTTGTTCGATTTCA